>CALRLC020000007.1:0-158617 GCA_943368425.1 Brevundimonas vancanneytii
TCAGTGACACAATAGAGGGGTTACGTTCATACATACTTTTTATTTCGTGATGCACTGCGGAGCAAGGTCTGCATTCCGGGCCTGCAACAATTGTGATCTTTACTGGGTTTATTTCAGTCATAGCGAACACATTACCTGGAATATCAGTATCTATCAATGGCTGATACTTCAATAGGCGAATGAAGAATGAATAGTCCCTTTTCCATTTGAAAAGTTCTGTTTCTGTTTCCAATAACGTTGCCGATCGGTTCATACTTTCTTTTACTGCCAGCCAAATGAATGATAACAAAGCTGAAATCCCCAATGCCATCAAAAGCGAAAAACTAGAATTACCAAAAACAATACTGTTTTTACTTATCCAGGCAGCTCCTATAAGCACTTGTAACAAAATAAAAGCAGAGATAAGCAGGCAAAATTTACACCATAATTTTATAACGTACCATTGTATAAAGACTGAGATGCCAGCCACCAACAATGATAGAGCGAGTAGAGGAATTAGGATTGAAAAAGAATAATAGGAATCTGCACTCCAACTTGATACGCGAAACATGAGCAATGTAATAAAATACATTACTGCAAGGTCTGCGACATCCAGCCATTTCGTGAGTTTAGCGTAACTCGAATTGGTTACAGCTCCGCAGGAGGAAGTAACAACGGGGCATAACGCATCAATCAAACGATTTCGTTTTCCTGATTTTTGATGTGTAATGAGCAATGCGATGTATAATCCACAAAGTGAGAGCACATCTAATAAAAAAAAGTAGAGATTAGATTGAATGAGGTCCAGCAGCAGTAAAGAAAATGATAGCAAAAAAGTTACTACATAAGTCAATCGCTTTCTGGTTTGCTGTGTTTGTAGATCTTCACTATAGGTTACTACTGAACAGACCTGATTTTCAGGAACCATTATAACGATATCCCTAAATTTCCCTCCTAATTTTTCTTTCAGGAAGATATACTCTTCTTTGTTATAAAGGATCTGAATACCAGCCTTTATGTGTGGTACAGCGGCGATTAGCGGAAAAGGCAGTTCATTAATCTGCTGCTCATCTACTTGAACCGCTTGGAAATTAATTCCGAATTCAGTCAAAGTATCGGTGATAGAGAGAATAGACGGATAATCAGGGTGCGATTCCATCCTGATTTTGAAGCGATCCTCTGGTATCTGCACTTTTTTCTCTTTGAGATATCGTAGTGTAATAAAAACCTGGTTCATTGTAAGTCGTTAGGTATACCTAAAACTAATTTCCCTACGTACAAAATAAATTGGGGATTTTCCCCCATAGTTCGCTTGTTCATTGTATGTTTTTTATTAGTAATTATGTAGGATGCTTAGAAGCAGAAAAAGAATACCAGTCTACAGCCAGACTAATGCAATGGATTGTGGTCCAACCTGTCTGCGCATGATCGCCAAGTACTACGGTAAACATTATTCAGCAGAATCCCTCCGACTTTCTAATATTTATTCAAAAGAAGGTGTGAGTATGTTGGGGCTTTGCGAAGCGGGTGAACAACTTGGCTTTAAGACCACTGGAGTAGCAATGTCAATTGATGAATTGCTGTCGCAGGTAACAACGCCCGCGATACTACATTGGCGCTCTTCCCATTTTGTAGTGTTTGTACCATTTAATCAGGGAGAGGAATTGTCAGATCGAATACAAATTATAGATCCTGAATCTGGAAGAAGAATAATCTCCCGGAGTGAATTAATGGAGAGCTGGATTTCAAAAAAGGGGGAAGGCGGAGAAACAGGTATGGCATTGCTGCTGGAACCTACTATTTTATTTTACGAAAAGGCAGATGAAAAAGATTTTTCCATAAATTTTCGATTCCTTTTTAAATACTTGCGAAATGTCCGATGGCCGCTATTACAAGTGTTTGTGGCGCTTTTGGTATCCTCGTTATTGCAATTGATTTTCCCTGTACTTATGCAAGGATTGGTAGATACAGGTGTCAGAACAAAGAACCTGGATTTTATTACAATGATCCTAATTGGTCAAATGGTACTCATTTTTAGTAGAACGATCATTGATTTTATACGAACCCGCTTATTGCTGGTAGTTTCATCAGTTATCAATCTTTCATTACTCTCAGACTTTTGGATCAAAGTGACAAAATTACCCATATCCTATTTCGACACCTACCATACAGGCGACATCATGCAACGGGTGAGCGATAATAAACAGCTTCAATCCTTTATAACTTCTTCGGCACTGAATACCCTATTCTCGATTTTCAACTTCGTTATTTTCTCATTTACTTTACTGAAGTACAATAGCCTCCTTTTTATCATTTTCTGCGTAGGAAGCATGCTTAATTTTTTATGGGTAAATGTGTTTCTTAGGTTTCGCAGAAAACTTAATTATGAAAATTTTCATCTTTCTGCGCAGGAAAATAACTCCACACTCCAACTTGTACAGGGTATGCAGGAGATCAAACTGCACAATGCCGAGCGTATAAAACGCTGGGAATGGGAAGGAATTCAAGCCAGCCTGTACAAACTAAATCTACGAAGACTTACGATCAATCAACTGCAGCAAACAGGTGCCTTGTTCATCAGCCAGGGAAAGGATGTAGTGATTACATTCATCGTGGCAAGGTTGGTAGTACAAGGAGAATTGACCTTTGGAGCCATGCTTGCAATACAATATATCATTGGGCAACTAGGAAACCCTATCGAGCAATTGATAGCTTTTGTACAAAGCGGTCAGGATGCAAAAATTAGTTTGGAACGGTTGAATGATATTCACAAAATGAATGACGAAGAAACCTCGAATCATCTGTATTTAGGACCGCAAGCACCTGCCATGAATATTGTTTTCCGGCATTTTACATTTGCTTACGCTGGAGCATCAGACATACCAGTTTTAAGAAATATTTCCTTTGAGATTGAAGCAGGAAAAACCACTGCCATTGTTGGTGCCAGCGGTAGCGGAAAAACAACCATTCTCAAACTGCTTCTACAGTTTTATAATAACTATCGTGGCGAGCTACAGGTTGGAGATATGCCCCTCAAAGACATCGCACCTTCGTATTGGCGAAGTCAGTGTGGAGCTGTTTTACAGACCGGATATATTTTTGACGATTCTATTCGTCAAAACATATGCCTAGGGCATGAAACCATTGATCATCAAAGATTGCTACATGCCTGTCGAATGGCGAACATTTTGGACTTTATTGAGAGCCTTCCTAATGCATTTGATACGCGCTTGGGAACCAATGGCGCTACGATCAGCCAAGGTCAGAAGCAACGGATATTAATAGCAAGAGAGGTGTATAAGGATCCGCAATATATCTTCTTTGATGAAGCTACCAATTCCCTTGACGCACATAATGAGACAGAGATCGTCAGCAACCTGCAACAGTATTTTGTTGGCAAAACCGTCGTGATCGTAGCACATCGATTGAGTACCGTGCGTCATGCGGATAAAATCATCGTTCTTGATAAGGGGCGGATTGTTGAGCAGGGAACGCATGAATCATTAAAAGAACAGGGCGGTGCATATTTTGAGTTAATTAAGAACCAATTTGATACAGTTACACTTAAGTCATGAGTACCTACAATTCAAAAGAAGTCATCAACATAGGAAAGGAACCAAAACTTTCACTCCGTTCTCAGGAACTGAATGATATTGTCAGCAACAAAAAAAGCTATTGGTTTGGGATGCCACTTATACTCCTTATACTGGCTGTTTTATTATTCTTGGCTTGGGTTGTTCCATACCCAGAATATGTCAGAGGATCTGGATTGATAAAACCGTTGATCATTTCACATGATAATAAAGGCTACCAGCTAGAATGTTCATTACAGGAGCAGATTTCAACTGTTTTACGAGTAGGTATGACTGTACAGGTAAATCTAGGATATGATAGACAGGTACAGACATCTGACATTTACGCTCGCATAGATTCGTTGTCTTTAACATCGATCAATGGTACATACGTTGCATTTATTAATTTACCTGAAACAGCCAATGGAAGACAATTGGAGTACCAAGAAGGGAGCCGCGCAGAGGTAATCATTATTACAAAACAAACGCGAATGCTGAACCATATCATGGCAAGTCTTTTTGCACGCAGGTAACTGACTCAAAAATCTGGAGGGTAGGGATATCGGAGATATCATTCTGTGTTAGATAGCTAATTAATAATTTACTAACCCACACTGTATTGCATACAATAAAAGTCCTCCTCTGCTACTTACATCTAGTTTCTTAAATAATTCGTCTCGATATCGGTCTGCTGTTTTTGGACTAATGTTTAATTGATCGGCGATCTCTTTGTATGTTAAATCTGGAACTGCACATAGCTTTAAAAAATCAACTTGCCGAGAAGTCAATGAGACTCGACTTGATATTACAGAAGCAAGATCGGCAGTATCTAATGATTGGAAGCTATCCCCAACAGATAAAACAAATTTTCCTCTATTAGCGCAATTGATTGCTTCAATAAGTTGATTTGCTTTTATCCCTTTACTGAGAAATCCATAAGCACCTACTTGAATCAAACTGCTGATCAAATGAAAGTGATTAAACATCGACAATACAATAATTCTTATTGAAGGATATTTACTTTTTAATCCTTCAATCAAATGTTTTCCATTTAGCTTCGGCATTTGAAAGTCAGTAATGATGATATCAGGGATATGACTTTCTGATTTTAGCTTTGCTAGAAATTCTTCTCCATCACTTGCATCAATTGAGATTGAAAACAAATTTGAAGCAGTTAATAACGCTCGCAAGGAATTTCGAAATAAGTCATGGTCGTCAATTAACCCGATTGTAATCATACAAAATCGTTCAAGTTAATTGCTATGTAGAAATAATAGGGGGAGATATTTGCAATAGCAATGAGTCAATAAAATTTGGTTCTCACGTATTGGAAAGATAAAATTGATAAAAAAACAGATACAAATCAGATGTAACTTATGGGGGTTTTCCCTCATAAGTTACATCTATAAGCTTTCCTTAACTCATTTTATCTAGGATCTTTTGCATTAGTTCAATTTTTTCTTTTTCGCTTTTTACTAATGCTTCGTAGAGTTCAACTATTTTATCAATAGGATTGAAGGTGCAATGGTAATTTACGTTGCTAGTTGAGTTATCATGATAATTATTGCCAATTACATTTATTGCAGCCTCTTCATCAAAATTCTTAATTGCATCAACCGGTACTTTCAATACTTTGGCCACTTGTGATAACAACTCATCTTCAATCACATCTTTCTGCTCTAACAAAGAAATCTTGCGTTGATTCCAATCATCACCTAGTTCCAATGCCAAGGCTTCTTGTTTGATACCCAACATTTCCCTGAAACGCTTCACATTCCTACCTTGATGTATTGTTTTTTCCATGGTCTAAATCGTTTCAACAAATATAATAAAAGATCGACAGGTAAAATACCGGGGTAAATACCCTTCTTTTAGCTAAAATACCTATTTACCAGATAGGATAGTCATGGCTGGCTTGAGAACTTAGGGCTAAAACTTACACCTATGAATGAGCGCTTAAAACAGCAGATTATGAAGCAATATCCTGAATGGCATTACCAACCATTAAGACTTACGATAGCTGAAATGGAATCGCCTTTAACTGTGATTGGTCAGTTTTTTGAATGCTATCACCTACCACAAATCAGGTCTTGTCTTAAAGAAATGGTCTTTGATGCCATTTGTATGGATGACAACGATGCGCCAAGTCATTTTACTACGCAGGACGATGTAGAAAAACTGATTGAAGCTGCTTGGCTGATTCATCAAGAAGCAAAAAAGAAAAGTTGTAAAAATGAAGATGGGATTACTAGTAGTGAACCTACCCTTCAGCAAGAAATTGATATTACATCTGAGCAATACAAAATCATTCATGATTTTTTTGAATCTTTTACTCTTTTACAAGCCAGGAGCTATCTAATATCCACCCTTAAAGCAGCAGAAAGTAAGCATTTATGGAGTAAATCAACGCCCAATGATCTTTTATTCTTTTTTGATCATTTGCGTCAGTTATTATCAGCGGTCTATGAACTAATAAGTAATAATGATATCATCCAACAAGTAGTGTTACCTAAATCTGATGGTAGCCCTGATTTGCTACAGTATCATCTGTATTGCGGAAACTATGATCAACCCAATCCTTGCGAGTATGTTCCGCATTGCCTTAGTGTTAAAGAGTACCGTGATCCCTATAAAGCGCTACGAAAAATAACCAACGAATACTCATTAAAGGATTGGAAGGAGATATTACATTATCTATTGAACAATGCTCTTGCGACAAATAGTCTTGCTGACATGGGAGTTCATCTTGAATTGATTCGAATTTCAGAGAACTTACAGAAAATGCTCGAAGCCTGTTATTTAATTGATGTAAGAGCTTTTGCAAAACCCAACCATCATGGAAAGGAGTAACAACCATCTATTGGATAAGGATTTTCAGTCTGGAGATTTGAACCGACTGGTTGCGCTCATTGAAAAAGTCGTTCAACCTGATGTTATTTACTTGATGGGATCTGCTTTGAATAAGAAAACTAGTAGCAGCCTATTCTGCCCTTCGGGATATGAAACAGCGCTAGGAACTGACTATTTTATCCTTGTGTTGTTAAATGATTTTCGAGAAAAATCAATCTCGCAATGGCAGGATCAAATTGAACAGGTTTGCTATACTACGATGCCCGTCACCTGCATTGTTTTAGAGACAGCTACATTTCATCAATGGCTGAAAACAGGTCACCGTTTTGCACGTCTTGGGGCTCAGTCTGGAACAGTGATCTATAACCCCCATAATATGTCTTTTTCGCTTACGGGTGATTATGATCCAATCGTCGAAAGTTCACTCATAGAAAGGCCGTACCGAGCAGGTCTTTTGAAGGCCCAAGAATTTTTGGCAGGGGCTGATCTATACAGGATTCGAAAACACTATTCACTTGCTTTGTTTATGCTACATCAGGCAACCGAACAAGCTTTAGGAACCATACTCAAAACGGGGATGGGCTACTACTGTTGTTCGCACAATATCGAACGATTGTTGCGATATGTAAGTTGGGTGGATGGGCAGGTGCGAGAGGTATTTCCCCTGCATACAGAGTTAGAAAAGAGACTCTTCACACTACTTCAAAAAGCTTACATCGATAGTCGTTATAAAGAAGACTATACCGTCCACCATCAAGACCTTGTGACAATTACAGAAAGGGTCAGATTGCTAGTCAGAATTCTAGAAAACTGGGGCAAAAAATCCGTTTTTACAATTCCACCTATAACAGTATCTCATTGATCGTTTTATGGTTCGTTTAAAGTCTGTTCCATGGCTTTTTGTACCTTCTTATTTTGTTTCAAATAATAGGTTTCCCAAGCCCTTTGGTACTTGTTCACTTCTAGTCTTTTTGATATCCATTTGTCTCCCAACAGATAGGCGTATTTAGCGATACAAAGTATCACCAACCAAAAGAAGACCCTCCCGAATACAATTTTATAATAATTAAGGGTTCCCTGTTCCGGGAAAAGTAAAATCCTGAACTCTCTTTTAACAGGTTTTGCCTGATTGGATAATTCTTCTTTTAAGGTATTTAACTTGGTGTCAAATGACTGGGACAATAACCCTTCATGTTGTTTTAGTTTTTCATCCAAGCGCTCTAGTAGCTTGTTATTTTGCTCGATGAATTGATTGGTTTGTTTTTGCTCTTCAAGTACTTCTATGAGTACGGTTTCTATGATTTCTTTTTCCATAAGGCTTAACTATAAATGTTGAAATGGGGAACGTTTTTTCTTTCTCCTTTTCTTCAATAATTGTTCCGGCGTATAGTCGGGTTCTATTTCAGGGCGAAGCAGAATTTCGAGGGTATGCAGTGATATAGGGAAAGCGTCTTGTATTGTGTTTTCTTGTTTGGTTGGCGAGTATGGTATTCGATCTTTTCTGAGATTCTTTTCTTTTTGTAATTGTTGACGAATCAAGATTTGTTTTTGGGTATGTGATAACCCTAATATCTTTTCAATGGTTGCAAGCGAATAACCCAATTCACTTCCCTTTGCATACATCTTTTTTGAATCCCGAAATGCGATGCCCCTGCCTTTGATCAGTTCATATCCCTTTAAGTGCATCAAGCTTTCAAAATCAGGATAAGATTTAGCTTGCAATAGCGAAATTCGGATGGCTGTTTTCATGGTTTCTTTTCGGCTGTCCAAACGAGGAATGGAGCGGCTATTTTTAGGTAGGAAAACTTTAGGACTAAGTACTTGTTGCAGTTGGTGTTTTTCTTCCATTTGACGACAATAAGCTGCTATTTTTTTATAGTTATTGCTATCACTGAGCGTCTTCCCATCAAAGCCTATCCGATTCACCACGATATGTATATGTAAGTGGGTGGTGTCGTTGTGTGTAACTGCGATATATTGGTTCTTATGAAAACCTAAGGCTTGAGAGCAGTCCTCTGCCATTGCTATCAGTGTTGCTTTTTCAGGGTTTTCTCCTGGCGTTAAACTTAAGATTAAGTGCATGACAGGTTTAGTGAGTTTTGGATTCAATAAACGCACTTCATTGAACTGTTGGATGAGTTCTTTTTGATCTCCAAAACACTCGTTAAAATGGATCAATTCTGCCCGTTTTTGAGTTGATACTTCTGGGTCATTATGGAGCTTATTTTCAAGTACATAACCAATGCACCCACGAAAGGATTTTCCGATGATAATCTTGCCGATCATTTCAGGTGATTTTTGATATCTAAAGCGAGCTGTTTAACCATGTTACTTAGCTGCTGTAAATGCGCTCTTTCGAGTGCATTTAATTCATCGAGCTGGTTTCTTTTTTTAGCAATTTGATTCAGGTTAGCTGCTAGGTGATTGAGGGTTCCGGTGAACTGTAAAATCTCTTTGGGGAGAAGCATTTTTGGTCTGTCAACTTTGCAGGACAGTCCAAGATTTCTCAGGAATTCAGAAACGGTTAAGCCAGTGTATTTTGCTTTTATCTGAATCGTTTTCTTTTCTAAAATGGAACATTTCACTCCAAGGAGTTGATTGCGCTTGATAGGCTTGGTTGGTCTGCCCCCTTTGTTTTTTGTAGCTTTTTGTCTCACTGTATCTGTACTCATCACTTTCTGCATTTGCTTGGTTTCAAGTATCTCCTTTATGAATCCGCCTGAGGCGGATGAATAAAGCCAGCGTTTCGGTTTAACCGAAACATAGCTGGCTCCTACAATTTTACAGTCTTCTCCCTATCTTTTGAGATGGTTTAATGACTTTATATTCTTTGATTAAGTATTCGTTTAAATCTTTGTATTTACTATAGAGCACACTTTCATCCTTGTATCGAGTTCCGAGCTGCAACAGCTGTTGGGTGGTTGCCAATCCTATCGTATCTCGATCTAGGAATAAGTGAATTGATTGGTATTGATCAAGTTTCGGCTTTATTTTTTCTAAAAAGCCAATGGAGTTCAAGATGAGAAAATGAGGCTGTCGATTTGACAGCAAAGAAAGTTTGCAATGATGGATAGCTTGAAAAGAAAGGAAGTCGAAAAATCCTTCAAATAGGTGAATTCTTTTGGCTTGACCATTACCCAACATGGTAATGTCTTTTGGGCTGCTGCTTCCTTTAAAAGTAGGGCTGCGTAATTCATAACCGCCGGCGTCGTTTGGGAATCCAATTACCGTATATTTTTTATTGTACAAACGGAAGTCGATTTCCTTGCAAAAGCGGTTTGCTATTTCTACCGAAATTTTTCTTGAACTCAGGTACTGGAATAAAGCAGTTGATTGAATAGGATTTTTTACATCTTGTATATGGATCTTTCCCTTTTCAACAGCTTCAACATTTGGTCTCTCAATATTGAGTGAAATTGGCTGGTGAAAAGAAAGTGTTTTTTGTTGTGTAAGCATATCCAAGAATTCACTCACTGAACATTTGTGATACAAGATGCCAAAGTCTATCAGATTTCCACCTTTTGCCAGTCCGAAATCATACCAGATATTATAGGGCTTATTTACTTTAAAAGAAGCGGTCTTTTCTTCCCTTAAAGGTGACAGGTACCAGTAATCGTCATTGCTGACTTTCTGAGGTCGATAACCCAACCGTAAAAGGTAGTTTACTAGATCTATTTGTTTCGCGTCTTTGATGACAATTTTTTTCGCACCCATCATTATCGTTTTTACAATTCATTTTGAAAAAATCATCTCAATGCTTTCAGAGCTTTTGTTCATGATTATTTACTCCTTTCTGACTATGGAGATAATATTTACATGCTGTTCAAAACAGTAAAACCAAGGAAACTAACTTTAAGCACGCTAATTTTATTCGTTATCTGGCTGTATTAACTGCTGAATGTCCTGCCACAAGAAAAATACCCGAGAACGGATTTTGAATGGCTTGAGTTTGCCGTGTCGTATCCAGTCATAGATAGTAGGTTTGGTTACATTGAATAGGGCGCAGACTTCCGCTATTTTATAGAGAGGTTTATAGGTCATGCCCGAGGTTTGATAAGAGGGGGATTCCGGTCTTTGTTTTTCAAGCTGGGTCACTTCTTCTCGGATGATCTGTCGAATGGACTGCCAGAATTTTTCAGGTTCATAAGGGAACAACATGGGGGTAGGTTGCAGACTACTGCTTACATTTTCTTTCATCACTATTCATTTTAGGAGAGCAACCTACAAGAACTAGCAAATGAAAAAAAGCTAAGTATACTTAATCTTTAGATGAAAACATAAGGAGCCAGTTTCATTCTGATTAATAACACTCTGTAAAATTTTATGGCTGAATTTTTCAAAAAATAAGACCGGGGTAAAAACCCCTGTTTTAAAAATGTCAGATTAATTAATATTACGAATAAAAATTAATCTTATGAGAAAAGCTCTTCTGCTATTTTTTATAGCATTATTGTTTTTTGGCTGTAGGAAATTAGATCTGCCAAAAAATATTCACCCAGAAAACGATATTAAAACAAAGATTAGTGAATATTTTAAAACTAATACTTCTGTTAATCCAACTGTGAAGAGAGTTGCAGAGTTTCTCAGTCAAGAGAATGCAACTCAACAATTTGCTGAAAACCTACTCAAATTTGATGGTGTTGCTATTTGGGATAAGTCGCTTATCGGTTTTTCTGAGGAGATAAATTCTCAAAGTCTTATTCAAGTTGCGGGGAACTCCATTTCAAAACCAACTGGCAACTTTAGCCACAATGATACGATTGTGATCATTCCCATTGTGCCTTTGGAGAAAAAATTTGTTTATTCTTTTATTAAAGCTACCGTAAATAAAAATAAAATTAGATGGAAATTATATAGTGGTAGAGATTATAAGAAATATAAGAACGGACGATTAGATTTAAATGAAGTCACGCAAGAAAAGATTGCATCTATCACAATGCTGTTAGATTATCAAACTTTTGGCTACACTGAATTTTTGGTACGTGATTCTAATTTATTTGCCAGTAAGGAAAAGAAAATACTTTATAAAAAAATAACGCTGAAAAAAAATGATTATTCTCCGTTAAATATTTCAAACAGGAGTCTGGTGAAATCCGATGCATATGAATGGAGGACATTTTGTTATCAAATAGATTACAATCACTGTCCGGCACCGGGAAATTGTTATGGAGCTAGTGGAAGTTGTGATAGATGTTTGTCTGACTGTGTGACAACTGTTATTAATTGTATAGAAAAACTTATTCTTTTGCCAGATGGCGGTGGCGGCGGAGGGGGTGGAACAGTCGATAATCCTCCGTTTGGTGGTGGTGGTGGCGGCGGAGCGGATGGAATACCAGGTAATGGTGATACCGCTGATGACCCCTGTGCACTTGATTCTGATTGTGGTAGGCTTGGCTGGACTTCCGCAGAGCTTATGGCATTAAACCTAACAAGCGACTTATCATTGTCATTTGCTGAAAAGGAATGGTTGGAAGATCATCCGGAACGATCGATCGAAATGATTGACTTTCTTCATCAAACTAATTACTCAGATTTGGGGGAATACGATAAGGTCGAAATAGCAAATGCACATTTAGATAATCTCATTAATAATCCTGAATATTTAGCTTTTGTTGAAAGTGTTGCTGCATCGAGTATTATCTCACAATTTTCTATGATTGGGCTTTTCAAGGAACTTGCAATTGAAATTAGCTTTAAAATAGTCAAGAAATACCTACCCGGCTATGCAGATTGGCAGTCTATAAAGGATGCTATAGATAATGCTAACCATGGCGATTGGATAGGCATGCTTGGTGAAATAATTAATATTGCAAAGAAAAAAGTTCCTTTTCTAGCAGTCTTTGATGCTATTTATGATGCATTTAATAATGGAGTTGTTGCCCGCGCAGCATGGAAAGTATTTGATAAAATAAAAGCGGTTCCGGAAAGTGCTCTAAATGGCTTGATAACAACAATGAAAAGTAAATGTGGTGGAATAATTGGAAATTTGGTACATGACGAATCTATGGGTTCTAATAGTATTCAAGCATTTCTTAAATATAATCCTAATGATGCTGAAAATTTTTATCGAACCTTGGCTCAAAATATAGGAGTAACAGTTAATAATACTTCGACACCGGGTAGATTTTATTTTGACGTCGGATCTTATAGGTTTAACTATTATCCAGATGCAACTTCAGTGCCTCATACAAACACCATTGAAATTATTTTTCCTAATGGGGGTAGATATAAATTAAGATTCATAAATTAAACAAGAATTAATTTTGATGGAAAAGATTAAAGATCATTTTTTTTGGGGAGGAGCAATGATTGCCATTCATTATAAACTATTTCATGTAGAAGGTGGTCTAGGAAATAATGAAGATATAATTGATCTCTTAAAAAAACATCCCGGAGGCTTTAAGATTGGACACGATAAAAAAAACGATTACTATGGTCCATTCCAGTTTGATTCATTTAGTTATCATGATTTTTATTCAGAAGAAGGCAAAAATTTAGTTGACATATTAAAAGGCTTTGAGAAAAGAATACCTGATTTGTATTTTGGAGATTTTGTGCCAGAAGTAAATACCATTACAGATCAATTGAAAACAATTATACCAGCTGAAATAAATGATAGAGGTAATAACCTCGTTTTTAGATGGAATTATGGAAATGACAATCAAAAAGCAGGATTGAGCACGGATGTTATGGGGTATGATTACTTCTTTTCTGTAATAGGTTTTAATAGTTCAACTATTTGTTTGATAACAATTTGGTTTGATTAGACGATTATTTTTCTGGCTAGCTTGGAATAATACTGAAATAGATGCGTTGAACTTCCGATTCTAGTTGTTATATAAGTTTTTTTGAACAAAGTTGAGTCCTGTTAAAGGTTAAGCGAAAGCCTTTAGCAGGACTCATTTCTTTGTTATATACTATCAAAGAATTGAACCCTGAACGGAGCGTCGCAACAGAAGTTTAATCTATGATAAGCCGCTAACTATCCGATTGTTTCGTTTAATACATAACTGGTACTTCTTCCCCCAGCCTCTTCTTTTACCAAAATCTGCTTTGCTACTAAATCCTGAATATCGCGTAGTGCTGTATCGGTCGAACATTTGGTCATCTTTGCCCATTTGGATGTATTGAGTTTGCCCTCAAACCCGTCTAATAATTTGTTTAGCATCGTTTGTTGACGTTGATTCAACTCCATGTGACCGATGGCATCCCAAAAATTTGTTTTACGATGTACTTGCTGTAACGTGTCTTCTACTTGATCAAAAGAACGACCCAGACAAGTCAGAAACCATGCTAACCATTCGGTAATATCCAATGACCCTTTTTGGGTTTGCTCGAGTACGTTATAATAATCATTTCGCTCAATGCGTATCTGCGCCGACATACTGTAAAACCTTTGCGATGTTTTATCGGCCCGTGCGAGTTGCATATCGGCAATGGCTCTTGCGATACGTCCATTCCCATCTTCAAAAGGGTGAATGGTCACAAACCACAAATGCGCAATCGCTGATTTCAGTACCGGATCAAGATCGACTTCGGTATTGAACCAATCTAGAAAAGCAGTCATTTCATGGGAGAGTCTTGAAGCTTCCGGCGCTTCAAAATGCACTTTTTCTTTTCCGAATGCACCCGATATCACCTGCATGGGACCATTTTCGCCTGTTCGCCAAGCGCCAACGGTTATTTTAGAAAGACCACTTCGACCAGTCGGGAATAAAGCTGCTTGCCATCCATACAAACGTTCTTCAGAAAGTGTTTTTTCAAAATTCTGGGTAGCATCCAACATCATATCCACTACGCCATCTACATGTCGATCCGAAGGCACAAGACCACTTAGTTCCATCCCTAGCCTACGAGCAATGGAAGAGCGCACTTGATGGGTGTCAAGGGTTTCTCCTTCTATTTCGCTGGATTTCACCACTTCCAGGGTTAAATTGTCTAAGGTAGCTTCAGCGCGAACTGAAAAACCCAACGCTTCCATTCTACCCAACATTTTACCCTGTCTGTAGCGGATCTCCGCTAGTAAAGTCGCCAGTTTAGGGCTGCTCCAAGAGAAATTCGGCCAGTTGGGATCTTCATGAATATACATATTCACCGCTTTTATGCAGTGAATATACAATTTATTCTCCGCATCACCGCTATTATTCACCGTAATTATGCGGCGAATAATAGCGGGGTTCCCTGCATATATATAAGTAAAATTGAATGAAATCGGTAGTTCTTTGAATAAGAAAGCAAATAATATGTTTTAAGAGGAGAGGCGATTTGAGCAGTTTTAGATTTAGTTCATCCAGTATGTTCAAAAAATTACATTTACTAAAAACGAATCGTTACTATTTTCAATGAAATTAAATGAGTATGTATGGCAAATCATTCATTTGATAAGTGGTATGAATTAATGTATGGTTATGCAAAATTGTTAATTGCAAATCAGAATATATTAGTCTTCGATGAAAATGATGTTGTTGCTGAATCTCCTGAAGCTGACGATATTAGAAGAGGCTTCTTTGAAGATATTGTAAAAGCACACTTGCACTGGCTAGGAATGGGAGCCGGCGTAGAAACGCTAATCAAAGCTGTAGCTTTAAAACACGAAGTGCTAACAATTACTCGTAATTCTGAATTTGATGGCAGAATGCCACCAGTTCAAACACATTTTACTAACTATGAAGAAGTAAAAGCATACAGAGCAGCTCGTGTTTTGGATAAGTACCAATTGGTTTATCAGTCAGTATTTAGTACGAAAGTTTCAGCTGACGGTAATCCATGGCTTAAGAGAATATTCCAAACCAACCATATTGAACACCCCTCTCAAATAAAAACTAATACGCTACGTAAACTAGTTACACAGGATATACAGAAACTAGTTTCTCTTGGCAAGATAACCCAAGGTGAATATGATGAGATTTTCAACTCAATGGAAGTATTTCGTCTCACACGAAGGAATATTGATATGCATACTTGGCTACAGACTCGCATTATTGGAAATAATAACAATGATATTATCAATATCTATATTCCAATGATCAATCTTCTTACAAGTATATATCATCGGGATTGAACGAAAACAATCATTTGATCTAAGCAATAAAGAGCGCGCAGAAGCTAATTTTTGACAAGGAAAATTTTATCTAGTTAATCTCACACTAACAATATCTTTTGTAAACAAATGAACGCTGACAATACTGCAATTCTGACATAGTCTTAACGATTTTTCGATCTTTTTTACAATTTACTGACAGTTTTCTAGGTTTTACACGTGACATAACTGCATTTTCATCCTTTGGTTTAAAAATTGCGAAAATTTTTAGTATCATATACAATAAAAACCAAAAGCATGACAGTAGCAGAAAAAATCATAAAACCCACCACAGCTGGTATATTCAGAACCGTTTTCCTTTATACGGGACAAGGTGAATCTACATTACTGGTAATCCCAACTGGTCCAAACACAAAGGACTATATGTATGTCCTTTTGGACTGTGACCGCGATAAAGAACCTGACGAGGTAGACCTCGTATCATTACTGAAAGACTTGTTTAAAACAGACGGAAAACTGAAGATTTTTATCAATACCCACCCTCATAATGACCACATTGGTGGTGTAAGGGAAATCTACGACGAAATTGGTTTTACTGAAGTTTGGCACTCCAATCACAAAGCTGGTGGTAAACACAAAAAGAAATACGAGGATTTTACCTATGTGTTGGGCAAAGTTGGTAAAGCCAATGAGTTTTTTTTACGTGGGACCAATGACCTGAACAAAATCCGTAAATCAGATGATAAGGAAATAATTAAAAAGTTAGGGCAGATTGATTACCAAGTACTTTCTCCAGCAGAATACCTGTGTGAAGACATTGAGGAAGGTACGGCAGATGAACGTGATAAAAGGATTCACGAACAGTGCGGCGTAATCAAGTTTACATATGGGAAAGATGCCAAAAGCATTTTAATTACTGGCGATTCTGATAAAGAAGCATGGAAAAAACATATCACTGATTACCATATAAAGAACCTTCCTTCATATATTCTCAGCGCGAGCCATCACGGATCGAGAACTTTTTTCAAAACCGATGAAGAAGACAAGGATGTATATGAAGCCCATATTAAAGCAATCAAACCAACTTATCTAATTATAAGCGCACCAAAACAAAAAGATAGCCCACATGGTCACCCCCACGATGATGCAATGGAGCTTTATAAAAAGTATATAGATGAAGACAATATTCTTCATTTGGGAGCCAACATTGAATCAGTAATTGTTGATATCGATGCAGACGGCAATATTGATATCAGAACTGATAAAGAATTGATTGCAGAATACGGAAAATCAGATGAAGGTGATGGTGATGACGGAAAAAGTAAAAATGAGTCAGCTAGGAATATCTACATCGGATCGCAGACTTCAAGAATTGACAATAAACCAATGGGATAATGTTACAATGGTTCAAAACGCATCCAGAATTTCTTAGAAAGGAAAGTACGGCACTATCGAACGACAGCAATTATAAAGAGCGTTACCAGTACAGAGATAATTTATTTCTTTCGCATGGTAATATCATCGTTCGTACTAATGGTACTCATCGGTTCCCTATACTTATAGTATACACCGATGCAACACCATATCGGCTACCAATGGTCTTCCCACTTTCTAGAGAGTTATCTGAGCCAGATCTTCGGGAACTAGCCTCACTGGATATAATAGAACTAGTAGAGCGTATCAAACCGGTTATACGGTTTTATTACCATCTGCGTCACCAGAACAGCTCAGGAGAACTTTGTACGCTGGAACGTGCAGATCTGGATGGTCCATCGACATTTTATGGAATTACAACGATTCTCCAGCGCGTAAGAGACTGGTGTGCGGGTCACTTGACAAACAATTATCCACCTGATAGTGAAGAAGTAAATTTTGAAGCACATTTTAATTTTATATGCGATGACACCAAACTATTTTACCCGGATTCTTTCCTTGATTTATCGTTGACGGAAGGTGATTTTTATGCATCACTGTATAAGATTATTTCCAAAGGGATTTATTTCAAGGAAGATAGATACGTTTATAACGGATGTTTTATTGATGGCATTAACAAGGGTGGTCTCTTTCACCAACCTACCATAGACCTCCGCCATTTCGGTTTGCATGAAAATATTCAAAGTTCACTAGATATTTACACAAAGACAGATACTATTCAGCAATTAGTTGTGAATAAATACTTGCTGAAAAGTCATTGGTTTCATGTTGACAAAGAGCCGATGCCTTTTGAAAAATTAAGCGACTTAATATCTGTTATTGGAAATGGCGATTATCAAAATGGATTAAATAGAATAACAAATCGATGCTTATATAGTTTTTCAGAGATACCTGATTACTTTTTCATAGCTGTCCGTTTCCCAAACAGGAAAGGTAGCTACGAGTTTCAGCTTTTCAAGGTATTAAAGGGGAAGGTCTACACAGGTTTTGGTGAAAAAGATCCAGTAAAAAAAATGCAGTTTATACTGGATTGTTATGAAAAAGTAGAAGCGGTTTCATCTGAAAAACTTACATCGGAATCTTTTCACCAGCGAAACGGCAAAAGAGCTGATTATCCCTTATTAAAGGAAGCGTTTGTTAACATAATTGGGGTTGGTGCAATTGGTGGCGAGATAGCTGATAGTATCAATAAAGCTGGAGTTGGCAGTATTGCCTTATTTGATAACCAGACCATTAAAGTTCATAATGCAGTAAGGCATATTGCGGGCATCGAATACCTGGGAACACCGAAAGTAACAGCTGTTTACAATATCCTTTACAACCACAACCCGTTTACAAAAATATATCCCATTATCCGAGATCTGTACAACTTAGATCTTGCGGGTGATCTCCAAAATAATTCTATTTCTATTTGCTCCGTGGCTGATGACAATGTAGAGGGCTTTGTTAACCAACAGCTTGTAATCAACGGCAAGCCGGCATTCTATGTTCGCGCCCTCCGTGGTGGAAAAACAGCACGTATTTTCAGGGTAATTCCTGGGCAAGATGCCTGCTTTCATTGCCTGAGTCTATACCGATCCGAAAAAAAGGAATTTATTGAGATTCCCGAAGATCCTGATTTCCCTGTTTTGATGAATGAATGTAATAACCCAATCCGACCAGCCAGTGCTGCTGATTTGAAGCTGATAGCAGCAATGGCATCAAGAATAGTAATCGATCATTTGCAAAATGGTCCTTCATCATCCAATCACTGGATATGGAGCAGCGATTCCATTAAAGGCACACCGATAACTGCTGCGAACCAACTACATGAACAGCATTTATCACCTCATCTGGATTGCCCCTATTGTTACCATGATGTAGAATTGAAAGTCTCTGTTAATAAAGACTGTATCTCGTTTATGCAGGATCTAATTAAATCAAATCCTTCTATAGAGACAGGAGGTGTGATGGCTGGTTTTGTTGACCCAATAGGTAATATTACGGTAACGCATGTGTCTGGTCCAGGTCCCAAAGCAGTACAGTCATCAACGCTTTTTGAGAAAGATGTGCAATATTGCCAGGCATTTTTAGACGTTCTTTATTCTAGACACGGGCAACAGGCAATCTATGTTGGAGAATGGCATTCCCATCCTTCTGCTAACAACCAGCCAAGCGGAACCGATATTAAAAGCCTTTCACAAATTGCAGTGGAAAAAAACTATCTCACGGCTTGTCCAACCATGATTATCTTTTCTAATAGCGGAATACCTTCGTGTACGCTCCACCCGGCAGGAAAACGCTTTTATCATACCAACCTTAAAATTTTAAAGAACGATTAGCGGATGACAATATCAAAAAATACATACTTCTTGCGAGCACGTCTTTTCCCAGCATTACTTACGTCGATACCTATACTGATATATACTAACAATATCCTTGCAGTAAAATATGCCAATGTCTTAACAAATGTTTACAGCATTCTTCCTGCGATAACGCATTTGGGCTTATCGGCTGCAATTGTTTTTTTACTCGTTCAGATTAACAGGTTTGTTGCAAAGGAGGTCTTTCAAAGATTGTATTTCAAGGACGAACTGTACATGCCTTCAACCAGCTACTTACTAAAGAAAAGCTCTTTTTACCCCTTACAGATTAAGAATAATATTCGCAGTAAGATCAAAGACAAGTTTCAGATTAATCTTGTTGAGGCAGAATATGAAACCATTGATGAAAATAATGCCCGAAAAATGATCGCAATGGCTGTATCGCAGATCAGGAATAGTTTACGGGACAACTCTATGTTACTTCAGCACAATATTGAATATGGCTTTTGGCGCAACCTGATCGGAGGCAGCCTGGTTGCCCTCATTATTTCCATTGTAATTTTTATTTCTGGAAGCACCCAACACTTACCAGACCAGCAAACAGTTGGATTAATTTGCTCTATTATATATTTCTTACCAGTCATTTTCTCAGCTGTTATTATTAAACACTACGGGAAATACTATGCGAAGATTTTGTACGAACAATTTTTAAGTCTCGAATAAATACAAACATGGCAACACTACGCGAATACTACGAGAAAGACTTTGATCATACCTTCCGTTTTCATATGCATGTACCTTATGGTAATATAAATGTGGAAGGAAGTATATTATATGATTTTACAAGCTACACTACTATTATTTCATGGTATTTACCGGGCGTATTAACCAGTGCTAAATATGTTTCTGATTTTCTGAATTTTGTCGCCACCAAACTAACCGTTCATTTCGATAACGTAGTTCAATTGCCATCGATAAAAGGATTTTACGGTGAAATAAAGATCAAAAATAGTAATGGAATGGTGGGTATTTTAAACAAAATGTGGGGTGATCCAAACTGGGAAGACAGCGCTAGTTTAGGCCGTTCCTCTCGAATGTACTTCTATGTCGAAGCCTCACTAACCGAAGTAGAAATGAAAGCGATCCGTATGCAGGGCGAGAAACTTGGCTACCATATTCAGTTCCGAAACTCACACTATCAAAAAATGCGCGATCAGAATGAAACTCCATTCGCCTTCATTTCACACGACAACAGGGATAAACAAAGTATTGCAAAAGATATCGCCGTTGGGCTTCAAAAAAGACTTTGTCCGGTTTGGTACGATGAATTCTCGCTTAAAGTTGGCGATAATCTTCGTGAAAGCATTGAGGCAGGGATCAAGAAATGTAAAAAATGCGTACTTATTATCAGTCCAAATTTTATTAGCAATAATAGCTGGAGTAAAAAAGAATTTGAGTCAGTATTCACACGTGAAATAATTAAAAACGAAAACGTATTTCTGCCAGTTTGGTTCAATGTTACTAAAGATCTGGTTTATGAATACTCGCCAGCACTGGCAAATATTATAGGTTTAAACTTTAATGATTTTGGATTGGAAGAAACCTGCCGTAGACTATCACTAGCAGTAAATGCTTGACAATAATTATTGAAATTTTTTGTCGATATTGTCACTTATTTCTACTCACCCCCTGCAATAGATTTCCTGATTTACACAGCCCTTTTCTTAAAATCCAAAAACACAGAACTGACAATGATTTAAGGATACTTAATATTGCAATTAAAGGACCGGATTATTATAAATTTATTTAGATCTAATTAAAGAATTGAGCCTCTATTTTTTTTAATCGTTTTATACCAGCTTCAAATTGTAATAGCTCTATAAAATCATATGTTTCACTAAATCGGTTTTTAATTTCAGTAATTTTTCGATCTGTTAATCTACTCTTTTTATTCGTGCCTAGTATTAGTTCTAAGTTTTTTTTCATACTACCCGGATCAACGCCATATAACTTCATCAAAATATTTGCAGAATAATCATCACATGTTAATCGATTAAAACTATTAATATCAGATATAATATAAAAAAATAGCGCTAAGGAGAAGTTAGATAGTTGTTTTTGACGACATTTTTCAATTTTTTCGAACTGTTTTCTATCATATGATTCTTTTACAGTTTCTAACATTGGTAAGTAAGTAGTATAATATCCTGGTCGATAGTGAAAAAGATACATTATGGAATAGCAGATAGTTCCTACAATTATGACTGTAATTATTGAGTAAGCTAAATTGGTAACGCTTAGTTTTAGCAGAAGAAATAATAAGGCCGGTAAACCATACAAAACAAAAAAATGCCTAGTAACATAAAATGACCAATATAGATATATCAATTTTTGTTTTGTCCCAGTGGTACTCCACTCTGAATGTTCAGCTAACAGTTTTTCATGAATTTCATTAAAATTTGCACTTATTGATGCTTGCTGGAGAGGGAAGTCAAAAAATAAAAAGGACTTAACCCCGTTCACGAAATCTTTCATCACTTATCCTTTCTTTAAAATTACATTAGGGTAATAGAAAACTAAATAAACTTTGATATAAAAAAATGTAAAAAAGAGTTACGGTTTTATTTACCTTTATCAAAGTAGTCAGTTCTTATAAAAAAGATAGATTTGCGATCGTAAATCGTGGAGTCAGTATTTCGCAGGACTTAATTAATTGATAATCAATAGAGGAAATTGATAGTTCGAATCCCTTCCTCTCTGCAAATTAACAATCAAAATCATTTAGTCCATTGCAAACGCTTGAGACAAAATTCTTTTATTGTTCCTACCTACAAAAAAGTATAATCTCCTACAAACTTCAAGGTGACTAATTGGTACCCCATTGGTGATATAGGTTTTTGGGTACATGTCGGTATTTATTATTAGTCATCTACTTGAGTGAAAATAATCTGAATAAATGGGCTTTTTCTTTATGAAAATGGGACTTTTACCCCTCATTAACAATGAGTTTAAGTTTAATAAGAATATCCATCAATAAAAATTTCAGCGATTCAAAATTTTCGTTATTAGTGGACTCGCAAACCAACTGGGCAAAATTCTTTTTGAACTCATCTTTGACTTTAAAACTCAATAAAAAAGCTTCTTCTTCTGTAAATCCTTTACTTATTAAATTTTCTGAATTAATCTCATTATGAGTAATACTACATAGTGACTTTTCAATTATGAAATTGTCATATGACCTTGCTTGTAACCATCCTAATTTCTCCGCCTCTTTCCAGCATTCAATTCCGATTAATTCTTCAATGGTTGTAGGAAATGAAATCCCTTTTGCTTTTATAGACTTAAGAAGGATTGAATGCTTATAGGATGTCTTAACAATAGAGAATGTCTTACTCTCTGCTGAAGAAGATTCAATAGCTTTTCTGATTCTATCAATTGCACTATTTCCAGCCTCATCGTTATCGAACACACCAACCGATTTGACATAATCTCCTTGCATGCCTTGCGTTAGAGATTTTGCCCAAATGAATAACTGACGTTCAACCCATGTAGCACCACCGTTTACACTAATTGATGCAATAAAAACTAACGGCCTAACAGCAGGATAAAATAATTTTAGGGCATGATCAATTAACTTGTGATCTATAAAACCTTCCACAAATATGGTTTCAATTTTAGGGTCATCAATTCTACTTTTTACCAAGCTAATGTGAAAAACTAAATCCCGTAGACTAATTTTCCACTCCTCTAGGCTGGGATCATACTTCCATACTTTCCAAACGCCTTTATATGCGTTCTGCAACTCAATATATTGAGTAAGACCTACAATGTACATAGGTACGTTAGCCTTAGAAGAGTTTTTATATAAACTTCTAATTAATGATTGTCCTCCGTTATTATCTGGCAATTCGCCATACTTTAATGGCATTTGCAGGTCTGTAATTAGTAAATGAAAGTGCTTAGTCCGAAGAGCTTCAATAGCCTCTTGTACGCAAGACGCCTGTGAGATATTTAAAACTCTGTCGTAAGCTTCACGTATTGTTTTAATTACCGAAGCAATTTTTTTAAAATCATCATCGACAATCAGAATATTAATATTTGACATTGCATCTAGAATTCTCTAATAAGTTCAATCAGTTTGTCTTTCCAGTCTTCTGCATCCCCACTATAAAATACTGCTCCTTTATAAAATGGCTGGAAGTCAGTCATGAAAAGTGTATTAATTTCTTCAAATGTTATACTGCCGTCTCTTATTGGGAAGACATCAAACATTGTTAACATTATTGTAGGAAGATGCAAATTCCTTCTTTTCATTTCACGCATAACTTTTTCACCACCAAACTGCTCATAGTTACCCCCTAAATCATTGTTGCCTTTTTCCCATATAGGAATAGTCATATCAAGGATAAGAAAGCTATATTTTGAAAAGTTTGCCTTTAGTTCAAGAACTCCACCTTGAAACGACTCTTTAATTGTCAACTCATCTAGAATAAACAACTCTTTTAACTTTTCGATTTTTGTTTTATCATCCTCGATAATTAAAATTTGTCTCATTAGAATTTTTTAAATGGTAGATATAGAGAAATAGACATGGTTCCATTTTCGAAAAAATACTCAAACTTTCCTGTCTTAATAAACGATTCATAAATAAGTATTCGTTTAATTTTATCAAATCCGCTTTCTCCTTCCTCATTTGACCTGCCTATGCTATCATGATTATTCCAATCTAGCTGAATTTTGTCTAATTTTTGTATATTACTTGTAAAATCAATCTGAGGATTTGTATTGTTGGATACTTTTATTTGGATGTATTGATCATCAACCATATCGAATGTAATATCAATCTTAACTTGTTCTGGGTCAAGTTTTGAGTGCTGGATGATATTGTTAAAAAGAATATTGAAGATGAATACCTGGTTACTAAAAACACTAAAAGACTCACAATTCAGAGTAACTTTGGGGCTTATACGATAGTGAGGGTTTATTTTATTTGTTAAAGCTACACTTGCATCAATAATAGTTTCGATGTCAAGAGGGG
This sequence comes from Brevundimonas vancanneytii, assembly GCA_943368425.1. Lineage (GTDB taxonomy): Bacteria > Bacteroidota > Bacteroidia > Chitinophagales > Chitinophagaceae > Sediminibacterium > Sediminibacterium vancanneytii_A. Next base: position 24,217 of record CALRLC020000007.1, read on the forward strand.
TATTAGAACTTGTAGTGTTTAGATAAAACCAATTTGATATATTTTCTATTTCTTGTTGTATGTCTGTGCTTGATTTGATTAACATAGGAATTAGTTGACAATCATAGGGTAGTCCATAATTTCGTAAGTCAGTGACAGTAGTTTCAATTATTTCCTGAAATCGTTTTAGTATAGTGTTTTCAAAGTAGTCAACAATATCTTTTTGTATTTCGAACAAAGTCAAATTTGTCAAGTTAGTTAGCATTAAATCTATCGTTGATTCTACTGATACAAATAAAGCTTTATTACGTGTATAGTAATCAAAAAGAATTTCATCATTTGTGAAAAATCTGAATAATGCTTCTTCTTTGCCAGCGGTTTTCTCGGTTTGAATCTGAATAAGCTTGTCAACAATGAAAATTGTATAATTGTCAATATCTCTCGAAAACTCCTTTAATCTTGCCTGGACAAGGTCATTTATTGCAGGATGATAAACTAGCTGATTCTGCCAAACCTCGTTAGTCCGATAAACATCGTTCAATTTTGAAGTTACTAGTTCTAGATTTTCAAATACGCTTCTAATGTGATTTTTTAAAGCGCCGTGCCGTATTCTCGTACTTAGGCAGCTATCTAAACCATACTCTTTACTGAAAAGAAAGTTATCACGAGATTCAAGATAAATGCTTTTAAATGCTAAGTAATCAGCACTATTAAACATTTCAGTCGATTCTACTTTTTCAGTTAGTGCTTTATCCCAGTCTTTCGTATTAGCAGCATTAAAACCGATTAATTGTTGACTTGTGGCCGAATGCTCAATCTCTTTATACCTCTTAAAATCTGCATTAAACTTTTTAATTTGCATATCTTTCAATGCGTTTATATCAATATAAAGCCTACCCTCATCCACCTCTTTTAATACTTGTCGTACAGAGTTTACTCTATATATTTCATTTATTTCTTTATCATATGCTAATTTATTTTGTGGATTGATTGAGGTTAATTTCAAAAGAATTGAAATTCGATCTTCTTCTACTTCGCCGATAGAAAAGTAGTCAGTAGAATATTTTAAAGTGTCAATCGTACATACATTTTCTAGAAAATAAATAATCCTTTGAAGAGGAACATCCGTCTTGAGTAATTCTATGTCAAATTCATTAATGTGTCCAAGGCCCTTCGATGCCATGAAGTCATCATAAATTTCATATAGATCATATTCCTTTACGATAAAAGAAGCAAGGATAGGATATTCAATAAGCTTATTTATTGATTCCTTATGTTGGCTTCCTTTGAGTTTTTCAAATAAAGAGATATACTTTAACTTTCTTGTTACTATTGTTGTGTCAAAAAAGACATCCCCAAAAAGTGAAAGCGCTAACTCAGTTTGGCCTAATTCCATATAAGAATGAAATAGCAGGCTCACCTTTCTTTCATAGTAGTACAAATTAGCGTCCAGATGCGAAGAAGACATTAAGCAGCTAATTGTATCTTGATACTGCTTTCGACTAAAGAAATTTATCGCAGTGAAAATCGTATTTTGTTCTACAGAAGTTGAGGTAGGGAAAGGTGGCTCTAAAGTCACTCCTAATTTAAATTGTTGAATTTTATAGCTATAATAATCTTTTAGCTTGGATATGTTACCTTGAAAAGTAGGTTTAACTACTTCAACAGTTGCAAGTTTTGGAGATACAAAAGCCGATGATAGAAACCCTATAACATAATTGCTAGATTCTATTCCTTCTATCTCAATCAATAGAGAAAAAATTTGTCTCCCCATATTTGTGTTTAATAAAACCAGGCAGAGCTTAAATAGTTCCCGGTAGCTACTCTCGTTCTTTTTCTCAAACTTTAAAAGATTGTAGGTGTTTATTAGAATTCTAGAACTTAATGAATTATTCGTTGGAGTAGGCAGTTCTTCTCCTAAATTAATAAGACATTTAGAGTAAATTTCATAAAACTCATACTCGTTCGGGAACTGTTTTATACAGTCTTGGGAAAATTTAGCCGCCTCTGCAAATTTCCCTTTATAGTATAAATCCATACATTCAGGAAGCAACAACATTTTGTCCGAGAATAGAGTTTGTCTTTTTTCATTAACGACATTATATATATGCATAATCCTAATGTCGTTAGGAACTTTTTCTTTTGCCGCTGTAATAAATGGCAGAAATAATTTGTCATGGTCTCTCGTTATTGACACATTATAAATAATTGCATCAATGAGTATCAAATATTGATCTATAACAGAAAAAAGATTTGAAACGTACAATACACCTTCCAAGTTAGGAAAGGAGTAATCGTAATCGGAGAATGGGAGATTTTTAAATATAAAAAAGTCCTTTACAATTCCCTGAAAAGTGATATTCTCAACATCATTTAAAAACTGACTCATGTAGCTTTCATGAGACAATTTTGACTCTACTCTTTTGCTACTGTTATTGATAATAAACTCATAAAATGGGTTTCGAATTTCTTTCAAAAATTCTGATAGTTTGTTCCAATTTGATTCCGATCCGTTTTTGAACTCTTCAATCATCAGTGTTGCCTCTAGACTCCAAAGGCTTACACCAAATATTTCGTGCACATTATCAACGGTAGTTTCTGCGGATAAGAAATCAGCTGTTATACATTGAACTTCAAAATCGTTTTTATACTGTAGGAACTTGTTGATTGTTTCGAGATGTGGTTCGAGTAAGTTTATAATCCACCTAAGTTCCTTCTTTAAATCTCCAGTAAACTGATAGGATTCTTTTTGACGAATATCTTTTACAGTTCTAAAAAAAGGGTCACGCCTTAAAAACTTATCCAAAACTGGATTCATTTTTAAAGCTTCCCTATATTCCCCAGCATTGAGGTTAAATTTGATTGCAGCTATTTGCTGCTCAATTGTCAAACTACGGTTACTTATAATTGCTCGGAGAATAGTTTTAAAATCCATTTTTACAGATTGGTATCCATAAAGTTATGCAATGATATTGTTATTTTTTAAAATATGCGCGAGACGAAACGCTGTTGAAACTACTCCCCAGCTTGTTTAAAATACCATTATGCTTCCCTCTAGTCTTATTTACTATATTCAAGCGTTTTTATTTTTAGAAATAATCTTTTTGAAAAGAAGCATGTCGGAAGATCAATATGAAGTGGTTTATTGATAAGGAGATCAGGTATTTGTTTGATTATCAATCATATGTAAGTAAGGCTCGAATCTCTTCCTCTCTGCAACAATAAAATTTCCTTCACAATAATGGATTTATACACTTTTGCAATACCCCCTTTAAGATTGGTATTTCTATCAACTGTCACCTAATCAATCCCCTCAAACCCAAACCCTTGCTCCGAAAAATGTTTCAATACTTTGGGCAATGCCACTGACATTCGATCCCATGCTTTGGCACTATCATGAAACAAAACGATGGAGCCCGGCTTTGTATGATAGAGCACATACGCCAGACAAGCTTCTCCCGTAAGACGGGTATCAAAATCAGCACTCAATACATCCCACATGATGATCTTCTTTTGCTGATGTTGGAGATTTTTTATTTGTGAACGCTTTATGCGTCCATAAGGTGGTCTGAAAAGATCAGAAGCAATGTATTGTTCGGCGGTTGAAATATCATTCAAATAGGTAGTATCATCCGTTTTCCAGCCATTCAGATGATGTTGTGTGTGATTGCCCACCGAATGTCCTTCTGCAAGGATACGTTGGTAAATTTGCGGCTCTGCAACCACATTCTTACCGATACAAAAAAAGGTAGCTTTTGCGTCATAAGCCGCCAACTGATCTAATACAAATGGAGTTGCTTGCGGATGCGGACCATCATCAAAAGTGAGATATATCTTTTTCTCCCCCTCCACCGGCATTCTCCATACCAAAGAAGGGTATAAACTACGCAGCCAGAAGGGAGTTTTTGTGAGATACATGGTGTAAAGATAGGATAGTAAAGCTTCAAGCCGCAAGCTACAAGCTACAAGGATATTTCTTTGCTTGAAGCTTGTAGCTTGTGGCTTGTAGCCTATAGCTCTTATCTTTGCTCCATGAACAAAAAAGTACGTGTACGTTTTGCCCCTTCTCCTACCGGAGGATTGCATTTGGGGGGCGTGAGAACAGTATTATTCAATTATCTGTTTGCTAAGAAACATGGTGGCGATTTCATTTTGAGAATCGAGGATACCGACCAAACCCGCTTTGTGCCTGGTGCTGAAGAATATATTTTTCAAACACTAGAATGGTGTGGACTCATCCCTGATGAAAGTCCAAAACATGGCGGTCCACACACACCTTACAGACAAAGTGAGCGCAAAGACATATACAGACAATACGCTGAACAACTCGTAAAAGCCGGTTATGCCTATTACGCATTCGATACACCTGAAGAGTTGGAAGCGATGCGTAATGATTTTAAAACTGCTGAAAATCCTTCTCCGCAGTATAATCAATTCATTCGTGAGAAGATGCGCAACTCGCTTACGCTGGGGGATGATGAAGTAACCCGATTGATCAGCGAGGGAATGCCTTATGTGATACGCATTAAGATGCCCGCCGGTGAAACCGTTAGCTTCACTGATATGATTCGTGGGGAAGTATCTTTTCAAACCGATCAGGTGGATGATAAAGTACTACTCAAAGCCGATGGTATGCCTACCTATCATCTTGCTGTAGTAGTAGATGACTACCTCATGAAAATATCACATGCATTTCGTGGAGAAGAGTGGTTGCCCTCTGCTCCCGTTCATATACTGTTGTGGAAATACTTAGGATGGGAAAATGATATGCCTGAATGGGCACATCTTCCTTTGATCTTAAAACCGGATGGCAATGGTAAACTCAGTAAAAGAGATGGTGACAGATTGGGCTTCCCGGTTTTTGCGATGGACTGGACAGACCCAAAAACCAATGAAACTACGATTGGATTCCGAGAAAGAGGTTTTCTACCTGAAGCTTTTGTGAACTTATTGGCGATGTTGGGATGGAATGATGGTACGGATCAAGAAATATTCACCATTACTGAACTGATCGAAAAATTCTCCATGGATCGCGTACATAAAGGTGGCGCTAAGTTTGATTATGAAAAAGCGAAGTGGTATAACCATGAATGGATCAAGCAATCGGATGCAGCAAAACTTGCGCCATTCGTACAACAGACTTTAGTCACCAATAACATTCAAGTTTCAGATACTCACTTATTGCATAAAGTCATTGATCTCGTAAAAGAGCGTTGCACATTGTTATCAGACTTTACAGCGCAAAGTGATTTTTTCTTCCAGTCACCAACGCAAATAGATATTGATGCGATCAAACCCAAATGGGATGAGAAAAAAAATCTTTTTTTCACTGAGCTGATACGCGCTTATGAACTCATCACACTTTGGGAAGCTACTGATCTGGAAAAAGAATTTAAAGAACTCGCTGCAGCGAATCAATTAAAGCCGGGTGAACTCATGCTTCCTTTTCGTATCATGCTAGTGGGTGGGAAGTTTGGCCCGGGGGTATTCGATATTGCCGCCTTGATCGGAAAAACAGAAACTGTTGCTCGTATCAAGCATACGCTTGGGTTAGTGGGTTAAAATATATGGATTGCCACTGAAAGCACAGAGATAAACAGAATCATTCAGTGTATTTCAGTGCCGTCTACTCCAGAGTCCTTTGGACAGTGGCAATCTCTTTTTCATTCGTATCTTACCACAAACAACCCACATGAAGAACACTACAAGACTATTGTATCTCTTAGCGATTGTACGTTTTGTACTTCCCTTCTTATTGGTACATCCTTCTTATCAGTTACATCGCGATGAATACCTGTATTTGGCAGAAGGTCATCATCTTGCCTGGGGATTTTTAGAGGTCCCGCCCATGCTCTCATTCATGGCATACATCAGCAATGCTTTAGGTGCTACCGAATTTTGGGTGAAATTTTGGCCGGCCTTATTCGGCTCTTTGATTTTGCTGATGATGGGTAAAATCATTCTTCGTTTAGGCGGAAGAAGCTTTGCAATTTTACTGGCTTCTTTACCTTTTCTTTTTACGGGTTATATCAGAATGTTCTATTTCTTTCATCCAAATTTCCTGGATGTCTTTTTCTGGACACTTAATGCCTATGCACTGATTCATTTCATTGATACTAAAAAAAATGGATGGCTATACATCTTTGGTATCAGCATTGGATTAGGTATGTTGAGTAAATACTCTATTGCATTTTATACTGCTAGTTTATTGGCCGGACTTTTATTGACAAAAAATAGATCCATTTTCTTAAATAAACACTTGTATTTATCGGCTGCGCTTTCGTTACTCATCATGTTACCTAATATGATCTGGCAATACCAACATGGATTCCCGATTTTCATTCATATGGAGGAACTGAAAGAAACTCAATTGCAATTCATTGATCCAAAAGATTTTTTGATCGATCAAGTGATGATGTTCCTGCCTTGTGTTTTTATCTGGATCAGTGGACTGCTTTTCGTTTTGTTTTCACCGGAAGGGAAAAAATATCGAATGATCGGCATCAGTTATTTCGCAGTGATCGCTTTACTAACCTACATGAATGGCAAGAGTTATTATGCCGCAGGTGTATATCCTGTCTTATTCGCATTCGGCGCCTATTGGCTAGAAAAAATTACTGTAGGAAAACTGTATGTACTCCGCTATGCAATGGTATTACTACCCGTCACTTTAGGCATACTCATCATGCCTTTATTGTTACCTATGTATGCACCAGAAGAATTGGCAAAATGGTATCGTTCAAAAAACATTCATACAACAGGATCTTTCAAGTGGGAAGATCTTCAATACCATCCTTTACCACAAGATTTTGCAGACATGATCGGTTGGAAAGAACTAGCAGAAAAAACGGCTGCTGTTTATAAAAGTTTACCGGAAGCGGAACAAGATAAAACAATGATCTATTGTCGCGGTTATTATACAGCAGGTGCTTTGAATTATTATGCAAAACAAGTAGGCTTACCGGTTGTCTACAGCGATGATGCTTCTTTTTTATTTTGGATGCCTAAACAATATGATTTCAAACATCTGATACTAGTTGGAAAAAGAATGCCTGATACAGACGATATTGTATTCCAACAATTTGAAAAAGTATCCCTTCGTGATTCTATTGACTATCCGTTATTTCGGGAAACAAAAACCAAAATCTTCTTATTTGAAAACGGAAACGACTCATTAAAACCTATTACCGAACGAGGAGTAGCGACTTTAAAAGCAGGGTTCAGTCGAAAATGAGATTTGCATTCCATTGCTTACTTTTGTGCCTTAAATCGATTGCATGAGTAAGCTCAAACGTCCCATTCGCGTATTGGTTGCCAAGGTAGGGTTAGACGGACATGACCGTGGTGCCAAAGTGATCGCCACTGCTTTACGTGATGCAGGAATGGAAGTGATCTATACCGGTCTCAGACAAACACCTGAAATGGTAGTGAATGCCGCCTTACAGGAAGATGTAGATGCCATCGGTATCAGTATCCTTAGCGGAGCCCATATGACTGTATTCCCAAAAGTCGTACAGCTACTCAAAGAAAAAGGCATGAACGATGTATTACTGACCGGTGGAGGCATCATTCCTGAAGATGATATGAAAACCCTGAATGATATGGGTGTTGGTAAGCTTTTTGCTCCCGGTACGGCTACCAGCGAGATTGCTAACTACATTACAGAATGGGTAAGTGTGAACCGTTCTTTCTAAAGTTCACCAACAGTAAGCTGACCGCTTAACCTTTTATTCTCCCGATTGAACCAATCTGATTGCAACTGGCAGTAGCTGCATACCATCTTTGCACTCCAAATAAAGAGAGCAATCATTATGAAACAGTTTGTAAGCACACGTATTGTCATCTGCTTCTTGCTATTGACGATAGTTGCATGCAGCAAAAAGTCGACAACAATTGCGCCCAACACAAACCCTGCGAATACCAATGGTACTCAGTCAGAAGTATTGGAAACTATATCCATCAATAACCCAACTGGTAGTACTCCTTTGAAGGCTGTATTATTTATTCCCGCTTCATCAACCGCTGTACCTGCAGTCATTGTTCAACATGGAAGTGGTGGTTTATGGAGTAGCACTGATGCTTCAAATACGCAACTCGCTAGCCAGTTTACTGTTTGGATCGATTCTTTTAGGGTTAATAAAATAGCTGCATTATTCATTGACAGCTATACAGCAAGAGGTGTGAAGAATTTTCAGAATATGGCCCCTCCTGAAAACATCTTTTTAGCAGCAGAATTTATTCGTCCACGCGATGCATATGCAGGGCTGACTTATTTAAGAACACTCAATAGAATCAAATCCAATAAGATCGCATTATTAGGTTTCTCTCATGGAGGCACCAGTGTACTCAGTACCATGGTAGATGCACAGGCAGTGAGTAAAACTACATGGTCATTAATTAGTGGTGGCGTTACTTATACCGATGGTGTTTTACCACCGGCTCAGCGCCCTGCTGAAGGTGGATTCGTTGCAGCCGTATCTTATTATCCTGGCGCCGCTATGTTTAGTTATTATGGCCGCCCAGGTACACCCAGCAATGGAAAATACATTCCATATGCTCCTATCATGATTCATGCCGCCGGTAAAGATCCGCTCTACACAACATTGTATACCAACAGTGATAACAATACCAGCATCAGTGCTTATGACGGATTGATGCTGAAAGCCCAACAATCAACTTTATCAGCATCTATGACCATGCATATTTACAATGATGCTGATCACAGTTTTGATGGTGCTACAGGTAATAATGAAGATGCGAAAGCCAACTTATTGGCCAAGAAAAGAACACTTGATTTTCTGAAAGGATATTTATTGAACTAAATCTCAGGAAGCCGTAATCTTTTTCGCTTAGAAAGAATACGTATGCCTACAATAATGGCTACGCAGATAAATAGTCCGAGATTATATTCTATACCGTAGTTTTTCAATCCAATGTATATGATGCCACCAAGTGCGCAGGCAGTGGCGTATAATTCACCTCGTTTTAGCAAGTTGGGTACCTCACCACATATCATGTCTGCCAGTAACCCTCCAAATGTTGCAGACATCACACCCATGATCACAGAGTAACCTTCATTGATACCATATACTAAACTTTTCTCAATACCTCCTACTGTAAACATTCCCAGACCGATTGCATCTGTAAAAAAAATAGTCCTACGAAAACGAGTAAAATTGGTGTTCAATAAAGAAACAATGAGTACTGCAGAAATTACTAACCCTAAAGCAAGATAATCATTGACCCAGTTTACAGGTCGAACGCCGATCAACAGATCGCGGATGGTTCCACCGCCATATGCAGTAACAAAAGCAACTACAGCTGCACCAAAAATATCCATCTGATGGGTTCTTGCTTTTAGTGCTCCTGTTATTGCAAAAACGAAAATACCGGTGTAAATGATAACCTCTATCAGATTCATACTACAAAATACAAAAGAACAGGGTTGCTCCCCTATTTTTGTACAAATACGATTGCCATGTACCAAACTTTAGTCACTGACCTTTCAAATGGAATTTTCACAATCACCATTAATCGTCCTGATAAATTAAATGCCTTGAATCAGCAGGTAATGGCTGATTTAAGTAGTGTGATGGATGAAGTATATCAAAACAAAGATATTCAGTCTGTTATCATAACCGGGGCCGGACCTAAAGCTTTTGTTGCCGGCGCCGATATCAGCGAATTTAGCGGCGCATCTGTAGAAGAGGGAAAAGCATTGGCTAAAAGAGGACAAGACATTTTCTTTAAAATCGAGAACTGTCCAAAGCCTGTCGTAGCCTGTGTGAATGGATTTGCATTAGGTGGTGGTTGCGAACTAGCAATGAGTTGTCATTTTAGAATTGCATCAGACAATGCAAAGTTTGGGCAACCTGAAGTGAATCTGGGCTTGATTCCCGGTTATGGTGGAACACAAAGGCTGGTGCAGCTCATCGGAAAGGGAAGAGCAATGGAATTATTGATGGGTGCAGGTATGATTGATGCCGCTACTGCTTTACAATACGGCCTAGTTAATTATGTAGTGCCGCAAGAGGAGTTAATTGCCAAAGCTACTGCTATCCTTCAGGTGATCAACAGCAAAGCTCCTATTGCAGTAGCCAAATGTATTGAAGCTGCAAATGCTGTATTGGATGAAAGTAAAAATGGATTTGAAGTAGAAGTCAATGCGTTCGGCGATTGTTTCGCTACTGAAGATATGAAAGAGGGAACCACAGCTTTTCTCGAAAAAAGAAAAGCCATTTTCAAAGGCAAATAACTTCTCCGCGGATTCTCTGCTTCTCTCGTTCTCTGCGGTTATAGAAAAAAAAATCTACCGCAGAAAACGAGAGAAACAGAGGTAACACTGAGTTTAACTATCTTTTGATTACTTCACTAATCTCTTCTGCAATAGGTTGGTTAGCAGTGAATGTGAGGCCAAGCAACTTTGCAATAGTTTGAGCAAATTGTTTTTGATAAAATTGAGAAGGCTGTTTTATCTCACCCAAAGCCGGTGTATTGGGACCCATCACTGCAAACCATATTTCATCCGCCCCTTCAATATCAGAACCATGACTGGTCCATTTACGCTTGTCCTTATCACCTCGGCCATGATCAGTAGTGATCAATAATGTAGTTTTATTCCGGTATTGAGGAGTAGATTGAACATAATTCCATATCTCTTCGATCCATTTATCTACTTGGGTGGCTGCTTGTAAATAAGAACGGTATTTCCATCCATGTGCCCATTCATCTGTTTCGCCATAAGCGATATATAGTACTCGAGGTTTTTCTTTTTTTACATATTCCATCGCAGCATGATGTGTGAATACATCAAAACATTCTTCTGCCCACATTTTATGACTACCCAATAACATTTTATTGATGAGTAATTCTGCAGTATTGGGCTTTGCACCTCCTGTGGTATCATATGCCGCTATGACCGGAATACCACTTCTTTTTTCATTTAAAATTCTATTGAAGGCCTCCCAGGCACCAAAAGCAGCAACTCTCCCTTTATAACCTTGTTGTTGATGTAAAAACTCTAATACTGTAATGTTAGGATTAGCAGGGTAATCGTTGGTATTGATTTTTTCGTCGCCATAACCTGAAAAGATTTCATTATAACCAGGATATGAAAACCAATAAGGATTGGTAACATTCACCTTACTTCCCAAATTTCGGTTACCATGAATCTGCCCTTGCTGAACAAGGGTTTTCCAAAAAAAAGGCATCAGCTTAGCTCTTCTTTCTGAAGCATCTTCTGCCCAATATGTTTTATAAATAAGTGCACTATCATCCTGATTGTATCTTTTATCTGATGCCAATACAGGATCCATACCCGTAAATAATTCCTGCCAGCGTAATCCGTCGGTGGTGATGATAATGATGTTCTCTGTTTTTTGTGCATAACTACAGTAACCAGCAATAAAAGCAATAATTGAAAAAATGAGTTTCATGGATGGAATCATTTGAATTTTGAAAGTAAGGTATCTCTCACTTCTATCAAAACTAAACGAAAAGCTTGGTGGACACACCACTTTCTTTTACCAAAGCTATTGAATCACTAAAAACAAAAAGGCTGCATCAAAATGATGCAGCCCCTTATATTGATTAATATCTGTCTAGTAACCAAACAACTGTGTGAGTGAAAGTTTTTTCACTTCACCATATTTTGAAAGATCTTCCTGCTTAACAGATTTTTCAGATGCTACTACACAATAAGTATATGCTTTATTAGCAATGCTTGTTTGGTGCAGTTGTTTAATATCGGCAAAACCAATACTTGTGGCTTTGGTATAAATCTGTTTTCTAAGATCGGCATTCACACCTTTCTTTTCATTGTTCAAATAAGAGAAAAGAATACCATCTTTTGTGATACGTTCAGTTTCATAGTCTTTCAAAAGACTCTTTTTAGCATTCTCAAAAGTTTGCGTTGCTTCTGGCAAATTGTTCAATAGTTCATTCATGCCCGCTATAGCATCATGAAACTTATCTGCCTGACTTCCAACATAAGCTACAAAAGAAAACTCATCTTCTTTTTTATTAGGAGTTTGTAAAACCGCAAAAGTTGAATATGCCAATGCTTTTGATTCACGAATGGTTTGAAATACGATTGCACCCATACCACCACCGCCAAAATAATTGTTGAATACATTCACGGCAGCTTCTTTTGATGCATCATACTTATCAAGGTTGCCGATCCATGTGATTTCCGCTTGCTTCATTTCATAATCAGCAAACAACACCTGACTCTTTGCAAGTTTTGTTCTTTCAAAAACAACAGGTGCAGGTGTTGGAGTCCAACTAGTAGGCAGTGTATGCACTTTGGCCAAACCCGCTGAGAACTCATTCAACGGTTTAGATCCGTAATAAAGAATACGATGTGAATAGTTAAAGAGATTGTGCAAAATATCGATCAAATCAGCAGCTTTTACGCTTTTTAATTCAGCATCTGATAAAGTATAATTGAAAGGATTCTTTTCTCCATAAGCACCATAGTTGCGTAATGCATTCATGATGACATTCTTATTGAGCTTATTATTCGCTCTGGTTCTTTCCAAACGATTGATCAGACTTGCCAGCGCAGCATCATCCGCTTTACAGTTACGCACCAATTGTTCCAGTAAAGCAACTGCCTTATCAAAGTTTTCCTCTAAGCCATTCAACGAAATGGTGGTAACATCATTACCCGCATTCGCATTAAAACTACATGCCAGATTATAAAACTCTTTACTGATGTCTTCAGCAGAATATTTATCAGTACCTATAAACTGCAAATATTGTAATGCGAGAGGAAGTAGTTTGTTATTCCATGTACCCATATCATAGTAATAGTACATACGGAAAAGACTATTCTCTTTATTCTGAACATAGAGAACATCTGCATTACCTAATTTGCCTTTCTGCATATCCTTACTATAATCTAACCAAACAGGTTGAACAGTTCCCAATGGCTTATCATTGATGGCTTTCAGGAATGGAGATTGTTTATCTGCATTTGTTTCTACAGCAGTAATCGGCGGTTTTTCTACTTTAACCACATTGCCACTTTCGCCTTTACGCTTGTAGAGTAATACATAATTGTCTTTGAAGAAGTTATTTGCAAAAGCAACCAATTCCTGTTTGGTGATCTTACTCATATCATCGAGTACAGCAACATCGTCATTCCATTTGGTTCCTTTATGCTTGATAAAGCCATCTGTGATCTCTTCTACTCGATTCCCATTGTTTTCCAATCCTTGTAATTGGGCTAATTTGAAATTGGCAACGATGGCTTTGATGAGACTTTCATCGAAGTTTCCTTTTTTAAGGATATCCAATTGCCCCATGATTAGGTCTTTCACCTCTTCCAGTGTTTGTCCTTGCTTTGGAGCAGCAGAAATATTGAATACGCCATAATCTTTATATTGACGAACACCCGCACCTGAACGAAGTACTTTTTGTTGTTTATTCAAATTCAGATCCAATAAACCTGCCTTGCCATTAGACAAAACAGAAGATGCTAGTACCGCCAACAAAGCTTCTTTAGAGTCTGCTGCACTTGTTCTGAAACTAAATTGAAGACTCTCAGCGCTTGGACCGTAGATATCTTTTACAATTGCTTGTGTGATAGGTTTTTCAGGAGCAGGCTTATATTCAGGTACAGGCTTTGCTTTCATGTACTTGAACTTGGTATCGATCATAGCGATGACTTTATCAGGATCAAAATCACCTGCTAAAACGATAGCCATATTATTCGGTACATAATATTTTCTGTAATAATCTCTGATAGCATTCAATGAAGGATTCTTTAAATGCTCGATTGTACCAATCGTAGTTTGTTGTCCGTAATTATGCGTAGGAAACAAATAATAGTGAGAAGCTTCCTGCAGTTTCCAACCATCTTCATCTAGTGTCCTGTTCTTTTCCTCGTATACTGCTTCTAACTCCGTATGAAAGATGCGAAGAATCGGATTGCGGAAACGTTCTGCTTGCACATCCAAAAATTTATCCAATGCATTAGCAGGAATATCTTCTTCATATACAGTCTCTTCAACCCAGGTATGAGCATTTGTTCCCTGCGCGCCCATTGCAGCCATCATTTTATCATACTCATTAGCGATCGCAAACTTGGCGGCTTCACCGGAAATCTTATCGATCTCTTTGTATATCTCCTTCCTCTTTTCAGTATCCTTTGTTGAATTGTATTGTTCATACAACTGATCGATCTTGTCTAGCAATGGTTTTTCTTTTGCCCAATCTAGGGTTCCGAATTTATCGGTTCCTTTAAAGAGCATATGCTCCAGATAATGCGCCAATCCTGTATGCTCTCTGGGGTCTGTATTACTACCCGCTCTTACGGGTATACGCACTGAAATACGTGGCTCTTTTTTATTCGGTGATAATACGACCGTCAGGCCATTGGACAAGGTATAATACCTGGCAGACATTGGGTCATTGGTTACGTAGCGGTATGTGTAACCATTGGAAGTGGCTTGCTTCCATTCATACTTTTTCTGTGCTGTTGCAGCAAATCCTACTAACAACAGCAACAACCATAATTTTACTCCTTTCATAATGCAGTTTTAGAAGTTGGAAGATAAAAAAAGGGCAGTTAAAAAGGTCTGTTAAAATGTTAATCCCCCAATTGTAGATGATGAATGGAAATCTGTGGAAAGCACTGACCTACCAATGCCCTAAATATTTATTCAAAACCCTTAAAGTTCCTGTACTTCTATGCCTATTCCCTGCTCATCTTCCCTACCTTTGCAGCAAATTTTAATCTACCTGATCAATAAAAAATCATAACGATGGAATTCCGTATTGAAAAAGACACCATGGGCGAGGTAAAAGTACCGGCACATGTTTATTGGGGCGCACAGACACAACGCAGTATCGATAATTTTCGTATTGCACAGGATATCAATAAAATGCCAAAAGAGATCATTCAGGCATTTGCTTATCTGAAAAAAGCAGCTGCACTTACCAATCGTTATGCAGGTGTATTACCAGAAGAAAAAGCAGCTTTGATCGGACAAGTGTGTGATGAGATCTTGGAAGGGAAGTTAGACGACCAATTTCCATTAGTGGTTTGGCAAACAGGCTCGGGTACTCAAAGCAATATGAATGTGAATGAAGTAGTGGCATATCGTGGACATGTGATCAAAGGTGGTAGTCTGACAGATAAAGAGAAATTTTTGCATCCAAATGATGATGTCAATAAATCACAATCATCCAATGACACGTTCCCAACAGCGATGCATATTGCAGCTTATAAAATATTGCTGGAAGTAACGATCCCCGGTATCAAAAAATTGAGAGATACACTTGCTGCAAAAAGTAAGGCTTTCATGCATGTAGTGAAGATCGGTCGTACCCATTTTATGGATGCAACTCCATTGACACTCGGACAAGAGATCAGCGGTTATGTTAGTCAGTTGGATCATGGATTAAAAGCCATTAACAACACTTTAGCTCACCTTAGTGAATTGGCTTTAGGTGGTACAGCAGTAGGTACAGGTATCAATACTCCAAAAGGATATGATGTGAATGTTGCGAAACACATTGCTCAATTAACCGGATTACCTTTTGTAACTGCAGAAAATAAATTTGAAGCATTGGCTGCACATGACGCTATTGTTGAAGCGCACGGCGCATTAAAGACAGTTGCTGTTAGCCTCATGAAAATAGCGAATGACATTCGTATGCTGAGCTCAGGTCCAAGAAGTGGTATCGGTGAAATCTTTATTCCGGATAATGAGCCAGGATCTTCGATCATGCCGGGCAAAGTAAATCCAACACAATGTGAAGCATTGACCATGATTGCTGCGCAGGTGATGGGTAATGATGTAGCTATCAATATTGGCGGCGCTACCGGACATTTTGAATTGAATGTATTCAAACCGGTGATGATCTATAATTTCTTACACAGTGCAAGATTGATCGGTGATGGTTGTGTAAGCTTCAATGATAAGTGTGCAGTAGGTATTGAGCCATTGGAAGCCAATATCAAAAAGCACGTGGATAATAGTCTAATGCTGGTAACTGCGTTGAATACCAAGATCGGTTATTATAAAGCAGCTGAAATTGCACAGAAAGCACACAAGGAAGGAACAACATTGAAAGAAATGGCGGTGAAACTGGGATATCTCACACCGGAAGAATTTGATCAGTGGGTGGTTCCGGGAGATATGGTAGGAGAGATTAAATAAATTTTTCGAATACAAATAAGCCGCGGATTCGCAGATTATGTTTTATAATCTGCGAATCTGCGGCTTTTCATTTCCGTTTATTTACCGTAAACTTTCTTACCTCCAGAGTAGGTAGCAGTTACTTTTATATCCAATATTTTTTCCGGCGCTACTTTCATCAAATCATTATCGAGAAAAATAAAATCAGCTTTCTTTCCTTTCTCCAAACTACCGATCTCATTTTCCATAAAACTTGCTTTTGCAGCCCAGATGGTCATACCCCGAATCGTTTCTTCACGGGTTAAAGCATTTTCCATTTGAAATCCGTTTTCAGGAAATCCTTTCGCATCTTTTCTCACAACGGAAGCAAGAAATGTTTTGAAAGGAGAAATATCTTCCACAGGAAAATCAGTACCCAATGGGATCCATCCATTTTGTTGTAACAGTTGTTTGAATGCATATGCACCCTTCACCCGATCCGGACCTAAGCGATCTTCAGCCCAATACATATCACTCGTTCCATGTGTGGGTTGAACAGATGGGATCACACTGGCAGATGCAAATAATTTAAAATCATCCGGATGAATTACTTGTGCATGTTCAATGCGCCAGCGTTTATCATTCTTACCGCCAAGGTATTTGTTGTAGATATTCAAGATCTCACGATTGGCACTATCTCCAATGGCATGGGTACACATTTGGAAATCTGTTTTAGCTAAAACACCTGCCAATGAATCATAATGATTTTTATTTCTGAGTAAGAAACCTGTCCAGTCTTTTCTATCGCTGTAATGTTTCAACAGACAAGCCCCACGGCTACCCAATGCACCGTCTGCATATACTTTAATGCCTTTTACAAACAGCTTATCAGTTTTGTATGGCCCTTTGGGTAAAAACTTTTCATAGTTTGATGCATCATCACTCAACATCACATACAAACGCATATTGAGCTTTCCTTCTTTTTGTAAAGTATCTATGGCTTCTACATCCGTATAATGCAAGCCACAATCAGTGATGGTTGTGAGCCCTTGAGCAAAACAATTTTTCTCGGCAGCTTGTAACCATTGTACATAAGTTTCTTTGGTTGGGTCAGGAATTTGTGCGTACACTTTGTTATCAGCATTATCGATTAATACTCCCGTTAGTGCTCCATTTTTTACTTCAATGGAACCACCGGTAATCGTTTGTCCGGCTTTGATTCCTGCAAGATCCAATGCTTTTTGATTAGCAATAGATGCATGTCCATCCACGCGTGTCAGCACTACCGGTTTATCAGGAAATAACTTATTAAGTTCTTCATTGGTAGGAAAGTTTTTACCTGGCCAGCGGTTTTGATCCCAACCTCTCCCTTGTATCCAATACACATCAGGATGTTCATCAGCAAATGCTTTTACACGTGCAACTGTTTCTTCCCAGGTATTGGTACCAAACAGATCTACCTGAAACAAAGAGCGACCATATCCGACAAAGTGCGCATGCGCATCAATAAGTCCGGGATACACTGCTTGTCCGCCTGCATCCACTTTTTCAGTGCCGGTATATTTTTTAAGGATATCATCATTGCTACCTACTTCTACAATAATTCCATCTTTCACAGCCATGGCTTCTGCAGTAGTAAAAGATGAATCGACGGTGTAGATGACCGCATTGTGAATGACGAGGTCTACTTTGTTGTTGGAACAAGCTGTTACAAAGAACAGCAACAGAATAGAAAGGTATCTCATAAGCATGCTTTGGGATTTCGTTATGTATGAAGATAACAAAACTCATGAAGTATTAGCAGATGTACTAATAAAACCGGTGACAATCAATAACGAAAAGGTGAACAGCAAGAGGTATTATCTAAGAAGATCACAAGGCTTTAAGCCGGTATGTTTTTTAAATGCTGCGGAGAAATGAGAAATAGAAGAGTAGCCTAATAATGCAGAAACATCTGTAACACTCAATCCTTTTTCATACAACAAGTATTTAGCATGTTCCATTCTTTGTTGCTGATAGAAATCAAATATCGTTGTACCAAATATTTCTTTGAAACCTTTTTTGAGGTAGCATTCATTCATAGCCACTTTACGGCTCAATTCCTTGATTGTAATCGGATCGCCGATATGTTGAAGGAGAATTTCTCTAGCCTGATAAATACGATCACGACCACTTTCATCAGCGAGAAACTTACAAGTAAACCCTTCTTCTTTTTCGTCTACCAAACAATCCAAGCTGTACAATAGCAGTTCATGTACTTTGGCATTCACGAAAATATTTTCTAATGCACCTGTATAACTATGATTTAATAGTGAGTCAAGGGCGTTTCTTTTTCTGTTACAAAGTGGAAATACTTTGGTAAATGCATGAGGATGGCGAAATGCCAGTACTTCATCTTTTCGGTTGCTCAACTTCACGTTATGCACAAACTGGTGCAAAAAAGTAGAGGTAAAATGAAAAGTGAATACATCTACTGTCTGGTGTTTACCACTGCATTGGTTGGTAGGAAGTTCAACACATTGAGCACAGCTCTTTTCGGCACAATAGCGATTCCCGGTAGTACAATACCGAAGTTCGAGATAATTTTCTTCCGGCTTTCGATCATTGTAATGGTATACCATCATACCGGTATCTTCCGCTACCCAAGGATGTTGTGCATATAAACGCCTGATATTGTAATGAATAGACCCCGGGATATGTTGTTCTTTATGGTATAAAACATCCATAGAAGGTTCAACCCCACTCTTATGCGCCACTCTCAATATGTCCATTACTTCTATCATCAGAATACAAAATTAATGTATAAACATCAAATTAACGGAAACCGAATTCTTAAGGTTGTCATAACACTGTAAAAACAGTCCATTTTACCCCATGAAAATGCCCCTTGAAATGTGGAAAACAGGAGGTAGATTTATCACCATAAACCCCCTATTTTCATTAGTTTTGTCCACCTGCGAAAATTCACTTAAACTCAGGATTTACAAGCATTTATGACTCAGGAACAAATGAACAGCAATGAGGCCCAAAACAAGAATTATGGCGCCGATAGCATACAGGTTTTAGAAGGTTTAGAAGCAGTAAGAAAAAGACCCGCCATGTATATTGGTGATGTGGGGGTAAAAGGTCTCCATCACCTGGTATATGAAGTAGTAGATAACTCTATTGATGAGGCATTAGCGGGTTATTGTAAGAATATCCATGTAACCATTCATGAAGACAATTCCATCAGCGTAAAAGATGATGGGCGTGGTATTCCTACCGCCATGCACACCAAAGAAAAAAGAAGTGCATTGGAAGTTGTAATGACTGTTCTTCACGCCGGTGGTAAGTTTGATAAGAACACTTATAAAGTATCCGGTGGTTTGCATGGTGTGGGTGTGAGTTGTGTGAATGCACTGAGTACCACACTTCATGTTACAGTTCATCGTGAAGGAAAAATATTTGAACAGGAATACAAGATCGGTGTACCACAATATCCTGTTAGAGAAATAGGTACCAGCGATATTACAGGAACACATGTTCGTTTCTGGCCTGATGCATCCATCTTTCAGGAAACCGTGTACAAAAAAGATATCCTCGAAGGTCGCTTGCGTGAACTAAGTTATCTGAACAAACGCATTAGCATTACCCTTACAGATCTTCGCGAAAAAGACGAGGAAGGAAATGTGTACTCCAAAAACTTCTACAGTGAAGGTGGTATCGTAGAGTTTGTACAAATGCTGGATAAGAACGGACATCGTAATCCTATCATTGCAAATCCGTTATATGTTGAAGGTCATGATGAAGCTACCAATGTAGCCGTAGAAGTAGCTTTGACTTATAATGATGATTTCAAAGAACATATATTCTCTTATGTAAACAATATCAATACCATTGAAGGTGGTACCCATGTAACAGGCTTCCGTCAGGCTTTAACGCGTGTATTCAAAAGCTATGGTGATAAAGAAGGTCTCTTTGAAAAAGCCAAAGTGCAAGTTGAAGGTGATGACTTCCGTGAAGGATTGAGTGCGATCATTTCCGTAAAAGTTCCTGAACCTCAGTTTGAAGGACAAACAAAAACCAAGCTGGGCAATAGTGAAGTAAGTGGTGTTGTACAAACAACGGTAGCACGTGTATTAGAAGCTTATCTCGAGGAGAATCCTAAAGAAGCAAAGCATGTAATCTCCAAAATTGTTCTTGCCGCTCAAGCCAGAGTTGCTGCTAAAAAAGCTAGAGACATGGTACAAAGAAAAACCGTGTTGAGTGGTGGCGGACTTCCGGGCAAGCTGGCAGATTGCAGTGAACGTGACCCACAAAAATGTGAATTGTATCTGGTAGAGGGAGACTCGGCAGGTGGTACAGCCAAGCAGGGGCGCGACAGAAGTTTTCAGGCCATTCTTCCATTGAGAGGTAAGATCCTGAATGTAGAGAAGGCGATGGAGCACAAGATCTATGAGAATGAAGAGATCAGAAATATGTACACAGCATTAGGAGTAACGGTAGGAACACCGGAAGATCCGAAAGCTTTGAACATCACAAAACTGCGTTACCATAAACTCATCATCATGACGGATGCCGATGTGGATGGATCGCATATCGCAACATTGATCCTTACTTTCATTTTCCGCTACATGAAAGAAATGGTAGAACAAGGATATGTATACATTGCTCAGCCACCTCTTTATCTCGTGAAGAAAGGAAAGGAACAACAGTATGCTTACAATGAGGAGCAAAGAAAAATGTGGATCGAGAAACTCGGCGGTGGAAAAGATGACAGTGTTACTATTCAACGTTACAAAGGTTTGGGTGAAATGAATGCAGATCAATTGTGGGAAACCACCATGGACCCTGCCCGCAGAACCCTTAAACAAGTGACCATTGAAAGCGCTGCTGAAGCAGACAGAATATTCAGCATGCTCATGGGCGATGACGTTGCCCCACGCCGCGAATTCATTGAAAGTCATGCGAAGTACGCGAAGATTGACGTCTAGTGTTGTGAATGGCTGATGGCTTATGGTCGATAGCCATGGTAAGAAAAAATGTATCGATGAAAAGTGAATAGTGAATAGTCAGTAGTGAATGGCTTATGTCTTTACTCACTACTGACTATCCACTACTCACTATATCCCTGTGGATTACTATTTTCCACATCCCTTTTGATTTTCGGTAAAAAACAGTAAGTTGTGGTAACATAACCCGTTGTTTATTTACTAACCACATTAAATTCTAAGAAAATGGACACTTCAAAAATGATCAAGGCATACTGTTTGAAGACAAAAGAAAAGAATGTTCCCATGCAGGATGCAGTGATCACCAAAACAGCTCGTGGCGGTTATATGGCTGCCGGGCATGATGGAAAAGGTAACAAAATGGCTGCTATCCTGAGTGAAGCAAAAGCATTAGCAGCAATTGCTGATGGTGTTGCAAAAAAAGGCTTTTGATCCGTACTAACTTTAATAAAAAAGCCGGTTTTAATAACCGGCTTTTTTATGCCTATGTTTTAACGATTTTGGTATTAAGACTGAATAACCACGCCTTTATGCATGCCATCCAGAAAACGCAACATAGCTTCCATGTCTTTGATATCATCTACTACCAATAAAAAGTTTTTACCCGCTTGCTTTAATCTTGCCTTGTTGGTTCCTGTTTGCAGATAGGCAAGTACACGCTTGAACAATTCTGATTCGAAGTAAGGAGAATCAGGACGATTGATGAAATAACAACGCAAAGTATCTTGCTTTAATGTCATTTTTTCAAACCCAATTTCAACAGCACGCCAACGACAACGTACAGTAGTAAACAGATCCTCTACTTGTGAGGGCATTGGGCCAAAACGATCGATCATCTCTTTATGGAAATCTTGTAACTCCTCTTCTTTCTCGCAATTATCTAATCGGGAATACAGAGAGAGCCTTTCAGCAATACTTTCCACATAACTATCCGGTATCAATATTTCCAAATCCGTATCAATGGTACAATCACTGACATAGTCATCTTGCTTACTGATCTCTTCTTTGAACAACTCTTTGAAAGAAGTTCGTTTGAGTTCTCGGATGGCTTCTTCCAAAATTTTCTGGTACATCTCGAATCCGATCTCTGCCATGAATCCACTTTGCTCTCCACCCAATAAATTTCCTGCACCACGTATATCCAAATCTCGCATCGCAATTTGGAAGCCACTTCCTAAATCACTAAACTGTTCCAGTGTTTGTAATCTTTTTCTAGAATCAGTAGGTAATGTGCTCATAGGAGGTGCCAGCAAATAACAGAATGCTTTTTTATTGCTACGTCCTACCCTTCCTCTTAGCTGATGTAGATCACTCAATCCAAATTGATGTGCATTATTAACAATGATGGTATTCACGTTTGGAATATCAACGCCACTCTCTACAATATTCGTACAAACCAATACATCGTATTTTTTATCAATGAAATCCATGATCCTTTCTTCTAATTCATGCCCTTCCAATTGTCCATGTGCATAACCAATACTCAAATCCGGACAAAGGCCTTGCAACATGGCACTCATTTCAGACAATCCTACAACACGATTGTGAATAAAGAAAACCTGACCACCACGCTCTGTTTCATAATAAATGGCTTCTCGAATAAAATCATCATTGAATACATGAACTTCTGTTTGTATGGGCTGACGATTGGGTGGTGGTGTATTGATGATACTTAAATCACGAGCACCCATCAAACTGAATTGCAAAGTTCTCGGAATAGGTGTTGCTGTGAGTGTCAGACAGTCTACATTGGTCTTAAGTGTCTTTAATTTTTCTTTATGTGCTACTCCAAATTTCTGTTCTTCATCAATAATCATGATACCCAAATCTTTGAACTTCACTTCTTTACCTAAGAGTCCATGGGTGCCGACGATGATGTCTATTTTACCTTCTTCTACTTTTTTCAGCGTTTCTTTTTTCTCTTTAGCAGATTTGAATCGATTGATATAATCTACCGTTACAGGAAAATCTTTCAACCTTTCTTTGAAGGTTTTGTAATGCTGGAAGGCCAGAATGGTTGTGGGAACTAGTACTGCAGCTTGTTTTCCATCAACTACAGATTTAAAAGCCGCTCTTACTGCAATCTCTGTTTTCCCAAAACCTACATCGCCACAAACCAACCTGTCCATGGGTGAAGGGCTTTCCATGTCTTTCTTTACATCTGCTGTTGCTTTACTTTGGTCAGGTGTATCTTCATAAATAAATGAAGCTTCCAATTCAGTCTGCAGATAATTATCCGGTGTATGTGCAAACCCTTCTTGTGCCTTTCTTTGAGCGTATAACTTAATAAGATCGAATGCTATCTCTTTAACCTTGGTCTTGGTTTTTTCTTTCAACCTTGCCCATACATCACTTCCCAGCTTGTTGATTTTAGGAACTGTTCCTTCCTTACCCGTATACTTAGAAATTTTATGAAGGGAATTGATATTCACATATAAAATATCGCTGTCTTTATAAATGATCCTTACCGCTTCCTGTAATTTTCCATTCACTTCTAGTTTCTGGAGTCCACTATAGGTGCCAACACCATGATCGATATGTGTTACATAATCTCCGGGCTGAAGATCACGCAGTGTTTTAAGTGTAAGGGCTTTGTTTTTATTATACGCTTGTTTGACCTTGTATTTGTGGTAACGCTGAAAGATTTGATGATCGGTATAACAAACTACTTTCAGGTCCTCATCGATAAATCCTTCATGTATACTGCAAGGAACGGGTACGAATTGAATTTCAGTTTTTAGATCTGCAAAAATACTATTGAGTCTTTCCAACTGTTTCACTTGTTCTGCGAAAATATAAATACTATATTTTGCTGACTCGTGTGCTGTAAGGTCTTTGATCAAAAGATCGAACTGTCTGTTGAATGCAGGTTGTGGTCTTGTTACAAACTCAATTTCTGTATTCGCTAATTGTGGTTTGTAGCCAAATTCAACAATATGTCTTTTCTCCAATTGCTCACTTATTATGGAGAGTGGAATAAAATCTTCTTGAGACACTTCTTTCAATACCCTTATGTCTTCTTCCTCATCATTGGCTTTCATTTGATAGCCTTCTTTCAACAGTTGCATGAAGCCTTCCATTTCTTCATACTGCTGTTGCACTTTTTCAGCAATTACATCCCAGTCTTTTAGCCAAACAATGGTATTCTCATTTAGGAAATCGAAGAGTGAAACTTTTTCTTCCGTACTGAACTGCGTTTCTACATTGGGAATGATATTGACTTGTAATAATTTCCGTTCACTCAATTGAGTTTCCGGATCAAAAATTCGAATACTGTCTACCTCATTACCAAACAATTCTACTCGATAAGGTTTTTCATTACCAAATGAATAAATATCCAGAATACCACCACGCACAGCAAATTGTCCGGGTTCGTATACAAAATCTGTTCTTTCAAAACCATACATGACAAAGAGTTCCATCAGACTTTCAGGCTGAATGGTATCATTGGTTTTGATGGTGATGATATTACTGCTGAGTGTTTTGGGAAGCACAACTTTTTCGAAAATGGCTTCCGGATAAGTGACGAGTATTTTTTTATTTCCCCCAGCAGCCAGTTTAGTGAGTGCTTCCGTACGAAGCATAACATGAGAGCTGTTAAGTATACGGAAGTTCTTTCTGTTTTTAAAAGAAGAAGGAAAGTAAAAAAGATCTAATGCTTGGGTAAGATTCTCTAAAGTATTATGAAAGTATGCCGCTTCTTCCGCATCATTTAATACCACTATGTGATTCAGATCTGCAGTATTCGCATGATTGAAAACTGAACTCACCACAAATTCAGCGCTACTTCCTTGTAAGTTCTTTAAGAAGATTCTTTGGGGTTGGGCAAAAGAAAGCTTGTCCGCCAACTGAAAAAGGCGGGGGTTATTCTGATACTGCTCCAGCAACACATTCAAATTCATAACGCCGTCAATCCCATTACCTGATAAGCGTAATGCGGATGGCAAAGATAACCCTAGAAATCAATAATTAGCCCCTGAATTGATCGTGATATTAAAAGGAGTGACCTTATTCGATTCTACTTTCACCAATTGAATATTATTCTGACTGTCAAAAGAATTGGCAAAAAAGAACTTGCCTTGTTGCACAAACAGTGAATAGGTACCGGGAGGTAACGCAACATTGAAAACTCCTGTACTGTCCGACACAACAGAAGCAACCTTTCGTGTGTTTATTGCCGTATATAAGGCAGACGTTTCAACCCTTTGAACTTGTGAGATATGGGTGGGTTCGTACACCAAGAGGGTGACCGATACGGGTCTGGCTTTGTTTTCAGGTGCACCTTTCATGGGCATTTGATTGCCTTTCAGTTCAGTAATAATGCCCGAGATACCCTGGGTTATCTGGCTGGTTTGCGCCTTTTTGCCTGTCTTACAGGCAAAAAATGTTAAAATGGCCAAAATGACTATAAAAAGATTATGCCTCATGCTTCACTTTGAATGGTGAAAGTATCTAATTTAGTAATAATACCCGGGACAAGCCCTGAATTACAATGAAGTTAAACTAAACTATATTATGCTGAGAAGATTTTTACCCCTTTTTATCACTGCAATTGCCTTGGTAAATGTTGCCGATGCGCAACTTTCTACCAATGCCCAAGTTTTGGATATTGCTTCCCAGGGTATCAGACTAAGAGAGAGAAGTGAGTATACAAAAGCATTGTCTTTAGCAAAGCAAAGAAACTGGCCTTTGATCATCAATGGCCGAAATGGCGCTCGGGGTACTTTGGTGGGTGTTGATGCTTTTAATTTTCCAAAGTATTATATCACTCATAACAATAGCATTGCAGCGGCAACTACCAGAACCAATCAATTATGGCCTGGTGGTTCAACCGGTTTGAACCTTTCCGGGAGCTCAGCCAATATGAGAAATAAATTGGCTATTTGGGATGGCGGCAATATTCTTTCGAGTCATGTGGAACTTACGGGTAGGATTACTCAGAAAGATAATCCATCAAGTACCGATAACCATGCTACTCACGTAGCCGGAACAATGATCGCTACAGGACTAAATCCGAGTGCTAAAGGAATGGCCTTCGGTATTCAGAATATGATAGCTTATGATTTTAACAATGATAATTCTGAAATAGCATCAGAAGCATCCGGTTTATTGGTGTCTAATCACTCCTACTCCATCATTTCAGGTTGGAATTTTAACTCTGCTCAAAATCGTTGGGAATTTTATGGCAGACCCAATGAAGATGAAGATTACAAATTCGGATATTATAGTACTGATGCACAAGAATTAGACTCTATAGCTTACAATGCTCCATTTTATTTGATCGTAAAATCATCCGGCAATAATCGAGGAGAAACAGGTCCGGCAGTAGGTGAGCCTTATTTTCGATTCAATGCTCAAAACCAAATGACTGCTGCCGGTAACAGGCCTTCAACCATCAGTAGTAATGATAGCTACGGAAGTATTACGTGGGATGGAAACGCTAAAAATATTTTAACCGTAGGTGCGGTTAGAGGAATACCCGGCGGTTATAACAGACCTGAGGATGTTGTCATGAGTACTTTTAGTAGTTGGGGACCCACTGATGACGGACGTATCAAACCTGATATCGTTGCTGATGGTGTAAATGTGTTGTCTACGTTTGCTACAGGTACGAATAGCTATTCTACTTTGAGTGGTACTTCAATGTCTGCACCAAATGCATCCGGGTCATTGTTCCTTTTGCAAGAACATTATTCTAAACTTAAGAGTGGAGCATTTCTTCGTTCGGCAACCATCAAAGGTTTGGCCATTCATACTGCTGAGGAAGCCGGAGCCAATCCAGGACCGGACTATCAAAATGGATGGGGTTTATTGAATGTACAAAAAGCGGCGGCGGTAATTTCTGCATCTGTAGCAGGTAATAATGGCGCTACTAGTGAACACTTGATGTTTGAAAATGTACTGAATGCTACAACTTCCAGTTTTTCGACAACTGTGATCGCCAGTGGTAAACAAGCACTGAGAGCTACTATTTGTTGGACAGATGTAAAAGGAAATGTTGAACAAGTGGATGTACTGAACAACCCTGCTAAAAAGCTGATCAACGATCTGGATATCCGAATCACCAGTGGCAGCAGAACCTTCAGACCATGGACACTTGATAGAACCAACCCTGCGAATGCTGCTGTAAAAGGAGACAATAATACAGACAATGTAGAGAGAATAGACATTGACAGTACCGTATCTGGCGATAGCTATACGATTACTGTTACACATAAAGGTAGTGCTGGTTCATTGGTTCGCGGACAGCAAGCATATTCATTATTGGTGAGTGGAGTTGGTGGTACTGCCCATTGTAGTTCTGGTCCAACAGGAAATACAGGTGGACGTATTGACAGTGTGAGTCTGCAAACCATTCGATATGCAAACCCAACCGGCAATACTACTTATGTAAACAATACAGCTATTGCTGCAAATATTGAACCTACACAATCTGTTCCATTTCGTGTTAGAGTGAATAGCGCTGATGCTACCAATGCTGACAAGATCGTAAAGATTTTTATTGATTATAATAATGATGGTGATTTCACAGATGCTAATGAATTGGTAGCTACTAGTGGTGTACTGAAAAACAATGATGTTTTTGCAGGCAGTTTTACTACACCTGGTACTCTTTCCATAGGTGCTACTTATAGAACAAGAATTGTGATGATGGAAACATCCACTGCCAATGATGTTACTTCCTGTGGAAGTTATGCTAGAGGAGAAACTGATGATTTCAGATTGGTTGTTGTAAACCCATCAACAGATTTCACGATTAGTGAAGTATTGAATCCTACTGTTGCAGATTGCGCAGATAATAAACAATATCTTACATTGAACATTCGTAATAATGGAAGTGTTCCAAAAAGTAATATTCCGATTTCTGTAGAAGTGAAGAATGGATCAACAACAGTTGCAACGTTCAATGGCACTTATCCCGGTACTGTATTACCATTGAGTAATACCAGCTTTACTTTACAAACACCATTTGTAACAGCTGAGAATACTACTTACACAATTCTTGCAACTGCAAATGTAACAGGAGATCAAAATACCGGAAACAATACACTCACTACTAGCCTTACTATTGGAAGAAGAGGTGATAATCCTAATCCGATTGGAACCATTTGCGACAATAATGCACTATTACGTGTTCCCTCTCCTATATCAAATACAAATTACTTCTGGTTTAATAGCCCAACGGCTACAGCTCCTTTTGCAACCGGAAGTAACATAAGTACTACTAACATCCCTACAAATCGTACTTATTATGTTGCAAGTGAAATAAAAACATCCATTGGTCCTGTAACTAAAATGGCTTATACGGATGGTGGTTACAATAACTTCAGGGGGAATTTTGTTCGCTTCAATAATTCCGTTCCTATTACTATTGAGAGTGCCAGATTGTATATAGGCAATCCCGGTACGATTGAAGTCATTGTAGCCAATCTTGGAACTGTCAATCAAGATGGAAGCTTTTCTTATACACCTTTATCAAGAACAACTTTAACTGTTACTGCTACTAATCCTAATCCTGCTCCTGGTTTGGTAAACGGGAACCCTGCTGCTGATACTGGTGCCGTTTACTATTTAAACTTACCTGTGAATGACCCCGGTGATCATATCTTATTAGTGATATGCAATGAGAATGGTGCTACTATCTTTAGAAATAATAATATCGCAGGAACCACTTACCCGATTAGCATAGCAAATGTGATGTCCATCACTGGTAATAGTGTAAACATTAACGGAACAGGCGATCCTAATCCATTCTATTATTTCTTCTACGATATGAAGATTAGAACAGGTACTTCTTGTCCGAGCGTTAGACAAGAAATTGTAGTATCACCTGCACCTGTTCCAGTGGTAAGCAGACAAGGCGACTCATTAGTCATTAATAATCCGGGGGCATCTAGACAATGGTTTAAAGATGATCAGAGTATTTCCGGCGCAACCTCAACCAGTTATAAACCCATTGCTTCAGGCAATTATAAAGTGGTTACAATTGATGCATTAGGTTGCCAAAAAACATCTGCACCTATTCAGTTCACAGTTACTTCTTTACCTCCTGAAGTGGTTGCCCGTGAGATCAAACTAAGTTTATCGCCTAATCCTAATAAAGGTATATTCAACTTAAGTTTTGAAGTCAAAGAGAAAGGAGATGTTTCTATTGAGTTACTCAATTCAAGTGGACAAAGAATCTTTAACCAATCTTATCCAGGATTCAATGGTGCTTTCTCCAGACAGATGAATGTGGGGAATATTAATGATGGACAATATATTCTGAAGATCTTCCACAACAAGAAGACCTATTTGCAAAAAGTGATCATTATTAAATAACCCTATTTCAATAGCAATAAAAAAGCCGGTGAATCCACCGGCTTTTTTATTGCTATGCTTATCATCTATCTTGTTTAGCAGTACCTTTATAAAAAAAGGTATGCGCTATTTTTTTGTTGCGATATTAATATTTCTTTCTTTCAGTAGTAATGGTCAAAAAAGAAAAACGATCTATGGCTATTTGAAAGACAGCGTTACCAACGCCCCAATCGCGTTGGCGAGTGTTAGAAACATCAGTACGAATACTACTACCATGACAGGTAATGATGGTCGTTTTTCAATTCAAGCCGCTGAGAATCATATTCTTTCATTTGCGGCAGTTGGATATTTTTTTGACACACTTCAATATGCTAATAGCTATCTTTTACAAGACACGCTTTATCCTGCATTAACGCCACTAGTAAGAGATTTGGGTAATGTAACGGTTACAAACAGTGGATTTAGTCAATATCAGCTAGATAGCATTGAAAGAAGAAAAGACTTTTTACAAGACATCGTGAATTATACAATCCCGACGGTATCACAATCCAATTCTGGTGCAGGTATCGCTTTGAATCTTGATCGTTTCTCTCGTCATGAAAGAAATAAAAGAAAAGCATTACAATTTTATGAAACCAATGAGAAGGAAGCCTATATCAATTATCGTTTTAATACCCCATTGGTAGTTTCGTTGACCCGATTCAAAGATGAGAAGTTAAGGCTCTTCATGCAACAGCATCGACCAACATATGATTGGCTACGCAAGCATACAAGTGAAGAGGATATCCGCTACTACATCAATGAGCAGCTGAAGATTTTTTCAAAAAATAACGGGAAATAATTCTCTATTCATAGCGCAATGCTACAATGGGGTTCAATCTCGCAGCTTTCATTGCCGGATAGATCCCTGCTATAAGTCCAACAACAGAACAAATCACCACACCAACGATTACCCATGCCCATGGAACAACGAAACCTGTTTTTAGTATAAGGCCGAACACATTACCAACCATAACTCCTAGGATGATTCCAAAGATTGCGCCCAATAAGCTGATGATCATGCTTTCAAACAAAAACTGTTGACGCACATTTTTGCTTTTGCCTCCTATAGCTTTGATCAGGCCTACTTCTTTGGTTCGTTCGTTTACAGCTACTAACATGATATTCATCAATCCAATAGCAGCACCAATCAATGTGATCAAACCGATAGCACCTGCTGAACCAGTGATACTGCTCAAAAAGCTAATGAACATTTCAGCAAACTTATCACTCTTCTCAATCACAAAATTATCCTCGTCCAAAGGCTTCAATCTTCTTACTGATCTGAAAACAGAAGTAGCCACTCCCGTTGAAGGCTCTAATTCATTCACATTGCTTACCATCACCCCCACCAAATAAGATCTGCTTGCATTCTGAAAATTACGCACATTATTGTAGGTTGTCACTACTACATCGTCCTGACGAAGCATAGCACTAGAGCCTTTGCTTTTTAGTAGTCCAATAACACGGTAAGGCAATCCACCTATTCTGATGATCTTATCAATAGATTTATCCGGCCTGTCACCAAACAAAGTTTTAGCTACATTGCTGCCTATTAAACAAACGTTTCTCCCACTTTGCTGATCGAGGTCATTCAGATTACGTCCCATTTCAATGGCATATCCGGTTACTTGGAGATAATTTTCATCTCCCCCCCATACCACTATCTGAGGATTTGTTTTTTTGTCCTTGTAATTAATTTCTTGTCCGCCAGGTCCTCTTCTGTAAATACTAACTTTAGCAGAGGGAAAATTGAAGTTTTGCTTGAAATATTCGGCTTCTTCTTTTTGAATGGGTTTATCGAGATTGGATTTTTTCTCTTTACGTCCTCGGGTAGTTTTCTTGACATCTGAATTATTACCTCCAAATCTTACTCTAGAATCTTTGAAACGAATATTGAAGGCATTAGCACCCATAGAAGAAAAACTTTCTTTCAAGCTTTGATTCATTGCCTCAATAGCTGTAATGATACCAATGAGTGCCATGATACCAAATGCAATAATAGCAACGGTGATCCCTGTACGCAGTTTATTACTGCGCACGGTACGCCATGCCAATGATAAGGAGTCGAAAATCGTCATGCCCTTCATAGAGGAATTATCTTCCTATAAAGATAACAGAGAATTCCCTATGCTGTGGGCTGCCGCTGAAAAAAGTGAAGAGCGGTTAAAAATAAAACCCATTCAGTATGATCGATGGGAAAATGCCCAATAGGATTACCAGTGCTGCCAATAACACCAATGCTACTTTAAATGCTCCTGTTATAGGAGCCGTAGCTGGTTCACCATCTTTGAAATACATTGCCTGGATCACCCTGAAATAGTAATAAACACTCACTGCTGCAAAGAATAATGCCACAATCACCAACCAAAGTGAACCACCTTCTTTGATTACAGAAGCAAGCATATAATACTTTGCAAAGAATCCAGCTGTCAATGGTATACCCGCTAGGGACAAGAGAAAAATGGTAGTAGTAAATGCCAATACTGGATTGGATTTAGCGAGTCCGTTGAACCCATCGAATGTATAATCGTTCATTTTGATGAGTACCCCAAAAATACCGATCGTTGCGAGGCTATAAGCTACACTGTACAAAAGAATACCCTCCATAGCCAGATCATTACTACTGAACAATGCAAAGAGCATGAATCCTGCTTGTGCAATACTTGAATATGCAAGCATTCGCTTTACACTTTGCTGAAATACGGCTGTAATGTTACCGATCAACAAGGTTAATACAATAACTATTGAAAGTATGATCTTCCAGGTTGGCCCTAGTGCCACAGCCTGATTCTGAAACAATCTGATAAAAGCAATAAATCCGGCTGCTTTTACAATCGTAGCCATAAATGAGGTGAACACGCTCGGAGCACCATCATATACATCGGGTGTCCAGAAATGAAAAGGCGCTGCAGACACTTTAAACGACATAGCCACAAATAAAAGCAGAAGGCCTCCTACATGTAAGAATGAGGGGTTGATCATTCCTGTTGTAGGCACAACAGGAGGAGCATTCAGCGTAAAAGATCCTGTTGCTCCATAAAATAATGCAATCCCCATCAACATGATACCTGTCGTAAAAGACCCCATCAAGAAGTATTTTAGCGATGCTTCATTACTTTTCAGGTTTCTCTTATCTGAACCGGTAAGTATATATAAGGGAATAGAAAGTATTTCGATCCCTAAGAACAGCATCAACATACCATTAAAGCCTGAAAGAATACTCAACCCACACAAAACAAAAAAGATCAAAGCAAAATATTCAGCCACATTGATCCCTGCTTTTTCAATATCTGAACCACTCAACAATACATAGATAAATGTGGCAGCAAATGCCAGGGTATTGAAATACAATCCGAATTTTTCAAAGTTCAACAAACCGCGAGTATTGATCTCGAATTTAAAGATGGCATAAGTGTCCATCAAGTTCATTGCGATCAAAAGCAACAATCCAATTGCTGCGATATATTTCAATACAGATTTGTTATTTGTCAGGATGCCACTGAACATCATGACAACTCCCAGTAATGCTGATATTATTATTGCGTTCATAGTTCCAAATCCCCTGCGGGAATTTTGGGTAAAGATGAATTTACATCCTTACGTATTGTGATTAATCAAATAATTATTAAGAACTGTTTATTTCCCTGCCATGGTTGCTCCTACCGTATCGCTGGTAAGATCAATCATAGGTTGTGGGTATACTCCTAATGCGATTACCATTAC
Source organism: Brevundimonas vancanneytii (assembly GCA_943368425.1). GTDB lineage: Bacteria > Bacteroidota > Bacteroidia > Chitinophagales > Chitinophagaceae > Sediminibacterium > Sediminibacterium vancanneytii_A. Next base: position 57,380 of record CALRLC020000007.1, read on the forward strand.
TACCAAAATCACCAGAGCTATTCTGATGTTTCCAGAGATATCTGTTGCATTGGAGGTGATGGTTGTGGTATTACCGTAAAAAATCTTCTGCACCATATTCAAAGTATATACCGCTGCCAAAATAATACTAATACCTGCCACTGCTGTAATCCAAATATTGTAATGAAACAACCCATTGAACATTAAGAACTCCCCAATGAATGCATTGGTCAATGGCAAAGCAATATTTGCGAATGCCATCACTACTAATAGTATTGCCAAAGATGGAGCTTTTTGAGCCAGTCCACCCAGTTCACTGAACTTTCTTGTTCCTAACTGTTGTTCAATAGCATCAGCAACAATCCATAGGCCAATTACATTGATACCATGGTTGAACATTTGTATCATAACACCTTCTAATCCAACTCTGCTGCCTGTAAACAATGTAGCACTCATCAATCCGATATGCGCAATAGAAGAATATGCGATCAATCGTTTTACATCATCTTGTCTGATAGCGATCAATGAAGCATATAACATACCGATGACTGAAAGTATTATGATCCATTGTGCAAATTGCTCCGAAGCGGCGGGAAAGAAAGGCAATAACCATTTGATCACTGCGAATATCCCCATCTTCACCATGATACCGCTTAACACCATGGTGGTAGCTGTGGGTGATTGCTCATATGCGTCTGGCTGCCATGTATGAAATGGGAATATGGGCATCTTGATAGCAAATGCAATGAAAAAGAGCCAGAATACAAATGCTTGTTTTTCCGGTGCTAGTTGTACACTATAAAAAGACTGCCAAGCAAAGGAATGATCAGCTGTTTGGAAATACATATATAGTATTCCTGCCAACATCATCAATGATCCAATAAAAGTATAGATGAAGAATTTAAAAGTAACTGCGATTCTTTTTTCGCCTCCCCACAGAGAACAAAGGAAATATACAGGAATCAATGCAAGCTCCCAGAAGAAATAGAATAACAGCGCATCATTTGCCACAAACACACCCATCAAACCTGCTTGTGTCAATAACATCAATGCATAAAATGAACCTGTATTTTTGTATTGATTCTTATATGTTGCTAAAAAGATCAAAGGAAAAGAGATAGCAGTCAGTAATACCAACATTTTTGACATACCATCCATTGACATCGTAAAACGACTTCCTAAAGAAGGTAACCAAGCGCTATCAAATGATAATTGAGCTGCAGGGTAAAAATACACACCTGCTACAGCTACAATCAATGTTAGAACAGCAGACAGTAATCCCCAACCTTTTGCAGCATTCTCATCTTTGATGAAAAATGCAACGACACCGGTCAATAAGGGAAGTAATATCAATAGAACTGGGATCATATATTTTCTTTGTCGCTATTAGCGGTTAAAATATTTTTTTCAAGAAATTCATAATGGTAAGATCATTGAACCATATCAGTACAAATATGACCATCATCATTATCATCACAAGAATATAGTTACCTACTTGTCCACTTTGTAACAATCTCAGTTGTCTCGATCCATAACCAACCAGTTTACCAACACCGTTCACTACTCCATCTATAATATTCTTTTCAAGGATATTTTTAAAGAATACAGATAACAAGTGTAATGGCTTTACTATGATAGCATCGTACAATTCATCTACATACCATTTGTTTTCCAATACTTTAGCTACACCTGTGTTTTCATCATTTACGCGAGCTGCTTTTTTGAACTTAGTCACTGCAAACAAGATCACTCCAATGATCAATGCAGTTGAAATACCCATCATGATATATTCTTGTGAATGAGTTAGATGATGAGCATGTGCCAACTTTGTAGACTCCGCGAAAATGGGTGACAGAAAATGTTCCAGACTATGGGCATCTGCCATAAATACTTCAGGGATTCCTACAAAGCCACCAACGACCGATAATACAGCCAGAACAATTAAAGGAATGGTCATTGGTGACGGACTTTCGTGCAAATGATGTTCCTGCTCATGCGTACCTCTGAATGATCCGAGGAAAGTGAGGCTATATAAACGGAACATATAAAATGCAGTCATTAACGCACCCCCTAATCCAATATAGTAATAAAGTGGATTTGCACTATATGCAGCCATCAATATTTCATCCTTAGAAAAGAAACCTGAGAAAGGAGGAATACCGGCAATGGCCAGACACGCTAAAAAGAAAGTAATATGAGTGATGGGCATATGTTTTTTCAATCCACCCATTTTTCTGATATCTTGTTCATGATGCATGGCATGAATCACAGAACCTGCACCTAAGAATAACAATGCTTTGAAAAAGGCATGGGTCATCACATGGAATACAGCACCTGTATAAGCGCCCACACCTAAACCCAAAAACATATAACCCAATTGACTCACTGTTGAATAAGCCAATACTTTTTTAATATCATTTTGCTTTAATGCTATCGTAGCAGCGAAAATGGCAGTAGCTAATCCTACTACAGCAACCAATGTTTGAGCCACTGGTGCCAAAGTATACATGATATTGCTTCGTGCAATCATATAGATACCTGCGGTCACCATGGTAGCAGCGTGGATCAATGCAGATACAGGTGTAGGACCTGCCATCGCATCAGGAAGCCAAGTGTACAGAGGTATTTGAGCACTTTTACCCATCGCACCTACAAATAACAAAATCGTAATAGCGGTAATATCAAAAGAAGAAAGTTCAGATACACGTGAAAAAACATCTCCGTATGTTACTGTACCCAATTTGAAGAGTAACCAGAATACAGCTAAAAGAAATCCTAAATCACCAATACGATTCATCACAAAAGCTTTCTTCGCTGCATAATTGTATTGGTCGTTTTTAAACCAGTATCCGATCAATAAGTATGAACAAAGACCTACACCTTCCCAACCAATGAACATGATCACATAGTTAGCACCCAGCACCAGCAATAGCATTGAGAATACGAACAGATTAAGATAGGCAAAATATCTTCCGAAGTGCTGCTCCTCTTCTTCGTGCATGTATGCAGCTGAATAGAGATGAATCAAGAAACCAATACCTGTAATGATCAATAAGAATAAAGACGATAATTGATCTACCTGAAAGGCAAATGGAATTTGGAAATCAGCTGCTCGAATAAAAGAAAACAGTTCAACAGTTGTTGCGCCATTTGCTTTAACATCAAAAAATACAAGCAGACTCACAACAAAAGAAGCGAGCATTACGCCACAACCAATGATACTGATCATTGATTTTGACAATGACTTTCTTCCCAGCCCATTGATCAGAAATCCGATCAGTGGAAATAATGGTACCAAATAAACAAGTTTACTCATAGCCTTGTTCCCTTTCGGGACTTTTACACTTCCTAAAGAAGTATGATCATGAATCAGTTCTTTCTTAAATCAGTAGTTATTAATTCTTCAAACGATTGAGGAAATTAATATCTACCGAATGTATATTACGATACATCATAACGATAATGGCCAATCCTACACTCACTTCCGCCGCCGCCACTACCATGATGAAGAATACGAATAGTTGTCCGTCAATACCTGCTGTTGTTGCAGCGTCTGTTGCCAATGCTGTACCATGATGCATTTTTGAAAAAGCAACCAATAATAAATTCACAGCATTCAGCATTAACTCGATACACATAAAAACAATGATCGCATTTCGGCGTGTCAACACTCCAATAATTCCAATGCTGAAGAGTGCGAAACTTAGATAGATATAGTATTGAATTGGCATATTATAGCTTATGGTTCATGGCTTATAGCCCTTAAATATTATTAATTTCACCATGACCTATTGGCCATGATCTATTAGTACTACTACTCCTTCTTCCCTATCACCACTGCACCCACCATCGCACTTAAAAACAACACACTGCTGATTTCGAATGGCACTACGTAATTACTGAAAAGCGCTTTACCTAGGTTTTTGATCAATCCAATATCACCGGTTCCCATCAAAGCTTCTTTACCTTGAAAATCTGCAGCTTGACGAACAAGAGATACCATTACCATCAGGAAACATCCACCGGAGATGGCCCCTGCAAGTTTCATCCAAATATGCTTGTTGGGTTCAGATTCTTTATTAAGGTTCATCAACATGATTACAAAAAGAAATAGAACCATGATCGCACCCGCATAAACAATGAGGTTAACAATTGCGAGGAACTGGGCATTCAATAAAACATAATGACCAGAGATAGCAAAAAACACCGCGATCAACCACAATACACTGTGTACAGGATTTCGGCTTACCAGTACCATGATAGCAGAGAAAACTGCCAGTGCCGACAAAAAGAAAAACATTATCTGTGTTATACTCATTGGTGTTTTAATTAGGCTTTTATAATAAGTTGTATCCACTACAACTGATTATCTTTTATTATAATCCTTTGGCCTTAGCATATGCTTCTGGCTCAGTTTTAGGATTGGGTATCAACAATTCTTCCTTACCATAAATAAATCCTTTCCTGGTATAATTGGCCGGAGCAAATGTTTCACTCAAATAAATAGCGTCTTTCGGACAGGCTTCTTCACAAAGTCCACAGAAAATACAGCGCAACATATTGATCTCATATTTCGCAGCATATTTCTCTTCGCGATAAAGATGCTCTTCATTGGGTAATCTTTCTGCTGCTTCCATTGTGATAGCTTCGGCAGGACAAGCAACAGCACACAAACCACATGCAGTACAACGTTCACGGCCTTCTTCATCACGATTTAAAACGTGCAATCCTCTGAACACCGGACTGAATGGACGTTTTTGTTCCGGGTAACGAATGGTAGGCTGTTTTTTGAAGATATGACTGAATGTAATAGCCATACCCTTCAGAATTGCCGGTATATACAGTCGCTCCATGAAGCTCATTGGCTTCCGACTCACTTCTTGTCCTCTGTTTGTTAATGCCTGCATATGTTCTATCCCTAAGGGATGTTTAATGTTTGCAAAAATATTTTTCTAACCTATTGATGCCAAGTTTATCAGTGAATAGTCAATAGTGAATAGTGAGTTTTTTATATTCAACTCACTACTGACTACTCACTATTATTATGCCCCCGCCTTCCACAAAATCAACGCTCCTGTGATCAACATATTTGCTAATGCCAGTGGGATCATTGTTTTCCATCCAAGGTTCATCAGCTGATCATAACGGAAACGTGGGATGGTCCAGCGGATCCACATGAATATGAAAATAAAGATCACAATCTTGGTTAGTAATGCCCCTACACCTAATAATGCTGCGATGTTAGGAGCTAATGTTGATTCGTCTAAGAAAGGAATATCATAACCACCGAAATACAAACAAGCCATTACCGCACTGCTCATGATCATGTTCACATATTCTGCGAACAAGTAAAAGCCCAACTTCATGGATGAATATTCCTGATGATATCCAAAGTTCAATTCATTTTCTGCTTCTGGCAGGTCAAAAGGTGTACGATTACATTCTGCCAAAGCACAAACAAAGAAGATCATGAATCCAAGCGGCTGGTAAGCAATGTTCCAAAGATTGCCATCAGCCATTTGTTCTCCTACAATACTTTTCAAACTCAATGATCCTGATAACATTAACACAGCAATCAGTGAGAGCCCCATGGCCAATTCATAACTGATGGCCTGAGAAGCTCCACGTAAAGCTGCCATCAAAGAGAATTTGTTGTTTGATGCCCAGCCTCCAATCATGATTCCATAAACACCCATGCTTACTACGCCAAATACATACAAGATGCCAATATTGATATCAGCAATCTGTAATTCAATTTTTCTATCAAATAATTCAACATGACTGCTCCATGGAATAACAGCACAAGTCATCAGTGCTGCGGTCATTGCCAAACCCGGACCTAAAATAAAGAGTGCTTTATTCGATGTATTGGGAATGATCTCTTCTTTCATGATGAGTTTCAAACCATCCGCAAATGGTTGAAACAACCCAAACGGACCTGCACGGTTAGGGCCTGGTCTGTCTTGCAAAACAGCAGCTACTTTTCGCTCTGCGAAAGTGGTATATAAAGCGATACCTAAACTGCCGAATACAATTACAGCAATCAGTACCAATTTTTCTATCAATAATGCCCAATCAAAAGCAAGTAGTGTCATGATATAGAATTCAATTAGTCTTTGTTCTGATTAAATACTTTGGAATGAGCTGGTCCATCGATCAGACTCAATTGCACTTCCGGTTTATTCACTTCACTTACGGAATGAATATCCATCAGTAATTTAGGTTTACGTCCATCATTCACTGCTTCAAAAGTTTCTGTAGGTTGATGAGTGCCCACTTTACCGGCATAATGTCCTTGAGAAATCACTGAGTGTCTATTGATCAAACGAGGACCTTCTATAATCCAGTCACTTGTTTTTTTCTTTTCGAAGCGACAAGTGTTACAGATCCAACCTGGTTTACCATCAGGTGCATCTTCTACTTCACCCCATTCATCTTTTCTTGCTGTAACACGGAACACTTCATCTCCTCGGTTCCAAAGTGTAACGCGACCGCTACAAGTTGGGCAATCGCGATGAGCATCCATCGGTTTCAGGAACCATACACGATTTTTAAAGCGGAATGTTTTATCCGTGAGCGCACCCACCGGACAAACATCAATAACGTTACCAATAAAATCGTTTTCCAGACTTTTCTCAATGAATGTAGCGATCTCCGCATGATCTCCACGATCGAGTACACCATGCTCACGTTTTTGGGTGAGTTGATCAGCTGTGAATACACAACGATAGCAAAGAATGCAACGCGTCATGTGTAATTGAATATATGGACCGATATCGTGTTTCTTAAATGTTCTTCTTTGGAATTCGTAACGTGTACCTTCTTTACCATGCTCATAGCTAAGATCTTGCAAATGGCATTCACCTGCTTGATCACAAATAGGGCAATCTAAAGGATGATTCAGTAAAAGGAATTCAACCACGCCCGCTCTTGCATCCGACACTTTTTCACTGGTGATATTTTTCACTTCCATGCCATCCATGACAGTAGTACGACAAGAAGCCACCAGTTTAGGCATAGGTCTTGGATCTTTTTCAGACCCTTTGCTTACTTCCACCAAACAGGTACGACACTTACCACCACTACCTTCCAGTTTACTGTAATAGCACATGGCAGGGGGTGCTACATCACCACCAATCTTACGTGCAGCATTCAAAATTGTTGTTCCTGCAGGAACTTCAATAGTAATGTTGTCGATCGTTACTTTAAACAATTGTTGTTGGTCCGACATAATATTAATTCAAAATTAAAAAGTCAAAAGTCAAAATTGACTTTAACTATTTAGCGTTTATGATTATTGAAGCGATGATTTTTGACAACTCATCTGCTTCTTTGATCAGTTCATTTATTTTCTCCTTAGCAACCTCTTGTGTATCTCTTATCAAACACAACCAATACTTCGTCTCATTAGCCGATTTCAGTGCAATCATCAGATACTTATTCCAATCTTTTTTAGTACTACCTGCTTTACCTTCTACAATATTCGCACCTATGGATGTAGCACTTCTGACTAACTGATCAAATAAAGAACTATATACTTTTTCATACTTACAATCTTTGACAAAGAATAAAATCTTTTTAGAAAAGAAAAAACATCTATGTCTGATATTGTATGGCTTCTCACCTTCATTGACCTCAAAAGCATCAAATTCAATATCCATTTTTTGAATTTTTACTTTTGACTTTTTAATTACGCCACCGGCACATGTATGGGATCAGCATAATGTGCAAGACCATAATTTCTTTTTTGTGATTCTTCAGGATTCAGCACATGCCATTCAAATTCATCTCTGAAATGTCTGATGGCTGCTGCAACAGGCCATGCTGCTGCATCACCTAACGGACAAATGGTATTTCCTTCGATCTTACGTTGGATATCCCACAGCAGATCGATATCACTCATCTTTCCATTTCCGTATTCAATGTTCTTCAAAATCTTTTCCATCCATCCTGTTCCTTCTCTACAAGGAGAACATTGACCACAGCTTTCATGTCTATAGAAACGTGCTAATGATAAGGTATGACGAACTACACACTGGTCTTCATCTAGAACAATGAATCCGCCCGAACCCATCATAGAGCCGCTGGCGAAACCACCGTCAGCTAAACTTTCGTAGTTCATGTAACGCGTTTCACCCTTTGCAGTTTTCAACAAAAGATTGGCAGGAAGAATGGGTACAGATGAACCACCCGGGATACAAGCTTTTAATCTTTTTCCGTTGGCGATTCCACCACAATATTCATCGCTGTAAATAAATTCTTCTACAGAGATGGTCATATCGATTTCGTAAACACCAGGCTTATTGATATTACCACAAGCACTGATCAGCTTGGTTCCTGTTGATCGGCCAATTCCAATCTTCGCATATTCATCACCACCCATATTGATAATCGGAACAACAGCAGCTAATGTTTCCACATTGTTCACAACCGTAGGTCTATCCCATACTCCTTTAACGGCAGGGAATGGAGGTTTGATTCTTGGATTTCCACGCTTACCTTCTAATGATTCGATCAATGCAGTTTCTTCACCGCAGATATAAGCACCTGCTCCTCTTTGAACATGTATGTTACAATCGAAGCCACTACCTAAAATATTTTTACCAAGGAAACCGTTGTTCTTCGCTTCTGTAATAGCTTGTTCGAGAATATCAACGATCCACGCATATTCACCACGGATATAGATATAAGTATCATTACTTCCCAATGCAAAAGATGAAACGATCAGGCCTTCGATCAGTAAGTGAGGGATAAACTCCATCAAATATCTGTCTTTGAAAGTACCCGGTTCACTTTCATCTGCATTACACACCAAATGACGAGGAACCCCTTCTGGCTTTGCAATGAAACTCCATTTCATACCGGCAGGAAAACCTGCACCACCACGACCACGTAGACCGCTCTTCTTTACTTCTTCCACGATGGCTTCGGGGCTCATTTCTTTGAGTGCTTTCTCAACACTTCTATAACCACCTTCTCTGCGATATACATCGAAGTAGCGGATACCTTCTACATGTGCCTTTTCCAGTAATAATTTTTTACTCATATCCTCACATCCCTTTCGGGAATTTTAAATGATATTCAACTACTGTTTTTAATTTAGACTTACTACAGCCTTTCTACACTCATCAATAATTGCATCTACTTTTTCTTTGGTCAAATGTTCACGATAATGTTTACCCAGTTGCATCATCGGAGCATATCCGCATGCACCCAAACATTCTACTGTTTTCAATGTGAACATTCCGTCGGCTGTTGTTTCACCTGGTTTGATACCAAGCTTCTCACCGATATAAGCAATGATATCATCACTTCCTCTCAGCATACAAGGACCTGTCTGACATACTTCAAACATGTATTTGCCAACAGGTTTCAGGTTGTACATGCTATAAAAAGTAGCTACTTCATATACTTCAATGGGTGTGATCTGTAACAGTTCTGCTACATAATCCATTGTTTCTGTACTCAACCAACCTCCAAAACTATCTTGTGCCAAATGCAATACCGGAAGCAATGCGCTTTTTTGTTTGCCTTCCGGATAACGCGCTACCAAGCGCTTGAATTCGGTCATCTGTTCTTCTGAAAATTTCACCATACAATTCAAGTTATTATGCGTCAAGTTCTCCTGCGATCAGGTTCAAACTACTCATGGTTACAATAGCATCACTCAACATACCACCTTGGATTAGTTCAGGATATGCCTGATAATATATAAAACAAGGTCTTCTAAAATGCAGACGGAATGGTGTTCTTCCTCCATCACTGATCAGATAAAAACCTAACTCACCGTTACCTCCTTCTACTGCATGGTATACTTCACCTTTTGGCATATCTACCTCACCCATGATGATCTTGAAATGCCAGATCAGTGCTTCCATTTTTGTGTATACATCTTCCTTCTTAGGCAGATAATATTCAGGTACATTGGCATGATACACTTCAGCATCTGCTCCTTTGAATTCCTGAATTTTACGATAGGCTTGTTCAATGATGCTTAGGCTCTGCCACATTTCTGCATTTCGAACCAAGAATCGATCATAGTTGTCGCCTGTTTTACCAACAGGAACAGTAAAATCAAAATCTTGATAACTGCTATATGGGCTATGTACTCGCACATCATAATCAACGCCAGCTGCACGAAGGTTCGGACCGGTAAATCCATAATTCAATGCACGTTCTGCACTGATACCACCGGTACCTTGTGTACGTTCCATGAAGATGCGATTACGTGTGAAGAGGTTTTCAAACTCTTTCAACACTTTAGGATATTCATTTAAGAATTTCTCGAGTTTCGTAAACGCTGTATTTGAGAAATTCCTTTCAAAACCGCCAATACGCCCAATATTAGTAGTAAGACGGGACCCACATACTTCTTCATATATTTCATAGATTAATTCACGGTATTGCATTACGTACAAGAACCCGGTATAAGCGCCTGTATCCACCCCTACAATGGAGTTACAAATTAAGTGATCAGAGATACGAGCCAATTCCATGATGATCACGCGCAAGTAATCAACACGTTTAGGGGTTTGAACCCCTAACAGCTTTTCGCAGGTCAGATGCCATCCCATGTTATTGATCGGACTACTACAATAATTGAGACGATCAGTGATGGGGGTTACCTGGTATAGCGGTCTGCGTTCAGCCAGTTTTTCAAATGCACGATGAATATATCCAACTGTTTGTTCAGTTGATACCACTCTCTCCCCATCCAGTTCCATAATGTTTTGGAACACACCATGTGTGGCAGGGTGTGTTGGTCCTACGTTTAACGTAGTTGTTTCCTTTTCAATGGAACCTTCCGGTAATTTGATATTATGTTGTTGTTGCGCTAACATGTTTCTTATATTGATCGGCTATTGCATTATTTGTGAAAAGTGAAAGGAAACTATTTTTGACTTTTCACTTTTGACTTTTGAATTATTCTATCCTCTTCCAAACATTTCATCATCCTTATCAATCCTCGTCTGATCTTCCAATGGATACTCTTTTCTTAATGGGAAATAATCCATCTCATCCACATTCAAAATGCGTTTCAGATTTGGATGACCAACAAAGTTCACACCATAGAAATCGTAGGTTTCACGCTCCATCCAGTTGGCACTGGAGAACAATTGTGAAGCGGTGAAAACATCCGGCGTTTCTACAGAAGTGAATACTTTGAAACGAATACGTACATTCTCTACTAAATTGTGCAAATGATATACCACTGCGAGTTCTCTTCCTGCATCATCGGGATAATTCACCGCACATAGATCTGTAAGAAAACGGAACTGCAGTGTTTCATCATCATATAAGAACTGCATAACCTTCAGGTTGAAGTCCTTAGGTGCTTCAAAAGTCAGCATACCATAGGTTTCCTCAAAATTGTACACCTGATCGCCAAACTTCTCTATTAGTTTTTCCTGTATGTATGAATTTGTTAAAGCCATCTTCTTTATTTGGGCCATGGTCTATTGACTATGGACAATTTTATTGTATTCCGTAACTGTTTAGCAATGCTTTGTAATGTTCACTGTTTCTTCTTCTGATACTTTCTTGTCCAACCAGATCTTGGATTTTCATAAATCCATCCAAAATGGCTTCCGGACGCGGAGGGCAACCCGGAACATAGACATCGACCGGTATTACCTGATCGATCCCTTGAAGAACGCTGTAAGTATCAAAAATACCACCGCTGGAAGCGCATGCACCTACGGCAATCACCCAACGAGGCTCAGCCATTTGTAAGTATACCTGACGCAAAACGGGGCCCATTTTTTTAGCGATCGTACCCATGACCATTAACAGGTCACACTGACGCGGAGAAAACCCTACACGTTCAGAACCAAAACGGGCCAGATCATAATGAGAGCCCATAGTAGCCATGAACTCGATACCGCAACAAGAGGTAGCGAAAGGTAGTGGCCAAATGGAGTTTTTACGGGCCAAACCAACAACATCACTCAATTTTGTAGTAAAGAAACCTTCCCCAGAATAACCTTGTGGAGCTTCTACAGTAGCAATTGCATCAGCGGTACTGGCAGGTATGGGGTTGATATTAAATCTAACGGGGCGTGCCATAGTCTTTCGGTTATTTATAATGGTTGTTTATATAACCATTAAAGCTTTGTCTTGTTGTCAAAAAGGCTTGAATCTTCTTTCAAAGCCTGTTAATCTTCCCATTTAAGGGCTCCTTTCTTCACGATATAGATAAATCCGATCAGAAAGAAGGAAACGAACATCAGAACAGCCAGAAATCCATCCCATCCTAATTCTCTAAAATTGACTGCGTAAGGATAGAAGAATATTACTTCTACATCAAATAATACGAACAGGATTGCTACCAGAAAGTACTTGATGGCCATGGGTTGACGGGCATCACCATGACTTTCAATACCACTGGCAAAGGTTTCAAGTTTATCGGCTGTTTTACGTTTAGGGCCTACCCATTGTGAAACAGCGATCATGGTAGCCACAAATCCTGCCGCAAAAATCAATTGAATTCCTATCGGTAAATAACCAGAAGCGTTGCTGGTTGCTGATGCATCTAACAGTTGGATAAGCCAGTTCATGTTAAAACATTAATGTCCGGCAAAAATAAGCCTGCGAAGGCATATAAAAAGAAAAACTCCCCCGTTATTGGAGGAGTTTTTACCGAAATATTTAGAAACTTAACTTCCTGAGCCACTCGATGAGGTAGCGGAAGAGGTTTTATTACCTGAACCTTGTTTTTCTTTGGCTTTGATACCTTCAACAATTGCTCCTTTTGCGCTTGTTGCATATTGGTTTTCATCGCCAGGTGTTGGATATAAAGCAAGCATTTTATCTGCCACTTCTAATCCTTTTTCCAGTTCTTTAGACTTATTTACATAGTACTGAAGTCTGTAATACAAATTCAGGAAGATTGCTTTTTTATTCTTTTCCTGATCTTTCATGTAGAAAGAATCCAGATAATCCAATACTGCGATAGCAGCACCTGTGGTGGTATCAGGATCTGAGGCCAACGCAGCTCTTTTCAAGAAAGAATAGGGCTGTGGTTTATCCGGAAAAGCAGCCAGGTATTTTTTACCCAATTCAATGGTCAGAGGATAATCTTTTCCATTTAAAGCCGTACTTGTGAACTGGTAGTATTCATATTCACCCATGCTGCCACCTTTCAATTCCAATTGTTTTTGTAACCAACCCAATTGCTCACGATACATACCTGCTTTACCATAGATCTCAGCAGCTTTACCCATATAAGCGATCTTGCTGTTTTTCAGTGTATCTAGCGTCATCGCTTTTTCGATATAGGCTACCGCCTTTGCTTCGCTACCTTTAAAACGAGCGTAGATCTTAGTGGCCAGCTCACATTGTGAAGTGGTGATAGCCGCAGGATCAGCTGTTACGAAGAATTTCTCTATCGCTTCTTTCGCTCTTACTGAATCGTTCGTACGATCATAGTTGTAAGCGTATACCACATTTAATTCAGGCAGTTTCTCAATTCCACCTACTTCAGCTTCAATTTGTTTTGCTTTTTCCAAACTCTCATTGTATTTACCCGCACGGAAAAGGTAGTCAGCTACGAACAAATCTGTTTTAGGATCTTTATCAGCATTCGCTACATATTTATCCAAGTACTCTTTTGCTCTTGGTACATCCTTATCTGCATAATAGTTATACAATACATAGTAAACTGGAGGATAGGTAGGATCAGTAGCAATCGCATCATTATAGAATTGCTCAAACAATTCTTTATTATTCTGACTCTGGTAAATTCTTCCGATACGGAATTTTGCTTTTACACTTTTAGGATCACGTGTAATGGCCTCCTGATAAGCTTTTACAGCTTCACCACCATTTTCCCCGCCCAACTTCAGGTAGCTAATACCCATGTTGATATAGATATCTGGATTGGTTAAGTCCAAAGTTGCTGCCTGCTTTAATTTCTCTATACCATAGGCAGGGTCGCCAACCTTACTTCCACCATCTGCATTGGCTCTACCGATGGCATTTAAAATGCCCGGATTGGCCTTCCCCTTGTTTCTACCACGTGTTTCTGTGGTTGCAGTAATAGCTTGTTCAAACTTTTGTTTGGCTGAATTGATGTCGCCACCTTCGAGGATCTCCAAGTGACCCATACCAACCAATAACCAAGCATCACTACCTGCATCTTGCAAACCTTGTTGATACACAGCTTTAGCAGCATTGATCATTTCTTTTGTCAATCCGCCGGCTTCACCTGCAATCAGGGATTGACCGTACCAATAGATCGTTTGAGGATCTTTCGGATTGGCATCATATGCCTTTTTCAAGGTTTCACGGGCGCTCTTGAATTTCTCGTAGTTGAGGAATTTGATTCCGTCAGCTACCTGCGCCATCAAGCACTGTACAGCAAGCAACGCTGTTACGATCAAAGAAACGGTCTTCTTCATTTGTCGGTTTTTATAGTTGTACGTTAATCTGCATTTTTTATACTCCCCGAGCGTTTCCCAAAACCCATTTTAGCAGGAACGAGAAATGCTCTTCGGAATATCAACTGCCCTCTTTCCATACTCATGAAATTCATAAAGCCTGTTCCGAGTCCAGTTGCGTTTTCTTTCAATATATAATACAATGGCCGTGCCAAAGGATATTGTCCATATGAAATAGTTGCCTGTGAGGGCTTTGCGAATATATCTTTTTCCTCACATTTAACACATTCTACCAATCCTAAGCGAATTTTTTTCAAATATGCTAGTTGTACCGGATCATAGCTATCTGCAATCCAACTGATCCCGACAAATCCTACCACATCTTTCCTTCCTGCTACAATATCCAATACATGCTTACTATTATTTGCTGCTACTACATTTGAACCAAATTCTGCTCCTTTTAACACAGAATCTTTCAAATAGCGAACTGTACTAGTGGCCTTATTACCATCCATGACAGCTGTTATCTTATCCTTACCGCTCAGAATACTCTTTAATTTGTTTAGGGTAAAAACACTATCAGGTGATTGATTATTAACGATTACTGCAACAGCATCGTAAGCCAGTACACCATATAGTGGTGAATAGGACAACTGATCCTCAAAGAACGATGCCTCTGTTTTTGTTAATCCACGTGCAACAATGACCATTCTTGTGCTGTCATTCTGCAAATCCCTGAAACAATCTGATTCCGGTTTATAGGAAACGATGATTTCGGTTTCAGGGAATGAGGATTTATGAACTCTTAACTGCTCTTCAATAACGGGCTTAAAGCTTTCATCCACACTAACCCTGATCGTACCTTTTGTAGGTGTATCAGTAGCCGTATCTTTTTCCTGTTGTGCAGCACAACCCATCAACAGAACCAAAAAAATTATCGCAACCGTATAAAAACTGTTTCTGGCCATGTTAATAATCGCTCTTAATCCCTCTGTACAATCTGAATCCACCATACAAAACAAATACAGTCCCCATCAAATAACGGAACATGGGATCGATCATTAACAATTGTTCGATCTTTAACTTTTCCGCTAACAATAAAAGAACCGCCGTACCGAGTATAATCACTGCCATGGAAAGATCATAGATCATTCGCATGATCCTGTAACTTTTCTGTTGCCTTTCTCTAAAATCCGTTGCCATACCAATTTTTTTATACCCGAGGGTGGGCAATTTAGTCAATAATTTTATTTGTTTACCGAAATCCATGTGTCATTTTCAGATTAAATCGTACTGAATTAATATTTAGATGCCTGTTTGATTTCTTTCCATACAGACATATGTTAAAGAGCTAATAAGTGTTAGTGCGTAAGTAAGTTGACAGAAAACCAATTGCTTATAAGTGATGGCTAATAGTTAGCTTCTTGCTGTCAACTGTCATCTATGTACTGTCCTACCATTTGGCATCTCCTATTTGCTATCACCTATTCCCCATCCATCTGCTATCTTTGCCTTCATGAAAGTATTGATGGTGTGTTTGGGGAATATTTGCCGAAGCCCTTTGGCAGAAGGCATTCTTCAACAAAAAGCCAAAGAAGCAGGATTAGCATGGAAAGTAGATAGTGCCGGAACCGGAAACTATCATATTGGGGAACCGCCACATCATCTTTCGCAGAAAGTAGCTCGTTTAAATGGTATTGATATTAGCAATCAACGATGCAGACAGTTCCATTCCGATGATATGGATCAATTTGATTTGATCTATGTAATGGATCATGATAATTACCATAATGTCAGAAAAATGAGTGGTAAGAAATGGAATGAAACAAAGACGAAATTGATACTGAGTGAGATCAACAATAGCAATGATGCTGTTCCTGATCCATGGTATGGTACTGAAAAAGATTACCACCATGTTTTTGCGTTGTTATCAGCAGCTTGTGATAATATTATTGAGAAATACAATCAGTTTAATAAATAATTAAAGATGAGCAAACCGGGATTACCGCAGGGAACCAGAGATTTTAGCGCGGCAGTAGTACGTAAACGAAACTACATTTTTCAAACCATTAAACAGGTTTTTGAACTATATGGTTTTCAGCCCCTGGAAACGCCTGCCATGGAGAACCTTGATACATTGATGGGGAAATATGGCGAAGAAGGTGATAAACTCATTTTTAAAATTTTAAATAACGGTCTTGATAATCCCGCCAAAAAAGAGCAAGCCATTACTGATTTTCAAAAAGTAATGGATGGAAAAAATTCCAAAGGCATCACAGAAAGAGCATTACGTTATGATTTGACCATTCCATTTGCACGCTATGTTGCCATGAACTATGGCCAATTGACCATGCCTTTCAAACGTTACCAAATACAACCCGTATGGCGTGCCGATAGACCACAAAAAGGACGTTATCGTGAATTTTATCAGTGCGACGCTGATGTGGTAGGCAGCAATAGTTTACTGAATGAAGTAGAGCTAACTAATATTTATGCAACTGTTTTTGATCAATTAGGTATTCCCGTTGAAATCAGAATCAACAGTCGTAAAATATTAGCAGCACTGGCTGAAGTGTGTGGTGGAGCAGATAAAATGATCGATATCACTGTAGCCATTGATAAGCTGGACAAGATCGGCATTGAAAAGGTAAAAGAAGAATTGACAGAGCGCGGATTGAACCATGAGCAAATCAGCATCATCGAAAAATATCTTTTGATCGCAGGTGATAGCGATGAAAAATTAACCCAACTTGAAGCGCTTATTGGCAACAACGATATCGGACAAAAAGGAATCGCAGAAATCAAACATGTTCTTTCCAATTGTCAACTGTCAACTAACAACTCTCAACTTGTTCCGGACTTTACACTCGCACGCGGACTCAACTACTACACAGGTATCATCTTTGAAGTAAAAGCAGTGAATGTGCAAATGGGTAGTATTGGAGGTGGTGGCAGATATGATGATCTCACCGGATTGTTTGGTGTTCCGAATGTTCCTGGCGTAGGTATCAGTTTTGGTGTAGACCGTATCTATGATGTCATGGAAGAATTACAATTGTTTCCAGACACTGTTCAGATAGGTTCAAAGGTTTTGTTCTTCAATTTAGGAGAAGCAGAAAGTAAGAATGCATTCTCACTGTTACAGCAACTCAGACAGTCAGGTATTGCCGGAGAACTGTTTCATGAACAAAGTAAATTTGATAAGCAATTCAAATACGCAGAGAAAAAAAATATACCTTTCGCTATCATTATTGGCTCAAAAGAATTGGAGAACGGCACTTGTGTAGTGAAAAACCTCCAGAATGGCACTCAGGAAGAAATAGCGCAAGCTTCGTTAATAGCATTCCTTAAAAAGGCTGAAAGCTAATGGTTCATAGCATATAGTAGTACAACTGTTCCCATATATTATAAACTATCCGCCATGATCTATAAGCCATACGCTATTCTGGCATAGTATTCGCAGTTCATAGCGGAAATGGCCATTATGAAACAGTTTTTCTTGGTATTATTTTTTGCTTCACTTCTTGTCATCAGTTGTGGCAGAAAATCTGTTCCGCAAAAAACCAATAACGTTACAGTACATACAGGACCTATTGTTAAGCCAACTGAGAGCAACAAATCCATTACTGAGCCTGCTTTGATCAAGAAATCCAAATCAGAAAAAGAAAAAGTAACTGAGACTAAGATCGAAAAAAAAGAAGCTTTACTTCCTATGATCGTTATTGATGGTATGGGTAATGTAATTACGCCGAAAGAAAAACTTCCTGAAGAGATCGCAGCAAAAGCAGATTACCGTGTGTTAAGTAGAGCTTTTACACCCAATCAAAGAACCAATCTCATTTATCGCTATAAAATTGTTCCTCCACGTATTTTGTTTGTACCGGAGAGCTATATCAAAACTACAGCCCGAGGGAAATATGTTGTTTATAGAAAGAAATTCTGGTATTGGCAGAAGGAAGATGGCTTATTTTATTTAGATGAAACTTACTATAATTAAAAAAGGGGCTTGAGCCCCTTTTTTGTAATCATGTATGCATTCGTTTATCTAGCCATCCATCTGTTTGTTCGATTGATAAACATCACTTGAGATCGATCAATTGCAATGCCATCCGATTTAGTCCCTTCCAGTGCATATCCTCCGGCATTGATACTTACACCAATCACTTTTCTGTTGGCATCTCTTTTAAACTGTGCACTTCCATCATAAGCAGTGATAGAAAAAAGATCTTCGCCAATTTTAACCAAAGCAGAATTACCTATGCTAGATCCCATCACCAATGCAGCTCCTTCTACAGAAACTGTTACTTCTGGTACAATACTTCCATCGGGAAATTTATACTTACCTACAAAATCTTGTAATGTACTGTCTTTATCTTGTGCATACACGAATGCAACAGTGCCCAACATCAGGCAAATCATCATGAGTTTTTTCATGTGTATTCAGGTTTTAGTTTTTTGTGATACGTTTCTCAAAACGAAAAGTTACAGAAAATAGATGTCTGTAAAAAATAGCTTTTTGTTATCAAAGCAATTCTAAGAAGACAATCCTTCATAGATCACCGCTGCACCTTGTCCAACCCCAACACACATAGTAGCCAAGCCATACTTTGACTGTCTGCGTTTCATTTCATGCAATAAGGTCGCCGATATCCTCACACCACTACAACCTAACGGATGTCCAATTGCAATAGAACCGCCATTCACATTGACCTTATTGATATCCAATTCAAGATCTCTGATACAAGCAAGGCTCTGAGAAGCAAATGCTTCATTCAATTCAACAAGATCAAGATCTTTTACTGTAAGTCCGGCTCTGATCATCGCTTTCTGAGATGCGGGTACCGGGCCAATCCCCATGATAGCCGGATCAACACCAGCAACGCCCATCCCGGCAATCCGTGCAATAGGTTGTAAGTTGAACAGTTTTACTGCTTCTTCACTAGCCAGCAACATTGCAGCAGCACCATCATTGATACCTGAAGAATTTCCTGCTGTCACTGTTCCATCTTTTGCGAAAGCGGGTTTTAAAGATGCCAGCTTTTCCATGGACGTTTGTCTCGGATGTTCATCCTGATTGAACCAGGTGATCAATCTATCATTGATCATTTCAACCGCAACGATCTCATCATCCCATTTACCTGCCTCTAATGCAGCGAAATATTTTTGTTGAGAAGAGAAAGCAAAAGCGTCTTGTTCTTCTCTGGTGATTTTCCAATCGTTAGCAACATTTTCCGCTGTTTCTCCCATGCTATACGGATGATACATGCTCGCTAATTTCTTATTGATAAACCGCCATCCGATGGTGGTATCAAAAGTTTCTGTTTTTCTACTCCATGCCCCATCACTTTTAGCTGTTACAAAAGGAGCACGTGTCATGCTTTCCACTCCACCCGCGATATACAACATCCCTTCTCCACACATAATCGCCCTGGAAGCATCCATAACCGCCTGCAAACCACTGGCACACAAACGATTCACTGTATTACCTCCAACTGTAACCGGTAGTCCGGCTAATAAAGCGGCCATTCTCGCCACATCACGATTATCTTCTCCCGCCTGATTGGCAGCGCCTGCAATAACATCTTCAATGGCAGACGGATCAATGGTATTATTTCTTTCAAGGAGTGAAGTGATCACGTAAGCCAATAGATCATCCGGACGAAATGAGCTCAATTTGCCACCATATTTTCCGATGGGTGTACGAACCGCATCAATTATATAACATGCATTCATATGATAATTATTGATGCGCAAGATAAGAGGAATGATACAGAGAAATAAGGAATAAGGAACAGAGGAATCAGGAAGTGAGAAATCCTACTTTCTGATTTCTTATTTCTCCTTTCCTTATTTCTCTGTTTTCTCCGGTATCTTTGCAGGATGAATACGGAATTACCAAATATCAGACACTTGAGTATCAATGAGTTGGAAGAATATTTTCAAAACATTGGAGAGAAGAAATTCCGTGTTAAACAAGTACACGAATGGTTATGGCAGAAACATGCGCATCATTTTGATGATATGACCAATTTGAGCAAAGATCTTCGTGCTAAGCTGGCTCAAACCTTTTCATTACCTGCTTTAAAAGTAGATGCTGTTCAATACAGTGAAGATGGTACCATCAAAAGTCGCTTCCGCACACATGATAACCATCTCGTGGAAGGCGTTCTTATTCCTACTGATGAAAGAAAGACCGCTTGCGTTTCTTCACAAATCGGCTGTAGCCTTAGTTGCAAATTTTGTGCGACAGGTTATATGGATCGAAAAAGAAACCTGACCTATGATGAAATCTATGATCAGGTAGTTCTCATCAATAAAGAGAGTGAAGAAAAGTTCAATAAGAAGCTTTCCAATATTGTATTCATGGGAATGGGTGAACCCTTATTGAATTATGGCAATGTGATGAAAGCTATTGAACGCATTTCTGCTGAAGACGGACTGTTCATGAGTCCGAGAAGAATTACCGTTTCTACCGCGGGTGTAGCAAAAGCTATTCGTAAACTGGGAGATGATCAGGTTCGCTTTAAGTTGGCGCTTTCATTGCATGCGGCCAATGATGCCAAGAGAAATGAGATCATGCCGATCAATGAGACCAACAATATCAAAGTTTTGATCGAGGCGTTGAATTACTTCTACAAACAAACCGGTAATGAGATCACTTTTGAATATATCCTGTTCAAAGATTTCAATGATTCACAGAAGGATGCAGAAGAGTTAGTGAAAATTTATAGACAGGTGCCTGCAGATCTAGTGAATATCATCGAATACAATCCGATCGATGCGTTTAAATTCACGAAGCCAGATGAAGAGGGAATCATGAATTTCATGAAATTCCTTGAATCCAATCGTGTCAACGCCCGACTCAGAAGAAGCCGAGGAAAAGACATTGATGCTGCTTGCGGGCAGTTGGCGAATAAAGGATAAAAAAGCCGCAAGCTTCAAGCTGCATGCTACAAGAAATATGATTTATTCTAGAAGCTCTCTTGCAGCCTACATCTTGAAGCTATAATTATGTTTTTAATATATGCCATCCATTTCAAAATTGTAAATTACAGTTACGTATAGATCAGCTTCAGCTTGCGGCTTGAAGCCTGAAGCTTGCAGCTCCATTACTGTTGTAAAACAGCAAAATCAAAAACATGAAAAAAAGAACCGACAACTTCGACAAATTTGCGAATCAGAAAAAAGGTAGTGCTATTAAAGAGGCTTTCCGCCAGGAAAAGAAAAAGATAAAAGCTGAAGCCCGCGCTGCTGGAGAAGAGATGCGGAAAAAGAAAATTGAAAAGATGAGAGGAGTGGAGGAAAAAGCTTCAAGCTTCAAGCCTCAGGCATCTGGTAAAGCTACAAGCAACAAGCACCAAGCTGCAAGTAAGAAATCAAGTAATAAGTATCCCAAGAAAGAAAATAAGCAGGAAGTACAACCTGCTGATATCCCTTTAAAGAAAGCAGGAACCGATGAGCAAATGCCATTGAATAAATTCATTGCGCATGCCGGTGTTTGTGGACGAAGAGAAGCCGCAGACTTGGTCAAAGAAGGTAAAGTAACTGTGAATGGTGATAAGATTTTTGAGCCAGGTTATAAAGTATCAGCGAAGGATAAAGTGATAGTGAAGGGTAAGCAGGTATATCTTCAAAGAAATGCAGTTTACATTTTGCTCAATAAGCCGAAAGATTATATCACCACTGCCAATGATCCACAAGGGCGTAAAACAGTGTTAGACCTTATCAAAGGAGCTACTCCAGAACGAGTGTATCCGGTAGGCAGACTTGATAGAAATACAACAGGTGTCTTAGTTTTAACAAATGATGGAGAGCTTGCACAGAAATTAACACACCCTTCTTTTGAGATAAAGAAAATCTATGAAGTAACATTGGATAAACCAGTGATCAAAAAAGATCTGGAATCCATCATGACTGGTATTACATTGGAAGACGGTTTCGTACAGGCTGATGCTGTAGGTTATGCAGATGACAAGAATAAGAATATCGTTGGCATTGAAATTCATAGTGGCAGAAACCGCATTGTTCGTAGAATTTTTGAACACCTCGGTTATGATGTCAAAGGTCTTGATCGCGTCATGTTTGCCAATCTCACCAAGAAAAACGTAGACCGTGGCAAATGGCGTTTCTTGAATGAAAAAGAAGTTCGCTTATTGAAATTTATGAATAAGTCGTTTGTGAGAAAAGCTAAGTAGACCATAGTTCATTGCCCATCGCTAATGGCTCATCGTGCATGGCTAATAGCCTTGGTCAATACTTTATCAAGCGATCCAATCACATGCTATCATCTATAACTTATCTCCCATAAACTATTAGCTATTCGTTATAACCCATAAGCTACTACCATGCGCCCAACAATCATTTTAGAGAATAATCATTTCATAGCAATTAACAAACCATCCGGGTTGCTGAGTATCCCTGACAGACTTGGACAGGAACTCTCATTAAAGGATTTACTTAAGAATCAATATGGTGAAATTTATACAGTTCATAGGCTAGATAAAGACACCAGTGGTATCATTGTTTTTGCTAAAGATGAAGAGACACATAAACAATTGTCGCAGTTGTTTGAAGGAAGAGAGGTAGAGAAATTTTATGTAGGATTGGTTCATGGTAAGCTGATCAATGAAACGGGTAGTATAGATTCGGCCATTACAGAACACCCGGGTAAGACCGGAAAAATGGTGACACATGTAAAAGGTAAGCCTTCATTAACAGATTATCAGGTGCTCGAAACTTTTCGTTTGTATAGCTGGTTACAGTTCCAGATTCATACAGGAAGGACTCATCAGATTCGTGTTCACATGCAACATATTGGTCACCCAATTGTTTGTGATGAAATATATGGTGACCCTGCACCGGTTCTTTTATCGAATCTTAAAAAGAAATTTAAACTCTCCAAGCACGATGAAGCAGAGCGACCTTTGATGTCAAGACTGGCTTTGCATTCTCATAAACTCTCTTTTACACTGAATGGGGAACGTTTTGATTTGGAAGCAGAATTACCAAAAGATTTGAGAGCGATGTTATCACAGCTGAGAAAGCTTGGATAACAAGAAAAATGTTGAATGTCGAATATACAATTTCGATGTTGTATATTCAACATTCGACATTCAACATTCGATATTTACTCGTTCTTATACACTACCCCATTCTTCATTACAAACTTCACTTTACCCATAGAATTAATATCCTTCATCGGATCTCCATCAATGGCAATGATATCTGCCAATTTATCTTTTTCAATCACACCAATTCTATCATCCCCTAATAAGTCCGCAGCGTATAAAGTAGCAGAACGTATGGTTTCTAATGCCGGCATTCCTGCTTCGTTCATGTAGACAAACTCAAGCCAATTCTTTCCATGTGCATAAACACCTGCATCAGTACCAAATGCAATTTTTACTCCGGCTTTATATGCGTTTGAAAACGTGTTTTGAATTTTAGGACCTATTGCAATGGCTTTCGGCGTTACCAGTTCAGGATAATAACCTGGCTTTTTAGCAGAATCTCCTACAGCTTTTCCTGCTGTTATAGTAGGCACATAATAAGTCCCCATTTTTTTCATCAAACCCATTACTTCCTCATCCATATATGTTCCATGTTCAATAGAATTCACACCTGCTACCACTGCACGTTTCATGGCTTCTTTACCATGACAATGTGCCGCTACTTTGAAACCATAATCCTTCGCAGTTTCTACAATCGCTTTTATTTCAGCTTCCGTAAACTGTGGGTTCTCACCACTTTTTGCGACACTTAAAACACCTCCTGAAGCAGTAATCTTGATCACATCACTCCCTTCTTTGTATCGTTGTCTAACAGCCTTCGCTGCTTCATCTGCACCATTCACTACTCCAGCATCAGGACCCGGATCTCCCATCAGATCTCTTCTGTAACCATTCGTGGGGTCTGCATGTCCACCGGTTGTTGCAATTGATTTTCCAGCTGTATAAACACGTGGTCCTTTAATCAATCCTTTATTGATCGCATTCCTCAATGAAATATTAACCCCACTTCCTCCAAGATCTCTCACTGCAGTGAATCCTGTCATCAAAGTTCTTTCTGCAAAAACAACTGATTGGTACGCATAATCTGCCGGATTAAAAGTGAATGTTTCCATATATCTGCCGGGATTGGTTTCGCTTTCCAAATGCACATGCATATCAATAAGTCCGGGCATGACTGTTTTTGACTTTAGATCAATTATTTTTTCGCCTGTAGTAGCAGCTTTGTATCCTTTTACAACTTCTACAATTTTATTTCCTTCAGTTACAATCGTCATTTCTTTTAAGAGTTGAAGACTTTTGACGTCTACTAATTGACCACAGTGTATAATGGTTTTTTGCGCAAAAGTTGCTGATAGTGCAGCAAAGCAAACAATTAAAAACAGAAGCTTTCTCATGGTATATTTTTATGATTATTGATATTAAGATACAGTAAAAGACAGCATAAACTTCTCTTTTCTTTTAAACAACTAAATAGCACGGCACTTAAGTGCCGTGCTATTTAGTTATTTATCTTTTTTAACGGTTCTTGCTTTCTGAAGTAATGACTTACCGAATTTATTTTTTACATCATCAATTGCTTTATACAATTCATTCTTTTTCTCGGCATCAACAAAGAGGCTTCCCTGAATAGCATGGTTCGTTAATTCACTCAATCTAACTCCCAAAAGGCGAACGGGCTGTCCCTTACGGTATAATTTATGAAAAAGATCAATCGCAACAGGGATTAACACATCATCTCTCAAGGTATAATCGATAGTTGTTTGACGTGACGTTGTTTCAAAATCTGGATACCTAATTTTCACAGCTATACAACCCGCTAATTTTTCATCCTGCCTTAATTCATAAGCTACCTTTTCTGTCATTCTCACCAATTCACTCAACAAAAAATCGACATCTGTTTTGTTCTCTTCAAAAGTGTTCTCCGTGGAAATAGATTTTGCTTCATGGTAGGCATGTACTTCACTATGATGAATACCATGTGCTTTATGCCAGAGATCAGTTCCCCATTTACCTAATTTCTTTTCCAACACTTCAATGGGCATTGCTATGATGTCTTTGATAAAAAAAATTCCCATCGACTGCAAAGTCTTTAACGTTTGTTCCCCTACTCCTGAGAATTTATTGACAGGTAATGGCGCTAGAAAATCTTTTTCCCAACCCGGTTGCACAAATAAATACCCATTGGGTTTGGCTTCATCTGTTGCAATTTTGGCAACCATTTTATTTGAAGCTAGTCCAAAGGAAATCGGTAATTGTGTTTGCTCCATGATATCTTTCCGAAGATCAATGGTCCATTGAAAAGGATCAAAGAATTTATCCATTCCCGTTAGATCGATATAAAATTCGTCTATGGAAGCCTTTTCAAATAGCGGCGCTTTTGCAGCTATGATTTCTGTAACCCATCTGGAATAACGACTATACTCCCCTCTTGTACCACGTACCAGAATTGCATGCGGACATAATTTCATGGCCGTTTTCATAGGCATAGCGCTACGAACACCAAATTTCCGAGCCTCATAACTGCAAGTGGTTACAACTCCTCTGTCTTTTGAGCCTCCCACAATTACTGCTTTCCCTTTTAAGGATGGGTCATTCAACATCTCAACACTTACAAAGAATGAGTCTAGGTCTAAATGGGCAATATATCGTTGTGGAAGAGACATTGATATGCTAAGATATAAGTTATCCCCCTTTTATGTGATTGTAACTAGATACAGAGTATGTACGTTTGATGATAAAATCTACAAATGCGCTCCATTCTTTTTCTATTGATCGTTTTTATCGCTTTATCTGGTAAGTGTCAACCAATTGCATATGAGAAAAAACACCCGATAGATTTTTATTATAAAAAATTATCGAAAGACGTGATAAAGGAAGATATTCAGTTTTGGCTAACTACGATGGAAGAGTCTCATGTGAATATGTATCATTCGATCTCTAGAAACGACATGCAGCAACTTGCTGATAGTTTATTAACGAGTTATAATGACAGCATTACTCATATAGATGCTATTTATATTTTTAGTCGATTAGGCGCTGCACTGAATGAAGGACATGTTGGCTTAGTAAATAGCAGCATTACTGATAGCGTTTATACTCAATCATTAAGATTCCCATTTCAACTCCAAAAAGTAACAGAAGACGCATGGGTCGTTTCATATGATATCAGTAGCGCGCAGAAACTTGGCATGAATGACAAGATTATATCCATCAATAATATTCCGGTAAGTGAACTCAACAAGAAATTCAGACTCTTATTTGGAGGCTTAGAAAACTGGAGGAAAGAACAGATCGCTTATTACAGTAAAAAACTTTTATATCTGACCGGCATTTCAAGCCCGTATCAAATAGATGCCGTCAAAGATGACGGGACTAGAATTGAATTTACCGTTGAAGGATTTCACAGATCTCAAACAGATAGTATTACAAAAATGCTCGCGGTGAAAATGAACCAGCAAAGCAATAAACCTTATGAATTCTCATGGCTTCCTAATCGTGTTGGTTATTTGAATTATAGGAGTATGAGGAATGATCCAACACTCCCTTTTGATCAGTTTTTAAAAAATGTGTTTGGGTCTTTAAAGGATAGTACCGGTAAAGGGCTGATTATTGACTTACGTGAGAACGGAGGAGGCGATTCTCAATTAGGAGAATTGTTATTGGCCCATTTCAATAAGAAACCATATATCCTTGCCGGTGGCATGAAATGGAAGATCAGTAGTCATTATAAATCATTCTTAAAAACTGCGAGAAATTATAATGAGGCTGATAATAAATTTTATATGAGTCAGCCCGATGGCAGTACTTACACTTATGTAAATCGCGAATTGAAAAAACCTATTGCAAAAGATCCATTTTTTGAAAGCAAGGTAGCAGTACTAATAGGAACCGGTACTTTTTCAAGTGCCAATATGCTTGCAGATGGAATTGTCAGTTATCAACTAGCGGCTACATTTGGGGAACCGACAGGTGAATCACCTAATGACTTTGGGGAGATGTTCAACTTTATGTTACCCAACTCTCATATTATTGCAAGAGCCGCTTCTAAGATGTTTACGAGAGCTAATAAAGATGAAAAAGACATGGGGCCAGTTATACCACAAAAGATCATCGCCCCCACCCTATCTGATAAAAAACAAAAAAAAGACCCCGTATTGGAATCTGCTGTAAATTGGATATTGAATAAATGATACAGATTGTCTAGCAGCATAGACCCCATACAAGAACTTAAAACCTTTTGCAATAAGATCCATTTATTGAATGATCAAGAGTGGAATGATTTTTCGGCTATTTGGCAACCATTTTCAGCCAAACGAAAAACACTACTCACGAACGTTAATGAAACAGAAAGATATTTATATTTCGTAACAGAAGGTGTACAACGAGCATTCTATGCAGGGGATGATGGCAAAGAAGCTACGATCGTCTTCACTTATCCTTTTTCATTCTCAGGAGTCGCAGACTCATTTCTTACACAAACACCCTCTAAATATTTTTTTGAGACACTAACAAAAAGCACATTCATTCGTACCAGCTATCAGCAAATAGATGAGTTGATGAAGCGTCATCATAACTTTGAGACGTTGATCAGAAAAGCAACCAGTTTTTCTTTAGCAGGTGTATTAGAGCGTCAAATTGAGTTACAATGTTTTTCAGCAGAACAAAAATTTAAAACGCTTTTGAAAAGAAGTCCACATGTGCTTAGACTCATTCCTCATAAGTATTTGGCCTCTTATTTAGGAATTGATGCGACTACTTTTAGTAAGTTATTGGGCAATGTAAGGATTGAGAATTAAGATATAGAGGACTGATCAAAAACGATAGATAGCGGATGTACTATATTTGTATTACTGTGAACTATCACCTATCAACTGTTCACTATTTTTCATAGTATTCAACAAAAAATCTTAGCGCAGACCAAGATTTAACTCCTGTACTAGCGGCAGTTTTGCAGTAACAAAAACAAGAAACAATGCCAGTTTATTTATCAAACACACTAATCAACGAGTTACAGGAGCAAACAGAATCTTTTTTGAATAAGGCCATCAGCGAATGGCAAATGATACGTCATAGTCAGTTTGCGCTTAAAGAATCACCTGAAAAATGGAGTGCGACACAATGTTTAGAACACCTAAACAGTTATGGTCGTTATTATCTTCCTGTGATGGAGAAAGCGATACAAGAAGCTAGAAAAAAGAATTTTTCCTCTGCTGTACATTTTAAATCAGGTTGGTTGGGTAACTATTTCACTCAATTAATGACACCCAAGCAAGATGGCACTTTAGGAAAAAAAATGTCTTCACCTAAAGATCATTATCCTGTATCCAATTTTAATAGCCATCAGGTTATTGGAGAATTTATTGAACAACAGGAGAAATTATTGCAACTATTGGAAGATGCCAGAAATATTGACCTGAATAAAGCAAGTTGTCCTATCTCAATAGCTAAGTTTATCAAATTAAAACTGGGAGATACTTTTTTATTCTTTATTGCTCACCAATACAGACATATACTCCAAGCCGAAAGAGCGCTAAAAGCAGCAGGGTTGGAAACCAAAGCAGAAGTATTGAGTTTTAATCCAGGGAAAATAGCTAGTTAGTTTATAGCTTATAACTAATAGTCCATGGTTGATAGAAAGATATGAACTATGGACTATTTGCCATGAACCATTAGCCAAAAGCTACCTATAAACATCCAATAATCCATCTGGCAACACCACATGGATTTCTTTTTGATCGTGGTCAATGCCGTCGAGTGATTCGGCATGTAGTGGAATTAGTGCTTCTTTACCGTTAAGATCTACTCGTAGTAAAACCTGATGTGGTTGTTCAATCACTTCTTGAACAGGACCCAAATTTTCATCTTCATCTGTAATGACGGTATAACCAAGCAATGAGATCGGAGATGATTTGCCTGCTAACTTTCTAAAATCTGCATCTTTCAACCAAACATTTCGGGTACTTAATCTGGAAGCAGATTCTTTGGTATCCACACCTTCCAACTTCACGTAGATTTCATCGTGATCTTTTGCTTTAGAACTCTCCAGAAAGTAAGGTAAATAAGAACCTTTTTGTTCTTCAACAAACACAACTTTCACATCTTTTAGTGCAGTTTTCTTACCGAGTGCGTGTTGCAAAATCACTTCACCTTTTAACCCAAAACTTGCTACAAAGCGGCCGATGTGTATGTAGGATTCCATTGTGCAAATATAGTTGATGACTAATAGTACATGGTTTATTGGCTATGGACTATAAAATAAAAAAGTCCCGACGATGTCGGGACTTTCAGG
This sequence comes from Brevundimonas vancanneytii, assembly GCA_943368425.1. Lineage (GTDB taxonomy): Bacteria > Bacteroidota > Bacteroidia > Chitinophagales > Chitinophagaceae > Sediminibacterium > Sediminibacterium vancanneytii_A. The sequence continues at coordinate 87,037 of CALRLC020000007.1, forward strand.
AATATGTTGAACGTTTCGTTGATTAAGCTTCTGTGTTTCCTTCAGCAGGTGCAGCTTCTTCTTGCTTAGCTTCCACTTTTTTTACAACTGGAGTATAAGCTCTTTTTGCACGCTGATTTTTTCTGTGCTCTTCATTACGACGGGTAACATTTGCTTCATGCTCATTGTGCCATGCCTGGAATTTGGTCATAGCGGTAGCATCATCAAATAAACCCAATTTCACACCTCTTAAAAGGTGCTTCAGGTACAACACTCCCTTGAAAGAGAGGATTCTGCGAACTGTGTCAGTAGGTTGAGCACCTTTATTCAACCACTCAAGCGCTTTTTGACGATCTAATTGAATGGTTGCTGGAACAGTCAGCGGATTGTAAGTTCCAATTTTTTGGATGAACTTACCATCCCTTGGGGCACGGGCATCGGCCACTACGATAAAGTAGAACGGACGCTTCTTGCTGCCGTGTCTCTGTAATCTCATTTTTACTGCCATGTTAAATAGAAATTTATAGGCGTTAATAAATAGGGTGAATCAGGCGGCAAAAATAGGTGTTTGAACGTATAATTCCAAAGCAAGTCGAGCCTAAAAAGTTAATAATATGTTACCTGAGTAAAAGGGTTGTGCCTTTAAAAGTACGGGTACGACCTCCTGAACTTATATACATAAAACTCCATACGTATACTCCAGTCGGTTGTTGAACCCCTTTAAACCGTCCATCCCAGCCTTTTTGAGCTTCTGTTGTTTCAAAAATAATTTGTCCTGACCTGTTGAATACCCTGAACACAAAAGCTGCATTTTTATTACCCGATACAGGTCTTAAAAAGTCATTTCTGCCATCTGCATTAGGTGTGAAAGCACTGGGAACATATACTGTATCACAATTAATCCCTGGAGTATTTTGCTCTGTGATGGTGATAGAAACGGAATCTATCAAACAGTTATTTCCATTTCGAATCTGAACAGTATACACACCAGCCTGCAGTTGTTTTGCCTGTTGCCCTGCTAAAAAATTACGGTTATCGATCCTGAAAAAATAGGGTGATTCACTACCCAACACATTGATGATTAATTTACCTCCTTCCTCACTCCAACAATCCGTTGGACTCACCGCCGACTGAATCGTAACAGGAAGTGTGACATAAGGTTGTATGGTAACTGATCCTTTAAAAATGCAACCTTGTCCATCCTTCACGGCAACTGAATAAGTTCCGGATGAAAGATTATTGTATAAAGTGTTACTGCTATAAGTTGCGTTATTAAGACTATAGGCGTAAGGAGGTATAGTACCATTTAGGTTGATCTGCACCGATCCATTGTTTTTATCACCACAATCTGGCGAAGTAACTACAAATGATATTTGAGGTGTTGGCGTTGAAAGTTGTGGAATGTTGACGGTGGTGTCAAAACTACAAGTCGCTGTAACGATCTGTATTTCGTGATCACCCGCAGAAAGATTAGAGAAACTACCAGATGTTTGAATGGCACCTCCATCTATTTTCACACCTTGCACATTGACTCCGTTTACGAATGTCAATACAATCGATCCATTGGAAGTAGTACAATTAGCCCCTGTGATCGAAACATTTGATACAGGCAATGGCGGTCGATAGGTTGGAATGATAAAACTCGTATCCAATACGCAGCCATTGGTTTCAATGACTTTTAAAGATTTCCTTCCAGAACTCAATCCGGTAAATACATTACCAGCAACATAAGCTGCATTCTCCAATGAGTATCGAAAGCCTATATGATTACTTGTTGGTGAAATGGCAACTGCGCCTGTTAATGCACCACAGGTATCCGGAATGGTTGATGTACGAACCGCCAATCGTTCAATAAATTTTACTGTTGCGAAGGTGTCTTTTGTACATCCGTCTGTACTAGTGACTTTAATGGGATAAGTACCTGCTGCCAAATTTGAAAACACGCCTGTTTCATTTGCCGCACCTCCATTATTGGAAAAAGAAAGTTTGGCAGAAGCACTGGCACTGGTGGCGGCTACAGCAATTTCTCCAAGTCCTACACCTGCACACTGAGGTTTCACAGAAATAGAGTTGACATTCACACCTCTTACTTCTCCTGATTCAGTTGGGCTAGCTGCATCATAAACACTAAGTGTTATTGAACACAGTTTACCCAATACCACACGTGCTTCCATATCAAGCTCTACAAAATCACTTCCTCCGATTCCATTTCCTGCAATACCATACACCTTGTTGGTATTGCAGTCTATTGAAACATTCATCAACCCAAAAAAATTATAACCGGGTGTTTCCATGAAAAGTTTACTGCTGGGTGGAGAACTGATATTGACTTCTATCAAACTATAATTTTGAAGACCTCCTGAAGGAGAAGCAGCCATTAATAATTTATCCCCATAAAACATTAAATCTCCTGCAGCAACGAATGGCATTGCTCCAAGTATTTCGGGTTGTGTCCAACCAGAAGGTAACCTGTACAAGGTAACACCGTCTACCCAATACAATGTACCATTTTTATCTGCGGTCATGGAATTACCGGTACAGAATACAGACAAGGGTCTGCAAAGTGCGGGGTTTACCAGATCTGCCTCATACAATTGTGTTCCGCTATTGTAATAGACTTTGTTTTTGTATTGCGCAGCGGAAAATCCGGGAACATTGAGGCTACAAAAATTAGTGAGTTCTTTTGTCTGGCAAGTACCATTCACATAATCGAACTCATAGAATTTCCCTGTATTAGATACCAGTATAGCCTTCTGTGCACTGACTGATAAAGTAGTGATACCGGTAAGAAATAAAATGCATATAATGTATAGACAGCGCACCATGATAATCACTCTATGACACAACAGAGAATAAAATGGTTGTATCAACGAACAATTTACCTACGCATCCCAGGAAATTTTCCGCCCATAGGCATATTGTTCATCATCTTCATCATCTGCTTCATTTGTTCAAACTGCTTCATAAAAGCATTGACCTCTGCAATATCTTTCCCACTTCCTTTAGCGATACGTTGTTTGCGACTCGGCGTTAAGCTATCAGGATTCGACCGCTCAAAAGGGGTCATCGAACTGATGATCGCTTCAATACCTTTGAATGCATCGTCGTTAATATCTACATCTTTGATCGCTTTTCCTACACCCGGTATCATTCCCATTAAATCTTTGATATTCCCCATTTTCTTGATCTGCTGTAATTGATCCAGAAAATCCTGAAAGTCAAACTGATTCTTTCGGATTTTTTTCTCCAGTTTCTTTGCTTGTACTTCATCATACTGTGCCTGGGCTTTTTCTACCAATGTAGTGATATCACCCATTCCCAAAATACGCTGTGCCATACGATCAGGATAAAAAACATCCAGTGTATCCAGCTTCTCTCCACTACTTACGAATTTGATGGGTTTTTGGACGGTATACTTGATAGAAAGTGCAGCACCACCTCTGGTATCACCATCCAATTTAGTCAATACAACACCTGAAAAATCCAATCGGTCATTGAAGGCCTTGGCAGTATTTACTGCATCCTGACCCGTCATTGAATCTACTACAAACAAGATCTCTGTAGGATTCACTGCAGCTTTGATATCCGCCACTTCCTTCATCATCGCTTCATCTACAGCCAAACGTCCGGCCGTATCTATGATGACTACATTTTTATTTTTTGCCTTTGCTTCTTTGATTGCATTCAAAGCAATCTCAACAGCATTCTTATTTTCTCTTTCGCTATAGATATCTACGCCTACTTGTTCTGCCAATACAGTCAACTGATCAATCGCTGCCGGACGATAAATATCAGCAGCTACCAGCAAAGGAGATTTTCCCTTTTTATTTTTCAGGTAATTGGCCAGCTTTCCTGTAAAAGTAGTTTTACCACTTCCTTGTAAACCTGCAATTAAAATAATCGCAGGACTTCCCGTAACATTGAAAGCAGCTTCTGAACCACCCATCAATTCCGTCAACTCATCCTGCACGATTTTAACCATCAACTGACCAGGACTGATCGCATTGATCACTTTTTCACCAATGGCCTTGTCTTTTACTTTATCGGTAAACTCTTTGGCTATTTTGAAATTCACATCGGCATCGATCAATGCTCGACGGATATCTTTTACAGTATTGGCAATATTGAGGTCATTGATACGCGCTTCCCCCTTAAGGTTTTTAAACGCGGATTCTAACTTTTCTGAAAGATTCTGAAACATAATTCACGATTTCGGTCTTACACCAATAAAAAAGTGAACCAATTTGAGGTTCACTTTATGCGTTGCAAATATAGTGTGGATTTATTTATCCGAGATACACCTTCAGGTGTTTGCATCTGCTGGTACTTCTGAGTTTGGTAATGGCCTTATCCTTGATTTGACGCACTCTTTCTCTGGTCAAGTTAAATCTTTCACCTATATCTTCCAGACTCAGCGGATTATCAACTCCTATACCGAAGAAAAAACAAAGTACTTCCTTTTGCCTTTCTGTAAGTGTTTTCAAGCTTCTTTCAATTTCCATTTTCAAAGACTCGTCATGTACCAATTTTTCATCTGTTTTATCGGCATTGGGATTTTCCATGACATCCATCAATGTCCCATCTTCCCCGTCTGAAAGCGGTGTATCCATACTTACATGCCTAAATCCTACACTCATGGTTGCCGCTACCTCTTCGATGCTAAGTTCCAGCAGTTCAGCCAATTCCTGAACTGTTGGTTCTCTTTCAAACTCCTGTTCCAGCAATTGATACGCTTTACTGATGCGGTTGGTCAATCCAACTTTATTCAAGGGTAATCGAACGATGCGGCTTTGTTCTGCCAATGCTTGTAAAATACTTTGACGAATCCACCATACTGCATAGGAAATGAATTTAAAGCCACGCGTTTCATCAAAACGTAACGCTGCTTTGATCAATCCTAAGTTTCCTTCATTGATCAAATCGGGTAAGGTCAATCCCTGATTTTGATACTGCTTTGCTACTGAAACCACAAAACGTAAATTCGATTTCACCAAACGATCTAAGGCACGTTGATCGCCCTGACGAATCCGCATTGCGAGTTGAACTTCTTCTTCCGGACTGATCAAATCTACTTTTCCGATTTCCTGAAGATACTTTTCAAGACTCTGTGATTCACGATTGGTAATTGACTTCGTGATTTTGAGCTGACGCATACTCATGGGAAGCAGTTTTGGTTGTGTATAAGGGTTGTGAAACTAATTTCAGCAGTTGTTCCTTGGTTCCTCTATCGGGCGTCGATTCTACAGTTATCAGCAATTTAAGGAATTTTGATTTTTTTTCAAAAAAAATATTCTTTACAACCTGCTGAAAAACAGCAACTTATGAACTAATCAGAAAATGTCTCTTTTTTACCTAGTTAGAAACCGCCGACTTCATTAAAAAAACATTTGGACGGTATGGATTATTTAATATTATTGCAGCCTTACGAATGAAGGTAGATTAAAGAGAACGTAATGAGCAAAAAGCAGTTATTTACTTTAGAGTTTCCGGTGAGATGTTCCCCAGCAATTCTTTTTGAATTTTTAGCCACCCCCGCAGGTTTACAGGAATGGTTTGCAGATAAAGTAGACGAATGGGAAGGCGTATATAGTTTTTCATGGAATGGGGGTACTCCTGATAAAGCCGCCATTGTTGACCAAGAGCAGGATAAGTTTATCCGCTTCCATTGGCTCCACTCTGAGAAAAATGAATACTTTGAATTCAGAATTGAAAAAACGGAGATATCAAATCAAACGATTCTGATCATCAAGGATTTCGCTGAAAAAAACGAAATCAAAGACCAGAGTCAGTTATGGGGTTATCAGGTAAAAGAGTTATTCCACAGACTAGGTGCTTAATTTTTCAATAAAGAGAGTAATAGCACATAGTTACCGATAAAAAAATCATCTAATTGATCCCACTTCGCCAGTGGGATTTTTTTTGCGATCTTAAGATAGGGGCTTGATTGCCATTCATGAAAAAAATGGCCTGCCTGATCACCGGGATAATAATGCTCGCGACTAATCACGTGTTGCCAAGGATCCTTGGCGACTGAAAACATCCAATCTCTTTCTTTATCATCCTCCAAAAAATCAAATATCCGAGCTTGATACCTTTTCTGATAATGGCCGGATAGATGTAATGTGATGCTACAATAATGACCCCACCAAAAAAAACAACGAATGGCACAGACATCTGTTTTTGTGAATAAACGTGGATAGTCCATCATCACCCAAGGCAACCCATAATAATTCTCGCCTCGAGCTAGCTTTGGGGTCAACCGCATGCAATCTTCATCATGCATATTCTTTTCACGAACTTGCTGCCTGAATACCTCACTCAAATCCCCAAACAGTTTTTCGGTTTTCGCCAATATGCTTCGCTTTGTTAAAATAAAACGCTCATCTAGCAGCAACTGCCTTTCCTCTGATGAAAGTCTTAGATTTGCATTTAACATTGTATGAAGATAAGTGAATTGTGAATGGTCAATAGGGAGTAGTCAGTAGTGAGTAAAAATTATTCACAATTCACTATTCACCATTGACGACTCACTACTCATTCCAGTCACCTCGCATGTTCAAAAAACTAGACATACTCATTATTCGTTCTTTTATCGGGCCATTTTTGGCGGCGTTTGCTATTTCTTTGTTTGTACTCACCATGCAGTTTTTTTGGCTATACATTGATGATCTGGTTGGCAAGGGGCTTGATTTTTTTACCGTGATGAAATTGGTTGGATTGGTGATGCTTTTTTGGGTTCCCATGGCATTACCACTGGCATTATTGTTTTCATCGATCATGACTTTTGGGAATTTGGGGGAATCCTTTGAATTAGTTGCCATCAAAGCCTCTGGCATTCCTTTACTGCGTTTTATGCGCCCGCTTTTTGTGATCACTATCTTCCTAAGCGGCCTCGCATTTCTTTTTTCCAACAATATCATTCCTGTTACTCAGTTAAAATTAGCTGCCTTAAAATATGATATCATCGTTTCTAAACCTGCTATTGATATCAAAGAAGGTGTTTTCTATGATAAACTGGATGGCTATGTCATCAAACTAGGGAAAAAAGAAAAAAATGATAGTGTTATTCATGATATCGTTTTGTTTGAAAAGAACTATGGCTTACAAGACAATATGTTGATGGCCGAAAGCGGCATCATGCGCGTAACACCTGATAAAAAGTTTCTCGAATTTATTCTTAAAAATGGGTGGCGCTTTGAAGAAAGAGGAACCAGAGGTACCACCAACACTGAGTTTATACGATTAGGTTTTAAGGAATATAAAAAGATATTCGATCTTTCTAGCTTTCAAATGAATAAAACAGGAGACAGTGCATTTTATGACCCGAAAATGCTAAGCCTCAGACAACTCAATCACGCAATCGATTCACTTGAACACATTGATACATTTTACCTTAAAAGATCAAGGGCAGATATTACACCTTATGTAAGATTTGCACGTTATGCTGCAGATACAGGATGGATCAAAACAGATACGTTGAAATTACAAACTGCCAAATCATTTGACGCACTACTTCCAGATTCATTAAGAGATGTTATCATTGATGCAAGTGTTGGACAGATAAGTAGCATTAAAAGTAATGTAGGTTTATTAGCCTCTGATTATGCAGATAAATACAAGTCCTTACGTTTCCATGAAATAGAATGGCACCGTAAGTTCACTTTATCAGTTGCTTGTATCGTATTATTTCTGATAGGAGCACCGCTTGGATCAATTATTCGGAAAGGAGGATTGGGAACCCCTTTGGTTTTTGCGATCATTTTCTTTGTACTGTTTCACCTGTTCAACACTTTTGGAGAAAAGTTTGTGAAATCGGGATCAGCTTCTCCATTGGAAGGTATGTGGCTGTCTACATTGGTTTTGATTCCAATAGGAGCATTCCTCACTTACAAAGCCATGCATGACTCTCAATTGTTCAATCAGGAGTTTTATTACAGAACTTTTACACGCTTACGTAAGATTTGGAATAACTTTAGGAAGAAACAAGAATTAAGAAGCAAGGAGCAAGAAGGAATTACTTTATAGTGTTTACTGTATAGATTTTTTACCGAGAAATTTTTTTTATGAATCAATCATCATCACGCAGAGCATTTATTCAGCAAACGGGTAAAGCAGGTATTGCATTAGGACTTTCAGGGACCATTCTGCCCTCACTGTTAAACGCGTCTGTTAATATAGGGAGTAGTGAATTTATTCAACAACCACTACCTTATGTATTCAGTGCATTAGAGCCAGCTATTGATACTACAACAATGGAAATTCATTATGGTAAACATGCAGCCGCATATGCCAAAGCGTTATCTGAAGCTTGTTCTGCTGAAAATGTAAACATCAATAATACTAAGCTTGAGTCTTTATTGAACAATATTTCAAGGTATTCCACCAAAATGCGTAATAATGCAGGCGGGCATTATAATCATGAAATGTTTTGGCAAACGATGAAGCCAGGCGGTTCTACCACACCTTCAGGACAATTAGGATCATCGATCATTCAAGCATTTGGCTCATTTGAAGGATTTAAAACACAATTTGCAGATGCTGCTAAAAGTAGATTTGGAAGTGGATGGGCATGGTTGATCTTGAATAGTGATGGAAATCTTGTAATAACATCAACTCCAAATCAAGATAATCCTTTAATGGATATAACTGAAAAACGCGGGAAACCGTTATTAGGTTTGGATGTATGGGAACATGCTTACTATTTAAAATACCAAAACAGAAGACCTGATTACATCAATGCATGGTGGAATGTGGTGAACTGGGATGTAGTTGAAGCAAGAATGAAATAAAATATACTACCTATAAAACGATTCAAATGAAAGTTACAACTTCATGGGTGGAAACACTCGCTTTTGATGTAAAGGCAGACACTGGTCATGTGGCACGTTTAGATACCAGCATTGAAGGTGGCGGTTCTGGCAGTGGAATGAACCCCAAAAAAATGCTACTTGGATCATTGTGCGGTTGCAGTGGCATTGACGTAGTGGAAATTTTGCACAAAATGAAAGTACCATTTACCAAACTAGAAATTGAAGCATCTGCAGAACAAACAGAAGATCATCCGAAGGTGTTTAAATTCATAGATATGATATATCGATGTGATGTATCGCCTGATAATTTAGATAAACTAAACAGAGCGGTTAGTCTGTCTAAAGAAAAGTATTGTGGTATTTCTGCAATGTTGGCAAAACATTGTCCTATTAATTACACGATAGAATTAATCTGAAAAATAAGGTATCGCATGATGCGATACCTTATTTCTATTCTCTCCAACCCCAAGGTGCGGGTGGTGGTTGAATTTCCCTTGTAAGATCAAACTCAATACTGAACTGCCTGTCTGAACCAATCACACGTAAATTATATGTGAATGATTTTCCGGGAGATAAAGTCATCCACCACACATTTGTTGCAGCTCTTGGTAGAAGATTCACTGTTTCCTGATCTGCTGGAAATATTTGCATAACATTTGTTCCACTATTAGTAGACAATCCGCCATACATCGTTATTCGATCAGGTGTTCCATCTTCATGTCGATGATCGTGTTTCAATAACAAACCTTCCTTTTTGTTGGTCAATACCCATGTTCGTGAGAAGTTATTACCTACATGAAACGGGATACGAATACGATTCTCTTCGCAACCACGTACATGCATCTGTAGGATCTTTCCTGTAAACCCTGTATCATTGGGAGGCGCTAACAATAATTTTCCTTCAAATGCTTTTCCACAAAGTTTTTGAAGTTCTTGCCAGAATATTTCCTTGCCTGTTTGCGCTTCAGCTTTGAAGCAGAAAAATAAAATCAGCACTGATAAAATAACATTCTTCATAGTCAAATGAGTTGTAACTATCTCAGTAAAATTCAATAGAAGTTTACTGGGAATTTTAATGCTTACCACAAGAGCAGGTTTCTGTTTCTGTTGATGCATCGGTCAACCAAGGGAAACTGAATGCTGCAGCATTTTTTATCTGCTCCCAATAGAATTTACCTCTTGGTTTATTGTAGTTTCCGATTTCTGTCATTGTATCGGCATCATACAGTCTTCCATTGACCATGGTGTACTTTACTGATTCTGTATTCCGTATATTTTCCAAAGGATTTTTGTCTAATACAATGAGGTCTGCGAGTTTACCCGATTCTAAAGAGCCTATCCATTTATCTAATCCTAAACTCTGCGCAGGGTTGATAGTAGCTGTTTTCAAAGCTTGAAGGTTATTCATACCACCTTGATGCATCATCCATATTTCCCAGTGAACTCCTATGCCTTGTATTTGTCCGTGTGCACCAATATTAACATTTACACCATGATCGTTCAGTTTCTTTCCGCTTTCAGAAGTCAGGATATGTCCATTTTTGTATTCTTCTTCCGGCAGCATGGTCCTGTGACGACTTCTCGTATCAATTACAGAGCGTGGTGTAAAACGAAGTAGTCTTTCCTTCTCCCAAACATTGGTATGTTGATACCAATAGTACTCTCCACTCACACCTGCATAGTTGACGATCAAAGTAGGAGTATAAGCTGTTTTAGATGCTTTCCATAATTGAATCACATCGTTATACAAAGGTGCAACAGGAATATTGTGTTCGATGGTGGTGTGTCCATCAAGGATCATGCTCATATTATGAAAGAAGAAAGAACCACCTTCAGGCACCACTTCCATTCCTAATTCACGCGCCGCTTGAATAACCATTTGTCGCTGTTCACGACGTGGCTGGTTATAACTTTTTACAGAGAATGCACCAAATGCTCTTGTTCTTCTCAATGCGCTGCGTGCATCATCAATAGAATTAATCACTGCCTTAAAATCACCATCAGCACCATAAAGGATAGTACCGGTTGAAAATACCCTTGGACCCACCATGGCACCTGCTTTCACCATTTCACTTTGTGCAAAAACCATTTCACTGTTCGCAGAAGGATCATGCATCGCAGTTACCCCATATGCCATATTGGTATAATAAGGCCAGTGTTTTTGAGGCGACATTCCTGAACGAAAATGACTTGCGTGTGCATGTGCATCAATAAAGCCTGGCATAATGGTTTTGCCTTTACAATCGATCACTTTTGCTCCTGCCGAAATACGAACTGATTTTCCGATTTGTTTGATCAAATTATTTTCAACAAGAATTGTTCCTCCTGTAATCACTTCATCCCCTTTCATGGTAATGATGGTTGCATTGGTAAATGCGATCATACCATTTGGTTTGTCAATAGGTATTTCTACTTTGATGTCAAGCCCTTTCTCCGGCACTTTGAAATCAGACTCCGATTTATTCGATACAAATCCAAAACGATCTGCCAACGGAATAGTGAAATATTGATTTCCTAAAGTATAATGCAATGTTTTACTATCACTAGACCAATGTAAATTGATCCCTGCATCTTTTGATACAATTCTCACAGGAAAATCTTTTGTTCCCGAACCAATGTCAACAGTTTTACCCGTTACCGGAAATGCAGCGATGTATACTTCATGCAAATCAATAAAGGATATCCATTGCTCATCCGGTGATAGGGTAAACTGACTACCATAAGTACTCTTTAAATGAATGCGTTCATCATTACCTGAAAGATCGCAACTAGCATATTGTCTGTTCATACCGCCACCCAATTGATAATAGATCCTCGTACCACTACTATTAAAGCGAGGCATATCTCCTCTTTGTGTAATCAACTTTTCATCGGATCCATCTGCTTTCATCATATAAGTTCCTGGCTGTGCTGTGTAAGCCGGCCCCATGGCATCATTGCCTCCTTCTTTTCGAAAAACGATCTGTGTACCATTGCGAGAAAAAGAGGGTTGTCGATAGATCCCTTTCTGCATGGTTAGTTTTACAGGAGTTCCTCCGTTGATATTGATGCTATAAATTGCTCCACTATTTTCATCATTCCATGTGGTATAAACAACTTTATCGCCATCCGCAGAGAATGAGGGCTCATATTCAAAATCGGTTCCTGTTGTAACACGACTAGGCTTCCCATTGGGCAAAGCCATTTTCCATAAGTATCCCACAGCATTGAACACCAACCATTTTCCATCAGGAGATGTAATTGCCTGTCTGATCACATTCGGATTGAATGTTTCAGGATTCAACTCCTGCTGAAAACGAACGGCATCCACAATTTTTTGATTGACTTCTACTGTAAAAGGGATAACTACAGATTTATTGGCTTCATTCACATCAATACGAATGATCTTGCCCCTGCTCCAGATAACGATCTCTTTATCATCGGGCATCCAATTAAATCCTGTATATAATCCAAAAACAGACCAAGCTTCTTGCTGATCTTTTGAAAGGTCATCGTAAATAGGCCATTCTTCACCTGTTTCAATCTTACGTAAGTATAAGACAGATTTTGTTCTAACTCTTTTCACAAAAGCCAACAACTTACCATCATGAGACAACTGAGGTCTTACAGCTCCACCTGGACCTCCGGTAATATTTTCGATTCGACCAGTTTGTCTGTCCAATCTCCTAATCACAAAAATCTGGTTGTTCGGATCTTTATTATACTCGAATTGTCCACCCGGATACATGTCTTCGCTGAAGTAAACATAACGTCCATCAGGTGAGATCACAGGTTCATTCACATCTTGCTGATCATTTTTTCTGGTTGTCAGTTGCAAACCGGAACCTCCGCTTATATGATACATCCACATTTCACCTGCACCAAGAGATCGTGTAGAAGTAAAATGTTTTCTTGCTACGATATAGTCGCCACTTGGCATCCACGCTGCATTGTTCAGTAATCGAAAGGTCTCTTTCGTAATTTGAGTAGGGCTGCTTCCATCACGCTTCATTACCCATATATTATCACCACCACCAGCATCTGAAGTATATAAAATTTTTGTTCCATCCGGACTATATCTTGGTTGTACTTCAAAAGCATGTCCACCTCGGAGTAGTTTTGCTGTTCCTCCAGTAATGGGCATGGTATAAATATCTCCTAATAGATCGAATACGATTTCTTTTCCGTCAGGAGAGACATCCAGATTCATCCAAGTACCTTCATTGACAGTAAATTTGATTTCTTTGACAGGCCCCGGCGGATTGTTAACGTCCCATTTTGCAGCTGTTTTATCCTGAGCATCAATCGCTGTAAATAAAAATACAGTAGCACATAGCAGAAGTGATTTAAACATATTGGTTGGTTTAAGATTGGTAAGGTAGGAAAAGTTGAGAGTTGACTATTGACAGTATTAAAAGTAACTAAAAAAACCGCTTTCGAAAGCATGAATAACAAGAATAATTCAATGACACCTGTCATCTAATAACTGTCAAGTCTTAACTATCTTTACTAAAACACTTCCCTTGACAACTGCACAACAAAATTTCAGGGTTCAGTTATGGATCACTTTATTGAGTGTAGTATTGTTTCTTACCAAGATCATTGCCTACTATTTCACTCACTCGCTTGCCATATTATCTGATGCACTAGAGAGCATTGTAAATGTGATCGCTGGCTTTATTGGATTGTATAGTTTGTACATCGCTGCGAAACCTAAAGATCTGGAACATCCTTACGGTCATGGAAAAGCTGAATTTGTTTCTGCTGCAGTTGAAGGTGGATTGATCGTGGCAGCAGGTATTATGATCATTTATGAAACTGTTGCCAACATTCTTCGAAATGAGCCGGTACATCAATTGGATACCGGTCTATGGCTGATCGGAGCAACAGCCATTCTCAATTTTGTAGCAGGTACTATTTGTCTTCGATTAGGAAAGAAAAATAATTCATTAGCACTTCAAGCCAGTGGTAAACATTTACAAGTAGATACTTATTCAACCCTTGCGATCATACTTGGATTGATCATCATTTTATTTACGAAATTATATTGGTTAGATAAGGTAATCGCTTTTGTGATGAGCATACTGATCATTTATAACGGTTATAAGATCATTCGCTCATCATTGGCAGGTATCATGGATGAAGCTGATATGGAGTTATTGAAAAAATTCATTCAAATACTCAATAAAAACCGCTCTGAAAACTGGGTCGATCTGCATAATCTTCGAGTCATTAAATATGGCAACTTATTGCATGTTGATTGTCATCTTACCGTACCCTGGTATTTAAATATCCATGAAGCCCATCGCGAGATCGATCATCTCTCTGCTCTGATCAAACAAGAATTTGGTGATATGATCGAATTATTTGTTCATACAGATGGCTGCCTACCATTCAGTTGCCAGATCTGTAGCAAAAAGTGCGACCATCGGGAACATCCTTTTCAGCAAAAGTTGGAATGGACACTCACAAATATTATTTCTGATAAAAAGCACACGCTGGAATGAATATTTCTTCCTTGAGACGATAAATAAGCAGTTAATCCTAAATTGCAGCCTCATTCAAAAACTATTGCTATGCAAGCCTGGAAAGAATATCAACAAGAACATAAAGACCGTTTTCTGAACGAATTATTGGATCTATTAAGAATCCCTAGTGTGAGTGCCCGTGGAGAACATAAAGAAGATATGATCCGCTGCGCTGAAGCAGTTGAGAAAAGTCTGAAAGAAGCGGGGGCTGATACCACTGCTATCTATCCAACCGCTGGTCACCCAATCGTTTATGGAGAAAAAATCATTGACCCTGCAAAACCAACTGTTTTGGTGTATGGTCATTATGATGTTCAACCTGCTGATCCTTTGGAACTATGGCATAGCGGCCCATTTGAACCTGTGATCAAAGATGGAAAAATCTATGCTCGTGGCGCTTGCGACGATAAGGGACAATTTTATATGCATGTGAAAGCATTGGAGACCATGGTAAAAACCAATAGCCTCTCTTGTAATGTAAAATTTCTCATTGAAGGTGAAGAAGAAGTTGGAAGTCCCAACCTTGCCACTTTTGTAAAAGCCAATAAAGCTTTACTCAAAGCCGATGTGATCCTGATCAGTGATACTTCCATGTTAAGCATGGATACCCCCTCCATTGATATTGGCGTGCGTGGACTCAGCTATATTGAAGTAGAAGTAACCGGACCTAACCGTGATCTTCATAGTGGTGTATATGGCGGTGCTGTTGCGAACCCCATTACCATGTTGGCAAAAATGATCGCGGCATGTCATGATGAAAACAATCATATTACCATTCCTGGATTTTATGATGATGTAGTAGAAGCAACTCCTGAAGAAAGAGCCAAAATGGCCAAAGCTCCTTTCAGTGAAGACGAATACAAGAAAGATTTGGGCATTCAAAGTCTTTGGGGCGAGAAAGGTTATACCACCAATGAAAGAACGGGTATCAGACCTACATTGGAATTAAATGGTATCTGGGGTGGATATACAGGCGAAGGCGCTAAAACAGTACTGCCATCGAAAGCATTTGCCAAGATCTCTTGCAGACTCGTACCCAATATGTCATCTGAAAAGATCACCAAAAAGATACTAGATTATTTTACTAGTATGGCTCCGGAAGGTGTTACAGTAAAAGCTGCTGAACATCATGGTGGTGAACCTTATATGACTCCTATTGATTCTCATGAATATAGAGCTGCTGCAAAAGCCATTGAAACCACTTTTGGTAAAGAGCCTATTCCTGTTCGTGGTGGTGGAAGTATTCCTATTTGTGCTTTGTTTGAAAAAGAGCTTGGACTCAAGATCGTTTTCATGGGATTCGGATTGGATAGCGATAACCTTCATAGTCCGAATGAAAAATACGATGTGTTCAATTTTTACAAAGGCATTGAAACCATTCCCTATTTCCATCAGTATTATGCAGAAGGAAAATAAAGAAAGAAACAGGAGCAATTCTATATTTGCTCCTGTTTTGTTTTTGTTATGACAACAGTCAAAGAAAAATTAAGGATCGATAAATATCTCTGGGCTATTCGTTTGTTCAAAACAAGAAGCCAAGCGGGTGATGCATGCAGTAAAGGCAAGGTAAAGATGAATGGCAATGCCATTAAAGCTTCACGTATTGTTGCTGTGGGAGACGAATATGAAGTAAAAACAGAAAGTCGCAGATGGGTGGTGAAAGTAACAGGATTATTAGATCATCGGGTACAATACAGTGAAGCGATCAATTTTTATATAGATCTCACACCTGCAGAGGAACTAGACAGAATTAAATTTGAAGCTGCTACTTACCAAACTGGAAAACGCTTGAGCAAGATTGGCAGACCAACCAAGAAACAGAGAAGAGATTTGGGTGATTTTATGGGCAACGAATAGCCAAACTGCCTGAAAGTAAAACGTATAACCGAATCTCTCCTACCTTTACCCCATGTTAAGAATCGACATACTCACTGTTCTGCCTGAATTATTGGAAAGTCCCTTTGCACATAGTATTATGAAACGTGCACAAGAAAAGGGGCTACTGGAAGTGCATGTACATCAGTTAAGAAAATGGGCGGTGAATAAATATGGTATGGTGGATGATTACCAATATGGTGGGGGTGCAGGTATGGTAATGATGTGCGAACCGTTGGCCAATGCCATCGATGAATTACAAAAAGACCAGCCTTATGATGCCATCATCTATATGACGCCTGATGGACAAAGATTCGATCAGCGCATGGCCAATCAGTTATCATTGAAAGGAAATTTATTGATCATTTGCGGACACTATAAAGGAATTGATGAACGTATTCGTCAGCAGTATGTAACCATGGAAATTTCTATTGGCGACTATGTATTGAGTGGAGGAGAGCTGGCTGCTGCTGTAGTTGTAGATGCTATCGGTCGTTTGATACCGGGTGTTTTGAATGATGAAACTTCTGCACTAACTGATTCTTTTCAGGATAATTTATTAGCACCTCCCGTGTATACAAGACCCGCTGATTTCAGAGGTATGAAAGTGCCGGAAATATTATTACAAGGAGACCCCAAGAAAGTAGAAGAATGGCGCTATGAACAAGCACTTCAACGTACCAAAGACAGAAGACCGGATTTGATGTCGGATGTCTGATGTCAGATCGCAGATGTCAGATTTTAGTCTGAGTTTATGCACTCAAATATGTTTATAAAAAAGGGCTGCAACATAAAATCATGTTGCAGCCCTTTCACTTTTCACCTTTCACTTCTCACTTAATCCCTATCACCGGAACTTGTTTCTCATTGATGAGTTTATTCAATGCTTTTACATCGTTTTCCATCACCGCTTTTAAGCGTGCTAATTGAACATCAGCTTGTCCGGCCAGTTCTGCAAACGCTTCACGAGATTGTTTGCTTGGTGGATTTTGTCCACTTGATGCAACACCATACAAACCTGCGATCTTATCATTCAAACGAATGGGATAGTTCAATACATCTTGTCCACTTTTCGCTTTGGTTTGATATAAAGCCTCTTCTACAGCAGTGATTTTTTTATTGATACTATCCGCAAAAGATTTGATCTCTTTATTTCCATCCAATCGGCTTGTAAAGTCATTCATCTGTGTGCGCAATGCACGGATATTTTTGATCGCCTTTTGAATTTCACTGAATTTATCCCGAACCTGCAATAAGAAAGCCAATTGCTCATCGTACTCAGCTTCTGTAGTTGCGAAATTTGGATTGGGTTTGATCACGAATGGAACATCCACCGAATCTTTACCATAACGGAATCGAGCTGTGTATTTACCCGGCGATGCTTTCGCTGAACCAATACCACCATTCCAAAGGATCAATCCATCTAAACGCTCTGCAGGAGGATACTGCATATCCCATTCAAACTGATTCATTCCATTTTCAAAATCAATTTTATCTGCCGCTTCTTTTGCATTCTTACTAAAAGTGCGAATAGGTTTTGATTGTTTATCAAACACAGTGATCGAAACTTTAGAACTATCTGTTGCTCCTTTTAGATAATAGTTGAATACCACACCAGATGCAGGATTCATCCCCATATTAGCAGCAACACCACCAAAATTTCTTCTTCCTCTGCCTACACTTTCTGTACGATATACAGGGTTCACATCAAATACATGGATATTTTTATCTAATACATTTGCATTCATTTGCTGAACAATACTCAAATCATCCAACACCCAGAAAGCACGACCTTGTGTAGCAACAATCAGATCATTTTCTTTGATGGTAAGATCTGTGATAGGCGTCTCCGGTAAATTCAGCTGAAACTTTTTCCAATTTGCACCATCATCATAACTGATATACATACCATACTCAGTTCCTGCATACAATAATCCCGGACGTTTTTGATCTGCACGCATAGCACGTGTGAAATGCATCTTATCAATACCATTGGTGATTTTTTTCCAAGTCTTACCGTAATCTTCTGTTTTAAAAATATAGGGAGCGAAATCATCCAGTTTGTATTTTGTTCCTACTACATAAGCGGTTCCTTTTTTAAATGGATCAGTTTCTATACAATTCCACATCATCCACTTACCTGCTTCTGTTGGTGTAACATTCTCCCAATTCTTTCCACCATCTTTACTGACATGTAATAAGCCATCATCACTACCCGCCCATAACAGATCTTTCTCAAGTACTGATTCTGCAGCTGTAAAAATGGTACAATAGTATTCTACCGATGTATTGTCTTTGGTAATCGGACCACCACTGGAAGCCTGACGTGATTTATCATTCGTAGTTAAATCTGGACTAATGATCTCCCAACTCTGACCTTCATTTTCGGAAACAAACAAATGATTACCTGCTGTATACAATCTCTTAGGATTATGCGGAGAGAAGAAAATCGGGAAGTTCCATTGGAAGCGGTATTTCAAAACATCTGCACCAGATCCCATTGGATTATCGGGCCAAACATTGATGGCTCGATTCTCTCCGGTTCTGTGATCTAATCTTGCCAAATAACCACCATAGTTACCTCCATATACAATATCAGGATTCAAAGGATCTGCCACTACATAACCACTTTCTGAACCTGCAGTTACTTCCCAATCACGATCAGTGATACCTGCACCAGCAGTTCTGCTTCTCATTCTGATGGTTGAATTATCTTGCTGCGCTCCTAATATTCTGTAAGGATGTGCATTATCAGTTGATACACGATAGAACTGTCCCGTAGGTTGATTATCCATCGTACTCCAATTTTCTCCTCCATCAAAACTTACTTGTCCACCGCCATCATCGGCTACAACCATTCTGTTGCCATTCTCAGGATCGATCCAAAGATCATGATGATCACTGTGCGGTGTTCTTACACTTTGAAAAGTTCTTCCTCCGTCACGACTACGCATGAAACCAACATTCAAAGCATACACCAAGTTTTCATTCTTGGGATCCACAAATACTTTACTGTAATACCATGCACGCTGACGAATATTGTTATCACTACTGGTCAATGTCCAGCTTTCACCTCCATCATTACTGGTATACAATCCACCATTTGCATTTTCAATGATCGCATACACTTTATCTGTATTAGAAGGTGCTACTGCTACACCAACAATTCCCCATGTACCTTTTGGCATTCCTTTGGCAGAACTGATGTTGGTCCAAGTTTCGCCACCATCAACACTTTTATACAATCCGCTTCCTTCTCCACCACTTTCTAAACTGTGTGGTGTTCTGATCAATCGCCACATACCGGCATATAATACATTGGGGTTACCCGGCTCCATCACCAGATCAGAGGAACCCGTAAGATTGTTGACATACAATACTTTTTTCCAAGTCTTACCACCATCGGTTGTTTTGAATACACCTCTCTCTTCATTCGGACCAAAAAGATGTCCGAGCGCTGCTACCCAAACTGTATTTGGGTCTCTTGGATGTATCACAATGCGGATGATATGTCTACCTTCTTTAAGACCGATATTCTTCCAGGTACGACCACCATCATCACTTCTCCATATACCATTCAATCCTTCTGCCACATTACCTCTTACTGTATTCTCACCCTCTCCTACATAAATAATGTTTTCATCGGTTGGAGCTACTGCAATGGCACCGATATTGCCACCCAAATATTTATCTCCGATATTTTTCCAGTTACTACCACCATCTGTTGTTTTCCATAAACCACCGCCCGTTGCACCAAAATAGAAAGTGGTCTTATTTTTAAAACTACCGGCTACCGCAGCGCTACGGCCACCACGAAATGGACCTGCAAGTCGGTATTTTAGTTTTGAAAAAAGAGTGTTAGTGGGATCTGTTACAGCAGCAGGCGTAGGTGTTGCCGTCTTTTTAGCATCTTGTTTTTGTGCCTGTATACCCGTTACAAGCATCGTCACTGCGCAAAGCAGTAGGATTGTTTTTTTCATATGCAGTATTGAATTGGAAATGAAATTTACGAAAGAAAAGGGAGAATAGGCCATAGCCTATAGTCCATGGCCCATGGACTATTTTACCTTGTACCACACTTCGTCAACAGGTTCATTCATTTTGATATCAAGGTGCTCAATCACTGTTTCTACCGGTCCAATATTGATGATCTGTTTCATAGGGAATTGAATACCGGCAATGTCTTTGTAACTATTGTATAAAATAGATACTTTCAAATTACGTCTACCTCCTCCCATCATACGCATCATACTACCGAAACCGGTCAATGCTGCGGCCATTTCATCAGCAGCATCCACTTGTTGAACCAGATAGTTGTTGGTATTGATATAAAAAACAGCGCTCAAACCATCCTTCATGGTCAGTTTTACTTTATAACAATCTTCTTTATTGACTTTACTGGTGCCTTGTAATTCTGCAGTGTACCCTTTCTTAGCATAATCAATCAACATCGGAAAAGGGCCGGCACAATCCAATTCATGCTGTTGCTTTTTAAGATCATCATCAGTCATTTTAGAAATGGTTGGTCCCGAAGAAGTTGGTCCATCTCCACCCCCTCTTGGCCCACCAAAATTGGGCATAGCCGGAATGAGTACATAGCCGGCAGTATCGGTCACCATCGTCCATGAATTACCCATACCCATGATACCACCCATTTGTCTGCGATATAGTTTTCCTCTTTCTCGAATACTATTCAAACTGATATCAAAACTTTGGTTCATCAAATTCATCTTCATCACACTTTCCATTTGCAAGGTCTTAATAGCTTTCAACCTATTTTTACCACCATTTACTTCTTCATATTTTACCATCACTTCTTCTATTGTTTGCGAATAGGCAAAGCAGGTAACTGTCATTAGGACTACTATTAGAAATATCTTTTTCATATATATATCATTTCTCTGAAACGTAAACTTACTGAGACTTTACCGCTAAAGAATTTTTTGTGCGATGATTTAGGAAAAGATTTGATGAACGGAGGAAGGAGTGTCCAAAGATGACAGTTAACAGCATATCCGTTATCAACTATCACAGTTAAATTACAATCTGTTCACTTTGGTTATCTTCGTTATATGAATCATAAGTCGTCATTTAAAGTATCCGGAAAATTGGTTGACATACCGAATAAGAAGGTGTATCCAGCTCATGTTTGGGTTGAAAATGGATCCATTCATCGGATAGAAGCAACTCATGATACGGTACCCGATCAGTACATACTCCCAGGTTTTGTAGATAGCCATGTTCATATTGAAAGCAGTATGTTGATTCCTTCAGAATTCGCAAGATTAGCTGTTGTACATGGCACTGTTGGTACTGTTAGTGATCCGCACGAGATCGCTAATGTATGTGGAGTTACCGGAGTAGATTTTATGATTGAGAATGGCAAAAAAGTTCCATTCAAGTTTAATTTTGGCGCACCCAGTTGCGTACCTGCTACAAGTTTTGAAACAGCAGGCGCTTGGATTGATAGTACAGCTGTTGCTGCTTTATTGGAAAGACCAGAAATTTTATACCTGAGTGAGATGATGAACTTCCCCGGTGTTTTACATCAGGATTCGGAAGTGATGAAAAAAATTGCTGCAGCACATCGCATGCGTAAACCTGTAGATGGACATGCCCCCGGCTTACGTGGTGATACAGCAAAAGCATATATCGAAGCGGGTATCTCAACAGATCATGAATGCTTTACACTGGAAGAGGCTGTTGATAAACTTCAACATGGTATGAAAATCATCATCCGTGAAGGGAGTGCCGCTAAAAATTTTGAGGCATTGATTGAATTGGTTGATGATCATCCAAATCATATTTTGTTTTGCAGTGATGATAAACATCCTGACAGTTTGGTGGCTGGACATATCAACGTGCTTTGCGCTCGTGCTGTTGCCAAAGGATTAGATGTGTTCAATGTATTAAAAGCAGCATGTATCAATCCGGTATTACACTATCGGCTACCAATCGGGTTATTAAATGAAAAAGATCCTGCAGATTTTATTATTGTAAAAGATCTTGAACAATTCAATGTCCTTGAAACATACATCAATGGTATACTAGTGGCAAGTAATGGAAAATCATTGATCGATCCTGTAGCATCTGAACACATTAATCAGTTTGATTGCAAAAAAGTGACCATAGCAGATCTCACTCTTTCTAAAGAAAGTTACCCATCTGCAAATGGATTGATTCCTGTCATTGAAGCGTTGGACGGACAATTGATCACGAATAGACTTGAGTTACCGGGTAAGATCATCAATGATGAATGGGTAAGTGATCCTGAAAGGGATATACTGAAAATGGTAGTGGTAAACCGATATCATCAGGCTCCGGTTGCCAAATGTTTCATTCAAAACTTTGGATGTAAGAAAGGGGCCATTGCTTCTTCTGTAGCACATGACAGTCATAATATTGTGGCTGTTGGTGCTGATGATGCATCACTTGCAGCTGCTATTAATTTGGTGATCGCTGAAAAAGGAGGTGTAAGTTGTTATATCGATGAATCATCTTACCAAGTACTCGGACTTCCTGTTGCAGGATTGATGAGTACCATGGATGGGTATGAAGTTGCCAATGCATATACTTCTATTGATGCTATGGCTAAATCATTGGGATCAACGCTTCAAGCGCCTTTCATGACCCTTAGCTTTATGGCATTACTGGTAATACCACATCTGAAACTAAGCGATCAGGGGTTATTTGATGGGGATCGGTTTGAATTTGTGTAATTTTTTTGACCATTTAAACGCTAAAAGCACCTTACCAAGCTAGAAAAACTTAAATTTCTGATTCCAAGAGATAGATTTTAGTTTTGAAGCCTTCAATCCCGTCATACCATGATCGTAAATCTTAGTGAGGAACATAGTCTTGTCAGTAACTGGGTATCAGAATTAAGAAATGTAGATATTCAGGGAGATCGAATGCGTTTCCGCAGAAATTTAGAACGTATCGGTGAAATTGCTGCTTATGAAATCAGTAAGCGCATGCCTTTTAAAGTCACCGAAGTGCCTACTCCTCTTGGTATACATGAAAGTAAATTATTAGAGCAGCAACCTGTTTTAGCAACCATTTTAAGAGCGGGTTTACCCATGCACAATGGCATGCTCAATTATTTTGATCGTGCAGATAATGCTTTTGTTTCTGCCTATAGAAAACATCATAGAGATGGTTCTTTTGAAATTAGTTTGGAATATATGAGTTGCCCGTCGCTTGATAATCGAATTGTTATTATCAGCGATCCTATGCTTGCAACCGGTGCGTCAATTGTAAAGACCATTCAGTATATGAAAGATGAGGGTACTCCTAAAGAGTTTCATGTAGTGGTAGCTATAGCTTGTTCAGTTGGTATTGAACTGATACACAGAGAATGTGGAGACGATATTCATATCTGGTGTGGGGACATTGATGATGAACTAACGGCAAAAGGATACATCGTTCCAGGACTCGGAGATGCAGGTGATTTGGCCTTTGGAACTAAGAATCAGTCATAATGAATGCAGCGATCATGCATTTTTCATGGTCAATTCGTTGACGTTAAGGACAACCTAATCTTCCGAACGAACGTACCTGTTTCAGGAAGATTATCCTAAATTAGTCCCCTTGTGAAAAAACTGATTCAAATAAGTTGCTTAGGGATGTTGCTGATGTTGACTAAAACCTCATCCGCACAGGACCCTAATTTTTCACAATTTTTTTCTTCCCCATTAACACTTAATCCGGCTTTTACAGGGAAATTTTATGGTAGTTATCGTGTAGCAGGAAATTATCGGAACCAATGGCCAAGTATTGACAAGGCCTATACGACTGCTACAGCTTCCATCGATTTTCAGGTTATGAAAGACAGAATTGCATCCAATGATACTTGGGGAGTTGGATTTATGGGTTTAACCGACAATAGTGCCAATGGTGCTGTTAAATTCAACTATGCTTCAGTTGGTACTGCTTATCATAAAGGGTTGGATGAAGAAGGATATCATCAATTAAGCGCGGGTTTTCAGCTGACTTATGCCAATATGCTGATCAATACCAACTTACTCAAATTTGAAGACCAACTAACCAATGCAGGCTTTACAGGTGTGACTTCTGAAGTATTCAATACTGGTACTCTTAATTCAAAGTATGTAGATATTAATGCTGGCGTTTTATACAATGGCAACACCAATGACCGGAATAATTTTTACATGGGTGTAAGTATGTATCACATCAATAAACCTAAACAGTCTTTCACCGGTGCATCATACTTACTACCAACAAGAACTACTATTCATGCAGGTACTTATTTTCCTGTTGGAAATACAACTACACTGCATATGAGTGGTATGCAAATGTTTCAGGGAGGCACTTCTTCTACTATGTTGGGTGCAGCCTTGCAATTCAATGCCAATCCGGATGATATAAAGGCCACGAGTTTATATGTAGGCACTTGGATGAGATTAAAAGATGCCATCATACCCTATGTAGGTATTGAATTTGATGACTTCAGGATTGGTGCCAGTTACGATTACAATTCGTCACAACTAAGAACAGCTTCACAAAACAGAGGAGGGATTGAAATCTCCTTAATCTATATCAGAAGACCTTCTTCGGATAAAATCATTAATTGTCCTAAGTTTTAGCAATCACTTTGTTCAATGGTGATTTAGTGACATGCTTATTGTCTTTAATGAAAAATCGATAGGGCAATAAGGCATCCTCTGCTGCATAATCAACTCCGATTCGAGGGGTTGCTATAATACTGTTCTTGGATATTTGCCATCCATCATCTGCTATGAACATTGAAGATTGTAACAACGTGCTCCCTGTGTGTTGCACATTAATTGAGAGCGCTTTTGTGACATTCCCAGGCCCTCTTCCAATACTATAATCAAACTTTGTTTTTTTACAACGATCCATCATGGTTGCTGTACCGTAAACCGGCTCAATTCCTCTAATCAAGACTGCATGAGGTACGGATGCTTCATTGGTTACTACATTGAATAAATGATGGATACCATAACACAAATACACATAAGCGATCCCTCCGGATTCGTACATCACCTGGGTTCTGCTTGTTAATCTACCTCCATAAGCATGGGAGGCCTTATCAACAATGCCATTGTATGCTTCTGTTTCTACAATACGTCCGGCAGTCAAAACATTGTCAAAGTAAGTTATTAGCACTTTACCCAGAAGTTGTTTGGCTACATTGCATACATCGGCTTCCCTGTAAAAGTCAAGTGATAATTTGTTCTTATAATAATCGGATAAAGGTTTCACAGATTAAACATACTGAATACATTAACTTAGTGCATCAAAATCACTCAGGGTGCTAAAGGAACTTATTATAGCCATACAATCTTACTCACAAGCCCATCAGTTTATTATTAAGCATAAACTATGGAAATGGATATTAATCCCAGGGCTATTGTACACCATTTTGTTTTTAACAGGCATGTACTATTTTGGCCAAACCGCCAGTGATTTCATTGAATGGATGACGCTTAAAACCGGTCTCCGAGGTTGGATCGATCAGTTTTCGAGTAGTTTTATCGGTTTTTTATTTGTTTTTGGTACTGCGTTATTGTGGCTGATCCTGATGTTACTGTATTTCTCTTTGTTTAAGTTTTTATTTCTCATACTTGGTTCACCTTTATTTGCTTTCATTAGCGAAAAAACCGCATCAATCATAGAAGGAAAAGATTTCCCATTCAGCTTTCACCAACTTGGAAAAGATATTCTTCGCGGAATTAGAATTGCAC
Organism: Brevundimonas vancanneytii; assembly: GCA_943368425.1. Classification (GTDB taxonomy): domain Bacteria; phylum Bacteroidota; class Bacteroidia; order Chitinophagales; family Chitinophagaceae; genus Sediminibacterium; species Sediminibacterium vancanneytii_A. The sequence goes on from CALRLC020000007.1 coordinate 112,936, forward strand.
TTAGAAATAGTGTTTGGCAAACCGTCTATGTATTATCCATTTTATTACTCAGTCTTATCCCATTGATCGGTTGGCTTACACCCATCCTTGCAGTATTGGTAGAATGCTACTACTATGGTTTTTCGATGCTTGATTACAGCATGGAACGTCAAAAGAAAACACCTGCTGAAAGTATTTTTTATATAGGCAATCATAAAGGATTGGCAATTGGCAATGGTTTTATTTTTTATTTGATGCATATGTTGCCCATTATTGGATGGATACTCGCACCCACTTATGCTGTAGTAGCCGCCACTTTAAGCACCTATCCCAATAGCTCAAAAAAATAGTATGCAGCACGGTAAGCTTTATTTGATACCCACCGTTTTATATGAAGATGCTGTTGAAACCATCCCTCCCTATATACTGGATGCTGTAAAAGACTGTTCTGTTTTTTTTGTAGAACAAGAAAAAACTGCCAGACGTTTTTTAAAAAAATTGTGGAAAGAAATGATCATTGATAACTATCAATGGTTTGTCATTCACAAAGCAGAGTCAGAAGTAAGAAATTCCTTTTTACAATTACTGAAAGAAGGTAAAAATATTGGTATCATCAGTGAAGCCGGTTGCCCGGGTATTGCAGATCCCGGACAAATGTTGGTAGAAGCAGCTCAGGGCATAGGTATTACAGTAAAACCCTTGGTAGGCCCAAGTTCTATCCTACTGGCATTGATGGCGAGTGGTATGAATGGACAATGTTTTCAATTTCATGGCTATCTACCTATTGACGGAGTGGAGCGAAAGAAAAAAATCAGAGAACTGGAAGCTGATTCATTGAAAAGGAATTGTACGCAACTATTCATTGAAACCCCTTATCGAAACAATGCATTGATTCATGACCTTCTCCAAAGTTGCAAGTCGGAAACAAAACTTTGTATAGCAGTAGATATTACTGGTGCAACAGAATCCATCAAAACAAAAACGATCCGTCAGTGGAAGCAGGAGCAGCCTGATATCCATAAAAAGCTGGCGATCTTCTTACTACAAGCCTAATCATTTCAAAAAACTTCGCGCCAACTCTGCGTCCTCATTTCGCTGCGGTTCAATACCGCAGAGAACGAGAGATAAGGAGATTACGCGAGAGGATTAAACACCTCTTTTGCTCAAGGTTGTTTTGGAGCAATAATACTTTCTGTTGCGGCGCCTCGTACTTCATACACACTATCTACAATATTTCTTTCAAGTCCACGCCAAGGCAGTGTACCAATATATCTTTTATAGTGTAATTCAACCTCTTTACCGGAGCAACGCAATAATTGTTCTGCTACCGTTTCACTGGTGACACTAAAATCAAATTCATTGCTTTGAACATTGGCACGAAAACCACTTTGAATGATCTTGCCTTCCCATGTTTTAAATAAAATTCCTTTTTTCTGGAAAGTATTCAATAATCCGGCTTTCGTTCCTTCTGCATATACAAAATAATACCGCCAATAAATAAATGCAGAAAGTGCAACGAAAACAATAATAATAATACTCCAGATAATTTTTTGTTTCGTTGTCATTTATAGACCGTATTTATCTACAAGATAGATCAATGCAGCCATATTAACTGCTCCAAGCAATAGTTCACGTTTGTTTACATTTTCAAATACATCTGTTCGGGCATGATGCAGATCAAAATAACGTTGTGGATCGGGAATAAAACCTGCGATAGGTGTACCAAAGGTTCGGTTTAAAGGACCAATATCAGCTCCGCCGCCACTTCCAGACATATCTTCTGTTCCATAAGGTTTCAATAAGGGAAGCCATGCTTGCATCTTATCGTGTTTATCTTTAGGTGCTGTGAATCCAAATGCTCTGGGAGTAAATCCACCTGCATCACTTTCCAGCGCGAAAATGTGTTTTTCGCCTTTTTCTTTGGCTTCCGCTGCATATTTATTACCGCCGCGCATGCCATTTTCTTCATTAGCAAAGAGTACAAAGCGAATGGTTCTTTTGGGTTGATAGCCGATGGCTTTTAAGGCTCGCATGACTTCAATAGTATGTACCACTCCGGCGCCATCATCATGAGCTCCCTCATTAACATCCCAACTATCAAGGTGACCTCCAACTGTTATGATCTCATCCGGGAAAGTGGTTCCTCTTAATTCTCCAATTACGTTATGCCCGATAGTATCTGGTAAGAATTTAGCACTGGTTTTCATGGTAACAGTGAATGAAGATTTCTTACTGAGTTCCCATATATAATCGGCATCTCTAGGGCCCATAGCAATCGCCGGTATTTTAGGGAAAGAATCATTGTATGCAGTGCTACCGGTATGTGGATCATTAGCGGTTGACTCTGTCAATGATCGGATCATCACACCAACCGCTCCATATTTAGCTGCCATACTTGGACCTGCTCTTCGAGATACACCTGTTTGTCCGTAAGAAACAAAAGGTTTGATATTGGTGGGATCAAAAGAATGATTGAAATAAACGATCTTCCCTTTAACCTCCTCTTTTCTTTTATCCAATTCTTCAAAACTATTGACCGCAATTACTTGAGCTGTAACTGGTTTACCATTCCCTAAAGAATTACCTAAGGCCAATACATCCAATACGCGATTTACTTTTTTACCATCAATTGTGACAACCCTGGCATCTTCTTTAGCCCCTCTAACCCAACGCGGCACCAGACACTCTTGCAGCCAAACTTTATCTGCCCCCATCTCTTTAAGGGCTTTCTCACCCCAAGCTTCTGCTTTATACATTTGAGGAGAACCGGCGATTCTGCCTCCTACCTGCTTGGTCAATTGGTATAAAAGGTCATACGCCTTACCATTTCTTAAGATTTCATCAGATATTTTTTTGATGACAACAGCGTCGTCCTGCTGTGAAAAGCCGCCAAATGGCAGCAGTAGAAGAAGAAAGCAAAATTTTTTCATAATGCTAAAGTTAATGATTTGTCATGTTTCCTAAGCCTTTGATGAGCGGGGAACAGTATTAGGATATTTATTGTTAATTGCGGGGTATCTTTGTTGAATTCATTCCTGACCGGTTATTTCGTGCAGAATTGTATTGATTCTCTCGTGTAGATTCAAGGATCAATCACAGAGGTTTTTTTGACGTTTTATAAAATACAATATGGATGGAGTTGAATCGTCAAACCAAAGATCAAAAAATCAAAGATCAGCTATGCGTATAGGTATTGTTTGTTATCCAACATTTGGGGGTAGTGGTGTACTAGCTACAGAACTAGGTAAGGCTTTGGCTGATGAAGGCCATCAAGTACATTTCATTACTTACCAACAGCCTGTCAGACTGAATGTTTTTAATGCCAATATATTTTATCACGAAGTACGTGTTCCTACTTACCCACTTTTTGACTATCCGCCTTATGAGGTAGCGTTGGCAAGTACGATGGTAGATGTAATCATGAATCATGATCTTGATCTTCTGCATGTACACTATGCTATACCACATGCATCTGCTGCTTATATGGCCAAACAAATCGTAAAGCAGAAAGCAAACAGAAATGTTCCGGTAATCACCACTTTGCACGGTACCGACATTACATTGGTAGGTAAGGATAAGACTTATGAGCCTGTTGTTACTTTCTCCATCAATGAAAGTGATGCAATAACGGCAGTATCCAATAACCTTCGAGAAGAAACCTATAAGTCATTTCATATCCAGAAGGAAATTGAAGTCATCCACAACTTTGTAGATGTAGCGAGATTTGATAAAAAACCCATTGACGCTTTCAGAAAAGTAATCGCTCCCAATGGTGAGAAGATACTGATCCACGCTTCTAACTTTCGTAAAGTAAAAAGAGTAGTGGATGTAGTAAAAATATTTGCAGCGGTTAGAAAAGAAATGCCTGCCAAACTATTAATGGTAGGTGATGGCCCTGAAAGACCTAGTACTGAAGAATTAACCAGAGAATTAGGTATTGAAGAAGATGTACGGTTTTTAGGTAAACAGGAACAGATGGAAGATATATTGGCAGTTAGTGATGTATTTATTCTTCCATCAGAATACGAGAGTTTTGGTTTGGCGGCATTAGAAGCCATGGCTGCCCGAACCGTAGTCATCAGCTCAAATGCCGGAGGATTGAGTGAGATCAACATTCAAGGAGAAACCGGATTCATGGCGAATGTGGGCGATGTAGAAACCATGAGTAAATATGCTATTAGCCTTTTGAAAGATGATGCACAACTAGAAGTCATGAAAGAAGCAGCTTATCAACAGGCTTGCAGATTTGATATCAAAAATATCATCCCGCTTTATGAAAAATTGTATAGCAGGTTCTGTAGAATGGGGCCTTGTTAGTCGCGGAATTAGTATATAGTTGTTAACTGACAATTGACAGAAAGACTATCTTTCCTTCTATCAACTGTCAACTATATCCTGTCAACTAGGATTGATCAACTACTTCATCTATACTCTTCATAATCGTAGCACCTACTTCAATAAGCTCATCCTCAGAAATGATCAATGGTGGAGCAATTCTCAACCGGTCTGGGGCAAAAAGAAACCAATCGGTCACAAGTCCATTTTTCACGCATTGATGTGCAATTTTCTGATTGGTTACATCATCTTTAAATTTCAGCGACATCCATAAACCACATGCGTTTATACTCATGATAGCAGCATGTTTCAGCTGCTCTTGTAAAATCTTTCCCTTATGATGAACGTTCTGAATCAACTCATCCCGCAGCAATACCTCAAATGCAGCCTTACCGGCAGCACAACTCACAGGATGCCCACCAAATGTGGTGATATGACCAAGTACCGGATTATAAGTCAATGTAGACATCAATTTCTTATCGGCAATAAATGCACCTAATGGCATTCCACCTCCAAGAGCTTTACCTAGTAATAAGATATCGGGAACCACATCAAATTGCTCAAATGCCCAAAGAGAACCCGTTCTGCCAAAACCTGCTTGTATTTCATCAAATACCAATAACACACAATGTTCATTGCATTTTCTTCGAATTGCTTGTAACCATTCTTTTCGAGGTACAGTGATACCACTTTCAGCTTGAACTGTTTCCAGTACTACGCATGCTACTGATGAATCAATTGATGCCAACACTGCATCATCGTTATAATCAAAATGCAAAATATCTGGTAATAAAGGTCTAAAAGCATTACGCCAATATTCTCCTCCCATGATACTTAAAGCACCTTGGGTACTACCATGATAAGCTTTATTAAAAGCAATGATCTTAGATCTTCCGGTAATACGTTTAGCTAATTTCATTGCCCCTTCGGTAGCTTCTGCACCACTGTTGGTGAAGTATACACAATTCAAAGAAGCGGGTAAATGATCTGTCAACAGTTTAGCATATTGCACTTGCGGACTCTCAACAAACTCTCCATACACAATCAGGTGCATATATTCAGCAGCTTGCTCCTGAACTGCTTTCACAACATCAGGATGACTATGTCCGATATTGCAAACACTGAAACCGGAAATGAGATCTGTGTATTTTTTCCCTTCCACATCCCAAATGTGAATACCGGATGCATTCTTCATCTCCAACCCAATCGGCGCAGCAGATGTTTGTGCAACATGCTGAAGAAAAAGTTCCTTATTTGAAATCCCACTCATTTTGCTAACTTTCGTTTAAAGTTCGACATTCAACATTCGAAATTCGATATTTTATGGCAGTTATTCTCCCCGTTCTTGGTAAACATCCTCAATTTGGTGAAAATTGTTTCATTGCCCCCAATGCCACCATCGTAGGTGATGTTGTTATGGGTAACGATTGCAGTATCTGGTTCAATGCGGTTATTAGAGGTGATGTACACTATATAAGAATGGGTAATAAAGTAAATATTCAGGATGGTGCAGTCATTCATTGTACCTATCAAAAAAATCCAACTGAAATTGGCAACAATGTATCCATCGGACATAATGCATTGGTGCATGGATGCACTATTCATGATAATGTTCTGATCGGTATGGGAGCTATTGTTATGGACCGTTGCGTGGTACACAGTAATTCCATTATTGCTGCAGGAGCTGTTCTATTGGAGGGAACAGTGGTTGAAGCAGGTTGTATTTATGCCGGCGTTCCAGCCAAAAAAGTAAAAGATATTTCTCAAGAACTCATCAACGGAGAGATCAATCGGATCTCGAATAATTATGTGATGTATGCTTCGTGGTTTCAGGAGTCTAAAAAAGGTTGACAGTTTTTAGTTGACAGTTGACAGAAAGAAAAGTATGGCTGTTTTCTCTGTCAACTGTCAACTAAAAACTGTCAACTAATACTCCTCTCCCATAGTATCTAAAATCGTTCTATAACTAATGTATCTTTCTTCAGAGATCTCTCCCTGCATGACTGCTTTTTTTACTGCACAATTGGGTTCTTCAATATGCATGCAATTATTGAACTGACAATCATTCATTCGTTTCCTCATTTCAGGAAAATAATGTGCGAGTTCTTCTTTCTCTATATCAACAAGACCAAACTCTCTGACGCCAGGCGTATCTATGATATGTCCACCTCCTGGCAGATCGAACATTTCCGCAAAAGTTGTGGTGTGCATACCTTTCCCGCTCCAACCACTTACTTCCTGGGTCCTTAAATTAAATTCAGGGAACAAAGTATTGACACAAGTTGATTTGCCCACACCACTATGCCCACTAAGTAAAGAAGTTTTATCACGAAGTATCGTTCTTATTTCATCCAATCCTTCTCTTTTTTCTACACTACACAGCAATACTTGATAACCAATGTTTGAATAGATCTCACGCAGCTGTTCAAACTTCTCCATTTCTTTTTTCCGATAGAGATCGGCCTTATTAAAAACGATGACAGCAGGAACATGATATGCTTCGCAGGAAATCAAAAAACGATCCATAAAACCTTGTGATGTTTTTGGATCTTTTAAGGTTACGAACAACAAACTCTGATCCAGATTGGATGCGATGATATGGTGCAAATGCTTATTGTGGGGTGATACACGGGCAACATAATTCTTACGGTCATGAATTTCACTGATGATGGCCGACTCCTCTTCGACTGCCTCAATCTCCATTTCTACTTCATCACCTACTGCAATTGGATTAGTGGATGTAATACCCTCGATCTTCATTACCCCTTTGATACGGGCATTGTACAAACGTCCGTCTTCCCCTTTAGCGATATACCAACTACCTGTGGATTTATATATTCTAGCCCTCATTCAAACGAAGATAATAAGCCTTTGTCGCTTTCCAAGTATCGATAAAATCAGCTCAAAAGCAATATTTGCGAAACATTAACCCCTGTTTTAAGGGCTATCACCCAACAATGACTGACCTTCAGGGGGGAAATCAATATCTTTGTTGCCTTATGGCAAAGTTTGCGCACGACGAGGTGGTTCCTTACCAGCAGAGTGAAAAAGGAAAAAAGGAACAGGTAGCAGAGATGTTTAACAGTATCGCTTTCCGATACGATTTTTTAAATCGTTTTCTGACTGCGGGTGTAGATATTCAATGGCGGAAGAAAGCGATCAAGCAATTGAAAGACATTCAACCAAAATTGGTATTGGATGTTGCCACCGGTACCGCTGATGTTGCCATCATGACACAACGGATGCTGAAAACTGAAAAGATCATTGGCATAGATATTTCTGAAGGGATGTTAGATCTGGGAAGAGAAAAATTAAAAAAATTAAATCTAACCGATCATATTACCCTTCAAACTGGTGACAGTGAGACCATTCATTTTCCCGATAACCATTTTGATGCTATTACAGTATCATTTGGTGTCCGAAATTTTGCTCATTTGGATAAGGGAATGTCTGAAATGTATCGCGTGTTGCGTCCGGGTGGAAAATTGGTTGTATTAGAGTTCTCAAGACCCAAACAACCACTTTTCAGAAAAATGTGTGATTTTTATACCAACGTAATTACGCCAGGTGTAGGGAGAATATTTGCAAATAATAAAGACGCATATCAATACCTGAACGATAGTGTTCAAGCCTTCCCTGAAGGTGAAAACTTTTTAACTATTATGCATGAAGCAGGATTTACTCAAACTTATCTGAAAAAACTCAGTTTCGGCATATGCACTATTTATTGCGGAAGCAAGTAATCCTGTTTGCTCTCATACTCATCTCATCTGTGTCAGTGACGGCACAGAAACAGCGTTATCGTCCTAATCATGATGACCTACCTTACTATTTTGGTCTTACACTAGGCTATAATAGTTCCTATTTACATCAAAATAAATCACCACTATTCCTTCAATCTGATTCTGTTTTATCTGTTGACCCAGGAGCAAGCGGTGGTATTGTCATGGGTTTATTAGCCACAGTTAAAATGACCAATCGTTTTGAGTTCAGGGCAAACCCTCAGTTAATCATTGGAGGTTCTAAATTCATGGCTTATACATTGGGACCTACAAAACCGGGTGAAGCTTCATTTCAAAAGCAAACTTTGCCAGCTACGCTTATCAGCTTGCCTTTACACTTTAAATTCAACTCAGACCGTATTGGTAATTTCAGGACTTATCTTCTGGGTGGCATCAAACTAGATACAGATCTATCCAGCAATTCAGCCGCTCGATTGTCCGAAGACCTCTTAAAACTGAAAAGAAATGATTTTGGCTTTGAAACGGGAATTGGCTTTAATTTTTACCTGCCATTTGTAACTGTCTCTCCTGAGATCAAATTCAGCTATGGATTATCTAATATTCATCAATACGATCCCAATCTCAAGTATTCGAATGTTTTGGATAGGATACAGTCGCGCATGATCATTTTTTCCATTCATCTGGAAGATTAAGGTTTACTGCCCATGATGTAATAAATTGCAGCATTGCCAACGCAGTGCTTATGAAAGATTATATCATTAAAAATACCTCCATAGTAAATGAGGGTACGATTACACAAGGTGATGTATGGATCCGAAATTCCAGAATCGAAAAAATTGGAGGCACACTCAATCCCGCAGTAAATGTTGTTGAAATCGATGGAACAAATCAATACCTGTTACCCGGGATTATTGATGATCAAGTACATTTTCGTGAGCCCGGACTCACTCATAAAGCCACCATATATACAGAAGCCAAAGCCGCGGTAGCCGGTGGTGTTACCAGTTTCATGGAAATGCCGAATACGAGTCCCCCTGCATTTACCCAAGACCTATTGGAACAGAAATATGAAACCGGTAGAAATACGTCATTGGCCAATTATTCATTTTACATGGGCACTTCAAATGATAACTTGGATGAAGTATTGCGCACCAATGATAAAAAGAATGATATCTGTGGAATAAAAATTTTCATGGGCTCCTCAACAGGAAATTTATTGGTAGATAACCCATTGATCCTTGAAAAAGTATTTGCCGGGTCAGAGGTATTGATTGCAACGCATTGTGAAGAAGAGAGCATTATCAAATCAAATTTTGCCGCACTTAAAGCACAAAAAGGGCATCTTGAGCCCTCTGATCATCCAATCATTCGAAATGAAGAGGCATGTTTTGAGTCTTCTTTCAGAGCTATTCAGTACGCTAAAAAATACAATACCCGTTTACACATTTTACATATCACCACAGCTAAAGAACTACAGCTTTTTGGAAATATGCTTCCGTTGAAAGACAAGCGAATTACATCTGAAGTATGTGTACATCATTTGCATTTTACTGCAGACGATTACCCTCGTCTAGGTAATCAGATCAAATGTAATCCTGCTATTAAAGCATCTCATAACAAGAAAGCATTATGGGAGGCCTTACTGGATGACAGATTAGACGTGATCGCAACAGATCATGCACCACATACCTGGGCTGAGAAACAAGAAGATTATGAGCATGCACATGCTGGATTACCATTGGTGCAACATTCACTTGGACTCATGTTACATTATGTGAAAGAAGGAAAGATCAGTATTGAAAAAGTAGTGGAGAAAATGAGTCATGCAGTAGCACAATGCTTTCAGATCAAAGAAAGAGGATTTATTCGTGAAGGATATTATGCAGATCTGGTATTGGTAGATATGAATCAATCGAATACCATTCAAAAAGAAAACATCCTTTATAAATGCAGCTGGAGCCCTCTTGAAGGAATGACCCTACCCGCTACCATCAACTATACTTTTGTAAATGGTCACCCCGTTTATGGAAAAGGAGTATTTGATGAGTCTAAGAGGGGGATGAGACTGAGTTTTGAGAGATAAGCTATTCTCGCCTTCTCTCTAACTGCGAAACATTATAACTATCAACGATGCAAATAGACAAAACCACACTAGCTGATCTGTCGATTTTCCATAGTGAGGAAGAGTTATCGGTTGTACATTTTTTAGACCATACGCAAACCGGTGGGGGGAGAGATTATTTGTATGACATGGTCGCGAAGCCATTGGCAACGGTTGATGCGATTCTTAGTAATCAACAGATCATTAAAGATTTGATGCAAGTCTGTGATCGCTGGCCGATTTCTATTACAAACGGGACCATTATGGTCATCGCTCGTTTTTATGAATCGCAGATCAATAAATATCCTACACAACCCAATGCCATCAATAGTTTCACATATAAGCTTTTTAATGCCCCTGATTTCTCTTTAACTAGGTATACCATTACCCACTGTATTGATTTTATTAAAGGCATGACACAAGTGAGTGCTTTACTAAAGGAAAGTGGCAACAGTACTCAATTAAAAATATGGGCAGAAAGAATTGATATGTTGTTGAATAAAGGTTTAATACCTGAAATAGGAACACAATCAAAAGAAGACCTTGTTAATTGGCGGATTCTGAGCTATGCAGACTTCATTCGTTTTCACTACAAGAATCAAATTTTTGAACTGATTGATATTTACAGCAGAATTGATGCATTTCTTTCATTGAGTATCGCGTGTAAGAAATATCATTTTGCTTTTCCGGAGATCCATTCATCTGCACAACCTTTTATCGAAGCCACCGGGCTCTATCACCCACTTTTACAAACACCCACATCCTATAATGTTGACATGAGTCGCGATAAGAATTTTCTTTTCCTGACCGGAGCAAATATGGCGGGGAAAAGTACATTTATCAAAGCTGTTGGTGTGAGTGTGTATCTGGCACATTTAGGAATGGGAGTACCCGCTTCTACAATGCAATTGAGTTTATTTGATGGGTTACTGAGTAACATTAATGTAGTAGACAACATAGTAAAGGGTGAAAGTTATTTCTTCAATGAAGTACAGCGCATTCGTAATACCATAGAAAAAATCAGTGATGGAAGAAACTGGTTGATTCTTATTGATGAACTCTTCAAAGGCACCAATGTACAGGATGCCATGAAATGTAGTACTACGGTGATTGAAGGTTTACGCAAAATGAAGAATGTATTGTTTATTCTCTCTACACACTTGTATGAAATCGGAGAACCACTGCAACAGTATAGCAATATTCAATTCCGCTATTTTGAGACCAGTGTACAAAATGAGCAACTGGTATTCAGCTATCAATTAAAAGAAGGTATCAGCAATGATAGACTCGGGTATTTGATTTTGAGAAGAGAAGGGGTTGTTGAGCTCCTAGAAAAATTATGATATGTCAGATGGCAGATGTCAGATTTGTTTTTTGAGTTTTAGTTTTGCAGTTTTTGTTGTAGCTGAGAAAATGGCAGTTAACTCATGAGCCTCCTGTATAAGCTTATAAATTCGATTATCGTTAACTATCACCGTTTCTTGTATGATTTGCAACCAGTATAAAGATTCATCAGACTCTTCCAATACAATTTCAATTTTATAAATAAAATCAGCAATAGATTTGGCTCTTTTAGAAGCTCTATAATTTGCAGCAACCGACCCCGCAGACCTTATTAGCTGTTTTCCAATCTCAAAACCAACATTGTTTTTTGGCAATAACAAGCATAATTGAATGATCTCAATATGAAAACGTTTAGTTCTATTTTCGAGTTCTTGTCTATCCATCTGCCAATATGTTTCAAATTATACGAACATATCACAAATATCAAATCTGACATCTCCCATCTGCCATCTGACATCTGACATAAAATCAGGAGTTTCTACGTGTATTATTACCTGTTTTATTCATTCTTATTTTTTGCTCCTTTATCTTTCCCTTCTTTTGACTTTTTAATTTTTACTTTTTACTTCTTTATTATGCTGGTAAAAACATTTGGCAGTGCTGTTTATGGCGTAGAAGCTATTACAATAACAATTGAGGTTAATGTGAGTGCGGGACAGGGATATCAAATCGTAGGATTACCTGATAATGCGGTTCGTGAGAGTTTACAGCGAACAGAAAGTGCGATTAAAACCAATGATTTTCATATGCCACGAACTAAGATCGTTGTGAATCTTGCGCCGGCAGATATTAGAAAATCAGGTTCTTCTTTTGATCTGCCAATTGCATTAGGCATCTTGGGTGCCAGTGAACAGTTGGAAAATCCTGAAGCACTTAATGACTATGTGATCATGGGAGAATTGAGTCTGGATGGAAGTATACAACCCATCAAAGGGGCATTACCTATTGCGATTCAAGCGAGAAAAGAAGGTTTCAAAGGACTGATCGTCCCAAAAGCCAATGCCAGAGAAGCAGGAATGGTAAACCAACTGAATGTATATGGAGTAGAGCACCTGGATGAAGTGGTCGCTTTCTTCAAAGATGAAAACAGTTTACAGCCTGTGGTCGTTAATACACGTGAAGAATTTTTTAGTGACCAATACCAATTTGAATTTGATTTCACGGATGTAAAGGGACAAGAAAATATTAAACGCGCTTTAGAAATTGCAGCTGCCGGCGGACATAACGCCATTTTGATTGGTCCACCAGGTGCGGGAAAAACCATGTTGGCAAAACGGTTGCCCACTATTCTACCACCATTAAGTTTACAAGAAGCACTGGAAACAACTAAGATTCACAGTGTAGCAGGAAAATTACCTGAGAATAGTTCATTGATCAGTAAACGGCCGTTCAGGTCTCCGCACCATACCATTAGTGATGTGGCATTGGTGGGTGGTGGCGGTGTTCCTCAACCCGGTGAGATTTCACTGGCGCATAATGGTGTATTGTTTTTAGATGAGTTGCCAGAATTTAAACGAACGGTGTTGGAAGTGATGCGTCAACCGATGGAAGAAAGACGGGTAACCATCTCACGTGCAAAAATTGCACTTGATTTTCCTGCCAACTTCATGTTGATCGCATCGATGAATCCCTGCCCATGCGGATACTACAACCACCCCGATAAAGAATGTACCTGCGGACCGGGCATCGTTCAGAAATATTTAAATAAAGTATCCGGCCCATTATTAGACAGAATTGATTTACATGTAGAAGTTACACCTGTTGCTTTTAGTGAATTGAGTAATCAACAAAATGGAGAAGATTCAGCAGCTATTCGTGAAAGAGTCATAAAAGCAAGAGAAATACAATCCTTGCGATACAATGGTGAGAATGGCGTATATGCCAATGCACAGATGAGTAGTAAACAACTCCGAGAAATTTGCAGAATCAGCAGTATAGGAGAAAACTTACTCAAACGTGCCATGGAAAAACTCAACCTCAGTGCCCGTGCTTATGATCGAATTTTAAAAGTGAGTAGAACGATTGCTGACTTGGCGGGGAGTGATGATATTCAGCCGGAGCATTTGGCGGAAGCTATTCATTATAGGAGCCTGGATCGTGAAGGATGGGCGGGTTAACTTTTGGAAAGTTTCGGAACTTTCCAAAAGTTAACCCGCAGTATTTTTCTTATATCACAATTTAACCTGCACCATAAAACAAATTGCGGCTGTAAAAGCCGCAATTTGTTTTGAATGTCAATATTTATTTTTAAGCTGTCGGTAATAACATGACTAATTTTTGATAATCAGTTGAGACACCCATTCTTTCCCATCAAACACACTCACAAAGTATTTTCCCGCAGTCAAAGTGGAAATATCAATTTTTAATTGCTTAACATTATTGGCTTTGACTACCTTTTTAACAAGCCCTTGCGCATCAGCAAATCTCACCTCCCGTATAGTCAAAGGTTTCTTTATTGACTTCGATGAAATGATAACTTCATTTGAAGTTGGATTAGGAGAAATTGCCATTCTGTAGTTAAAACAAGAAGGACAAAATGTTGCAGGATTTCCATAATAGTCTGCACTCAGCCAAGTTCCGGTTCCACAACCAGTTTCCAACTGAACATCAAGACTGACGCAATCAGCAGGGAATTGATATGTATAATAATAAGAATTATGATTGTAGGTATCCAATGAGCCGTTAATCTTCCAGTTATATGAGATTCCACCTACATTAGGATACGCTTGGAACGTAGCCTCCCAATCGCTCCCCCCAATACAATTTTCGGAAATCTTATAAAGTGCTTGTGGTTTAGGGGTGCCGACGATCAAATTTGCGTTTCCTGTTATCTGTGAGCCGTTATAAGAATAACTTAATCCACAACCCGGATTAGATATAGTGAATTTGATAGTTCCAACACCGTCGGATGCTTTGGTAAACGTAGCGGGATTTGATGTGCTAGATCCGCTTGTCACTAAGCTACTTGAATTTACTTCCCACAATGTATTCGTTACCCAACTTGGTATGTTCGATGCTGTATAAGTCTGGCTTGAGCAAATTGTAGGTGATCCTGAAAAAGTAATTGCCGGTTCCTGACGATTAATGGCAATATAGAGGGCATTGCCTGAAAACGTATTACTACCACAAGCCTTATTAGCAGGTCGAATGAAAACGTATCCACCTGTAGTTCCATCGGATACTATAGTTGCACTATTTGTCCCAAGTTTAATATCATTTTGTCCACTCGAAACTGATCCATTTACTGACCATCCGGATGGAACAGAATACTCATATTCGGTTATGGTACCATAATATGAAAATGAGGATCCTGATCCAGTCCTCCACGATAAATTGGCAAATGAGATATTTGTTGTTGTCGTAACACAATATGGTGCTGTTATACTACTTATTCCAGGTGCAACTTGCCTAGTATCCCCATTCAACGATTTAACTTTTGGAAAGTTGAATGTTTCAGTTTGGTCTGTACCACCCCCATTTGGCTCATATACTATTGTTATAGAATGCATATCTTGAACATCAAGAAAGTTAATAGCCAGTCTAAATACAGTGATATTAGTGGTACTGTTATAATTTTTACTCACTAATCTAGCGTTAAGATTCCCGAATACTGAAATTGTCACAAAATCCTAATTCCCCGAATAATCCACATCAAAATAGAGTTCTTGGAGTGGGCAATACTCGGCACTTGCTGAAGGATTAATACCTGCAAATGTGAAACTGCAACAAAAGAAGGCGAGAGCGGTTAAAATTGTTTTCATACGATTGGATTTTATTTGAATAAATATTTAATGCCCAATAAAAGCGGGAGTTCGAGAGAAACATTTTGTTCATACTTATTCCATATGCGACAGTCGATTTGTGCGAATCGAACTGTTAACGACGTTGATTTAGTAATTGCATACTGAAAATTAAAGTTGAGTCCAACCCTTCCGATATAGTTATACAATGTTGCCCTTGCATAAGTCATTGATGAGTCTGTACCTGCGACAATATTTCCTCGTTCTTCATCTTTGTAATTGAGATACTGAGCGTATGTACTAGGGAAGAAATCGATTCGTTTTCCAATAGAAAAAAATCGTTCATAAAATATTCCCAAGGCTATAACTTTTTGTTTTCGGGTTCCATATCTTGTCCATACTGATCCTCCCCCGGAAGGTTGTATAGATGAGAGTCCAGATGTTGGTACACTTTGGGATGCACTTGAAAATTGCAAACCAAGACCATCTTTCTTTTTTAGACGCATTCCGATTTTTCCTTCAAACATTAAGGGTATGTTATTAATGCTATTTTTATCGGTTGTTAGTCTGAAAAATCCGACGCTAGGATTGACATATATTTTTCGAGGAAAATCTTGCCCGTGCACACTACAAACGCATAGAATTGCGCATACAAGCATCGCTGTTTTCATAGAATAGTATTTACGAGAAAAAAATGTAATCCAATAGAAAAACTATTGGTATGGTATTAGGGGGAAGAATAAAGCTATGAGATTAATTTAAAATATCAAAAAAAAATATACCAATTAATAAGTTATATATTTCTGAATAACCGAAACAACATATTTCAACTGGTTTTTGGTGGAACTCTTTTGCTTCCTTTCCAATTCGCATCTGCCTATTAGTCAACTCAAAGGAGTTTGCAAACTTCTCGTTGCTTAGTCATATTTATACCGAGTAATTTTTCTTCTGAACGTCTCCGTTTTATATGTGAAGGGTTAATAGTAAACACTTATTTCGACAGTTTTCCCAGAACAGGGTATAACAGTATTAAACTTTAACAGGTTCATTTTGAATATCCCCTGTTTGCAGATATTGGATAATTTTTTGCGAATCCCATAAACGATGTCTTGTAATCACATCATCAACTTTTGATAGTCGATTTATATTCCAAAATACACTTTTGACGATCGTACCTTTTACTTTCCTAAGTTCTCTCTTATCTGTTATGTGGAAACCTAAGAAGATAAATAAAGATTCATACATCATCACTAATGCAAAGCAATATATAAGGGGTATAAAAAGAAGCGTTAGCAATATCGGAAGTATCAATTCTGTAAAGTGATCCATTGTAAAGACCTCTGAATAATGAGTAACCGTTTTATATATCGCATACCCAACAAAAAGTAATGAAATCATTAAAAGTATAAACTGAGATACTTTATAGGTATCCGAATATTGATCCATGTTTTCGTACTTAGATTTAGCCTCAATAAACCCACTCATCATACTAAAAACAATCATGATGGGAATGACCAGAAATTCAATCCAAAATGAAAACACAAATAGTTGTGTGATAAACTCTATCAACACTGTCCATTTTAGTTGCTCTGCAATAACTTCCCTAAACGCTGATAACTGCTTTAATTTATTTGCTTTAAATAAAACAATAACAGCAGAACCTACGAACCAAAGTATCGTATCCTTGCTGTAACTACTATCCCAAATGGAACATCTATAAAGGAGATATAATATTCCTATTTGGTATGCGAAAACAATCCCGAATACTGTTAGAAAAAAACGAGAGCCAAGCATGTTCAAAATGCCCCAGATACTATTTCTGACATCTTTATTTTTTAATAAAAAGATAGCTATTACTAAAAACCAAAAAACAATTGAAAGTTCTCGATTATTGAGAATCGTTACCATACTACCTCATTAAATTGATAGCCACTTTTTAAGAAAATCATATATAAAAGCTATTACTAGAGGAGCAATGATTGCAGTAATAATCAGTTTAACCTTTTGCCGCTTTTTTTGTGGTGATTGAGTATAATTTGGACCAGTTTGCAGTTCTATATCTGGCCAAATTGCGTCAACAAATTTTTGTGTACGTGATGCAACAATTAAAGAAATAAAAGGAGGGGCTAATATTAATCCACTCCTTAATGCTTCAATTGTAATCTTCGAAATACTTTCGTAAAATAGTTCAAAAAAAAGTATATTAAAAATTACAAGTGAGGCTAAAAATAGAAGACTATACCACCCTTTACTGGACATCTGCTTTTCAGAAGACCGTACAATTGCATTTAGCTTTTCTATCATTCCTGTAACCCATATGGAATCATCTCCACTAACGACAATGTAATTAGTATTGTGATCATCGGCATTAGATTGCTGTATTTGAACTTCTATATTTTTGGATTGTGAAAGTGTTCTAAATGTCATTTGAACACGGTGTAAGTGTTTAGAATCCATAATGTCTGTAGAATCGAAAATTCCAGCACTTCTACTCTCATAGGAGGAGTCGTCCTTAGCATCTACTGAATAATTTTCAAAAACCTGTTCATCAGTTTCAGATGCAGCAGTTTGATGAACCAGTTCGGCTATTTTTCGAATAGTTATCGGCGTTATAATTCTCCCTTGAAATCGAATTTTTCGTTTCTCTCTAATAACAGTGTTCATAGAAATATCTTTAATACATTACTAAATATACCTATTTATCATAGATAACCCAATTAGGATGCGACTAAAACACCCCTCATTTCTGAGAGGTGTTTGTGATAACCGAAAGAACATATTTCATCCGTTTCTTTGCCGGAACTCGTCTGTTCCGCTCCCAATTTGCCACCGTCCCTTCATCCACTCCAAGCAGTTTGGCAAGTTTTTCGTTGCTCAGTCCATGCTCAAACTTGTACCGTGTGATCTTCCCGCCGAACGTTTCCATCTCATGCTCGAACGGGTAGTAGTGGAGGAAGGAAATAATGGCGGGATAGTGGCGAAGTTGTGGAACGTTTCTTTCATTTTCCCAATAGTAGAGGCAATCTTCTGATACGCCGATACGCTTTGCTGCTTCTCCTTGCCGTAACCCTAAGTCCATCCGCCGCTTTCTGATATGCTCGCCGATGGTGTTCGGTTCTGTTGGATACCCTTGAGCATAAGGCTTTTGGGTCTTTCCTCCGTATCGGGAAAAAGGCAACGCATCTATGTCCGTGTGGATACTATAATCACCCGGAAAAAGAATGTACTTGCGGACCCGGTATCGTTCAGAAATATTTAAATAAAGTATCCGGCCCATTATTAGACAGGATTGATTTACATGTAGAAGTTACACCTGTTGCTTTTAGTGAATTGAGTAACCAACAAAATGGAGAAGATTCAGCAGCTATACGTGAAAGAGTCATAAAAGCCAGAGAAATACAATCAGTACGATACAATGGTGAGAATGGTGTATATGCCAATGCACAAATGAGTAGTAAACAGCTCAGAGAAATTTGCAGGATCAGTAGTGTGGGTGAAAACCTACTCAAACGCGCGATGGAAAAATTAAATCTGAGTGCACGAGCCTATGACCGTATTTTAAAAGTAAGTAGAACAATCGCTGATTTAGCGGATAGTGCTGATATACAGCCCGAGCATTTGGCGGAAGCGATTCATTACCGCAGTTTAGATCGTGAGGGATGGGCAGGCTAAACTTTTGGAAAGTTTTCAATAGCATTAAATATTTAGGACTAAAATAAATCGATGACAAATGAAATCCACCAATAATCGAGCAAAATCAACAATACAAAAAAGCCTGTCATCATTAAAAAAGAAGCCCCTCCAAGAACAGACTTAACAGTAGACAACGCACCTCTTATATATTTATAAAAGCCGAAAATAAAAAACAACATCGTAATCAATAGTCCTATCATATAAATAGAAGAACCCGACGCATTATCTTCAAATGCAGAAGTGGGAGATAACATGATAACAGTTATCATTAATAAAAAAGGGAAGGTAAGAAAGGTCCTTGCATATACCATTGATAAGAAAGTAGTTCTAAAAACTTTTCCAGGAGTAGCTTCACGTCGCATCCGAAATAAGAGAATTCCAATAACGATAGCATTCAAATTACACACAAAAAAGAAAATAGAAGCTTGCTCATATAATTTTAGTTCGGTAAACGATACAAGTAACTGATCTAGCAAATTAACTACTCTACTTTCATCATCTGTCCAATTAGTCAAAGTGCTATCAATTGTTGATAGATTCGCATTCGCAGTCACAGAATCGTCCCCGGTATTCATATCTCCTGCACTTACTATCCCTGATGAATCTGTTGCATCATAAGTACTATCACTCGTAGCAGTAGAATTGGCTTCGGGTTGAATAGCTTCAACAGAAGCTGTAGAGGTATCTTCTTCTGCTTCATCAAGATTATTGGAAGTATTGATCATGATCAATGTAGCTAAAGACAACAATACTCCTAGTTTGATGGGAGAACTATATTTTCTATACCGATCTTCTCGATTTTCAATAGCTTCTTCAGCTTCTACGATTGTATAGCAATTCTTACTACGGGAAAAAAGCTTTCCGACTGTGATCACTACTAAAGTGATCTCCAGAATAATTGAATACAACAGGTTTTCAATACTGTCAATCAGTTTTTCCAGATCCACGGCTCAGGTTTTAGTTTCTACAATATAAATTGTTTTAAATATCTATACAAGCTTTCAAACTTAAAATCTCTTATTATAATGACGGTTAAAAACAGATAATTTCCCAACAAAAAGCAAGAAACATTTTTTTGGCTTTCCTTATAGCTTAGTGAGATCGTATTCATACCTATTAATCAAAGCACATGAAAAAGTTTTTCCTTTTGGTTGCAACGATCAACACTACCGCATTTTTCTCAACCGCACAACTGAGTCCTTCCATACAAAAACATAAAAGTAAAAGTGCTGCAAAGCATGATATCTCTAAAACATTATCCATCGAACTTATTAGGAAACAAACAAGTCATACAGAGACTGAACAAGAAAGTAAACCCAATCGATTAAGCTCTGCTACTTCAAAAGAAGAAAATATTGCTGTGTCCGATTCAGTAAAACCCATCATCAAACCTGAAGGTGCAGCCATTGAACAAACTTCATTCGGAACTAAATCTTCTCCTATATTGATCAGCAGCTTTGATGGCTTAGGTGAAAGTTTTGTTGGACCTCAAGGTACAGCCACACTTCGTAATCCTTCAGACAACTCTTTAGCGGTTGGATTGGATCATATTGTTCAGATCGTGAATTCTCGTATGGCCATTTTCACCAAGAAAGGAAAAAAGTTCGCTGAGTCCGGTCGCGCTTTATATGGACCGGTTGAAACACGTAATGTATTCAAGGGATTTGGCGGTCCATGTGAAAACATAAATAATGGAGATGCTGTAGTTCGTTATGATCAATTAGCCAATAGATGGTTAATCGTTATGCCTACTTTCCGTAAAGGCATTTCTCGAAACATTGATACCGTTACAAAACAACGCGTTCCACAACCACAACCCGGGGCAGCAGTCGGTCTGTATCAGCCTCCGCCCACAAAAGAAACACCACCTGCCACACCCGGACAACGTCCTGCTGCACCAAGACCACCGGCAGAAGGAACCTATTGCATGTGCTATGCCATCAGCACTACTCCCGATCCGATGGGTTCTTATTATCGTTATGAATTTGAAAGAGAGTTGTTTCCGGATTATCCTCGTCCAACCGTATGGCCAGATGGATACTACACTACAACCAGTACCGGTGATCATGTGATCGAAAGACATGCTTATGTAGTTGACAGAAGTAAAATGTTGAAAGGTGAAGATGCGCAAGAGCAGTCATTTATCATCAGAGATGTCAATTTTATCATCAATGCAGATCTGGATGGAAAGCAACTGCCTCCTACTGGTGCTCCAAGTATTATGATGGCAACCGGAGGAACGCAATTGAAAAATGTATTGGAAGATGATGGCATCTATGTTTGGAAGTTTCATGTGGATTGGAAAGATTTTTCTAAAACAACCATTGATGGTCCGATAAAAATTCCGGTTGCACCTTATCATTATCTCGGCGGCGGACAATTATCCAAAGCTGTACCACAACCGGGTACTGACCAGCATTTGGATTCTCAGGGTGATAAGTTAATGGCCAGATTGGTATATCGCAGAATCGGAGATCGTGAGTCTGTGGTTGGCGTACATTCTGTGAGTACTGCTGCCGGTGGCGGAGGTGTGAGATGGTATGAGTTCTTGGTCAACAAAGACCGCTCTGTTCGTTTATATCAGCAAGGTACTTATGCTCCAGATAGGAATTACAGATGGATGGCAAGTGCTGCGATAGATGGAAAAGGAAATATTGGAATTGGCTATTCGTTTGGTGGAAAGAATGATTTCCCCGGACAACGTTTTGCCGGTAGACATTTTGGTGATCCATTGGGTAAACTGACATTGAATGAAATCGTATTGGTAAATGGCGAAGCTGCACAAACCAACACCTTACGCTGGGAAGACTATACCCAAACAGCTATTGACCCTAGTGATGATGAAACGATCTGGTATGTGGGTGATTATTTAAAGAAAGGTGGAAAGAATTATTCTACGAAGATTGGGGCGTTTAGGTTGAGAAGAAGGTGAGTTATTTGTTAGGCGACAAAGAATAGCGTAAAGTGAGGAGAAGGGCTTTAGTTTTTCTTTGCTTCTTCTATTAGTAACACAAACTGCATAATTGCTTGAAAGATAAATGGCGCATGATTTGAAGTATTAATTTGCCAAACTCGTTTATTCACTTCAACACCAAAAAATGATTTCAAATAGTCTCTCTGATCAACATTCAAAACCTTTGCTGGAATAATTCGCCCCTCTGTATGTGTTATTACATGTCGAGCTTCGATTAATGTTTCGAAGAATATTTCAAGCTTTTTATTTGTGATAGTCTTAGCAGAAAGAGTTGGTAACAATTTTTTAATAACTTGCTTGTATAGTTCGCCTGTTTGTTTCCAGTTAGATTTTAAGTGTTGTCGAAAAGCTTTTTGGTTAGCACAGTGAATCATCTTATTTATTTTTAGTGCATTTACTTTATTTTTTATGCAGAGTTCTGCAGCAATGTCATATAAGTATGTTTCTAGTATTTCATAAGATAACCCAACTAAATTATTTGTAAACATTCGAATTATATCTGCAACCTTCTTCTCAAGATTAGTGTTTGTTACTATAAAAGAGAGATCAGGTATATACAGTTCTTTAGAAATAGGATGCCTTACAGCTAATCGAGAGCCATGAATAAAATTCAGTTTCGGAATATTAGGCGGATGTTTTGAGCCCTTCCAATTTCGGATATATGCTTTTTGCATTGAAACAAGAAAATATACGGAACCATTAAATTCAGTTAATTTTTTGAGTATGTATCTAGCATCTTTTGAAATACCTTCCATTAATTTTGAATTATACGTTTTCAGTAAATGTGTTTATTAATTCTCCTCTTTGGGAGCCGCCTGACAAACAATCCTCAATACTGCCCCGTCCCCAATAACACCAACGTACAAGCTTCCATCGCTTGAATTCCATTGGATTTTGCTAATTCTTCTAATTCATCATTTTCTGTACCCGGATTGAATATGATGCGTTTGGGTTTCAGAGAAAGAATGTAATCGTAATACTGTTGCTGCAATTGCGGATTGAGATAAAGTGTTACGGTATCTGTATCGTTTTCATCCGGTCTTTCTGTGGTAATAGCAATGTCTCCAATCATTCCTTTTTTATTCCCGATAGCTACCACGGAGTGTCCATAGGCTCTAAGCTTATTCACCGCCAGATAACTATAGCGTGATGGATTCTCCGAAGCACCCAATACCACGGTCTTCTTACTCATACTTGTTCTTTTTGATAATAACGATAGATCTTTCTCCAATACCGTATTGCCAATACATCGATCGTGAGAAAATAAATGGCTAAAACATAGAGCATATAAGCTTTCCTATTACTCAAGGGTATCTTCAACATACCGGATGAGGCCATGATAAAAAAGGCCACCCCTAAAACAATACCGACCAAGAGATTGGTTCTAAAAAATCGGCTATCTGCATCATTGGATTGAAGTAGATTCATCAAACAACTCACCAATTGCCATACACCTATGATCATCAATCCGAGTCCATGGATCAGCATCAGCATATAGAAATCATCCCTCTTGAATGCATCTTTAAAAAAATAAACAAAGGGAACCCAAGACATGACCCACACTACTGCCTGCCCATAAATATCTGCCTTTTGTAAAATCGATCCTTTCATAATATTACTATTCCTTGTATTAAAGATACGATAACAGGCAAAGCATTTTATAGTTTAATTAGCTATGAGCCGTAAGCTGTGAGCAAATCATATGATTTTTTGCAACCTAATCAAAAGCTCGTGGCTCGTAGCTCGCAGCTTTCTTATTTTAACCAGACTCTCAAAGTATTCAGATCCATTTACAGTTTGTAACTTTCGTGCATGAAAAAACTCCTTGCTTTTGGATTGATATTCATAGCACTTTGTGGTCAGGCACAAATCAAACCTTTTCGTTTTGCTTTTATTTCCGATACACATATTGGCTCTCCCAATGGTAGTGCTGAAGAAGATTTGAGAAGAACAGTGGCTGATATCAATCA
Source organism: Brevundimonas vancanneytii (assembly GCA_943368425.1). Taxonomy (GTDB): domain Bacteria; phylum Bacteroidota; class Bacteroidia; order Chitinophagales; family Chitinophagaceae; genus Sediminibacterium; species Sediminibacterium vancanneytii_A. The sequence continues at coordinate 136,815 of CALRLC020000007.1, forward strand.
AATGACTGATGTTGCTTTTGTTGTTCTCACAGGTGATATTACTGAATTAGGTACGACGGAAGAGATCAAAAAGGCCAAAGCGATCTTGAGCGAATTGAAAATTCCTTATTACATCATCCCCGGTAACCATGATACCGGTTGGAGTGAATCAGGTGGCGTTGCATTTGTTCAGGTCTTCGGTTATGACAAATTCATTTTTGAACACAATGGTATTACTTTCATTGGTTGCGCTTCGGGTCCATATGTGCGTATGAGTGATGGACATATTCCCCGCGATGCAGTGAACTGGTTAGACAAAGAATTGAAACAACTAAAAAAGGATCAGCCGGTTGTTTTCCTCAATCACTATCCATTGGATAACGGACTGGATAATTGGTATGAAGCCATTGACAGACTGAAGACAAAAAATACCATTGCTGCACTCTGTGGGCATGGGCACGCCAATAAAGCCATGAATTTTGAAGGTATCCCTGCGGTGATGGGACGTTCTAATCTGAGAGCTAAAGCTGAGATCGGCGGATATAATTTGGTTGATGTGCGAGCAGATTCCATGATTTTTTCAGAGCGCAAACCCGGACTGGAAACCCGAACACCCTGGACCGGTATTCGGATCACAAAGCATGATTATCAAACAAGTCCTGCAAGTATGCGTCCGTCTTATGTAGTGAATGATAGCTTTCCCAATGTGCAGGCAAAATGGGTACATCACTCTCCTGCCAATGTTATTTCAACTCCTGCAACCGATGGTAAACTGGTCTTTTTTGGAAACAGTATGGGTACCATTAGTGCTATAGATATAGTATCCGGAAAGGGAAAATGGAAATTTCAAACCAAAGGGTCTGTTTTTTCATCTCCCGCTATTGCAGGAAAACAAGTGGTGATAGGATCCGGGGATGGATGGGTCTATTGTTTACAAACCAATAATGGAAAACTGATCTGGAAACACCAAACTGGTGCTGCTGTTTTGGGATCGCCACTGATTGAGAATGATAAGGTATACATCGGCTCCAGCGATCACCATTTCAGGGCTTTGGAACTTGCTACAGGCAAAGAATATTGGCACTTCGCAGGATTGAATGGTCCGGTGATGAGTAAACCTGTTATTGAAGGCGAAAAGATCATCTTTGGTGCGTGGGATAGGAATCTTTATGCATTGAATAAAAACAATGGTCAGCTGATTTGGCAATGGAACAATGGCTCTACAGTACTGAATTTCTCACCTGCAGCTTGTATTCCTGTGATCAAAGATCAGGTAGTGTATGTGGTTGCACCTGATCGTTACATCAATGCTATTGATCTTGAATCAGGGAAAACCTTATGGAGAAACAATGAAGCTACGGTCAGAGAGTCGATCGGTATTTCTACAGACGGGAAATATGTGTACGGTAAAACCATGAATGACTGGGTAGTCGCATTCCCTACATCAAGGGAGAAACAACAAGTTGCGTGGAAAGTCAATTGTGGCTTTGGTTACGAGCATGTCCCCTCTATGTTGATCGAAAAAGATAATACCGTTGTTTTCGGTACAAAAAGTGGTAGGGTTTATGCCATCGATCCGGTAAAACAAGAGAAAAAATGGGTATTTAAGATCGATAATTCAATGGTGAATACAGTAAATATGCTCAGTGGTAAACAGATCATTGCAGCAACAATGGATGGCAAAGTGACCCTGCTTGAAGTGAAAGAATGAAGATGTGTATAGCCCGTTAACATTTTTTGAAACAACTAATACTTTGAATTCGCAAATTATTTTCTAACTTTCCTATCTCATCATTTACAACAACAAACTAACCATCATGGCAAAAGCTAAAAAGAAAGCCGCTAAAAAACCTGCAGCGAAGAAAGCTCCTGCAAAAAAGGCTGTAAAGAAGGCCGCTAAAAAAGCCGTAAAAAAAGCTGCTAAGAAAAAAGCACCTGCTAAAAAAGCTGCTCCTAAAAAGAAAGCTGCTGTTAAAAAAGCAGTGAAAAAAGCTGCTGCTAAAAAGCCAGCTGCTAAGAAAAAAGCTGCCCCAAAAAAGAAGGTAGCGAAAAAAGCACCTGCTAAAAAAGCTGCTCCTAAAAAGAAAGCTCCAGCTAAAAAGGCTGCACCTAAAAAAGCTGCTGCAAAAAAACCGGCTGCTAAGAAAAAAGCTGCTCCTAAAAAAGTAAGCAAACCAGCACCGGTTGCGGCTCCGGCACCAGCTCCTGCTCCTGTTGAATCACCGGCAGCACCAAGCAATCCGGAAATTCCATTCAACGCTTAATCAGCGATTGAAACCAACTTTATAATGATCCTGTTACTGTTTCGGTAACAGGATTTTTATTTGTATTTCCTGAACCCTCTCCCATTTTTTAAAATATCTTTATAAGCATTCATTTTCTTCACCAAAACTTCTTTTCATGCGTACACTGCTTTGGGCTTTTGGCTGTTTGCTGTTTTTGCAAACACAATCGCAGACCAGTTCTTCAAAAATTGCCGAAAAAACAAAAAACATGAAACGGCATGATGGTTATTTCACTTATTGGTGGGATGCCAATACCGGTAAAATATGGTTACAGGTTGATAAACTGAATCAAGAATTTCTGTACGTGAATTCTCTACCTGCCGGATTGGGCTCCAATGATGTTGGACTTGATCGTGGACAATTGGGAAGTACCCGCATTGTTTACTTCCATAAAATAGGCAAGAAATTATTGATGATACAACCTAACTACCGTTATCGTGCCAACTCATCAGATGAGAAAGAAAGAAAAGCGGTACAAGAATCGTTTGCACAGTCTACCATTGCAGGTTTTACCATTGATGAAGATGAGGGTGATAAAGTATTGGTGGATGCTACTTCTTTCTTTTTAAGAGATGCACATGGTATTGCTGATCGTATTCGTGGGATGCGTCAGGGTTCTTATACCTTCAATGAATCGCGTTCTGCTATGTATCTTCCGAACACACGTAATTTCCCGTTGAACAGTGAGTTTGAAGCCATCATTACATTTACAGGTGGCAGTGATGCAGGCCGGTATGTAAACGCTGTTACACCATCATCAGAAGCTATTACGGTTCGTATGCACCACTCTTTTGTGCAATTACCCGATAATCAATACAAGCCTCGCAAATATGATATTCGCAGTGGTTTTTTTGGTATTAACTATTTTGATTTTAGTAGCCCTTTTACAGAACCGATCGAACAGATGTTCATCTCACGTCATCGTTTGGAGAAAAAAGATCCATCTGCCGCCATCAGTGATCCCGTTGAACCCATTGTCTATTATCTCGACAATGGCACACCTGAACCTATCCGTTCTGCCCTTTTGGAAGGCGGTCGCTGGTGGAACCAAGCTTTTGAAGCGGCCGGGTACAGAAATGCTTTTATCATTAAAATGTTACCCGATGATGCTGATCCAATGGATATCCGTTACAACATGATCAATTGGGTACATCGTTCTACCAGAGGATGGAGTTATGGTTCTTCAGTGACCGATCCTCGTACCGGTGAAATCATCAAAGGACAAGTAACGTTAGGTTCTTTGCGTGTACGTCAGGATCATTTGATTTTCACCGGACTCTTATCACCTTATGAAACCGGCAAACCGGTTCCTGCCACTATGCGTGAAGCCGCGTTACAACGTTTACGCCAGTTATCGGCACATGAAATTGGTCATACACTTGGATTGCAACACAATTATGCATCCAGTTATAATGATCGTGGATCGGTGATGGATTATCCGCATCCCAACATCTTTGTGAACAGTAAAGGAGAAATTGATTTTTCAAAAGTATATACCAATGAGATCGGCGAATGGGATAAGAGAGCGATCACTTATGGCTATCAGGATTTCCCGGATGGAACCAACGAGGAAAAAGCACTAAAGAACTTACTGGAAGAAAATACCAAAAAAGGATTACTATTCATAGCTGATGCAGACGCCAGAGCTGCAGGGGGGTTACATCCTTATGCCCACTTATGGGATAATGGAAAAGATGTAACGGATGAATTGAAGAATGTATTACAGGTTCGGCAAAAAGCATTGGATCAATTCTCAGAGAAAGCCATTCAGGAAGCAATGCCTATGTCTAGGTTAGAAGATGTATTGGTACCGATATACAATTATCATCGTTATCAGATCGAAGCAGTGGTGAAACTAATTGGCGGTATGAATTATAGTTACAGTGTGCGTGGTGACGCACAACAGCAACCACAAATACTTGATAATGCCATTCAGCAAAAAGCGCTGAAAGCAGCACTGGATTGCTTGTCACCTGACGTGCTCACACTACCTGATCGTATCAGTCTGATGATCCCTCCTCGTCCACCTATGTACTATGGTGTTGGAGAAACTTTCGCTAAGAGAACAGGAATGAGTTTCGATCCAATGGCTGCAGCAGAAGCATTAGCCCATTTTGAATTGGGCTTTTTATTCAATGCAGAAAGAGCCAATAGATTGGAACAATTCAAAGCTCAAAAAGGAACGATGGGTTGGGGTGAAGTATTAGATGCCATACTCCAAAAAACATGGATGGCTCCTAAGCAAGAAGGATTAAAAGGCCAGGTACAAGCGCAAACACAACAGATCGTACTAACATGGTTACTGGCTTTAAGTCAACACAACAATGCCAATTACATGGTAAAATCTATCTGCTTTGACAGATTGAATAATTTAAAAGCTTATGCTAAGAGGCAGGCAGATTTGAATCCTATTGCTTGGAGACCTCATTATCTATATGCAATAGAAAGAATTGAAAAACCTAAAGACATCGAACTACCTCAACATGCAGAAATTGCGCCGGGAGCGCCGATTGGATGTGATGAGTGGTGAGTAATCAATAGTGAATAGTGAGTATAAAGAGAGAGCCGCTGAACAAATCAGCGGCTCTCTCTTTGAGACTGTTTTTATATTTTAAAGCTTTTTAGTTGGGAAACGGCGTTGCGCCTCACTAATCTCAACAATTTTTCCATTCGAGACTTTGACATCATTGATCATAGCCATAGAATCAATGTTTCCGTTTTTATAAGTATTAATTTGGGTGAACCACAAAGTGACCCACTCGTCTTTTTTGTCTTTTGAGATAACGGATTCAAAATCATTCATTATAATCTGTATTGCTTGAAAAGAATTTCTTAAGTTGATCATGGCTGATCTTAAGCTGTCTTTTGAAAATGTTTCGTCGATGAAATCCGCTCGCCATCTTACTGTATCAGCAAAATAAGAAAGACAATCTTCAACCTTATTATCTTCGAATGCCTTCAAAGCACTCATAGCAATTAAGGTGTTTTCTTTACTACCTATATCCCAATTATCCGGTTTTTCTAATGAATAGGGATATTTAACATCCGTTATTACTTCTTTCTTTTCTTCCGCATTTTTACAGCTAAAGATGAGGGTTGCCACTATAGCAACGGTTAAGAGTTTTCTCATGTTGAAGGGTTTAGTTATAGTGATTAATTAGAAGGCAATAGAACAAAGTACCTTTTTAACACCATAAATGCAAGAAAAAAGCTTTTTCCTTTCGGAAAAAGCTTTCATAAAAATATGATTGTATGAATCACCTACTTATACGAGCATCCTCAAAGGCTCTTCTAACAATGACTTTAATGTTTGTAAGAAAGCCGCTCCTGTTGCCCCATCTACAGAACGGTGATCGCAACTTAAGGTTACTTTCATGATGTTACCCGGCACCACTTGTCCGTTTTTAACCACAGGTACTTGAGAAATACCTCCTACTGCAAGGATACAAGAGTCTGGTGGATTGATGATCGCAGTGAACTGATCGATGCCATACATACCCAGATTAGAAATCGTGAAAGTACTTCCCTCCCAATCAGCAGGTTGCAATTTTTTATCTTTTGCTTTTTGTGCGTATTCTTTTACTTCAGCACCAATTTGGCTTAATGATTTTGTATCAGCGAAACGAACTACCGGTACTAACAATCCATCTTCCACTGCTACGGCTACACCAATATTGATGTGATGATTGTATCTGATGGTATCTCCCAACCAACTGCTATTTACTTTAGGATGTTGTTTCAAGGCCAATGCTGTTGCTTTCAATACCATATCATTGAAACTGATCTTAACAGGAGCTACTTCATTGATCTTAGCACGCGCTGCTACAGCTGCATCCATATCAATGGACATGGTGAGATAGAAGTGCGGGGCAGTGAACAAGCTCTCACTCAAACGACGAGCAATGGTTTTACGCATTTGAGAAACAGGAACATCTTCAAAGCTGACTTGTCCGGCAGGAGCTGTTAATACTGGAGTTGAAGACTTAGCTGCTTGTGGAGCCGGAACTGATGCTGCTGCAGGAACATAGGCATCCACATCATTCTTAGTGATTCTGCCATTGTCTCCGGTTCCTTTTACATAACGAAGATCAATTCCTTTTTCTCCTGCTATTTTTCTTGCAAGTGGAGATGCAAAAATTCTTCCTTCATTGATCACAGTCTCGCTTTGCACCTGAGTAGCTGCTGCTGGTGCAGGAGCCTGTGTTGTTGTAGTTTGCTGAGTAGAAGGTGCGGCTGCTGGCGCTGAACCTCCAGAGGCTTTTACTGCATTGACAATGGCGTTAACATCCAGTCCTTCTTTACCTATGATACAAAGCAAATCATTCACTTGAATTTTTTCTCCTGGTTGTGCACCCTGATATAACAGAACACCATCTTTATAGCTTTCCAATTCCATGGTGGCTTTATCGGTTTCGATATCAGCCAACACTTCTCCTTTTTTTACAGTATCACCTACTTTTTTATGCCATCCTGCAATGACGCCCTCTGTCATAGTATCACTTAAACGTGGCATCAATACTACCTCTTCCATACTTGATACATCCAAGGTTGATGTTGCAGTTGCAGGGGCAGAAGCCACGGGCGCCGCTTCTTGTGCAGGTGCAGGAGCAGTTGGTGTTGCATTTCCCCCTGCATGTTGTGCCAATAAAGCTGAAATATCTTCTCCGGCTTTACCAAAAATGGCCAACAGGTCGTTCACCTGTAGCTTACCACCTTTGGGTGTTCCGATATGCAAAAGAATACCATCCTGGTAGCTTTCCAGCTCCATGGTGGCTTTATCGGTTTCTATTTCTGCGAGGAGGTCTCCTTTCTTTACTGCATCACCCACATTTTTATGCCATGCGGCAATAACACCTTCGGTCATGGTATCACTCAGGCGGGGCATTAAAATCACTTCGGCCATATAGTTTCGATTGCGCTGTTTAAATGAGCCGTGAAATTAGGAAAAAAGCGGCAAGCTGCGAGCTTCAAGCCGCAAGCACTTCATTTTTCCGTTAATTCGGGGTAAATCAGGTGATTATTGGCCTTGTGCCAGACTATAACCCTTTTTATCGCCCCACGCATTCAACAGCTCTGTTGAGCAGATTTTAAAGTCGATTGATAAACGCTTGTACAATTCGAGAATATCTACTTGGGTGAGTCCTACTTCACCTACACTTTCAAAGCGGCAACGGTATTGGTTGATCAGGTTGGTAAATACTGATCCTTTAGGCCATACCTGCGTACCTCTATTACTGATGGTCACCAATTTGAAAAGATCCAAAGTATGTTGCAAGCATTTTTCAGCTACCAACTGTGGTTGTTCATTGCTTTCAATGAACATATCCACTCCAACGATTCTTTCTTCTGATTCTTCATTGCTTTCAAGCATTGGATTTTTTTCCAGTTTGAAAACAGTTTGTGTTACCGGAAGATCTGAAAGAATGGGTTTTGGATTATGTGCAGGCTGCTTTCCAAAATTGGCAACAATTGCATTCGCGAATGTGGTGGTATCAGAAGAAGGTGTACTCTTATCTCCGAAGTCACCGGTATGGATACCACTCTCCAAAGTAAACAGTAATGCGTTCTCGATCTTTGCTGCACTTTCCATCAATCCTAAATGACGCAACATACCGATACCACTTAACAATAAAGCAGTAGGGTTCGCAATATTTTTTCCTGCGATATCCGGCGCCGTTCCATGAACAGCTTCAAAAATGGAAATATGGTCACCAATATTCGCTGAAGGCGCAAAACCAAGTCCTCCCACTAATCCAGCACAAAGGTCACTCACAATATCACCTTGTAGATTCGTTAGCACAACCACATCAAAAAGATCTGGTCGACTTACCAATTTCATACATAAGTCATCAACGATCACATCATCAGCCTTCAGTTCAGGATATTCTTTCGCCACTTCATAAAATACTTCCAGGAATAAGCCATCGGTGATCTTCATGATATTGGCTTTGTGTCCGCATGTGATCCTCTTCGCTCCTTTTTTCTTTGCCATTTCAAACGCATACTTGATCACTTGCATGCTACCCGGACGAGTAATGAATCTTCTGCTCAATGCAACATCATGCGTAAGCATATGCTCGATACCGCCGTAAGTGTCTTCAATATTTTCGCGAACAATCGTGATATCGATGGGGATACCCGCTTTACTGAATACCGTATCAACACCATGCAATGTTTGGAAAGTACGTTTGTTAGCATAGGTATTCCAGGTTTTACGAGCGGTAACATTGACGCTCTTTACACCTTTACCCTTTGGTGTCTCCATAGGACCTTTAAAAAGTATCCCTAATGACTCAATTGTTTGCTGTGCTTCAGGGGTCATACCATTGCTATAGCCTTTGTCAAACACCCACTTACCCATATCAACAAAATCATATTCCAATGGTACTTTGGCTGCATCAAATATCGACAAAACAGCATCCATGATTTCGGGACCAATTCCATCCCCTTTAGCAACGGCAATCTTTGTCATAATTCCTTTTTTTTAAGTGCAGCGAAGGTAAGGCTTGGAAGGTATTTTTTTGTGTTAAAAAAGTCGCAGATAGCTGATAGTTGATGGCTTATTGCTAATCGCAATCATTTTTTTCAATTTGCTATGAACCATTAGCCATAAGCCAATAAACAAACTACTTTTTTCCCTACTTTTACTCCAAGCAAAATCTCCCGCATGGTATCCAAAATTTCAGAAGGGGTTGAGATCAGTGTAGAGACTTTTTTTCAGTCTGATTACAGCAACCCGCTGAATGGAGAGTTTATGTTTGCTTATCGAATCACTATTGAGAATCACAATAATTTCACCATCAAATTACTGCGTAGGCATTGGCATATTTTCGATAGCAATGGAGAGCACCGCGAAGTAGAAGGTGAAGGTGTAGTTGGTATTCAGCCTGTATTACGCCCCGGTGAACATTACCAGTATGTTAGTGGTTGCAACCTGCGTACGGAGTTGGGAAGAATGCATGGAAGTTACCTCATGGAAAATCAGGATACTAAGACCTTATTCGATGTCAATATCCCTTCATTCGATATGATCGTCCCCGCAAAAATGAACTGATCAGGGTTTGTATTTTGATTCCTCAAAAATTTTCTTGGCAGGTGTTTCCATTAATCTCATCAGATTTCTTGGGTCTTTTTGTTTGGCTAGCCATTTTTTCACGATCTGCCATCCTACGAACTGTCCGATAAAACCAGGAGATGCTTCTCCTAAGGTTGGTGTATTGGGTGCATCACTCATATAATCACGCACTATTTCAGGATCGATGATATACAATAAGTTGTTTTGTATAAAGAAACTCCAGATATTTTTCTCATTCTCTAAACAACCTTCCAGTTGCTTGGATGTATAACCCGTTTTCAACGTGTCGGCTGTTTCAGGTAGTAACTGGTCCAACAAGTACAACCTTTTTCCTGCTTCAACCATTTGCTCTACCAATGGTTTGTCTGCATAGTTGGGAGGATATAGATCATCAATGATATTTTTGATTGCATTTACCGGAATATAGGCGCGGTCAAATCTTCGGGAAATATATTTCGGATACATCTGCTGTCCTTCATCACTTTGATAAACAAGATGATTGGCTCCAAGATACAATTGCAGGCCTACAGCCAGTCCATCAGGAGTTATGATACTTCCATAACTATTCAAGGGTCCAATAAACGTGATGACTCTTTCAGGTAATTTATATTCAGGGAAATAATACTTGACCATTTTCAACCCATATTGAATGGCATTCACTTCCGCAGACATGTCTTTAAACTGTTGTTGTATCTCCTTCCATAAAGGCTGGTAAGAACGAATGAATATTGGTATATCCTGTCGTACGGCATCCGGACGAGTACCCATGATATTGAACAGAAAATCTTGTGGGAAACCGCGGTATTCATTGGTAAGTTCGAGTAAAGATTCATCCAAATGTGAAGTATCGAGTGAAAAAAAAGATTGTTCAAACCTTTGCAAACTCAATGGTGCTTCAATTCCTGAAACATCCGGAATAAATTTTTTCTCACTACAAGCTAAGAGTATCATGAGAAATGGAAACAAATACCATCGGCGCATATCATCCTGAATTTTGACAAAGATGCTGATAAAACCATCAGCTACATGCAAAGAATCCTGTAAAACCTATGTAAAAGTTACTGAACTTTGCATCTTATCATCGTAAACACTTGGCTTCATGAAGATCAGTATCGCACAGCAGAATTATCATATTGGAAATTTTGAAGAGAATACCCGTAAGATCATTGCAGCTATACAAGCAGCCAAAGCTGAGGGATCGGAACTGATCATTTTCAGTGAGATGAGTGTTTGCGGTTATCCTGCTAGAGATTTTGTGGAGTTCCGTGATTTTATTGATAAATGTTACCAAGCAGTTGACCAGATCCGTGAGCATACCGATACTATTGGCGTTTTGATCGGTTCCCCTGCACATAATAAAATCCAAAAGGGTAAAGACTTGTTCAATGCTGCATTCTTCTTGTACGAGAAAGAGATAAAAGCGGAGATACACAAAACTTTACTACCTACTTATGATGTATTTGATGAGTACCGTTATTTTGAACCTGCCTACGAATGGAAGATCGTTCCTTTCAAAGGAAAAAAATTGGCGATTACCATATGTGAAGACATCTGGAATCTCGGAGACAACCCATTGTACAGAATTTGTCCGATGGATCAATTGATGGATCAACAACCGGATGTTATGCTGAATATCAGCGCCTCTCCTTTCGATTATACCCATGATGAAGACAGGAAATCGGTGATTAAAGCCAATGTTCAGAAATACAAGATCCCAATGTTCTATTGTAACTCGGTAGGTAGTCAGACAGAAATTATTTTCGATGGTGCTTCGTTGGTATTTGATAAAGATGCCAATCTCTGTGGTGCCTTACCCATGTTCAAAGAAGCTATAGCAACATGGGAATTGAATGATGATGGCAGTATCAACTCACCCATATTAGAGCCTGCAAGTCGTGTACCGGATAAAGAACTGAATCCTGCTACATTGGAGCCTGAATTAAACATTGCACAAGTATATGATGCATTGATCATGGGTATCCGTGACTATTTTTCAAAGATGGGCTTTAGTAAAGCGATACTTGGATCATCAGGTGGAATTGACTCGGCTGTAACATTGGCCATTGCATGTGATGCCTTGGGAAAAGAGAACGTTCGCGCCATTTTGATGCCTTCTCCTTATTCTACTGATCATTCTGTAAATGATGCAATTCAATTAAGTCAGCATCTGGGTAATCCTTATGATATCATTCGCATTGATGATGTCTATCAATCATTTTTACAGACCTTGAAACCAGTGTTCAATGATTTACCTTTTTCTTTAGCAGAAGAAAATATTCAAAGCAGAAGCAGGGGTAATTTATTGATGGGTATTGCAAATAAATTCGGATACATCTTACTCAATACATCCAATAAAAGTGAATTGGCAACAGGTTATGGAACATTGTACGGAGATATGGCCGGTGGATTGGGTGTATTGGGAGACTGTTATAAACTACAAGTATATGCGCTGGCGCATTACATTAACCGTGAAAGAGAAATTATTCCATCGAATATCATTACAAAAGCACCGAGTGCTGAATTAAGACCCAATCAAAAAGACAGCGATAGTTTACCTGATTACACAGTACTGGATCAGATACTCTATCAATACATTGAAAAACGTAAAGGACCGGCAGAGATCAAAGCCATGGGCTATGATGTTGCGTTGGTAGACCGAACGCTAAAGATGGTGAACAACAATGAATACAAACGCAATCAGTTTTGTCCAATCATACGTATTTCACCTAAAGCATTTGGGGTGGGTAGAAGGGTACCGATTGTTGGGAAATATTTGAACTAGTTATTCATGTATCACCATTATCGGAACATTACTGTGGTAGGCTAATTTTTTTGTTGCACTGCTATGAAATAACCCTTCGAATAATCCATGCTTTTTAGGAATGGTAATAATAAGATCCACCATTTTTTCTAACGCTACAATATTGACAGCTTCTACAAAGTTATTGTTGTTTTCAAAAAGATACTCTGGCTTATAACCATACAAAAGTGTGTCTAGCATTAAACTTTCAAAAGGTGTATCAGCAGACCATTGTTTGTTTTCATGATCTACATGCAAAACAAACAGTTTGGCTCCTGTAGCATCTAGGATGTTTTTGATAGGTTGCACCGGAGTAGTCTCTACTACCTTTTTGAAATCACAGGCAAGCATCACCTCTTCAATTTTTGTAAACACTGCTTTCGGAGGAACAATGATCACCGGAACAGTTCCATTCTCTGCAACACTCAGTGTATTACTACCGATCAATTTTTCTTCTAATAAACTTGCACCAGTGATCCCCATAACGATAAGTCCGGCACCTGTTTCATGGCATACATCATCTAAACCATCTCCCAAATGATCGTATCTGGTCAATGTGGTGACTTTGATAGTTGGTTCACAAAATGGACATACGACAGATTTAAAATGGGCCAACGCCTGTTCACTACTTTCTTTCAACGTATCAATATCAGGCATTACTACGGTTGGAACCATGGGATCTATATTCACAGGCGCCTGATAACCATGATACAAGATCACTTCTTCAGCACGCAATTGCACTGCCAATTTAAACGCATAAAAAGCTGCATTTTTAGCAGTAGCAGAGAAGTCGGTGGGAACGAGTATCTTTTTCATAATGCTTATTTATACCATAAAGCTACTCTTGCGTACATCCTAAAAAAATGACATCGGTCAGTTAATAAAGATTTCTTTTTAATCCATTGACAGCACCGCTTATCCTTTATTAGGCAATGGTTATGTAGCCTTAACAAATTCATTAACAGTGCACTAATACCTTCGCGCCTGAATTAACAATAACATGAAAAAGTTTTTACGATCTCTATTGGGTGCTATATCTGTACTGATTTTTTTTGCGGGCTGCAAAGCACCTTCTTTCATGCAAAAAACCATTCTGGCTGAAATTCCTATTCAATACTATTCAAAATCGATGGTTCTTGTTGATGCCGGTGAATTGTATACACCCGGACTAGCCATCACTAAAAAAAGAGAAGAGGTGGTGACGCAGATCAAACGTATTTATTTTTCCAATCTTCCCGATGTATTGAGAAAAGACCTTCAAATGGCCGTATTTACAGATACTACATTAACGGAAGGCGAAAAAGCATTGTTACTTCAAAACGATAACAGTGTACGTACAAAGATCATGGAGCGATATAAGGCCAATATCATTCTCCTCTTACAAAATTATGAAGGTGGATTTAGCCAAGATGAGATACAACGTTCCAGAAATACTGACGGATCCGTTAATAAACAAGCGACCTATTCTGTTTTCTTTAATACCAATATGACCATTATACAAGGTGATCAACTATACCGCAAACGAATTACTGCGAGTAAATATCATTCGCAAAGACAAGTATTAAGCGGACTTTTAGCACGTGGCCCCGGCTATGAAGCGAATAAAAAAGATATTGCTGCTATGGCACAAAGAAATGCTTCTAATGTGTCAGGATTGTTTAGGGATAGAAAGGGATTTGTGAATGGTAGAGGGGAGTTTATAGAAACAGTCCATGGTCAATAGACCATGGACCATGGACTCATCAAAGATTCTCAATAATCCCCGCAATACCCTGGCCACCACCAACACAAGCAGTTACCATTCCGTATTTTTTATTGAGACGTTTCATATCGTTCAATAATTGAACAGTGAGTTTGCAACCGGTACATCCCAGTGGATGACCTAACGCTATCGCACCACCATTGATATTAACGATGTCTGGATTCAATCCGAGTTCTCTAATTACTGCAAGTGATTGTGATGCGAATGCCTCATTCAATTCAATAAGATCGATATCATTTTGATTCATTCCTGCCTGTTTCAACACTTTTGGTATCGCAGCAACCGGGCCAATACCCATGATCCTTGGATGAACCCCGGCAGAAGCACAATTCACCAATCGACCAATGGGCTTCAATCCTAATTCAACCACCATTCTTTCACTCATCACAATTACAAAAGCTGCACCATCACTGGTTTGAGAAGAGTTACCTGCAGTAACACTTCCACCCATTGCAAAAGCAGGTTTCAATTTACCGAGTGCTTCAATATTGGTATCAGCGCGTACCCCTTCATCAGTATCTACCACATAAGAGCGTACTGCTTTTTTTCCTTTTTCATTCAAGTAGGTTTCTTCTACAGTGATAGGTAAAATTCCTGATTTGAAATAACCACTCTCAATCGCTTTCATGGCTTTCTGGTGCGATTGATAGGCAAAAGCATCCTGATCTTCTCTGCTCACTTTAAATTCTTTGGCCACTGCTTCAGCAGTTAACCCCATGCTTAAATAATAATCAGGTTCGTCTTTTGCAATTGAATAAGCAGGAACGGTTTTCCAACCGGCAGTAGGAACCAAACTCATACTTTCTGTACCACCTGCGATGATACAATCAGCCATGCCTGTTCTGATCTTAGCGGTTGCAAGCGCAATACTTTCCAATCCACTTGCACAATAACGGTTGATGGTAAATCCGGCCACATCAATACCCAAAGCACGTGCAGAAATAATTCTGCCAAACTGTAATCCTTGCTCTGCTTCAGGAACTGCATTACCAACGATTACATCATCCACCCTCTTCGCTTCCAATTGGGGCACTGCAGCCATCAATCCCTTGATAACTTCAACGGCCAGATCATCCGGACGAAAAAATCTGAACCCACCACGTTTACTTTTGGTAACAGCCGTTCTATAACCGGCTACGATATAGGCTTCCTGCATAAACTCGATTTTACCTATCAAATGTAGGGATTTTTTCAAAAAAAGTTGTTTATGCAACCAAATTTAACGCCTGCGGATTCAGCCGGGCTAAATCAATTGCCCCTTATCTTCGCACCACCATGATGTATCCGCTAATCAGACAGTTACTTTTCTGCTTTCCGCCTGAAGACGTACACTATTTTTCGATGGATATTTTGCGTAATATCTGTTCCGTTGAACCCCTAAAAAGGCTAGTGGCAGCCTCTTTTGTACCCAAATATGAGGGACTTTCAAAGGAAGTTTTTGGGTTAAGGTTTTCCAATCCAGTTGGTCTAGGTGCAGGTTTTGATAAAAATGCATTGTACTTGAACGAATTGGAAGCTTTAGGTTTTGGTTTTGTGGAAATAGGAACCGTAACACCACTTCCTCAACCGGGCAATGATAAACCACGTCTTTTTAGATTACCTGCCGACAAAGCTTTGATCAATCGAATGGGGTTTAACAATTACGGTGCAAAAGCTATTGCAGGTAGATTGGAAGTCCATAAGAAAAAGCAATCATCATTGATCGTTGGCGGTAATATTGGAAAGAACAAAATAACTGCCAATGAAGATGCGTGGAAAGATTATCTAACCTGTTTCAATACGTTACATGATTTGGTTGATTATTTCGTCGTGAATGTCAGTTCACCGAATACACCCGGTCTCAGAGAACTACAGGAGAAAGATTCATTGAAGAAAATTTTTACTGAATTACAAAATAGCAATCAGACCAAAGCAACACCCAAACCATTATTACTAAAAATTGCACCTGACCTTACGAAAGAGCAATTGGATGATATTGTATCACTGGCTTTTGAAATTCAATTGGATGGATTAGTAGCTACCAATACTACCATCAGCAGAGATCATCTGCGAACATCTGCTGCATCCATTCAGAAAATTGGAGCTGGCGGATTGAGTGGCAAACCGGTTCAGCAAAGATCTACAGATGTTGTAAAATATCTGTCTGAACAAACGGAAAAGAAAATACCGATCATTGCAAGTGGTGGGATATTTACCGGTTCTGATGCAGCAGAAAAATTAAATGCAGGTGCATCACTGGTACAAGTATGGACCGGATTTGTATATGAAGGTCCTGCTATTGTCAAAAGAATTTGCAAACAATTACAGCATTCATAATTGATACTATGGAACATTTATTTACATCTGAAAGTTTAATCAGTTTTTTGATCCTTGTGGTACTTGAAGTGGTATTAGGTATTGATAATGTGATCTTCGTGAGCATCATCATGAATCGAATGGATAAAAAGCATCAGCCGCGTGCAAGAATGCTTTGGATGATCATGGGTATGAGTACCCGTATCGTATTATTGTTCGGATTGGGTTGGCTGTTGGCACAAAAAGGGAAACCGGTGTTTAGTGCATGGGGTAAAGATTTTGATCTTGCGAGTCTTGTGATGTTGGCAGGAGGCTTATTCTTATTGTACAAGACAGTTCGTGAAATACACCATAAACTGGAAGGCGATGAAGAAGCCTTACATGGTGGTACCGCAAAAAAATTAGGCTTTGCAGCCGCTGTTTTCCAGATTATGCTGATCGATATGGTATTCAGTTTCGACAGTATCATTACAGCCGGTGGTACCGCAAAACATATTGAGATCATGATTGCTGCTGTGATTGTCGCGATGATCGTAATGTTTTTATTCAGTACCAATATTTCCAACTTCATCCATAAACATCCGACGCTTAAAATGTTAGCATTGTCATTTCTGGTAATGATTGGCTTTGTATTGATCGTGGAAGGATGGGATAGTGTGAATGCACATGAATTACACCTGAAGAATTATGTATACTTCGCAATGGCTTTTTCATTTATTGTTGAATTATTGAACATGCGTTTACGTAAGAAGTATGTTAAACCTGTTGAGCTTCGTTCGCCCGTACTTCCTGAAGAAGAAATACGAGATTCAGACATGGCGCATTGATTCATATTGATAGAAAACAAGGAAATCTGTTTATATCTGTCTACTTTTAACCTCAAAGTGCTTTTATGAAAGAGGAACAAAAACATTTAGATACGCTACAGGATATCAAACAGATCATGGACCGAAGCAGTCGGTTCATCAGTTTAAGTGGACTGAGTGGCATTGCTGCCGGACTTTGTGCGTTGGGTGCTGTTAGCTATGTGTGGCCCATCTGGAATGTCTCAATGGGTAGTAGTATCGAAACATCAAATCCTGTCTTACTCATTTTAGATAGTGCACAAAAATCACGTCTTTTATTGACCGGTATTACCTGCTTCATTAGTTCTTTCATTTTTGCGATTGTCTTTACGTGGTTCAGAACTAAAAAAACATATTCATCTCTTTGGAATAGTACTGTTCGCAGACTAGTCGTTCATACAGCTATCCCTTTTATTGCAGGTGCGATACTGGTTGTGTATTTAATGAATTGGAATTTAACCGGACTGATCGCTCCTGCTTGTCTGATTTTTTATGGTTTAGCTTTATTGAGCGGAAGTAAATACACCATTTCTGAAATTCGTTGGTTAGGCATCAGTGAGTTATTACTTGGGTTATTGACACTTCAATTTTTACAATATGGTATTATTGCTTGGGGAATTGGATTTGGATTGCTGCATATTATTTATGGTGCACTGATGTGGTGGAAATATGAAAGAGCATGAAAAATCCAATTGAACATTTAAATAAAATCTTTGACAGTCGCGTGCGACTTGGCATCATGAGTGCCGTAATGGTAAACGATGAAGTCAACTTCAATGACTTGAAAGAACTAATACAAGTCACAGATGGAAACCTTGCAAGCCACTTGAAAACATTGGAAGAAAATGGTTACATCCTTGTAAAAAAGGGGTTTATCGGTAGAAAGACCAACACTACCTACGCAATTACTAAAGTGGGAGAGAAAGCATTCAAAGCACATATTGATGCACTGGAAAAAATGATCAAGGGTTTGAATTGATTTTGCAACTTACCTAGATCATGACTCATTATTCAAATCATACAAAACAAAAGCCCCGCAGTTAACGGGGCTTTAGATATAAGCAAGCAATCGAAAAGAGACTATCCATTCAGAACCTCTCTTGAGATCACCAGTTTCTGGATCTCTGAAGTTCCTTCTCCAATAGTACACAATTTTGCGTCACGATAGTACTTTTCTACAGGAAAATCTTTTGTATAACCATATCCACCAAATATCTGGATGGCTTCGGTAGCTGTTTTCACTGCCACTTCACTGGCATAATACTTAGCCATTGCACCTTCTTTCGTTACTTTTTGTCCGCGATTTTTAAGGTCACAGGCTTGCCATATCAGCAAGTCAGAAGCCATGATCTCCGTAGCCATATCAGCCAGTTTGAAACTAATACCCTGAAAATTAGAGATCGGTTGATCAAACTGATAGCGCTCCTTGGAGTATTTGGTAGCCGCTTCAAAAGCGCCTTTGGCTATTCCTGCAGATAAAGCAGCTATAGATATTCTACCTCCGTCCAATATCTTCATGGCTTGTCTGAAACCATCTCCCACTTCACCCAATCTATTTGCATCAGCAATGCGACAGTTCTCAAAGATCATTTCAGCAGTTTCACTTGCACGCATTCCGAGTTTGTTTTCTTTTTTACCCGCTGTAAAACCAGGAGTACCTCTTTCTACAACAAATGCTGTGGAATTACCACTGGTTCTGGGTTCACCAGTTCTGCAGATTACTACAGCTACATCACCACTTTTCCCATGTGTGATCCAGCTTTTGGTACCATTCAAAATCCAATCATTCCCCTCTTTTACCGCTACAGTCTTCATGTTTCCAGCATCACTACCCGTGTTAGGTTCTGTAAGTCCCCAGGCACCTATCCACTCAGCTGTTGCCAGTTTAGGTAACCATTTCTTTTTTTGCTCTTCATTACCGAATGAGAGAATATGATTGGTGCATAAAGAATTGTGTGCTGCCAAACTTAGTCCAACCGAGCCACAAACTTTTGATATCTCTTGGATGATAGCATTGTATTCAAAGTATCCTAATCCGGCACCACCATACTGCTCTGGAACAAGCACTCCCATCAACCCTAATTTTCCCATTTCTTTAAAAATGCCAATAGGAAATTCCTGGCTTTCATCCCATTCCATCACATGTGGAAGAATGTACTGCTGTGCAAAATCCCTTGCGGTTTGCGCTACTTGTTCTGTTAGTTCTGTTGACTTAAAATGCATATGCAATACTTTTATAATAGACGAAGGTTGCCTAACTAAGCAATCGTTACTAAGGCAACCTTCTGAAAACAAACGACCGTTTGTTAGTTTTCAATGCAAAAGAAAGCCTTTTTGACATTCCTTCCAAAAATGGTTTAAGGGTTAACATTTTTTTATTCGATATAAAAAAGCCTCCGGAATTTTTGCATCCATTCCACTTGAAACCCGGGAATCTGTTGCAGCTCATCAATAGCTGAGAACCACCCATTTTCTTGTCGCCATTTCACGATTTGTTTAGCAATTTGTGGAGGAATACCCGTTTTTGATTCGATCTGATAAGCGGATGCACGATTCAATGGCAAGCGCTGCAATGTATTCTCATTGACGCGTAAAAAAGGTTGCAGTTGTTCCAATAGACTGTCTTTGATGCCAAATACAGATCTTAGTTCTTTGCTACTTCCAAATCCATGCGATCGCTCTCGATATTGTATGATTCTTTCCGCCAAAACACTTCCAATGCCGGGTAGTGATTTCCAATCTTCCAGATTTGCAGTGTTGATGTCAATAGGTTGAATAACTCGTTTCTCCGGAATAAAGACAGGTTCCCGAATTTCTATTCGCATATATGGAATCAATTGATCTGCTAATGCAACAGACATACCCCAAATTTTTCGCAAATCATCCGGCTTACGAAACTGTCCGCCTTTGTCTCGGTAATTGATGATCCGCTTAGCCAATACAGCAGGTACACCTAGTGTTTGCCACTCTTCCACTGAAATTTTATTGGGATCGAAAGGAAATAAATATGTGGCAACTGTTATAGGCTTTGCATGATTCGAATCTTTTGCAAGTATTGCTTTCCATTTTTGCCCTTCTGATGTTATAGTTTCCAAATCAGGCATTGCTTTACGGGGTATCCAATATGGAATCAATATCATCAGAAAACTTACGAAAGAAAATACAAGTATTCCTATTCGCTCCTTTTTACTATACAGGTAAAAGCCACGTGATTTTTTAAGCATACAATTGAATTAGTTGTATGCCTTTTCTTTCTTTTATAAAATCAACTGTAAACCATCATAAGCTAACTGCATATTTGATGGTAATTCTTCATTGATCTGTTCATGCAATCCTAATTGATGACTGATATGGGTAAAATATACTTGCGGTATATCCAGTTCTTGTGCCAATGCAACCGCTTCATCCAAAGTAAAATGTGAAAGATGATTTTCTTTTCGAAGTGCATTCAGTACTAAAATTTTCGAACCACGTATCTTTTCTTTCTCGGACGACTCGATGCGGTTTGCATCTGTGATATACGTAAAGTGGCCAAAACGAAATCCAAATACCGGCATCTTATAGTGCCATACTTCGATGGGCAGAACAGGAATATCACCTACAAAAAAGGGTTGCTGGTCAATGGTGATCAGATTTAATTCCGGAACACCCGGATACCGGGTATCAGAAAATGCATAATAATAATCTCTCCGTAAAGCCTCTTCCGTTAAAGTATTGGCATAAATATCCATCGGCTTTTTATTAAAATAATTATAAGCCCTGATATCATCCAATCCAGCCAAATGATCTTTATGCGGATGCGTATACACAACTGCATCCAATCTGCGGTTATTAATGCGCAACATCTGATAACGAAAATCCGGTGTGGTATCAACTACCAGAGATGTTTGTTCGGATTGAACTAGAATACTACTTCTTAAACGACTATCTTTTTTATTGGTGGATGAACAAACAGCACAATCACAACCGATCATCGGTACACCACTGCTGGTACCGGTTCCAAGAAATGTTATTGTAAGTGATGGATTGTGCACAAATCAAATCTATGGAAATATGTGCAGACAAGACAACCGTATTTCCCGCAAAAAAATTAAGCTTCCGTAGCTGATTTTTTTACGACTTCTTCATAGAGCTTTTGCGACTCTAGAGTGAGTTTATCAAAATCAATCTGTAATTGCGGTATGATCTCCATTAAAGTATTGATTCTACCTTCAATATTCAGGAACTTGTTCAGTACAACAATACGTTTGGCTTCTAACAGGCACCATCCACTCTGAAAAGTACCCCTTTCATAACGCACCACGTACTCAGATTCTCCGAGTATATCCTCCAATTTGTCTAAAGTAGTTTGTGTGTATTTCATCCTGCGAACTGATCATTAAATCATGAAACAATAACAACGCAAATGTAAGATTCGAGGGTTGTTTGGCAGGGGGTGTTGGGGATTAGTTATTCACATATTGAGAATTGGGCTTCAAGCTACAAGCTGCAGGCTACAAGGGCTTTTAGTTGATGAAGCAATCTTATTCAATTCCATGCAGCTTGAGGCTTGTAGCTTGCAGCCTATTTACTCACCATCTTAATAATCGGAACAATCATCTCTTCCAAGCTGATACCTCCGTGCTGAAAAGTATTGCGGTAATAGTTAACGTAATGATTATAATTATTGGGATAACAAAGAAAAGCATCTTCTTTGGCAAAGATATATGAGGAGTTAACATTGGGCACAGGTAGTCCTGCCTCTTTAGGATCTTTGAAGGCT
>CALRLC020000008.1:0-135529 GCA_943368425.1 Brevundimonas vancanneytii
CATGGTACATGACCCATTCTGGCGACTCCGTTGAACAGGCATTAGATAATCTCATGCTTGTGCATGGCTGGAGGACTTTTACACAACCCACATTAAATTTCCTACCTGAGTATGAAGGTCATTTCGTATGGGGTAAAGTGATAGATCGACGCACTTCTAAAGCAGCCGCAGATATCGGTGTTCATCTATCTGTTCCGGGTGTAAAACCACTGTATAATTACACCCGAAGTGATTCCCATGGTATGATCAGATTTTTATTAAAGGATTTTTATGGAGGAAACGAACTAATCACTCATGTTGCTGATGATTCAGCGGGTAATTATAGGGTGGATATCATTAGCCCTTTTGCAGTAGATTCACTTAAAACCATTTATCGTGACTTTTTAACGAATAAGACACAATTAAGTTTACTTGAAGAATATCATGTAGCAACACAAGTCATGAATACATATCATGGTAATGCCCTGAAACAATTTTTGTATCCCAAAAAAATGGATACCACCAGCTTCTACGGCATACCGGATCGTCGTTATTTTCTAGATGACTATACAAGGTTTCAAACGATGGAAGAAGTCATGCGGGAGTATGTTGCCAATGTGCGTGTAAGAAAGAACCAGGATGGTCAAATTCAATTTTTTGTTGAAAATAAACCTTATGCAAATTTCTTTGATCTTCCCCCATTGGTATTGATAGATGGAGTTCCTATACTTAATCTATCAAAAGTATGGCAAATGGATCCTTTGAAAATAAAACAAATAGATGTGGTGGCTCGAAGGTACTATCTCAATAACGCGGTCAATAATGGAATTGTAAGTTATCAGACTTATGAAGGCGATTTGACAGGATATGAGCTAGATAAGAGCGCATTAATCACCGCTTATGAAGGTCTACAATTACAACGATCTTTTTTTAGTCCGATTTATGAGTCTGATCAAGCAGCTACTACTCTACCGGATCCAAGAAATGTATTGTATTGGCAGCCTGATATAACTCATGTTAGTAGTCAAAGTACAAAAGGCATGTTCTATACATCAGATAGACCTGGAACATACCTGATTGTGGTACAAGGAATTGATCAAAGGGGTAGACCGGGTGTAGTTACGCATACTTTTTCTGTACAATAAAAAATACGTGAGATGTTCTTGCCCATGATTATCAAAAGGATTGTGACAAATCCTCAGTTCAGTGATCAATTATTCAGAGTGATTACAGACTCTCAGAAAAATATACCCCATAAATTTTTACTAAAAAACTGACTAATTGAATCGATGAAAGCTATTTAAGAATTGTAACAGAACCAGAGAAAATACCAGGTATCAATTTAGGCTCTATGATATAATAATAAGTAGCAACAGCAACAGGTTTCCCTTCGTTGGTCCCATTCCATGGCTTGGTGTATCCCTGCGAAAAAAATACCCTTCTTCCATAACGATCGAACACACTTACAATTGCATCAGGATATCGTTCTAATTCCGGTATCACCCATGTATCATGAATACCGTCTCCATTAGGAGAAAATACATTAGGGATCTTAAATGGTTTTACTACCGTGATAAAAACATCATCCCTACTCACACATCCTTGATTAGATGTAACGCGCAGATACAACCTTTCATCTGACGGGCCTCTAAATACCGGATCTTTTACATTTGGATTATTCAATTGTTGTGGAGGAGTCCATGAATAAGCCGCTACACTGCCATTGATGGTTGGATTGATACGAATTGGATTATTCTCAAATACAAATAGATCCTTCCCTATTTCGACTTTTGTTGTATCTGTCAATTGGATTACTTTTTGATCTTGCACAGCCAAACAGTTTCCATTATTGGTTGTAGTAAGCGTAATCCTGAAGTTGTTGGAACGTAAATCAGATGTTGAAGGTCTATATACCGCATTCAAATCTGTATTCGAAGGCACAAACACGCCTGATCCCGTTGAACTCCATACTCCACCACCCGCTCTTACGATCAATCCGTTCAATGCTACGGCAGAATCATTCATACAAAGTAGTCTATCGGTCCCTGCATCTACCCAAGGTGCGTCCGTAATGGTAACCACCAACGATGAGACCGCAGCTCTGCATGCTTTATTATTGGTTGATGTAAGCGACAATCGAATTACACCTCTAGCTGTATCATTAACACTTGGGAAATAAGTTGTGTTTAAACTTGTTGAGCGAAGGAAACGTCCTGTGCCATCAGAACTCCATACACCCGTATTCGTTCCCCCAGAAATTAAACCGGATAAACTAACGGCTGGATTATTCGCACAAACAGAAACATTGTTACCTGCAAAACTTTGAGGAGGCTCATCAACTTGTATAGATGTAAAAACGGAATCACTCAAACAACCATTTACCGATACCTGAGATACATACCTACCTGCATCATTCATTGTTACAGCAGGAATAATTAGATTTTGTTGTGTAGATAGCTGAGTTCCATTTCTAAACCAAAAATATCCACCACCAAAGACAGAAGCTGTACTCATTCTTATGGTATCTCCCACACATACAGGCCCATTGTTTGATACCTGCGGCGCTGAAGGCTTCGGCCTTACTTGAATATTTAAGGAGGTTGGTGTACTGATACATCCATTCACGATTGAGGTTACCTGATATGTACCGGCCCTATTCAATTGAATGGAATCAATACGTATTCCATTTTGAGTGCTGGTAAAGTTCAATGGTCCTTGCCAATTGAAAGCCGCACCAGTTGTTGCGGATGCTGTTAACTGTAATGAACTAAATTCACATACAGAAGGCGATCCGGAAATAACAGGTGCTGCAGGTTGAGCTTTGATCGCAACATCTACATTAGAAGATAAACCGGGGCATCCCGGCAATGTGACAGCAACCTGATAAGTACCTGCATTTTGTAGTTGCACTCGTTGAACGATCGTTTCTCTGATATTGGAAAAGAAACCACTCGGACCATACCAATTATAAGAAGCTGAACGAATACTATCTGCCAATAATCGAAGCACTTCATTTTCACATATAGGCCCATTTGTAGCAACACCGAATGCTGAAGGAACCGTATTCACAATAATATCTGTTGTACCGGCTAAGCTTGTACATCCATCTACTGTAACAGTAAGTGCATACCGACCTTCAAGCGAAGGGGTTGCATTGGTAATAGATGCAGTTCTCGCATTCATAGAATATCCGTTGGGGCCTGTCCATTGATAAGTTGCACCCAAAATGATTGGCGCTGATAAGGTCACCGTTTCCCCATTACACACCGGCGAAGAATTACTTGCCTGTGGAATAGCTGGTCTGGGTTTCACTGAAACACTCGTACTTCCCGGCAAACTCTGACAACCATTCACTACTACTCTTACGGAATAAGAACCTGCATTTGTATTCGACATATTTGAAACAACAGGAGTTCTATCTGTGGATGAAAATCCCGCTGGTCCCGACCACAAATAACTGGCACCGGAGAGTTCCGTTGTTGACAAATTCAATGCTGATGCTTCACACACAGGACCATTATTACTTGCCGCAGGAGTTGCAGGTATCGGCTGCACCGTTACTACATAATCAAAACTATTACCTGTACAACCATTTACTTGAGGTACAATTTGATAAGTAACAGCAATGGGAGTATTGGTAAGGTTATTAAGCGTTTCTGAAATTACTTGTGATGTTTGTCCTGATACAACTGCATTGTCAATACCTGTTACAGCGGCTCTTCCCCAGGTATATGTTGTACCAACAATCGTACTATTCAATGTATAATTAAAATTTTGTTGTGAACAAGCACTACCTGAAGATGCACTATTAATCACCGGTCTCGCATTTACTATGGCTGTTACTTCTCTCCGTTCGCTTTCACAACCATCTGTAACGGAAGTAGCACTCACATAATAATTACTACTGGCATTCAACACAGGGGTAATAAAACTTGCTCCTGTAAACTCCGGAGTTCCACCGGAAGCAGAGTTATACCATTTATAAGTTCCCCCAGGTGCAGTAGCTGTTAAAGTGGCCGCATTACCGGAACATACCCCTTGTGTTGAAACGGTGGGTAAGGAAGGTGCCGCTTTTATTTCAATGATCATATCATCACTGATCGCATTACATGGACCATTTGGATCATTGGAAGTTAATCTAAGTGTCACTAATGATTGTCCGGAAGCAGGTGTAAAAGAACTATTGAGTGCATTACTATTGCTAAATGTTCCTGCTCCACTGACGATCGACCAAACTCCCGATGTAGCAACACCTCCTATCTGACCATTCAATGTTACAGTTCCTCTTTCACAAACAACCTGATCAACATTTGCATTCGCTGTTGGGCCAGCTTCTATGACTACAGTATTTGTTTTCGTATCGCCTGCACAACCCGGCGCAGCAGTGATGGTATTCGTAACGGTATAGGTACCCGGCTGTGACGAGTTTAGATTGATTTCTCCTGTTTGAGCATTCTGAAAAACCAAACCGGTGGTAGAACTAAAAGTTCCCGCACTGGCAATACCTGTAAAAGTAGGTAGAGGGTTTGTTTGTTTCACACAATAACTGGAAGTATACGTAAAGGAAGCATCTACCACATTTTCTGTGATGCTAATGGATGCACTGCTGGAATAGGTACAACTTCCATTCAAGGTAAATGTTACCGTATACCTACCAACAGTTGAAGCGGACACATTAATAGTTCCGGTTGATGCATTCGCAAATACAAGTCCGGCCGGACTTGCAGTAAAAGTACCTGTTGCACCTCCCGGGATGGTGGGTGTAGGATTGGATCCGGATCTGCAATATGTACCACTGGAATAAATGAAAGAGGGATTCGCAATAGGCGTTACAGTAACAGTAGTAGCAGTTTTCGGACCAATACAACCTTCCGCGGAAGTGCTATTCACATAATAAGTGGTGTTCGCCGTAAGTGTAGGTGTGATATAATTGCTTCCCGCATACAATAATGATCCCCCATTGGCTGCATTATACCATTTAAAATTGCCTACTGATCCTGATGCTGTAAGTGTAGTGGTTTGTCCCTCACAAATGGAAGCGTTGGTAACCGATGGAGCCGCCGGCGTTGCCTGAACAGTTACCGTTGCTGCAGACCTACCTGTACTTGTACAACCATTCACAGTGGTTTGTGCATAATAAGTGGTAGTACTTGAAAGTGTAGGTGTAGTATAAGAAGTTCCCGAGCCAATAAAATTACCGCCAGAAGATGCATCATACCATTGGTAAGTGCCACCCGGTGCAATAGCCGAAACGTTGGCTGTATTACCGCTACATATCGTAGCTCCTACTACGGTTGGATTAGCAGGTACAGGATTCACAGTAACCGTTACTGCTGTACGTGGTCCGGCACAAGTACCGTTGGATGATTGCACATAATATTGCGTAGTACTACTCAATACCGGCGTTGTATAACTAGGGCCTGAGCTTAAAGCTGTTCCCCCACTGGCCACACTGAACCATTGATAGGTACCACCTGGTGCTGTGGCAGACAAATTGGCTGTACCACCCGCACAAATACTAACCGCCGCAACTGTTGGTGCTGCAGGAACCGGATTCACCGTAACTGTTACTGCTGTTCTTGTACTTGTACAACCATTCACAGTGGTTTGCACGTAATAGGTAGTAGTTGCAGTAAGTGCAGGTGTTGTATAACTGGCACCTGTTGCCAATGCCGTTCCACCGGATGCTGATGCAAACCATTGATAAGTACCTCCAGGTGCAGTAGCATTCAGTGTAGCTGTATTACCACTACAAATAGTTGTACCTGCTGCAGTAGGTGCGGCAGGACTCGCCGCAGCATTCACTGTTACCGGTTGTGCTACAGCGGGACAATTATTGGTGTTATCTCTTACCGTTAATGTATAGGTAGCCGGGGTTGAAACTGTTAGCCCGGATGTGGTAGGTCCGGTGTTCCAAGAATAAGTGTAAGGTGGATTTCCTCCGCTCACCGTACTCGTTAATGCTACACTGGTTCCATTACAAATGGTGGGGCTAGCAGGATTGATTGCCACTGTCATAGGTGTTACAGTATAAACACGAATAGTATCTCTACTTAATCCTGTACAAGTACCTGTACCGCTTACTTCATAATCGATATATGTCGGTGCTCCGGTTTGGGGTGTTACTGTAACCGAAGAAACTCCCGATGTTGCACTGAGATAGTTGTTATACGTACCTGATGAGCCGGGAAAAATAGAACGCCAATTCACTGTTGATGCAGAAACACCGGTAACACTCATGGTACCGGAACAATTCTGACGTAATATCAAATCAGCCGACCCTTTAACAATAGTAGAAGCAGTTATAACATAATCATCAGGGTCATTACCGGGTTTACAAAAAGAAATACAAACTGTAGAAAGCCCTTTAATACAAGCAGGAGTACCGATCGATATCAAAGGGCCGCAATTAATCGAATAAAAACTAGCTCCAGTTATTTTTGTTGTAGTAAAATTGATCAAATCAGTTCCTGGATTAACTATAATATTCAATCTAATACATCGATCATCTGCACCACTAGTCCCTACACAAGCAGTCCCAGCTCTCGAAGCATTGAAAGTCCATGAAGTATCTTTTGCAGCTGAAAAATCGACGGTCCGAAGTACAGCTGTTCCCGTACCACACTGTGCTGCAACATTATTTATTTGTAGGAATAGAAAAATAATAACAAAGACCAAGTCCTGTTGACATAGAACAGACCTATCGCGAACCGGTATATCTGAAGAACCGTACTTGAACGCAATATTGGACTTTAACAGTTTCAATATTACGAAAATACGAAAAATGAGTATTAACGACCATTATCGAAGGTCGAGATTGTGCATGTATGCAAGTCGTAAAGCATTGATATTCCTGTAATGATTACCCGATGCCAGTTGAATAAATGTATTCAAATAGCCAAACTGCAGGTTTTTATTGTTATCAATAGAATAATTAAGTCCGAGAAACAACCGATTCTGATCAAAATAATTGTTCACGATCTGCTTGCCAAAATTGATATGCAATTCATCATTCACAATCGCAGACAACTTTTTTGGAACCAACCCTTGTGTATGTAAAGGAATTTGATAGAAAAAATTATACCGCATCCGAAAGTTAAAAGAGTAGCTATCCGCCAATTCTGCATTATTCAAATATCTCCTCCTATAGCGCTCTTCTAACCGAATGTATTGCATCAACCTTGTACGCTTATTCTTCGTGAACCATTGTACCTGTTGCCAGGGACGATGTTCTGGTTGCGATACTTTGATATTGTCATTTGCGGGAAAATTATTAACAAATGCATACCCTAGTGTCAAACGAACATTATCATCAATAAAATAGGTCAATCCAACCCTTGCAATTCCCGTAGAAAAATCCCCTACTACCTCTTCTCGCGTACGAATTTGAAAATCGCCCCATAAACCCCATTTATTACTTAATCTAGTCTGATTGAAATATGCTAACCATGTCTGAGATGCGTGTGAGGTATTTTTGGGTTGCGCCAATGCCAGAGTAGCAAAAAAGATAGCTCCCAGCGTCAATTGG
This sequence comes from Brevundimonas vancanneytii, assembly GCA_943368425.1. Classification (GTDB taxonomy): domain Bacteria; phylum Bacteroidota; class Bacteroidia; order Chitinophagales; family Chitinophagaceae; genus Sediminibacterium; species Sediminibacterium vancanneytii_A. Next base: position 7,508 of record CALRLC020000008.1, read on the forward strand.
ATTTTATATTTCATCAAAGAAGGTTAACCGGTTGAATTATTACTTTAATGCTTCCAAGGCTTTTGCAATAGTTTGATCTGTTCTATTCTGTACTTCATAGTACCCTTGTGTTCTCCATATCTGACGCGCCATCATGAGTTGAATGGTTTTTAGCAACAGCGACTTGTCTTTTGCAGACGCCCCATTTAAGCGGATACTGTCTTTGGAAGCAAAGTTCACCAATTGTTGCCATTCCGTTTCACCAGGGTTAAATTGCTTGTACAGATCATCCGGCGATTTATAAGCTTTAAATTTTTGAGTATCCTGCAGGTATAAGCGATATACAAAATTGTTCATCGTACTTTTATAATACATCGCTGTTAAAGCAGTATCTAGTTTAGAAGTATCATAAGGAACAAAAACATCAGGAGTAATACCTCCACCGCCGTACACAACTTTACCTCCCGGCGTTTTATACGATTTACCTGATGGTTTAACAGTATCGGCTTTTACCAATTCTCCATTATGCCAACGATTCACCAACTCTTCTTCATATTTGGATTTCCCCTTGTCATACGCTTTTTGAATACTTCTACCCAATGGTGTAAAGTACCTTGCGATGGTCAATCGAACCGCACTTCCATCGGATAACTGAAACTGTTGCTGTACCAATCCTTTTCCAAAAGATCTTCGGCCAATGATGGTAGCTCGATCCCAATCCTGTAATGCACCACTCAATACTTCACTCGCTGATGCAGAAGTTTCATCTACCAACACTACTAGCTTTCCTTTTTCAAAGAGACCATCTCTCTTACAACGGTATTCCATTTTAGGAACATGTTCCCCTTCAGTATAAACGATCAATTTATCACCATCCAAAAATTCATCGGCGATATCTGTGGCTTCTTTCAATAATCCACCACCATTTCCACGCAGATCTAAAATTAATTCCTTCATGCCCTGAGCTTGGAGTTTTTCAAGCTGTTGCATGAATTCTTCATAGGTAGGTTCTCCAAAGCGATTGATTCTGATAAAACCTGTCTCCGGTGTGATCATGTAAGAAACATCCACCGTCGGAACAGGGATCACGCCTCTTTGAATGGTTACTTTCTTTTCTTCTTTACCTCTCAGCAAACTCACCATGACTTTTGATTCAGCCGGTCCGCGTAAAATCGCACGTACATCATCGGGTTTGATCTTTTTCCCTGCAATCACAATACTATCATCTACTTTGATCAAACGATCACCTACTAAAATACCGGCTTTCTCAGACGGCCCACCCTTCATCACATTCATCACATGCACCGTATCATTCAATAACTGAAACTCTACACCAATACCCTGAAAATTTCCCATCAGTTCTTCATTCACTTCCATCAGATCTTTGGCTGGGATATACACCGAATGAGGATCGAGACGCGAAAGCAGCTCATCGGCAGTCACTTGTGTGATACTGTCTACTTTTACCGGATCCACATATTTATTTCTGATCAGATCTACCAACTCCTGTAAGGCACTTCTTTTATTGATCGTCAGGAATCGACTACCCTGTGTTTTATCTCTTAACTGATACCCGATAACCATACCCAAAACCATCACTACGGAGAACATCAGGGGTAACCAAACCTTTACTTTATTATTTCCCATACGGCAAATATCTGAAATTCAAGCCTAAATAGCGATGTTGTTCATGATAAACGGCTAACAGTTATTAGTATTGAAACATTCAACAAAACAGGTGGCATTTTCATTAAAATTTTCGTACTTCGTGGCTTGTTGACATTATCCGTCTTCAAAATTTGTTTATGCCTGTAAGATTAATTGCCGATAGTGGTGCCACCAAATGTGAATGGTGTGTATTGGAGAACGGAAAAAAGAAAAAAACGATCTACACCCAAGGGATCAGCCCCTATTTCTTGTCGGGCCCTCAGATCATAAGCCTGTTAGAGAAAGAATTACTCCCCAAATTGAAAAAGATCACCATCCATGAGATCTATTTCTATGGAACAGGTTTGGGTAATCCTAACAACATAAAGATTGTTAAGTCAGTTTTTAAAAAATTGTTCCCGAAGGCAAAAACAGAAGTACAAAACGACCTATTAGCTGCGGCTAGAGCATTATGCGGCAAATCAAAAGGTATTGCCTGTATTCTCGGTACCGGCGCCAATTCATGCTTTTATAATGGAAGAAAAATGGTGAAGAACAGTCCGGGCTTGGGATATATTTTAGGCGATGAAGGAAGTGGTGCTTATTTGGGCAAAAAAGTAGTCCAGTATTATTTGTACAACACCTATGATGAAGAACTGAAAGCAAGATTTGAAAAACGTTTTATGGTAACTCCAATGGAGATCCTTGAAAACGTATATAAAAAACCGCTGGCCAATAGATACCTCGCTTCCTATGCTATATTTCTTGCAGAGAATCGTGGTCATTATATGATCGAGAATATCATTGAAGATGGACTGAATGATTTCTTCTTCACACATTTATACAAATACAGAGAAAGCTGGACGCATCCGATCCATTTTGTGGGAAGTATTGCATTTGGTTTCAAAGATGTATTAAAAGACCTTTGTAACACTTACGAATTGGAACTGGGAAGGGTATTGAAAGCCCCGATGCAGGGCCTTATTGAATATCATCGCTAAAAAAGAATTATGGCTGAGTTTATTAAAGTTACCGAACAAGCTTCTACATACAGACATCTAGAGAAAATGTCGATACAAGAATTGTTGATGAACATCAACAATGAAGACAAGATGGTACCACACGCAGTGGAAAAAGCCATCCCTCAGATCGAAAAATTAGTGGCAGCTATTTCTGATAAAATGCTCGCAGGTGGTCGACTATTCTATATCGGTGCCGGTACCAGCGGTAGATTGGGAATCGTGGATGCAAGTGAATGTCCACCAAGTTTTGGAGTTCCTTATGGTCTGGTGATTGGATTGATTGCCGGTGGTGATAAAGCCATTACACAAGCAGTTGAATTTGCAGAAGACAGTACCGAACAAGGATGGGCTGATCTTCAAAAACATTTTATCAGTGATAAAGATGTGGTAGTAGGATTGGCAGCCAGCGGTACCACTCCTTATGTAATCAGTGCCTTAAAGGAATGTCGCAAAAGAGGGATTATCACGGGTAGTATCAGTTGTAATCCAAATACTCCTGTTTCAAGAGAAGCAGATTTTCCGGTAGAAGTGGTCGTAGGTCCTGAATTTGTTACCGGCAGTACTCGTATGAAAAGTGGTACTGCACAGAAATTGGTGTTGAACATGATCTCTACTTCCGTAATGATTCAACTCGGACGAGTAGAAGACAATAAAATGGTGAACATGCAACTCAGTAACGTAAAGCTGGTTGACAGAGGTGTAAAGATGGTCATGGACAAACTCAAGATCACCGAATACGAAGTAGCCAAAGACCTTCTGCTCAAACACGGAAGTGTAAAGAAAGCAGTTGAAGCTGCAGGGCAGTAAAAACAGAGGAATAAGGAACAGAGAAATAAGGAATAAGAAAATAAATTTTCACCTACTTGCTTATTCCTTATTTTATATTTCTTATTTCATATTTTCTCGGCATGCACAACATCGAACCATTCTATAACTGGCGTCATATCTATGTTTCGGAGGAAGACAATCGTTCTCCTTTTTTTGGGCGCACATATAGCGAGTTTGAATTTTCTCAAACGGTTTACAATTATTATATCCATCCACAGTGGGATGACTTTGGAAGTAAGACTTTATATCTGAAGATCATCTATATAGATTATGAATTGAATTTTGCCATCATTGAATTGATCGGAGAATGGAATGATGCCATTGAAAATGATATCATGGAGTTGAAGCGCGAAGTGATGGATCTACTGTACAAACAGGGCATCGTAAAATACATTCTCATTGCAGAAAATGTGTTGAACTTTCACAGCAGTGACAAAGAATATTATCAAGAGTGGTATGAAGAACTGAGTGATGAAAATGGATGGGCTGTTGCGTTGAACATGAGTGATGCAGCACAGTATGATTTCAAAAAGAAGAAATTGAATTATTATATCGAATTAATTGATCTGCCTGAATGGCGTACTTATAAGCCGTATCATCTTTTTAAAAAGATTGATGACATGTTGATGAAGCGACTTGATTGAAGTTATAGATGGGACGCAGATTTTTATGATTGGTTATGATACTGATCAATCATAAATAATCAGAAAAATCTACGTCCTACCCTTCGACTAAATTCCCAAGTTATGTTTTGATAATGTTTGTTGTGCGATTTCATATCCTGCATCTGCATGTCTGATTACACCCATTCCAGGATCATTTCTTAATACACGTGCTAATCTTTGTGCAGCTGCATCCGTACCATCTGCAACGATTACCATACCGGCATGAATACTATACCCCATTCCTACTCCACCACCATGATGTAAACTCACCCAACTGGCACCACCGGCTGTATTCACCAATGCATTCAGGATCGGCCAGTCTGCAACCGCATCACTGCCATCCAGCATGGCTTCTGTTTCGCGATTTGGAGATGCTACAGATCCTGTATCTAAATGATCTCTACCGATTACGATGGGCGCTTTTACTTTTCCAGTTCGTACCAGTTCATTGAAAGCCAAACCTGCCTTTTCTCTTTCACCTTGTCCCAACCAACAAATTCTGGCTGGCAAGCCCTGAAAAGCAATTCTTTCTTTTGCCATTTTCATCCAACGCAACATGGATGTATTTTCAGGAAACATTTGCATGATCAACTCATCTGTAACAGCTATATCAGCAGGATCCCCACTCAAAGCCGCCCATCGAAACGGACCTTTTCCTTCACAGAACAATGGACGAATATATGCGGGAACGAAACCCGGAAAATCAAATGCATTTTTCAATCCATGTTCAGCTGCACGTGCCCGTAAGTTGTTGCCATAATCAAAAGTGATGGCACCTGATTGCTGCAACTGCAACATCAATTCAACATGCAATTTCATACTATCATAAGCCAATGCGATATAGGCATCCGGATCTTTGTCTCTTAAAACATTTGCAGCCTGATTATCGAGGGTATGAGGAATATATCCAATCAACGGATCGTGTGCAGAAGTTTGATCGGTCAATACATCTACTTTTATTTTTCTGTCGATCAATCGTTGTAATAATGCGATGGCATTGCACAGTACACCAATACTTAATCGCTCTCCTTTTTCACGAGCGATCAATGCACGATCAATCGCCTCGTCAATGTCATGGAATTTCACATCCAGGTAGCGCGTCTCAATACGTTTATCGATACGCCACTCTTCTACTTCTGCACACAGTGCAACACCATCACACATGGTAATGGCCAAAGGTTGAGCGCCTCCCATTCCGCCAAGACCTGCTGTCACACTCAAAGTGCCTTTCAAAGAACCACCAAAATGTTTATCCGCTACTGCTGCGAATGTTTCATAAGTGCCTTGAACAATTCCTTGTGAGCCAATATAGATCCAAGAACCTGCGGTCATTTGTCCATACATCATCAATCCTTTTTGCTCCAACTCTGTAAAATGTTTCCAGTTGGCCCAATTGGGAACGAGTTGGGAATTAGACAACAAAACACGAGGCGCATCAGGATGTGTTTTCAAAATACCCACAGGCTTGCCACTTTGAATCAACAGCGTTTCATCATTCTCTAATTTTTTAAGTGAGGCGATGATTTTATCAAGGGCTTCTATATTTCTTGCTGCTTTTCCTCTTCCACCGTATACGATAAGATCTTCCGGTCTTTCAGCAACTGCCGGATCAAGGTTATTGAGTAACATTCGTAATGCAGCTTCCTGAATCCATCCTTTACAATTCAGTTGTGTGCCGACCGGAGTTTTGTATTTGGCATAATCATAAGCAATCGTAGCAGACATATCGTTGTTTTTAGGGTGCGTCAAAATACGTCATTTTATTTTTGATTTTTTGATCTGTGATTTTTTGAATTTTATTTTTGACTTTTTACTTCTTCCCAAATCAAGAAATCAAAGATCAAAAAATCAAACTTCAAAAGTCATTTCATTATATTTGAGTAAAACCTAAAAACATGGGATTACCTGTTAATAACAAAAAAGGCGGTAAAGGCGGTGCCAGCGGACCTAAAAACGCAGCACAAGCTTCTAAATTCATTGCCAAACCCGGTGCTAAAGCGGTAGGTGTAACCAAGAAACCCATTAAGACGGGTGGCTCGAGAGGAAGCTAATCTTTGATTTCTTGATCTTTGATTTCTTGATTTTATTTTCCAAATCAAGAAATCAAAGATCAAAGATCAAAAAATCAAATCTTCATAGGCTGCTCGGAGTTCATTTAATGCATGGTTATCTCCTGCCTTTTTCGCAGTTTCCATCCCTTTTTCGTACCACTCGATAGCAGCTTCTCTTTCTTCCAGGGTTTCCAATAGTTTCGCAAGATGATAGTACGATCCTACATAACCAGGATCATCGTTCAACAGGGCTAAAAACAGCGTTTTAGCTTCTTGCAATTGTTCCAATTTTATATACTCCAACGCCAAAGCATGGCGCAAAAAACTATCCTTTGGATTCTGCTCCAAAAAGGCCTTTATACGTGCAATGCGGTCCATAGGACGAAGATAAGACAGCTGATAGCTTATAGTTCATGGGTTATTGTAAGAAAAGTTAATTCTAGGCTATGTGCTATGAACCATCTGCCATTAGCCATAAGCTCCCCAACAAATTTCGCCTGTTAAAAAAAATATCCGAACCTTTGCCGGAAACAAATCTGCCTTATATTTGTAATTAGTTGCATAAACAACTATTTAAACGAATTTCAGCAAAACAATATTGACGTATGAAAATTTTAGTTTGTGTTAGCAAGACACCGGACACTACTTCGAAAATTGCCTTTACTGATGGCAATACCAAATTCGATGAGAATGGTGTACAGTGGATCATCAATCCCTATGACGAGTGGTATTCTTTGGTACGTGCCATTGAATTGAAAGAAAAAGATCCTGCCACGATTGTACATCTGGTGACTGTAGGTGGAGCAGATGCTGAGCCTATCATCCGCAAAGCATTGGCTTTAGGTGGTGATGAAGCCATTCGTATCAATACTGATAACAGTGATAGTTCTTATATCGCAGCACAAATTGCTGCCATTGCTAAGGATGGATATGATCTCGTATTCACAGGAAAAGAAACCATCGATTACAATGGTTCTTCGATTGGTGGTATGATCGCTGAGATGATCGATGCTCCATATATTTCTTTGGCTACCAAATTTGAATTGGCCGGAAGCAACGCTACCGTTACTCGTGAAATCGAAGGTGGTGAAGAAGTTGCTGAAGTGGCATTACCAGCTGTAGTTAGCTGTCAGAAAGGTGTGGCTGAGCAACGTATTCCAAACATGCGTGGTATCATGGCTGCACGTACCAAACCATTGAAAGTGGTGGAACCTGTTGCTGCTGATGCATTGACTTCGATCGTAAGTTTTGAAATGCCTCCTGCAAAAGCCGGAGTAAAATTGGTAAGTCCGGATAACGTGGCTGAACTGGTAAAACTATTACACGAAGAAGCCAAAGCCATTTAATCTTTCTTATTTCAAACCATCAAACAAAAGACCATGTCTGTTTTAATATTTGTAGATCAATCAGAAGGCCATATCAAGAAAGCTTCTTTTGAAGCATTGACATATGGTGTTAAAGTTGCGGAGCAATTGGGTACTACTGCTGAAGCATTGGTATTGGGTAGTGTAAGTGATGACCTTGCTTCATTAGGAAAATATGGTGTGAAAAAAGTACACCAGGTAAACAACGCTTCACTGAATCAACTGGATGCGCAAGTGTACGCCAAAGTAATTGCTGAAGCAGCCACACAATCAGGTGCGAACGTAGTTGTGTTCTCTCATAACCAAACAGGTAAAGCAGTAGCTGCTCGTGTAGCTGTTCGACTAAAAGCCGGTTTAGTAGCTGGTGCTTGTGCATTACCGGATACTAGTAATGGATTTGTAGTTCGCAAAACTGTTTTCTCTGGAAAAGCATTTGCCAATGTGAGCATCTCTTCTCCAGTGAAAGTGATCTCTTTGAATCCGAATAGTTATACCACTATTGCGGGTGAAGGAACTGCAGAAGTGAATCAATTATCAATCGCTGTAGATGCACCAAAAGTGAAGGTAACAGCTGTGAATAAAGTAAGTGGTGAAGTGCCATTGACAGAAGCTGAAATCGTTGTGAGTGGCGGACGTGGATTGAAAGGTCCTGAGAACTGGGGTATTCTGTTAGACCTTGCCAAAGAACTGGGTGCTGCTACTGCTTGTAGCAGACCTGTAGGCGATGCACACTGGAGACCACACCATGAGCACGTAGGACAAACAGGTGTACAGGTAGCGCCAAATTTATACATCGCCATTGGTATCTCGGGTGCGATTCAACACCTTGCCGGTGTGAACCGTAGTAAAGTGATCGTAGTGATCAACAAAGATCCTGAAGCGCCATTCTTCAAAGCAGCGGATTATGGAATTGTAGGTGATGCATTTGAAGTAGTGCCGAAGTTGACAGAAGAGATCAAAAAATTGAAAGCAAAATAGTTTTCAAATAATTATTAGTAAAAGGATCGGCTAGTACCGATCCTTTTTTTATTCGACAGTATCAGACAGAGTCTATATGATAAAACGCAATTATCGGTCTAATACTTTTTTCTCTGCTTGTTTGTTCTGAAAAATACTGTTATAGACAATATAACTTATAAACCCAGTTAAAATAGTAGCAAGGATGTCCCAAATGTCTATTGGTTTTCCAAGCAACGGGTGAGCAAGTTCAAAAGCAACAATACTTAACGTTCCTAGCTTTATTAAATAGTTGCCTTTTGTAATTTCATTAGATAAAATAGCGATTAAGAAAAAAATGGTTGGCAAGGTGCCGAATGTATTACCTAATGTATCGGCAATATGAAAGTCATTGATTTTATTATTGTATATGTAGGGTCGATAAATAGGCCTTCCAACAAATTCATATATAAGCAAAGCAAAAATCCCAATAGCAAAATTGATTGCTTTATACCTAGTAAACTTCCAGTTTCGAAGCTCTCTTACAAAATCATTTATTGTCATAAGATTATGTCATTTTATTACTATTGTTGGCCTCGACCGAATAATAAAAATTACAAACGATCGCCGTAGTTAGTCGCCTGACCAGCAACCTCACAAACTCCCCACTCTCCCACCATCCACCGGCAAATTGATTCCATTGATATATCCCGCCGCAGGTGAACACAGAAACGCAACAGCGGCAGCAAATTCTTCCGGTTCTCCCAATCTTCCTGCAGGAATCATGGAGATTGTTTTTTCAACAATCGCATCAACAGTGGTGCCTGCATCCGACGCTTGTTTGCCGAATAAATAATCGAGTCGATCTGTTTTAGTATAACCCGGTAATACATTATTGACAGTGATCCCATATTGTCCGATCTCATTCGCCAATGTCTTTGCCCAATTTGCTACACCTGCCCGAACGGTATTCGAAATACCCAATCCATTAATAGGTTGTTTCACTGCTGTAGAAAGGATATTGATAATTCGTCCGAATTTATTTGCTTTCATACCCGGCACTACCAATTGCGCTAAAGTGTGTGCCGTCAACAAATGAGCGGTCACTCCTTTTTGCATGTCTTCCAAAGAAGTATTGAGTAAAGGACCTGCAGCAGGACCACCGGTATTATTCACGAGGATATCAATGCTTTTTCCTTTGGATAGAAAATCTGTGATCAATTGTTTGATGTGTTCAGGGTCACCTGAGTCTGCTACAAAATAACCATGTTGTTGTCCGAGAGAAATATCTAAAGACTGTTTCACTGCTTTCAAATTCTCTTCATTACGCGCCATTAGCCATACATGAGCTCCAAGAATGGCCAATTCATGTGCAACAGCAGCGCCTAGTCCTTGAGAAGCTCCACATACAAGTGCTGTTTTATTGGTGAGATCCAGATTCATCATTTCATTTTTAAAGTGCACGATAATCTTCCCGAATGGGATAAAAAACATCCAATAACTTACAATCGGTGATCGCCAATCCGGAGTGACGAACATTGGATGGAATCACGATTACTTGTCCGGGTTTAAAACGAATCGGTTCTCCATCGAGTGTCAATTCAAACTCACCTTCCAAGACATGTGCTACTTGCTCATGCGGATGTGCATGTTCTTTTAAAGCGGCCCCTGCTTTCACATCCAGATAAGAAAAGGTCATGTTTTCGGTATGAATAAAACGGGCAGCATAACCAGGGACTATTTCTTTGGGAGTAATCGATGCTAACTCAACTAATGGCATAATTCAGTGTTATTTTCTGCAAATTACTCAATCCTTCCCTGTTTCTTTGCAGTATGAAAAGTTCATTACCACTATTCCGTAAAGTAGGTATTGCCGAAGGTGTTTCTTTATTGGTATTACTTGCTATTGCCATGCCGCTGAAATATTTTGCGGGTATCCCAGAAGCGGTAAAATATACCGGCTGGGTGCATGGCTTATTGTTCATAGCCTATTGCTGGCTGGCGTATGTGGTCAAGGAAGAAAAGCAATGGCCATTTCAAATGTTGATCTGGGCTTTTCTGGCAGCTTTTTTCCCCTTCGGAACTTTTATATTTGACAAACAGTTAAGAAAGGGATTATTTAAATAGTTAGGAGCCTACAACTTAGTATTGTAAGCTCCTATCTAGATTATTTATGCTTCAGTAGTTGCTGCAGCTTCAATGTTAATAGCATCCATTGCTACTTCAGATAATTTTTCATCTGACACTATTTCTTCCTGCAGTGTAAGATCAAGAAGATTAACCGCGTTAGTGAGCTTAAGTGTAACAGCAAATTGTTTTAATGTGCCATAAGTAGCAATTTCATAATGTTCTATTTTTTGTGCAGCAGCTATAATTCCCGCATCACGCATAGCACCTTCTTCACATTGGTCCATAATTTCCTCTGCCTCTTTAATCAGTCCGGCCAAAGCCTCACATTTTTCTGCTTTTGCTTCAACCTCTATTGAGGCAAATACCTCTTCAAGTCTGACAACTTGATCTTCTGTTTCGGCCAAGTGTTTGGTAAGCGCCCAGCTAAGATCTTCATCCGTAGCTTTTTCTATCATCCTTGGAATTGCTTTGACCAATGCTTTTTCAGCCCAATAAATATCTTTCAAAGATGTTTCAAATAGTTGCATCAGTTGAGAAGATTTCATAGCAGCTCTTTTATTAGTATCATAACTGTTCTTATTCATGTTTGATTTGTTGGTGGATGTGTTGTTCATTTTTTTTATTTAAATGTTTAGGAAAATCATTGACGAGATTTAATTGTAAATTTCTATAGCGCGATTATCACGCCAATTTTTAATAAAAAAAGAGGCATCTTCTCCATTTTTAGGATGTACGCCAATAAGGATATTGCCGCTTTTAATTCCTGACTCATAAATTTTAGCCTTCTCTTCAGGAATACCCACTCCAATGAGTGCACCAATCATTCCGCCAGCTATGCCGCCCGCTCCAGCACCAGCCAATCCTGCTATAATAGGTCCGGCTATAACAATTCCCAACCCTGGGATCACCAACCCAGTTCCAATAGCAGCAATAACTCCCACTATAGCGCCAATTGTACCGCCTATTGTTGATCCGGTTGCCAATCCTTCAGATGCTTTGTTACCCATGTCTGTTACAGGTCCTTCCTCTGTAAAACTTTTCATTTTAGTTTCATCAGACATGATCAGATTAATGTCTTTTGATTCGTACCCTCTTTCAAACATAGCATTGTAGGCATTTTCTGCGCTATCTCTGTCTGAAAACATCCCATAAAGTATGGGGCGCTCTTGAATCTTTTGATCAACAATTGTTTCTTTCTCTTCCATAATATCATTTTAGTTTCTGAAATCATTTCCAGACCATAAAGGTCAACTAACAATAGGCAGTTGTATTACACAACTATAGATATGGATTATATGATTCACGTTTTAACAGATTATTCTAGTTAACTCAGTTAAAAGAGGTCTTAAATCGCTTTATCAGGCAATTCTTACTTATTTGTCCAAGTTTGAACTCACTTTGAATCATATATTATTTTGGTTTATTTTCGTGGGGTCTATGAAAAAGATAGAATTGGAAATAGTGGCGCTTTCACACAGTATTACCCAAACGCATTCTTATGCAGTGGTATTAGGTGAAACCAATGGAATGAGGAGATTACCGATCGTGATTGGTGGTTTTGAGGCACAAGCCATTGCCGTGGCTTTGGAACACATGCAACCTAGCCGTCCGCTGACCCATGATCTCATGAAAAATTTCATGAATGCTTTCAATGTGGAATTACAGGAGATCATCATCAGTGATTTGCAAGAAGGTATTTTCTACTCCAAACTGGTGTGCTTTACAGAACATGATACCGTTGAAATAGACAGTAGAACCAGTGACGCCTTAGCATTGGCCGTTCGTTTTGGCTGCCCCATTTATACCTATGAGCATATCTTAGAAAATGCAGGTATTTTGATGGAAGATGGAGGAACCGGGAAAAAACAAAAAGCAGAAGCTGTTGGCGTTGAAGAAAGTGGCAGCGGTCGCGAAGACCTCAGCAATATGAGTCTCGAAGAATTGCAAACCCTACTCAATGATGTATTGGAACACGAAGACTACATCAGAGCAATTGCAATTAGAGATGAGATGAATAAGAGGAAATAAGCTTTGAGTTGCGAGCTATGAGCTCATGGCTTCAAGCTACAAGCCGCAAGCTGCAAGTAGTTTGAAAATAGATCTAAAGCATTACTCATTACTCACTATTCACTATTCACCATTGACAATTCACCATTCACACCTCCCCTATGGTCTTCTTCCCTAACGCTAAAATCAATCTGGGTCTTCGGGTGATTCGTAAGCGGGAAGATGGGTACCATGATATTGAAACAGTGTTTTATCCAATCAATGGATTAAGAGATGCACTGGAAATTGTACGTGGCAATAGTGATACCCCTGTTGATTTCAATGTAACAGGGTTAACCGTTCAAGGAGAAGTTGATAAAAATCTTTGTGTCAAAGCATATACATTACTGAAACAAGACTTTCCCTCTTTACCAGGCATTCAAATGCACTTGCATAAAACCATCCCCATGGGTGCTGGATTAGGCGGTGGCAGTGCTGATGGCGCTTTTACTTTACGTTTACTGAATCAACATTTTCAATTGGGATTAACACAAGAACAATTGATTCAATATGCATTGCAGTTGGGCAGCGATTGTCCATTCTTTATTTTGAATCAACCATGTTATGCAACCGGAAGAGGTGAGATCATGAAACCGTTATTGTTGGATCTTACAGGCTATCAATTTGTGTTGATTAATCCGGGTATACATGTGCCTACCGGATGGGCTTTCGGACAATTGACTCCTACTATACCCACTAAGAGTTGCGAACAGATTGTTTCACAAGATCCTATTACTTGGCGGGATCAATTGATCAATGATTTTGAAACACCTGTTATGGATGCTTATCCAAAAATCCATGAGCTCAAAGAGACTTTGTATCAGTACGGAGCAGTGTACGCATCTATGACCGGCACAGGTAGTACTGTGTATGGTATTTTCAAAAAAGAAACAGACTTATCTTCTCTGCAATTTCCTTCAGACTATTTTGTTTATAGAGACAGCACCAATAGCTAATCATTCAAAAAACTAACGTTTGTTTTGAACGATTGAATACTAAAATCTTATTTCATTGAACAATATTTAACCAATGTTCATATTTATTGAACAACTATTTTCTTTTCTACAATTTTATTGGTTAATTTAGTTCTGATTGCCTGCCATTCTATTTCCTGAACTTTAATTCGGTTGCACATGCTTGTTTCAAACAACAGCACGGGTTTGTATGACCCTAGCTTCGAACATGATGCCTGTGGTATTGGTTTCGTAGCAAACATCAAAGGCAGTAAATCACACCAGCACATTGCGGATGCTTTGACCGTATTGGAAAACATGGAACACCGCGGCGCTTGCGGCTGCGAAAGCAATACAGGTGATGGCGCAGGTATCATGATCCAAATTCCTCATGAATTCTTTTTTGATGAGTGCATTCGTCAAGGCGTACATCTACCCGCCTATGGCAAGTATGGTGTTGGATTTATTTTTTTCCCGAAAGAATTGAGACTGCGTGAAGAATGTCGCGATATCTTCAATCGTTCTGCAGAAAAACTAGGACTCGACATTCTCTGTTATCGAAAAGTTCCCGTTAACACAACCGATATTGGCAAAACTGCACTTTCCGTAGAACCTTTCATGGAACAGGTATTCATCGCTTGTCCGGATCATATCTCGAACCCCGATGATTTTGAAAGAAAACTTTTTGTGTTGCGCAATTATGCCACACACACGATCAACAATACGGTCAAGAAAGACGAGATCGGATTTTATCTCGCCTCCCTTTCACACAAAACCATTGTTTACAAAGGACAACTCACCAGCACACAAGTACGAGGTTATTTTCCTGATCTGAATGACAAACGTGTTGTATCCGCATTCGGACTGGTACACTCCAGATTTGCAACAAACACATTCCCTTCCTGGAAACTGGCACAACCTTTCCGATACATTGCACACAATGGAGAGATCAACACTTTACAAGGCAATCTGAACTGGTTAAGAACAAGCGAAAAAGGATTTACTTCTCCCTATTTCACGAGAGAAGAAATGGACATGCTATTACCGATCGTAACAACAGGACAATCTGATTCTGCTTGTCTGGATAATATGATCGAATTACTGACACTCACCGGAAGATCATTACCACATGTGATGATGATGCTAATCCCGGAAGCCTGGGATGGTAATGACCATATGGACCCAGTTAAAAAAGCATTTTATGAATACCACGCTTGCATGATGGAACCCTGGGACGGACCTGCTTCCATTTCATTCACAGATGGAAAAATCATTGGCGCTACATTGGATAGAAATGGGTTACGTCCATCACGATATTGTGTCACAACCGATGACCGAGTGATCATGGCATCAGAAACAGGAACACTTCCCATCGATCCTTCACTGATCAAAGAAAAAGGAAGATTACAGCCGGGGAAAATGTTTGTGGTTGACATGGAACAGGGACGAATCATTAGTGATGAAGAATTAAAGCAACAAATCTGTTCTCAAAAACCATATGGAGAGTGGTTGAACAAATACAAGATCAGACTAGAAGAGCTACCTGAGCCAAGAGTGATGTTCACACATTTGGAACATGATCAGGTTTTCAAATACCAAAAAGCATTTGGTTATTCTACGGAAGACCTTGATACCATCATTGCACCAATGGCATTGGACGGTAAAGAACCCATCGGTTCGATGGGAACTGACACACCATTAGCGGTATTAAGCGAGCAACCACAACACCTAAGCAGCTACTTCAAACAATTGTTCGCACAAGTTACCAATCCGCCAATCGATCCTATACGCGAACGAATGGTGATGTCGCTTGCTACATTTGCAGGAAGCAATGGTAATCTTTTGGTAGAAGACCCCTTGGCTTGTCATAGTGTAGCATTGAAACATCCTGTATTGAATAACTACGAATTAGAAAAGATTCGAAGCATTGATACCGGCATTTTTCAAGCAAAAACATTACAAACTTATTTCCGTGCTGATGGAAAGCCAGGCTCTTTAAAAGCAGGTCTGGATAGAATTTGCAGGTATGCAGCAGATGCTGTTGAAGATGGTTTTGAAGTATTGATTCTTACAGACAGGGCCATTGACTCAGATCACGCACAGATTCCATCTTTATTAGCTACTGCCGCCGTGCATCATCATTTGATACGCAAAGGATATCGCGGACAAGTAGGCATCATTGTAGAAGCAGGTGATGTTTGGGAAGTACATCACTTCGCATGCTTAATTGCCTTTGGCGCAACTGCCATCAATCCATACCTCGCATTGTCTTCTATTAGAGACATGAAGTTGAGTAACAAACTACAAACAGTATTTGATGCTGATCAACTCAAGAAGAACTATATCAAAGCTGTCAATGAAGGTTTATTGAAAGTGTTCTCAAAAATGGGCATCTCTACTTTACAATCATACCAAGGCGCACAAATCTTTGAGATCATCGGTTTGAATAAAAAAGTAGTGGATACTTATTTCACCGGAGCAACATCCAGAATAGAAGGAATGGGATTGGATGAGATCGCCAAAGAAACTTTAGCAAAACATTTCTTTGCTTTTGGAAAAAAAGATATCCCTGTAGACCGTCTACCTGTGGGTGGCATTTATCAATGGAAACGCAAAGGTGAATTTCATTTATTCAATCCACAGACCATTCACTTACTGCAGCATGCTACCAAAAGCAATGACTACAATACTTTCAAGAAATATTCAAAACTTATCAATGATCAATCAGAGAAAGCTTGCACATTGCGTAGTTTATTTCAATTCAAAAAGAATCGTCCATCGATATCCATTGATGAAGTAGAGCCAGCTGAAAACATTTACAAAAGATTCGCAACAGGTGCCATGTCTTTTGGTTCGATCTCATGGGAAGCGCATACAACACTGGCTATTGCCATGAATAGACTGGGAGGCAAAAGCAACACAGGAGAAGGTGGAGAAGATGAGATCCGATATCAACCTTTACCGAATGGAGATTCGATGCGATCATCGATCAAACAAGTGGCATCAGCGAGATTTGGTGTTACAAGTTTATACCTGACAGAAGCTGATGAATTACAAATTAAAATGGCACAAGGTGCCAAGCCAGGCGAAGGCGGACAACTACCCGGACACAAAGTGGATGAATGGATTGGCAAAACACGACATGCAACACCTGGTGTAGGATTGATCTCTCCCCCACCACATCATGATATTTATTCGATCGAAGATCTGGCACAGTTGATCTTTGATTTGAAGAATGCCAACAGACAAGCAAGGATCAATGTAAAACTTGTTTCTAAAGCAGGTGTAGGAACCATTGCAGCCGGTGTTGCAAAGGCCAAAGCAGATGTAGTATTGATATCAGGACATGATGGCGGAACAGGAGCCTCTCCTATCAGCTCTATCAAACATGCCGGACTACCCTGGGAATTAGGATTGGCGGAAACGCATCAAACATTGGTGAAAAATAAATTGAGGAGTCGCATTGTAGTACAGGCTGATGGACAAATGAAAACAGGCAGAGACATTGCCATTGCAACTTTATTAGGCGCAGAAGAATGGGGCGTTGCTACTGCAGCATTGATCGTAGAAGGATGTATCATGATGCGTAAATGTCATTTGAATACTTGTCCGGTTGGTGTTGCCACGCAGGATCCTGCATTAAGAAAACGTTTTGCAGGAGATCCTGATCATGTTGTCAACTTTTTCAAATTCATCACACAAGAGTTAAGAGAGATCATGGCGGAGTTGGGTTATAGAACGGTGAATGAAATGGTTGGACAAGCAGATGCATTGGAAATGAGAGATGGTATCACTCATTGGAAATATGATAAGTTGGATCTATCAGCAGTTCTTTTCAAAGAACCACAATCCTTGTACACGGGATTATATCAACAAGAAATACAAGATCATGGTCTGAGCAGTGTGCTTGATTGGAAATTATTGGAATTAGCAAAGACATCTATTGATACAAAAGAAAAAGTAAAAGCAAGCTTACCCATTAAAAATACCGACAGAACCATCGGAACGATCCTATCCAATGAGATCACAAAAAAGCACAGAGCAGCTGGTCTGCCGGATGATACGATTCATTTTAGTTTCACAGGAACAGCCGGACAAAGTTTTGGTGCATTCAATACGCGAGGTGTTACGCTAGAATTGGAGGGAGATGCGAATGATTATTTCGGAAAAGGATTGAGCGGAGCAAAATTAATTGTCTACCCACATAAAGGTTCTGCGTTTGTTCCGGAAGAAAATATCATCATTGGAAATGTGGCATTGTACGGTGCTACATCGGGAAAAGCATTCATCAGAGGAAAAGCAGGTGAACGATTTGCGGTCAGAAATTCAGGTGCTGAGGTAGTAGTAGAAGGTGTGGGAGATCATGGCTGTGAGTACATGACGGGAGGCAAAGCCATCATATTGGGTGCTACCGGAAGAAATTTCGCAGCGGGTATGAGTGGTGGTATTGCATATATCTATGATGTAGATGGATCGTTTCCTGAAAAATGCAATATGGAAATGGTAGCGTTGGATCCACTGGAGGCAGAGGATATACAATATCTCAAAGAGATGATCGAGCAACATCATGTGTATACGGGTAGCACCGTAGCAGGATTTATACTCAGCGATTTTGAGAACCAATTAAAAAATTTCGTGAAAGTATTTCCCGGAGATTATAAAAAGGCATTACAAAAGAAAGCCGTTGTAACACAAGGACATTAATCTATTCAATGATTGTTTATGGGTAAACCAACAGGATTTATTGAATTTGAAAGGCATCATCCTTCCAAAAGATCACCACGGGAAAGAGTGGGTGATTACAAAGAGTTTGTAGAACGTATGTCTGATGAGCAATTGAATCAGCAATCGGCTCGCTGTATGAATTGTGGCGTTCCGTTTTGTCATAGCGGTTGTCCTTTAGGAAATATCATTCCCGAATTCAATGATGCCGTTTACAGACAAAACTGGCATGAGGCTTATGAGTTACTCAGCGTCACCAATAACTTTCCCGAATTCACCGGACGTATTTGTCCGGCGCCTTGTGAAAGTGCATGCGTATTAGGCATCAATCAGAATCCAGTCACCATTGAAGAAATCGAAAAGCATATCATTGAAATTGCTTTTGAAAGAGGTTTTGTACAACCCAGAAAACCGAATCTGAGAACCGGAAAAAAAATTGCAGTCGTTGGTTCCGGTCCTGCAGGACTAGCAGCAGCAGCTCAATTGAATTATGCTGGTCATCAGGTGACCGTATTTGAGCGAGATGCATATCCGGGTGGATTACTGCGTTATGGCATACCAGATTTTAAGTTAGAGAAATGGGTAGTTGAAAGACGAATATCGTTGTTAGAAGAAGAAGGTATTGTTTTTAAGTGCAATGCACATGTAGGCGTGAATATTAGCATCAATGATTTGTTGAGAGAGTACCAGGCCATTGTTTTAGCAGGTGGCTCTACCATTCCACGCGATTTGAATATACCTGGACGTGAATTGAAGGGGGTTCATTTTGCGATGGAATTTTTAAAGCAGCAAAACCAACGTGTATCCGGTGAGCAGATCAAAATAGAAGAGATATTCGCAACAAATCGCCATGTAGTGGTGATTGGTGGTGGCGATACCGGCAGTGACTGTGTGGGAACTTCGAACAGACATGGCGCTTTGTCTATTACACAATTAGAACTGATGCCAAAGCCGCCGGAAAAAAGAACTGATGCAATGCCTTGGCCTACGTACCCAATGACTTTAAAAACGACCTCTTCACATGAGGAGGGCGCCAATAGACAATGGGCTGTTATAACAAAAGCATTTTTAGGTGATGAAAGTGGACACCTGAAATCAATATTGATAGCAGATTTACAATGGAAGGCATCTACAGATCATAAACCAGCCGGTTTTGAAGAGATTCCCGGATCTGAAAGGGAGATACCATGCACATTGGCCTTACTAGCCATGGGTTTTGTTCATCCACAACATGATGGGCTGATTTCAGAATTGGGGGTTGAGTTAGATGATAGAGGTAATGTGAGAGCACATGAAAAGTTTTTTCAGACCAGTATTCCCAAGGTATTTGTAGCCGGAGATATGAGAAGAGGACAATCATTAGTAGTCTGGGCTATTAGTGAAGGAAGAGAATGTGCGAGAAGAGTAGATCAGTACTTAATGGGAAGTTCTGTGCTAGAATCCAAGGACCAAAGCTACTTAATTAATACATAATTATATTTATTATATTTTATTTTTAAAACCTTCCAATGTTATTTGGGAGGTTTTTTTATACGTAAAATATGACTAAACCGAGAAATAATGGCTTTTATAGCCAACACACAAAACAAATATTAATTATTAAAATGTTAATATTTTATCTTTAATAATTTCAATAATTGAGTATTTTGGGTGAAGATTATTAAATTAAAATAATCGTAATGTTAAATTTAAAACCCTAGTATGAAAAAAATGACCTTCCAGAAGATCGCACCTTTTATGGCTTTGGTGCTGGTTGCAATTGCAGCTCTTTTCATTCCCTCACTTCCCAATTTTGCTGATGAAGCGGGAGCTTATAGTGCTGCGGATATCACATGGATATTAGTAGCTACCGCCCTAGTATTTTTAATGACCCCTGGACTTGCCTTCTTTTATGGCGGCATGGTTCATCGCAAGAATGTGATTTCCACTATGATCAAAAGTGTTGTTGCAACTGGAGTGGTGAGCATCTTATGGGTAACAGTGGTTTATAGTTTGTGCTTTGGGGAATCAATAGGTGGTTTTATCGGTAATCCATCCACCCACTTATTTTTTAAAGGGATCAACTCAGGAGCTCCTTGGAGCCTCGCCCCTACCATTCCGATTACTTTATTTGCGCTTTTCCAACTGATGTTCGCGATCATCACACCCGGGTTAGTGGTAGGCGCAGTGGCCGAAAGGATCAAATTCACGTCATATATAGTTTTCATCGCTTTATTCAGCTTATTGGTATATGCACCTATTGCGCATTGGACCTGGCATCCTGAAGGATTCTTGTTCAAAATGGGCGCTTTGGATTTCGCTGGTGGAACAGTAGTACATATTTCCGCAGGTTGTGCAGCATTGGCGGGTGCACTGGTTTTAAAACGCAGACAAGCACACGTAGATCAAAAAGAAATTCCACCTGCCAATATCCCTTATGTTTTGATCGGAACCGGATTATTGTGGTTTGGATGGTTCGGTTTTAATGCAGGTTCTGCTTTAGGTGCAAATGCATTGGCGGTTTCTGCATTCGCTACCACCAATACTGCTGCTGCCGCTGCAGGTTTATCATGGATGTTTTTTGATGTATTAAGAGGCAAAAAACCTTCGGTACTTGGATTCTGTATCGGTGCTGTTGTTGGACTTGTAGCCATTACTCCTGGTGCAGGATTTGTAGCCATCCCTCAATCTATTTTTATTGGTGTGCTCTCTGCAATTATTTCCAACATCGCTGTTTATTACAAGTCTAAGTCAAAACTGGATGATACATTGGATGTATTTCCTTGTCATGGTATCGGTGGCATGGTAGGTATGCTGCTCACAGGTATCTTCGCAACAAAAACAGTGAACAGCGCCGGCGCAGACGGGCTTTTCTATGGTAATGCAACTTTCTTCATTACACAATTAAAGGCACTGGGAATTGTTGTGGTGTACAGTTTTGCAGTCTCCTATGGCATTTTCAAATTCATCAATTTCATACTACCCCTACGTGTTAGCTCTGAAGAAGAGCTACTTGGATTGGATGCAACCCAGCACAACGAAAAATACGTTCAGGGAACTTTATTGGTAGAAGAAAATGGATACTTGAAAGAAAGTATGCTCGCCGATTAATTACTCATGCTGTGCTGCGATGAATGCTGACCCGTTGATCGCAGTACATTTTCTTTCCTTGAACGATTAGCTAAAGAAATAAGGTACAGCCATATGATAAACCTCTGACCAGGTTTACCGGCTGTACCTATTTGTTAATTATAAAACCAATTGCAATGTTACGCAAAATTTTAACCCTTTCAACAGCAGTATGCGGCTGCTTTACCTTGTCCGCACAATCCGATTCATCGAAAAAAGCTACAACAATTATTTCCGGATCCGTAGATGCTTACTATCGCTACAGCTTTTCCGATGCACCTTCTAAAACCAACAATTTTACCAGTTTCACCCACTCTCAGAATTCTTTTGAACTAGGTATGGCTTCCTTTAAAGCGGAGCATAACATGGGTAAAGCAACCGCAGTTGCAGATATCGGATTTGGCAGAAGAGCGCAAGAATTCTCTTACAATGATGCTGGTTCGATGGCCGCCATCAAACAAATGTACCTGAGCTTTGCTGTTTCCGACAAAGTGAAATTCACCATGGGTAAATGGGCCACCCATGTAGGTTATGAATTGGTTGACGCACCCGGTAACAGAAACTATAGTATGTCCTATGGTTTCTCCTATGGACCGTTTTTTCATACAGGTGTCAAAGCCGATGTATCACTGGGTGGTAAAAGCGCATTGATGATCGGTGTCTCTAATCCTACAGATCATTCTACCACCACGAGTTCTGCAAAATTTATACTTGCACAATTCAGTACTGCATTTGCAGACGATCGTTGGAAAGTATATGCAAATTTTCAAGGCGGTAATGGCACCACTCAATATAATATTGTGACAACGGGAGCTATTGCAGATAAATGGAGTATCGCTTATGACGGCAGCCTGCAATCATATTGTTTGTCGGGACAAAGATCCAGTTGGAAAAGCCATGCTGCTTACTTGAATTATGATCCTGTATCCTCACTTGGATTTACACTCCGACAGGACTATTTTGATGACAGAAAGTTGTCACCTGTAGGTATCGGAGGTAAAGTATGGGCAACTACCCTTTCCGCCAATCTCAAAAAAGACAATCTCACCATTATTCCTGAAATAAGAATCGACCAATCTGCGCAAGATGTGTTCTTTAAAGGTGCCAGTAGTAGCAATACAAAAAGCAATGTTGCATTTTTGATCGCAGCGGTCTATAAGTTTTAGTATTTCTGTGATGTACATGATTCAGACCGATACAGAATAGTATCGGTCTTTTTGTGTTAGACCTATTAATTCGTTATGTTCGGGATATGAATCCCATACTGAGACTATTACAGTTGCTGTATTGTGCTTATGCATTCCTACTTTTTGTGCTCATTATGCTGATGGTATTTCCTTTTGTTCTTATATCACTTGCTTTTGGGAAAATCACGGGAGGAAATCTCATTTATCGACTTTGCATGATATGGGCCCGCACGTGGTACTTTTTGATCGGGGTTACTCATGAAGAAATATACGAATCGCCACACGATCCCACAAAGCAATACATATTTGTGGCAAATCATATCTCATACATGGACATCCCTCCGCTGGTATTGATTGCACACCAACCCGTGAGGATCTTAGGAAAATATGAAATGGTGAAGATCCCTGTTTTTGGGTGGATCTATAGAGCTGCTGTTGTTTTAGTGGATCGAAAAAATGCAGAGACCAGATCCAAAAGTGTTCGTGCACTTAAATCTGCATTGAAACATGGTATCTCTATTTTTATCTTTCCGGAAGGTACTTTCAATGTAGGCCCCGCCCCTCTTAAAGATTTTTATGATGGTGCATTTCGTATTGCAATAGAAACCGATACCCCAATTAAACCTGTCTTATTGGTAGATACACTTGAAAGGCTTCATTTCAACAGCATCCTTACACTTACTCCGGGAAAAAGCAGGGTGGTCTTTCTGGATGAGGTACCTGTTCAAGGTATGTCTATGCAGGATATTCCACATTTAAAAGAGAAGGTCTACAAAATAATGGATGCAGGACTTCGCCGTTACCGAACTTACCCTACGGCATAAGCCTTATTTTTGATCAAATTAGATGTTGTGTACGCAGAGATCATCATACCACTTGCCTTACCCCTGAATTATACCTGGGCCATCCCTAAGGCTTTTCAGGAAAAAGTGCAACCGGGTATTCGTGTAGAAGTGATGCTGGGTAAGAGTAAAAAGTATGCAGGTATCATTAAAAAAATCCACCACAACAAACCTGAAGCATTTGAACCTAGAGATATTATCAATATTCTAGATCATGAACCCATCATTCATCAGGAACAATTGGTTTTTTGGGAATGGATGGCGAACTACTACATGTGTACTGAAGGTGAGATCATGCAAGCTGCCATTCCGGCCAATCTAAAATTATCCAGTGAAAGTATATTGGTATGGAATGAAGAACGAAACTTGAATTTTAGTGATCTTACCGATAGCGAATACATTGTAGCAGAAGCCCTCGAGTTGAAAAAAGAACTTCGATTGAGCGAGGTTCAAGAATTGCTGGATGTTACACATGTATATCCCATCATCAAAAAGCTGATTGAGAAAGAAGTTTGTTATGTGTGGGAGGAATTAAAAGAAAAGTACAAAGAAAAAAAGCAAACGTATATATCCTTACATCCACAATATAAGGATGAAGAAAAGTTAGCAGCGCTACTCAATAGCTGGACAAAAGCTCCCAAACAAATGGAATTGTTATTGGCGTTTCTCCATTTGCAACGCACCGAAGGAGAAGTGATTCAAAATGAGCTTTTAAAAAAGTCAAATGCCACTGCCATTCAACTAAAAGGTTTAATAGATAAAGGAATTCTCCTTTCAGAAAGGAGAAGCACAGATAGAATCAACTACGGGGATCGTTCAGTTGTCATCAACTTTACTCTTTCAAATGCACAAGAAAAAGCGCTGATAGAAATCCGTTCGGCATTTGCTGAAAAATCTGTTTGCCTTTTGCATGGTGTTACTGCCAGTGGGAAAACGCAGATCTATACCAAACTTATTGAAGAACAAATTAAGGAAGGCAAGCAGGTCTTATACATGTTACCTGAGATTGCTTTGACCGCACAGATCATTAGAAGATTACAAGAATATTTTGGCGGACATATTGCGATCTATCATTCTAAATTCAATGCCAATGAGAGAGTGGAAATATGGAATAAGGTCAAGAGTGGAGAGATCAAAGTGATTCTTGGGGCTAGATCTTCCTTGTTTTTACCCTTCAAAAATCTTTCCCTGATCATTACTGATGAGGAACATGATGGCTCTTATAAACAACAAGACCCTGCACCTAGGTATCATGCTAGAGATGCGGCGGTTTATTATGCCAATCTGTTTCGAGCAAAGGTGTTGTTGGGAAGTGCTACCCCCTCTATAGAAAGCTTTTACAACTGCGAACAACATAAATATGGATTGGTTCAATTAACAGAACGATTCGGAGATGCACAATTACCCTCAATTGAATTGATTGACATCAAAAAGTTTCAGCAAAAAGGTAAAATCGCTTTTACTGCACCTATGTTGGAAAGTATCCAACAATCATTGCAGCAAAAAAAACAAGTGATTCTCTTCCAGAATCGAAGAGGCTATGCTCCCTATTTGATTTGTAACACCTGTGGCTGGATACCACAATGCAAGAATTGCGATGTAACCCTAACCTATCATAAGTTCAAGAATAAGCTAACTTGTCACTATTGTGGCACTCATTATCCTGTCATTCATACATGTGCAGCTTGTGGTAGTCATGATTTCACACAAAAAAATTTCGGAACTGAGCAGATCGAGGAATTATTGAATGAATATTTTCCGGATGCAAGAATTGCGAGAATGGATTATGACAGTGTAAAGGGCAAACATGATCATGATAGTCTGATCAAACAGTTTGAACAGCAGAAATTAGATATTCTTGTGGGCACACAAATGGTGGTAAAAGGGCTTGACTTTGATCATGTAAACTTAGTGGGCATCATTGACGCAGATGGGATACTTGGATTCACCGATTTTAGGGTCAATGAAAAAGCATATCAGCTTATGGAACAAGTAAGTGGAAGAGCTGGAAGAAAAGATGAATTGGGAAAAGTACTGATACAGGTGAGCAATACCCGACACCCGGTACTTAGCTTTGTTCAACAACATCAATACGAGGCTTTATACAAATATGAGATAGATAATAGAAAGCAATTTGGATATCCCCCATTTACGCGTCTGATACAGCTTACATTCAAGCATAAAGAAAAACATATTGCTGAAGAAGCAGCTCATGTACTCATGAAAGGCATGGCTGCAAACTTTTTGAAAGAAATGGCAGGGCCTGCCCAACCTGTGGTAGACAGGATCAGAAACCAATATCTTTGGGAAGTATTGATGAAGCTGCCTAAAGACGTACAACGAATCCAACAGTGCAAAAGAGAGATCATGCAACAGATAGCCATCATTCAATCCAATAAAAGATATAAAGCAGTCAGAATTATCATAAATGTAGACCCATTTTAGTCTGGAAAAGCCATCATTATGTATCATGGAACACATTTCATACCTGACCGATCACTGAAAACTTATAATAGTTTCGGACTGGATGTTCGGGCACGTTTGTTTGCATCATTTAATAGTATGGATGCACTTCAGGAAATGCTGGAGCACTATAACGAACTCCCCTATATGCCATTGTTGATTTTGGGTGGTGGAAGTAATATTTTATTTACCAGAGATGTGGATGGACTTGTTTTAAAAAATGACCTAAAGGGTATTGAACTGATCGATGAAGACAAGGACTTTTATTATGTGAAAGCAATGGCCGGCGAGAATTGGCATCAGTTTGTTCTGCATTGCATTGAAAAAGGATATGCAGGATTGGAGAATTTAAGTTTAATTCCAGGTAATGTTGGAGCGTCGCCCATGCAAAATATTGGCGCGTATGGCGTTGAAATCAAAGATGTTTTTCATTCGCTGGAAGCATGGCATATCAATGAGAAACATAGGGAGATCTTTTATCTGAAAGACTGTGAATTCGGGTATCGGGAAAGTGTTTTTAAAGAAAAATATCGGAACCGTTTTATCATCACTAGTGTCACTTATCGATTACGTAAACAACCCCAATTCCAAACCTCGTATGGAGCAATAGATCAAGAGTTGGAAAAAATGAAAGTTCCGGAGTTAAGTATTAAAGCTATATCTGATGCCGTTATCAGGATCAGACAATCAAAATTACCTGACCCAATGGTGATAGGTAATGCAGGAAGCTTCTTCAAAAACCCAACCATATCTTTAGGACGCTTCCAGAACTTACAGGAAAAATTCCCCAATATTATAGGTTACCCTGTTAATGAAAACAGAGTGAAACTCGCTGCTGCGTGGCTAATTGAGCAATGCGGATGGAAAGGTTATCGCAAAGGTGATGCCGGCTGTCACGAAAAACAAGCATTGGTTTTGGTGAATTATGGAAATGCCACAGGTGCTGATATCTTTAAGCTATCAACTGAAATTATGCAATCTGTCTTTGAGAAATTTGGTATTCACTTGGAAAGAGAAGTGAATATTGTATAAATGCATTTAGTAATAATAAAAAACGCTCCGATGAATAATCGGAGCGTTTTTTATTATAGAAACGAACTTGTTCCTTGTATTTTCTATCTTGTTACTTATTAATAGTACTTCAGCTTCATTTCAACTCTTCTGTTTAAAGCACGTCCTGCTGCAGTTTTGTTGTCAGCAACCGGCTTAGAAGAACCATAACCTTCAGAGGTAAGTCTAGAAGCATCAATTCCTTTGCTTACTAAATAATCGTACACAGTTTTAGCACGTGTTTGACTTAAAGGCAGATTCACTTTGTCAGAACCAGTGGCATCTGTATGTCCTTCAATATCCAATTTCAGTGCAGCATCATCAGATAAGATTTTAACCACCTCATCCAATGGAGCGTATGACTTATTCTGAAGTTTATTGCTTCCTGTAATAAAGAAGATGTTTTTCGCACTCGCAGTTACTTTCTTAATTACTTCCTCTTTAATAGCAGGACATCCGTTGTTTTCTTTAACACCTGCTACAGTTGGACACTTATCTTCTTCATCATTGATACCGTCTTTATCAGTATCAGGAACAGGACAACCTTGGTAACGAGCAACACCTGCAACAGTAGGACACTTGTCTTCTTCATCATTGATACCATCTTTATCTGTATCAGGAATAGGACAACCATCGTATTTAGCTAAGCCTTTAACGGTAGGGCATTTGTCATTTTCATCATTGATACCATCTCCATCAGTATCAGGAACAGGACAGCCATTGTATTTTGCTGTACCAGCAACTGTAGGACACTTATCACTATTATCCAAGATACCGTCTCCATCAGTGTCTTTTTCAACTGGCGGTGGTGGCGGTGGTGGTGGAGTTACTTTTACCGGCTCCTTTTTGTCCTTCAATGGAGAAGCGATTCCCAACGAATAAGCAAAATTGTTTACAGCCAGGTTCGAAATAGCTGATCTGTGTACGAATTGTGTATGAAGAAAAGTTTCTTGCCCAAGGTTAAATTGCAAACCAGCACCGATGGGTGAATAAGCTGCAAAATAAGTACCAGCATACATCGAAGCGCCAAAGCCAAAGGTCAGGTAAGGAACAACGGTGTATTTATCTGTCAATAATTTGATATTGGCAGCTGCATCCAATTCCAAAAGAAACTTACTGCTGGTTGGAGGAGTTACGCCTGCTTTAGGATAGAAGGGATAACGTACAAAAGAACCTGTTAATGTACCTTGAAAATCAACGTATTCAGTAAGTCCATGAAAATACTGAAAACTTAATCCCGGATCTAGTCTCTTGAATGGAGTCCATTGTCTGTTAGATATTACAGATGATAAAGACGTTCTGCTGATCAGATCAGAAGTATACATGTCTTTCAAAACAAAATTAACTCCGAGCGATGGTCTTTTTTTATAGCTAACTGGAGTGGACTGCGCGAATGCAGTAAGGACCAAACCGCTGGCTATCAGGGAAAAGAGAAGTTTCTTCATAACAGTATTTTATTGATTGGCACAAAAATACATGGTGAAACTGATTTTTCGAAAATTAAGATAACTTTAAGTTATTCCGAACTTATTCCCAACCACTATTCAGATACAGGAATCACTGGTTGAACGGAAACTTTTACTAGACCGCGTTTAATGAAATCCAGCTGTTTTGCAGCGTTTCGGGTTAAATCGATCACTCTCCCCTTCTTCTTCATACGGTTATGCATACGGTCGGTTATCAGCACTATTACGCTTTTGTTATTTCTTAAATTGGTCACTTTTACAAGCGTATTTAGCTTGAAATGGTTACTAGCTCCCGTCATTCCGGCATTTTTGAAAACAGAGCCATTAGCCGTTTTCCTGCCCTCAAACTTTGCGCTGTAATAACTCGCTACGCCCTTGATCGGTTTTCCTTTTGGAAGTAAAGAATCGCCAAATAAATCGTTACCAGTAGTAGGAATAGTGTCTATGAGTGAATGACTGGTATCACTACCCTCCATTTTCTTTTCCCGTAGAGTATCTATGACAGGAATGGTATCAGTGAGCAATGCTCCTGCAGGAGCTAACGGTTTTCCAACCGGAAGCAAAAAATACAGCACACCGATGAGGTATATAATGATTTTCATGATGCTTTATTCTTGACCGCCCATTTTCACCCTAAGTAATATTACTCATCCTTCACTCTAAATACAAATGAGGATATGCACATACGGTCATGCCCCATTAACCAAACACCATGCCAAAAAAGGAAAATAAATTAATTCTAATTTTGAATAAAACGATACAAATAATTTAAAATCAATTAATTAATAAAAAAAATAAAACAATTTCAAAAATTGAAGCAAAAGGCACTTATTGACAAAAGACAAAGCCACTACTAGCCATTTAGTCTCGATACTTATTGGTTTTTTCATCAGAAGTCATATCCTGTTCAGCACGAATCTGAAATTGCACCTGCAAAACCCATTCAAAACATTTATGATCAACAAGAAATGAATTAATACTATCAATAAGAGTTGTAATTGATTTATAATCAGCCTCTATTGACGTAGAAAAAGGGCCAACTGAATGTTTTAATCCAGAGGCTTGAATTAAATCGATCACTTCATCGATCCATTCATAGGGATGTTTGATTCCTGAAACAATTGGCACCAATTGAAGAGACGCATTGATTATATAGCCATGATTATTCATAAACGGGAGTTACCTCAACTACTGCATCTAAATTTAAGACCCCATGAATATGAGGAAAAACCTCATTGATAGAGCCTGCCAACTCAAAAATGACCGGCCTCTCTACTTTTTCTCTATCAATCGTAAGTTTTACCAACCCTTTCTGACCTTGATAATACCTTTCCAAAACTCCTGCCACCTGGTTCTCGGTGCTGCAATGTATAAATCCTTCGATCGCTAAACTATCTG
Organism: Brevundimonas vancanneytii; assembly: GCA_943368425.1. GTDB lineage: Bacteria > Bacteroidota > Bacteroidia > Chitinophagales > Chitinophagaceae > Sediminibacterium > Sediminibacterium vancanneytii_A. Next base: position 37,365 of record CALRLC020000008.1, read on the forward strand.
CCTCATAAAAGCCGGCTGTTTTCGCTTTTTCCCATTGTTCTTGTGTAGTAATATGATAAATTAAATTTGAGTAATTGTCCACAATTATTTGATATTAAATGATTTATAAAATTTTATTGATCTTTTGTTCAATTAGCATAAGATCTGTCAAAACGATAGCTGTCATGGCTTCTAATACTACAGGAACCCTTAGCGCAATACATAGATCATGTCTGCCTTTTACAGAAAGTGCTTCTAACTGATCCGTTTCTTTGTTCCAACTAACTTGCTCCTTAGGGGTTGAAGAAGTAGGTTTCACAGCTACCCTAAATACTAATTCATTCCCATTTGTAATTCCCCCCACCACTCCTCCTGCATGGTTTGACTCTGTTTTCCCTGTTGCATCAAGAATAGAATCATTATGGTCGGAACCAAACATCTTTGCAGCCGCAAAGCCTGCTCCAAATTCTATCCCTTTAATAGCGGGAATGGCAAAAACGGCATGGGCCAATATTGATTCTACTGAATCAAAGAAGTGTTCCCCCAGCCCTATGGGTAATCCATTCACCCTACACTCCACAATCCCTCCAATACTATCTTTTTGATCAATGGCCTTTTGTAATCCTTTTTCCAGATCCGATTCGCCACCAATCTCTAAAATACTAGCTACGGGTACAGTTTGTTTCAACAATTTCTTAGCAATCACACCTGCTGCCACCAAAGCAACGGTGAGACGACCACTAAAGTGTCCTCCGCCCCTATAATCTTCAAAACCACCATATTTAACACTGGCTGTAAAATCTGCATGTCCCGGACGAGGAATCGCCCTCTGCTTTTCATAATCACCACTGCGGGTGTTTTTGTTCTCAAATAGGATGGTTAGAGGAGCTCCGGTTGTTTTCCCATTGAATACCCCTGTTTTGATCAAAGGAATATCATCTTCTTTCCTTGGCGTAGTTCCTTTTTGGCTTCCTCCCTTCCTTCTCTCTATATCTACTTCAAAATCTGTGATATCGATCGGCAATCCTGCCGGACAACCATCAATAATGACGCCCACGCATTCGCCATGCGATTCTCCAATAATATGTATTCTGAATATGCGTCCGAATGAGTTCACGGTGTTTTGATTTTAGGATTGACAATATTAGCTGATCGATGCTCCCAATTGCTTAAGATGTTCGTAAAAATCAGGATAAGATTTATTGATAGCATCCGCTTGCTGAATGGTTACTACCCCATCTGCACATAATCCGGCTACAGCACAGGCCATTGCAATACGATGGTCATGATGAGAATGAACAGTCGCACTTTTGATACCGGTTCCTCCTTTAATGATCATCAGGTCATCCTGCAAGGTGATTTCGATCCCCAATTTACCAAACTCTTCCTGCAAAGTCATTCCCCGATCACTTTCTTTATGCGAAAGTCGATTCACCCCCTCAATCACTGTAGTCCCCTCACAACAAGACGCCAAAGCTACCAAAGGGGGAAACAGATCCGGACAATCGGTAGCATTGAAATGAAATGCTTTCAATGGTAATGGTGCTATATCGATATAAGCATCTGTGATTGACATTTGGCAACCTGTATCCATTAAGGCCTGTAAAACTGCCTTATCTGCCTGAGTAGAAAACACATCTAAGCCTGTTACACGTATAGGCCCAGCAATAGCACCAGCTACCAAAAGAAAAGCTGCGCCACTCCAATCACCTTCTACCTGATATTTCAATAACCCTGTTTTGGGTTGCACAAATCCATGGAAATGGAAGCGCTCATGATTTTCATGTGTCACTTTCCATCCAAAATCAGCCATGACTGCTAAAGTCAAATCTATATAAGGCTTACTCTTTAAATCTTTTACTGTGATCGTTACATCATCTGCACCTGTGGCCGCAAAAGCCATGATCAATCCTGTTAAGAATTGTGAACTTAAAGAACCATCTACTTCTATATTAACCGGATCTAAAGGACCTTGCAATTGCAAAGGCACTTTGCCATCATTGGATTTGATCTTTACACCCAATTTTGGCAATATCTCATCAAAGAAATGCATGGGGCGATTTACTAAACTGCCGGCTCCATCAATGGTAAGTGCACGATCACTCATGGCTGCAATAGGTGTAAACATTCGAATACCCAAGCCACTTTCGCCACAACTAATTTCAGACGCAATAGGCGACAACCCATTGGACATAATATGTAAATCTCCTTCTGCTGTTCTTTGAATACTAGCTCCAAGTTTCTGTATTACATCGATGGCCGCCAAATCATCATTGCTTTTTCCAGGATTAATAATCAGTGTTTCGCCTTTCCGCAATAAGGCTGCTGCACAAGCTCTTTGCATACTGCTCTTTCCAGCAGCAGCACGAACCGTACCCTGAATTGATGATGGCATTATGTTTACCTGAACAGACATACGAATACGATCAAAACACTTAAAGTGCTAATTGATTAAAACTGTTTGAAAATTTCTTTTAGTTGAACAAACAATAAGGGCTGAACCACCGCTTTACCTGTCTTTTCAAGCAGGATATAATGAATGCTTACATTATCTTTCTTTTTATCCTTCTGCAACACATCAAAGGCTTTTTTCGCATCAAATGTTGCGAATGTTGGTAATCCATAACGGGTCAACAAGGCAGTTAACGCTTCGGTATCTTTAAATCCTTTCAATTGTTGAGAAATGATGGCTGCATAAGTCATCCCAACACTGATGGCCTGACCATGACACAACTCATACATATTTTCAATGGCATGTCCGAGTGTATGGCCAAAATTCAGCAGCTTTCTTTCTCCTTGCTCTCTCTCATCTGCCAATACCACTTTTGTTTTGAGTAGTGCATTTCGTTCTACCAACTTCACCAATAACTGATGATTTTTTTGATAGTCTTTAAGCTGATGTTGCTGTAACTCCTTGAACATAGAAGCATCTTTAATGCATGCATGTTTAATGATCTCAGCAAAACCATTCTGCCATTCTGTGAGAGGAAGTGTTTTTAAAAAGCTGTAATCATACAGAAGAAAAGATGGTTGACGGATCAATCCTACCATGTTTTTATATACACCTACGTCGATGCCATTTTTCCCACCAATTGCGGCATCTACCATGGCGAGTAAACTGGTTGGGACAAAGCCAACATCAATGCCACGCATAAAAACACCTGCCACATAACCTGTGATGTCAGTGATTACACCGCCGCCAACGCCAACGAGTACTGTTTTGCGATCTGCGCCCATTTCAATCAACTGATCAATGATCATATCAACCGTCTGTTGCACTTTGAAGGCTTCTCCGGGTTTCAATACAATGACATTCCAGCCCTTGAATTTCTTTTTATGTCCGGCAAAAACATGTTCATCAGTGATGAGTACTGCCTTTTCTTTGCCAACAATCTTGAGCAACTGATCAAAAGATGCATCAAAATAATAGGTCACATCTTTCCCGGGAAATGATACTTTTTTTTTCTTCATAACCTACAAGCATTGCGCTAGGCATTCATGATCTTATTCTGATGATTGATACTTTCCATATGCACTGCATCAAAATATTTGGTGATAAACTCACGACTCAAACCTAACTGGTCTCCTTTTGCAAACGCTCTATCCAGAATAGCATTCCATCGATTGGTTTGCAGGATGGTAATGTTATTGTCCTTTTTATACTGACCGATCTTATCCGCCACTTTCATTCTTTGTCCAAGCAAGAGCAACAATTCATCATCCAATTGATTGATTTGTTGGCGCATTTTTTCCATCGCAGCATGCAATTCCTCTGAATTGATATCTTCTTTACGCCAGATAATAGAACTGATCATCTCTCCTAGTCTCTCAGGAGTTACTTGCTGTTTGGCATCACTCCATGCATTATCCGGATCAATATGGCTTTCAATAATCAAGCCATCAAAATCAAGGTCAATTGCTTTTTGCGCCACATCCATCAGAATATCTCTTCTTCCACAGATATGAGACGGATCATTGATCAACAGCATATCAGGATTTCGTCTTTTCATCTCAATGGCCAGATGCCACATTGGAGCATTACGATATTCGGTATTACCATAAGAACTGAATCCGCGATGAATTAATCCGATATTTTTGATCCCTGCTTTCGCAACACGCTCCACAGCGCCTATCCATAATTCCAGATCGGGATTGATGGGATTTTTAATCAATACAGGCACATCCACTCCTTTCAATGCATCAGCTACTTCCTGTACACTAAATGGATTCACGGTGGTACGTGCGCCGATCCAAAGCACATCCACATCAAAATGTAATGCATCTTCTACTTGCTTACCAGTAGCTACTTCCACTGCAACAGGCAATCCCGATACTTTACGCGCTTGCTGTAACCAAGGAAGACCCTTGGTACCAATGCCTTCAAAGCTACCCGGACGAGTACGTGGTTTCCAGATACCGGCACGCAGGATATCTACCTTTCCTGTTGCAGCGAGTCTGGTAGCAGTTTGTAGCACCTGCTCTTCGGTCTCGGCACTGCACGGACCGGAAATGATCAATGGGCGCTTCTGCAACAAAGCTTCCACATTTGTTTTTTGTTCGATTGCTTGCTCCATAAAAAATTTGATCTATGATTTTTTGATTTCTTGATTTTTGATGAATGAGTAAATCATAAAATCAAAAATCAAGAAATCAAAGATTTACTCTTCTCCCTTCCTCGGTTTCCTCGCACCTCCTGAATCAGCATCATTCATTCTGATTCTTCTGCCTTTGTAATTTTTTCCATCCAATGCACGAATCATTTGATTGGCTGCTCCTTTTTCAATTTCCACCCAACTATTCATGTCTTTCATATCGATCTTACCCAACACATCCTTTTTCAAATCACTCATGTCGAGAATGAATTGTAAGAAACTGGCTTTATAAAAACCATCTTTGGTTCCGAGGTTTACAAACAGGCGACTATAACCTCCGCCGCGCTTGTATTCTTTTCTGTTATCACCTTTACCTGCATCACGACGTCTACCCTGATCCGGAGCATCACTATATTCTTTACGATTCCTTTCACGGAAATTAAGGTCTTCCGCATTTTCATAATACTTGAGGAAACGATCGAATTCCATTGCTGCTACACGTTTCAAGACATCCTCTTTACTTACATCTGCAAATTTTTCGGCTAGCATGGGTACATACGTTTCATAATCGCCATGACTGATATCTGCAGATAACAATTTCTCCATAAAATGGAAGAACTGTTTACGACATACATCTTTTCCGCTAGGAATATCTAGTTTGTGGAATTTTGAATTATTGATCCTTTCGATTTGTTTCAATCGATACATTTCTTTGCTATGTACGATTGAAATACAAATACCTACATTACCAGCACGACCGGTTCTTCCACTTCTGTGCGTATAAACTTCCACATCATCAGGCAATTCATAGTTGATCACATGCGTGATACCTTGAACATCGATTCCTCTTGCAGCAACATCCGTAGCGATCAACAGTTGCAGGCTCTTGTCTCTGAACTGCCCCATCACCTTGTCTCTCTGGCCTTGTGTCAAATCACCATGTAAGGCGTCGATATCATAACCTTCACGTGTTAATCGCTCAGATATCTCTTGCGCATCAATTTTGGTTCTGGTAAAAATAATTCCATAGATACCAGGATTAAAATCGATGATACGTTTCAAGGTTTCATAACGATGATGTGAACTGGTTACATAATATTGATGATCGATACTCTTATTAGCAGTGTTCACTTTACCTACTGTTACTTCAGCAGGATCTTTCATGTAACGTTTGCTCACTTTTCTGATCTCAGGTGGCATTGTAGCACTGAAAAGCCATGTACTTTCACGTTGAGGGGTATTTTTTAAGATGAATTCGATATCATCCTGAAAACCCATGTTCAACATTTCATCTGCTTCATCCAATACCACATACTTGATCTCTTCCAAATTGATGGCTTTTCTTTCGATCAGATCAATCAATCTACCTGGCGTAGCCACTACAATTTGAGTTCCTCTTTTGAGATCGCGTATTTGCAATCCAATAGAAGCTCCTCCATAAACTGCTACAACAGAAACGCCTGTCATGTATTTTTTGAACAGTTCTAACTCTTTTACGATCTGTAAACAGAGTTCGCGGGTTGGACAAACAACCAGCGCCTGTGGGTGTTTTGCCTTTGCATCGATTACGTGCAACAAGGGTAATCCAAATGCTGCCGTTTTACCTGTTCCTGTTTGGGCGAGACCAATGAAATCTTTTGTACCGCTTAGCAGTACCGGTATCGCTTGTTCTTGTATTGCGGTTGGGTTCACATACCCCAACTCATTCGTTGCCTGAATCAATCTTGCATCAATTCCCAACGCTTCAAATGTCATCATGTATAAAAAATTTATGCAAAGTTACCTAATATAGGGGGCTTTGCTCGTTTTATTTAGTCAAAGGCTGGTGATTAGTGAGTAGTGAATAATGAGTATAAGTGACCTCTCACTACTGACTAATCATTATTCACTTATCTCAAAATTCGCTTAATCCCATTCGCATTCTCAATCAACTCCTGTAAATAGTCATAATTCTCCTTTTCCAGACAAGCTTTGAATTTTCTGAGCTGGGCGATGTGTTCGTTGAGCACATCTAACACATTATCACGGTTTTGCATGAAAATGGGTACCCACATGGCCGGATTACTCTTGGCCAATCTGACCGTACTTTCAAAACCACCACTCGCAAGTTCAAAAATGGCATCCTCCTCTCGTTCTTTTTCTAATACCGTATTCGCCAGCGCAAATGAAGTGATATGTGAAATATGACTCACATAAGCCACATGTACATCATGATCATCTGCTTTCATATAGAGAATATGCATCCCTAGTATTTTGTACAATTCTTCTATTCTTTGCACCGCATCGGCATCACTTTCTTCTTTTGAACAGATCACTGTGGCTTTATTGGCGAATGCTGCTTTTACTGCTGCATCAGGACCACTGTATTCTGTTCCCCACATGGGGTGTGTTGCTACAAAGCGCCCGCGCTTAGGGTGGTTAGCCACAGATTCACAGATTATTTTTTTAGTGGAACCAACATCCATCACCACTTGATCCGTCACTTGATCCAATATCAGTGGTAACATGGCTTCTGCTGCATTGATCGGTGTAGATAAAATAATGATATCTGATTTTGCAACTGCTGTTGATACATCTGCAATCTCATCTACAAGCTTTAACTCCAATGCACGAGCCGCATGTACAGGATTATTGTCCACACCTATGGCATGAGTGATCCATCCTTTTTCACGCAGTGTCAGTGATAAAGAACCTCCTATCAATCCTGTTCCTATGATCGTTATTCTCATTTTACAATCTCGTTTGAATTCGTTCAATAGCTTCTTCAAATTTTTCAACTGTTCCGCAAAGGCTTACACGGATATATTTTTTTCCCGCTTCTCCAAAAATACCACCGGGTGTGATGAATACAGAGGCACCGTATAATACTCGATCACTCAATTCATATCCATCTTTAAATGTATCGGGAATAGCAGCCCAAACAAACATGCCTACCTGATCTTTTGAAAATGTACAGTCCAATAAAGACAACAACTCAAATACCTTCTCTCTTCGTTTAGCATAGATGGCATTGATTCCATCATACCAATCCTTCCCTAAGCTCAGCGCTTTTGCTGCAGCCAGTTGAACGGGTAAGAACATACCACTATCCATATTGCTTTTGAAACGAAGCACTTCATCAATTCTTTCTTTGGCTCCGCATAACATACCCACTCTCCAACCAGCCATGTTGGAGCTTTTACTGAGTGAATTCAATTCCAAAACCACTTCTTTTGCACCGGGCACACTCAAAAGGCTGGACGGATGATCATTCAGAATAAAGCTGTACGGGTTATCATGACAGATCAATATTCCATGCTTCTTTGCAAAAGCGATCAATGCTGCATAAAAATCAGCAGAAGGTATTTGTCCGGTGGGCATATGCGGATAATTCACCCACATCAACTTCACTTTTGAAAGATCCTTTTTGGAAAGTGCTTCCAGATCAGGCTGCCATTGTTGTAGTTCTGATAACTGATAAGTAATGGGTATTCCTCCTGCTAATTTCACTGCACTGCTGTAAGTAGGATAACCGGGGTCAGGTATCAGTGCTTCATCTCCTTTATCAAGATACGTCATACAAATATGCATGATGCCTTCTTTACTACCGATTAAAGGAAGTACTTCAGTATCGGGATTCAAATCCACACCATACCATTGCTTATACCATTGGCTGATGGCATTTCTTAATATGGGAGAGCCTTTGTAGCTCTGGTATGCATGCGTATTGTCTTTCGCTGCATTTTCTTGTAATACTTTAATTACCTCAGGATGTGGTGGTAGATCCGGACTACCGATGCCAAGGTTCAGGATATCTTTTCCTTCCTTGTTCAGTGATTCTATCTCCCTCAATTTTTGTGAGAAATAGTACTCACCAATACCTTCCAATCTACTAGCAGTTTGTATTTCCATCATTATCCTTTTACGAGTTTTCCCTTTGTATAGATTCCGAAAATTTTGACATTGTTTGTTAATGGCTCAATTGCATTCAACACCTGATTCAATTGTTTTTGGTGATCAAATTCCATGTCTGCATAAAACCCATACTTAAAATGACTCCCTGGTATAGGCATGCTTTGTAGTTTGCTAAGATTGATGCCTCCCGAAGCAATTTTAGTAAGCACTTTAGATAAAGCTCCTTTATCATGACTGGTTTGAAAGTAGACAGATGCTTTGTTAGCATTGGCATCTGCAGAGAATGTTCCTGCTCTTTTTAACACGAGAAAGCGAGTGACATTATTCTTCATGGTATGAATATCCTGTCCAATAATATCTAGCTCAAATAACTCAGCTGCCAGCTTACTGGCAATTGCAGCAGTATGTTTACTTCTATGTTGATGCAAAAGTTTTGCACTCAATGCTGTATCCTCTGTTTCCACCAATTTCCATGGATGTTGTTCTAAATAATCTAAGCATTGAAGAATGGCCATTGGGTGGCTATGTACTTCTTTGATGTCTTCTAATTTAACACCTCGATTCACCAATAAATTCTGACTAATCGATAAATACACTTCTCCTACCACTTTGAGTTTACTTTTTTGGAGAAGATTGTAATTGGGAAGAATACTTCCCGCAATTGAATTTTCTATGGCCATCACCGCGCCTGCAGATTGTTTGGGATCACCGGCGATCTGTATCAACTCACGAAAACTGGCACAAGGAATCACTTCAACGGTCTTACCAAAAAATGATCTGGCAGCTACCTGATGAAAACTACCTTCATAACCTTGTATGGCTATACCGGTTTTTGTGCTTGTTGTTATGTTTCCTTGTTTTGTCATATTCGTTTTGAATGAAAAAAAAATCCCGACCATTTGGCCGGGACTGTATGTTGATTGTTGTTGTTCGCTTAAGCTTTAACAAATACTACCCGGCTCCTTTGATTAAAGAAGTAATAAAAGAAAAAATAAAACCAGGTATTGTTTGTTTTTGTGTTCATTGATTCAAATATAGAACAGGAAAACATATGAAACATCAATACAAGAAAAATTATTTTGCTAACGACCCTTAGTTTCCCTCATAGTTATGTGTAATCAGTTAATGAAAAACTTCTCAGGATATAAAATCATCTTATTCCGAGGTAATATCTACTAAAAAGTTCTTTTTCCCCGATTTAAAAAAAGTCATTCTGAGGAACTTCCGATCACCGATCGGAATGTGACGAAGAAAAAAAAGCCCCTCCGTGGAAACGGAGCGGCCTCTAACGATTGCTTGCCATATGAAAAACTCTTTGAGAACCCTGTCAGCCGGCAAGCTGGCACTTCATGATCCTATTCACGGGTTCTGCGTTCAAATTAATGAGCAGCTGGAGCAGCAGCAGAGCTGTCTGTAGTAGCAGCAGTGCTATCTGGAGTAGCAGTAGCAGCGCTATCAGTAGATACAGGAGCTACAGTTGCAGTTGAATCAGTTGTAGCTTCTTTGTTTTCAGCGTTACCGCAAGCAGCGAATACGCCCAGTGCCAGAACGAATAATAATTTTTTCATTGTGTGGTTTTTTTGAGTGATTTTAAGGTTAATACCTGTTTATATTAAAAGGTAACCCGACATAAAGCGTTTTTTTCAAAAAATATTTTAGGTTTATTTTGGGTTACTTTTACCCTCTACACCGTATTAAAAGAACAATAGTGAAAGCCGATACCAACGAGCAAGCATTACTGAAAGGACTGGCCAATAACGATTCCAAGGCAATTGAAACGATCTATAAGGACAATTTCAATACCATTCAGGCTTTCATATTGAACAACAACGGTTCTTACGACGACGCCAGGGATATTTTTCAGGAAGCCATGATTGCGCTATATGAAAAAGCACAAAGCGAATCATTTGTCTTAACCTGTCAAATTAAAACCTATGTATATTCCATATGCAGGCGTTTATGGCTTAAAAGATTACAACAATTGGGAAGGTATTCTAATCAGGTGGACAGCCTGGAAGAGACTATCCCGGTGGAAGAAGATCTCGAAAACCATGAAAAACGAAACGCAGCTTTCGCCATCATGGATCGGGCGATGAACAGCTTGGGTGAACCTTGTAAAAGTCTTTTAGAAGGTTATTACCTGAAGAAAATGGGGATGCAGGATCTGGCAAAAGAATTTGGCTATACCAATGCCGATAATGCCAAGAACCAGAAGTATAAATGTTTGATGCGATTAAAGAAATTATTCTTTACGCAATATAATATTGGAGAGTAAGTACCATGGATGACATTTTATTATTAGAAGCCATCGAAAGATACCTCAGCGGTGACATGAGCGCCGAAGAGCGTACTTATTTTGAAACGCTTCGAAAAAATACCCCTGAGATTGACCAGATGGTGGTGGAACATAACATGTTCCTACATCAAATGGATATGTATGCTGCTCATCGTAACCTGAAACATGGTTTGCATGAAGCACACCAACGTTTGTTGGATCGTGGAGATATCAACGAAGGAGGCATCATCAGCACACGTGGCCGTGTGGTGCAATTATGGAATAAATACAAACGCGTTACTGCTATTGCTGCCGGCGTTGGCGGTGTCATCGCTTTGTTCATCAGCGGATTGGTCATGTACTTTGCTCCTTCTGTAAATGGCAACCAATTACAACAATTGAGTAATGATATTGCTGTCATCAAAAAGAACCAGCAAGTTCAAGGTAATCTGATCAATGAAGTAAAAAGCAAATTACCAGAGGGAGTTCGCTTTGTAAGTGGTGGTTCCGGTTTCTTAATAGATCCTAAAGGATTTATCATTACCAATGCACACGTATTAAAAGGCTCTGGTGCCATTGTGGTCAATAACAAAGGACAGGAATTCAATGCAGATATCGTTCATATTGATCAGGAAAAAGACCTGGCCATTTTGAAAGTAACAGACAAAGAATTCATTCCTCGTAAAAGCCTGCCTTATGGTATCCGTAAATCGGCTTCAGACTTAGGCGAAGAAATTTATACCCTTGGATATCCTCGCAATGAAATTGTCTACGGTATGGGCTATCTGAGTGCAAGAAGCGGCTTTGATGGCGATTCACTCTCCTATCAATTACAAATGAGTGCCAATCCGGGTAACTCTGGCGCACCTGTACTAAATAAATATGGCGAGATCATTGGTGTACTTAGCACTAGACAATCTTCAGCTGAAGGAGTTGTATTTGCAGTAAAATCTAAAAATATTTTTGGATTGGTTGACTCATTCCGTAAATCAGATACTGCAGAGAAGATCAAACTGCCTTCGAAATCCAACTTAAGAGGCGCACAACGAAAGCAACAAATTGCAGAAGTGGAAGAATGTGTGTTTTATGTGAAGGCTTTTGCGAAGTAGTGAAAGGTGAAAGGTGAAAGGTGAAAGGTGAAAGGTGAAATAATTAAAAAAACGAAGCGACGAACAATGTTTATTGTGTTCGCCGCTTCGTTTTTTTAGTTTTTTCAAATCCGATATCAGAAATCCTACATCTGACATCTGCGATCTGCCATCCTACCCTATTTCCATAAACTCGACGGATACTCTCCTGCTGCCACCAACGCATTGATACTCGCTTGTACACCGGGCGCATCTTCTTTATAGGTCACTCCAAACCATTGTGATGAAGTAGGAATCACTTTCACAACACCTTTACCGGATTGCACAAAATGTTTGGTGACTGTTGGAATATAAAATTCTGATTTTAATTCTTGTCCTTGCTTTTCCAGAAAATCATTGAACAGATTTTCAGCCAGATCAATATAGCCTGGAGCAAAGCAGAGATAATTCATACTTACCAGACTATCTTCCGGCAATATTGTCAACTGATCATTCTCCTCATATACGATATCTCCTTCAGATCTTGCAAAGATCTTTGTACGTTCATTGATATCGGTCAAATTACCCGATGCATCTACATCACAAACGCCTCTGCTTACCGTTCCATTATCACTCAACGTATTTCTTAATTGATACCCTATAATGCAATACGTTTGCTCATTACACTGAGTAGTTAAAAAAGTATATGCTTTTGCGAATGCATCTCTTCCATAAAAATCATCTGCATTGATCACCGCAAACGGTTCGTTTATTTTTCCCTTACAACAAAGTAACGCATGAGCTGTGCCCCATGGTTTGGTACGATCGGCAGGTATTGCATACCCATTCGTAAAAGCAGATAAATGCTGGTAAACATAATCCGTTACTATTTTGCCGCTTAGCTTTGGTTCGAATATGGATTTGAACTGTTCTGCAAATTCTTCACGTATGATAAAAACAACTTTACCGAATCCTGCACGAATAGCGTCATAAATTGAATAATCCATAATAGTTTCGCCATCGGGACCAAAAGACTGGATTTGTTTCATACTTCCATATCTGCTGGCCATCCCTGCGGCTAAAATCACTAATGTTGGCTTCATAATGTCCTTTTGAAAGCAACGAAACTAAAACTTTCAACAGTACCAAAAGAATAGATGTTGATAAATATTCAAAATATCCATATTCAAACTGTCAAAACCCTTTCGAACAGAGATATTCAAACCGATATATTAAGATTAGATTTGGTACATCCTGTGATCAGTGGTAACAAATGGTTTAAACTTAAATATTATCTCGACGAAGCATTATCCGCGAATGCTCACAAACTGGCCAGCTTTGGCGGTGCTTATTCGAACCATATCGTAGCTTTGGCTTTGGCAGGTAAAACAGCAGGGATTCCAACAATTGGTTTTATTCGGGGTGATAGCAACACATCCTTATCGCCCACACTGAAAGAAGCGGTTAGCTATGGCATGGAATTGCGATTTGTCAACCGGGCCGATTATCGAACTAAAAAACAAATAGTGGACGCCTATCATCAGTCAGGATGGTATTGGATACCAGAGGGCGGATATGGTTCATTAGGAGCAAAAGGTGCGTCTGATATATTACGTTTACATGATACCAGTAGTTATTCGCATATCCTCTGTGCAGTAGGTACAGGAACGATGATGGCCGGACTCATAATTGGAGCAAAGCCCTCACAGGAAATCATAGGTATCAGTGCACTTAAAAACCATTTTAGTATTACAGAAGAAATAAAACAGATCATTGAACTCGTCCCGGGAAACAAACCGTCTTTCCAATGTTTACATGGCTATGACTGGGGTGGCTATGCAAAACATCCTCCTGAACTTTTAAATTTTATGCACCAGTTCTGGTTGGCTGAAAAAATACCCACTGATTTTGTCTATACTGCCAAACTAACCTTCGCAGTACAAGACTTGATACAAAAGAATTTTTTTCCTCAAGGCAGTCGATTGTTACTGATACACAGTGGTGGCTTACAAGGCAACAGATCCCTTCCGCCATATACCCTTCCTTTTTAATCAACAGACTGCCTTTATATTTGCTATCATGAATGGAAGAAATCTACTGATCCTTTGGTTACTATTATTCACCACAAAGTCTTTTGCGCAAAGGGCATTACCCGGATTTACCGTGAAAGAATTGGGTAATGGCAAAGTAAGTATCAGTTGGATCAATCCTTATCCATCATGTAATCAGTTAGCAGTTCAGCGATCAACAGATGGCATTAATTTTCGCACCATTTTTTCTGCACAATCACCCGAGCTTCCAGCCAATGGATTTATCGATCAAAAGCTTCCGATAGCCCCACTAATCTATTATCGCATATTTTATGTTTTGAAAGGAGGTGATTATTATTTTACGGATATCAAATCACCCGGACAAGAACCTGCTGAAGGTAATACAGGCATTCCTACAGATGATGTCAATGCTCGTATCAATATCCCCAAAACAGAAATAAAAAAAGATAGCGCTACTTCTATCAATGAAAAATATATTAAAATTTATAAAAGAGGAGAACCTGCATTACAATTATCAGTCACTGACTATCGAAACTTTCGTGACTCATTGATAAAACTTACACAAGACTCATTATCTGTCATCAGACCCGGAGAAATCAATTGGAAGCCCTTTATTCCAAAGCCGAAAGAATATGTCAGCATTTTCGTAAAAGATACTTTGTTGATACAAGTAGAACTTCCATTCTATAAGCGTTTCAAAGATTCTATTACCAATACTACAAAAGACACCATTTACCAAATCACCACATTTAGAGCGGAGTTACACCGATTCGTTCCTAAACAAGTTTGGAAACCTTCTATTTACATTTATACCAACAGCTCTGGATATTTGAATATATCGGTACCTGAAAAAGATCACCAATTGTATCGCATCGTATTTTTTGATGGCGAAGGAAAAGAATTATTCAAGATCAATAAATTAAAAGAACACGAACTGATCATGGATAAGGCCAACTTCAAGAAAAGTGGCTGGTACGATTTTGAACTCTACAAAAACAACGAGTTGATCGAAAAAAATAAATTCTTTTTACAGAAGGATTAATAATCGGTGAGCACCACATCAAACACTTGCTCAAAATTCTTTTTCACCAATGCTTTTACTTCCTCAAAGGGTAAGATTTGTCCCAGTTCTTTTTGCAATGAAGTCACTTGTTTCCCAACAATACCACATGGTACAATATGATCAAAATAAGTAAGATCTGTATTCACATTGAATGCAAATCCATGCATGGTGATCCATCTGCTACATTTGATACCCATGGCGCAGATCTTTCTTTCTTTCCCCGGAACATCAGGATCTAACCACACTCCTGTTTCGCCTTTACTTCTATCGCCTTTCAATCCATAATGTGCAAGGGTGAGAATGATCACTTCTTCTAAACTTCTTAAATACCAACCTAAATCTGTTTTGAATTGCTCCAGATCCATGATCGGATAACCTACAATTTGTCCGGGACCATGAAAAGTAATATCACCACCACGATTGATATGAAAATAATCGATACCTCTCTCTTGCATTTCTTTTTCAGAGATCAGAATATGTTCCGTTTTACCGCTTTTACCCAAAGTATAAACCGGCGAATGCTCCACCAATAGAAGATGATGTGGGATCTTTTGATCATTAAGACCGAGGTTCATTCTTGCAGCCGATTTCATTTCCACCTTCTCCTTTAGCATGGCTTCCTGTTCATCCCAAACCTGTTGATACGACCTGAATCCCAGATCTCTGAATATCACTGACTGCATATTGCAAAAGTAGCATCGAAAGCGGATATCCCTTCATTTTAATCTGCTTGGATGGTTTCTGCTATTTTTGCAGGATGCAGGACGAATTAGATCTCCAGCCTGAAGAAGGTGCTGAAGAATTATACGAACGAAAAACGTTTAAAGTAGACAAGGGTCAGGAGCCTTTACGCATTGATAAATGGGTACAAGGACGTATTGAAGGTGCTACACGAAATAAGGTTCAAAAAGGAATTGATGCAGGCTTTTTGACCGTGAATGGTCAGGTCGTTAAGAGTAATTATAAGATCAAGCCGGGAGATGAGATCGTACTCATGAGTCTTATCAATCCAGACCATACCGAACTGAAACCGGAGAACATTCCTTTGAATATTGTTTATGAGGATGAGGCAGTAATGGTACTCAACAAACCGTCGAATATGGTGGTGCATCCTGGTATCGGCAATTTTACTGGCACTCTATTGAATGGCGTTGCTTACCATTTTCTACAACAAAATCCGAATCTTGATGAAGAATCGCTCCCACGTTTTGGACTTGTACACAGAATCGATAAGAATACAACAGGTTTAATTGTACTAGCCAAAACAGGCGATGCTGCTGCACATTTGGCCAAACAATTTTTCAATCACACAGTCAATAGAAAATATATGGCATTGGTATGGGGGGATGTGCAGGAAGACAGTAGAACTATTGAAGCACATATCGCACGTCATCGTCAGCATCGCAAAATGTTTGACGCCTACCCTGAAGGTGAGATTGGTAAACATGCGATCACTCATTACAAGGTCATTGAGCGATTCAATTATGTAACCTTGGTAGAATGTGTTCTTGAAACAGGACGTACGCATCAAATCCGTGTACACATGAAACACATCGGACACACCCTATTCAATGACTGGGAATATGGAGGCGATAAAATTTTAAAAGGAACTATTTATACGAAATACAAACAGTTCGTTGATAATTGCTTTGACATTTGTCCACGCTGCGCCCTTCATGCGCAAACCTTAGGTTTTATACACCCTGTCACCAAACAACCCATGCATTTTGAAGCCCCCCTACCCGATGACATGCAAAAAGTCATTGAAAAGTGGAGAAACTATGTACAGAATAAAAAAACAGAGGAATAAGAAATAAGGAATGACCAATAAGAAAGTTCATGAACTTGTTGCTTGTTGCTTTCTTCTCGTTCCTTATTCCTTATTTCTTATTCCTCTGTTCTATATATTTGTAATCTAAAATGAACTCTATGTCTGCTGACATCCGCAATAACTGGACACTTGAAGAAATACACGATATCTACAATACACCTTTATTAGAACTGGTATTTCGTGCTGCTCAACTGCATCGCAAATACAACGATACTGCAGAAGTTCAGGTTTGTACTTTGCTGAGTATTAAAACAGGAGGATGTAGTGAGGACTGTGCTTATTGCCCACAAGCAGCCCGTTATAACACTGGTATTGATGTACAAGCATTGATGAAAAAAGATGAAGTATTGGCTTACGCACAAAAAGCAAAAGAAGCCGGCTCAACCCGTTTTTGTATGGGTGCTGCGTGGAGAGAAGTGAGAGATAACCGTGACTTTGATCGCGTATTGGATATGGTGAAGGGAGTGAATGAGATGGGAATGGAAGTATGTTGCACACTCGGCATGCTGACTGAAGATCAAGCCAAGAAATTGGCGGATGCGGGATTGTATGCTTATAATCATAACCTGGATACTAGTAAAGAGCATTACGGAGAAATCATTACCACCCGAACATACGACGACAGATTAGAGACTTTGGAAAATGTGCGTAAAGCCGGTGTAACTGTTTGTTGCGGTGGTATCATTGGATTGGGAGAAACGCATGAAGACAGAATAGGCATGCTACATACATTGGCGACCATGCCTGAACATCCAGAAAGTGTGCCCATCAATTCATTGGTAGCCATTCCGGGAACACCTCTTGAACATAATACCAAAGTAGATGTATGGGATATGGTTCGCATGATTGCTACTGCAAGAATATTGATGCCTAAGACCATGGTACGTTTGAGTGCCGGTAGAACAGACATGAGTGTATCAGACCAGGCGCTGTGTTTTATGGCGGGCGCTAATTCGATTTTTGCAGGAGATAAATTATTGACCACTCCTAACCCATCGTTTGACGAAGACAATCAAATGTTCCAATTATTGGGATTAAAACCCAGAAAAGCATTTAAAGAAGAGAGCAAGCAGTATTTGCATGAGATGATGGAGTCTTAAAATTTGATCGAATGTTCTAACCAATATGGTACTGACAACTAGCATGTTGGTTAGAAAAAATAATTATTGATCAAAGAATTTCTGAAAGGCTGACTCGTAATCTGCAAAATCAATACGCTGAAAACCTTTTTCAGGAGAAAAGAAATAGAGTTGCCAAATCTCTCCATTTTTCTCTAGGTTATACTTCATGACCTTCCCTTCTGCATTCTTATAGTTGAGTGAATTGACCCCTGAAAATGTATAATTAACCACATTTTTATCCAAAAAGAACCCGGTCATAGCATTTGCATAAAATACATAGTCGTCTTGGCCGATATTAAAATCGGATGTTGACACCTTTTGTTGAAGACTATCTAACTGCGATTGAGTAGGTTGAATAATAATAGTAGAGTTAGTATAGATGACATCACCTGGATCTTCTTCAACAACTTGACTACTCACCATTACTTGCTCTTGCTGATTGGCACAGCCTGTTAATAAAAAAGAGACCACCATCATTATTTTCAATCCGGGAATAATAGTTCTCATAAGTATTCAATTTAAAAAATTATCGCTTGAAAAGATGCAAGAAATATTGTAAGTTACCCATTTCTTAGTTCAATATTTTATCTTAAAGAAAAATGTCGTACTGGTTAAAAAAAGTCATACCCCGCCGTTTATTTAACCAACTAACTTTTCGTTGGCAACAACTCAAATACCTATATTCAAATATTCAATTCCGGAAAGTGCATTCTGCAATACCTCTTCCAGATGACTACACATTATATGAATCCTATCTTTTGAATTACAGGAAATTTATTGAGGATGGTGCGTTAACCACCCATGAAATATGGGAGTCTGTCAACCAGTTTTTGCCAAATTCGCCTATTATACTTGATTGGGGCTGTGGCCCTGCCAGAATAACCAGACATCTGCGAAAGAACGCTAAGGAAGCGAGTATCTACGCTTGTGATCCGAATATGGGAACCATTGTATGGAATCAAAAAAACATACCGAATATTCGTTTTGAAGTACAGGAGAAATATCCACCACTACCCTTTCAAGATAGATATTTTGATTTGGTGATCGGCTTCTCTGTTTTGACACATATCCCTGGTCAAGATCAAAAGAAATGGCTTCATGAAATCCATCGAATTCTACAACCCAATGGTATCGCTTGGCTCACCACACATGGGCACTATTTTATAAAGCGATTATCTCAAAAAGAAAAAAAGGAGATTGAAACAAAGGGAGTATATAATACACATTATCACCAACCCGGCCATAGAATGATGTCTACCTATCATTCACCTGAAAAATGGAAGATAGTATTGGAAGAATATTTTGAGATTCTGGAATATTGGGATGGAGAAACATATCCAAACAAAGCAGGTAAGCAAGACCTTTGGATACTTAGGAAGAAGAAAATTTGATTTTTTGATCTTTGATTTCTTGATTTAGTGTTTATTCAAATCAAGAAATCAAAGATCAAAAAATCAAACTTCAATTGAGTTACTTTTTCTTCGCAAGCTTGCGCAATTCATCCAGTTTGGCGATGTACAAACTGCGTCCATGAGTACCCACCACAATTTCACCATCTCTCGGATGAACCACTACATCATGAACCGGAACACTGCTAGGCATCCCTTTGTTCCAGATCATGGAAGTATTTCCACCATCAATGCTTACATACAAACCGCCATCGGTTCCTACATAGATAATACTGCCGTCTTCTGTATCTTCTTTCACCACATTCACAGGCTCAGCTGGTAAATCAGTCATAATCTGTCTCCATGTAGCCCCATAGTCATCACTTACATACACATAAGCAGTGAAATGATCATTACGGTATCCATTCAATGAAACATAAACCCTAGATTCATTGAATGCACTAGCTACCACACGGCTTACGTACAAACCTTTTGGAAATTTTTTATTGATGAGTGTCCATGTATAACCACCATCTTTAGATACCTGAATATTTCCATCATCAGTTCCTACATAGATCAATCCAAAACGAATAGGACTTTCGCTCATAGTAGTCAATGTACCAAATGGAACATCACCCTGTTTTGGGTTTGTAGTGAGATCCGCACTCATGGTCACCAAACTATCACCACGATTCATACTGCGGTGAAATTTATTGCTACCATAATAGAAAACATCTTGGTTATGACGGCTCAGTAAAATCGGTGTCTGCCAGTTATAACGCAAAGGTGTTTCACCCAAATCTCTTGCCGGACGAACACTTCTTCTTTCTCTTGTTCCGATGGTTTGTCTGCTGTAAGCGCCAAACTGAGAACCACTGTATACTGTTTTGTTATCTCTCCAATCTACCTGCACTTGCATACCATCACCACCACCAATGGAAGTATAAGGATTGTGGCCGCTGTCGTACCAATCATAGTTCTCTCTGGTAGTACTTGCACCAAACCATGTACCATTATCCTGTAAGCCGCCGTATACATTGTATGGACGGGCCATATCTACTGCTACATTGTAGAATTGTCCGACAGGAGGTGTATTTGCTTTGAACCAATGTTCTCCATTATCATAGGTGATATTACATCCTCCGTCATTACCATTGATGATATGACTATCACGTTTCGGATTGATCCAAACATAATGATGATCTGAGTGTACATTTTCTTTTCCAATTTGTTTGAAAGTGGCACCGCCATCAGTACTCATGAGTAGTCCCACACCTGTGAGAATGATTTTTTTATCATCCACAGGACTTACCCATACTTTACCAAAATAGTAGCCATAAGTGCTATAGAGATTGGGGATAGCATCTTTGTGCGTCATCTTCCAGGTAGCACCTCCATCATCACTGCGATACAATTGTGCACCATAGATTGGTGTTTCAAACAAAGCAGTGTTGGCATCATACAAAAAATCCCAGATAGCTGTCGGAGCAAGTGTTCCATTGCTCACAGATTCCTTCAGTGATGCTGCTGTATATTTTTGAGGGATGCCATTTCTTGGTGAACGAATAAAAGCATTCAACTTGTTATCATTCAATGCAAGAAACTGTTCTTTCGTAAGGTCTTTAAAATCTGCTAAGACATAACGACTGGTGTCCGTTTGATTTTGTCTTGCATTTGCAGGCTGACGGAAATTATTGTCTACTACTGCAAAAATGGTAGATGGATTTGATGGATACACCATCAATCCAATTCTTCCTACACCATCTCCAAAAGGAAATCCTGATCCTTCTTTTGACATCAGTTGCCAATTCTCACCACCATCAGTACTCTTGTAAATACCGCTTGTTTTACCACCTTCTTCAAAGTTTGAAGCAGAACGAGTACGATACCACATGGCTGCAAACAATTCATTCGGATTTTTAGGATTGATGTCAATGTCTACAGCACCGGTATTATTATCTACATACAAAGTCTGTTTCCAGTTTTTACCGCCATCGGTGGTTTTATAAACTCCTCTTTCTTTATTGGGAGAATAAAGGTGTCCAAGTACAGCTACCCATGCTGTATTTGCATCCGTTGGGTGTAATTTGATTTCTCCAATATGATGACTCTCCGGAAGTCCGAGATATTCCCAAGACTTACCATTATTGGTTGTCTTATAAATACCAATACCAGCATAGCTAGATCGACTACTATTTACTTCTCCGGTACCTACCCAAAGGGTACGACTCTTCCAATCCATGGCGATATCACCAATGGTCATGATATCTTCTGAATCGAAAATTGAGTTAAAACTGATGCCATTATTGGTCGTATGCCATAATCCTCCTGAAGCATAGGCTACATAGAACTCGGTTGGATCTTCAGGATTCACTTCCATGTCTACTACCCGTCCACTCATGACACTAGGTCCAATATTGCGGAAACTGGTGTTGTTGATAAGCGATTGTTGTTGCAACGCTTTTCTTTGCTGAACGCCTTTCATGCGTTCATCAGCTGATGTAGGCTTAACCTGAGCAAGTCCAATGACAGACCATAACAGGAAGCAAGCAGTTGTTAATTTTCTCATACTAAAATAAATAGTTGGTAATTTGGGATGCCCAATTTAGTGAATATGCGTTTTCTGACCTTGCCATTGTTCATTTTCTTTTCGCTGTCTTCTACGGCCCAGTGTGTAACTTTTAAGCTCACTGCCAAGCGTGATACGATCAATTGCACCGATAAAAACGGATTAAAACAAGGGCGTTGGAAAGTGGAAATGCCGCCTTTGAGAGGTGAAAGAGGTTATGAAGAAGAAGGTGCTTTTATCAACGGAAAAAAGGAAGGCACCTGGAGGAAATTTAACCTCATGGGGGATCTACTTGCAGTTGAAAATTACAAATGGGGACTTAAAGATGGTATGTGCAGATACTATACAATTGCAGGCCTGGAGCGGGAAGAAGGCTGGAGAGCGGTAAATCCAGCCAAACAATTCGACACTGTAGATGTACAAGATGTGATCGACCCGAATAAGAATGAAACAGTGATCATTAAAACCAATGGCAACTCCCTTAAACATGGTCGCTGGCGCTTTTATTATCCAATGACAGGAGAACTTATCAAAACAGAAAACTGGTTTCTTGATCAAATTGTTGAACCGGGAAAAGAACCCAACAACCCGGAAAAAGGAGGAAAAAAAGCGGACAGCACATCGGTGAAAAAGGACACTTCATCGGTAAAAACCAAGCCAAAAGAAGTCCAGGAATTCGAAAAAAAGAATTCAGGCAAGAAAAAAGTACAAGTAAGGGATGGTAGAACCGGGGGATAACCCTGTTTTAATATTTTCTTTTATCTGAGGCAACCTCTATAACATAGATTGCGTATTCCATTCGATTATTGTAGTTTAACAGAAAGGCCAAAGCCTTATACTGCCCGTTTTGCCAACCCAGACTGCGTCCATAATAACCCTGATCAACGGTTGTTCTCGAAATGACCGTAACTCACAACGTCTGTTGTATGAGGGCATGTTTGATTATGCCATGAAGATCGCATTTCGCTATATCCATCAGCAGGAAGAAGCTGAAGAGATCGTACATGAATCCTTCATCAAGCTTTATAAAAATATTGATCGTTTCGATACACAACGCGAAGGTGATACAGATGCTCTTTTCAAAGGCTGGTTCAAACGCATCATCGTAAATACATGTATCGATCAACTGAGAAAAGTTCAATTGAATATCATTCACCCTGAAAAGGATTCAGATTACGATCATATTGGAGATGCACAGGAGAATGGACTGGACAAACTTGCTTATCAGGAAATCATTGAAGCAATCAGACAATTGACACCAGTATATAGAACCGTTTTTAATCTATTTGTTATAGAAGGATTTAGTCATGATGAAATTGCACAGACATTGGATATTAGCGTAGGCGCATCCAAATCAAATTTGTCAAAAGCCAAGAGTAATCTGAGAAAAATTATTTCACAAAGAAACATTCATACCAATTATGTCTAACCCGGAAAACGATAGCAGACTTGAGCAGCTGAGCCGTGAGGCAGCAGATCGCTATACGGTGAAGGCCACTCCTTCTTGGGATAAGATGGAAAGGGAGCTTGATATAGTATTACCTACCGAGAAAAAGAAAAGAAGACCTTTCTTTTTCTGGTGGATCATACCTGCACTATTCATCGGTGGATCTATTATATGGTATATACAAAAACCAAATCCATCGGAAGAAAAACAAATCATCAATCATGTTTTAAGCAAGCAAAGCAAATCAGATAAAATTTCGATTGAAGCAACTCCAGCAAACAATAATCTTAAAAAAGAAGCGATCGTTTCTAATGATCCATCAAAAAATACAGTCAATGCTTCTACGGATGCCATTGATCATCCGGCATTTTCTTCATCCAAGCTATTGAAACCTAAATCAATTAGCTCGGTATCGATTCAACAAAACAGATCGAGAGAATCAGTATTGGCTATTGATGAGAAAAATGAAACCATACAGCTCACAAATTCTTCAGTAGATAATAAGGTCAACATTACCAAAGTAGAGAGCGCCGCACCAGAGATTGTCAATTTTATCCGTCCAACGGCTGATACAGGCAGCAACTTAACCAATACCAGTATCAATCAGAATAAGGATACATTATCGATCATGGAAAAAGCATTACCAGAACAGCCAATTGCAACTACGACAGACTCATCAATATCGAAAAATAAAAAGGTCAAAAACACTTTCAGTTTTGCGATAGTAGCGGGTATCGATGCCACAACGGTGAAGTTTCGGTATGCAGACAAGGCAAATGCATCCGGAGGAATCATGATCGGATATCATTTGAACAATAACTGGTCTATCCATACCGGTGGTTTATACACAAGAAAAAATTACAAAATGGACGGTAACGATTTTAAAGCGCCGAGAGGTAGTTGGGTAGCTAATTACAAATTGGAAACAGTGGACGGCTTTTGTAACATGTGGGAAATTCCATTATTGCTTCGTTACACTTTTGATTCCAAAACAAAAACAAATGCTTTTGTGAGCAGTGGCCTTTCCTCCTACCTAATGACACGAGAAAATTACAATTACTTCTACTACTATAATGGCAACCCGGTAAGAAGAAATGCCAACTATCCAAACGGAAAGACACATATGTTCTCTATTTTGAAATTATCAGGAGGCTGGGCACGTCAAACAGGAAAAAACTCATCTTTTATAGTTGAACCCTTTGCTAATGTACCACTCAGCGGATTAGGATTTGGCAGTGTGAGACTAAGTAGTTTCGGCATAAATTTTTCTTACCAATTCAGGCAACCAAACAAAAAGAAGTAACGTATATAAGTGAAATCTAAAGCCAATTTATGAATCAAGTTCGCAAAACAATATTTGGATTAATGATGGTAGCAGGTACTGCCAGCATTATTGTAGCATGTAGCAAAGGGGGTGATAGTCCGTCACCAAACCCTCCATCAGGCAACACGTGTGCTAGTAAAAATATAACTGTTACGCTTGCTCCTACCAATGCAGCAGGTTGTACAGGAGGTACTGTTACTGTAACCGCAGCCGGAAGTACAGGATTTACTTACAATATTGATGGGGGTACGTTTCAAACTTCAAACGTATTTAGCAATGTTGCTGCTGGGGAACATACCATTATTGCAAAGGATGGCGAAGGCTGTACCAAATCAGCTACAGTCACTGTTACTTCTTCATCTAGTGGGGTTTTATTTGCAGCTGTGAAAGCTGTGATCAACACCAATTGTGTAAGTTGTCATGCAGGTGCTTCAGCACAGGGAGGGATTTCATTAAGTTCAGATTGCAACATTATCAATGCCTCTGCACGTATCAAAGCTAGAGCAGTTGATGGCAATCCTTCATTCATGCCACAAGGCGGACAATTAAGCGCTGCTGATAAAAAGAAAATAACAGACTGGATTACGGCAGGTGGTAAGTTTACAGACTGATAACGGGCAAACTGTATATCTGATGCAGTAAGAAGCAACCTCAGGCAAGGAGGTTGCTTTCTTTTTTATTTCAATACTTTATCAAAATGTTTTCTGAAAAATAGTAGTTGATAATCTATTGCAGTTCTCCAATATGGCCAATCATGACCGCCGGGTCTTTCAATATAATCATGAGGGATATTCAGTTTCAACATTTTTTCATGCGCTGCACGACTCATGCCTATGATCCTGTCTTGTACACCACAATCAATAATGATCGATAAAGAATCTTTGGGGTATTGTTCGATTACTTTCAATACACTCCAATCCTGCCAATACTTTTTATTCAAGGTAGTATCACCCAATCTTTTTTCGACATCATATCCCTTAGTGATCACGGATACATGTAAAGCACCACTCATACTGCCGCAACCACTGAAACGGTCAGCATGTCTGAAGCCTATGAACATTCCTCCATGTCCACCCATACTCAACCCTGTGATTACCCTACCCTTCCGTTCAGCAATAGTGTGATAGATGCCGTCAATAAAATCAGGCACTTCTCTGCTTACAAAAGTTTCATAGCGATAACTACTGTCGATTGGGCTATCAAAATACCAACTTCCAATAGCACCATCCGGACAAACAATCATCAGTTGATGTTGATCTGCCAGTGCCTGGATCTGAGGTACTCTAGTGATCCAGTTTCTGTAATTGCCTCCATAACCATGCAGTAAATAGACCACAGGATACTTTTTAGTTCCTTGTGGTTCATATCCTTCAGGCTTCACCACAACTGTCTTGATATTTTTACGCATAGCCTTGCTATAGATCGTTATAGTATCTACAGAAGCCGCAAATACATTGATGGATACCAATAAAAAAAGAAAAGGGAAAATGATTCGCATGGATATCTTTTTTACATAAAAAAGCCGTTTCTACTGTGGGGTCAGAAACGGCTTTATAAGAATCAGTTTAGATTAGTTTTTCTTTTGTTGTGCATTCTGCATGGGGTTCACACCTTGTGATTGTCCACGAGCAGCAGCACGCATTTTGAATAACTGGAATTTAGATGGTTCAGCTACTGAAGGCCATTTGTTATTCCCCTCATTAATATCAGCGGTCTCACGCATAGGATCCTGCTTGATACTTACTGCTTTTTTCTTTGTCATGAACAAACGTGTAACCTTGTTCTCATTCTTTCTCCAGATTTGTGCTGAGATACGCTCTGTTTCTTTGGTGCCATCTTCAAATGTGAATTCAACGATCAATGGCATTACCAATCCACCTTTGTTACTGAATGTGATCTCATACAAATGCAAGTCTTTGTATTTTGCTTTTTCCGCATCACTCAATACTTCTGGAGTCCCAAAAGATGGTACGGGCACTCTGGTTACAGAATCATAAGGTTCCAATCCACGTGCATATCTCCAATAGAAATCACGCAATGAAGTATCTGCATCCGTTTGGAATACGATGCTCTTATCTTCTCTATTGCGAATCTTAGAGATATCTTCAAAAGCATTCAATGCAGGTCTATCAATAGGCATGGTACGACCTTCTGCTGATGGACGCTGTTGCGGTTGTGCATTGGGGTCAAATACTGCATAACGAACGGTATCAATCGCAATATCACAAGCATCAATGCTATAGAACCATCCTCTCCAGAACCAGTCAAGATCTACGGCACTTGCATCTTCCATGGTACGGAATAAGTCAGCAGGTGTCGGGTGTTTGAATGCCCAACGACGTGCATACTCACGGAAAGCAAAATCAAACAGCTCTCTACCCATGATGGTTTCGCGGAGAATATTCAACCCGGTAGCAGGCTTAGAATAAGCATTCGGACCAAACTGAATGATGTTTTCGCTGTTGGTCATGATCGGCTCTAATTGCTCTTTAGGAGATCGCATATAATCAGTGATCGCCCAGGCCGGCCCACGACGTGATGGATATTTATTATCCCATAATTCTTCAGACAAGTATTGAACAAAAGTATTCAAGCCTTCATCCATCCATGACCACTGACGCTCATCGCTGTTGACAATCATTGGGAAGAAGTTATGTCCTACTTCATGGATGATCACACCCAACATACCATATTTGGTTGCTTCACTATAAGTACCATCAGGATTGGTTCTTCCATAGTTGAAGCAGATCATTGGATATTCCATACCATTCGATGCTTCAATACTTTGAGCCACCGGATATGGGTAAGGAATAGAGAATTTAGAATAAGTTTTGATGGTATGTGCTACCGCTTTGGTAGAATATTTTCTGTACAAGCCATACGCTTCCTTACCATAACCACTCATACACATGACTTTCTTACCCTCAATATATACGGGCATTGCATCCCATACATATTTACGGCTTGATGTCCATGCAAAATCACGAACATTATCTGCTTTATAGATCCATGTTTTCTTTTGTGTACTCTTACCTTGTTCTGCCTTTTTGGCTTCTTCCAAAGTAACGATCTCAACTGGTTCTTTGGCAGTTTGAGCCTGATTCCAACGAGCCATTTGTGCAGGAGTCAATACTTGTGCATAGTTCTGACACTCGCCTGTACTCAATAC
Organism: Brevundimonas vancanneytii; assembly: GCA_943368425.1. Classification (GTDB taxonomy): domain Bacteria; phylum Bacteroidota; class Bacteroidia; order Chitinophagales; family Chitinophagaceae; genus Sediminibacterium; species Sediminibacterium vancanneytii_A. Next base: position 65,135 of record CALRLC020000008.1, read on the forward strand.
AACATGGTCTGAAGGAACAGTGATCTGCACATTGTAATTACCAAAAGTCAATGCAAACTCCCCTCTTCCGGTGAACTGATGGTTTTGCCATCCTTGAAAATCGCTATACACACAAAGACGTGGGAACCACTGTGCCATGGTGAATAGGTTATTACCATCTACTGTCTCATATCCACCACGACCATTTTTAACCATACGATCAGAAATCTTATAACTCCAATCTAGATTGAAAACGAATTTCTGTCCAGGCTTTAAAGGAGTAGGTAGATCAATACGCATCATGGTGCGATTGATCGTGTATTTTAAGTTCTTACCGGTTGCATCGGTGAGTTTACTGATGATATGTCCGTAGCCATTGTCTGATTTACGCTCTTGCATATTTTCCAATGCATTTACACTTACCTGACGAAGTGAGCTTGCATCTTCATAACCTGCATTGTTCACAGAGTTATGTTCATTTTCATCCAATTGAAGCCAGATATAGGTCAATACATCCGGAGAGTTGTTATAATAAGTGACTGTTTCACTTCCCTTGAGTTTTAAATTCACTTCATCCAACTCAGCTTTGATATTGTAGTCCGCACGCTGCTGCCAGTATTTAGGTCCAGGTGCACCACTTGCAGTTCGATACTCATTGGGAGTGGGTAAAATAGTACCCAACTGCTCAAACTTGTTTCCATGATTGGATGTGGGGTTGTTCATGATGTTTTGTGCCTGAGTAGACAACAACATTCCAACAGCCACAATCAGCGAAGCAATTTTTTTCATCGTTTGGTTTTTATTGAGGTAGTCTTTCTAATGCCATTTGAAGTGCTATCGCGAATATTCCTCCACTGATAAATAAGAGAAATTCCCGACGATTCCATTTCAAAAGTTGAACGAATATAAATGAAATGAGTAAAATAACGAGCACAATGGCGATCTGTCCTGCTTCTAATCCCAAATTAAAGGCCAATAATTGGCCAATGATACTTTCATCCTTACCCATCATGCTTTTCAGGTAATTACTAAACCCTAGTCCATGTATTAATCCGAAAAATAAAGCAAAGAAATAGATCAATGGGAAACGGCTTTTGAAGGTGAATTTGGTCACAAATACATTACTGATTGCTGTAATAAGTATGGTCACCGGAATCAAAAACTCAATCCAGGCGATAGAATAATTCACTACATTGAAAACGCTTAATGCTAATGTTATAGAATGCCCGATCGTAAAAGCTGTAATCAGGATCAACAATTTTTTCCAATCGGCAAACTGATAACGAATACATAGTGCCATTACAAATAGGATATGATCGATACCTCGAAGGTCTGCAATATGTTCAAACCCTGTTTGAAAGTAGACTAAGAATTGCTCCATAGGTGGTTTGTAATTTTATCGTGACATTTGCAATACAAAAGCTGTCATTCAAAATGGTAAATATAATGATTCATTGGATGTTGGTAGGCATGTTGAGTTTGGCGCACCCATTTTTCATGTCGGTCATAGATATCAATCATAATCAGAAAGAAGCCACCTTAGAGATCAGTGTAAGGGTTTTCAGTGATGATCTTGAAAAAACATTACAACAATTCAGCAAACAAAAGATAGATATTCTCAACCCTTCTCAAAAGGATTTGATAGAAAAGCAACTACAGGCTTATGTTTCGCAAAGACTGAAGCTGAATGTGAATGGCAAACCTGTGAATTTTCATATTCTTGGATATGAACAGCAAATGGAAAGCACCTGGTGTTATTTTGAAGTAGAGAATCAATCTGTGATTCATACTGTTTCGGTGGATTGTAGCTTGTTGTACGATTATGAAACCAATCAGGTCAATATTGTTCACATGAAAACGAAGGGAATACAAAAAACCTATAAGTTAGACTACCCAAAGAGAGAAACCACCTTTCGATTTTAGGGTGTTCATTCCATGATACTCACCAGTATTTTATCAATTCTGTGTTGATCCATATCAATGATCTCAAAACGGAACATTTTCCATTCCATCGTATCACCGGTAACAGGAATTTTCTCGAGTTCATGGATGATAAAACCAGCGAGTGTATCAAAATCGCGATCCCCTTCCATCATCCATTCTGTTTTATCAAAATGAGTAAGGAAATCATAGAAAGGTATTTGTGCATCCACGAGAAAACTACCATCGGCTCGCTCTAAAATCTCATAGGTCTCATCTTCTTCTTGTGGTATATCGCCAACAATGGCTTCCAAGATATCATTGAGTGTGATCAACCCAAGTACCGAGCCATATTCATCTACAATAAAACAATGATGAATTTTTGTCTGCTTAAATTTTTCAAGTACCTGATAAGCGGTATTGTTTTCAGGCACATACATCGCATCTTTCATCAAGCTGCTGATACTTGCATCTTTATCAGCCGCAAAGAGATCTTTCAATGATACTACACCTTTGATATGATCAATATCTTTTTCACAAACAGGATATACAGAGTGCATATTCTCCATCACTTCTCCCCTTACCTGTACAACGGTATCATCTACCTCCAACCAAACTATATCACTTCGATGGGTCATTAAAGAAGTGATCTTTCTATCGCTCAAATGAAACACCCTTTCAATGATCTCTTGTTCTGCCTCTTCAATAGTGCCTTGTTCGGTACCTTCACTAATGATAGCTTTAATTTCCTCTTCCGTTACCTGATTATCATTCGGCTTCATATTTAAAAGACGAATGATCAAGTGAGAAGATTTACTCAGCAACCAGATAAATGGATAAGTAATCCATGATACTACACGCATAGGGCCGGCTACTGATTTTGCTATACCCTCAGGATTACTTAGTCCAATACGTTTGGGCACCAACTCTCCCAATACCAGTGTCAGATAGGTGACAATAATAACAATGATAATAGTGGCTACTGTACTTGCATATTCTCCAAACGTTCCAAATTGAGATAACCATTCCTTCAAAGGCTCCTTAAATGTGTCTCCGGAGTAAATACCCGTTAACACTCCTACAAGTGTAATCCCGATTTGTATTGTAGATAAAAAAGTATCAGGGTGATTAGCAAGATCTAGTGCTCTTTTTGCATCTATATCACCTTTTGCGGCCTGTGCTTCCAACCTTGCCTTTCTGGCGGATACCAGTGCGATCTCTGCCATGGAGAAAAATCCATTCAGAATAATGAGTCCGAGTATAATTAAAACTTCCGTCATGTTATTGTTTCTTATTGTTTTGTCCATCCAGATCTACCAGGACATAAGAAACTGTTTCGTTTGATCTAGTTTTTGGATTCAAAAAGGGTAAAGTCAACATACTTACCCCGAAATATTCCCCCTCAAATATAGTACTCAGATTCGGAAAGCGTTGTTGAAGGCTTGAAAGGGTTGATTTTTTGGTCAAAACCATTTCGTCCGTCATCAAAGCATCTAAAGATAATTTTCGTTGAAAAATATGCTGCCCATAAAAGTGTAGTGCCCTACTATCATCAATCTCATAAAGAATTACTTTGTCTTTATCCAACTGAGATCGGTTGATAAATGCGGCAGCCGTATTCCCCAATTGATATTTTAGCAATTGCGGATAAAAGCCTGTTGCTAGCAGTAGATTTACACCTATCACCGTATAAAGCGCCCAAATAAAAATTTGATGTGATGAATGTTTGGTTCGGAAAAACAACCATACACAGCCTATAAATCCTGCAATAGAAAGTATTTTCAGCGCGATTGCAATTTGAGGAAAAGGCCAGAACATTAATAGCATGATTGCTATCCATAATAGTATAAATACAACACCATGGAACCACACAAAGATTTTCCGCAGTGATGGCCATTGTTGCTCAAAAAGCATTCGATGTAAAAAGCGCGCTGCAATGATAGCCGCTAATGGCAAAGCCACGAAAATGTAATGAGGTAATTGAGCTTGACTTCTTGCGAGAATACAATAGGTAATAATGAAACCACCGGCCGTGATCCATTCTTCCTTACCAGATAGTTTGAATTTTTTATTCCACAGTTCTCGAACAGCAAGGATTAGTCCCCCGAAAAAGAAAAAGATCCAAGGAAGAAAACTCCATAACATATTTTCCAATAGGAATGTAAAATGATTCATTTCATTGAAAACATTCTCACCCGTATATCTTCCGAAGCTTTGAGTCCAATAATAGAAACGCAGACCTGAGTTCACGGGTCTGCCATGAAAAATTTTACCTGGTTCAAGATCGTATTGCTGGTACAATCCTATACTCATGGGCACCAACAAAACGGCAACTATGATGAGTCCGATAAGGTATTCCCATCTTAAGAATTGCTTCCATTCTCTTCTGAATACAAAATGAGGAACAAATGCAAAAACAGGAACCATCAAGGCAATAGGCCCCTTGGTCATCATACCACCTGCAATGGCTACAAACGCCCATATAAAATGTTTCCACCGATTTGTTTCATACCATGCTGCGAGTTGCCACAAACTGAAAGTCACCCATCCTAACAACATGGTATCGCAACGAACATCATGCACCATTAAAAAGACTGCTTGTGAAGAAGCCAAAATAATGGCAGCTAACTGAGCAATGGTCTTGGAATAAAAAAGCAATGAGAACCTATAAGTAGCATAGATGGCCAAAAGCAACATCAACACCGAAGGAATACGATAAGCCCAATCATACACACCGAATAAACGCATGCTTTGCGATGAAAGCCAGAATAACATAGGGGGCTTATCAAGATAATCTTTACCCAGATCATATAACTTGAGATAACTTCCATTCTCCAGTATTTCTCTACTCATCGATGCATATTGCGCAGCATCAATATCGATGACCGGAATATTCCATATGGCTAGGATATACACCACCAAACAAGTCAGTAAAATTCCTTTAAATAATTGATCATTCATGATGAAAGAGATGTTTCATTGTGCTGTAAAGTAATGGCCCCAATCTTTCGATTGTAATAACCTGCTGTTAATGCTCCGATGCATGAACCCAGTAATGCCCCAAATAAAATATCTAAAGGATAATGTACTCCAACATATACTTGCCCATAACTTATGGAAGCTGCCCATACAAACAGCCATTTCCCCCATTTTCCAAAAACATCTTTGGTGGTAAGAAATACAAACATGGCAAAACCAAAATGATTGGTAGCATGGGAAGATGTAAAACTGAATCCGCCTGAACAATGTTCGAGTAATAATCGCATTTTACCGTATAACAGCTCTTCATTACAAGGACGTGTTCTTGCAAACCAATTCTTGATCAATGAACTGCTTGCCTGGTCTGTTAGTGTTACGTTGATGATGGCAAATAAAATCCATGACCAAGCTTTTTTGCCAAAATTCACAATGGACAATACAATGAGGAATAAATAAAAAGGCACCCATAATTCAGAATCTCTCCACAAAGGGAAGGCTTTGTCTAGTATCGGGTGGGTGAATACAGTATTGATTTTCAAGAACAACCAACTATCCCACTCCAAAATTGTCTGGAGCAAGCGCTGAAAAAAAGATTGTAACAAATAGTAGTCAACCATGAGCGGATAAAGTTACTGCATGTGTCGTTAATAAACCTTTAACAAAATTTATATCGAAAATGCAAGTACCCATTTCAAAAATGATTAATTTAAAGTATGAAAAAAGTACTACTTCTATCTATCCTGAGCTTGTCGTATGTAGCATCTTTTTCTCAGCAAAAAGAAAAGAAGACCGTCCATGTATTGGCCAACAGGCATATGAGAAAATTTCTAGCTAGTAAGAGTCAACAGAAGCCGGCTATTTTATTGGAGCCATTGACAGTGAAAGAATATCCTCAACAAATCACATTATCAGACTCACTAAGAAAGGGGCTTACCCGAATCAATAGTCATATAGTTTTTACCAATAGTATTCCCGTTTGGTCTCCCGGGAGTGATTATGTTTTTAATATGCCCGGCACATTTGCATATGATAGAACTCAAGTTAAAATACATACACCCAGATTCGTAACAGTAGTGAATCGCAACAAAGAGGTCTCCTCAGAAAAAAGTGTTCCCTCAAACAACGAGTAGCTAAATACTAAGATTTCTTAGCTAGGATAATCATTCTGGGAGATTTACGCACATCATACCTACCCAATTGGTAATCGCCAAAGACTTCCTGTATTTGCATACCTTGATAAGCCATCATATCTGTAAAATCACCCAAAGAAAATTTAGCCACACGTTCTGTGTAAAGATGATGTGGCGAAGTATGAGTGGGGTCTGTGATTTGTATTTGTTTGAAGAAATGATCTTCGTCGTGCCATTTGGTGATATGAAAAACAACATCTCTGGCCGTAACAGTAACGGCTTTCTCGAGATGGTCTTCAGCAAAGTGAACATTGAGATAATCAATCACAAAGTATCCGCCATGTTTTAAGCTTTGCGCAATGGTTCTGATAGCGCTATCATGTTCTCTTTTGGTACGGAAATAACCAAAGCTGGTAAAAAAGTTGAACGCATAATCATAATAGTTTACCCAAAAAGGCAAACGCATATCATGTTTGTAAAAATGAAGATTGTCCGATGCCTGTTGATTGGCAGCAATAATGGATGCCTCTGACAGATCAATACCTGTCACATCAAAACCCATATCCGCCAATGCTTTGCTGTGTCGTCCTTTTCCACAAGCAACATCCAGCATTCTGCATTTTTTTTCAGGATGTAGGTGATGGATCAATGTTTGTATAAAATCCATGGCCTCACGGTCATCCCTGTGCTGGTATAATAAATGATAATAATGAGAATTGAACCAATCCCTGAACCACGCTTTATCCGGCATAAAATCACATTGATAGCGCAAAATTACATGAAGCTGAGCTACAAAAATTGAATTATGTTTGCAGCCGCAAAATATCAGGCAATATGGCACTCATCAAAAGCATCTCAGGCATTAGAGGAACGATTGGAGGAAAACCCGGCGATACATTAAGTCCATTGGATGTGGTGCGTTTTACCGCTGCTTATGGAACATGGCTTGCGAAAAGAGCTGGCAATAATCAGAAAGTTGTGATCGGTCGTGATGGACGAATCAGCGGCGAAATGGTTCAACGTTTAGTGGTAAGTACTTTGAATGCACTTGGATTGGATGTGATTGATCTCGGCCTGAGCACTACCCCAACCGTAGAAATGGCCGTTGTTTTTGAAAAAGCAGCCGGAGGTATCATTCTTACTGCTAGTCATAATCCGAAAGAGTGGAATGCCTTGAAATTACTCAATGAGAAAGGTGAATTTATCAGTGGAGAAGACGGTGCTGCATTGTTGGAAATCGCTGCCAAAGATGATTTTACGTTTGCTTCAGTTGATAAACTAGGCAGCTATAGTGTTAACGAAACTGCACTTCAACAACATATTGACGCAGTACTGGCTTATCCTTTAGTAGATGTTGCAGCCATCAAAAAAGCAAAGTTTAAAGTTGTATTAGATGCTATCAATAGTACCGGTGCAATTGCAGTTCCGGCTTTGTTAAAAGCACTGGGAGTAAAAGATATTACCGTTCTGAATGGTGAAGTGAATGGAAAGTTTGCGCACAATCCCGAACCTCTGCCTGAACATCTAAGAGAATTATGTAATGAAGTGAACAAACAAAAGGCAGATATAGGAATCGCAGTAGATCCTGATGTAGATCGCTTATGTTTCGTTTGTGAAGATGGTTCTTTATTTGGTGAAGAATATACATTGGTTGCTGTAGCGGACTACATACTAAAAAACCGAAAGGGAAACACAGTTAGCAATATGTCTTCAACCCGTGCTTTGAAAGATGTAACGATCAAACATGGAGGCACTTATACTCCTAGCGCTGTTGGTGAAGTGAATGTGGTCAACAAAATGAAAGCTGTAAATGCAGTGATCGGTGGTGAAGGGAATGGAGGCATCATCGTTCCTGATTTACATTATGGTCGTGATGCATTGATCGGTATTGCTTTATTCTTGTCGCACATGGCATTGGAGAAGAAATCAGCAAAGCAATTGAGGAATAGTTATCCCGATTATTTCATGAGTAAGAATAAGATTGAACTAACGGAAGGATTCGATCTCAAGAAAATCTTTGAACATATCAAAAAGAAGTACAAACAACACCCTATCAATACCGAAGACGGTTTAAAGATCGAATTCGAAACAGATTGGGTACATCTACGTACGAGTAATACAGAACCTATCATCCGCATTTATGCCGAAAGCAATTCTGAAACAGTTGCCGCGAATATTGCGAATAAATTGATCAAGGATATTCAGGAAGTGATGTGATCTTTAGTTGACAGATGTTAGTTGACAGTTGACAGAAAGAAAAAACAGGTGTATACTTCAGGTCTGTCAACTAACAACTGTCAACTTATCTTGACTATTCTTTTCCCTACCTTTGCCCCCATGGAAAGAATATACCTCGATAATGCGGCCACTACCCCGTTGGATCCTGTTGTTCTAGAGGCGATGATGCCTTATTTGACCTCCCAATTCGGCAACCCTTCTTCTATTTATAGCTATGGAAGAGAAAGCAGATTGGCCATTGAGAATGCCAGAAAGACGGTGGCTAAGATCCTAAATGCACATCCCGCAGAGATATTCTTTACGAGTGGAGGAACAGAAAGCAGCAATACAGCCATAACGGCCGCTGTTCGAGATCTTGGTTGTAAGCATATCATTTCTTCAGTGATAGAACACCATGCCACTACCCATACCGTTGAATACCTGTATCATACTGGCGAAGCAGCTTTGAGTTATGTAAAATTGCTTCCGAATGGACATGTCGATTTGGAAGACCTTGAACGTTTATTGGCAGAAAGTGAAGAGAAATGTTTGGTGACTTTAATGCATGCCAATAACGAGATTGGAAACATTCTGGATATTCATGCCGTAGGCGAGCTTTGTAAATTGTATGGCGCTATTTTTCATAGTGACACTGTTCAGACCGTCGGTCATTTTCCATTCGACCTTAGAAATACGCCTGTACATTTTGTTACCGGTGCCAGCCACAAATTCCATGGACCAAAGGGGGTTGGTTTGCTATACATCAATGAAAACGTAAAGATCAAACCTTTTGTACACGGAGGTAGCCAGGAAAGAAACATGCGTGCCGGTACAGAAAATCTATATGGCATAGTTGGTTTTGCAAAAGCATTGGAACTCGCAACTACAAACTATGAACAAGACAGCACTTATATTAAAGGGCTGAAAGTATACATGATGGAGCAATTGAAGAAACAAATTAAAGGCATTGCTTTTAATGGTGATACTTTAGGGCGCTCATTATATACTGTTCTTAGCGTAAGTTTCCCCAAAACAGAAAAAAGTGAGATGATCCTTTTCAATCTGGACATTAATAATATCTGTGCTAGCGGCGGTAGCGCATGTACCAGCGGCGCTGATCAGGGTTCGCATGTTATCAGAGCGATTAACAATAACCCCAATCAGGTAACCGTCCGTTTTTCTTTCTCGAAACACAATACCAAGGAAGAAATTGATCGTGTAGTGGAGCAACTCAAAGAGATGATCTAAGTCGTTCACACATAAATATGTGATGTTGATGAACGGTCAATAGAAACATGCAACCTTGACTTAATTTCGTGTGTCTAAAGCAAGAAATTAAATCATGAAGCAAGTAGTTAGTTTTTTATTCGGATTTGTTTTATTAGCAACCACTCAGACTTTCGCTCAAAAAAACAGTGATGATATTCCAGCACCTCCAGCCAGAAATATTTATGGTGAGATCGGTGGTCCCGGAATTCTTTCTCTGAACTACGACCAACGTTTCAAAGGACAAAAAGGCCTTGGATTTCGTGTGGGTGCAGGCGGAATAGGTTTTTTGACCTCAGGGGTTTTCGCGATTCCTGTAGGAATCAATTATTTATCCGGGAGAGATGGTCATTACCTTGAATTGGGAGCCGGCGGCAGTGCCATCACCATTACAGATGGAGAAGACTTCTTTGAGAACAGTTCTTCTGGTGTTTTTGGCTACCTCAATTTTGGTTATCGTTATCAGCCTGAGAAAAAAGGGTTTACTGGAAGGGTCTTCATCTCCCCTCTTATAACAGGCGCAGGTGTATTCCCATTCTATGGCGGTATCTCTTTCGGTTTACGTTTTTAAATCAATGAATATTATTGAATAAGAAAGGGCATCAAAATGATGCCCTTTTATTATTTGTAATCATCTTCATTCAAATCGTCGTCGTCACTATCATCAAAACTCATTTGATTGAGATTCATCATACTGCCGATAAGGTCTTTGAATTCAATGCGTCCTTCGATCGTTTTCTTACTAATCAATGAATATGCAGCCAACCCATGCAAGACAAATTCCATGAGTAAAGCATTTTGTTTGTCATTGGCTTGAGGGAAATGCTTTTTCACAAAAGCATACAATCCATCCACCTGATATAATGCATGGATACGTGCTTCATCTTTCATATCCGTCAATAGATCCACATGATTACCCCCATCAAACCATCTGATGATTGATTTGTATGGATTTTCAGGCTCTTTTTCATCCACCGATTTCTTTCCTACATTTCTTTTTTTCTTAATGAGCTCCGGATTAGGGAAGTATTGAACAAACTGGGAGCGGATAGCTTTATCTACAAGATTCAAAGCTACCTGATAAGGGCCCTCCTGTTCACCTTCATACACCAATTCAATTTTACCGGTGATCGCTGGAATGATGCCACTCAGATCACTGATCCAAACCTGGGTTTGTTTTTCTCCATGTATCAAGGCTCTTCTCTCTGCACTACTCACAGCATTTTCATAAGCGGCAATCGTTAAACGCGCACTCACTCCGCTTTTTTTATCGACATACTCATTATTACGAGCCTCAAAAGCCACTTGTTCTATCAGGCGCTTGATTAAATCACTGACATCCACCCTTGAAGATTGATGGATACTGATCTTTGCTTCCTGCTCAGTAATGGCCAATGAATTTTCAATGGTTTTCGGATAGTGTGTTAAGATCTGACTTTGAATACGATCTTTCAAAGGTGTGACAATGCTTCCACGATTGGTATAGTCTTCTGGGTTTGCAGTAAAAACAAATAAAATATCTAATGGCATACGCAACTTAAACCCTCTGATCTGAATATCACCTTCTTGTAAAATATTGAACAATGCCACTTGAATACGTGCCTGAAGATCGGGCAACTCATTGATCACAAAAATACCCCTGTTGCTTCTTGGGATGATGCCATAGTGGATGACTTTTTCATCGGCAAAACTCAATTTCAAATTAGCGGCCTTGATAGGATCAATATCACCGATCAAATCTGCTACACTTACATCAGGCGTGGCTAATTTTTCACCATACCGTTCACTGCGATGTAGCCATTTTATCGGTGTTTCATCACCATGCTCTGCTATCAAGTCTCTCGCGAACTTACTCATAGGATTTAACGGATCATCGTTCACCTCAGAGCCCGCAACGATCGGTATATGTTCATCGAGGAGATCCACCATCTGACGAGCCATTCTTGTTTTGGCTTGTCCCCGCAATCCTAGAAACAGCATATTGTGTCTGCTTAGGATCGCACGCTCGGTATCAGGAATCACAGTGTCTTCATAACCAATGATCCCTGTAAATGGATTTTCTTTTTGCTGAATAGAGCGAATCAGATTCTCCCGTACTTCATCTTTCACTGAACGTGATTGATATCCACTCTTTTTTAAATCACCTAGTGTGTTAATGTTTGCTATATTCATTATGTCCTTTATATACTGATTGAATTGACCTCGTCTTAGCTTCGTTTTTTAATAGACCGTTCGTCTTTTCCCACTTTCAAAGTCTTTAAAAATAAATGCCCCTAGCTTATCTAAACTGGCAAAAAATGCCTTGCCATTATTCATTTCTGTAAACTCCTGTACAAAGCTTTGCAGATAAGGATCTGACGCGATCATGAATGTAGTGATCGGTATTTTTAATTTTTTACATTGCGCCGCCAAGTTGATACACCTGTTCACTACTTTACGGTCTAATCCAAAACTGTTTTTATAATACTTCCCTCCGATCTTCAAACAAGTAGGCTTTCCATCTGTGATCATAAATATTTGTTTGTTCGGATTCTTACGTCTACGTAACAGATCCATTGCCAACTCTAACCCCGCTACTGTATTGGTATGGTAAGGGCCTACTTGCAAATAAGGAAGATCTTTGATCTCAATACTCCACGCATCATTCCCAAATACAACAATATCCAATGTGTCTTTGGGATATTTAGTTGTGATCAACTCGCTCAACGCCATAGCTACTTTTTTTGCAGGTGTAATGCGATCTTCTCCATATAAAATCATGGAATGAGAAATATCGATCATCAACACCGTAGAGGCCTGTGTTTTAAAATCACTTTCTCTTATTTGAAGATCCTCTTCCTGCATCGAGAAACTTTCTACTCCTCTATTGATCTGCGCATTGCGAATACTCTCTGTAAAATCGATCTGCTCCAACATATCCCCAAACTGGAAAGGTCTTGTGTCGGGATTGATCTCATCACCTTGCCCAGGTTTGAATGTTTGATGATTTCCCTGTCTGCTTTTCTTTAGTTTACCAAAGATCTCTTCTAGACTCTTCTTACGAATGGTTTGCTCAGATTTGGCGGTAATGGAAAAATTACCATTCGCAGGGTCTTCAGACAGATAACCGTTTTGCTTTAAGTCTTCAATAAAATCACCCATGCCATAATCATTATCAGTAAGCTTGTATTGCTTATCGAGTTCATTGAGCCATTGTAAAGCTTCTGACGCATCCCCATTGGTATAAGTGAGCAATTGCATGAACAGGTTCAATAACTGTTCAAACTTGGTTTGCCCATTCTCATTGGGATCGAAATGTATGAATCTGTGACCTAGCATCTTACTGCAATTTAACAAGCAAAAGAACAGGATGGTTTGCGATATACGTAAAAGAAAGCCCCGATTGGTCATATTCCAATCGGGGCAGATCATTTAAACCTAAAAAGAGATTTTATTTCTGGGCAGCGGTATCAGCAGCCATCATTTTCCCGGGTATTTGCAACCTTGGATTATACATCGTTTGCATTTGTGAGATCGCCTGAAGGTAGTTCTCAGAACCGCGCTTTTCCGGCTCCATCAACTCTGCTTTACGACCTGTCAATGAATTATAGAATCTCACTTGCTGTTCTAAGTCTTTTTTCACAGAAGCAGACACTTTATTGGCCAGTACTGTATCCCCTGCCAAATAACAAGCTTCCAAGAATAACAATGAATTTCTGTTATGCAGGTTACCACGACTAGCCATGCCATATGGCATGTTTTCATCCAACATCATTTTATCGATCTGGTTCAATACTTTCTTAGCCTCTTCCTTGCGGTTTTTGCTGGCAAGATCCAAAGCAAGATCAGCATAAGCTGAACGCAAGCTGTTCAATTGACGACGATTTTCTTCATCAAAATAAACACCCGGTACATTAGCACTACCAAATCTGAATTTATTGGTCACTTTATCCAGCATATAATCGGTGTTTACACGATCATTCTCAACAGGAACCAATCTGTAAGTCAACCCATCTCTGCGCAAGAATGTCTCAAAACCAATATTTTCAAGCGAAGGAGAAGTGAAATAAATAGGACGCTGCCATTTATTGGCCGCAATGATATTCAGTACAGCCAGATCATTTTTCATCAGGGTATTTCTACCGATCTCAAAACGAAGTTCATTGACAATACTGTCTGTAGCATTCGCAGTTCCGTTTTTGATTACGCCTTCACGATTTACAGGTACTGATACTTTCTTCACAGGATAGCTGTAATTGTTTTCCGCATTATCTGCACCAACATAATTTTTCATCAGATCATAAAGATCATAGTAGCGATTCTCCGGAATATTTGGGTCAGGTCTGTATTCAATATAATCACGTTTTCCACCTTCAATCTGTTCAGCTGACCAGATCACATCAATTGGTGCACTTTCATTCACTTTATAACGTAATTGATTGATGTACCAATCAATCCCCAATAAGCTGTAATTGATCACACGCACATCTCGTCTCACTCCTTCTACTTCTTGTGCATACCATAATGGATAAGTATCATTATCTCCAAATGTGAAAAGGATGGCATTTGGCGCACAACTTTCTAAATAATCGCGAGCCATATCTGGTGCTAATACTTTCTTACTTCTGTCATGGTCATCCCACTCTTGCTGTGCCATTAGAACAGGAACAGCCAATAAACAGATGATTGTAGCTAGCATGGCACTTGTGCCGGCTTGTTTAATCGCTTTGCTCAACCAATCTCTCACTTTTAAAACGCCTAAACCAATCCAAACCGCAAAAGCGTAGAAACTACCTACATAAGCGTAGTCACGCTCACGTGGCTGGTAACCGGGTTGATTGAGGTAAAGAACAATAGCAAAACCAGTGAAGAAGAACATCAGGAAGTTCACCCCAAAATCATCTCCGCGTTTTTTATAGTGGTAGAACAATCCCAATAATCCTAAGATCAAAGGCAAGGCAAAAAGTTTGTTATTGGCTTTATTGTTTTTGAGAGAGTCCGGCATCAGACTTTGATCACCATAAATGGCTTTATCAACGATTGGGATACCGGTGATCCAGTTACCATCACGAACGTTGCCGGTGAATAGACCTTGGTTATCATTTTGTTTACCAGAGAAGTTCCACATAAAGTAGCGGAAATACATCCAATTGATCTGATAACCGAAGAAAAACTTGAAGTTATCTACTTGATTAGGTTCACGCTCCCAACTACCATCATTCATCCTATTAATCCCTAAATAAAATGCATAGTAATCTTGGTGATTCTGATCATTGTTCAAATCCCAAACACGAGGAAATACCATTTTATCTTCTGCCGCGAATACATATTTTCTATCCTCACCCAACTCAATGTATTTATCTCTTGCTTTTTGATAACGCATACCCGTAGATTTCAGATCTATCGGACGTGCCGTGAATTTCTGTCCATACAACAATGGGAAATCGCCATACTGTTCACGACCCAGATAACCCACTAAGCTGATTGGATTATCAACGTTGTACATATCAACTGATGGATTTGCATTACTGCGAATCATCGTAGTTACATAAGTACTGTAACCGATCAACATGAAACTAATGCACCACAATGCTAAACGCAGGTATGCCCAATTCTTACGTGCTGCATATTTTAATCCGTACCAGATCAATCCTGCGAGCAGTATAAAGAAGAACGCAAAACCAGAGAAGAATGGCAAGCCAAATCCATTTACAAACCAGCGGTCAAAACTTCCGGCAAATTTTACAGTGTATTGAATCACACCTACCTGCACGACTCCTGTGATCACACAAGCCAATACAAAAAAGATATAGATACCACCATATGTGGCTTTTTTCTCTTTATTCGCCCCCTCAACCAAGAATAAAATTCCGATCGCTGCAGCAGTACCCAAAATCATCAATCCCGCTAACGTACTATCCATGGATGGGTTTCTCTCTGATACCTCCTGATTGGCGATTACCAATGCTCCGATAAAGGCTAGTACGCCACCTATACCCACCAAACGAAGAAACCACTTACGCAATACCTCATATTTGAAATTATCACGTTTGCGGAAATAGTATACCATTACAATGGCCGGAATCGTCAAGAGGTTCAATAAGTGAACCCCAATGGAAAGTCCCATCATGAAGAAAATAAAAACGATCCATCTGTCTGCACCTGGCTCATCTGCATGGTTTTCCCATTTAAGGATCGCCCAAAATACAATGGCCGTGAAGAAAGACGACAAAGCATATACTTCACCTTCCACTGCACTATACCAAAATGAATCACTAAAAGTATATGCCAAAGCACCAACCACACCGGCACCCATGATGCTCCATAGTTGTCCACCACTAACAGTATCTGTAGTTTTCACATGCACGATCCTGCGGGCAAAATGTGTGATGGTCCAGAACAGGAACAAAATGGTGAATCCGCTGGCAAGTGCGCTCATCACGTTCACCGCTTTAGCTGCGGCCATAGGATTATCACCAAAAAGAATTATGAATATGCGACCCAGTATTACGAATAATGGGGCTCCAGGAGGGTGTGGAATTTGCAAACGAAAACAACTGCTGACAAATTCGCCACAATCCCAAAGACTGCCACTTGCTTCAGCGGTTAAAATATAGACGGTACAGGCAATAAAACATACTACCCAACCCACCAGATTATTAATACGGGTAAACTGCATATTGGTTTTGGTTTTAAAGACTGGCAAACATACCTTATTAATGCTAAAATTGAAAATGAGAGCGGAGGAATCGTTTTTTTTAAGAAAATGTTATCAACCAACTACCTAGTTAGCTATTTTCTCCTTTTTGCGACAGATTTAGAGACCTTATGTACTTATTAGGAAAATTCCCTGATTTTGGCAGGGCAAGCAAAATATGTAGGGGTTACAACAGAGCGGTACATATGTAAAATCTACAACTCTCAACACTCCTTATGTAACACCCTCACAAAATGAATCACCCATCTTTACACATCCTATTTTAAGAGATATAGCACTTCGATTTTTAACCACTATTGAGCTTGTGATGTCTTTGGAAATGGTAAAATATTCATCTTTTCAAACAAAAACAATGAACAAAAAAACTATCATCTGCCTGTTTTCGGCAACCATGTTATTCTTTACAATCAATGGCTGTAAAACTGCAGCAGAAAAAGAGGCAGACGCAGCAACCAATGTTGAAAATGCCAAAGAAGATTTAAGTGACGCTAAAAAAGAGACCATACAAGAAGCTCAATCCCAAGCCAGTGATGCAGAATGGAAGATCTTCAAAAACAACGCAGAAGCTACCATCAAAAATAATGAGATCAGAATTGCAGAATTGAGGGTTAAAATGACAAAAACTGGTCAAAAAATGGATGCAGAATACGCCAAAAAAATAGATGCGATGCAAACGCAAAATCAAACACTGAAAGCGAGAATTGACAAATATGATAAAGAAAGAAGCAATTGGTCTGCATTTAAGACTGAATTCGGAAAAGATATGGATGAATTAGGCCAAGCGCTTACAGGATTTGTAACGAAATAAAAAGACTACATAAGTAACATGAATCATTGTTTTATAAAAAGAACATTTTCAGGCATCTTCATCCCTTTAATAATCATTGTAGTATTATCGGTTTCCGGGTGCTCTAAAAAATTGACTTTTCAGCAATCTACAGTTGTTCCAGCAGCAAAAGGATATGTTAAGATCACTAAGGATGAGAACAAGAATTATCGCATTAGATTGGAGTTGTCCAATCTTGCTGAGATCAAAAGACTTGACCCTCAAAAAGAGAGTTATGTGGTTTGGATGTCTTCAGATAACAACACAACAACAAATCTAGGCCGCATTAGCAGTTCTGGAAGTTTATTATCCAAGCGTTTGACAGTATCGTTTGAAACCGTTACAGCAATTAAGCCCTCTTTAATTTTCATAACTGCTGAAAACGAATCAAATACAAAATATCCAGCAGGAACAACTATTCTAACTACAGGTACATTTTAGTTCCTATCATTAATCATGTTGCATAACAACACCACGTTGTGCAACATGATTAATGACTGGTATTTTCAAAACCACATTTGATACCTATCCTAAGTTCATAGAACCTTTCGGACTTTTCAGAGTTTTCCTACCTTTGCACCCCATGAGTCAGAAGCGTAGCGTTGCATTTCATACATTAGGTTGCAAACTGAATTTCTCAGAAACCTCTACCCTTTCCAGAATGTTGGAACAGGAAGGTTTTGAAAAAAAAGAGTTTGATGACCTGGCGGATGTGTATGTCATCAATACCTGTTCTGTAACGGATAATGCAGACAAAGAATGTCGTCAATTGGTAAGGCGTATACAACGACGTAGCCCTGATAGTTTTGTGGTGATCACGGGTTGCTATGCTCAACTCAAGCCCAAAGAAATTGCTGAGATACCAGGTGTTGATTTGGTATTGGGTGCAGCAGAGAAATTCAATATTGCAGCACATATTGGTGAACTTTCTAAAGGAGACCCTGCACGTATTTGCAGTTGCGATATCGACGAAGTTAGTGGCTTCAATGCTTCATTTTCCCAGAACGATAGAACTCGAACCTTCCTGAAAGTACAGGACGGTTGCGATTACAATTGTTCCTTTTGCACCATTCCCATGGCAAGAGGCAAAAGCAGAAGCGATAGCATTCAAAATGTTATCAAACAAGCTGAATTACTTGCAGAAAGTGGTGTCAAAGAAATTGTACTCACCGGTGTTAATCTCGGCGATTTTGGTAAAGGACCAGATGGCGGCAAACATGATGAAGATTTCTTTGCTTTAATACAAGAATTGGATAAAGTCAAGGGAATAGAACGTTTCCGCATCTCTTCTATCGAACCTAATCTATTGACCAACGATATTATTTCGTTTGTTGCCAATAGCAGTAAATTCATGCCCCATTTCCATATCCCACTACAAAGCGGAAGCAATGAGATACTGGGATTGATGAGACGTCGTTATAAAAGGGAACTTTATGCAGAAAGAGTGCGATTGATCAAAACATTGATGCCACATTGTGCTATTGGTGTGGATGTGATCGTTGGATTCCCTGGCGAGACCGATGTTCATTTCCAAGAAACATTTGATTTTTTACATTCACTTGATGTATCCTATTTGCATGTATTCACATATTCTGAAAGAGATCATACCAAAGCACTTGAAATAAAGCCTGTCATTCCTGTCTCTATTAGAAATGAACGTAACAAAACATTACGTAATCTTTCTTACATGAAAATACAATACTTCACTGAACAACATCGTGGACAAACACGAAAGGTTTTGTTTGAAGCATTTGAAAAAAATGGGATGATGGAAGGATACACAGATAATTATATCCGCATTACCACACCTTACAGAAAAGAATGGGCGAATGAGATTGTAGATTGGCAGGTATTGTAGGGTATGAATAGTGAGTAGTGAATAGTGAGTTGATAGAATTATCACTACTTCGGTTAGTCTTCTTTTTTACCTTATCCTATTCACTACTGACTACTCACTACTCACAAAGGCGACAAATATTCTGTTGGAAACTCTACCACCATTACTTGTCCTAAACTTTCCAGTTTCACGTATACCTTTTTCTTACCGCCTCTAATCACAGTGCCCTCATTGCCCATGAATACCCCATGATTAACCATGATTTTCATTTCGGCTTGGTACCCCTCTTCTGTTAGGATAGCTAAGCTTGCATCTTTTTCTGCGAGGTATTTTTTGATGGTTGCAACTTCTTCATCTTTGATGACGGCTGGTTTACCGAGATAGTGTACAAAGTTCAATACCCCATCGGTACTCAGAACTTTGGTACGTTCAGAAAGATCGATATGAACAAATACATAGGATTTAAAGAGTGGATCTTCAATGACCTTTTTTCGATCGCTCCACTGTCTTTCTACTTTTTGTAATGGGCACCAGCTTTCAATTCCTTTACGCACCAATACGCTGTCGATCTTTTTCTCCCAGCGCGGTTTAGTATACAGTGCGTACCACTTTTTTTCAGGTTCCATGAAATCACTTGTGTCAGTAAAAGAAACAGGCGCCACAATTGTAGCGCCTGCAAACATAATAAAATCAATGCTTATTTCACTGCTGCCGTAGCTTTTGTGAACTCAGAAGCCAATCCACTCAATACTTTTACGGTTTCACCAATATGCATATCGGTCTTTAAGGCTTTTAACCAAGCCTGATAACGTTCTCCTTTATTCTTATCAGGATTATTAAAGAACTTATCTTGATCTGGCACCGGAGGTGATACATTCATTTCTTCCTTCAATCTCAATAAAGTATTGTTCTGAGAAACAGTAGAACGTATTCTCTTCTGTAAAGATTTATATTTATCGATATTCAGACTTGCCGGCTCATCATTCAGTTTTGAAAGCCAGATGAGGTTATCTTTTAATAAATTCAAAGAAGAGTTTTGTTTGACACGTTCATTTTCAGACTGAATTACTTGGTCGTGTCCATAATCTTTATGCCAAGGTAAATACGTAGCTTTCTGAATCTGATCCCAAGGTAAAGCATGTGGCACATCTTTTTCACGAATCTTCAGGTATTCATAGCTATCAGGCAAAACGATATCAGGCTCAATACCTTTTAATTGTGTAGATCCGCCATTGATGCGATAAAACATCTGGAAAGTAAGTTTTACTGCACCCATATCTGTTCTACCGCTATTGATATCTACAACATTGCCAAAAGGCACTGTTTTCTGTACAGTACCTTTTCCGTAGGTAGAAGTACTTCCAATCACCACACCTCTGCGATAGTCTTGTATAGCGCCTGCAAAAATTTCACTTGCAGAAGCACTCAGCTCATTCACAAGAACTGCTAATGGTCCATCATACAACGTTCCTGGGCGTTGATCACCGTAGACATTGGCTTTCCCGTCTCTGTCGCGTACCTGAACTACCGGACCTTGGTTAATGAACAGGCCTACCATTTGTATCACTTCATACAAAGATCCACCACCATTGTTACGCAGGTCTATTACAAGTCCAGTAATGTTTTCTTTTTTTAACTTGATGATTTCTTTTGCTACGTCTTCAGAACAACGATTACCGTTTTCTCTTTCATAATCAGCATAAAATTCAGGCAACCAGATATAACCGATTTTTTCGTTGCCTTCAGTTACGACAGCACTTCTAGCAAATGTTTCATCTAACACAATCTCATCTCTTTGGAGAATGATGGTTTTAATGAGTCCATCAGATTTTTTGACTGTTAACCTGACCTCAGTTCCTTTATTACCACGGATCAATTTAACAACGTCTTCTGTAGCATAACCCGCCACATCTACGGGTTCTGCAGCCCCTTGTGCAACTTTTAGGATCACATCATTCACAGATAACTCACCAGATTTGAATGCAGCTCCGCCTGGTTGAATAGAAGCGATCTTCACACCATAATCATCTTCCGTTAACTGAGCACCGATGCCATAAAATCTGCCGCTCATTTGTTCATCAAAAGACCTTTTCTCAACGGGAGCAAAATAATCTGTATGCGGATCCATTAAACTGGTCACAGAATTGATATAGGTATTAAAGCGCTGCTCTTCTTTGATGGTGCTCTTTATGCGATCAAATCTTTTAGTCATGGCTTTAAGTACACGATCGCGTGCTTCTTTTTCAAGCTCTTCATCTGATTTTACTTCAAAATCTTTCTTCCCCTTATTTTGCTCACGCTGTTCTTGTAGCTCAACAAATCGTTCAAGAGTATAATACTTTAATAATTTTCTCCAACGATCTTTTTGTTCCGCTTCATTTGTTGCATATCCTAATTTGTCGGTATCCAGCATAGCTGTTTCGTCAACAGAAAAATCGAAAGGTTTAGACAAAATGTCTTTGTATAGAGCAGCAACAGCATTTAAACGTTTTTCGTAAATCAATCCTGCCTCGGGAGCAAATTTTATTTCAGCACCCTTGATTTCATCATCTAGATTCAATTCATGCTTTTTGAGCGTATTGATATCAGACTGTAGGAAAAAAGATTTATCACCATCTAGCTCATCCAAAAACTTTTGGAATAACTTTTTTGAAAAATCATTATTGATATTTTTAGGACTGTAATGTTGCGACTCAAGCAATGACCCCACTGCCGACAACAATCTTTGTCTCTGAGAAAGCACTACATCAGTATAACCTGAGGAGGTATAACGGAATGCGAAAAAAAGCGCACCGAATAATACAACGGTGAGCAATAACAACCCTTTTCTACTCTTCATAAATTCCTTGAATTTTTGCATGATTCTTCTCAAAAATAACTGAAAACAGCACTCCTTCCGCAACCTGTAGAACCAATTAACAAAGGTTTTGATGAACGGTTACTGTAAAAAAAAGGCGGTTCATTGATACATAAAATGTTGTTTTACCCTATTTTTGCACTCCCATAAAAACGGAGAGCGTAGCTCAGTTGGTTAGAGCGTCAGTTTGTGGCACTGAAGGCCGTGGGTTCGAGACCCATCGTTCTCCCTCTAGAAAACCTATAAGTTGACACCTTATAGGTTTTTAAATTTTTATACATGAGTTATATTCTTTTCCTAATCCCTATCATTTCTGCTTTTATTGGCTGGTTCACCAATTGGATCGCCATCAAAATGTTATTTCATCCCAAGGAGCCCAAAAAAATATTGGGAATTACTATACAGGGCATTTTCCCTAAACGACAGCAACAATTTGCTGAAAAATTGGGAAAACTCGTGAGTCAAGAGTTATTGTCGTTTACAGACATTGAACAAAAGCTGATCCATCCGAATAATATTCAAAAATTGATGCCGGTGGTGGAAGAACACATTGATCAGTTCCTACGCCGCAAACTAGCCGATGAAATGCCGGTTATTAGCATGTTTATTGGAGAAAACACGATACAACAGTTAAAAGGCATCTTTATGAAGGAATTAGAAGCCTTGTTCCCGGTAATTATGCAGCGATATATGGGTAACTTACAGCAAGAATTAGACCTTGAGAAGATAGTTATTGAAAAAGTGGCTTCTTTTTCTAGCGATAAGCTCGAAGACATCATTCAATCCATTTTATCCAAAGAGTTTCGTTTTGTAGAGTTGATTGGTGCTGTTTTAGGTTTTATCATTGGCTTACTACAAGTTTTATTGACCGTTTTAACGTAGTCACCGAATAAAACTATGGTATCACCGAGAACACCCCTAATACTCATAGGCTAGCTTCAAACTTTACCCCTTTAAAATTGTCTTACTACCGTCTGTATAAACAAACAGGAGTTCCCGAATCATCGATGCACCTTTGCATCAGAATATTTCAACATATCAACATGAGCAAGTTATTTACTTTTTTCGCCTTCATTTTCATGACTTTAATAGCCACGGCCCAGTTTCCTGCTGCCAGAATGGGTGGTGGTGCCGGCGGAGGCAATATGAATGTGGGGCATTTTTATGGCAAGATCGTTGACAGTAAAACCAATAAAGGCATTGAAGGTGTAACCGTACAGATCACCGGTAACCGTTTCGATACCGTTAGCAAAAAAATGGTTGAAGCGGTTTTAAATACACAGATTACACGTGCCAATGGCGATTTTAGCTTTGAAGGCTTACCACTTTTTGGCAATTTTAAATTGAAATTCAGTGCTTTAGGATATGCTAACCTCATTCAAACAGTCACTTTTGGTATAAAAATGCCGGCTCGTGGCGAAACTCCCAATTTTCAGCAAATGTTGGGAATGGCCGATAAGGACCTTGGCAACATCAAAATGGAGGCCGATGCTACCGACTTAGGTAATGTTACCGTTACTTCCTCTGCAAAGCCTCAATTTGAAATGGGTATCGATCGTAAGATCTTTAATGTAGATAAGAACTTGGTTAGTGCCGGACAAACCGCCACAGAGATCATGAAAAACATTCCTGCATTGAATGTAGATGTGGATGGAAATGTAACACTACGTAATGCTGCTCCAACGATCTTTATTGATGGTCGACCTACTACAATTACACTAGATCAATTACCGGCTGATATTATCGACAAAGTGGAACTAATCACCAACCCTTCTGCCAAATTTGATGCTTCCGGCGGAAACGCGGGTATCTTGAATATCGTTTTGAAGAAAAACAAAAAAGTGGGCTACAATGGCGGTCTTAGAAGCGGAGTTGATTCTCGTGGCATGATGAATTTGGGGGGGGATATCAATATTCGTCAAAATAAGATCAATGCTTTTTTAAGTGGGTCTTACAACCAGCGTAAATCGATCAGCAATACGATGAACGACCGTGATAACCTCTTCTCTACTCCCAGCAGTTTATATATTGTAGGTAAAGGTGTGAGTACTGGTTTCTTCGCATTTTTTAGAGGTGGAGTTGATTTCTTGGTTGATAATAGAAATACCATTTCAATCGCAGCTAATTACAATCGAGGTCAGTTCGACAATAACAATACACAAAGAGCTGATTCTACAGTAGGCGGTATATATACATCTTATAATGACATCCTCAATAACAGTCGTAGCAATTTCCAAAACCTTGGAACACAATTGAGTTATAAACACAATTTCACTCGTAGTGGTGAGAATATTTCTGCGGATGTCAACTTCAATTCTAGCAAAAACGACAATAATTCATTTATCAATACCAGCACATTTAGAACAGATAATAGCATCAAGTTCCCTGCTTTATTACAGCAAACTTTGGGTGACGGTACCAACAAGTTTTATACTTTCCAGACTGATTATGAAAACCCATTAACAGAAAGTTCCAAGTTGGAATTAGGTGGTCGTGCAGCCATTCGTGATTTTGGCAACACCAGCAATCAGTTTAGATATGATTACAATACCAATAAGTATACATTGATCCCTGCTATCAGTAATCGCTACAAGTTCAATGATCAAGTGTATGCTGCATATGTTACTTACAGTTTTAAAGTAAAGAAATTCAGTTACCAATTAGGTTTACGTGCTGAAAGCTCAAACTATACCGGTACCTTATTAAAAACAACAGGTGCTGACTCTGCACAGTTTAAAGTAAGTTTCCCATTAAGCTTATTCCCAAGTGCATTCATTACTTATAAAGTAAGTGACAAACAAGATCTTCAATTGAACTATTCTCGTCGTGTTAATCGACCTAATTTCTTCCAATTAATGCCTTTCCCTGATTTTTCTGATCCTCAGAACATCAGTGTAGGTAATGCGGGATTAAAGCCTGAGTTCACTAACTCATTTGAAGTATCTTATAACAACGCATATAAGCGTGGCGCGAATTTCTTAGTAACAGGTTTCTTTAAGTACAGCACCAACCTGATTACTAGATATTCTTATACCGGTAAAAATGAACTGAATCCTGCTGATACCAATCTGGTATTCTACAACTCATTCATCAATGCTGATAATAGTATCATTTATGGTCTTGAACTAAGTAACAAAATGCCTGTAACAAAGTGGTGGGATCTGACACTGAGTGCCAACCTCTTCAGTGCTAAGATCAACGCGACCATACCCGGACAAAACATCAACAATGA
This sequence comes from Brevundimonas vancanneytii, assembly GCA_943368425.1. Taxonomy (GTDB): domain Bacteria; phylum Bacteroidota; class Bacteroidia; order Chitinophagales; family Chitinophagaceae; genus Sediminibacterium; species Sediminibacterium vancanneytii_A. The sequence goes on from CALRLC020000008.1 coordinate 90,075, forward strand.
TGCACGTGTAAGCTGGTTTGCGAAAATGAACAGTGCCTTTAAAGTATCTAAAGGATTATCGATCCAGTTTAGCGGTGATTATCAAGCAAAGACTGTTTTACCTCCGGGAACAGGTGGCGGCGGACGCGGTGGTGGAATGGGTGGTGGTATGATGTGGGGTGGCGGTATGCAAGGTACTGCTCAGGGTTTCAACCTGCCACGTTATGGATTTGATCTGGCCATCCGCAAAGAATGGACCTGGAAAAACGGACAAAGTGGCTCTCTTACTTTGAGCATGAATGATATCTTCCGTACCCAGTTGTTTGAAACTTACAGTGAAAGTAATTTCTTCCAACAAACCAGTCAACGCAGAAGAGATCCTCAGGTATTACGTCTTAACTTCAACTACCGCTTCGGTAAGTTTGATGCAGCTCTTTTCAAACGTAAAAATACCAAAGCAGATCAAGGTGGAGGAATGGATATGATTCAGCAATAGAAAACAGAGGAATAAGGAATAAAAAATAAGGAATGAGAAAGTAGCATATAACTACCACTTCTCATTCCTTATTTTTTATTCCTTATTTCTTATTTACAATCTCACCTGTTTTTTCCTGTCAGCATTGGTACAAAAGAAAATTCCTCGAATGCCTCTTCTTGGAGAGATCCATCTTCCAATTTGGTTAATCTGAGCATTCGTTGGTTTTCACCTTCATCAACAGGTAAAACCATAAGCCCGCCTACTTTTAATTGCTGTACAAGCTTTGGGGGGATAAAAGGTGCCGCAGCTGTGATGAGTATTTTATCGTAAGGCTGAAATGCCGGCAATCCCTCGAAACCATCCCCAAAGAAAAACTTGAGGTTAGGATATTTCATTTTAAACATATAAGAAGAATGCTGGTCGTACAATTTTTTTTGTCGCTCGATGGTGTACACTTTAGCGCCCATCTCAGCTAATACTGTAGACTGATACATACTTCCCGTTCCAATCTCTAACACTTTCTCCATCTTGCCCACTTTCAATAATTGTGTCTGATAAGCTACTGTATAGGGCTGTGATATTGTTTGCCCTTCTCCTATCGGGAATGCCCTGTCCTCATAAGCAATTTTATCGAAAGCAGAATCCAGGAAAAAATGACGTGGGATATTATTCATGGCTTCGAGTACGGCTTCATCAGTAATTCCTTTCTCTCGAAGTAATTGAATTAATTGGCGCCTCAATCCCTTATGTTGGTAAGTATCTTCAAGTTTCGGTTTCATAAGCATCACGAATATACTGCTTCCCAATTGGCGACTGGCTTGTTTTCATAAACTGTGAAAAGAAAAGTTGAAAAGATAATTTTCCCACATATTCATGTGAGTCAAAAAACCTTTAAACCACAAATAGAACCGCAAATACAAAGTTCCCTTTTATGGTAAAAAGTCATTCTTAGCATTGCAAAAAAAACATCATGAGAAGGATCATAACATTATTCATTCTTGCAGGCTTTCTAGTAGCTTGCGATAAAGAAACAAATAAGCCTGTAACGTATACGCCACCGGCTCCAACTTTCACAGCTTCTTTATCAGGGAATCAGGTATTTACACCAGATACCATCAAAGTATCCTCTGAGCAATTGGTGCCAAATGGTCCTTATATGCTAAGAATTTCTGCAGAAAAGAAAATCAATGCAGATAGTAGCATCCTTGTTCAATTTATATTGGAGGATTTCACAAGAGATAACTATACAGAAAACAAAATGATCACCCTTAACACCAATAGACCCGCTTATTTCATTGAAGTGAATGATAAAATAAACTCAACCCGCATACAATATCATTTCTCTCAAAGCGGCACTTTGACATTGAATAAGATTGGCGCAGATTACATCAATGGCACTTTCCAGTTCACCTATTTTACGTTTGATCGATATGGTGCTAAAAAAGGGGAGCATCCAATACAAAATGGCGAGTTCAAATATTTAAAGATCAATAGAAAATAAAAAACCGGGATCTACAATAAATAGAAAAGAAAAGGGCATCTGATATTTAGATGCCCTTTTCTTTTATTTCAGCTTCATATCTGCAATGATTCGATCTATCTTTTGCTGAAGTGATGCATAAGTCGCATCGAAATCATTTTTGCTTTTGAGTGTTGTATTCACACTAAAGTAAAATTTGATCTTAGGCTCTGTTCCGGAAGGACGTGCTGATATTTTACTACCATCTTCTGTTACGAACTGAAGTACATTACTTTTCGGAAGATCAATCTTCCACTCCTCTCCGGTTACCAGATTTTTTCCTTTTTGAAGATCATAATCCAATAATTGAACAACCGGAGACCCATCAATGCTGGAAGGCGGATGATTTCGATAATTTTCCATCATCTCGGCGATCTCTTTCTGTCCATTCATTCCCTTCTTTGTAATACTGATCAGATTCTCATAATAGAACCCATATTGCATGTATAGTTCTATCATTTTATCAAATAAGGTTCTGCCTTTGGCTTTTTCATAAGCTGCCATTTCACACATCAAAGCCACTGCGCTAATAGCATCTTTATCTCTGATTTTATCACCAATCATCAAACCAAAACTCTCTTCACCTCCTATGACATAATTTTCTTTCCCTTCTTTTTCTTTGATCAATTCTGCGATCCATTTGAAACCGGTGAGGACATTATAACAAGCCACCTGATTTTGCTTGGCCACTTGATTGATCATTTCAGTGGTTACGATCGTTGAGATCACCATATCATTTGGCTGCGCAATACCTTTTGTTTTACGCGCTTCCATCATATATGCAAAAGCTAAGACAGCTGTTTGATTCCCATTCATCAACACCCATTCTCCTTTATGATTTTTTACCCCAATACCTACCCTGTCTGCATCCGGGTCTGTACCCAATAAAATATCGGCATCCATGGCTTTGGCTTTTTGTAAACCAATGCTCATGGTCTCACTTTCTTCCGGATTGGGATAGACTACTGTTGGGAAATTACCATCAGGTACGGCTTGTTCTTGAACTACTGTCACATTAGTAAATCCAAATGCTTTCAAAACATCGGGCACCAGCGTAATTCCTGTTCCGTGAATCGGCGTATAAACGATTTTCAGGTCATGCTGTGCTGCGATCACATCCGGATATACACTGAGCTCTTTCACCATTTGTAGATAGGCTTGATCCATTTCAGCCCCCATCAATGTGATATTGGCTGCACCCCCTTCCCACAATACCTCATCTACGCTTGTAATCGCTTCTACCTCTTTGATCACATTCTTGTCATGTGGAGGAACAAGCTGTCCACCATCATTCCAATAAGCTTTATATCCATTGTATTCTTTGGGGTTATGAGAAGCTGTACAAACAACGCCTGCATGACAACCTAAATGCCTGATCGAAAAGCTCAGTTCAGGCGTAGGTCTTAATGCTTCAAAAAGGAACACTTTGATTCCGTTGGCTGCAAATACATTCGCAGTGGTTTCAGCAAAAAAACGGCTGTTATTTCTACTGTCGTGACCAATAGATACTTTGATCTCTTGATTGGGATAGTTTTTTTTCAGATAATTGGCAAAGCCTTGTGTAGCCATACCTATGGTATACTTATTAACCCTATTGGTGCCTACGCCCATGATACCTCTTAAACCACCGGTCCCAAACTCCAGGTTCCTGTAAAATGCGTCAGCCTGTTCATCAGGCGACATTTGTCGAATTGTATCCTTGGTAGTTTCATCATAATTACCCGTAAGCCAGGTATTCACTTTCTCTTGAATTACAGCATCCATAAAGGTGGATTTAAAATGATTGCTTTGATTGTTCAACAAGTTTATCAATATTTTCCCAATTTTCATGGGCAAACATCCTCTATGAAGATATCTAAGGAATCTTATAGAAAAAAGAATAAGACCGGAAAAGCTGTTGGTTGGGATGACTTATACTAAGATATGTATGCCCCTATCACTTCTCCTTCTTTTACTTCTACTTGAATATGATCTTGGAGGGTAGTAGAAACTGACAACCCAACAAAATCGGGTTTAACAGGAAACATTTTATGCATGCGTTCAACCAAAACAAGGGTATGGATGGTTTTAGGATGATACTCGAGCAAGGGTTTTAATGCAAACAAAAGGGTTCTTCCGCTATTGGTAACATCATCGGCTATGATCACATGCAATCCTGTAAAATCGATCGGATTACTCACTGTGACTTCACTAGGAGAAACTTTGTCTAATGAGATCGATGCAGTTTCTATTTTATTGGACAGATATTTTTTTAAGTGGCCCGCTATGATTTCTGCGATCACCATACCACTGTTCCGAATACCCAATATGATTACGGGAGCATCGTCACCATTCAATTGTTCCGCTAATTCCAAAGCCATTCTATGCAGTTTTCGGGCTGCAACGTCCTTTGTGAGTATATAATTCGGATTGCCCATAGTTGTGATTTATGATCAAATGTAGGAACATTAAAAGCAATCAACAATCCCATTTCTAACCAATCAAAACTGCTATCTTAGCACCCTAAGACCGATTGTATGCAATATCTCCAGCAAATCCTTTTTGTGGCTTTAGCAGCCGTATCCGTTTGGTTATTTGCGCGTAAAGCAGGGCAGATCCGCCGTAATATTCTTTTAGGGAAAGATGAGGCATTGAACGACCAACCTGCAGTACGTTGGAGGAATTTATTGCTTCTGGCATTAGGACAGAAAAAAATGTTTTCCAATCCTTTGGTAGCGATCATGCACTTTGTGATCTATGCAGGATTTATCATCATCAATTTAGAAGTATTAGAGATTGTATTGGATGGTATTTTAGGCAAGCATCGACTTTTTGCAGCGCCGTTGGGTTCCTTATATAATTGGTTGATCAATGCTTTTGAGTTTCTGGCGGTAGGCGTGATTTTGGTTTGTATTGTTTTCTTATCTCGCAGAAATATCATCAAACTCAAACGCTTCATGAGCAAAGACCTGAATGGATGGCCCAGATCGGATGCGAATTACATCCTGATCACCGAGATCGTCCTAATGAGTCTGTTTTTAACCATGAATGCTACAGATCTCGTACTTCAGGAAAGAGGAGACAGCCACTATCCTACGACCGGTTCTTTTTATTTTTCAGGATTAATCAGTCTCATCTTTTCCGGCTTATCTGATAACACGCTTGTTGCTATAGAACGTATTTGTTGGTGGTTGCATATTGCAGGTATTTTTGCATTTCTGAATTATCTACCTTATTCCAAGCACCTTCATATTATGCTGGCATTTCCAAATGCATATTATGCCCGACTAGAGTCTCCGGGCAAGATGAAAAATATGCCAAGCGTACAAAATGAAGTTTTGTATGCAATGCAACCTGAACTCGCGCCCACTGATGCTGCACCCCCTGCACGTTTCGGAGCAAAAGATGTGTTTGATTTGAGTTGGAAAAATTTACTGGATGCTTATAGCTGTACAGAATGTGGCAGATGCTCCGCTGCTTGTCCGGCCAACACTACCGGCAAACTTCTGAGTCCTCGAAAAATCATGATGGCAACACGAGATCGACTTGAAGAAGTCGGTCGCAATATTGATACAAACAAATCATTCCAAGATGATGGTAAATCATTATTACATGATTATATCTCTGTGGAAGAACTAAGAGCTTGTACCACCTGCAATGCTTGCGTAGAAGAATGTCCGGTAAGTATTTCACCATTGGACATCATTACGGAGCTGCGCAGATCTCTTATTATGGAAGAAAGTAATGCCCCTCAAGAGTGGAATGGCATGTTCAGCAATACAGAAAACAATTTTGCTCCTTGGAAATTCTCACCAGAAGAAAGAGACCAGTGGGCGACGCAGTAAATAAAGAATATAAAATGAGCAATAAGGAATCAGGAAGTATTGTTTAAATGATGATTTGCCTTGTCCTTTTATATTTCTCATCCCTTATTTCTTATTACTTATTTTAAAATCCTATGAAACTATCTCCATTCCCTTTTTCTATCACAGACTTCAATTCCATTGAACCTGAGATTCATGCGGGTATCACAGGATTTGCAGAATGGCGGATCGTTCATCGTGATGATATCCGTATCAGACTTGTCACTTATTCTCCCGATTATTTAGCTGATCATTGGTGCAACAAAGGGCATATCATTTTCTGTACAGAAGGGGAAATGGAAACGGAACTAGAGAATGGTGAAAAACATCTTCTCAAAAAAGGACAAATGTATACGGTGGGTGATCATGCAGACGCTCATCGCACCTATTCTCAAAATGGTTGTACACTATTTATTGTAGACTAAATCCATGGCTTGTACAACATTCTGTATAGTTGTATCATAGCAGTAATGATGAAGATCACACCCATGATCTGATTTAAGGTTTTGTTACTGGTATTATTCCTTTTAACCAGCCAATTACCTCCATGAATGTATACAGCCAATCCTGTAATCGTTCCAACCCCTGCTCCTACAGTAAATACATGAAACGCAGAAGGTGTAACGGGTAATACCTGTGTTTGAATCATGGTGGAAGTCCACAAAAACCAGAATGGTATTTGAACAGGATTAAGCGCACTCATGGTAAGTCCAAGGATGAACCGATGCAATTTATTATCCAGAATAACAGATCGTTGTTCTTTTGTTTGTTTGCGTGCAGAAATGAATGCCAATGCTCCCAAGACCAGAAACAACAATACCGTTACCCACCCTAAAGCAACAAACCAGCTACGATGTTGAACAACCCAATCCATCCCGGTTAATGCAAACCGCAGATAGATCATTTCAACGATGGCTACGCCAATGGCATACATCCAGGCTTTCTTTACCCCTTCCTGGATACATATCTGAGTGGCAGTAAAACTCATATTTCCCAGTGGAAGCTGCCCCAAAAAGCTGATCAATGCCGCGATAAAGAAGATATAAGCCATATGAATATTGTAAAAATCAAATGTACTGGTTACAAAGTACATCAGAAACTAAGGTTATGAAAGGATATTTATTCCAAAAGAGAAAAGATCCCTTCAAACATCCTATTGCGGTATAAAATGTTAGCCATAAATTTACGCCGTAACGATTCAAGGATTCATTTACATAACCGCTGATCTTCAGCAACAATTGAACGCATATGAAAGTGATGACCATGGCAGAAATGGCAATGAACGGTGAAACACCGGAGATTTTATTCTGGGTAGGTTGTGCCGGTAGTTTTGATCAAAGAGCACAAAAAATCACCAAAGCCTTTGCCTCGATTCTTGATAAAGTAGGTATGCGTTATGCCATTCTTGGAAAAGAAGAAGCTTGCACTGGAGATCCTGCCCGCAGAGCAGGAAATGAGTTCCTATTTCAGATGATGGCTTATCAGAATATCCAGGTACTGAATGGTTATGGTATCAAAAAAATCGTAACAACCTGTCCGCATTGCTTCAATACACTTAAAAATGAATACCCGGAGTTGGGAGGAAACTATGAAGTGATTCATCATACCACACTTCTGCAACAACTCATCGACGAAGGCCGCATTCAACTGAAAGAAGGCGGTGCTTTCAAAGGCAAAAAAATCTCTTTCCATGATAGTTGCTATCTCGGACGAGCCAACAATATTTATGAAGCCCCTAGAAAAGTGTTAGAGGCTTTAGACGCTGAGCTGGTAGAAATGAAAAGATGCAGAAGCAAAGGTCTCTGCTGTGGCGCGGGTGGTGCTCAGATGTTCAAAGAAGATGAACCAGGAGATAAGCGCATCAATATCGAGCGAGCAGATGAAGCCCTTGCCACCGGCGCGGGATTCATTGCTGCTGCATGTCCATTCTGCAATACGATGATGACCGACGGCGTGAAAAATCGCGAAAAAGAAAATGAAGTAGCAGTATTGGATGTAGCTGAGCTTGTTGCGCAAAGCATGGTGTAATGGCAGATTTCAGATTTGGGATGATATTATTCCAAAAGATATTTGATATCTGAGATCTGACATCTGACATCGAACATTCCTTTCTATCTTTGCAGCATGGAACTCAATTATCAGTCATTCATACCGGCAGATTTCCACGACAGCTCTAGAGTTTGGGTATATCAGTCTTCGCGACTGTTCTCAATGAGTGAAGCTTTTGAATTGGAAAGTATGTTTAATGATTTTACCGCCAATTGGCTGAGTCATGGCAGTCCTGTAAAGGGTTATGCCAATTTATTCTTCGGTCAATTCATTGTGATCATGGCCGACGAAACTGCCACAGGTGTTAGCGGTTGTAGTACAGATAGTTCCGTAAAAATGATCAAAGAGATTGAAGTACGTTTCAAAGTAAATATGTTCGATAGACAGCAACTGGCTTTTGTAGTAAAAGACAAAGTACAATTATTACCGCTTTCTCAATTGAACTATGCAGTTGAAAATGGATTCATTTTACCCGAAACATTATACTTTAACAACCTCGTTGCCACCAAAAAAGAATGGCTGGAAAACTGGCTAATTCCGGTTAAATCCAGCTGGCTATCCAATCGTTTGCCCATACATAATGCTTAGATCAAAATAATCTTTCTCTAGGAGGCGTTAGTTTCATCAATCTTAAATAGACCACTGTTTGAGATCGATGATGTGTTTGATGTTCATAGGCTGATGCCAATACCGCATAACAAGAGTATTTTGCATTGGCTTTACTGGCCTGAAATAACTGTTCTGCATTCATTTGTTTTATAGCGCCAATGATCCAGTCATAGCTTTCCGTTACAACTTGTTTGATCATATTCTTATTCTTGTACTGTTCCTCTTTTTCCAAAGACACTTTATAAATATTTCTTTGTACACCCGTTGCGAAACCAACAATATTCATGGTGGCATCCATACCATGCAGGAGTTGTTCTGCAAAACTTCTCATTTCCGGTGTTGGCTTGAATGCATACCCTTCTTCAGGCATCAACTCCACAAATTCCAACGTAGATCTTTTGGCTCTTTCCCAATCACGAACCATTTGTGCTTTCAGACTATCTGTAGATGCTTCTGCATAAAGATTAGATGAGATACTAACGAGTGTAATAAAACAGCAAACAAAGAAGAGGAGTTGTTTTTTCATAATAGATCTTTAAAAATGGAAGACTTATTTTCAAGATACAGTGATCATGAGGTAAATCAAAAGGGCCTCATAATAGCATCAAACAAACAAAGGCGAATACAAACACTATTACCTGCCATTAAAAGACCGATAATTAAGTTTGATGCTTAATAAATAGAGAGTGTTAAAATTATCCGAGCGCTTTTTTAATGGCCTGATTCTTGGCTTTTTCACTAAGACTAGACTTTTGCACTACCTTATTCAACTGATAACTAATAGCTATTCTAAAATTACGAGTGTTACTGGAGTTAAAGCTTTCCAGATTAAAGTTCGCTCCATAAGTATAGTTCGTAAATCGTTGCGGTGTGAATGGATCAATAGCATTGAAACTCAAAATAAGTCTGCGATCAAAGAATCGATGTTGTACACCCAGATTCATATTCACATTACTTCTGCTATTACCTTGCGGATTTGCAAAATTGCTAAAACGAACACTCCCTTCAAAAGTCAATACATTACTGGGTGTGAACGTATAATTCAGGCTACTATAAAAGCTATTCCCATCACGATAGCGATACAGTTTCTTTTCTGTTTCACTGTATTTATTCATGGTATAACCCATACTCGTATTCACTCTTAATTGCTTGCTGAAAGTATATCCACCCCATATGCTAGCTTCATATTCTCGCCTGTCTGCAATATTGAGCCAGCTGACTTCTGTTTTCCCATCCCCAACCAGATTTCGTATAGAATTGAATACATCTTTCAATCGGTTATAGCCCAACGATGTATTGATATAATACTTGCCTTTGATCCAACTTACATTCCAATCAAAATTATCTGAGAGTGTTGGTTTTAAGTAAGGATTTCCAAATCGGAGATTGTATGGATCACTGTAGTCCACGTTAGGATTCAATTCTCCAATACCAGGCCTTCGAATAGTTGCACGATAAACAAGTGTCGTGTTCAGTGATTTATTGAATTCCTTTCGTAGCGATATATTCGGAAGAAGATTCCAATACCCATTATTCACGTTTGAACTATTGCCTTTAATAAAAGTAAAGCCCATATCTGTATGCTCTGCTTGCACTCCAAAATTCAATTTCCATCCTTTTTCAAAAGGCAGTCCGAAACCCGCTCTGACCGTGAAAATATTTTGCAAGAATTCAAAATCATTGCTTAGAATATCGTTTGGAATAAATACGCCATCTGATTTCCTAAGGAAACTTGTATTCAGCGTATTATGAAAAAAAGATCGGTTATAAAAAATACCGGTTGAAAAATTAGCTCCTTTCTTTTTTAAAGGCTTATTGTAATCAGCGCGCGCAGAAGCTGATCGATTAAAATTGTCAAAGTATTGAGATTGCGTAGAGTCTATCCCTGTAGCAGTGAAATCAGGATTTAAAAACTCCTGAAAAAATGCACGATCATTATTATTCTTATTGGCATTGAAATTGAGAATAACTCTTATAAACTCTGCTGGATTTTTGGCTTTGTGTGTATAAGATAAAGATGCATTATGACCATACCCTTCACCTTCGCTGCCATTTGTTCTTGTGCTATTTCTATACACTTCTTTATTACGATTGATATTCGTAAAAGTATTTATGCTTTCATTATCATAATAACTCAGATTACCTTGATAAGTTAGGTTCAGTTGATTTCGTTTATTCAACTCAAAATCGCTTTGAACACGAAGATTGGGACGCAAATTTTTGTTTTCAAATGAACCTGTTGTGTTAAAGTAATTGGTGGAATCGCGGTAAATATTTTCACGCTTTGAATAACTGTCACCTGTCAAAATACTTCCACCTAGTCCTGCAGTAATATTAATGGAAAAAGGTTGTGTGCGGTAACTTGCATTGACTGCTATATTTCCTTCTCCTCTTGTTCCACCGCTTAATGTTGTTCTACCTACCCACCCTATCTTTCCTTTTTTAGTTATGATATTGATCACGCCTCCCGTCTCAGTGGCATATTGTGGAGGAGGATTGGTCATGATCTCTATCTTCTCAATACTACTTCCCGGCAAGCTCTCTAATAGATCTTGTAGTTGCTGCGCATTAAGTTCAGTAGGTTTGTCATCAATCAGGATTCTGGGTTCTTTTCCCTTTAATAAAATTTTACCTGTTGGATCATTATTCACCAAGGGCATATTTTTTAATAACTCAGCTGTGCTTGCACCACCGCTCAATGCACTTTCACCAACATTGTAAGTGATCTTATCATCTTTGTTTTCGATCAAAGGCTTTTCTGCATACACAATTACTTCATTCAAACTTCCGGAAGCATCATTGAGTTTGATATCCCCTACATTAAAATCATATCGTTCAGGCCGAAGATAAATGCTGTCTATATCCAATTGAGCAAATCCAACCATGCTCACACTAATCCTGTAATAGCCCAAGGAAAGTTTATTGAATTCAAAAGAGCCATTCTTATCGGCAACACCTGAAATTTTTCGTGAACTATCGGACAGATCCTTTAATTGTATAGAAGCATATGCCAGAGGTTTACCTGTTTTGGCTTCTAATATATTGCCAATGATAAGACCCAGTTGTGATCGTGGTTTCTCAGTGCTATTCTGAGCAGTAAGTAGTAAGGATAGCATGCAGCTTATCCAAAGTAGATAAATTCTCAAGGTCTATCGATTGCTGGAGAACAAATTAAAGATTAATGGGTTATTATTGACGAAATTCTATACAATTGGCTCTAGCCGCAACAAAATCGGCGGATAAGGTTATTTGAATGGACAAAATATCCGGATATATGTACATTGTTTTTGGCATCCCTAACTGCGACACCGTTAAAAAGGCCATCACTTGGCTAAAAGAACACAAGATCGATTATCAATTTCATGATTACAAGGTTTCAGGTATAGACGCAGACACTCTGAAATCATGGACAGAACAGGTAGATTGGGAATTGATCTTCAACAAAAGATCTACTACTTACAAAGAGCTTCCTGCCTCTACACAACAAACTGTGACCAGTGCATCAAAAGCTATCCCCGTCATGCAGCAAAATACTAGCATTATCAAAAGACCCATTATTGTGAAGAAGGGAAAAGTAATGGCTGTTGGATTTGATGCGAAGAAATACGAGGACATTTTTAGGAAGTAGTTTATAGCGTATGGTTCATAGCATATAGTAAACCCGTTTAACCACATGCTATGAACTATTTGCTATTCATTCACTTTAACAACTCCTTCAGCTTCTCCTGCAAAAATTGAGCCCTAAGATCTCTGGCGATGATTTTCCCGTTTGGATCGATGAGCATATTTGCCGGAATGCCTTGAATATTATACATTTTTGCAACTTCGTTATCCCAATATTTCAGATCGCTAACATGGGTCCAATCAAGTTTATCCATTTTAATGGCCTGTAACCAATTGTTTTTATCTTGATCTAACGACACCCCTAATACTGTAAAATTTTTGTCTTTGTATGTGTTATAAGCAAGAACAACATTGGGATTTTCTTCTCTACAAGGCCTACACCAACTGGCCCAGAAATCGACCAGCACATATTTACCTTTGAAGGATGACAAAGAAACAGGCTTCCCATTCACGTCATTCTGTGTGAATTCAAGTGCTTGAGAACCTACACGACCAATTTTGGATTTGGTCAAAGTTTGAGCGATAACATCAGCATAAAACCCTTTCTTGGCGATCGGTTGTAAGTCATTGTAACGGGCTTCTAATTCGTCCAGATCTTCATACAAAGGTCCAACAGCAAACAATACGAAAGGGCTTACCGGAGAGGCGGCATTATTCTTAATGAATTCAGCTGCATTGGCCAGCAATATGGCTTTATTTTGATTGAAGACATTAATTAAGGAATCACGTTTGGCATTTGAGCCAGTTTGTTGATTAATTGTGCCTGCAAGCGCATTCAATTTATCTTTTAGTGGATTGAATTTCACTCTAAATCGCTCATAGTCTTTTTGTACAGATGATCCACTGATCACTGCTGCTTCTAGGTTACTCAATTCCCCATCAAGGTTAACAGCATCATTGCCAATGAACATATCCAGTTTCTCATTGCGACCATTGAAACCAATTTGTACCAATTCAGGATGTGCAAGCTTCCCTTTCAGCATAAATTGACCGTTTTTGGTGGTACCTGTAGCAATGGTTTGTCCACTAACGCCATTGATTAAAAAGACGGTCGTATTATCTGACAATCCTTTGAGTATCCCTTTGATCTCATAACTATCAACACCCACCTGCGCAAGGATTCCCAGTGGCATCAACAATAAAAAAAGTAATTTTTTCATTTTATTTCGAATGTCTTTTTTTCAATATTTCTATGACTGACTGTAATTTATAACCTTTAGCGTTAAGCAAAAGTAAATAATGGAAAAGGAGATCTGCTGCTTCATTCAAAAACAGTTCTTCATTATTGTCTTTAGCTTCTATAACAAGCTCTACGGCCTCTTCCCCTACTTTTTGAGCTACTTTATTGATCCCTTTAGAGAGTAGTTTTGATACATACGATTCTTCCGGAGGAGCCTGTTTACGCAAACGAATAATATCCTCTAAGTATAAAAGAAAATCTTCGCTGTGATTGCGTTCACTCCAACAGGTATCTGCCCCTGTATGACAAACAGGTCCCACAGGGTGTGCTTGTATCAATAAAGTATCATTATCACAGTCAACTGCTATGCTTTTCAGTTCCAGAAAATTTCCACTTTCTTCTCCTTTGGTCCAAAGCCGTTTTTTACTTCGACTGAAAAAAGTCACTTTTCCGGTCTCCTCAGTTTTGGTTAGGGCCTCTTGGTTCATAAAACCTAACATCAAAACTTTATGGGTCTGCATATCCTGTACAATGGCAGGAACCAACCCATCAGCATATTTTGCAAAATCTACTTTCATATTTCAAAAATTTAAACCGCCGATCCCATCTACGACTTCTTATTTCTTGTTTCTTGCTTCTTGTTTCTCCACCCTACTTCCTCACTACCACGCCATTTTCTGCAAGATACTGCTTCAATTCCGGTATACCGATTTCCTTGAAGTGAAAGATACTGGCAGCTAAAGCTGCATCTGCTTTTCCGTCTTTAAATACGCTGGTAAAATGTTCCATCGTACCACCACCTCCTGATGCAATCACAGGTACAGGTAAAGATTCTGCCAACTGAGCTGTTATATCTAAGGCAAACCCCTGCTTTGTTCCATCATGATTCATAGAAGTGAGTAAGATTTCTCCTGCTCCGAGCGCCACCCCTTTTCGTGCCCAATCCAGACAAAGTGTATCTGTTTTCACCCTACCGCCATTCAAGTATACATACCAGTTACCATCTTCTTCTTGTCTTGTATCGATGGCTAAGACAACACATTGTGAACCGAATTCTTTTGACAATTCAGCGATCAATTCCGGTCTTTTAAAAGCAGCTGTATTGACTGATATTTTATCCGCTCCATTTTGAAGTAAGGCACGTACATCCTCTACACTACTGATACCACCCCCAACTGTAAAAGGAATATTGATCTTATGTGATATTTGGTTGACCAGCTCACTAAGCGTTTTTCTTTTTTCATTCGTAGCAGTAATATCAAGAAATACCAATTCATCGGCACCCGAAGCTGCATATAGTGCCCCAAGTTCTACAGGGTCACCGGCATCTCTTATATTTTCAAAGTTGACTCCTTTAACTGTCCTACCATCTTTGATATCCAAACAGGGTATGATTCTTTTTGTAAGCATGCTCTCGTTTATAATAATAATTGATTGATGAGACTCAGCTCTTCCAAACTGATCCTGTTTTCATAAATAGCTTTACCCACAATAGCTCCTTTACAGCCAATTTCTTTTAGTTGTTCCAAGTCTGCACGATTACTTACTCCACCGCTTGCGATAAAGTGAAGATCAGGGAATTGCTCAATGATCTTACGGTACAAATCGATTGATGGGCCTTCCAATTTGCCATCCTTACTAACATCGGTACAAAATAGTTGTGTGATGCCATGGGCAGCATATTTCTGAATAAAATCTGCAATATTGATATCCGTTGTTTCTAACCAACCTCCTATTGCTATCTTCTCATCTTTTACATCTGCACCCAATAAAAACTTATCTGCCCCATAAGATTCTAACCATGATACAAACTTTGCTTCCTCTTTTACTGCCAAGCTCCCGATCGTAGCATAAGCTGCACCGGAATCAAAAACAACTCGCAAATCTTCTTCACTTTTTATTCCCCCACCAAAATCAATGATCATGCTGGTTTTAGTTGTTAATAGCTCCAACACTTTCCAATTCTTGACTGCTCCGGCTTTTGCACCATCGAGATCTACGAGATGTAATCTTTGTAATCCTGCATCCTGAAATTGCAATGCAACCTCTAATGGATTTTCATTATAAATTTTCTTTTGCGCATAGTCGCCTTGCGTTAGTCGAACACATTTCCCATCTATGATATCAATTGCCGGTATAATTTGCATAAAGGCTATTTATTTTGTCAATGTCAAAAAATTACTCAATATCTTTTCTCCTACTCCTGCACTTTTCTCCGGATGAAATTGTACTCCATAAAAGTTATCATGATGCAACGCAGAACTATACGGCTGCACATAATCTGTAGTAGCGATTGTATGAGCCCCTTTTGATGCATAATAGCCATGAACAAAATAACAGTAACTGTTTTCTGGAACATCTTTAAAAAGATCCGTTGAAAGGGATCCGATTGTGTTCCAACCGATCTGTGGCACTTTAAGGTTCATTTCTTTTTCAGGCTGAAAAAGTTTCACTTGCTCATCAAAAATTCCCAGACACTGTGTATCATTTTCTTCAGAATATGTACACATGAGTTGCATACCCAGACATATTCCCAAGACTGGTTGCCGTAACTCTTTAATGAGAATATCAAGAGACCTTGCCTTGAGATAATTCATCGCGGTACTTGCCTCACCAACACCCGGAAAGATGACTTTATCGGCTGAGCGAATCAATTCATGATCATCTGTAACAACAGCAGATGCGCCAATTCTTTCCAGCGCATATTGAACAGATTGAATATTACCTGCATTGTATTTTACGATCACTACATTCATAATACTTGCTCTAAAAATTTCTGTGTCAATGATTGAATATCTCCCGGCTGCTCCAAAGTTTTGATATAAGCTGAACCGATAATTGCGCCATTCGCATATCTACAAGCCGCATCAAAAGTAGCTTTGTCCTTGATGCCAAATCCTACCAATATCGGATTACGAAGTTGCATGGCTTGTAAACGTTGTAAGTATGTCGTCACTTGATTAAAATCTTTTTCATTCCCGGTAGTGGCTGATGAACTTACTGCATATAAAAATCCACGGCTTAGCCCATCCAATTTTTGTATCCTCTCCGTAGATGTTTCAGGAGTTACCAGAAAAATAAAATCAAGCCCGGCTTTTTGGATCATGGCTCCATAAATCGTTTCATATTCATATTCAGGAAGATCCGGAAGTATCAATCCATCTACACCCACAGCCGCAGCCTCTTCACAAAATCTTTGGAATCCATATTGAATCACAGGATTCATATATCCCATTAGGATCAAAGGAATCTGTGTTCTTGTGCGAAGTGTTTTTAATTGATCAAACAACACTTCAATACTCATGCCGTTCTGTAAAGCTTTACTGCTACTGGCCTGAATGACAGGACCATCGGCTAGTGGATCACTATAAGGCATTCCCAGTTCTATCAGATCAGCACCAAACTTCTCCAATGTGAGTATGACATCCATCGTACTGTTTAATTCCGGATATCCCGCAGTACAGTATACGTTTAAAACCCTTTCTTTTTTCCGACCGAACAATGCTTCTATTCTACTCATAAAATTATAGTTGCTGCATATAAGTTGAAAGATCCTTATCACCTCTTCCACTTAAACAAATTACTGCCACATCTGTAGGCTTGAGATTTAATTTACCAAGCACGGCAAATGCATGAGCTGTTTCCAAGGCTGGAATAATGCCTTCTGTTTTACTCACATGAAAAGCTGATTCTAAGGCTTCTTCATCGGTAGCTGATAAAAAGATACCTCTGCCACTAGAAAATAAATGGGCATGTAAAGGACCGATACCAGGATAATCCAGTCCGGCCGAAATACTATGTGGCTCTATCACTTGTCCATCTTCGGTTTGCATCAGTAAACTTTTACTGCCATGCAAAATTCCCGGTTTTCCCAATTGTGTGGTTGCAGCGCTCATCCCCGAGTTAATACCATGCCCTGCTGCTTCTACGGCTACAAGCTGTACAGAAGGTTCATCCAGAAAATGATAAAAAGCTCCGGCGGCGTTACTTCCCCCACCTACACAAGCAATGACATGTGTTGGCAATTCTTGACCACGTTTTTCTTTGAGTTGTTTTCTTGTTTCAGCACTGATCACACTTTGAAACCTTGCTACCATATCCGGATAAGGATGTGGGCCAACAACACTGCCAATGATATAATGGGTGTCATTTGGATGATTGATCCAGTCTCTGATCGCTTCATTGGTAGCATCTTTTAATGTTTTGCTACCACTTGTCGCCGGTACTACTTTTGCACCAAGCATTTTCATACGTGCTACATTGGGTGCTTGTCTTTCAATATCTTTTTCACCCATGTAAACAATACACTCCATTCCTTTTAAGGCACATACTGTTGCAGTTGCGACACCATGCTGACCTGCTCCGGTTTCAGCAATGATCCTTGTCTTTCCCAATCGGCGGGCCAATAATATTTGTCCGATTGTATTGTTGATCTTATGAGCACCAGTGTGACACAAATCTTCTCTTTTGAGATAAATGGTCGTATTGAATTCTTTGCTCAATCTTTCAGCAAGAAACAATGGTGTTGGTCTGCCTACATAATCATGCAACAGCTCATCAAACTCTGCCTTAAAAACAGGATCACCCATAATAGAGAGATACTGTTCACGCAGCTCTTCTACATTACGGTGTAACATTTCGGGAATATAAGCTCCCCCAAATTGTCCGTAATAACCTTGCACGTTCGGATTTTGAAAACTGGTTGTCGTCATCACTTAATAGTTTTGATCTCTTTTACAAATTTTTCAACTGCTTGCATGTCTTTTAGTCCGGGTATGGTTTCAAACTTACTGTTCACATCCAAACTAAACAGATCTTTCGCCACAGGGTCTTTTATGAATTCTTTGATATTTTCAACATCATTCGGACCAATTCCTCCACTGAGAAAAAATGGTTTATTGACATGCAACCCTTTTAATACCGACCAATCAAATTTTTTACCTGTTCCTCCATATCCTGCACCTTCTGTATCAAATAAAAACATGTCTGCGATATCTTGATAATCTTTGATCTTCCAAAGCACCTGATCATCTTCACGCAAGCGAAATGCTTTGATCACGCCAATATAATCTGCTACTTTCTCACAATATTTGGGTGTTTCATCACCATGTAACTGTACCATCTGTAATCCACACTCATCGACTATCTCTAACAATTCTTCTACCGGAGCGTTCACAAATACCCCTACTTTATTAATATGCTGTCCTCTTATCTTTTTGATCTCAGGTCTTGGCATATGCTTGAACACATACCGGGGTGATTTATGATAGAAGATAAATCCGGCAAATTCCACACCCATTTCATCTAGGTGTTTAATCTGCTCAACTTGGGTCATGCCACAGACTTTAATACGCATTTTGCTTTGCTTTTAGTTGATCGATAAAATCAGCAAAAGCAACCGAAGGGCGGGGTTCTTTCATAAAATTCTCCCCGATCAAAAAACCGCTGAATCCGGCTTTGCGTAAAGTTACGATAGTATCCACATTACTGATCCCACTTTCTGCAATAGCTGGTTTACCAGCCGGTATTTGTTCTATCAATCGCAAAGAGGTATTGATATCTACCTCAAAAGTTTTCAAATTCCTATTATTCACCCCTACCATATCCACCATATCACTGATATGTCCTAATTCTGTTTCATCATGTATTTCCAATAACACTTCCAACCCTAGTCCTTTCGCGCATGCTCCTAATTGATTTACTTCATCTGGTGAAAGGCAAGCAGCAATGAGCAAGATCACATCTGCCCCCATAGCCTTGGCCTCATACACCTGATATTCATCAATCATAAAATCTTTACGCAGTATAGGCACTTGCTGTATGCGTGCTCTTTTCAAGTCTTCAATAGTTCCTCCGAAAAAATCAGTATCAGTCAGAACGGAAATTCCTGAAGCTGCTGCTGCATAAGCAGTGGTCACTTCTTCAACTCCTGCTGTGGCATTGATAATACCTTTAGAGGGTGATTTTCTTTTAAACTCTGCAATGATACCAGTACGTGATTCATCATGTAAAAAAGAACAAAGTGAATAGGTCTTTCTTGAAAACAGATCCTGCTGTGCCAATGCCTCCACAGATATTTTCTTCTTTGCGGCATCCACTTCAATCTTTTTCTTCGCAACAATGGTGTCTAAAATATTCATGTTATTGCAGATTGATGAGTTGTTCTAATGTTTGATACGCTTTTTTACTTTCCAGACTATCTACTGCCGTAGCATAAGCATCATCATATGTCTTATAGTTTCCGGTTCCGTACAATGCCATAGCTGCATTTGCCAACACAACAGCATTCTGTGCCCAACTCCCTTCTCCCTTGATGATTTTGACAAATAATTTTGCTGCTTCTTCAACTGTATTACCACCATAAATATCTTCTTGCATCACCATACGCTTACCCAATTGTTCCGGTGTCATGATCTTCTCGCCTTCATTGGTAATGACTTTGGTATCATTGGTCAATGATATTTCATCATAACCATCCAAACTATGAATGACTGTAAAAGTTTTTCCCGTTTCCTGTAATAGATAATTATAAATGCGCGCCATCTCTAAATTGTAGACGCCTACTAACTGATAAGCAGGGGCAGCAGGATTTACCATTGGCCCCAACATATTGAAGAAAGTGCGTACACCCAATTGCTTCCGAATAGGTCCGACCACTTTTAATGCCGGATGAAAAAATGGTGCATGAAGAAAACAGATATTGGTCTGGTCTAATTCTTTATTCAACTCATCAACATTGTTTTTAAATCGATATCCCAATTGTTCCATCACATTGGATGCACCACTGACAGATGATGCTCCATAATTGCCATGTTTGGCAACCTGTTGTCCTGCACCTGCCACTATAAAACAAGACAGTGTAGAAATATTAAACGTGTTCTTTCCATCACCACCGGTCCCAACGATGTCCATCACTGTACGCCCCTTCAAATCTACCGGAACGCACAATTCTAGTAATGCATCTCTGAAACCTTGCAATTCTTCAATGGTGATACTTCTCATCAGAAATACTGTAATAAAAGAAGATATTTCTGCATCATTGAATTGTCCGGCAGACATTTGCAGCAGTATTTCCTTCGCTTTTTCTCGGCTTAGGGTTTTATGTTCAAATAAATATTGCAATATTTTTTTCATAATCTTTTTTGTTCGTATGCTTTATAGTACACTATTGTTTTAACCAGTTACGCAATATCTTTTCTCCTTCTGGCGTCAGTACACTTTCAGGATGAAACTGAACACCCTGAACATCATATGTTTTATGTCGTAATGCCATGATATAATTATTATGATCTCTGGCTGTTATTTCCAACTCTTCCGGAAATCCTTCATCACTGATCACCCAGCTGTGATAGCGTCCAACGATCAATTCATTTTCAAATCCTTGAAAAATATCATTGGTTTGTTGCTTACTGCTTACCGGTTCTAGTTGAATAGGGGTTGCCAATCCATGATAAACCGTAGAAAGATTCACCAACTTACCCCCAAAAGCTTCTCCAATTGCCTGATGACCTAAGCAAACTCCTAATATAGATTTCTTAGCAGCATAAGCTTTAATCAATGGCAATAATAACCCGGCTTCTGATGGTATACCCGGACCAGGAGATAAAATGATCTTATCAAATGTATTCACAGCATCTAGATCAATCTGATCATTTCTAACTACAGTAACCTTTGTTCCAAGTATTTTCTCTACCAGATGAACCAGGTTGTAAGTAAATGAATCGTAATTATCGAATACCAGTAGTTTCACGCTTATTTTTGATTTTTTGATCTTTGATTTTTTGATTCCCCATCTCACCTTTCACCTTTCACTTTTGACTTTCAATCTCATCTCCCCAACTCTTCCGCTATCCCAATTGCCTTTTTTAGCGCACCTAGTTTATTGTTCACTTCCTGTAGTTCACTCTCCGGATTAGAAGCTGCAACAACACCTGCACCTGCTTGATAGTACAATGTATTATTCTTACTTAAAAAAGTTCGTATCATGATCGCATGATTGCAAGACCCGTCAAACCCCATAAAACCGATAGCTCCTCCATAATAGGATCTTGGTGTTGGTTCGTATTCATCTATCAACTCCATAGCCTTGAATTTAGGTGCGCCGCTTAGCGTTCCAGCTGGAAAAGTCTGTGCTAATAGTTGAAAAGGATTATATCCTTCAGGTACTTTTCCAGTTACTTCACTCACCAGATGTATCACATGACTGTAGTACTGCACTTGTCTATAATGGCTTACTTCTACCTCTGAACAGGCGCGACTAAGATCATTTCTGGCCAGATCTACCAACATCACATGCTCGGCATTCTCTTTAGCATCTTTTAATAATTTTTCCGCCATTTGTTGATCGATTTCATCATCACCTGTTCGCTTAAAAGTTCCGGCGATTGGATGTACGATGGCTTTCCCATTTTGAATCACCAATTGAGCTTCAGGAGAAGACCCCATGAGTTTGTATTCACCATAATCAAAGAAAAAAAGATAAGGTGAAGGATTAACACTTCGAAGAGCTCTGTATACATTGAACTCATCTCCTGTAAACTGTTGCTGAAATCTTCTACTGAGCACGATCTGAAATACATCGCCACGCATACAGCTTTGAATACCTTGTTTCACCATTGCTTTGTATGCTTCATCTGAAAGATTAGAGCTTTCTTCCCCTTTTGAACGGAAAGGATACATAGGCACATCTTTGCTTCTGATCAAAGACTCAACAACCTGTATTTCCGATTCAATACCATTGATTTTATTTTCGCAAATCAGTAATTCATCTTTGTAGTGATTAAAGACAATCACATATTGATACAAACGATACCTCATTAATGGGATCATTTGTTCTTCCTTGGTTACTTTTTCTAAGTTAATGGTATCGAAAAATTGGACTGCATCAAAGCAAGTATACCCAAACAACCCTTGTGCAAATTGCGCTTCTTTCTCAGTTGGTTTTTGAATATCAAATCGCTGCATGAAATCCCAAAGCTTCCCCGGAACAGATGACTTTTCTTTGATATTAATTTTTTCAGGCTGCTGAGCAGGCAGTTTACACTCCATGGTATCTCCTGTTCTTATTTCAGCTCCCGCAATAGCATTGATACAAATAAATGAATAGCTATTTTCCGCGGCATGGTGATCTGTACTTTCCAACAAAATCGTATCTCTGAAACGATCTCTGATGCGTAAGTAAATTCCCACCGGCGTAAAAACATCCGCTAACATTCTTTTGGACTGGGTCTGAACGATTATCTTTTTCATCTTTCCTTTTTTATTCCGGCTTTCCGGATGTATCCAACAAAAAACCCCGACAACATCTGTCGGGGTTTCTGAATATGATTCATACAGTACTGGCTATGCCATTACAATCCCCGATTGGAGTTTGTATGCCACCACCACTGAATATTGATTGTTCTTCTCATTACGATGCAAAAATGGGGCGGACAGCTTAGACAAACAAATTTTTTTTTACCCTTTGACTGGGTTATTTTCCATACAAAGCCAAATGGGATGAAAAAAGAAGGTTTTATGCGAATGCTGATTGCCATGATACTGATTCCAGTCGGCATTATGGCGCAACAAAAAGATAGTTTCTTGCTGATTCAAGCAGATAGGTTATTTGATGGAGAACAAATGCATACCGGCTGGGGCATTCTTGTTTATCAGAACAAGCTTGTGGCAGTAGGAGAAACTTCAACATTATCCGCAAAAGCCCCATTGAGAAAAATCAATTTGAAAGGTAAAACCCTTTTACCCGGTCTCATCGAAGGGCATTCTCATCTCCTTTTGCATGCATATAATGAGGCTAAATGGAATGAACAGGTTTTGCAGGAATCAGTGGCAGAAAGAGTCGTGAGAGCGGTCAACCATGCAAAAGCTACACTCATGGCAGGTTTTACTACTGTTCGCGATTTGGGAACAGAAGGCGCTGATTATGCGGACGTGGGATTGAAAAAAGCGATTGACAATAAGATCATCCCCGGCCCCAGAATGATCATTGCTACCAAAGCGATTGTAGCTACGGGAAGCTATGGACCTAAACTTGAGAATACCTCTCATCATATCATCAAAGGCGCTGCAGAAGCAGATGGTGCAGAAGGATTAACAAAAGAAGCAAGAACTCAGATTGGTAATGGCGCAGACCTGATAAAAGTATACGCAGACTACCGATGGGGAATGGATGATAGTGCTCAACCCACTTTCACATTGGATGAATTAAAAACTTTAGTGTCTGTAGTAAAGAGTAGCGGCAGACAGGTTGTGGCTCATGCCAGTACAGAAGAAGGCATGAAAAGAGCAGCCACAGCGGGTGTGTCTACCATTGAACATGGTGATTATGGTTCTTCAGAAGTATACGACCTCATGATCGGCAATAAAGTAGCTCTTTGTGCAACTTTGAGTGCGCCGGAAGCCAGTGCCAGTTATAATGGATGGAACAAAAAGACCATGCCCCCAACTGAAAGGGTTATTCAAAAAAAGAAAAGTTTTAAACTAGCGTTAGAAAAAGGTGTTACTATATGTTTTGGTGGAGACGTGGGCGTTTACCCACATGGAGATAATGCCCGTGAAATGGAACTGATGGTAGAATATGGCATGAAACCTGTAGATGTATTAAAAAGTGCTACTTCTGTGAATGCCGATGTATTCGGCTTCAAAGAGAAGATTGGTCGATTAAAACCGGGATTACTTGCAGACATTATTGCTGTAGAGGGAAATCCGGCGGAAAAAATATCAGACGTTCGGAATATTGTTTTTGTGATGAAAGACGGAACCATTTACTATCAACAATAAAATACAATGGGCATGAAACAATTTTTTTTACTAGTTCTATTTGCGACATGGTCGATCTGTGGATTTACCAATAACAATGATAATCCTGATGCCATATTGGGAGTATGGCTCAATTCTTCCGGCAAAGGTCAGATACAAGTATACAAACAGGGAAACAAGTATTATGGTAAGCTGGTTTGGTTGAAAGAACCGAATGATGAGCAAGGAAAACCAAAACTTGATGTTAAAAATCCAGATCAAAATGCAAAAACAAAACCTTTGATCGGTCTTGTAATTCTACGTGACTTTGTTCACGATGATGGTGAATGGACAAGTGGCAGGATTTATGACCCACAGAATGGTAAAGATTATAAATGCTATATGAAGCTGAAAGATCCAAAGACCTTGAATGTTCGTGGTTATATTGGTATCTCGATGATCGGAAGAACAGAAGTATGGACACGCGTGAATCCATAATGTGAAAGCCCCTATTCACATATTTCCGGCACACGTCATTAATGAGCAACAATGGGATGCTTGTGTTGCCAAACACTCCAATGGTCTCATCTATGCACAATACGACTATCTAGATCATATGTGTGATCATTGGAGTGGATTGGTAGTGGGAGACTATGAAGCCATCATGCCTTTACCCTGGAGGAGAAAATATGGATTCCGTTATTACTACATCCCTCCTTTTATACAACAATTAGGTTTTATTGGTAGCTCTTCTTTACTAAACCAGTTACAGGAAAACTTGATCAGAAAGATCAGAAGTTATGCACGGTACGGAGATCTTCATTTGAATTTTTCAAATCATGCACTTGCTTCAGAGCTTCATTGTAAAAATCGAACCAATCTTGTCATTGATCTTAACCGAAGTTATACAGAGATTTATTCTGATTATCAACCAGATTTAAAAAACTTATTAGACAAGGCCTCCAACAGTCTGCAGTTCCATTATTCAAAAGAGAATAAGTTGACTGATATCATTCGGCATTACCAGCAGCAATACTCTCAAAGGATGCCGCATTTATCGCTGGAAGATTTCGCCCGACTTAGTGAGTTATGTCAATTTTATACAGAGAAAGGACAGTGCGTACTACGATCTGTAAAATCAAATGATGGTGTGATTTTATCAGATACCTTACTATTAAAAGATAATCGAAGGATTTATCATTTATTAAATACTACTTTTCAGGAAGGAAGGCAATTACATAGTAATCATTGGTTATTAGATCAGTTACTAAAAGAATATTCGAACCAACAACTTCTCTTTGATTTTGAAGGCTCAGATCTGCCCGGGGTTAAATCTTTTTACAAAAAATTCGGCGGACATGTACAGCCTTATTTCCACTACAGAAGAAATATCTGGCATTGATCGTTAGGAACGTTGAAGTATTTGTTCAGCTATTTGTAGGTCTTCAGGTCGGGTTATTTTGATATTGGTGTATTCCCCTTCAACGAGAAATACTTTCACTCCTGCATTTTCAACTACAGTTGCTTCATCAGTAAAAGATGTTTGATATGATTGTTTGAAAGCGGGCAATAAAATATCACTTAAAAAAGTTTGTGGCGTTTGAATGATGCGCACCAAATTTCTATCAGCTACGTAATGACCCTCTCCTTCTACAATACGAATACTATCAATCGCAGCAACTGCAGGGATGGCACTACCTTTCTCTATAGCCTGTTCATAACATCTTTTAATCAGTTCACTACTCACCAGACAGCGAACTCCATCATGTACGAATACAACAGATGGATCAGTAATAAGTGCTAACCCATTTTTCACAGACTGAAACCTTGTATCGCCACCTTCCGTAATCCTAATCCTATGGGATGCTTGCAAAGATTCAACGATCTTATTCCCTTCCTCTTGATGCTCTTTTGGCAATACCAGAATCACATGAAGATCATCCCATGTAGAAAGAAAACGTTGGAGTGTGTGCCAAAGAATAGACTTCCCATTGAGTAATAGAAATTGTTTGGGTACCGTAGCACCCATTCTTTGTCCTATTCCACCGGCAACGATCACAGCAATTTTTCGCATGGTCTATCAGTTAAAAAAAGAGGAGCCACAAATGTAGCCCCTCATTTTCTCATGTGTATCAGTCTTACCAAATATAATTATTTGTAGATCAAAACCTCATTTCTACCGCCACTATTTTTTACCCCGCGATACATACCGGCGCTATTGAAGACCATGGCTGCATTACCTTTGGAATCTACCCCAATCATCCCTCCTTCGCCTTGAAGTTTCATTAATTTATCATGTACTACGATCTCCATAGCTTCCTGTAGGCTATAACCCTTATACTCCATTAAACAACTCACATCATAAGAAGCCACTGTTCTGATAAACATTTCCCCATGACCGGTGCAACTGATAGCACAGGTTTTATTATTGGCGTAAGTACCACTACCGATCAAAGGACTATCCCCAATTCTACCGTATTTTTTGTTGGTCATACCACCGGTAGATGTAGCTCCGGCAATATTTCCATGCACGTCACAGGCAACAGCACCTACTGTTCCAAATTTTTTATCTCGCATCAATTCTTCCAGATGATGATTGGTATGATCGAGTGAGTAATTATCTGAATCACGAATGGCCTTCCACTGATCATAACGGAATTGAGAGAAAAAGTATTCATCAGGCTCAAGCTTGATGCCCTGTTTGATGGCAAAATCATTGGCACCTTTACCACTCAAAAAAACATGGTTGCTATTACGCATGACTTCTGCGGCCAACGCTATCGGATTTCTAACATTGCGAACCGCAGCAACGGCTCCTGCTGATAAATCAGAACCATCCATAATGGCTGCGTCCATTTCCTGCAAGCCTTTTTTAGTAAATACAGATCCACGGCCTGCATTAAACAATACATTATCTTCTAACACCACAATTGCCGCTTTCACCGCGTTGACTGCTGTTCCTCCTTTTTCTAGTACAGCGTAACTAGCGTCCAAAGCCTGTTGAAGTCCATCCTGATAAGCTTTCTCTAGCTCAGGAGTCATATCTTCTTTTAAAATAGTTCCTGCACCTCCATGCACAACGATGGTAAAATTATCTGCCATAATGATCGCATTTAAAAGCACTCGAAATTAGGTATTTACCCAACTGACAATATCGAATTGTTTGAGAGGAATGTTAGATGGGATTTAATGAAATGCAGGGTTTGTTGAATAGTGAGTAGTGAGTAGTGAGTAGTGAGTAGTGAGTAGTGAGTGAAACGTTAAAGGTATCATCAATAGTATTTATTACTGACTACTCACTATTCACTCAACATCATTCTCCCAACAACACTTCACACTCTTCCAACAATCGATTACGATCGATGGCGGCGGTACCTACTTGTTCGCAGACCAATCCACCGGCTATATTTGCCATTTCGGCTGCAAGATGCATGTCGCGCGTAGCTGCATAGCATAATGAGGTCACAGCGATCACGGTATCTCCTGCACCACTTACATCAGCGATATTACGGATATGTGTAGGAATGATCTTATGTGACGTTTCATCTTGATAAAACACTCCTTTCTCTGAGAGTGTGATCAAAGATATTTGATGATGAAGGTGTTGTTGCAAACGTTCATGTATTTGTTGCAAAGACGATAAGTCAATGTGATCCACAGATAAATTCAATCCCTCTTTAACTTCTTTCAAATTAGGTTTGAAGATGGTAACCTCTTTATAAGAAAGAAAATTCTTTTTCTTAGGATCCACTGCAATGATCACATTTCGCTCCTTACACATGGTTGTAACAACTTGAATGATTCGTTCAGTGATGACGCCTTTATTGTAATCTTCAAAAATGAGAACCTGAGGTTGTTGCTGATCCAAACAATTTTTCACTTGTTCGATCAATATATTTTCTGTTGCTTCATCAATATCTGTTGTGATCTCTGCATCCAATCGCATCATTTGTTGGTTGCGACTCATAATACGGGTCTTATTCGTCGTTACCCTATTACTTACCGATCGGATATAGGAAGTGTCGATTTGCTTCTCTTTCAATAATTGAAGAAGTTGTTCGCCATCTGTATCAGCACCAATGATAGAGATCATCGTTGTTTTTGCACCGAGTGAAGCAGTGTTCAATGCCACATTAGCGGCGCCACCTACCCTTAATTCCTTATTCTTTAATGCCACAACAGGAACCGGTGCTTCAGGAGAAATACGGTCTACAGAACCCCACCAGTAGGTGTCCAACATCACATCTCCGAGAATTGCTACACGGATCGATTGAAATCCTGTAAAAAGTTGTTCGAAATTCATCAGGCTTCTTGTTTCTTATTTCGTACCGCAAGATAATACAAAGGAATTCCAATTAGTGTAATGATCAGTCCAGGCCATGTAAAATTGGGTTTGTAGATGATCAACAGTACGCAGAAGGTAATACCCATGACCATATAAATAGCGGGTAAAATTGGGTAACCAAATGCTTTATATGGACGATCAATCTCTGGTCTTTTTTTACGAAGAATAAATATACCGGCGATGGTTAAAACATAAAAGATCACAACAATAAAGGAGACCATATCCAACAGGTCGCCATATTTACCGCTTAAGCATAATAAAGAGGCTACTACACACTGTGCCCAGAGTGCCCATTCAGGTACCGCATTCTTATTCAACTCACCTGCTTTTTTAAAAAACAATCCATCTTGAGCCATGGTATAGTACACCCTTGCACCTGCCAAGATCAATCCATTATTACATCCGAAAGTAGAGATCATGATCATCACGGCGATCACATAGGTTCCTATGTTTCCAAAGATGAGATTGGAGGCTGAAACTGCTACGCGATCTTGTGGTGCATGGGCAATATCATTTAATGGAAGTACACTTAAATACATCAAATTCGCCGCTACATAGATCACAGTTACGATCAATGTTCCCAAAAAAAGACTGAGTCCAATATTTCTTTGTGGGTTTTTGATCTCACCTGCGATGAAAGTAACATTGTTCCATGCGTCACTACTAAAAATAGATCCCACCATTGAAGCTGCGATGGCACCAAATGCTGCAACACCTAATACAGCTGTAATGCTATTATCACCTGAAATATTTTTCATCGCCCAAGCATCGGTCCAGTTAGCGTTCCATACTTCTGATTTTGCCGCTAGCAAGAACCCAAATACGATCAACCCAAAAAGAGATAATAATTTGGTGACGGTAAAAGTGGTTTGAATCAACTTACCACCTTGTACCCCCTTTGTATTGATATAGGTCAGGAAAATGATAATAGCGATCGATACAAATTGTGCCGGATACAACTTCACAAAACCAATTTGTGCAATCATATTTTCATCTGTCATCTCCAATGAAGGAAAGAAATAGCCCGCAAATTTGCTAAAAGCAACCCCTACAGCAGCAATCGTTCCGGTTTGAATAACGGAAAAGAAACTCCATCCGTACAAAAACCCAGTTAACTTATTATAAGATTCTTTGAGGTATACATATTGCCCACCTGCTTTCGGAAACATTGCACTTAGCTCACCATAACTCAATGCAGCAGTAAGGGTCATAAATCCGGTGATTAGCCATACAGCAATAAGCCAGCCGGCACTACCTACATTACGGGTAATATCTGCACTCACAATAAAAATTCCAGAACCGATCATACTACCTGCTACAATCATCGTAGCATCCAGCAGTCCAAGTGTTGGTTTGAAAGAAGGGTTATTATTATTCATATGGCGTTTTGTTCAAGAGGGAAGATAGGGAAAAAAGATACAAGCGGCAAGCGGCAAGCTTCAAGTTACAGGCTACAAGATTATTTCTGGACTCGCTTTAATAAAAAAGCAGGTGAACGTGAAATTCACCTGCCTTACTAAAATCATTGCTCACTTGAAGCTTGCAGCTTGACGCTTGTTGCTTTAAAAGCTTAGTTCTTTTTCTTATATCTCTCATTCAACCCCTTAATCACATCAGCGGTGATATCATAGGCTGCATCTTTGTAATAGAATGCGATGGATGCATCATTGTTTCCAACGATGAAAGCATAGCCTTTAGAAACGTTATATTCCTTTAAATAATCACTGATCTTTTGTCTTACATCGAGCATTTTTTTCATGCTTTCATCCTGCATTTCATTGTTCATCATTTGCTCTTTGCTATTGTAAGTCTTTTCCATTTGCATCAACTCCTGCTGCTTGCTGTTGAGCTCGGCCTGAGTCATGGTTTGGGCAGTACGCTGAAGCTCTTGGTATTTATCAGCAAAAGTTTGTTTTAGTTGATTCAACTGCTTGCTATTCTCTTGCGCTTTTGACTGAATTGAATTACTTACTTCTTTATAGTAATCAAAATGCGCTTCAATAGAATCGATCTCAAAATAAGCGATCTTAAAATCTCCCTGAGGCACCTCTTTGGTTCCGGAAGCACTTACTTTCCCATCTTTTGATCCTGAAGAGAATTGCAGGTAAAATAAAACAGCTACTGCGATAACCAGAACCACATTTAAACCGATGGTAAAATTTTTCATGTACTAATGTTTAGATAATAAAATTAAAGGCTTTTGTTCCCACTATCTTTTAGGGGTAACAAGATTAACAATAAATATCAGATTATAAAAACAGTGTATAAAGAACTCAGTGTATACCTGAAAAAAAGTAGGAAGTTTTCACTTCCTACTTTAACATTTATTCTAAAGATCGATCTGATCTTATTCTTCTTCATCAAAGCTCATCGCTTCGCGGGTAGTAGCCAGTACTTCATACTCTTCCTTACTTCCTACGATCAGATTCTCGAACTCTTTCTGTCCGGAACCGGCAGGAATCAGGTGTCCGGTGATCACATTCTCTTTCAGACCCAACATAGCGTCGGTCTTACCCTGAATGGCCGCCTGACTCAGTACCTTCGTAGTTTCCTGGAATGATGCAGCTGAAATCCAGCTTTGTACACCTAGAGAAGCCTTAGTGATACCCAACAATACCGGTGTAGCGGTAGCTGGTTTCGCATCACGCACTTCTACCAGTTTCTTATCAGATCTACGGAGGATTGAATTTTCTTCTCTCAACTCACGTAAAGTAATGATTTGACCAGCTTTCAGTTTGGTGCTTTCACCTGCATCGGTTACTACCTTCTTATCATAGATTCTGTCGTTCTCTTCGATAAAGTCGAAGCGATCTTCCAGATCCTCCTCTAAGAATTTAGTATCCCCCGCATCAACGATCTCTACCTTCTTCATCATCTGACGAACGATTACTTCAATGTGCTTATCGTTGATTTTTACACCTTGTAAACGATATACTTCCTGAATCTCATTCACAACGTACTCCTGTACCGCGAATGGTCCTTTAATAGCAAGGATATCTGCGGGAGCGATTTGTCCGTCAGACATTGGTGTACCAGCTTTTACGAAGTCGCCATCCTGAACCAGGATCTGACGAGTCAATGGCACCAGGTATTTCTTCACCATTCCGTCTTTAGACTCAACGATGATCTCACGGTTACCACGCTTTACGTTACCGAATGCAACCACACCATCGATCTCACAAACGATCGCAGGGTTACCCGGATTACGTGCTTCAAACAATTCAGTTACACGAGGAAGACCTCCCGTGATATCTCTCAGCTTACCAAGTACACGAGGAATCTTTACCATTACTTGACCTGCTTTAACCTCATCACCTTCTTCAATAGAGATGTGTGAGCCAACAGGTAAGTTATATTGCTTGCTTTCTTTTCCATCAACAATAATGGTTGGGATCTTCGTCTTATCCTTGGTTTCGATAACCACTTTCTCGCGGTGACCTGTTTGTTCATCGGCTTCATCACGGTAAGTGATACCATCGATTACATTTTCAAAACGGATCTTACCATTCTGTTCTGCAACGATTACGTTATTGAACGGATCCCATGTACAGATCACATCACCTTTCTTCACTTGTTGGCCATCTTTCACATTCAATGTAGAACCATAAGGAACGTTGTTGGTGATCATTAAACGATCATTCTTCACATCCATGATTCTCACTTCACCTGTACGACCGATAACGATCTTCACTTTATTGCCTTCATTGTTCAGCGTTTCTACTGTACGCAGACCATCGAACTGGATCGTACCATCAAATTTCGCCTGCAAGGTTGATTCTACAGAAGCAGAACCCGCAACACCACCCACGTGGAAAGTACGAAGTGTCAACTGTGTACCCGGTTCACCGATTGATTGTGCAGCGATGATACCTACAGCATCACCTCTTTGTGCCAGATAACCGGTTGCAAGGTTTTTACCATAACATTTCACACACACACCACGCTTGCTTTCGCAAGTCAATACAGAACGGATCTCAACAGTTTCGATACCTGCTTCCTCGATTGCTTTCGCATCATCAGAAGAGATCTCTTCACCCGCAGTGATGATCAACTCATCCGTTACAGGATGGTATACGTTATGTAATGAAGTACGTCCTTCAATTCTATCTGCCAGTGGCTCGATCACATCTTCATTATCTTTCAGTGCAGTTGTTGCAATACCACGGAGTGTACCACAATCTTCTTCACTGATGACAACGTCTTGTGATACGTCAACCAGACGACGAGTCAAATAACCCGCATCGGCTGTTTTCAAGGCCGTATCCGCAAGACCTTTACGCGCACCGTGTGTAGAGATGAAGTAATCCAATACGTTCAGACCGCTTTTGAAGTTTGATAGGATCGGATTTTCAATAACCTCACTACCGGTACTACCACTCTTACGTGGTTTCGCCATCAGGCCACGAATACCTACAAGCTGTTTAACCTGTGTTTTACTACCACGGGCTCCGGAATCCAGCATCATATAAACAGAGTTAAAGCCCTGCTTGTCATTTTGCATTTCGCGGATCAGTGTTTCGGTGATGCGTGTATCCACACGGCTCCAGATATCAATTACCTGGTTATATCTTTCATTGTTGGTGATGAGACCCATATTATAGTTCTCCCACACTTCTTCAACTTCTACTTTTGCATTCTCTAGTAGTTCGTTTCTCATATCAGGAACGATCAAGTCATTCACATTGAATGACAGACCACCACGGAAGGCCATACGGAAACCGAGGGTTTTAATATCATCCAGGAACTTTGCTGTTTTAGGAACGTCAGTGATCTTGATGATATCACCAATGATCTCTCTCAGACTCTTCTTGGTCAACAAAGCATTGATATAACCAACTTCTACAGGAACATGCTGATTGAATAATACACGACCAACAGTTGTATCGATCAGTTTCTTCACCAGCTTACCGCCTTCACGAACGTTTACTTTCACTTTTATGTTGGCATGAAGATCTATACGCTGTTCATTGTAAGCAATGATTACTTCATCCATGCTATAGAAGGCTTTGCCCTCTCCTTTTACCACTTCAGTTTCAGTAGTTCTCTTTCCCTTCGTGATGTAGTACAGACCTAGTACCATGTCCTGAGAAGGAAGGGTGATAGGTGTACCATTTTGTGGGTTTAAGATATTGTGTGAAGAAAGCATCAACAACTGAGCTTCCAGAACGGCAGCGTTACTCAATGGAACGTGTACCGCCATTTGGTCACCATCGAAATCGGCGTTGAACGCTGATGTTACAAGTGGGTGCAGTTGGATCGCTTTACCTTCTACTAATTTTGGCTGGAAGGCCTGAATAGACAAACGGTGCAATGTTGGGGCACGGTTTAACAATACAGGGTGTCCTTTCAGAATATTTTCAAGGATATCCCAGATCACAGCTTCTTTACGGTCTACCAATTTCTTAGCAGACTTCACTGTTTTCACGATACCTCTTTCAATCAATTTACGGATGACAAATGGCTTGAACAATTCAGCAGCCATATCTTTTGGTAAACCACACTCATGCATTTTGAGTTCTGGTCCAACCACGATCACCGAACGACCGGAGTAATCCACACGCTTACCTAACAAGTTCTGACGGAAACGACCTTGTTTACCTTTCAGAACATCAGATAATGATTTCAGGGCACGACCACCTTCTGCTTTTACTGCATTGGATTTACGGCTGTTATCGAAGAGTGAATCGATCGCTTCCTGCAACATACGTTTTTCGTTACGCAGGATCACTTCTGGAGCTTTGATCTCTAACAAACGCTTCAAACGGTTGTTACGGATGATCACACGACGATACAAATCATTCAGATCTGAACTCGCGAAACGACCACCATCCAAAGGCACCAATGGGCGTAATTCTGGTGGAATAACAGGAATGTATTGCATTACCATCCACTCAGGACGGTTAGTGATTCTTGTGCTAGCATCACGGAATGATTCTACAACGCTCAGACGCTTTAAGGCATCTGCTTTACGCTGCTGTGATGTTTCAGTAGCTGCTGCATTACGCAAGGAGAAACTTAATCCATCCAGATCAATTCTTTCCAATAAGGCATGCACTGCTTCAGCACCCATTTTAGCGATGAACTTTTGAGGATCATCATCAGGTAGGTACTGGTTATCTTTTGGCAAATTATCTAAGATATCTAGGTATTCTTCTTCTGTCAACAGATCACCCATATTGAGGTTCTCTTTCACACCACCTTGGATCACTACGAAACGCTCGTAGTAGATGATGGTCTCTAATTTCTTAGAGCTCATACCCAACAGGTAACCAATTTTATTAGGTAAGCTTTTGAAATACCAGATATGAACTACAGGTACCACCAATTTGATGTGTCCCATACGTTCACGACGAACTTTCTTTTCAGTTACTTCAACACCACAACGGTCACAAACGATACCCTTGTAACGGATACGCTTATACTTACCACAGGCGCATTCATAATCTTTTACCGGACCAAAAATTCTTTCACAGAACAAACCATCGCGTTCTGGTTTGTAGGTACGGTAGTTAATGGTTTCAGGCTTCAGTACTTCGCCAAAACTTCTTTCGAGGATACTGTCCGGAGATGCCAGACTGATGGTGATCTCGGAGAATGTTGATCTTGGGCGATTGTCTCTTTTTATGGCCATATTTTTTAAGCTTCAAGCTGCAGGCTACAAGCTGCAAGCTTTGTTTTTAAATTATTATGCTAAAAAATTAGAAGCAAGTTGCAGACTTCATGCTTGTAGCTTGTAGCCTGCAGCTTGCAGCTTATTATTCAAACTTCAGATCCAGACCCAACCCTCTCAGTTCATGTACCAATACATTAAACGATTCAGGTACGCCGGCGCGTGGGATATTATCACCCTTCACGATAGCTTCATAAGTCTTGGCTCTTCCGATGATATCATCAGACTTCAGTGTCAACAATTCCTGGAGGATGTTAGCGGCACCATATGCTTCCAGTGCCCATACTTCCATCTCACCAAAACGCTGTCCACCAAACTGTGCCTTACCACCCAACGGCTGTTGTGTGATCAAGCTGTATGGTCCGATTGAACGTGCGTGCATCTTATCATCTACCATGTGGTGTAGTTTGATCATGTAGATCACACCTACAGTGGCCTTCTGGTGGAAACGTTCTCCGGTTTCACCATCATATAGATAAGTATGTCCGTTTCTTGGAATACCCGCGTCTTTACAATATTGTTCGATCTCATCAGTGCTTGCACCATCAAAGATCGGCGTAGCGAATTTCACACCCAGACGCTTACCGGTCCAGCCTAGAATGGTTTCATAGATCTGTCCCAGGTTCATCCTTGAAGGTACCCCTAATGGATTCAGTACGATATCAACCGGTGTACCATCTTCCATGAATGGCATATCTTCAGCACGAACGATCTTCGCAACGATACCTTTGTTACCGTGACGACCCGCCATCTTATCTCCCACTTTCAACTTACGCTTCACAGCTAGATATACTTTAGCCAATTTCAATACACCTGCAGGTAACTCATCACCTATAGAGATGTTGAACTTCTCACGCTTGTAACGTCCAAGTTCTTCATTGTAACGGATGCTGTAGTTGTGCAACAATGTGTTGATCAGATCATCTGTTTTAGCATCACCTGTCCAACCCAACGGATTTACATTCTGATAATCGATAGTGCTCAGGTTCTTTTGATTGAACTTAGCGCCTTTACCGATCAACATTTCACCAAAGTTGTTGCTAACACCTGCAGATGCTTTGTCTTTCAACAAGGTCTGCAACTTATCCAACAACAGTTCTTTGATTGATTCTGTATTCTGCTGGTGTACTTTTTCTACTTTCTCCAACAATGCTTTTTCACGGATCTTACCATTCTTATCTTTCTTCGCACGCTGGAACAGTT
Organism: Brevundimonas vancanneytii; assembly: GCA_943368425.1. Lineage (GTDB taxonomy): Bacteria > Bacteroidota > Bacteroidia > Chitinophagales > Chitinophagaceae > Sediminibacterium > Sediminibacterium vancanneytii_A. Next base: position 126,310 of record CALRLC020000008.1, read on the forward strand.
TTTTATCGATCACCACACCTTCAGTTCCGTTTGGAGCTTTCAGAGAAGCATCTTTTGCATCACCGGCTTTATCACCGAAGATTGCACGCAAGAGTTTCTCTTCAGGAGTAGGATCAGATTCACCTTTTGGAGTGATCTTACCGATCAGGATATCACCTTCTTTGATGGTGGCACCGATACGGATAATACCATTCTCATCCAGATCCTTGGTAGCATCTTCTGATACATTCGGGATATCCGGAGTCAGTTCCTCTTCACCCAATTTAGTGTCACGAACTTCCAATTCATATTCATCAATGTGAATAGAAGTGAATAAATCTTCGCGAACTACTTTCTCACTAATTACGATCGCATCCTCGAAGTTGTAACCCTTCCATGGCATGAATGCTACTTGCAGGTTACGACCCAATGCCAGTTCTCCATCTTTGGTTGCATAACCTTCAGTTAAGAAGTCACCCTTCTTCACTTTCTGTCCTTTCTTCACAGCAGGACGAAGGTTAATACAAGTGGCCTGGTTGGTCTTGATGAATTTAGTAAGCTTATATACTTGCAGATCATCATTAAAGCTGATGAGTCTGTCAATATCATTTCTGTCATAACGAACATGGATCTCATTCGCATCAACGAATTCAACCACACCATTACCTTCTGCATGGATCTGGATACGTGCATCACGAGCCGCTTTACCTTCCAGACCAGTACCTACTACTGGTACTTCAGGACGGATCAATGGTACAGCTTGACGTTGCATGTTTGATCCCATCAACGCACGGTTGGCATCATCATGTTCAAGGAATGGAATCAGAGAAGCACTCAGACCTACGATCTGATTCGGTGCTACGTCCATGTATTCTACTTCTTCTTTATCTAAAATCGGGAAGTCACCTGTTTGACGAGATACTACTTTATCTTCAGCGAATTCACCTTTCTCTGTCAATGGTGAATTACTCTGCGCAATCTTAGCTGTATCTTCTTCTTCAGCACTCAAGAAAGTGAGCTCTTTCATGTTCACTTTACCACCCACTACTTTACGGTAAGGCGTTTCAATAAAGCCCATATCGTTGATCGTAGCATGTACGCAAAGTGTAGAGATCAAACCGATGTTTGGTCCTTCCGGAGTTTCAATGGTACACAAACGACCATAGTGTGAATAGTGTACGTCACGCACCTCGAAACCGGCACGCTCACGACTCAAACCACCGGGTCCGAGTGCGGAGATACGACGCTTGTGCGTGATCTCACTCAGAGGGTTTGTTTGATCTAAGAACTGAGACAACTGAGAAGTTCCGAAGAATGAGTTGATCACAGAAGACAATGTTCTTGCATTGATCAAATCTACCGGAGTAAATACCTCATTGTCACGAACGTTCATACGCTCACGAATGGTACGAGCCATACGAGCCAGACCAACCCCAAATTGAGCATACAACTGCTCTCCTACCGTACGAACACGACGATTGCTCAGGTGATCGATATCATCGATCTCAGCCTTCGCATTGGTCAGACGAACCAGGTATTTGATGATCTCAATGATATCCTGCTTGGTCAATACTTTCTTGGTCAGCGGATAATCAAGGTTCAGTTTACGGTTGATTTTGTATCGACCTACTTCACCCAGATCATAACGCTTATCCGAGAAGAATAATTTATCGATGATACCACGAGCCGTTTCATTATCCGGAGCATCAGCACCACGTAATTGACGATAGATATGCTGAACCGCTTCCAGTTCACTGTTCGAAGTATCTTTATTTAATGTGTTGTAGATGATCGCATAATCACCACCCACATCTTCTTTCTGAATAAATACACTCTTGATCTCCATTTCGATGATGGTAGCAATCGCTTCCTCATCCAAAACGGTATCACGCTCCATTACGATCTCGTTACGCTCAATGCTCACAACCTCACCGGTATCTTCATCTACGAAATCTTCTACCCATGTTCTCAATACACGAGCAGCGAGTTTTTTACCAACATGGTTAGCGAGTGTTTTCTTATCGGCTTTTACTTCATCGGCCATACCGAAGAGCTCCAGGATATCCTTATCAGTTTCAAAACCGATAGAACGTAACAGGGTTGTTACAGGGAACTTTTTCTTACGATCGATGTAAGCATACATTACATTGTTGATATCGGTAGCAAATTCCATCCATGCACCTTTGAAAGGAATCACACGGGCAGAATAAATTTTGGTACCGTTCGGGTGTACAGATTGTCCAAAGAATACGCCCGGAGAACGATGCAACTGAGATACTACTACACGCTCAGCACCGTTGATCACGAATGTACCACGGGGAGTCATGTAAGGAATATTACCAAGGAACACATCCTGAACGATGGTTTGGAAATCTACGTGCTCTTCATCATTACAACTTAAGCGCAGTTTAGCTTTTAAAGGCACTGCATACGTAAGACCACGCTCCATACACTCATCAAGTGTATAACGTGGTGGATCAATAAAATAATCCAGGAATTCCAGCACGAAGATGTTACGCGTATCAGTGATAGGAAAGTTTTCCTTGAACACGCGGAAGAGACCTTCATTGTTACGCTTATCAGGCGTAGTCTCTAACTGAAAAAATTCTCTGAATGATTCTAACTGGATGTCGAGCAGGTCAGGAGCATCAGCCAAATGTTTAGTTTTACCGAAGCCGACCCTGTTGTTCAATGTAGTTGTAGACATATTTATGTAAAACCGGTTTTGATACGATAAAAATTTGGGGAGAATGGTGAGATTCTCTTAACGTACAATCGGCTCATTCATCATTCAAACGTCAATGATAAAAATGTCCACCCGCTAATTGGCCCAAAAATAAGGATGGCAAAGGTAGGAAACAGGAAGGCAATCGCAAAAACAAATTTAGAGGTGATGGGTGCTAGGTACTGGGTACTAGGTTATTTTAATTGATACTTCTAGATATCGCTTCATCTTGACTGATTATCAATGTCTTAGAAAACCACCATTGCGGCGACTCCAAAATTCAGCATTTTATAACCCCAAACCTAGTACCCAGTACCTAGCACCCAATACCCAACCCCTACCAGATTCGAGCACGTTGATCTACAGAACGGTAGAGTTTATGCTTCTCTGTAACTCCAAAAGCCTGATAAAAAGGTTCAAAATTCGCCAATGGACCATTTACCCTGAATTCTTCGGGGCTATGTGGATCTGTGGTGATTCTGGTTCTAAGGCTTTCCGGACGATCTACAATGCGCCAAACTTGAGCATAACCCAGGAAAAAGCGTTGATCGGGCGTAAACCCTCCTATCTTTTCTGAGCTTTGGCCCTGCTTGGTCAATTTGAAGGCATCATAGGCAATGGCGAGCCCGCCAATATCAGCGAGGTTTTCGCCTAAAGTGAGGGCTCCATTTACATGTAAGCTATCCAAAACGGTATATGCATTGTATTGCTCGATGACACCCTTGGCTTTAGCAGTGAACTTTTCTGCATCGGTTTTGGTCCACCAATCGGTGAGGTTGCCCTGTGCATCATACTGTCTTCCTTGATCATCAAAACCATGGGTCATTTCATGACCGATCACCATCCCAATAGCACCATAGTTTATAGCGTCATCTGCTTTAAGTTCAAAGAAAGGGAATTGCAGAATGCCCGCCGGGAATACGATCTCATTAAAAGTCGGATTGTAATAAGCATTGACCGTTGGTGCAGTCATACCCCACTCTGTTTTGTCCACAGGCTTACCAATTTTAGCAATGCTTTCTTTGTAATCATGTTTAGCGATGCTACGCATATTGCCATAGAAATCATTTCGGGTAATATTTACATCATCATAAGATTTCCACTTATCGGGATACCCGATTTTTTTCATGACCGCTGATAATTTCTCTTTCGCTTTTTGTTTAGTGGTATCACTCATCCAATCTAATTGAGCAATACGTTTATCAAAAGCGATCTGTAAATTGTTCACCAACTCATCCATTCTTTTTTTGGCTTCTGCCGGAAAATATTTTTGAACGAAGATTTGCCCGAGTAGATCTTTTAAACCATCATCGGTTCTGCTCACCATTTTTTTCCAACGATCTTCTTGTGTTTTTGCACCGGAGAATAATTTGTTGAAAGCAAAACGTTCATCTACAAATGCTTTACTGAGTAATGATGCATTAGAAGAGATATAATCAAACTTCACTTTACTTTTCCATACCTCGATTGGTTGAGAAGCCAACAGCGCACTTAATGTTTTATAATAAGCAGGCTGCGCCACATTGATGCTGTCTGTTTGAATACCCATTTTAGCAAGCGATGTTGTCCAACTGACATTGGGTGATAATTTCTCCAAATCACTTACCGACATTTTGTTATAGTTTTTGATCGGATCACGCAACTCAACAGGTGCAAGGTGTGATACTGCAATAGCCGCCTCTAGTTTTAACACAGCTGCTGCTTGTTGTGCGGCAAGCGTTTTGTCGACACCGGTGAGCACAAAAAGATTCGTGATATGCTCTACCAGTTTCTGACGCTTTTCTACAGTAGGTGCATCTGTTTTGGTATAATAATCTTTTTCAGGAAGGGTCAATCCTGTCTGGTATACACTCAAAATGTTTTTAGTACTGTTTCTTTCATCAGCTCCAATATATATTCCGAGTAGATCTCCATCTCCTTCCGCATAACTGGATGCCAATAAGCTGATGAGTTCTTTATAATCTTTTACAGCATCAATTTTTGCAAGCATCGGTTTGAGTGGTTCATAACCTGCTTTTTCGATGGCGGCAGTATCCATTCCACTCGCATAGAAGTCGCCTACTTTTTGTTCATTGCTACCGGGTTTGTGATCGGTTTTGACGGAGAGCTCATCGAGAATGGTTCTCATTTTTTTGAGGTTCTCATCATAGAGGGTAAAGAAACTACCCCATCCACTTTGGTCATCCGGAATCACGCTATTCTTTACCCATGTGCCATTCGCATATTGGAAGAAGTTATCACCGGGATGAACTGTTGTATCCATTCCTGATGCATCGAAGTAGGATTGTTGGTCGGCGTTGTTTTTACAGGAAGTAAAAAGTAAAATGGTTCCTGTGAGTAATGTGATGAATTGTTTCATAGAGGAATTTTGAATGAGTAAATATTCGGAATTATTACGGGATAGCAAAACCGTTGATGGATTAGTCTAAGGTTAATGAAACAGTAACGTTCTAAAATTTTAACGTGTTTTACTACAATCATACAATTAAACATGAGATGTTTATCGTAATTTCCATATACGCTCAAAACATGATACAGGTGTTAAGCAAGATGATCCGAAACATAATAATATTTATCCTTCTTTTCCCACCTATCCACTCATTCAAAAGTGTTGCCAATGATGATACAGAATATATCAGACTTCTGAAATTAGAACATAAGGCATTAAAAAATAGCGCTGGCTATGTTAATCTATACGATTTGACTGGTAGAAAAGATTGTAATAAAACAAGAATTAAATACTTAGGAATTATTCATACTAATAAAGGAAAAAGCTATAAAATTTTGACATCATTTTTCGTTTTTAGAACTGCTGCATCATGTCATGGAACAAGCAGAATCAAAATTTTTGATCTACAAAATCGATTCATTGGGGAATATAATGTTGGAATGCCTGAAGCATTACCTGATTTTCTAAAGGATAATAAACTAGTTTTTTCAAAAACGTTAGACAACTGTAATCCGAGACGAAGATTATCTATAAACTTTAGAAATGGATTGCCAAAAATACTTCGCATTCCATGTTCAAAAACTGAAGGAGATATCGCCGGTTTCAGCAATGGAAATTAAAGTAATAAGCTGGTATTCATTTTTACAATAGTTCCGAAACTTTCCAAAAGTTAAAACGCAGCAGGCCCGATCCATTTATTTTTTCAACTACACTTTCATCAATAACAATCAGCAGATAAAAACAACCAGACCCTTCCTCGCAATTCCCGATCTGCGATCGAGATGCTTCCTTCAATGCTTTCAGGATAAACTTCAGGGTGACGTGAGCTGTGCGGGCATAAAACTTTTCGAATGGCCCTTCTATGCATCAGAATTCTCAGAAGAACTAAAACTGTCTTTTTGAAAATAATTGAACAGCTTTTACATAAAAGATAAAAAAAAATCAAACATCAACTACAATCAATTGCATACCAAAAACAATATCCGAATTACAAATCACATTAAGCCCTAAGGAGCTAATATTTTCTCAATCTAAAATTTCCAACCTTTTATTTTCTCCTGCCTCTTATTGCGGGGCAACTACTTGTGTAAAGATGTATTATAAGCTTATCTATAATATCCTTAGAAAGAGTTTCCTCTTCCTAAAATTGAAGCACATTTAACTTCTATCAGTTTTAGTAAAAATATTTATCGATCGTCATAAACATCTAATCATGACAAGTATTTTACAAAGCAGTTATTTTACATTTCGCTATTGTTTAATTCTATTCATTTTTTGCCTTTCTACGCAAATAGCCTACACTCAAACAGAAGTACTTATCATAAAATCAAAAGTTATCGACAGTAGTAATAAAAAACCTGTACATCTTGCTACTATCCGAGTTTTCACGGATGATAGACTTAAAAACCAAGTAGCCAATATTATCACGGATGAAAAAGGAGAATTCAGCATCTCCTTAAAACTAAAGTCAGTTGGGAAAATATACCTCACTGTTACTCATAGTTCTTATAGTGCAAAAACATTGTCTACTGAAGCAACCTTCAACAAGGACATGATTGAAATACCAGATATTTTTCTCACACCACAAATAAATACCCTAACCGAAGTAATAGTAAAAGCAAGGAGACCCATTATAGAAACAAACCCTGATGGCATAACATTCAATGTCGCCGACGATCCTTCATTAGAGGGCACTCAAGCAATCGAAGCTTTGCGAAAAACCCCTTTTGTATCTGTATCAGAGAACCAAATCACGGTGAATGGCAAACCAACCAAAGTATTGCTTAATGGAAGATCTACAGGCATTATTTCACATAACCCTGCTGCAGCTCTTAATGTCCTTCCTGCTCATCTAATTAAAAGAATTGAAGTAATCACTAATCCTTCTGCCAAATATGATGCAGAGGGCTATGCTGCAATCATCAATATCATATCAAAAAAAATAACAGGCTATATGTTTGGCAATGGCCTGCATTATGAAACATGGAATGTATCCAAGGTTTCAGTTGTACCATTTGGAAGTGTTAAACTGGGAGACTTTGGTTTTAGCTTCAATGGAGGGTTAACCTCATCCAGACTGCCTCTTTTATCAGAAGCCACTTATAACTCATTCCATAATACCTCTATCTTTTCAAGGAGAACAAGCAATGCAACCGGTACAAATAAAAATGTCACACAGTGGGGTACCTGGGAGCTTAGTTGGGATCTTGATAGTCTTACATCACTTAGTGGGTATGGCAGTATTAATGGAGGTAGTTCGAGACCAACATCTTCACAAGAAATAAAAACGTACAATACAAATAACCTAATCCTAACCCAAAGCCTATTCCAAAGTAATCAGGAAACTACCAACCCATTTGGCGATGCAGGTCTTGATCTGATAAAAAGGTCTAAAAGAAATAAACGGCAGCAGTTTACTTTAAATACCAACTGGCAATGGAGTAATAATAAAAATAATGCCGAAAGTGATCAGTTCAATTCTGGAAATAGTAACCGATTCATTATTAATACTAATTCGTTTAAAAACAGACAGTTCACGCTGCAAAGCGATTTCACGTTACCCACTTCAGCTACACAATCGATTGATATTGGTGCCAAAGGAATTTTTAGAAGCGTTCACTCAGATTATCAAAGTTTACAACGTAATAGTATTAACGACCCTTACAAGATCGACACAAAAAATACTGACTTTTTTACTTACAATCAGCAAATCAAAAGCATGTACCTCGTTTATAGATTTGCACTTAAAAAAACTACCATTCAGCCCGGGATAAGATTTGAACAGACGCATTTAAAAGGAGATTTTATTACTTCCCAAATGAAAGTAGTACAGGATTACACTAATCTTTTCCCTACATTGAATATCTCAAGAAATCTTGGCAGAGGAATGTTTGTAAGAATGTCGTATACTAGGAGGATTTCAAGACCTGGCATCAAGTACCTTAATCCATTTGTTGACAATTACGATTCATTAAATATTTTTTATGGTAATCCTGCCCTGAATCCTGAAATAAAGAATAGCTATGAAGCTGGATTTTCTATCAGCAAAACTAAATTCAATATTTCGCTTACCTTGATTTATGGAAGCGACCATAACCTGATATCTCAATTCACAAATTTCGATGGTTCAACTGGAGTAACGAGCACAACATATAACAACCTTGTCTCTGCAAACCGCTTTACGCTCTCAACTTTTATTTCTTTTAACGGTAAAAAAATATCAGGAAATCTTATCTTTTATGGTACATACAATACTGTGCGAATGCATGCTACGAACCAGATTATAAATGAAGGCATTAGCGGGCATGGGAATTTTAACTTTTCCTACCCTTTAAGTAAAAAATTTCGCTTCAGGTATAATAGTTCTCTACTGTTACCAACTGTACTGCCTCAAGGCAAAGTAAATGGATTATACCTATATTATCTTCGTTTTGAAAAATTACTGCTAGATAAAAAAGCCACATTACTTGTTTCAATTAACAACCCATTCAGCAAGTATTACAAGAGAACAACATTTTTAACAAGTAGCGAAAGTCTTTATACACAATCATCAACAGAATTTCTTCCATACAGGAGCTTACAGTTTGGTATCATATTAAATTTCGGCAAACTCAAAGAAAATGTTTCAAGAAAAAAAGGGGTGAGTGTTGACGACATTAAAAACTAATTCGACTATTTGAGCAGAATGATACCTTCTTCGCAGGGGCTGCAAAAAGAAAATTCATGGAAGATTTTCTGAAGTACGAAGGACTCCCCAAAGGGGTCCTTCGGATTTTGTGTTACACAGCCAGCATGTCTGCATTTAGTTTTACAACCACTTATTCACCACAATCAGCAGCAAAAAAACATTACCTCACCCTACACTTTCTGATTTCAGATTCTTCATTTCGTATTCATTATTCCCCTACCCTTCCTCGCAATTCCCGATCTGCGATCGAGATGCTTCCTTCAATGCTTTCAGGATAAACTTCAGGGTGATGCAGATGTTGAGATAAAATGGTTAATCGGACATCGTTAATATCCGTTAGTTGATTACTAGTAACGAATAATCAACTATTGCGTTCTTT
>CALRLC020000009.1:0-126039 GCA_943368425.1 Brevundimonas vancanneytii
TGAGTAAAAATTTACTCACTATTGACTACTCACTACTCACTATTTCTTACACGTATTCACCCCCACCAAAGTATACAGTGGACAAAAACTAATCACAGAAGTCGCTAAAAAGATACCGCCAAGTACAACCAATACTGTGCCCCAAGTACCAGCTACTGTTCCGGTGAAGTATAAGCCAGCGAAAATAATCGCCAATAGTACACGAATGATTCTGTCAGTGTTACCCATGTTCGGTTTCATATAGAAGTGTTTGGTTAACGAGATTGAAAAAAGCGAACGATCAGCCATACCAATGTCACACATATCACACAAACCAAAACCAATCGCAGCCATTTTGATTTCATGCTACAAGGTACTCATTAGACGGGCATTATTTTATGATAATTGTCATGTGAATCGTGAATTGTGAATGGTGAATGGTGAATAAGTGTGTCCTTAAAAGCTAGCCCCCCTTTTCCATACTCACTACTCACTATTCACCATTCACCATTCACAATTCACAATTCACCCCCCTCCCCACCGATTTATCCTCCACAATTCCCTACTTCGATTTATATTCGAACCTATTCCAATCACTAACTATTGCTTACTATGAAAAAGATCTTACTCGGTTGTATTGCATTAAGCATTGCAACCGGAATTATTGCACAGCGTCCAACAGGACCTGCTACTACTACTCCTGCAGCAACCCCCACAGCCGGTGCTGCTGATCCAAAATTGGCATCTTTTAATATTCCATTTAATCCTGATGCTACTGTTACATCAGAACATGAAGCCACCATCAAAGGTGTTAAGGTTCCTTATAAAGCAACGGTAGGCACCATGCCTGTTTGGGATAAGGATGGAAAGATTGAAGCGGGTGTTTTCTTTACTTACTATGAAAGAACCGATGTAAAAGACAAATCAACACGCCCCCTACTGATCTCATTCAATGGTGGACCTGGTACTGCTGCATTATGGATGCAGATCGGTTACACCGGGCCACGAATTTTAAATATTGATGACGAAGGATATCCGATTCAGCCTTATGGCATGAAAGACAACCCACATTCTGTATTGGATGTTTGTGATATTGTGTATGTGGATCCTGTGAACACGGGTTTCTCTCGTCCGATCAGTAAAGACATCCCCACCACCAGATTCTTTGGTGTTCGTGCAGATGTACAATACCTCGCTGAGTGGATCAACACTTTTGTTACACGCATGAACAGATGGGCTTCACCCAAATACCTGATCGGTGAAAGCTACGGTACCACACGTGTTTCAGGATTGGCACTCGAATTACAGAACGCACATTGGATGTTCCTCAACGGCGTAATCCTTGTTTCGCCCACTACATTGGGTATAGAAAGAAGTCCAAGAGAAGCCGCTGCATTACGTTTACCTTATTATGCAGCAACTGCTTGGTACCACAAAAAGTTACCTGCCGACCTGCAGAAAAAAGACCTGACAGATATGTTGCCCGAGGTAGAAGCATTCACCATGAATGAATTAATTCCTGCCATTAACAAAGGATGGTTATTGGGTGATGCGAAGAGAAAAGAGATCGCAGCAAAAATGGCACGCTATTCGGGTATCAATGAAAAAGTGATCTTACAAAACAACCTTGACGTTGCTACCAATTTATTCTGGAAAGAGTTATTACGCGATGAAGGTTTTACTGTTGGACGTCTTGACTCTCGCTACAAAGGCATTGATAAAAAAGATGCAGGTGAAGCTCCTGATTACAATTCCGAATTATTGTCATGGGAACATTCTTTCACACCTGCTATCAATATGTACTTACGTGAAGAACTGAAATACAAAACCGATCAGCGTTATTATGTATTCGGACCTGTAAATCCATGGGATCGTACCAATGACAGAACAGGAGATAATCTCCGTACTGCCATGGCAGAAAATCCATTTTTGCATGTACTCGTACAGTCGGGCTATTATGACGGTGCTTGTGATTACTTCAATGCACAATACAACTTGTGGCAAATGGATCCAAGTGGACGCTTAAAAGACCGCATGAGTTGGGAAGGCTACCGCAGCGGACATATGATGTACCTGCGTAAGGAAGATTTAGAGAAGAGCAACAATAATCTGAGAAACTTTATTAAAAGAACGATTGCGAAGCCAGGGACACCGGCGAAGTACTAGCGATTTTTTAGTGAGTAGTGAAAAGTCAGTAGTGAGTAATCATTTATTTAAACCCACTCACTACTGACTACTCACTATTCACTTTTACAGAATATGCTACTAACTATGGACCATCGACTATAAACTACACTCCATATACACCACCCCCGGCAAAGGATTCTCATAATAAGCATTGATCACTTTGAAGCCGTATTGTTCGTAGAGTTTGATGGCGGGTTGAAGTCTTTCCAAAGTATCAAGACGCATGTATGTGTATCCTAACTGGTGAGATGCTTCTAGCAGCTGCTCTACCAGAGCCTTTCCGATTCCATATTTTCTGAATGAAGGTTTTACGAAAAGTCGTTTCATTTCACAAACACCTTCTTCTTTCAAAGGTTGCAAAGCAATACATCCCGCAGCTACTTCATTCCAGTAAGCAACAAACAATGCTCCATTTGGTGGACCATACTTCTGCATCGGATCATTGACCTCAGCATCAAAACTCTGGAAACATAAATTCTCCTGCAGCTCATCAGCATACTCCAAAAAAAGCTGCCGCACAGTTTCCAATGCGGCAGAATCGGGTAATATTTTTTGAATGCGAAGCATTTTGAAGTTTGATTTTTTGATCTTTGAATTTTTGATCTATTTCGGTTTCTTGAATCAAGAAATCACAGATCAAAAAATCAAAGATTATCCCGGTACTCGTGAAATATATTTCTCCACTTCCTTGATCTGATCCACTACTTGTTTGGTAGTAGGCTTACAGGCTTTGGCTTTGCGGAAGAAATCTTTGGCAGCGCGGAATTCTCTTTTGTTCATGAAGATCTGGCACATGGTCAGATAAGCAACAGCCTCACTCTCTTTATCAGGAATACCGGCACGAATAGCGGCTCGGATATAACTTTCTCCTTGTTTCAAATCACCACGCTGCATGGCCATCATACCCAATTGTAATTTATTGGCGCCTTCAGCTTCAGGCATGGGAGAACCCAGGTCTGTACTTTTCTTTAAGTGTTTTTCAGCCGAATCAAAATCCTGTTTCATCATGGCCAGGTTGCCCTTTATGGTGTAATAAGTAGAGCGAACAGGCTTGTACAATAAACTCGGAAACCAGATCGAATCCAGAATTCTTTCCACTTCTTCAATATTGCCAGACTCCATCGGCTCCTGGATCAAACGTAAAGGACCAATAAAAAAATGGCTTAATAAGCCGATCAATGCAATAAAATAAATCGGGAATGTAGGCCAGAATCCTGTACCCGTCATATTCAAAGCCACCCCACCAGCAATCAAGACCAAACTCAGCCAGAAGCGGTATTTAATGATAATATTGTAGAACTTCATAATAAGATTTGAGAAGGGCAAATATAGTGAGGATTTGTAGATGTCAGATCGCAGATGGCAGATATAGGAATATTACTCAAATCTGAGATCTGACATCTGACATCAAAAAATCATTCTCGCGCGTCATTCACCTCAATCCAATACCCATCCGGATCTCGGAACCAGATTTGCTGAACGCCATCAACTCTTTTAGTGATTGCCCCTTGATTACCATTAACATCTTCGAAAACAATGTTGTTCTTTTTGAGTCGGTCAATAAATAGTTTCATATCACTCACACTAAAACATGTGTGTTGATTCTTATAATATTCTTTGATTTCATTTGCTCCCAGAATAATGTGCAAGGCCATTTTCGGTCCAATGCGAAACCATTTGTGCCGACCGATGCGAAAAGGTTCCGGAATGGTATCTAAACCTATCACATGCTCATAAAAAAAAGCAGCTTTCTGCAAGTCTTTCACATAGATAGCCGTGTGATTGAGTTGAACACTAATTTTCGCTTCTTGTGCATCTGTCTTTGATGTAATTCCAAGTAGCAATAAGGATAAAATAAGTATACGCATGACAAAGGGTTAATCCTCTAAAAATACAGAAATCCCAACACCCATATCTCTAAACCACTATTTTTGCGATGGTAGGATTTAAACATTGATTTTTGGATATTTCTTGTTTCTTATTTCTTATTCCATATTTCTCTGTTTCTTATTCTCCCGGTCCCGTAGTTTCCGCCCCGGCGGAGATAGAATATCCCCACAATACTGTGGGGACTAAACTTTGAATACAAGTTCTTTTAAATAGAAATTCGAACATCGAATTTGGATATTTCTTATTCCTTATTCCTCTGTTTCTGATTTCACTGGTCCCGTAGTTCAATGGATAGAATAGAAGTTTCCTAAACTTTAGATACAGGTTCGATTCCTGTCGGGACTACATCGCCCGCCGAAGCTTTGCCGCCGTCGTATAACTATGGCGGCTACAAAGCGAAGGTGGGCTTTTTTATTGTTAGGTGTTGTTGCTTGCTTCAAAACAACTTTTGGAAAGTTTTAAAACTTTCCAAAATTGAATACTAAGTTTAATTTTTCATTTTCATGTAGAAAGAGTTCTATACTTCTGATGCATCAGATATAAGCCTTATAGAAGATTTAGTCTTAATAAGAATATCCTTGTTGTAGGTTATATTTATACCGTTAAAGAAAAGCTACAATAACTATTTGCAGTGAAGCGCATGTATTAAAAATAAACGCCCCGTTTGAGCGGAGCGTCGGCCCACAGATACTATCTATGGGGATGTACGGTTGCAAAACTAATGGTATTTAGTAAAATAACAAGTAATGAATGATAAAATTAACAGAGTATCAGTCTATGTAGATGGTTTTAACCTTTACTTCGGTATGATGGAAGGTGGTTTTAGTAATTGTAAGTGGCTGGATATAAGTAAACTCGTTAAAAGCTGCCTTTCTGCCAACCAGAAACTAACTGACATTAAATATTTTACAAGTCGTGTAACCAATAATCCGGCTAAGCAAAAAAGACAAACACTTTATTTGGAAGCATTATACACCACTGAGATAAAAATCATTTATGGTTTATACAAATCAAAAGACATTGAATGTAATAACTGTGGACATATCTGGCAAATATCCAATGAGAAAATGACAGATGTTAATATCGCAACTCATTTGTTACTAGATGCTTTTAATGATAAATTTGATACTGCTATTCTTATATCCGGAGACAGTGATTTGGTTCCGCCTATACAAGCTGTTCATAACCATTTTCCGGCTAAATCTATTTCCGTTTTCTTTCCCCCGGCACGACATAATAATTCAGTTGCCGCTGCAGCGAAAGGATCTATGATATTAGGCAGAAAAAAATTAAATGACAATCAGTTTCCTATTGAAATTCAAAAAAAAGATGGATATAAAATAAGTAAACCGGCTGAATGGTCATAGTTCATTCTTAGAAGCTGTGCTTTTAGCAGTGAAACAACTTTTGGAAAGTTTCGAAACTTTCCAAAAGTTAAACCTCATTACTAAATGCCGCAGTCTAATATTCGATAGTGTTTATTAAATTGCATCTATGACAAAAGAACCAAAAAAGAAAGCCCCTAAAGAAGCTTCAAACATATTTCATAGCATAATGGCTGCATCAGTAAAGGGTAATCCTAAGCCAGTTAAAAAGAAGTCGGCTAAAAAAACAAAATAGCAACAGGTCTATTCAAAACGTATTAACATACGCTTTGAGTTGGCAGAGTTGGTCGAATGTACCCGATTGAAAATCGGCAAGCTGTTAAAGGCTCACGGGTTCGAATCCCGTACTCACCGCCGAAAGCCCCGCACATACTAAACGGTAAGTGAGGGGCTTTTACGGTTTAATGGGTACATGGTCTAACAGGTATATAGTTACCTCGCCTGACCAACAACGGCGGAGTAGACATCTGCTACAAACTTCTTTTGATTAAGTGCCCGCTGCGTAAAAAACAATATTCCCGGGATATGTTGAAGATATTCGTTAGCTAAATCCATATCATTTATTTTATGCGCTAAATGTATTAATGCGAACACCTTTGTCTTTACTATCGAAACTAGAAATGTACTCCTTGGATGCTAAAACTTCGGCAAGCAGCATATTGTATTCAGTCAAAGGCAGTAGAGGCCTTTTACCTCGTATAGTAATATCAGAATAAGGTTCTCCAAAGCTATTCAATATCGTATCCAGGCTATCATTTTGTACCTGAGATTGTTTCCACCGCAAAATCCGTATCCGCTGTTCAATACTCAACCCCCTCATGGTCAATATTGATGAGAGGAGGCTATCTGAAACCCGGTAACTTTGATCCAGGAGTATTAAATGACCAATCGTTTGGAGCGAACCAATTTGTTGGAGTAACAATGACTCATCAACTTTCTCCGAAAGCACATTTTTTTCTGCAGCTGTAAATGTATCCGATTGCAGTATCGATAGAATATCTCCTGCATCTGGAGCTATAGAATCGATGTCTTCCAGAAATAATGACTTATATTTTTCTAGGAGTAAAATATGAAAGCTTCCTTTTTTCTGTTTCAAGCTATCATAATTCTCTTTGTCATACGCGAGCTTGCCGTTTGTTATAACACTGCCAATTTTCGATCCGGATATCCCGTCTAAATCCAAAGATGGATATCTATAAGGTACAGAAGACATCATTTGCTGATACACTTCATCGTCTATCTCATCACACAGCAGGAGTTTTTTGATAAAAGTGCTGTATTCTCTGCTACCTTCCTGATCTTTCGGAATCATTTTTTTTGACAACTGTCCAATGTTCTCCTTAATATTAATGAATTTAGCCAGCGGATCCACGCCAGTACTTCCGTCAGCCTGGTAATAGTGGAAAAGATTGTCCCAAGTCGCCGCCATTCTGTTGGCGCCCATTACCAGCAGTTTCGTGTCCACGCTGACTATATCTTCCAGATCAGAAACAATCGTATTGGTTTGCTTCAAAATGCCCGACAATAACTCTTCGTTTAGTGACTCTTGATTTAGCAAGTCTACCAGGTCATCCTCCGGTTCTTCCTTATTGTCTAAGAGCGATAAGTACACCTTGGAAACATAAGTTGGAAGATTATCATGAATATAAGCAGCTAACGTTTCAGCTTTCGTATCATTAATCGCATAATAGTTTTTTGTCGTGAAATTCAACTCATTGTAAGCATCCCTGACTTTTAACATCAAAACCAACATCTGCGTCGTAATCTCGTAGTGCTTTCCTTCGTAAACAAACCCTAACAAATCATCTGGAGAGTTACTTTGATCGAGGGAAACGAATTTTAAGTCAAGTTGCTTGATAATTTTTTTCAAACGCTCTTTATCATCAATTATTGACAGGAAATCCGGAAACGAATACAGTGTCTTTTGAAACATCCGTTGCTTAAACAACGTACTGATATCTTCAATTTTCGCATTCGCTATGATAAGCTGGAAATATTTCCTTTTACGTTCATCAGTATATTGACTTTTCCCATCCAAATAATCCCATATACCTTTCCATTTATTTACCAACAGTTGAATCAACAAACCCGCCTCTTTTCCCTGATCCAGATATCCGTCAATAAAACGAATTGAGAGTTCGTCTTCATTACTAAGAGCTGATATCATGGCATTTAATTGGTCGACATACCTACTGTTAACAATGATGGCATCTAACAACTGATAGTTGTATATGTATGGTTTATCGAAATCATAGATATTAATCTTTCGAATCAGGTTATCGGTCTTGGATAATACATAGTCGAATGGTGTAGGCTGTTGCGTTTTAACATTGATAAGAAACTGGTGGTCAGTCTTAGAAATAGAACCTTCATAAAATAGACTTATGTAATCATTATAGTTCTCATCAATAAATCCATTCCTGATCAAAAGGTTCACAAGGGAAGATTGTTTTGCACTATCAAGTTTAAAAACATGAGTGGATCCGGCAAGAAGTTCCCTCATTTTTTGTTTGCGCAAATCATTCAACTCTCGTTCCTTATCAGTTATCAATCTTTTCAGTTGCTGCTGCCTTCCTTCATAAATATCTTTCAGATCCTTCTCACGTTCCTCATATGTCAGATCACTATTAACCTCTTTTTGAATTTTATCAAATGTGATAGGTATA
The DNA here is from genome assembly GCA_943368425.1 of Brevundimonas vancanneytii. Classification (GTDB taxonomy): domain Bacteria; phylum Bacteroidota; class Bacteroidia; order Chitinophagales; family Chitinophagaceae; genus Sediminibacterium; species Sediminibacterium vancanneytii_A. Next base: position 8,108 of record CALRLC020000009.1, read on the forward strand.
TTGATTGTTTTAGTATTCTCGTAATATCCGCTTTCATTGTACTTATACTTACAACCATTTTGCATGAGTCTCTGGAAATTAGTTTCTTCTGACATATTCATCAGCTCCACATCCGAACCGTTAACAACAAAACTGACAAATCCTGGTCGTTTGGCCACGTAGTGTAATAGATAGGTGTACCGTAATTCCGTCAAATTGTTCAATACAATTTGATCCAATTCTTCTATCCGAACTTTGGTTTCTCGTATTAGCTCAGCAAGCTCTGTACTCTTATCTTTCAACAATTCCTTTTTGTTCACCGAGAATACTTCGAACAACCGTCCCTTATTATTACTCAACTGGGCAAAATCGTTAGGAAATAAGTTTTTGTATACAATCAATGCCAGTAAATGATCTTGCGTTAAAGTGGGATTTAACTTTTTACGATATAAATAAAACTCATTAGTGATATTGTGCAAGAGCCTCATATCGTCTATGAATGAAGATATACTGTCAATGATGTTCTCAGAAAGAGTGTACCCATGTGATAAGGCTTTAGCCAGTAATTTTTGGCTTGAATTATTAGAATTAATGATAGGTATAATTGGTATAATGAATTCGAAGAACTTGGTCCTTTCATTATCCTCTCGAAACATATCATCCCTTACTGCGTAGATAAAAACAACTTCCCGCTTTATTTTTTTTGAATTGTTAATCAACAGATTAATCTCACGGAGCTTAGTGAAAATATCAGTTTCTCGAAAGCGATCCAGATCTTCAATTATAACAACATCGTATTTTGTTACTTCAAAAAAATAGAGTATCTCATCAAGATGGTGATTAAGGATAGACTTACTAATTCCCTTGTCGATATTAATTTCCGCGTTATGAATGGTTAGTTTTTCTATATGCAGACTGCTTATCAAGCGTATGGAGCGATAAATAATCCAGCATATGCCTGCTACAAAAAGCAGTAGGCTTAACCAGTGCGCATATTCAGGCATTGGGGTCTCATTACCAAGTTTCAGCCCGTTGATGATCAAGTCCGGAATAAAAAGTTGTGTAAAGGCAGCCAGAAACAATACTAGGCAAGCAGCGGAGATCGTTAATTGAACCCATGAAAAATGTTTAATCTTCCTAAAACGAGAATCAGGTATCCTTCGATCATCTTCATGATAAAAAATTTGCTGAAGAATACTCAACTCAATAAGCCTCAACAGCTCATTTTTATCCGATGAACTATCAGCATTCCCGCTATCCCTTTTTTCCTCTCGAAATGTTGCCAATGAAATTGGAAGAAAATGATGACCTTTCCCCTGACGTGTTGCCATATAAGTTTTGAGAACACTACTCTTTCCGGAGCCATAAGGCCCCGTCAATGCAACATTATATATTCCGTATTTTTTACGATTAGCAACTGCCCAATCAATGGCCTCTAGGTATTCATTTACATTTTCTGCCTCATCTGTAGCAGAAAGAGAAGCATAGGGCAACGTTGGTACAATAGATAACGCTAATTTAGCATGTAGTTTTTGCAGCCAAAGAATGACCTTGGCTAAGACATTAGCTAATTTTGAATAGGGCATAACAGTCCATTTTTCTACTTAAAAGAGTGGTAGATTATTTTGAGAGAATACTGATCTTATGGAGTTTAATTGGGGGAATACTAAGTTACGAAAATGGCATAACAGTACCAAACGGATTCCCGTAAACGATTAGGGTCTGGGTGACTTCCTACTATGGCACTTTAAAGCCAAGTAAAATCCTGTCTAAGACTGGTTGAAATACCGGAATGTTGAAGTAAAAAAAGAACCATAAACACTCATTATAATAAGCCTAATGCTACGCTGTTTTTGCTCGCCTAACCAACAACAGTGCGTTAGGCATTGAGAAACAATACTATCCTTTTTCAATTCCATAATAATATTCCTGAAATTACTCAAATCACTTTCCAGATTATCTTGAAGAGGTATTAAAACGGAGTATTTCCCCCCTTTACAAATAACTGATTTTCATGAAGCTTACAACCCTAATGTTGTGAATCAATATCTAAGGTTTGAAAAAGTGATACGTTTCCGAGTAAACAACTTCAATGGTCATAACATTAGCTTATCTGTAGGTAAAGCAGGTGAAGTGGAACAAAACAATATTGTTTGGCGGAACGTACGACAGGAAGAAATGGACTTTGTAAATTTATCTGGCTTTACAACTACAGTGACGAAAATTGAGAAGTAGAAACTCGGTTTCTTTATGCCATTACGGGTTATGTAATCAACAATTATACTGAAGAAACTGTCTTTATGCAGATACCTTCACAAACACCCTTTTCAAAACCCCATTTTCTTCTACAGCTTTAACCTGCAACTGGAGTTGGGCATCACCGGCATCATAGAAAACTTTACTGTGGTATTTTTTTATGTATCCTAGTAACAAATCATCTTTATACACTTTAACGGCATACCTGTCGTGTTCATTTTCACGATCTAATTCATAGTGAAGGGTATCACCTGATTTAATGGCGCCTTTAGGTGTTTGGTATTTGGATAATCCTGCCAGCTCTGTAAGAAAGCGCAAGCCCGGCTGGTAGATATACTCGGCCAAAAATTCAAAGTTGTCAGTCGGAACGAGACCTTGCGTTTTCCCTAACAGATAAAACTTATCAGACGCTTTTTCGGGATCGACTTCCCAAAACTTATAGATATTGGCAATATCTGGTCTTTCAGATTTGGTTAGACGCTGACCAAAGATTTCAGCCACATTACCATTGTAGACCATATTCAAATCCTGAAATTCAGTATAGGGTGTAAACCCCTCATCTTTAACGAGACTGATCGCTTTAGGTTTGTAGCTGAATTGATTCTTGCCTTCAGGAGTTTTTTCAAGCACACCTATAGCATACCGACGCGAGCCAGGACCTTTTCGCCATACCAAATATATTTTTTCAAACTCCTTCATGATAACAGTCCCTTCAATTTTTCAACACGCAAAGTTATTAATTTACAAATCAAATCCTTACGCGATTGTGGCAAACGGTATGCGTTCCATGCATCCGGAACACAATCATCAATTTGTTGAATGATTTCCCTACATCGGTCAGGTTCAAATTTTGATAAAAACTTACCCGCTGTCCGCACTTCTTCAATGTACGAAGAATTGAGCATTTCTGTAACCAGATCGAAATGACTTAACTTTTTGTTTTCCCAGTGTAACTCAGATAATCCACCATCAACGTATTTATTCAACAGTTGCTCGTTTTCAAGCAATTGTTGCACTTTTTCATCATTCAATTCCCGTGCTAATGAGCTGCCGCTGTCATAAACAGGAGCTGCCCTTTCCAAATTGATTAATTGTAATCGAATTTGCTCCATGTCCTTTGAGAGTTTTCTATTCTTAAAATCGAAAATAGGCTTCGATAACCAACGGAAAATCTTATAATCCAGTATAGAAGGGTCTTGCTGAATACCCTTTTCCATTTCCTCCAACCGTTTAGCCATTATAGATGATCGGCCTATGAAAGCCCAATTTTCTTGATGACGATCCGTATTCCCAATCACTACATCGAATAATAAAGTCTCAAAAAAGAAATCCCAATATTTAGCTAAACTAAAATGATCCAACGTCCTGGTTAGTAGCTGAAAACTATATTGATTTCTTGTTTTTTTATCATTAGGAACAAAATCGCTGTTAATCGCAGTCATAAATCTGCCGACTTCTATAAGCTGTTGTTCACCGGTACGGTGCATGCTTTTGCTGATACACCCAATCTCACCATTAAATACAGCTGGATCATAGCGTAGAATATCAATCCCCCATTCTTTCCCTAACTGATAAGCCATTACTTCAGACCAAAACTCATATCGATAATATTTTGCAGGTTTATTATCTCTTGCTTCTTTCTTTTCGGAACATTTAAAAAACCATAATTGCCCATCTTGATCTTGAAGAATTTTCTTTGCACGCGTACCTCCACTATGGAGCCAAAACTGTTCATTCCACGCTGAAGCATCTAAAAAGATTACATCCATTAAAAAGATTTAAGTAAAAATAACAAAGAGTTATAAGCTATTTCGTTTATTAGAAATACGTCTATTGGAATATATTCTTCGTGTCGTTGTTCATCAATTGAGCAAAAACCAATTATCTCCAGCAATACTGCACAGGGGGATTCACGAAGGATTCACCAAGGGTTCAGTAAGGGTTCACCTATAGTTAACCTTATCCACATTTCATAAAAGCGATTCTCTAACGGTTGAGAAAAAAGTTTTTGTTGTCAATCTCTTCATAATCACATACTTACCGGGGGTGGTACCACCCCTGCCACCTTTTTCATTTACCATCCCTATCTAGGTTTGTGATCGCAAGCATGGTCATACTTACTTGTTTACTGCAGGAAATAAGTAAGTGTAAGATCAAATCAATGTATTGTTGATGCAGAAATTTTAGAAGGCTATTAACTGATAATCAATAGGTTAACAGGGCTGATATCAGCCCTGTCAGCCCTAACAATGGTTGCTCAATACTAGGTTTGTTCTGTCATGCATGCAACTGTTGAATATTATGACTGCAGCAGAACCATTCAACAGATCAACCAATTTTCAAAACATCAAAAACAAAACAAAATGGCAAAACAAGTAGGCATATTACCACTGGAAGGCAGAATTGAAAACCTGACCTTTTACCGTACCGCCAACGGTTACAGTGTACAAAAAGTAAAAGGGGTTTCCAAAGAAACCATTGCAACGAGTCCGGCTTTTCAAAGAACCCGGGAAAACATGGCAGAATTTGCACGTGCAGCCAGTGCATCCAAATTACTGCGTATGGCATTGAATGATGCCATCAGTGGTTCAAAAGACAAGCGCATGAACAATCGTTTAAGTACCGTCATGCTCAAAGCAGTAAAACTAGATCAGGTAAGCGATCGTGGATTACGCAATGTACTGGATGGCGAATTGCAAATTCTCGAAGGGTTCGACTTCAACAAAGCCGCCCCTTTTGAACAAACTTTCGAAGGAGGTATTCGCACATCCTATAATCGGGTTACAGGTGCTTGCACACTAGAGGTAGATAGTTTTCAAACAGAAAAGAAGTTGAGAAAACCGGATGGAGCAACTCACTTTCGTTTCTTAATGGCAGCAGCTGCTATCAACTTCGAAACAGGTGTAAAGGAGTCTGCGTCTATGGCTTCTGATTATATCGGGTATTCTTTGAGTGAGGAGATTGCTCCCATCAATATTGGTGTAATCTTACCTGAAAACAGTCCACACCCGGTTATGTTAGCAGTGACCATCGAATTTGTACAAGAGATCAATGGCAAAATGTACTCCATTAAAAATGGATCACACAATGCTTGTATTTTACACAGGGTAGATACGAACGTGTAAGCATACAACGCAGCTTAGATTTTACTTAGACTCTTCAATGACCTTATGTCTGGTACCAAGACATAGGGTCATTTTACTTGCTGCTGTTGGTCATTCCACTACAACGGCGGAGATCCTGAACAAAAACCTATCCCTATCAATCCGTAATCTCCACCACTTTCTTATTCCTCAACTGCCGCATTTGCTTCGGTACCATTTCTAAGATCTCATCTTTCAAAGTTTGAATGAGTTTGGTTTTGATATGATCTCTGTGTGTCACTAAACTTACTTCACGTGCAGGAGCCGGATCTTTCAAACGCTTGACTAGTTTCATCTGATTTTTATTGAATTCCATCACCGCCAATTCCGGGAGAATGGTGAGACCGTCACTTTTATCTACCATTCTTTTCAGTGTTTCAATATTACCGGTTGCATATTTAAAATGCAGATCGGCACTTTTGCGCAGCTCACATAGATTCAATACCTGTGACCGAAAACAATGTCCTTCTTCCAATAACCACAACTGATCCGGATTAATATCATCTGCCAACACATATTTCTTATCATACAACACATTCTTACGAGATACATACACAAACAACTCTTCATAAAACAACACATCTTCTTTGATAGATGCATCTTTCAATGGAGTGACCACCAAACCACAATCCAGCCGATTGTTTTTTAATTCATGGATGATCTCTTCCGTGATGGTTTCTTTGATGACCAATTCCAGTTGCGGATATTTTTCACGCATTTGTTTGAACAACGTAGGCAATACATAAGGTGCCAATGTGGGAATGATACCGATACGCAATTCCCCCGTCATCACATTCTTCTCACTATTGATCATTTGTTGAATACGTTCAGCCTCCCGCAATACCACCCTTGCCTGTGCAATGATCCTCGCACCAATTTCAGTTGGTATCACCGGCTGTTTCGTTCGATCAAACAATTTGATGCCTAACTCATCTTCCAATTTTTGTAACTGCATACTGAGAGTAGGCTGGGTCACAAAACACTTTTCTGCTGCCAACACAAAATGACGGTAAGTATCTACCGCAACCATGTATTCCAATTGGGTGAGTGTCATAGATAAAAACTATATGTTTATAAAGATAATCAATTTGATTTATCTGTCATATCTGTGTAATCTTGCGTTACAAAAGATGGTGTATCACTATACATTCCATTTATTTCATTCGATAAAAAACCTAATCATATGTCAGCACAACAACATCCTGCCGGAGACATCAGCAAGTGTCCGTTCCACAACGGCTCGCTGAAACAAGTGGCCGGTAGCGGTACCCGTAACCGCGACTGGTGGCCGAACCAACTCAACATTAACATCCTTCGTCAGCACTCTGAACTGTCTGATCCGATGGATCCTGATTTTGATTATGCAAAAGAATTTCAATCATTAGACCTGGATGCCATCAAAAAAGACCTCACAGATTTGATGACCGATTCACAAGACTGGTGGCCTGCAGACTATGGTCACTACGGTCCTTTCTTTGTTCGTATGGCATGGCATAGCGCAGGTACTTACCGTACTTTCGATGGTCGTGGTGGTGCCGGTGCAGGTATGCAGCGTTTTGCTCCTCTAAATAGCTGGCCTGATAATACCAATCTGGACAAAGCCCGTTTATTGTTATGGCCGATCAAGAAAAAATATGGTAAGAAAATTTCCTGGGCTGATTTGATGATCCTCGCCGGTAATGTAGCGATGGAATCCATGGGCTTCAAAACTTTTGGTTTTGCAGGCGGACGTAAAGATGTGTGGGAGCCGGATGAAGATGTATACTGGGGAAGTGAAAAAGAATTTGTTGCCAGCCACAGAAATCCGGAAAGTCTGGAATCACCTTTGGGTGCAACAGAAATGGGATTGATCTATGTTAACCCTGAAGGACCGGATCGTAACCCTGATCCAATTCTGGCAGCAAAAGCCATCCGCGAAACCTTTGGTCGCATGGCGATGAATGATGAAGAAACCGTTGCGTTGATCGCGGGTGGACACACATTCGGTAAAACACACGGTGCTGCTGATCCTGGTAAATATGTTGGCAAAGAACCAGCTGCAACAGGTATTGAAGAACAAGGCATGGGTTGGACCAGCACTTACGGAAGCGGTAAAGGTGCTGATACCATTACCAGTGGATTAGAAGGTGCTTGGACTACAACTCCTACTCAATGGAGCAATAACTATTTTGAAAATCTATTTGGCTTTGAGTGGGAATTGACTAAGAGTCCGGCAGGCGCTCATCAGTGGAGACCGAAGAATGGTGCAGGTGAAGGAACAATCCCTGATGCATTTGATCCGAATAAGCGTCATGCTCCATTCATGTTAACCACCGATCTTTCCATGCGTTTTGATCCAGCATACGAGAAGATTTCACGTCGTTTTTATGAGAACCCTGATCAGTTTGCAGATGCATTTGCACGTGCTTGGTTCAAATTGACACATAGAGATATGGGACCACGTGCTCGTTACCTTGGTAAAGAAGTGCCAGCAGAAGAATTGATCTGGCAAGATCCAATTCCTGCAGTAACACATGAGTTGATCAATGATGCAGATATTGCTTCATTAAAATCAACCATTCTTGCTTCAGGTTTAACTGTATCTGAATTGGTATCTACTGCATGGGCTTCTGCATCTACTTTCCGTGGATCAGACAAACGTGGCGGTGCCAATGGTGCGCGCATCAGATTGGCTCCTCAGAAATTCTGGGAAGTAAATAATCCTACACAGTTAAGTAAAGTATTGGATACGCTGGAGAAAATTCAGCAAAGCTTTAATGCGAATGGTGGTAAGAAACAAGTTTCATTAGCAGACTTGATCGTATTGGGTGGATGTGCAGCCATTGAGAAAGCAGCAAAAGATGCAGGACATAATGTAAACGTTCCATTTACACCCGGACGTGCTGATGCTTCACAAGAGCAAACAGATGTAGAATCGTTTGCAGTACTTGAACCACAGGCTGATGGTTTCCGCAACTATGTGAAAGGAAAACAAATGGCAACTGCAGAAGCATTGCTGATCGATAAAGCTCATTTATTGACACTCACCGCTCCTGAACTGACTGTTCTCGTAGGTGGTCTGAGAGTTTTGAATGCCAACTATAATCATTCAAAGCATGGTGTGTTCACCAACAAACCGGGTGTACTGAGCAATGATTTCTTTGTACATCTGTTGGATTTCGGAACTACCTGGAGTGCAACCGCAGATAGCCATCAACAAGAGTTTGAAGGTCGTGATCGTAAGACCGGAGATGTAAAGTGGACAGCCACTCGTGTTGATCTGATCTTTGGTTCTAATTCAGAATTGCGTGCATTGGCAGAAGTGTATGCTTGTGAAGATGCAAAAGAAAAGTTTGTAAAAGACTTTATCGCAGCATGGAATAAAGTGATGAACCTCGATCGTTTTGATCTGGCATAAGAAATGCGAAAAACCAATGAAAGGTGACCAAGAATGGTCACCTTTTTTATTGCTTCAACCTTTACTAAAAAAACAACTTATTAATCCCAAAGCGTACCATTCAATCCCAATACAGACCCTAACCAAATAGCGATCACATAACCTATAAGACCCACCAATACGGCAATCAGTTTTGCCCATACATTGTTTTTGACGATCTGAGTCATGTAGTAGAAAAATGCTCCCCCTCCCGCACCGGCCAATGGCGTGATGAGTAAAGGTTTCAGCATCCATAAACTACCCCACTCTGGCTTGGGTTCATCTACACTCAATAATAAACTAAGTATTAAAGCGAATGCGATGGCCGCACCTATAAACATTCTTTTGGCTATCGCAATAGGATTTACCTGGAATAAGTTCGTGTTGTTTTCTTGTGTCATATTGATTGTTTTAAAAGTACTTTGAATTACAAAGTAAAGGTATAAAAAATCAATTCCAAAAAAGAATTCATAAAATTTGATGAATGGCTGAATGGGTAACCTATAGGGCTTGATTACTGCTGATAAATTTTAGCCTCTACTTGACTCTTTTCGTAAAATGCTTGGTAATTCTGAATATGTAACATCTCGTAGATTGCTTTCTTTTTATCAGGAGCATTTTCGAAATATGACTTACATATCTGATAACCCACCCAATACCCAAGATCGGCTGGCCAATCCGGTTTTTCCTGACTACTATTGGCAATCCAATTACTATACCTGTCCAGATACATTTCTTTCTTGAAAGCATCCCATACTCGTTGCTCGTTTCCCTTTGCCCAATTGATTAGAAACTCATTTGCAGTGTTCCCTGAAATAAGCTCGCCAATAAAATCAGCCATTCCTTCCTGAATCACATGTTTCAACAAAATGGTATCCTCACGCATATTTCCTTGCTGTGCATGTATCAATTCATGAGCAACAACATACTTTAGATTTTCAAACAAATAAGAGTTTCGCTTTTGCCATGCATTCAGTTCTGATTTATCAGTGTCTGGATTATTTGCATACATATCAGCTCCAACATGTAAGCCATAATCTGTTGCTGTACCACCTGAACTCCATCCACCTATATGAAAACTAAGTGGAGGAAATATCGCATCCGCATACCAATTTTTTAAATTCTGATAGATAATGCGGATCGTATCTTTCAAGGAGCTGATCTTACATGTATTGGCTCGAATAGAAGCATAAAATGACGGCATTTTTTTCATGTTCTGAACAAAGCCTTTGATCCCACCAATATTTCTTGTTTTAATTCGAAAGTATTCTTGCAAGGCAGGTGTTCCCTTTTCAAAATAGCTCGTTTGAAAAAGTATAGCCGCATTGGTTGTATCTTTCAAAAAGCGATCATATGTATTCCAAAACAGATCAATGTCACTGGTATTGATAATCGCTTTTTTTACATTTTTTTGTTTTTGCTGTTCAAGTCTGATTTGTTGTACAATTTTTTTGAATGTAGTATTAGAGGCCAACGTCTGCATCATACTATCACCCGTTAAAAAGCTAAGATTGTTAAACCCATATTTGTAGGTAGCTAGTTCCAAAGCCAATAAAGCACTATCAACATTTTTAGATGCTGCATAACAATAGGCGGCATTGATCAATGCTGATTTTTTGAACGGGTCCATGATGCGAGCAGAAGATTCCTGCATATATATTGTTGCGGCTCTTGCAAAATCATTTTTGCTGCCCAAACTATCAGCAATTTTTTTATATTGATCCCCTGCATGATTACCCAATGTTATTTGAGCTACAACTTGTTTTGTAACTAAAACCGATAAAAAAAGAATCAAGAAAATAATATTCCTACGACTTCTCATACGTTGTATTTATTCAAAATTGATCCTAATTCTTGAAAAGCCTGATTAAAAAATGAATTGATCTTTCTAACACATGGACTACGTTGTACTATTTATCTTTGCAAAAAAGAACTATGGAACTGGGCATCAGCATGTTTGGCGATATTCATGTAAATGAGCAAGGAATTCAAGAATCAACAGGTGATAGATTGAAACAAATGATCGAGGAGATCAAGCTGATGGATGAATTGGGTATTGACTTCTTCGGCATTGGTGAACATCATCGACATGAATATGCCGTCTCTGCTCCTGAGATCATTTTGGCTGCGGCAGCTTCTGTTACAAAAAATATCCGCCTGGGCAGTGCAGTAGCAGTGTTAAGTTCTGCCGATCCTGTGCGTTTATACCAACAATATTCCAGTATCGATCTGCTTTCTGATGGGCGCGCAGAATTGGTGGTAGGCAGGGGCAGTTTCACAGAATCATTCCCACTCTTTGGTTTTGATCTTAAAGACTATAATAGCTTATTCGAAGAAAAGCTATCGCTTCTGTTTCAAATTAACCAGCAACAAAAAGTAAGCTGGAAAGGACAGTTCAGAAAACCCATGATCAACCAGGAAGTATTTCCAAGGGCTTTCCAGGAAAAGTTAGACATGTGGATCGCTGTTGGGGGAACCCCAGAATCTGTATTGAGAGCCGGTACCTATGGTATTCCTGTGATCTTTGCAATCATAGGTGGTAGTCCTGCTCAATTCAAACCGCTTTTCGATTATTACCATAAAGTGTATACGCATTTCAAACATTCGGCAACAGATCTAAAAACAGGTGTACATATGCATGCATTCTTTGGAAAAAATGGTACCGCTGCGGCTAATCAATATTTTCATCAGTATGCTCAACAGATGAACAGAATTGGTCGTGAAAGAGGATGGTCGCCTTATACCAGAGAACAGTATGAAGCAGGTAGAGGAAAACATGGCGCTTTGATCATTGGTGATGCCAATGAAGCCATTGATAAAATTCTTTACTTACACGAAGTACTTGGCTTTACTCGTTTTGCTGCACACATGGATGTTGGTGGACCATCACACAAAGACCTCATGGAATCCATTGAAATCTTTGGAACGAAGATCGCTCCTGCAGTAAAAGCTGCTGTTAAAAGTGTTGCTTAAACATCCTCTTCATTAAAAGAAAGATGCAATTCCTGAATGCGGGAGATTACTTTGCGGTAAGTAACACCGGCTGTGTCCAGCATTTTTCTAGATGCTACTGAGGTATCAGATCCATTGTACTTATCAGATAAATAAATGACTTCACTAATACCGGATTGAATGATGGCTTTTGTACATTCATTACATGGAAAAAGTGCTGTATAGATCTTACATCCTTTCAGATCCATTCCGATGTTATTCAGGATTGCATTCAATTCTGCATGACAAACGTAAGGGTATTTTGTATCAAGAAAATCCCCTTGTTTACTCCACGGGAATTCATCATCATTACAACCGATCGGTAATCCATTATATCCCGCTCCCACAATTTTGTTCTTGTCATTCACAATGCAAGCCCCTACTTGAGTATTGGGATCTTTGCTTCGTTTAGCTGATAACAAAGCAACTCCCATAAAATATTCATCCCAGGAGATATAATCTTTTCTTTTTTCCATGTTGTTGTAAAATGGATTATCGTTTACCTTCAAAGAAGCCTTGCTCCTTCAAGATACCTTTGAGAATATTCATTCTGGCATCCATCATTTTAGCATCCGTAGGTCCTTCTGCATTCAAGACAAAGAAATAAGGATGTTTATTTTCTTCGATCCAACCAACGATCCAACCAATCAGATTGCCATTTTCTTTAAAACCCAACCCGGTTTTATAGGCTAACTGATAATTGGCATTATTCTCTCTGATCATCATCTTTTTGACAATGTCTTGTGTTCTTTTTTGAAAAGGCAATTGACCAAAATACAAACGCTTTACAAGCCCTAACTGCTCATCAGGAGATATTTTCAGGCTATTATTGATCCAGAAAGAATCAACTGCAGAGCCGATTTGTTTATTTCCATATTGCAAACTATCGATCCAGCGCTGCATGGTATCTTTTCCGATTCTTCTTCCTACTTCCTGGTAATAGGGTAATGCTGAAACCGCAAAAGCTTCTTCCATCGTCAGGTCTTTGTTCCACCCATGTGCAGTATCACCTCCTGGCATCACACGAACAACGCCATCCCATTTGATTACCATCTTTTCATTGCTGACCCTACCTGTCTCAATACCGATCAGTGAATTAACGATCTTAAAAGTAGAAGCTGGCAAATAAGAAGAATCCTTGAATCTGGATAAATTATAGATGGTAAACTGGCCTGTGCCATTATCAAATAATCCAAATGTGCCAGTTACATTGTTTTCATCAAAATACTTTTTAAAACCGTTCTCTACTGTTACATTATTGGGTGAACAAGCTATCAGTGCCACGCCAATAACAGTACCTACACTTAGTATTATTCTTGAAAAATTCATATGTTTTTCTTTAAAACCACTGATGTGGATATTACTTCAATACGTTCAATTCTTTTCCAACTTTGATAAAGGCTGCTATGGCTTTATCAAGATGCTGTTGCTGATGTGCTGCACTCAGTTGAACACGAATACGCGCTAAACCTTTAGCAACAACCGGATAAAAGAATCCGATTACATACACTTCTTCCTCCAATAACTTAGCAGCAAATTGTTGCGCAACAACTGCATCATACAACATGATTGGAACAATAGGATGATCTCCTGGTTTGATATCAAATCCGGCTTCTGTCATTTTTGAACGGAAGTATTTGGTATTATATTCTAGCTGATCTCTTAAGGTTGTTGTCTCAGTCAACATATCCAAAACTGCAATTGATGCACCCACGATTGAAGGTGCTACAGTATTAGAGAAAAGGTAAGGCCGGCTTCTTTGACGTAACATTTCAATGATCTCTTTTCTACCGGATGTAAATCCACCACTAGCACCACCCAATGCTTTTCCTAAAGTTCCGGTGATGATATCTATTCTTCCCATTACTCCACGGTATTCATGTGTTCCTCTTCCGGTTTTTCCTAAGAATCCTGAAGAGTGGCATTCGTCGATCATAACAATGGCGTCATACTTATCTGCCAGATCACAGATCTTATCCAATTGTGCAATGGTTCCATCCATACTAAATGAACCATCTGTTACAATGATTCTACTTCTACAACCTGCACTCTCTTTTAATTTAGCTTCCAGGTCTTCCATATTATTATGCTCATAACGAAAGCGTTGTGCTTTACACAAACGAACACCATCAATGATGGAAGCATGATTCAAAGAGTCACTGATGATCGCGTCTTGCTCATTGAACAAAGGTTCAAATACACCCCCATTGGCATCAAATGCCGCAGCATATAAAATGGTATCCTCTGTACCGAGAAAATCGGCTAGCTTTTTTTCCAATTCTTTATGAATGTCTTGTGTTCCACAGATAAAACGAACACTACTCATCCCATAGCCATGTGTATCAATGGCTTTATGTGCCGCCTCAATCACTTTGGGATGAGAAGAAAGACCTAGATAATTATTGGCACAAAAGTTTAAAACGGTCTTCCCATTCACTACTATTTCAGGTCCTTGCTCACTGGTAATGATACGCTCCTTTTTAAATAATCCTGCAGCATCAATTTCCTGTAATTCTTCCTTGATACGGGTTACAAACTTTTCATTCATAGCTTGGCAATTATGGAAGGCGAAGGTAGGAAAAGTTGGGTGGAGTTGACAGATGATAGTTGACAGATGATAGTTGACAGTTGACGAAAGGAATTCTTTTTCCTGTCAACTGTCATCTGACTACTAAAAAATTAAACGACAAACCGATACCCTACCCCTTTAATGGTAATGATCTCCAAAGATGGATCTTCTTTCAGGTAACCTCTGATCTTAGTGATGTAGACATCCAAATTGCGGCTGTTAAAAAAAGAGTCGTTACCCCAAATATGGTTTAACAAATCTCTTCGATCGATCACATCATTTTTATGATGGTAGAGGTACTTTACTAATTCCGCTTCGCGATAAGATAATTTTCGTTCACCTGTTCCATTTGCAAGCACTTGTTTATTCAAATGAAACTGGTATTTTCCCATTGTAATGGTATCGCCCACTTCAGGAATCAATACTTCCTTTTTTACACGTAAAGCATTCTCAATACGAACGATCAGCTCCTCCATACTGAAAGGTTTCCTGATATAATCATTCCCTCCCAGTTTAAAACCTTGTACAACATCTTCGGTTTGTGTTTTGGCCGTCAGAAAGATTATGGGTACATCGTCGTTCAACTTACGAATGTCTTCTGCCAATTCAAATCCACTTTTATTGGGTAACATGACATCCAAAATACAGATGTCTGGATTTTCATCTTCAAAAGTGCGTATCACATCGGCACCATCAGATTCCATCACCACTTCAAAGCCTCTTGTTTCAAGGGTTTCTTTTACAATTTTCCCCAGAAACAATTCATCTTCTACATATAATACTTTGATTGCCATAGATCATTATTTATCTCTAACCGGTAGTCGTACTATAAATGTACTGCCTTTACCCGGTTCACTGTCTACTGATATAGATCCCTTATGACTTTTCACCACTTCAGCTACATAACTGAGTCCTAAGCCATAGCCCTTGATATTATGTTTATCGCCGGTAGGTACTCGGAAAAATTTATCGAAGATCTTGTTTTGATATTCTGGTGCGATGCCCATACCATTATCAGATACACGTAACAATACTTGATTTTGATCTACCATATCCAAGCTCACATGGATCAAGGCATTGTTTTTACTGTATTTCAACGCATTGTCTAATAAATTATAAATGACGCTGGTAATGTGCAATTTGTCTGCCTCCAACATGAAGCTATGATCTGAAGTGGTGAATGATACGTTTGCCTTTTGCTTATCAAATTGAAGCTTCATGATCTTCAATGTTTCTTCCATCAATTCTTTCAAGTCAAACGGTTCTTTATTCAGTTCGATCTGTTGTTTTTCAAACATTGAGAGTTTCAATACCTTATCTACCAACAGACTTAACCTTTGTAATTCAGCAGCAGAAATATCAAGGTATTCCTTTGTTTTTTCCGGACTTTGAATGGCATTAAAATTCCTAAGTGCTTCAATGGCTACCCCTACTGTTGCAATAGGGGTTTTCAGTTCATGGGTAATATTACTGATAAAGTCATTTTTGATTTCTGCTAATCTTTGCTGAGCCAATAGATTACGATATAAAACAATAAAAGATCCGGCTACTAAAAGTAATACCAGTAAAGATCCTCCTATTTGCATTTGCATTTTACCAAACACATATGCATTGGTATTTTCAAACTTAGCTTGATAAGCATAAGGTGTTGTATAACCAACAAATACTTTATCTGTTACAACAGCATCCGTAGTATCGCGTTTTAAATTCCATATTTTCTGAATGCTGTCTTTATAGGATTCAAAGAGTATGGAGAATTTTAATTTCTTATTGGTTTTGCTCAACTCCACACGATAAGCTGAATCCACCAATTTCACAGGAATTGAGTCATTAATGGTTTTATTACTCGAAAGGAACCGAATGATGGGCGAGTTACTAGATTTTTCAATAGGTGCCTTTATTTGAATCATATTATGAACAGGCTGTGGTAGCACTCGTGTAAATTTGAGGCTATCTGTTCTTCGCATTTTCTCCTCTAATGATTTTGCCGCCTGAAGCATTGGCATTGTAAATACTCGGCTTGATAACTTCGCCATACTATCTCCCAATACTTTTAATCCTGTTGTATCTTTTGTATTGATGCTAATAGTAAGCTGATTACTTCTTTCAAACGATTTGCCTTCTAATTCTCTCTTAAATGTGCTGTCTACTCTGATCACAATTTTACGTGAAGAATCAATCGCATTCTGTGATTGCTTCATGATCAGTTCAATTAATGCAGGGTTGGGAGCTCCCTTGAAACTAAAGCCAGATGCAGCTCCTTTATGAATAGTAACTGATTCTATTGAATCTGCCGGTATCTGTTTCAACACATCAGAAGGGCTAATATTACGATAGACAAAAGTAGAAGGTTGTGTACGTTTCTTAACAGGTTGAAACAATGTGGGCGCATTTTTTGAGGAAACAGTAGTAGTGAATACCTCCCCAACCAAGGCTGTATCTTTTTCAAATCTTCCTAATTGAAGTTTGTTCATGGTTTCTCTGAAACTCACATCAACTTCTTTACGCAATCCTTCATACTCGTCTTTGTACAGCTTATGCAGCCAATAACCTTCAAATGCCGCTAAGAGCAAAATGGTGGCTATCATTAACAATAAAGTAAGCTGTACTTTTTTCATGTTGTTGTACTAAAAAACAAAGGTAAAGGGTTCGATTGCGTTCAAGGGCATTTCATTAACCTAAATTAACCTTTGAGCAAGAATGCTTAACAAAGGCTGGGGTTAGCTTTGAACAGGCTTAAAATATTATTTAGCCTTGATTTATTACTCATAAAATAAATATTTCTCTTCATGAAGAAAACATTTTTATTGGTATCCGCTGTAATGGGTATCAGTGCCTTACAAGCCCAGATCAAAGAGGGCACCATTGTGTATGAACGAAAGATCAACAATCACCGCATCTTCACCAGTGAACAAATGCGTGCTATGATGCCTGAGTTTCGAATCTCTAAGCATTTATTGATCTTTAGTGACAGTATTTCTGTATATAGATTGATCCCTGAGAATGACGCACCTGATCCATTTGCGGGTGGTGCCGGAGCAGGTGGTGGTGGCGGTGTTCGTATGTCATTCAATGTGTCTGGCGGAAGTGATGGCGGAGATCTGTATAAGAATTTCGCGCAATCAAAATCAATTCTTAGCTCTGAACTTGCAGGTAAAAGCTATTTGGTAGTTGACTCTATCACACAGCAGCCTTGGAAACTCACCAATGAGACCAAGCAAATCCTTGGCTATACCTGCTTAAAAGCTACCAGAAAAATAATGCTACCGCCCGCTCAGGTTAGAACCATGGCTTTTGGTGGTCCGGGTGCAAATATCACTCGTGATACTACACAACCTAAACCTCGTGAAATTGAATTAGTAGCCTGGTATGCGCAGGATATTGCCAGTCCTGTTGGACCTGAAAATAATGGTCAATTACCCGGCGTAATTCTTCAATTGGATAGTGATAACGGCGCTACCGTTTATACCGCACTAGAGTTTAAAAAAGAGGTAGACCAGAAACAACTGAAAGAGCCTAAAAAAGGAAAAACAGTTACAGCTGCTGAGTTCAATAAAATGAGAGCGGAATTGATGCAACAACAAATGCAAAATGGTGGTATTAGAATAGGTGGTTAATCTTCTTTAACTGAATCTCAAAGGCCGTATCGATTGATATGGCCTTTTTTATTGGCCTATCATTCCACATTAAATGATGGAACGCAGATGGTCATGATCTTTATGATTGACGTAGATGAATGCTTACCAGATATGATGGTGATGATGATATAAGAGATTTCTTCGTGGACAATTCGGTCTAATACGCTTGGATTTATTAAGTAGGGTATTTGTCTATACTACTACAGTTCAATTAAGAGGTGCATAAGAGGATTTTTACTCAATCGTTTTACTTACTAGATAAGCAACAAAAAAATCCCCTCCTAGACAGGAGGGGAGACTGATAAATATGAGAAAAGAAAAGCTTAATTAGAAGGTTCTCGTAATAACCCTAGCTCCTCCTGAAGCAGCTGCTTTGTTTAAACGATACGTAAAGCTTACCAGGAAATAACGTTGCAACACATTGTACCTTGTATCTTCTATAAAGTTTTGGTTGGCTGTACGATTGATCCCTACATTTTTGTTCAACATATCATATACTGTTAGCTTCAATTCACCTCTTTTATTCTTCATAAAACTCTTTGCTAATGAAGCATTCCAATAAGGCACTCTGGTATTGAAACCGTCTGCACGACCGGTATTCACTACATAATTAAAGCTGTTATTCATTATCAGGCCTAATGGCAGATAATTATTCATTTCGAAGTTGTAAGTCTGCTGTAAGAAGTTGGTATTCAGCATGGGCTGAAGTGAATAGGTAGCTTTGCTGATATTCAATCTGGCACTCGCAGTGATATCCAATAAACCATCTTTATTAAAACTATAGTTCAATGATGGTCCAATACCTGTATTAGAGATATTATTTCTTTTGCCATTCAAGAAAGCAATGTTTCGTTGATAGTTAGTTCCAATACCGATGTCAATTCTTGATTTCAATTTCTTAATAGGAAATCCGGCACTGATATTACCAAAAATAAAGTACTGTCCATCCGCATTCACCGGCATAGAAACCCTGGCACCATTGGGTTGTATCACATCAGAATTCACTATGGCATTATCTGTTTTAGTAGCAGAAATGAACGCAAATAAATTTCTTTGTGTATAGATATTGGTTGAGAAGAAATTCAGGTTAATAGACTGTACGTAACTACGTTTCAAATTTGGATTTCCGGTATACGTATTCAATGGGTCACTCACATCAGCAACGGGTTGTAACTGTGCTGTAGAAGGTTGATTGGTTGATGTTGTCATGTTCAAAGACAATGTCTTTGTTGATGCCATACGATATTGAATATTCATACTCGGCAGGATATCAGAGAATCTTTGTTCGATCACATTACCATTGGTATTGTTGGTACTTCTCAAAGTAGCCGCTTGGAAAGAAGACCCAATAGTGAGCGCCAACTTATTCATATTAGATCTGAAATTCAAAGTACCACCACCATAATTATAGCTACTAGTAAAATCGTTACTTAAAATAGTGTTATAGCGATCATATTTACCCGAACCACCATCAAAATCAAAGGTCTTTCGATCACTTTGTCCACTATTGGTATTATAGAAAGAAGTGATCTCTAATAATGATCTTCGACCAATGGGTTCTGTATAAGTAACCATCGCACCAAAGTTTCTGGTGATCGCATTACGACTATTCTTTTGATTGGTAATAGAATCACGTAATGCTACTCCGGCTGCATAAAAAGTGTTTCTGGTAAAAAGATCACCAGTTTGCTTGCTATCATTATAGTTTACGCTGAAATTACCCGATAAGGTTCTCCCTTTTTTCTTCAAACGCTGACGATACAGGGCATTGGCAGAAAGATTCAATGCTTCTGAGCGTGTTTTGCTGTCACTAAAACCATCATTGATTTTTTGTCCGTTAGCATTCGTAGAGGTGTAGCTGCTATAACTATTGGCGTTGTTTTGTTGAGCAGATACTTGTGGCGTGATCTTCAAAGAAATCATCGTATCGAACTTATGGTCGATAGCACCGTTCCATCTTTGCTGTTGCACTTTTCTGGCTGAGCTGCTATTACTTTTATAATCAAAATTATTTCCTGGTAATAAATTCTGTCTATTAGTAACCCGATCAGTTAGTAAATCAATATCACTGAACATGCCACTGGTATTTACATTGGATTTTTTATTCCAGATATCATTATAATTCACTCCACCGGCATAGGTAGTAGCAACACCTTGCTGGTTTTGTCCCAATCCGGTAACAGGTAGTCCATTATCAGAAGATCCGCCGCCAATTGAAATATTCACACCTCCACCATTCCGCATTCCTCTTGCCAGATCACCCGTAAAGTTCATGATATCATTCAAGGTAAAGCCTTGTCGATTGGTGTTATTACCCATTCCTAACAAAGACAGTTGTTGATCACCATTGAATCGATTCACATTTGTTTGTGCATCATATCGTCCATCATCACCTCCTGCTCCTGCAGCTATTCTTCCAAAAGTAGATTTATTACGATCTTTTTTCAGTTTCAGGTTGATTGCTTTTTCTGAGTTGCCATCATCAATTCCTGTAAACTCTGCTCGATCACTCTTTTTATCAAATACCTGTACCTTATCAACTGCATCTGCATCTAAGTTTTGTGTCGCAATCTTTGGATCTCCCGTGAAAAATTCCTTACCGTTTACCAATACACGATTGACTCTTTGTCCATTCACACGAATCGTTCCATCATTATCGACCGTCACACCGGGTAAACGTTTTAAAAGATCTTCCACAACGGCATTGGGTTGTGTTTTGAAATTTTCAGTATTGAATTCTACAGTATCGTTATTGATCGTAACAGGTGCGCGTCTTGCTGTTACCGTTACATCACCACCATGTAAGAGATCGGTCATGATGATCTGCCCCATGTCAAGCTCCTGTCCGGTCTTTACTTCAATATTTTTCCATACAGGTATATAGCCTACATAGGAAGCAGAAAGAAGATAGTTTCCTTTTTCAAGAGATTTAAAACTGAATTTTCCGGTAGAATCGGCACGAGTAAACGTTACAAGGGTTGAATCTTTTGCATTAACAATTGAAATGGTTGCATATGCCAATCCTCGTTTAGCAGCTGTATCGTATACATTTCCTTTTACAGCAGCAGGTTGTTGAGCTGAAGTCAGAATAGGCAATGTAAAAAGAATGAGTAAGGTCGTAATGTATCTAAGCATTTACTTTTGGTTTTAATGTTTCAAAAGTAGAAGACCATCTAACCAAATGCAGTTAATGAACTTTAGGGAAAGGTTAATGAAGGTTAATAGAATACAAAAGGCTCTTTACCATAACAGATAAAGAGCCTTTGTAAAAAATCGTCATAATTATTTTTCGATGGATAGCAATTCTACTTCAAAGATCAAAGTAGAGCCCGGACCGATCTTTGGACCTGCTTGCTGATCGCCATAAGCAAGTTCTGATGGAATATACAATTTCCATTTACTTCCTACAGTCATTAACTGTAATGCTTCCTGCCATCCTCGTATCACACCACCTACTGAAAATACGATAGGCTCACCTCTGTCTACAGAACTATCAAAGATGGTTCCATCAATGAGTGTGCCATGGTAATGACATTTCACCTGATCACTAGCCGTAGGTTTTGCTCCACTTGGATTGTCTTTCAGGACCTCATACTGTAAACCACTAGGCAATGTAACCACGCCCTGACGCTTGGCATTTGCGGTTAGAAAATCTTTTGACGCTTTTTTTGATTTTTCGAGTTTTGCGCTATTTACTTCTGACGCAAATGTTCCAATACAACGATCTAAAAGATCTTCAGTAAGCAATAAAGGTTTTTTTTGTAGGACATCATTCATCGCTCTTTGCAACATTGCCAAATTCACAGCATCCAACCCTTGTGCTTGTAAATTTTGAAGTATTCTAATACCAAGTGCGTATCCTGCAGAATCTTTATTATTCTTCAAGGGGTTAACAGATGAACTTACAGATTTTACCGGCGCTTTTACTGGAGCTTTGGCCACAGACTTTGTCTGTGCGTAAGTTCCAACAGAAAAAATCATCATCAATAAGAAAGAAAATATTCGCATCGTTTCAGTTTTAATATTCCCAAAACAACAATATTTCCTGCACTATGCCAAGAAAGAATTAAAGTATTGGTTCTTATGAATTTCCGAGTAGTTGTTGAATCGCCTGTTCTGTTTTTTCAAAATGAAATCCTTGTAGTGCTTGTTCCATCATAGACCGAATTTCTTTGTTACACAGATTACCAATACTCCCTTCATGTGTATGTTTCAATTCATGTGTATCAGCCTTAAACTCCTTTCCTTCAATCGCTGCGCCGATCTGCTGATATGCATCTCTGAATGGAACACCTTTCAGTACCAACCTATTGACTTCTTCTACACTAAATGCATATCGATACTTTTCATCTGTCATGATATCTTTTCTGACTTCAATTGCAGAAAGCATCATCTGAGCCATTTGTAAGCAATGCTTCAAGGTTTGTAATGCTGGGAAAAGATGTTCTTTTAAAAGTTGTAGGTCACGATGGTAACCTGAAGGCAGGTTCGTGGTCATCATCATGATCTCATTGGGCAAGGTTTTGATACGATTACAATGAGATCTAATCAATTCGAATACATCCGGATTCTTTTTATGTGGCATGATGCTAGATCCCGTTGTGAGTTCTGTCGGAAAACTTACAAAATCAAAATTCTGATTTAAATACAAACACATGTCCATACTCATTCGGCTCAGGGTATCCGCTAAACTCGCCATTGCCATAGCAGTGGTTCTCTCCGCTTTACCTCTGCCCATTTGTGCATACACAACATTGTAATTCAGGTCATCAAATCCAAGTAAACTGGTAGTAAGTGTTCGATTGATGGGAAAAGAAGATCCATACCCTGCTGCAGAACCTAATGGGTTTTTATTTACAACTTTATAAGCAGACTGAAGTAATATGGTATCATCCACTAAACTTTCAGCATAAGCACCAAACCATAATCCGAAAGAAGAAGGCATGGCCAATTGAAGGTGCGTATACCCCGGTAATAAATCGTTTTTAAATTTTTCACTTTGCTGCTGTAATAAAGAAAACAGCTGTTCCGTTTCTTCTACCAGTGAACGTATCTCGTGGCGCAGGAACATTTTTATATCTACCAATACCTGATCATTTCTGCTACGAGCGCTATGAATTTTTTTTCCGATATCCCCTAGCTTTTGCGTAAGCAAGAATTCAACTTGTGAATGAATGTCTTCTACTGATTCGTGAATGGTGAATTGTGAATCGTGAATTTGTTTGTAGATACTTCTTAGTTCTTGCACTAATGAGTTTGACTCAGCTTTTGTAAGCAGACCTACTTCTGCCAACATCATCACATGTGCTATGGAGCCTAGCACATCAAATGGCGCAAGCAGTAGATCCATTTCACGATCATTTCCTACAGTAAAAGTTTCTACTGCAGATGATACATGGGTACTTTTTTGCCAGAGCTTCATACTGTTTGTTTTTGCATGATTTGATCTAATAGAGCGATATACAATTCAATCCCCTCTTTTATTTCATTCAGATAAATAAATTCATCAGCAGAATGACTCCTTGAAGAATCGCCCGGACCCATTTTCAATGTTAAGAATGGCATTAACGCTTTATCAGAAGTAGTGGGAGATCCATAAGTTTTTCGCCCAATTACAGTACCAGCTACTACCAAAGGATGAGTCTCTGGTATAGAAGTCGATTTGATTCGTACACTTCTAGGTACGGCTGTTGAAGAAATGTTTTCCTGAATGGTTGTGAGAATCTCATCGAAAGTATACAATTCATTGACCCTTACATCTACCACAAATTTGCATTCATCAGGTACTACGTTATGAGCTTTGTTTGCTGTTTCAATCACCGTTACAGACATTTTTACAGGACCTAACAAATCTGAGACACGTTCAAACTGATACTGACTGAACCACTCAATATCTTTCACTGCTTTATACAATGCATTTTCACCCTCATTTCTAGCTGCATGCCCGGGTTTACCGGTTGCTGTAACATCTAGCACCAATAATCCTCTTTCTGCAATGGCCATCTGCATTTGTGTAGGTTCGCCTACAATACCACAATCAATATTTGGCAACTGTGGAAGTAGCGCTTCAATGCCATTCTTACCCGATACTTCTTCTTCTGCTGTTGCAGCAAATAAGATATTATAGGGCAGTTCTTTTTGTTCGTAGTAATATAAAAAAACTGCTAACAGAGATACCAATGCGCCGCCTGCATCATTGCTACCCAATCCAAAGAGCTTACCCTCTTTTTCAATGGAGTTAAATGGATCGATCGTATACGCCGAATTAGGCTTTACCGTATCATGATGTGAATTCAATAACAATACCGGCTTTACCGGATCGAAATAAAGATTGGTTGTCCAAATATTATTTAGGAATCGATGAACAGGAATTTGCTTTTGCTGAAAAAATTGTTCAATTAAGTTAGCAGTAGCTTCCTCGTCTCTGCTATAAGAGGGAGTAGCGATCAGCGCTTTCAGCAACTGAATACTATTCTGAAATAATATATTGGTATCCGGCTTCATGTTATAATTGAATGGCTGTTCCCGTTTTACCTTCTAATAATTCCTTTAACTCTTCTGCCTGGCCAATGATCACTTGCTTTACGCCCGCTTGAATAGCGCTAAAAGCATTGTCTAATTTAGGGAGCATTCCTGCATAAATTTTATTTTCCGATTTTAACTGCTGATAAAACACAGTGTTTATCACGGGGATTACTGAGTTTTCGTCATTCACATCCGTCAATACCCCCTTTTTCTCAAAAGAGTAGATCAAACTAGTAGCATACAAATGGCTCATGCTTTTTGCGATCTCCTGAGCAATGGTATCGGCATTTGTATTTAACAATTGTCCGTTTCCATCATCCGTAATAGGCGCTAACACAAGGGTTAAATTTTGTTGGATCAGTTGATGTATTTTGATTGAGTCAACTGCATCGATATCTCCAACAAAGCCATAATCAATGGTTGCATGCACTCTTTTATGTGCTCGAATGATGCCCGCATCTGCGCCCGTCATCCCAATTGTATTAGTGCCCTTTGATTGTAGTTTGGCTACAATATTTTTATTGATATATCCGGCATAAACCATGGTCACTATTTTCAAAGTTTCCGCATCAGTAATCCTGCGACCTTCTACCATTTGTTGTTGAACACCCATTTGTTCTGCCAGCTTCGTAGCAAGTTTTCCTCCTCCATGTACCAATATCTTATGTCCTTGCACACCAGCAAACTGTTCCAAGAAATGTTCCAGTCTGTTAGCATCATCAATGATGTTGCCACCGATTTTTATGACATACAGTTGCTCCACCTTACAATTTTTGATGTGTTAGAATAGATTGCAAAACAGCTTGTGCAGCCCATACACGATTCCCTGCTTGTCTTGTTACAAGACTATGTACACTATCCAAAATTTCATCGCTGAGTTCTACATTTCTTCTTACTGGTAAACAATGCATCACTTTGGCAGCATTGGTGTACTTCATTTTTTCCTCCGTCAGCATCCAAGCCGGATCATTTTCATAGATCTTCCCATAGTCTGTATATGTACTCCAATTCTTTACATAAATAAAATCAGCTCCAGCTAATGCAGCATTTTGATCATGCGTAATGGTTGCTCCTGTTGTAAACTCAGTAGCCAATTCGTAGTCTTGCGGATGTGTGATAACAAAATCTGCTTCACCCCAAGCATTTACCCACTGCGCAAAACTATTGGCCACACATTGCGGTAATGGTTTGATATGTGGCGCCCATGTCAATACGATCTTGGGACGTTGGGTGATTTTTTTCTCTTGTAGAGTCTCTGAAATAGTCATCAAATCGGTTAGAGATTGTAATGGATGTAGCGTCGCGCTTTCCAAACTTACCACAGGAACACCGGCGTATTTTATAAATTGATGAATAAACATCTCACTATAATCATCTTCCCTGTTCTTCAAAGACGGAAATGTTCTGATACATAGAATATCAAAATATTGTCCAAGAACAGGGGCTGCATCTTTCACATGCTCTACAGTATTACCACTCATAATGGCCCCTTCTTCAAACTCAAGCGCCCATCCTTCTTTGTCCACATTGAAAACAATGGCTTCCATACCAAGGTTACGTGCTGCAACCTGCGTACTTAATCTTGTTCTAAGACTTGGATTTAAAAAAAGTAACCCAATACGTTTTCCCTTTCCCAGATCCTTGTGCTTCAATGGATCGGCTTTACACGCCATTGCATTTGCTATGAGTCCATTGATATTCGACACATCGTTTACAGAAATAAATTGTTTCATGGTTGAGTTACAGGTTGAAGTTCTATAATACCCTCTGCGTAAACTCAATTCTCTTTTTCTCTGCGGTAAAACTATTCGAATACTTACCGCAGAGAAAAAGAGAATAAAGAGTTTACGCAGAGTTTTTGTTTAGGGTCATGATGGCTCCTTTTAAGGATTGTAAAAATTCATCTATCTGTTCTTTTTGTAGAGCTAAAGATGGCAAGAGCCTGATTACATTGGGTTTGGCTTCTCCGGTGAATGTTTTGTATTCACTTAGTAATACTTTTTTTAAATCTTTGATCGCATCAGGAACATCAAACCCGATCATCCAACCTCTGCCTCGTACATTTTGAATCTCAGGAATGGCTTTCAATTGTTCGATCATATAAGATCCATTCACTGTTGCTTTTCGCATCAAATCCTCTTTTTCCATGATTTCCAATACAGCTAAAGCGGCAGCACATGCAAGATGGTTTCCACCAAAAGTGGTTCCCAGCATTCCATGCCTTGGTCTGATATGTGGCGCAATCAAGATGCCTCCTATCGGAAATCCATTACCCATACCTTTTGCCATAGAATAAATATCTGCATCGACGCCTGCATGATCATGTGCAAAGAATTTCCCTGTTCTTCCATACCCACATTGTACACTATCGGCGATGAATACTGCCCCATATTGATCACATAATTGTCTGATGGTTTGTAAAAAATCATCAGACGCAACATTGATACCCCCTACACCTTGTATTCCTTCTGTAATAACAGCAGCAACAGTATCTCCATGTAAGGAGAAGTATTCTTTTAGTGAATCGGAATCATTGAAAGGAAGAAAAACTATGTTTTCAGTTTCATTAACAGGTGCAACAATTGCAGGATTATCAGTAGCTGCAACAGCCAATGATGTTCTCCCATGAAAAGATTTTTTAAATGCAATAACCTTTTTCCTCCCCGTATGAAAAGAAGCGAGTTTTAATGCATTCTCATTGGCTTCAGCTCCACTATTACACAAAAACAGTTCATAGTTGATTTTACCACTAAGCGTACATAACTTTTCTGCCAATTGTTGTTGCAGGGGTATGATAATTGAGTTGGAATAAAATGCAATCTTTTTTAATTGGTCTTCTATTCTCATCACCCAATGTGGATGCGTATGGCCGATACTGATCACTGCATGTCCACCATACATATCCAGGTATTGATTATCCTGATCATCCCATACATAAGCACCAGATGCTTTTGTGATGGTAATATGATTCAAAGGATATACATCAAAAAGTTTCATAGCGATCGCTTAGTTAATTAGAAATAATTGGCTTTTAATTCTAGTCCTGTTTTTTCTTCCAGTCCAAACATGAGATTCATATTTTGAACTGCTTGTCCACTTGCACCTTTCAGTAAATTATCAATAGCACTATGAACAATCAGTTTATTACCCTGCTTCTCAATATGCAATAGACATTTATTCGTATTGACCACTTGTTTTAGATCGATCATGGTATCACTTAAAAAAGTGAATACTTGATCTTTATAATAATCTTTATACAAGCGAATCACTTCTTCTAAAGGAAAACTACAATCAATAACAGAGCTGGTATAAATACCTCTTGTAAAATCACCACGCCAGGGAACAAAATGTATACCCGGACCTTCCCCTTGATCAGACAAAGGAGAATCTTTCTGCAATTGATTGATGGATGCAGTAATTTCTTTTATGTGCTGATGATTGAGTGATTTATAGGCTTGTATATTGTTTGCTCTCCAGCTGAAATGAGAAGTACTACTCAATGATTGACCGGCACCTGTAGAACCGGTAATCCCCGTGGTATGTACATCACTCAGGATACCTGCTTTTGCAAGTGGTAACAATGCTAATTGAATAGCAGTGGCAAAACAACCTGGATTTGCAATATTTTGAGCTGTTCTGATTTCTTCTTTATTTAATTCGGGTAATCCGTATACAAACTTTCGATCACCGATGGTGGATGTTAATCGAAAATCCTGTGACAGGTCAATGATCTTTACCGCAGCAGGAATATCATACTGATCCAGAAACTTTTGGGCATCTCCATGACCTACACATAAAAATAAAACATCCACATGGGTGGTAGGTTGGTCTGAAAACAGGAGCTCTGTTTCCCCAATGAGGTCTTTATGCACAGCATACAAAGGTTTTCCCGCATTACTGGAACTGTGTACACTTATCAGTTTTACTACTGGATGATGAAGTAACAGACGAATCATTTCTCCACCTGTATATCCCGCACCACCAATGATGGCTGCTTTTATCTGATTCATTGGTTATCAGATTTAATGTTGTGATAAATAGCGGTCTGGTTACCAAAAATTTTGGAAAAGCCTCTTACATCATCTCCCGTCCAGCCACTGTTCATTTCTCCATATTTACCAAATTTGCTACTCATAAGATCAAAAGATGACTCAATACCCATCACTGCGAAACGATAAGGCATTAACTGAATAAATACTTCACCGGTTACATGTTCCTGAGATTGAGCTAGGAACGCCTCTATATCTCTCATCACAGGATCCATGATTTGTCCTTCATGTAACCAGTTGCCATAAAACTGTGCCAGCTGATCTTTCCAATTGAGTTGCCATTTGGTCAATACATGTTTTTCCAATGCATGATGCGCTTTTAAAATTACCATTGGTGCTGCTGCTTCAAAGCCAACACGACCTTTGATTCCAATGATAGTGTCACCCACATGAATATCCCTGCCAATGCCGAAAGGACCGGCTATAGATTGTAAATATTGTATCGCATCAGTTGGATGTGCAAACTGCTGATCATTGATACTTTTCAATTCGCCCTTTACAAATCCGAGTTTCACTTCTTCAGGTTGGGATTTTGAAACCTGTGTAGGCCAAGCTTCTTCGGGGAGCATTCCTTTGGAATGTAATGTTTCTTTTCCGCCTACACTTGTTCCCCACAATCCTTTATTAATAGAGTAAGCGGCTTTTTCAAAATTCATATCCACTCCTTTTGATTTCAGGTAGCTGATCTCTTCTTCCCTGCTGAGTTTCATATCTCGTATGGGGGTGATGATCTCGGTATCAGGAATCATGATATGAAAGATCATGTCAAACCTCACTTGATCATTTCCTGCACCTGTGCTACCATGTACTACTGCTTTAGCCTGTAACTTCTTTGCATGTTCGGCTATGTGTAATGCCTGACTCAATCTTTCCGCACTTACACTAAGAGGATAAGTATTGTTCTTCAATACATTCCCATAAATGAGGAAACGTATGATACTGTCATAATAACTTTTCACAGCATCAACAGTGGTATGCGTTTTCACACCAAGACTGTAGGCATGTGCCTCAACCTGTTGCAATTCCTCTTTAGAAAAACCACCTGTATTTACTATCACACTATGCACTTCAAATCCTTTTTCTTCAGTCAAATATTTCACACAAAAAGAAGTGTCGAGACCGCCACTAAAACCGAGTACTACTTTTGTACCTGCAGGAAGATTTGTTGGAAGCTGGTTCATATGATTATTTACTTAGACTATTAAAAATTAAAGAAATGATGAAAGAACGATTTCGGTTTTGCTGTACCACCATTTTCTTTCTTTCTAAAAACACGTAACAACTTATGCTGTTTCACTTTCATGAAACGCTCATACAGTTTTGACTTCTTTTCGAACTCCGTAGAAGTTTCTTCGGGTTCATAATGATCAGCAGGATCATATAGCATGGCTGTACAAAAGCAATTCTTACGATCCTTACTCATTAATATTTCATAATTGATACAGCTTTTACAACCGGCCCAGAATTCTTCATCATCTGTTAGCTCACTATAAGTCACAGGTTCATAACCCAGATCGCTGTTGATCTTCATCACTGCAAGTCCTGTAGTAAGACCAAATATTTTTGAATTTGGATATTTTTCTCTGGATAAATTGAAGATGGTTTGTTTGATGAGTTTAGCGACTCCGCTCTTACGAAAGGGTGGAGAAACAATCAAGCCACTATTGGCTACGAAAGAATCATGACCCCATGCTTCAATGTAACAAAACCCAACCCATGTACCGTTAGGGAGCAACGCTATAACCGCTTTTCCTTCCTCCATCTTGCGGGCAACATATTCCGGGCTACGTTTAGCAATGCCGGTACCACGTGCTTTGGCAGATGATTCCATCTCATCTGTAATGGTTTGCGCATACTGCGTGTCGCCACTATTGGCTACACGAACAATGATATTTTGTTCCAACTTATAAAAATTAAATAAGGTAAACTGGGCGACAGCTATCTGTCAGACGATTGATTCCGGGGGATTTTTCACTGATAGGGGCAAGTGCCAGTTGCTCGTCCTATCAGCAACCACGTCGAGGTCTCGGCAAAAAGTTGAAAGCAGCTTCCATAGAGAACACCTGAATACGGGTATTCAATAAGAGGAATAGATATTGTGAAAGAATCTGCTTCACTTGTTTGATTATTTTTTGCTTTGGAAGTGTAAAAGTATATCAGTTTGTGGGATATCAGTCAAAAAATTTTTTGAACGGAATATTAAATCTTATACTAACAATTGTAAGCATAAAAAAGCCGCACCCTTTTCAGCTGCGGCTTTTTTAAGAATTGATCAACAGATTCTAGAATCCACCGCCGCCTCTCATCATTTGCATTTGTCTACCACCCGGCATCATCATGTTCATCGGACTACGCTGCTGCTGTTGGTTACCGCCAAAGCGACGTAGGTTATAGGTAAAGCTTACCATGAAGTAGCGAGTCAACACTCTTGTTGAAACGTCTTGAATAGTATTACCTGTGATATTTCTAGTAATGCTCACATTCTGATTCAAGAGATCAAACATATAAAACTTCAATTCACCAGCTTTATTCTTTAGCATTTGCTTAGAGATGCTAGCATTCAATAACGGAATACTGGTATTAAATCCTTGTGCTCTTCCTGCATTATAGATATAATCAAAATCAAGTGAGAATACCCAACCGCTTTTTGAATAAGCGGTTGCTTCTGTTGATACTGTTTGTGTAAAGAAGTCGCCATTCTGTTGTGGCTGTAAAGTATACCTAGCCATATTGAAAGAGGAGTTGGAAGAGAAATTCATATCGAATCCTTCTTTCAAGTTGGTTGTCCAGCCAACCTCTCCACCCAATGTGGTATTACGTGTGTAGTTGCTTGCATTGTTGATCAATGTCTGCGATTGATCTCTTGCTACAATCGCTCTCAAATTGATCGTACTCTTTGGCTTTTTCAAAGGAAAGCTATAGTTGAAGAAACCATTGATCCTATAAGTACCATTTAAATTCACCGGCATGGTCAACTGTGCACCATTAGGCTGGAAGACCGTTGAATTCTGAATATCATTTTGAATGAAGTTGGCATTGATGGTTGCAAAGATCAGTTTCTGTGTAAACACGTCAAATGAATTGTACAAGAATCTAAAACTGTGTGTAAACTGTTGTTTCAAATTTGGATTACCTGTTCTAATATTCAGCGGATTGCTATTATCTGCAACCGGTTGTAGTTGTTCAGCTGTGGGTTGAGAAGTACGTCCATTATAGAACAAACGCAAACTTTTTGTTTTAGAGAACTCATATCTAAAATTCGCGGAAGGGAAAAGGTTAACAAAATTCTGTTTGATCGATGTATTGCGCGTGATATTATTGCTTACCAATTCTCCGGCTTGTATACCTGATCCAATACTGAAATTATATTTTGCATTTTGCAAACGATAGTTCATTGTGA
Source organism: Brevundimonas vancanneytii (assembly GCA_943368425.1). Taxonomy (GTDB): domain Bacteria; phylum Bacteroidota; class Bacteroidia; order Chitinophagales; family Chitinophagaceae; genus Sediminibacterium; species Sediminibacterium vancanneytii_A. The sequence continues at coordinate 40,073 of CALRLC020000009.1, forward strand.
ATCTATTGGAACTAAAGGTATTCTCGAAAGTATTGGTAAGATTGGTAACAGGTATTTCATATTTACCTGTACCGGCATCATACTCCATGGTTTCTCTTCCTGAGTTATTGATATTGAAAGAATAGTTGTAGTTGAACTCAAGTTGCTGATTCTTTGCAATAGGCTCAGTATATGAAAGCGTACCACTGAAATTTCTGGTATCCCTGTTCGTACTGTATATCTGATCAATTGTATCAATATACGCTGGTCTGCTTGGAGGATTGAATTGGTTCAGTGAATAGTTAGATCCTGTTCCATCATTGGCACTACCACCGGCATTGATACCAATTGAATATGTACGGCCTCTTTTGGGGAAACGATGACGGAATGTAGCTTCTACACTTCCATTGTATCCGTTATTTTTACGAATAGATCTTGCATCGGAACTATTCAACGCAGTGAATTTACCTCGTGTTGAAGCAGTTTGCTGTAGCGTTTGTGACCATGTATCCTGAAAACTGATATTGGGTCTAATGATTAAAGAATTAGAAGAATCAAATTGGTGTTCAATATTGAAATTGATTCTATGATTGGTATTATATGTTTTAGAAGAATTATTCTGATCATTGAATATCGAAGAATCAGGAGCACCCGGTATCAGGTTCTGAACCAAGCTTTTCTGATCACGATAGGTTTTCTGATCATTAAAGAAATAACTTCCTGAGAATTGTGTCTTCGGACTCCATGTATCTCTGTAGTTGATACCTCCGGCCCATGTATTCACCAATCCGCCACCGCCTCCACTACCGGTGAAAGCCTGAACGCCACCACGTCCGCCACCACCGCCACCGGCGAAATTACCTCCACCTAATGAGCCCAACATATCTTGTACCGAGAAGTTTTGTTTATTGACATTATTGGCTTGCCCAGTAAACGTGATTTGTCTATCTCCATTAAAACGGCTCAGACTAAAACTATTATCATACAATCCTTCATCAGCATTGGCACCGAAACCAAGTGTCCCTCTACCAAAATACCCTTTACGTTTGTCTTTTCGTGTAGTGATATTGATGGTCTTTACACGATTACCATCATCAAACCCGGTAAAAGCACTTTGGTCACTTGCCTGATCAAACACCTGAATTTTATCGATCACATCGGGAGGCAAATTACGAGTAGCCATTCTTGGATCATCGCCAAAGAATCTTTTCCCATCCACTAATATTCTTTGCACTTGTTCACCTTGTGCAGTAATATTTCCATTTTTATCTACTTGTATGCCCGGTACTTTTTTAAGCAAATCTTCTGCTACCGCATTGGGTTTTGTTTTGAATGCAGAAGCGCTGAATTCAACCGTATCATTTTTCATTCTTACGGCTGACTGGGTAACAGTGACATTACCCAGATCATTGGCAGCAATGGTCATATAAATATTTCCAAGATCTACCATACTATTGATCTTGGAAAATGTGATCTTTTTTGAAAATGGAGCATACCCCTGAAACTTGATATCTACGATCATTTCACCAAAAGTGATATTACTGATCAGAAAACTACCATCTGCTTTAGTGAGTCCAAAAACATCCAATGTAGAATCTTTTGCATCCAGAATAGAGATCGACGCGTCTTTGAGTGATTGTTTCCCTACCGTATCTACCAGTTTACCTTTGATGGTTCCACTCGTTTGGGCTTGCACAGTACATGCGAAGAACAAACAGGCAATGGCAGTTAAAATTTTGGTCATGCTCGAGTTTATTATGTTTTACGAAGCTATACAATGGTCTTAGACTTGCTCAAAGGCAAAAAGATTAACGGAAAGCTAAAAGGATGGTTGGGAAGCCCCTTGTTAAAATCGGTGAAAGATATACGCAGATAGGTCGCTCGGTCAATAGTACCTACAAAGAATATACATAACCATTTGACAAACAGCTGTTAGCTAAATAAATACTCCACATCTTCACGTGTCAGGTTCTTCACAAAACCTTCATCATCGGTAATCAGTTCACGCGCTAAACTCCTTTTTCGATCTTGTAATTTGAGAATCTTATCTTCTACGGTATCTGTACAGATCATTCGATAAGCGAAAATATTTTTGGTCTGACCAATACGATGTGTTCTGTCAATGGCCTGTTGCTCTACTGCAGGATTCCACCAAGGATCTACGATATACACATAATCAGCCGCTGTAAGATTCAAGCCTACACCGCCTGCTTTTAATGAGATCAGGAACACACGACATGAATCATCATTTTGAAAACGCTGGATGGCTCTTTCGCGTTCATTGACAGTACTGCTACCATCAAAATATTCATAATCCACTCCCAATTCTTTCATTTTCTCTTTGATCAATGCAAGCATTCCCAGAAACTGTGAGAAGATCAATGCTTTGTGGTTACCGATATTTTCTGTGATCTCTCTTCCCAATTCTTCCAACTTCACTGATACATTCGGAAACTTCTCTTCATCCTTAATGATAGCCGGACTATCACAGATCTGTCTGAGTTTCATCAACCCTTGCAGAATGGTGAGCTGTGATTTCTGAATGCCTTGATTATCTACAACACCTAATATTTTATCGCGATAGTCGTTTCTGAATGCATCATAGATGCGTCGCTGTTCATCTCCCATCTCACAGAAAAGTACCATTTCCTGTTTTTCAGGAAGATCTTTCGCTACTTGCTCCTTTGTTCTTCTAAGAATGAATGGGAATAAGAGTTTACGCAGGTGTTCCTTTTGTTCTTTCTCACCAAACTTATCAATAGGAATTGAAAATTCTTGCTTGAAGAACTCTACACTACCCAACATTCCCGGATTCAGGAAGTTCATTTGCGCATAGATATCAAACGTATTATTCTGAAGTGGTGTACCACTTAAACAGAGTCTATTCTTTGCCTTAATTAAACTTGCAGCTTTGGTTACTTTACTGGAAGGATTTTTAATGGCCTGACTTTCATCTAATACAACATAATCAAACGCCACTTCAACAAATTGTTTGATATCGCTACGTAAAGTACCATAAGTAGTAATGATCACATCAGCATCTGTGGCTGCAAGACTATCACGTGTTCTTTGCGCTCCATGATGTACATAAAATTTGATGGTAGGTGTAAACTTCCCGATCTCATTCTGCCAGTTGAACATCAATGTTGTTGGACAAACCACCAATGCTTTTAATGAACCATTCTCTTCTTTCAAGTGATGTAAGAAACTCAGCGCTTGAATGGTTTTACCCAAACCCATATCATCGGCCAGGATTCCACCCCACTGCACTTCTCGCAAGTAATTCAACCATTGAAATCCACTTTCCTGATAAGGACGTAATATGGATCGAAGATGCTCAGGTGCCGGAATTTCTTTGATCGAATGATTCTCTTTGAGTCGGTCATATTTTTCTTCCAACTGGAAAAACAATTCCTCTTCATCGCGTTGCATGTACAGCTCTTCCACTACACTAAAGTGGTATTTGCTGAGTTTCATAGAACCCGACTTGCCTTCCCCAACCCTGAATAACAAGGAATACTTTTTGATCCACTCTTCGGGTAAGATACCTAAAGTGCCATCACCCAATTGTACAAACTGTTGCTTATTACTCAGTGCTTTCTTTACTTCATCGACTGTCACTTTCTGGTCTCCGAAATTGATTTCGATCTTCGCATCGAACCAATCTGTATTACTACTGATATAGATCTTTGTAGAAGGTTTTGCAGTATTGAATCTAAAATTTTTCAATGCCTCGAACCCATAGACCGGAATATTCATTTCCTTCACTGCATCTACAAACAGAAAGAACCAGTTATTACGCAACACTTCAGCTCCCTTTAAAGCCAGCACTCCACCTTCTGCTGGTCTGATAAAATGAGAGTGTAGTGATTCGATCTTTTGAATAAACTCTTTCTCTGCTTCGAGATTTCGCTGTATCACCAATATTTTATCGGCTACCGGCATGATGATTTTTTCCTTATCAGTAGTACGCACATCATAACCGCGATAGTTAAAAACAGGTTGGAACAAAAGATATTCTCCTTTCTCTTTCAACAGGACTTTCACTTCCGGCTTAATATCTTTCACTTCCTCTTTCTGAACATTACCAAAATGAACATTGTATTCTCTGGAGAGTGGTAATATGAATTGTTGTAATTGGGCAGACCAGTCTTCAGCAGGAATGATCATTTTTCCGGAAGGAAGGAACTTTTCTAATATCAGGATATCTTCTGTTCTTTTCCAAGTATAAAACTGCTGATGGTATTGAAACAATAGTGCTGAACTACTTTCATTTTCAGCAATATTCAAATCTGCCAATGGAAGTTTTACTCGGCAGTCAACTTCATATTGCCCTTTTTGATAAGTGACTTCAAATTCAGGACTGATAAAGTCAGTGATGAGTTCTGCTTTCACAAGATTGGCCGTAGTGAATGATTTCTTTTCGGGTAAACAAAAAACAAATGGACCATTACTCAGTTCTGAAAAAAGCTTTTTTACTTTAGGATGTAGATACTCATTGATCAAATGCCTAGTCTCTTCAGGCAACTCATCATTATGTTGTTGTATGATATTTTCCCAGATGCCACTGAATGGAGAATTACGATCCAAATAGCGACTCACTTCTGAAGGCATCAATTTACGCAGTTGTTGCAATAGTCCTTTATCCTCTTCATCAAATACTTCTGTATTTACGAAACGACTTAAATCAAGCTTACTGACTTTACCGGTGTATTTGGTTTTTTCTTCATCGACTTCACCTTGCACTGCTTCAAATTGAACATATGGGTATTGTTGCTCATTGAAAGTAAGTACAAGCCCTAGTTTTATCCAGTCTTTTTCTTTTTCTTCAGGTTCCTGTTCAATAGTAATGGCAGTAGTAGGTTGTTCTTCTTCTCTTTTCGGTTTCAGATCTGTTGTCGGATTTAGGGAAACTCTTTTGATACTAGTATCAAGCACCCTTAAAAAAGGTTTGCCGTCTGTGTAAGTGAATTCAAATTTCCCTTTAAGATCGTCATTCAGAGAATAGCCATACAAGGCTAGTAGTTTATTTTTCTCTTTATCCCAATTGCGAATGGAATCAAAATAACTTGGGCCATAATTATGCAATAACTGAAGGAGTACTATGTCTTTATGAACACAGAGGGGATGTTCTTTATCAGAGGAACAAGTACAACTGGTGTCAAAATTTCTTTCTTCATTTTTCTGAAGAAGAATACGAAATGTTTCCCCTTCATACTCTAAGTCTGCAAGTACACGTTCATCTTTTGCTTCAAGGATATTTGAACGATTACTACGCAAATAGTTTTCAGCTTTTTCAAAACTCTCTTGTGAAGAAAGCATCTTGATCAATTTGAGATCAAGTTGCTTCATTTTTACCACTGTGTGTTTTTGATCGTAACTGGTTTCTTTTTCACCCAGTTGATTTCGATCAAGCAGATCTTGCAAATGAAACAGTGCTCCGGCTTTATGTCGGCAAACTTCAGATAGATTATACGGACAGCTGCAACGGAGTGAGAGTGTTTTAGGGTCTTTGAATTGATTGATATGTACTTTGTAAAAAGTGGAGTACCCATCATCTTTCACACGAAAAACAATATTGGCCATCAGTTCATCATATTCGACTAGCTCCACATTGCCGAGCGCATGAATTTTTTTACCTCTGCGGATGACTTCTTCTGTGCCGCTGTTATAAATATGTTTAACCAGATATGGAAGTGCCATACAATCAATCAGCAATTAGTGCAAACAGAAGAGCTGCAATTGGCAGTACTACATTCCGTTTACCTGTTAAATCAAATAAAGCCACTCCGAAAAGGGCAATTTGCAAAAGTAAAGGAAAGCAATCCAGTAAACGAAAAGAAATGCGAAGAATGTGGATGAAATGTTTGTTAAGATTAGCCTACGGCTAATGGCTAATAGCCAATGGCTGGAAGTATTGATGATCGAATCTATAAAAATATGACATTGCCATTGGCCATAAGCTACCCGCAAACCAAATCCCCATTCCTGTAAATAGGCAGAATATTAGCCACATCGGGGGTTACGCAGTATTCTAGGTCTTTTTCTAGTCCGTATGATGCTAGCCTGTGCCAGTGTGTGGTTCTGCGAATAAATTGTTGCATATCATGTTGATGCAGACCATACATGTCGGAGGCCATCAAGCTACTATCGCAGTGAATGGTAAAATGTTCTTGTACCCTGTGAATGACAGCTCCTGCGAACATAGCATCTTCCAGATTAAAACGATCTTTCCAGGCAGAGCAACCCAAGATCACATTCTTTTTTTGAGCGATCAGGTAATCACAAACTGCAGAGATGTTAGGAAAAGAGCCAGTAATCACTTCAGACGCTCCACTATTCAGAGCCATATGCAATAGCTTGGTGCCATTGGTTGTAGTGAGCACCAGTGTTTGCCCTTCAATAAATGAGCGGGGATATTCAGCAGGGGAATTACCATGTGCCAGTCCTGGAATTACCTTGCCATCTCTTTCACCGGCTGTAATACCACCAGTTTCTTTTCCGATAGCAATGCATTTATCAACCGCATCAACAGGAATCACTCTTTTTGCACCATTGTACAACGCCGTAGCGATGGTTGAAGTAGCGCGAAAAACATCAATGATCACAACAATACTGTCTGACACATCATATATATCCAATAATCTAGGAGAAAGAATGGTGTATAAGGTCGGCTTCATGCTCATAAGGCTGCAAATATACACCAAAGAGAAAGCAGTAGAAATATGGAAAAGGCCAGCCTAGAAAAGCCGGCCGCTCAGAAAGAAAAGGCTACTACTTTTTGGGGGTAATGATCAACAGTTCATGCACATGAATTTCTGTGACGGATCTTTTAATACCTGTTTTATCGACATACTGTCGATTGACCAGTTTTCCATCCACTGCTACTTGAATTCCTTTCACGAGATATTTTTCAGCAAAATCTGCCATCTTTCCCCATGCAACTACTTGATGCCACTGGGTATCGGTTACTTTTTCACCGCTGGCATCTTTATAATTTTCCTTGGTGGCCAAACTCATACTGGCGAGTTTTTTGCCACCTTCCGTTTTTTTGATTTCAGGTGTCTGACCCAAATGACCGATCAGCTGCACCTTGTTTTTGATCATATTCATATCGGATGTTTTAATGAAAGGTTTGCATTCTTTCAAAACGAATGTCTGTTGAATCATCTCCATTATTCGGAATCTATCCGATTATTTCCGTTTAAGTTCTCTTATACTTCATGCGATTTGCTTCAAGTGATTTTTTTGTTTTCGCGTCTATTATTAAGGTATAAATACTCTTGATTGCATTGTACTATTACCTGTTTTTCTTCTATCATCAAGGATGATGATAACGGCCCTGTATTTTCATGGATGTAAATCGATATTTATGTCTGTACATAAAAAAAATTGCCTTACCTGTGGACATGTTCTGCATGGAAGAACAGATAAAAAATTTTGTGACGACTACTGTAGAAGTGCATTCAACAATAAGAAGTATCTCCGGGAAAAAGGGTTTGTGAAAAAAGTCAACTATGTATTGTTGAGAAACAGACGTATACTGGCTTCATATTTAGCCGATACAAAGGAAACAGAAATGGTACACAAAGAACTTCTCTATCACCAAGGTTTTCATTTCAATTATTTTACGCATACCACTATTAATAAAGAAGGAAATACGTATTACTGTTGCTATGATCATGCTTACCATCTGGTATCTGAAGAAGAGTTACAGATCTGTAAAGTTTCAGAGTTAAGTGAAAAAACAATTACTCCTTATAACGAATCCTAACAGGTATAGAAATAAGACCGGTAGTATCTAATTTTTTTGCAGCTGCATTACTTAGTGCTATTACTTGACCGGTTACTGTTAAAGCTCTATCGATTACTTTGATCGTTACACTTTTACCATTGAGTGTATGTGTTACAATCACCTTTGTGCCAAAGGGTAATGTTTTGTGTGCACCGGTGTATCGGGTAGAGTCGTATTTCTCACCACTTGCAGTAGTTAGACCATGTAACATTCGAGGCATGACAACCGCATATCCTACCTCATTTCCCAAAGAACCAATATCCTGCATAGCAGGTGCAATATGCTGCTTGGCCTTGCAACCAGCATTCATGAACAGCAGTAAAATAGAATACATCAGTGCCTTCAAAAACATCTTTAAAGCTACACACAAATCATAACACCTTTATGAATCCTGTATACGGCATAAAAAAGCCGTAGCTGTTGGCTACGGCTTTTCATATCTAGATAAATTTTATGCAAATGGGAACTTCACAATTTTAGCTTTCACAAGTGTGTTACGAATCTCAATAAAGATCTCTGTATCCTGAGCAGTAAAAGCTGTATTCACATATCCCAAACCAATGGCCTTGTTCAGCGATGGCGCCTGTGTACCTGAAGTTACTTTCCCAATGGTATTACCTGCAGCATCTTTAATCAGGTAATCGTGACGAGGAATTCCTCTTTCGATCATTTCAAACCCGATAAGTTTACGGGTTACTCCATCTGCTTTCTGTTTTTCCAAAATCGCTCTTGCAGTAAAATCCTTGGTGAATTTGGTGATCCAACCCAATCCTCCTTCTAAAGGAGATGTGGTGTCATCAATATCGTTTCCATATAAACAATAACCCATTTCCAAACGAAGTGTATCACGTGCTCCCAAACCAATCGGCTTCATTCCCTGAGGACCTCCTGCTGCGAAAATGGCATCCCATATTTTATCGGCGGCACCATCTACATCTTCAAAATAAATTTCTACACCACCCGCACCTGTATAACCTGTTGCACTTACCAATACATTGTCTACCCCCGCAAATTTTCCTTTTGTGAAAGTGTAGTATTTCAAATTCATAATGTCCATATCCGTTAGTGGCTGCAAAATCTTGGTAGCATTAGGGCCCTGAATAGCCAACAAACAAGTTTTATCACTGATATTGTGCATCTCTACATTTTCAGTATTGAACTTACTGATCCAGTTCCAATCTTTTTCAATATTAGATGCATTCACTACCAGCATATAAACTTTATTCTCTTCAACACAATAAACAATCAGGTCGTCTACAATACCGCCTTGTTCATTGGGTAAGCAGCTATACTGTGCTTTTCCATTGGTAAGTTTAGAAGCATCATTGGAAGTAACACGCTGGATCAGATCCAGGGCCTTATCTCCTTTCAGAATGAATTCACCCATATGACTCACATCAAATACACCGGCGTTGTTACGAACAGTAGCGTGTTCATCATTGATACCCGAATAACTGATGGGCATGTTATAACCGGCAAACTCAGCCATTTTAGCGCCGAGAGCAATGTGTTTTTGTGTGAAGGGTGTATTTTTCATATGTGTACTTTATCGTGGCGCAAAAATAAGAGAAAGGAGGATGGGAAATGCATTTGTTTTATCCATAACAAAACTGCCCTTTTGCAAAGACTACATCAAGTCCTTACAAAAGGGCAATCGGGTTTTCATCATTAATTCATTCGACCCTATTTCTGGAATGCAGGCGCTACACAAGATGCATGACTAGATCCACAAATCAGAAATACTCTTTCTCCCTTTTCGGTCAATTCTTTAACAATCGTTACCAATTGTCTGTTGCGGATATCATTCGAAGTTGCCATCATAAGTGATAAATAACCCGGCAAAGCATATTCGTCGGAAGTATTGCGCCAATCTGGTCCTGTAGGGAAATACTTTTTCCATAAACGATCTACATCCTCCACCGAACGAATGCTGTCTTGAAGTCCAACAAACGATGCACGTTTCAAATATTCTTTGATAAAGCTTTCCGGAGAATCAGGTTTACCAAAACGAAGATTACCAAAATAAGGATTCAGTATTTGCTGTAGTGCAATTTGTTCTTTGGTAAAATAATGTTGCAACGAATCAGCCAATGCTTCTTTAGACAAGTCCCAATTCATGAGCTTCACACCATGTTTATGTGCCAATGCTTTTACCCATCCGCCTTCTCCTAATTGTTTCACCGGATTCATGAACCAGGGTAACAAAAATCCCAGTCTGCCTTCCACCAATGCGATCGTTGGGTGAAACTCTGTCCACAGCTCCTCCATTTGAGGTATTTGTGGGTCATTGGGATCTTTTGTATGCGTAGCACCAAAGATCAATGCTCTTTTTTGTTTGATGATGAATGGCCTTTCATGCTCACCAGTATATTTTTCAAAGGGAACAATAGAGTCGGCTGTATGATAAGAAGTTGTTGGAATATAATATTTGGGTGACTTCCAGGCCATCAGATAAACAATGGCAAGTAGTAATACAATCACAAAAATAGACCTTAAGAGAAATTTTTTCATAAAGATGATGTTGTAGCAGTTATAAGAAATGACATACGCATGCCATACCTCATTAACCACCGGTTAATTTGCGGTTGCAAGTGGGTTGATCATCTATGTGCAGTAGGGAAATTAGCGCTGAGCCTGATCTGAAGTAAGAATGATTTTAACTTGGTCTGCTATTCGTTTTACACGATCGTATGCATCCTGATCATTTTCATCTTTATCAAATCGAATTTTAAGGCGACCCTTTTTAAGTCTTACAAATAACTTACCATCGTCACGAATGGTAAATGTTGTGGAGCGATTGTTTTCATTGTAAGAAACATCATCCAACTCATCTTTAATAATGCGTGCTACATCATCTGTTTGAGAGCGCTTGAATCTAGCATCCACTCTCAATTGGTGATCTGATTCTTTCACCGTAATAGAGACTCTGCCATGTCTGACTCTGTCTGTTTCATAACGGATACAGCCGGAAAGTAACATGATAAAGAGACAGATAGCTACTACATATTTCATTTTCATGCCGGAAGTTTTAAGGGTTAAGCGGATTTTTGAAGAGAAGGGAAGAACCTCATCATGAGAACAAGACGAGGTTCTTATTTTTCCCAACTTCAACCGTCTTTAGTATACCATTTGCATCATCAGCAAGCGTGAAGCCTCAATAGGCAGGTGCTGTTCTGATTTGTTTTCTGTTACACTTTTTACCTCCGTACTATTTTGTACGGTTTCTTTTTTGTAACGGTAGCGTGTGGTATCAATAGGTTTTTCTAATTCTTTTTTCAGATCTTCTGCTTCTTTTTGTTTACGCTCATATTCTTTCTGCAGCTCTTCCTTACTTTTTTTATACTGTTCAATCGTATTTGATCTGTCATCAGTGTCATAAGATCTTTCACCATCTCCTCTATCTTCTTTATTCACTCTTTCCAACCCACCCGGTGTCATGATATATTCTACATCAGAGCTCCAGCTTTCATAATCATTGTTCCATTCTTCTTCCCAATCCCAATCATGGTTAGAACCCAGACTAAACCAATTCAATCTTCTGGAAACATTTCTGTCAATCAAAATTCTTTTTCCAACAGGCACCTGAATGGTTACCTGTACACCCTGGTTGCGGAAACGTGTTCCTTTTTTCAGAGAGAACCCACGGTCAAGCCAGATAGTGCTATCTGATTGATTGATACCATATGAGATCTCTTTGATGTTGCTCAATGCAGTTCCTTCATCTTTACCGCTGCTATATTTGAAAGCTGAAATATGATAAGCAGAATCCTGACTCTTCACGATGCGAACACGCACATTATTCAGGAAGAGACTATCATCATTCATACTCACGATGCCATCCATCTTGAACCAGCGTCCATATACTTTTACTTTGGTATCTGGTACTTTAATGATGAGTTTACCGGTTGTAGGTTGCTGAATCGTGAAATCTTGTTTTTCTCTTGCTCTTGCATCGAAGTTGGTTGCAATTGAATAGACAAGGATACCACCGCAAATCAAACCGATGAACCATAAACCACCGAATGTAAATCCTAGATAACGGCTACCTGATTTTACACCCATGATACGACGGATCAACCAAGTGATGAATGCTACTACTGGAACACCGAGGAACAATAAGAGTGTTGCCCATGCCAGGAAGTTTTGTCCAAAACCTTCAAGGAAGAAATTCTTCAGTGGGAATACACCTACGCCTGCAAACATCAGTGCCAAAAGTGTTACCAGTAAAGCAAAGGCCAATATACCTGCGATGAATAAGAAGAATGCCTTGAATAAGATCGCAATTACGCGTCCGATTCTGCTACCACCTCTTTTCACTGCACTACTTGCTTCCGTACTAAACTGAGAGGTTTTTTGTCCAACAGTTTGTCCAAACTCTTGCCCAAACTGACTGGCTTTGTCTTTGAATTCACCACCCCATTTTTCTGCACGACTTTTAAAGCCTTCAAGATCTTCCTGAATGGTATTTTTAATGGTATTCAGATCTACTTTCTCACCACGCATCTCAAGTTTTTCAGAAGCACTTTTCGCTTCAGGAATAACTGCCCATAATACTGCATATACTACAAATAGAGTTCCACCGAATGAGCCGAATACGATGCCCGGGAAGAAATCATCATCCATCCAGAATACACCTCTGAAGATAGAGCTGATGATGCCGATCACTAATGGGAAAGCGAAGATGAGACGCGGTACCCACACAGCGATATCAAAATAAGAAGCGATACCACTGGCTACACCTGCAATAACTTTTTCTTCCGGGTTACGATACAATCGTTTGGTAGAAACAATATTGTCTAATGGTTTTGAAGGAAGTATGATCCATAACAGGATATACAATAAGATACCTGAACCACCCATAAAAGTGATGAGTGCAAATACCAGACGTACAATGGTTGGATCGATACGGAGGTAGTTAGCCAAGCCACCGCAGACACCACCCAATATTTTTTCGTTGTCATCGCGATACAGTCTGCCTCTAGGAGAAGCTTCGGTAGTAGCGCTACCCGTGTTGGTAGACTGTGCACCTTCACCACCCAATTGAGCGTGTACGTTGCCTTCTTCACCTTCAAAGTCTTCAGGGCGACCCATACTATTGATGATCTCGTTAACGGTATCATCGGTAATGCAGGTAGCACCTTTTTTCAGGCTATCGCCAAACAGTTCAGCAATACGACCTTCAATATCATTGATGATCTCATCACGACCCTCCTCGTTGGCAAAGAATTTGCGCAAACTTTCTACATACTGCTTCAGCATGTCATAAGCAGACTCCTCAATGGGAATTACCCTGCCCTGAAAGTTTATATTGATTACCTTTTTCATTTTCTGTTCAATTTTGTTGGTTAAGGTTGGGTTGGATTTTCTTCGGAGGCCGGTTCGGTTTGCGAAATAGTGAGGGCATGTACCGCATCTGCCAGTTCTTGCCAGGTTCTTTCCAGTTCGTTGTAGAACTCTAAACCTTTATCGGTCATCACGAAATATTTTCTGGGCGGTCCGCTGTTACTTTCCACCCAACGGTAGGTCAGTAAGCCTGCGTTTTTTAAACGTGTCAGAAGGGGATATAATGTACCCTCCAGGATGTGTAGGTTAGCAGCTTTCATTCGGTCCACAATATCACTCGGGTAAACCTCACCCTGTCTGATGATGGATAAAATGCAAAACTCCAATACACCCTTTCGCATCTGACTTTGTGTGTTCTGAATATCCATAGCCGGAGTTTTTGTTTGTTCCTAAACCTTTCGGGGGGAATGGAACAATCGTTATTAAAAAAATTCTAGTGTTTGATTAAGCAACCAGGTGTCTTCTCACAATTCTGTTTCTGCGACTGCGCTGTATCTTGTAGTAATCAACGGCACCAAAAACAGTTTTGTTGTTCTGAAGGCTCATAGTAGTTGCAACAGTTTCCTTTACTTCTTTTACCAGGTTGTTCAGTTGTTCCTGTCCCAGTTGTTGTAAGAAGTTTGTGTTTTGCGTTTTCATGACTTAATATTTATAAGTGTTTTTAATTTTTTCTTTTTAGAAGGTTTCGGGTGTTTTCCCTAATGCCCTTCTTTCATAACACAAAGATGGGGAAACTTTTGGTACTATGCAACACATAGTACCAAGTTTTTTTAGGTAATGGGCAGAACTTAATAATAGGTTAAGCTTAAATTATTGATTATCAATTATTTATATTTTTTAGAGAAAATAGAAAGGGATGAATGGTTCTATTTCGTGAGTAACGGCACCGATCTGTTTTGGGATTTATCCCACTATATAATAGACCGATAAAGAGTCGATTGATCTTAATATGATCCAGATCAGCAAAAAAAATATTTATCGTTTTTATACGATAAAAGAAAAAATCTCCTTTACTTTGCTTTATCGTATAAAAACGATAAGTAAAATGGCAACACCAAAAACAGAAGTATTTTCAAAAAAGGAACAAGACCTCGCAGCATTTGCAAAAGCTATTGCACATCCTGCACGTATTGCCATACTAAAAGTATTGGCTCAAAAGAATGAATGCATTTGTGGTGAGATCGTTGAAGTATTACCATTAGCACAGTCTACCGTTTCACAACATTTAAAAGAATTGAAAGAAGCCGGTCTCATTGATGGATCTGTTGATGGTCCACGCAGTTGTTATTGCATCAACTGGAAAGCATTTGAAAAATTCAATGCAGAGTTCACCGGACTATTCCATAAACTAAAAGATCAACATACTAAATCCTGCTGTTAGTGATCATCACTGTGTGCGGGCGATCGATCGTATACAATAGTGATCATGAACAGCTATTCATAACAATTAAAACAAAGAACATGCAAACAGAAACCGCTTTAAAAGAACTGGTAAAAGAAAAATATGGTGAAATAGCTGACCAGTCGCGCGAGAACAATGCCGCTTCCTGCTGTGGTGCAGGTGGCTGCAGTACCGAAGTATATAATATTATGGCAGACGACTACACACGTTTGCAAGGTTACAATCCTGATGCCGATCTTGGATTGGGATGTGGCTTACCTACCGAATTTGCTAAGATCAAAAAAGGTGATACTGTAATAGATCTTGGAAGTGGTGCAGGTAATGATTGTTTTGTTGCAAGAGCCATTACAGGTGAAACAGGTAAAGTCATTGGAATTGATTTTACAGAACGCATGATTGAAAAAGCAAGAAACAATGCGGAGAAACTTGGATTCAATAATGTTGAATTTCGTTTTGGAGATATAGAACAAATGCCTGTATCAGCGAATGTTGCGGATGTAGTTGTGAGCAATTGTGTATTAAACTTGGTTCCCAACAAATTCAATGTATTGAAAGAAGTATACCGTGTTTTAAAACCCGGTGGACATTTCAGTATTTCTGATATTGTATTAGAAGGTGAATTACCCGCTAAACTGAGAGAAGCTGCAGAAATGTATGCCGGTTGTGTATCAGGTGCCATTCAGAAAGAAGTGTACCTCGAACTGATCCATGCTACTGGTTTCAAAAATGTTACGGTACAGAAAGAAAAAAGCATTCTATTGCCTGATGATATTCTTCGCAATTATTTTTCTGCAGAAGAAATTCAATCATTCAGAAACAGTAATGCAGGTATTTATAGTGTAACCGTATACGCAGAAAAACCATTGACCGAAGAGGCAGCAGCCTGTTGCGCTCCGGGATGTTGTTCATAATTCAACTCAAGATCTATGTCTGAAAAAAAGAAACTCCTTTTTGTTTGTGTAGAAAACAGTAACCGCAGTCAGATGAGTCAGGCTTTTGCCATCATTCATGGTGGCTCATCTGTAGAAGCGTACAGTGCAGGTAGTAAACCCAGTGGCATTGTAAATCCCAAAGCCATTGCCGCCATGAAAGAGCTGGGCTATGACCTTAGTACACATGACAGTAAATCATTGCAGGAGGTAGAAGCTTTTGCTCCCTTTGATGCAGTGGTTACCATGGGATGCGGTGATGCTTGTCCATGGATGCCTGCCAAACAATTCATTGATTGGCAAATTCCCGATCCAAAACATATGGAGCCAAAGGAATTTAATGAGATCAGAGATATGATCAGTGAGAAAGTAAAAGCGTTGATCAGTTCGCTATAAAAATGACTTTGCGAATCCTCTGCTTCTCTCGTTCTCTGCGGTAAAAACTCAACCGCAGAGAACGAGAGAAAAGGAGTTAACGCTTAGTTTAGTTTTCAGTTTGTTCTCCTCCCTTACCGATAATAGCTTCGATGATAGAGGTGACAAATGATACGAGTAAACTAAAGAACAAAGCAGACACCCATCCATCAACTGTAAATCCGGGTACCAATGTAGCCGCCCATTTTACAATGATGATATTGATTACAAAAAGAAATAATCCAAGTGTGATCACTGTAATGGGAATGGTGAGCAAGATCAATACAGGTTTAATGAAGCTGTTTAATAAACCCAGCACTACCGCAACAATCATAGCAGTAAGCGGATCAGCTACATCAATTCCTTTTAGGATATACGCAGCGAATAAGATAGCCAAAGTACTGGCAATGGTTTTTGTAAAAAATCGTCCCATATACACGGTTTCAGGATGGTCAAAATAGTATTTATTTTTCTGAAGACCATGCATGTGAGGAATTTTAACAGGATCAAGCTGCCTCTTGTGAATTAGATAATCAAATGACCACTAACTCATAAAATCTCTCAGGATTCAAATGCTCCTGTGCCAAAGCTTGCAAGTCTTCAGCTGTTACTTTTCGAATGGTGTCTATGCTGTTGTAGAAATATTGTTCATCCAGTCCATTCAGCAAGTAGGTTTTCCAGCGACCGATGATCTGAAACGGGCCATCCAAATCGCCGAGTAACGATCCGATCATATAATTTTTCACCAGATCCAACTCCTCTTTATCCACCGGTTCATTGCGCAACAATTCCATTTCCTTGTATACTTCAGTAATAGTTGCTTCACAAACATCTCTGCCTGCCTCCGTGCTGATCATCCATGCACTGTGATGTATGTGATTCTGCAAATAACTATGAATACCATACGTATACCCTTTGTCTTCCCGAATATTACTCATGAGTCTTGATCCGAAGAACCCACCGAAAATATTATTCAATACCTGCACTTTTGGAAAATCAGGATGATGTCGATTGAAAAATGGTTGTGCAATTCTTATTGCACCCTGCACACCTTCTTTATCATTGATGATCCTGTATTTCTTTTCAGTTGCAGGATGTAAATCATAATTGATCTTAGGCAACTCAGTACTATTCAAAGAAAGGTTACCGAAAACTTTATTGAGTTGTTGATCCAGATCAACAGGTAATTTTCCGGCTGCAAACACCATGCATTTCCCATGCTTGTAGAACTGATCGAAGAAAGCTTCCAACTCTGTTCGTTCTACTGCGTCATAATCTAAAGTAGAAGTATATTTCCCATAGGGATGATGAAAACCATAGACATATTCATCGATCAATCGGTTCGACACAAAATCACACTTCTTCAAATTCACTTCCAGTCTTTGCTTCTGATTTTGTTTATAAATGCTGAGCTCTTGTTCAGGAAAAATACTTTCAGTCAATAGTTCCGCAACTACCGGTAATAATTCAGCTACATGTTTACTCAAACAGTGCAGTGTGATCGTAGCTGTTTCATTATAGCAACTTCTATTGAGATATGCTCCATAGAATTCAAAGTATTCGTTAATAGAATAAGCATTACGTTGCTTGGTTCCATTCTTCAACATGAAGTTGGTGGTTCCGGCTACAATATTTTTTGATTCATACCAATTCCCTGCATAGAATACCCATTCAATCATTACAACTTCCTGTGCTCCTGCATTGATGGCATATACAGGCACTTGGTTATCCAACGTATAACGATCATAAGGTTTTAAACGAAGATCAAAAGCTACTGCATCTGTGATCGGTGGCGCTACGGTTCTGTTTATCATATCTTCTTTGTATTCAACTGAATATTCAGTTTGCATAATACAACAGCGTATTACTGTTGTTGGATTGAAATATTTGTTGGCTGTATTGACGAATATCTTCTACAGTGATATCCTGATACTTCTGTAATTCTGTATTCATCATATGTGCATCGCCCAATAATTCATACATCGCTAAGCTATTCGCGCGACTCATGATACTCATATCTTCAAAAGCAATGACACTCTCTGTTTTGTTCTTGATCTTTTGCAATTCAGGTTCAGCGATCAGTGTTGATTTCAAATGTTCAATTTCTTCGTCTATCGCTGCTACCGCATCTTCCATCTTCACGCCTTTCACCAGTTTACCTTCTATAGTCAATAATCCGGAATCAACACTTCCGAAATGATAACAATCCAGGTTTGAGAAATATTGCTTTTCTTTTACCAATTTCTGATACAATCGAGAAGAGCCTCCACCACCCAAAATCTCAGTGATCATGTCTGCTACATAGTAGCCTTTGTCTAAACGAGCATCCATGTGCCAGGTCTTGATCAAGGCATCTAATGGAACGGCAGCATGTACTTCCCTAACACGTTTTTCTGTTTGCTTAGGCTCTTGTGGGAGATTACGTACATACTTGTCACCCATCGGTATATCACCAAACCATTTCTGTGAAAGTTGCTTTACCTGCTCAACAGTAACATGTCCCGCCACTACCAAAATAGCATTCACAGGACGATAATGTTTGAAGAAAAAGGCTTTTACATCATCAATATGTGCATTCTCTACATGACTCAATTCTTTGCCGATGGTCATCCATCGATAAGGATGTGTGGTGTATGCGAGTTCTCGCATTTTATGCCAAACATCCCCGTATGGTTTATTGAGGTAATGTTCTTTAAATTCTTCACAGACCACTTTACGCTGTACCTCTAAACTTTTTTTACTGAATGCCAGACTCAGCATGCGATCACTTTCCAGCCAGAAAGCGGTTTCAATATTTTCGGCAGGTATTTGACAATAATAATTGGTGAGATCATTCGTGGTGTATGCATTGTTTTCTCCTCCGGCTCTTTGTAGTGGCTCATCATAGTCTGGTATGTTAACGCTACCGCCAAACATGAGGTGTTCAAACAAATGCGCAAAACCGGTTTTGTCAGGATTTTCATCTCTTGCACCTACATCATACATGATATTGACTACAGCCATGGGTGTAGAATGGTCTTCATGTACCAATACTTTTAATCCGTTATCCAACACAAATCTTTCAAATGTTATCATAGTCCAAATTGAAACAGCGAAATTAAGTGAAAACAATGCTCAGGAATTCCGAAACACGGAATACTGTTATCGATTTCGTCTGATGTCTTTGATATTAATAGTGAGCATCAATGGTTTTTGATCCCTAAAAACAATGACCCTTACTTTACCGATGGAGTTTTGGAAAAGGGTTTTATAAGTCTGGATATTCTTGGTGTAATTATTTTCTACGGAAAAGATGATATCTCCCGGTTCAAACCCTGCTTTATCGCCCGGAGATCCTTTGATGATGTCAATGACCCTGATCTCACCATCAATCAAATATATTCCCAGCCCGGTGTAAGCATAATCAAACATTTCAGGAAAATGATTATTGGGTTTGATATGAATAGATCTTTCAGGGTAATTCAGGATCACGTTGAAACGACGCATGATATCATTACCAATCAATCCGCCTAACAAGGGATAGGAAGTAACATTGAATTCATCATCGAATACATGTATGGGTACATTCCTAAATTTATACGGCCCGATCCTTACTTCTGATGCTACTGTAATATCCATCATCTTCTTCCCACCTAGTCCCTCTGCTTGTGTGGGATAGAACTTTCTTTTTCTTTTGAAAATAACACTGTCTTCTACAAATTCTTTTGACAATAAAAAGGTGAGTCCGGCTCCTGTATCAAAAATGAATCTTCCATTTACTTGTTTTTCATCTTTTACTGAAGCCATTTGTAATGGAAGTGTAGAAAAATCGGGGCGAAGCAAATACCCGCCTTTGGGGTATTTAAATCTGCCGGGAGTATATACTTCCATGAGTTGTTTGTCATAATCAATATGTACGATGTATCTTCTTAAAAAACTAAAACCAATGATACCATCGATCTTCATACCATAAACACTGGTTAATAAATCATAATCATTCACATGAAAATCCAGCTTTTCAACATCAAGTCCGGGTAGTTTTAAAGTATGGTTGTATGCAAATTCTACTGTTTTGATTCCTGCAATTCCTCTGATGGTTCTATCACTCATGGTTTTAGTAATACCTAAATAGTTGACGGTAGTAGAATCAAGTGAAATACCGCCACTTCCGGTATCAAATACAAAATTTAAACTATCGGGATAGTTATCAATCCTTGCTTTAATGATGACAATTCCGCCACTGAGTTGTGTAAAAGAAAAGCTGGTCAATAGCTTAGCCTCGGGCATGATGAATTCTTCCTGAGCGAACACAGGTTTGCCGGCGAAGAGCAAGCCGATCCAGGTAACGACAAGCAAAAAGGGTTTCATGCAGTTTGAAAATAAGCTGATTTCATGACTCAAAGCAGTTATAAATGTTGGAAAAGCTAAGAGATGGATGATCGGCTCTAAGAAAGGACAACCAAAAGCCCGGTTTTGTTGCAACCGGAATCAACCATATCCTCCTACCTTTGTTGTTCAATTGAAATGATAGGGTATGCAGTTAGCTGATTTGTATCAAAAAGCATTGAATTTTGAGTTTCTGAGCATTGAAGAAGGAATGTTCCTGTTTGGGCAGGCACCACTTACCGAATTGATGCACATAGCAGATGAACTACGCAAAAAGCAAGTTCCGCATGGAAAAGTGACCTGGCAGATTGATCGAAACGTCAATACCACCAATGTTTGTATAGCCAACTGTAAATTCTGCAATTTCTACAGAATTCCAGGGCATGCTGAAGCTTATATCACGGATATGGACACCTACCGTAAAAAGATCGAAGAAACCCTTCGCTATGGTGGTGACCAGTTATTGTTGCAAGGCGGACATCATCCGGAACTTGGGCTGGATTTTTATACCAACACTTTCAGACAAATCAAACAGGAGTATCCTCATTTAAAACTACATGCGCTCGGACCACCAGAGGTAGCACATATCTGTAAGTTGGAAAAGATGAGCCATAAAGATGTGCTGACTGCATTGAAAGAGGCTGGACTGGATTCATTGCCAGGCGCAGGCGCAGAAATATTGGTTGACAGGGTGCGTAGATTGATCTCTAAAGGGAAATGCGGGGCCGATGAATGGTTGGATATCATGCATGAAGCGCATAAATTGGATATTACCACCAGTGCTACCATGATGTTTGGTCATGTAGAGACCCTCGAAGAACGTTTTATCCATTTGACCCGTATCAGGGAAGTGCAAAGTCGCAAACCTGAACATGCAAAGGGTTTTCTGGCCTTTATTCCATGGACTTTTCAGGATGTAGATACCTTATTGACACGTATCAGAGGCGTGCATAACCTTACTACCACTGATGAATATATTCGCATGATCGCCATCAGCAGAATCATGTTGCCGAACGTGAAAAATATCCAAGCGAGCTGGTTAACTGTGGGTAAACAAACCGCTCAGATCTGTTTACACGCCGGTGCCAATGACTTTGGATCCATCATGATTGAAGAAAATGTAGTGAGTGCTGCAGGAGCCCCCCATAGATTTACCTACAAAACCATGCAGGATGCCATCCGCGAAGCAGGTTTTGAACCTCAACTGCGCAGCCAGCAATATGATTGGAGAGAAATACCGGAGAGCATTCAGGAACAGGTGATTGATTATTAGTCAATTGTGAATGGTGAATTGTCAATCAATTTGTATTGACAATTCACCATTCACAATTGACATGTCCTCTTTCACTTTTTAACTTCATTTAACTTTTAAACCGCACTGTTTAAGATTCTGCAGTATACCTTTATGCTTTCTTAAACTGAGCTTATGAAGACAAGACATCTCATTGTACCGTTAGCCGCTGTATCAGTACTGGCTATTGCTGGGGTTATTACCAATAATTTGAATAACCGAAAGATGTGCTCTGTAAACAATAAGAATTGTCCGTTAAAGCAGAAAAAACAGGTTACAAAGCCTCAGGGAAGCAGTCCGGATGAGCTTCATTATGGCGGACTGAACCGTTTAATCGTTTCAACTTTCCGATAATCATTGATCCTGCGCCAAAAACGCAGGATTTTTTTTCTTTGTACTGTAACAAAACAAACGCCTGTCCGTATAACTATCATACAAGGCAATCAACTGAATTATCGCGCTGTTTATGACTGAGCAAGAGTACAACCAATGTGTGAACCAATATGCGGATAACGTATATCGGTTCATCGTTAAAAATCTTCGACATGAGGAAGATGCGCGCGATATTGTACAAACTGCTTTCGAAAAGCTCTGGAGAAACCGTGAAAATGTAGAGAATAGCAAGTCAAAATCATTCTTGTTCACGGTGGCTTATAATCAGATGATCGATCATATCAGAAAGGTAAAAAGGATTCATTTGAAAGATGAGTTTCAAGAAGATGGCAGAGCGGAACAGGCAAGCGGGCATAAAAGAGAAATGAAGAAGATCTTGATGGAAGCATTGAATAGGCTGAATGAAACGCAAAGAAGTCTGGTACTGCTGAAAGATTATGAAGGATATAGTTATGAAGAGATCGGCCAGATCATGGATCTGAATGAGAGTCAAGTGAAAGTATATCTGCACAGAGCGAGATTAACTTTGAGAAATTATCTGGTAAGTCCGGAAAACGTTTTATAAATAAATCAATTATAGTGATCAACATCAACAGACATAATTACGAGGAATTTTTCCTGCTCTATGTAGACAGGGAACTTTCTCCTGCCGAAAGAGTGGCTGTTGAACAGTTTGTTCAGGAGAATCCCGATCTGCAACATGAACTGGATGCTTTACAACAAACGATGCTTACTGAAGATGTTGTATTTGAAATGCCTGATAAAGCTACGCTCTATAAAACGGAAGCAACAGGTATCAATCTAGAAAATCATACCACTCAATTCCTGATGTATGTAGATGATGAACTGACCGCTACCGAAAAAGAAGTAGTTGAAACTTTTGTTCTGCAACATCCTTCATTACAGGAATCTTTCCTTCAACTGAAACAAACAAAATTACCGGTAGAGCATATTCCTTTCCCGGATAAAAACTTGCTGTACCGTTCTGTTGATAGTGATAAGAAACCCATTGTTTATATGCGTTGGTGGCGTATGGCTGCAGCAGCTGCTGTGATTGGTTTTGCGTTTATGGTTTGGACACTATCGCCCAATGATATTGAAAACGGAACTGTTAATAATACAGTGACGGCAAAAAATAATACTGAATTACCTGTCACCAATAATAAAGAGGCACAGAATAGCGTTACTGCTCCTGATCAATCATTGGCATTGAAGGTTGCAGATAAGAGTAATAAAAACAACGCTGTAACTAATAACAGTTTAGTAAAAACAACACTTGTTGTGAATACGCTCGGTAATATAGTAGCAGATGAAAAAGTCAACAGACCCGATCTTATCATTGATAACTCTGCAATAGTTGAAACTAATACGATTGCCAAAGCAGATATTGTAGTGCCAGATCTTACAGCTATTTCTGCAAATAGGTCAATTCGTGAAAATGAGATGATCAAAGCAACAGAACCTACAGAAACAAAACCTGAAGCATTGATGCAGCAGGTGGTATACAGGGAGTTGGATACAGACGCCGATAGTGACAATAAAAGTTTACTGATAGGGTCAGTAGAAATCAATAAAGATAAACTTCGTGGTATCTTCAGAAAAGCAACCAGTATATTCAGAAGCAAACGTACTGAAGAAGAAAGAGCCGAAACCGGCCCCTCACGACCATTAAAATAAAAGAAAAGCACATCGTATGAAACGTTTAGCAATTGTAACAGCAGGTATCCTGCTTTCGGGGAGTCTTATGGCTCAAACAGACAGTACTTCGAACACACAAGAATCAGATACTGTAAAAGTGGGCAACTTTATCATCATCAAAAAAAACAAAGATGGTAACAGCAGTAATAGTAACAGTGTTTGGAGAGACTGGGATCGCAATTTTGATATCAGAATAGAACGCAGGAACAGAGCCAAGCGAAATATCAGTACTAACTGGTGGATCATGGACCTAGGTTTCACCAACTTTCGTGATCAAACCAATTATGCTGCTGCACAAGCTGGGGGTTACTTCAGAACACTTCGTCCTGCAGATGGCCCGGTGAATGAAAACAGTTTCAAATTGAATACCGGTAAATCAACCAACGTCAATATTTGGTTCTTCATGCAAAAAGTAAATGTAATTAAGCATGTTGTGAACTTGAAATATGGCTTGGGGTTAGAAATGTACAATTTCCGATATGATTCAAGACTGAGTTACAGAAAAGATCCTAATCCTTATGTGTACAATGATTCTATCAGTTTCTCTAAAAACAAATTGTATGCAGGTTATCTAACCGTTCCTTTCATGATCAATATCAATACATCTCCCAATAACAGAAAAGGTTTCAGCATTAGTGCTGGTATGAGTGCCGGTTATTTGATCAGCAGCCGCAATAAACAAAAAAGCAGTGAAAGAGGAAAGCAAAAATCACCAGGTGATTTCAACTTAGAACCTTTCCGTGTAGCAGCTATCGGTGAAGTAGGACTTGGACCTATTCGTTTATACGGAAGTTATAGCCTGAATAAACTACATAAAGATATCACACGTGTAGAGCAGTTCCCATATGCGTTTGGGATTAGGTTTAGTAGATGGTAGCAGCAGCGAAGCTGGGAGTACAAGCTACAAGCTTCACGCTTCAAGCCACAAGTAAACTAAAAACAGAGTGTTAAATAGACACTCTGTTTTTTTATTCCCATACTTACAGCTTGAAGCGTGAAGCTTGTAGCTTTAACATAAAGTTTGTTAACCAAAACTTTTGTCAATTAACCGAAGAACAACAATGTTCCGTGCAGCGTAATTTTAGTTTAGTGGTCGAATCAAAACCCTACGACCATGCACTCCCTCATTTATGCTACCACTTTGTTGTCAATTTGCATTGGCAGCACTTCATTCAAAATACCCACACGCATTAATACAGAACATGCGACCAAAAACACGTATCGCATTTTGGTGATCAAGACAAAGTATGCGATGAAAATTTTTGATTCCACGGGTGAATGTCTGGCAACCTATCCCGTTGTTTTTGGCAACAAAGACATGGGTGATAAAATGATGCAAGGCGATAGACGAACACCAGAAGGAACTTTTAAAATTTCCTTCAAAAGAAAACATGAAAAATGGAGCCGGTTTTTATTGATCGATTATCCGAATGCAGAAAGTATTACCAAGTTCAATCAAAGAAAAGCAGCCGGACTTATTCCAGCCAATGCTCAGATTGGTGGAAGTATCGGCATCCATGGTACCTGGCCCAATGAGGATTATGCGGTTGACAGACTACAAAATTGGACAGAAGGGTGTATCAGTACCAAGAACCGATATGTAGAAGAGATTTTTGATGTGCTTCCGGTGGGGACTCAGATAACGATTAGGAGGGAGAAGTGAGTAGTAAATAGTCAGTAGTGAGTAAAATATAGGACTCACTACTGACTATTCACTACTCACCAAAAACTGCTCATTTTAGGGCAAAATCAGCTATTTATTTAGAAAAAAGCTCATTACAGACACCCATTTTGCCCTTTCTTTCTTAAAAAGGCTCTCATGACCACTTTGAAGATATTTGATCATGACCTTGTCTCGACTGGCTATATTTTTAAATAATTCGTTGGTTTCGTCTTCTGTTACACGCTGATCTCCGGCACCCCATTGGAGTAAAACAGGGCAATTCACTTTCTGCGCATACATAGAAGGTTGATGTGAAAATGCCCAACTACCTACCTCTAAACCACCCCAAAAAGTCAGTAAAGTACTTAAGGGTTCTTCAGGTAATCCCATGGTTTTCATCCGACCCTGTACTGCCAGGTGTAATGACCCAAATGGCATTTCAATGATCATTTTAGATGGTTTGATACCAAACTCATCTACCGCTTTTAAAGCCGTTGCCGCACCCATAGAGATTCCCCAGATGATGATATTTTTTTCTCCTTTAGAAGCTATATAATCATACACAGCTTTTACATCTCTCGATTCATAAATCCCAATCGAAGTAGCAGATCCTTCACTGTTGCCGTGTGCACGAAAATCGGTTAGCATCACATTGTAACCCATCGTATGCAGTTCTCGAGCTTCGGCTATGATACCGCTTTTACTACTGCCGTGTCCATGAAACATAATTACTGTTCCCTTAGCTGAATCTTTTGGTACATACCAACTTTCTAAGGCAACACTATCCGTTGTTTTTAATAGAATGGTTTCATGAGGAATGTTGAGCGAATCCACCACCTTGCTTTTAGGATAGCGAATACCAAAAAATATTGCCTTCATTTTTTCACCTGCACTCATCTCCTGTGGTTTTTTCACAGGTTTCGCATCTGCATAAAAGTGTGTGAACTTATAAGCATGAAAAGCAGCGATGATATTGATCAGTACAAACAAAAAAAGAAGCGTATACCCAATTCGCTTAAGCCATTTAGAGAGCATGCAATATTATTTTAAAGGTGTAATGAGATTAATCAATCATTGAAGCGCCAAAGTAAGCAGTCAGTACTGCAGGTAATTGGATGCCATTTTCTTTTTGATGATTCTCCAGCAAGCATGCAACAATTCTTGGCAATGCCAACGAACTTCCATTCAATGAATGTGCTAGTTGCATTTTTCCATTTTCATCTTTGTATCTGCACTTCAAACGATTGGTTTGAAAGCTTTCAAAATTACTTACGCTACTTACTTCTAGCCAGCGTTCCTGCGCTGCACTGAATACTTCAAAATCATAAGTTATGGCACTAGCAAAACCCATATCTCCTCCGCATAAACGAAGAATGCGATAAGGCAATTCCAAAGACTGTAATAATTTCTCTACATGCAAAACCATATCTTCCAATGCCGCATAACTTTTCTCCGGCTGAACGATTTGAATGATCTCTACTTTTTCAAATTGATGTAAACGATTCAAGCCACGAACATCTTTTCCATAACTACCCGCTTCTCTTCTAAAACATGGAGAATAAGCAGTCATCTTCACCGGGAATTGTTCTTCTTTCAGAATGACATCACGATACACATTGGTCACCGGTACTTCTGCAGTAGGAATCATATAAAAATCATCTTCCGGCATATAGTACATCTGACCTTCTTTATCAGGTAACTGACCCGTTCCCATTGCAGAAGCTGCATTTACCATAAAAGGAGGGAGATATTCTGTATACCCAGCTGCTGTATTAAAATCCAGAAAATATTGGATCAATGATCTCTGCAGTTTGGCACCTTTGCCAATATAAACGGGAAAACCGCTTCCGGTAATTTTATTCCCTAATTCAAAATCAATAAGATTGTATTTTTTTGTCAGATCCCAATGAGGCATTGCTCCATGTGGTAAAGAAGGTTTATTACCTCCTTCTCTTACTATTACATTTTCTTCTGGCGTTCTTCCTTCAGGAACTTCTGCTGCAGGTAAATTGGGCAACTGTAATAAACTGTCCTGTAACTGTTGTTCCGTAGCAGCCATTTGTTCTTTCAAAGGATCTAACCCGCTTTTAAGAGTCGCTACTTCCAATTTCATGGCTTCAGCGGCTTCTTTATTTCCTTGTCCCATCAATTTGCCGATCTCTTTAGAAGCCGCATTGATCTTTGCCTGTGTATTATCGAAATCAAGTTGTAGTTTTTTTCTTTCATCATCCAATGAAATAATGGTATCTACCAACTCTGGTTGTTTGAAATGTTTAACGGCCAATCTTTTCTTTACTTCCTCCGGATTTGCTCTCAAAACGCTCACTTGTAACATAAGGATCAATTTTGCGCAAAGATAACGGCTTGCTGCTGATGAAGGAAGGCTTTCAGCTGTTACCTTTGCCATATGCAATTTATAAGTGACGATCTGCAGCAGCGTTGGTGGGCCTTGGAAGCTCAGTTATTAGAACGATTTGGTAAGAAACCGGATCTCGAAGCGGTTCTTTTTCTGATCGGATTACAGGAAACAGGTTTTGTTCAGCAGAAAATTTCAAAAGAACAGAAGCAAGACCTGATGCATGTTGCGGTATGTACCGTTCTATCGCAAAGTGGATATTATGAGCTCGAACGAAAAGATGCTGAGGGATGGCCACATTTTCGCCAACTGAAAGAGTTACCTGTAATGGCCTTACCTGATCAGGAAAACTTTATCAAAGACCATGTGCTCTTGTATTTCCAACAATCCGAACTTCCTCAGGAATAAATTTTTCATGTTGAGGAATTAATCAATATTTGCAGTCGGAAGAAACTAGCTAATAGTTTATGCCATATAGACTATTGGCTATGAACTATCTGCCATACGCTAATAAAAAAACCACCATATGAATTTCCCAGCCGAATTACGCTACACCAAAGACCATGAATGGATCAAATTAGAGGGCAATATTGCCACCATTGGTATTACTGATTTTGCCCAACATGAACTGGGTGATATTGTATATGTAGATATCAGTACTGTTGGAAAAAATCTGGCTTCAGAGGAAGTATTCGGAACTGTAGAAGCCGTAAAAACGGTGAGTGATCTCTTCTTACCGGTAGCCGGAACCATCAATGAAGTAAACAGTTTACTGGAAAAACAACCAGAACTGGTGAATACTGATCCTTATGGCGATGGTTGGATGATCAAAATGACCGTAAACAGTCCGGCAGATGTTGAAGCTTTGATGAATAGCGAAGCCTATGCTGCACTGGTAGGATAATTTGATCTGCTTGAAAACCTTCTGAACAATTTCCCCGTAGATTGGTTACCTAACCTTGTACTAAACACCAACCTGCTTTTGGAAGTAGCTAAAAAATACAGCGAGTCCGAACTGGTCCGATTGCTTCAGCAACGGAACCAAGAGGTATTCAGTTATTTGTATGATAACTACTCCGGCGCACTATTATCCATTATCTGCAACATTGTTAAAGACGAAGAGCTCTCCAATGATGTGCTACAAGAGGTATTTGTAAAAATCTGGCGCCAGATTGAAAGCTATGACAGCAGCAAGGGAAGATTATTTACTTGGATGCTGAACATTGCTCGAAATGCGTCGATCGATACTGTGCGAAGCAAAAGCTATCAGAATAGTCTTCAAAACCGCGAACTCTCTGAAGACGTATATGTATCAGCTGGTTCATCACAATTGGCAGTAGATCAAATTGGTTTACGAAAAGTTGTACATCAACTGAAGGAAGAGTATCGGGTATTGATCGACTTATCTTATTTCCAGGGATTTACCCAAGATGAAATATCCAAGATGTTGGATATACCTTTGGGTACCGTGAAAACAAGATTGCGAACAGCATTAACACAATTAAGAGGAATTATTAAACCATAAATGGATATAAAGGCATACATAGAAAGCGGAATCATTGAAAGCTATGTTCTAGGCATAGCTGATGATCAGGAGCGTGCCGAGCTGGAACAACTAAGCCGTCAATACCCCGAAATCAGGGCTGCTATTGATGCTTTTGAACTTTCACTCGAACAGAACGCCATGGCCAATGCCATACAACCTGCTGCACATGTTAAAGCCAATATACTCGCTGAAATCTCTAATGAATTTGCCGATACAGTAACCACTAGACCAGATGCGAAATTGGTGAGTATGTCTCAGCCTAATACCAGCTGGTTAAGATACGTAGCCGCCGCCTCGATCATACTATTGGTAGTGAGTGCTGCAACCAACGTATACTTCTATCGTCAGTTCCAAGAAGCTTCTTCACAATACCAAGCATTGCTAATTGAAAAGAGCAGTCTATTGGCTCAAAATCAGGCTCTGCAAGCTAAGGGACTCGATTTATACCAAGGCATGCAGATCATGAGCGATCCTAGCTATACTAAAGTGTCTTTGCCAGGTGTGAAAGCAGAAGAAAACAAATTCGCTACTGTTTT
The DNA here is from genome assembly GCA_943368425.1 of Brevundimonas vancanneytii. GTDB lineage: Bacteria > Bacteroidota > Bacteroidia > Chitinophagales > Chitinophagaceae > Sediminibacterium > Sediminibacterium vancanneytii_A. Next base: position 69,783 of record CALRLC020000009.1, read on the forward strand.
CTGGGATAAAAAATCCAATGAAGTCTATCTGCTCACGAATAGATTACCACAAACAAGTGCAGATACTCAATATCAGCTGTGGGCTATTGTAGATGGCAAACCTGTTGATGCAGGCATGGTTGACGTATGCAATGGCCTGTGTAAAATGAAAAATATCAGTAACGCTTCAGCTTTTGCCATCACACTCGAAAAACGTGGTGGTAGTCCAACACCTAATCTGGATCAATTACAGGTCATAGGTAATGTGAATGGATAAATTCATTCCTGCTAGATTAACCTTATCACAACAGTTTTTAGAATAGTGAAGACTATTTTTGTGCAATAGCCCAAAAACAGTTCTTATTTTGAAGATCATACACTTTATTCCAGCTTTCATTTTTTTTATCATCAGTATTATACTACTCTGTTTACCGGGTACCAATAACTTTCCGGCTAGCTGGTGGTTTCAGAAAATTCCACAATTTGATAAATTGGTGCATGTAGGACTATTTGGGTTATTATGCATTTTGTTTCATTGGCCTGCACTAAAAAGTAACTGGAAAGACAGGAGTCGAAAAATATGGTTCTGGATCATTTCTTGTGCTTCTGTAGCTTATGGCACTATCATGGAGTTCGTACAAAGAGAATTGATATTGAATCGTTCTTTTGAAGAGGCAGATATTCTTGCTGATACCGTAGGTGCATTCGGCGCTCTAGCATTATCGCTCACATTTTTTCTTGAGAAAAAGGACAGACTTAATACTTCAAACTAATAATCGTTGATATATAAGCAAAAAAATTGTCCCCTGTGGAAACAGGGGACGCAACCAAAACTAACTGCTTATGAGAAAATTGACTACTTGCTTATATCTATACTAACGCAAATTCAGTGCCAAAAGATTTCAGGAATTTGTTAATCCTTTCTAAATAGATACCATTTCTTTCTTTACTGTTGCCTGATGCAAAGTTCTATATAATAGACAGAAGAAAATGTCAATGGTTTAACAATGATTTGTTAAAGGATCAATGACAGGATACCGTATCTATACTACGGTCGGATAGAAAAGGACTGAGGTAAGGAATGTTTAGATTAAGCCCTCTGATAATCAATAAAATACCTGTGAGAGCTACAACATAAGGCACCATTTTTTGCATATATCTGCGGGTTTGCCAATTTAGTTTAACACCCCAAAATGCCAATACCAGTAAAGCAGGTAAGGTTCCAATGCCAAAAGATAACATGAACAATGCAGCTCCGGGAACGGTTCCGGTTGCCATCGCTCCTGTAATCGCAACATAAACCATTCCACAGGGTAATAAACCATTCGCAGCCCCCATCAACAACATACCGAAGGGTGCTTGCCTTCTGATTGCCCAAAACATGAACTGGGTTACCTTCTGATTTAACCAATTGTTGCTATGTAATTTATTGAGAAAGAAACTTCCGGATAACATAAGTAAGATGAGTATTCCCAATATGATTGAGAATAACTGTTGAAACCCTGCAGCATAGATGCGCCAACCAACAAATCCGGCGATGATTCCTAAAAGCACATAAGTACCAATTCTTCCCAACTGATATAGAAGAATACCGGTTGTTTTTTTATCATCCGGCAAATGTTGCACGGGCACACTCATCACCAAAGGGCCACACATACCCACACAGTGCAAACTGCTTGCCAATCCTAACAACAATGATGATATGAGCAATGCTACACTCATTGAATATTCAGTTCAATATCTTTTTCTGTATAATACTTTTTATCCATCGATTCCCAACTCAACTTCAACAAATATTTATTTGCCTTTAATTGTTTTTTAGGAATCAAATGCTGTCCTTGTTCGTTAGCAGCTAATGTTAGTCGGAGATCTTTTTCTGCATCCGTTTTACAATACAACCAGATATCTCCCTTGACGGATTGCCCAATAAAATTTGGGGGCAACTGGAGAATCAAATGATCGTTGTCGGTATCTATTTCAATCTCACTCACTGTTGAAGCATTCAACTTGCCATCAATTTTATCTTGATACCTTAATTCATCTTGGTAGTAAGTTGTACTAACCAATTCATAACGTGTATTCATTGCATTGTAAACAAGAAAGAACATCAATCCAGCAAATGCAATAAATACTACTACTAATTTGTTTCCCCAATTCATAACTACTAGTTTAAAAGAATATATTTTTCATCATAATGACATTCACCATGATCTCTCCATCCAATTTTTACAATATAGGCTTTCCCCTGTAGCCAGCTACGAGGTACAAGTTGTTGACCTCTCGAATCCACGACTACTTGTACTCTTTTATCAAATTCAGCATTGTATGGACAATAAAATAAAATTTCACCAGTGATGTATTCATCTGCTTCGGTCTTAGGCAACTCGATAACTATAAAAGGATCTGCTTTTGCAACTCGAAATGAATGGTCCTTTTTGGCCTTCTGCATGGCTATGTACTTATGCTCACAGTTTTCCAAATTACCACCACATTCAGTTAAGACAAAATCAGTTCTTACCTGATGATTAATTTTATTAATACTATAGATCAAAAAAATACAAAAAAGCAAAATGATCAATAGTAATACTCTTCCCCAGTTCATTTGGTTTAGTTTTAAGAGTGATACCAGGGATATTGGATAATTTCATTTTTAGAGCGCAGGCCCCAAAAAATTGGTCTTCGTTGTTGCTACTTCTTTTCCATTCTCAAAAATGGCCAATCGAATAATCGTTTTTCTTTCTTTAATATCTTCTTTCGGTAATACGATGAAAAAAGTTCCGGCTGCTTGTGCTTCTTTTGCCATTTTGATCATCGGGCTACCGGCCATTTGTATCCTGCCTTTTACATCTGTCAATCGAACTTCTATCTGTAAATCTTTATTGGTCTTATTCACCATTCGAATATTATACAGATTGGAAATGCTATCTTCTCCTCTTTCCTGATACAACATACCCGCTGTTCGAATGATCGTTGCATCTACGTCTTTTCTGGTAATCAATATCACACTTAAAACCGCTAATAAGAAAAAACACAAAGCAGTGTACAATTTCATTCGTGTAGTATAATGCAACGGTTCCCCTTTTGCAATACTATTTTCAGAAGCATAACGTATCAACCCCCTTGGCTTATCGATACTATCCATAATGTGATTACAGGCATCAATACAAGCTGTACATCCTACACATTCCATTTGTACCCCATTTCGAATATCAATACCAGTTGGACAAACCTTCACACACTGATGACAGTCAATACAGTCTCCCAAATTCAATTCTGCCTGCCTCTTAAAATTGCCTCTTGGTTCTCCGCGCTTGTAGTCATACGCTACAATCATAGAATTCTTATCAAGTAATACACTTTGTAATCTTCCGTATGGACAAACAACCGTACATGCCTGTTCTCTAAAGAACGCATACACACCATAGAAGACACCGCTAAAAACAATGATCGAAGCAAACCCAGCTACATGTTCAGTTACCGGCTCTGTGATGATCTTCTCGAGTTCTTTAATGCCAATGATATACGCAAGAAAAAAATTGGCAATAATGAATGAAAGCAAGAAGAATAAAACGTGTTTTAATACTACTTTAAAAATTTTCTTACCAGTCCATGGCGCATTCTTTAATTGTCGTTGTGCCGGCGCGTCACCTAGTACCCAATACTCTACTCTTCTAAACATCAGTTCCATGAAATTGGTCTGTGGACAAGCCCAGCCACAAAATAATCTTCCGAAAGCCGCAGTAAAAAGAACAATGAAAAAGACAAAAGTGACCATTGTTAAGCCGAAAATAAAGAAATCCTGCGGCCAGAAAATTTTTCCGAAGATGATAAATTTTGCTTCCGGAATATTGAACTGAAACAAAGGTCTTCCATCAATTTCTACAAAGGGCAAACCAAAAAAGATCAGGAAGTAAAGAACACTTAAAGCCGTTCTGATATTGTAAAACTTTCCCTTGGGTTGATATGCATAGATCCATTTACGCTTCCCCGACTCATCTACTGTAGCAATACGATCTCTGAATGCTTCAGTTTCAATAACATTACTATGTTTTACTTCATTCATGATGTTTAGTTGATCCCCGCTTTTACAACAGGTGCTGCCACTGCTGAATCTTGTACAGGCTTTTCTTCATATAATTCACCTTGTGGCTCTTTGGGTGTTCCCGGTTTGGTTCCTTTTAATGATTTGATGTAACTGGTAATCTGGGCGATCTGTACAGGAGAGTAATCATCTTTCCAACTCTTCATTCCTTTCTCAGGCCATCCATATTTGATGGATTTGAAAATATCAGATAAACTACCACCATGTAACCAATAGTCATCAACAAGATTAGGACCCACTGTACCTCCACCGTCTGCAGCATGACATGCGGCACATGCTGTTACAAATATTTTTTTCCCAGCCTCCAATGATGTTGCATCAGATAAGTAAGTGACAGTATTCTCATTCACATTATTCGCTGCTTTTTTCAAGTAATTCTCTTTCTCTAACTCTGCTTTTTCCATTACAATGGCCAACTCTTCCAGACTTGATGGTGCGGTATGAGATACATGATAACGCCATAAGTAAATGGCCGAGAAAATGATGCAGATATAAAATCCATAAAGCCACCATGGAGGCAATCTGTTGTCTAACTCTCGTATACCATCGTAATTATGTCCCAAATCAATATTGGCCTCTTCCTGTACCGGTCTGAAATTGTTGGCTTTCTCCCACCATTTTTTCCAGCCCGACTCCTTTACCACTACTGTTTCTGTAACTGCTGTTATAACCGGATCTTTTGCTAATAAACTTTTCAAATGGAACAATAACCATAGTAATACGAGCAACTCCACGCCAACAACTGAGAGTAATGAGTAAAATGCCGTAGGTGATAGTCCACCAATCGCTGAAGTGATCGCTACAGCTGCTTCTGCTGCAGGTGCATCAGCTGCAAACACTGTATTACCCGTGAGTAACAAGGCCATGATACCAAGTACTTTCACTTCGGTATTTTTTTTAGCCTGCTCCCGAAACCGTTGCATCTTCATTTCTGCTGCACCCAATACCACATGTGCCAATAAAGCGATGGCCAGTAAGAGTACCCCAATGATCACCACCAGCACTTGTGCCAATGGATTGGCCATGGCAGAGGGTTTTGGAGGGCCATCGGCCAAAGCATTCAAGGGTAGGGTGATAGATAAAATACCCATGAAAAGAAGACCTGAAATTTTCATCCAATGATTTGTACGCTGTTGCATTGCAGTCGGTTTTATATAGATCAGAAGGTTAGTTTTCTAGCGGTAAATGACTGATCTCTTCAATCATTTTTTTATCTGCTTTCCATGCCCATAAGGTCATCAGCAGAAAAAAAGTAAAGAAGATGGAAAAAGAACTGATTGCGTAGATATCTACGCCAATGATCTTCTCTAAATAGTTTATGAATTTCATGTGAGTTGATTTTATTGTTTAGCGGCCAGTGCTTTTTGTTCTCCCTTGATATCGGTACCCACTCTTTGCATATAAGCAATGAGTGCTACGATCTCTTTATGAGTACCAGTTTCAATTTTGTCTGCTTTCAGATTTTTTTGAATCTGCTCTGCTTGCTTGGTTAATTCCTGATTAGCGATCTGATCGTACCCTTCAGGATAAGGAACACCTAAGGTCTGCATGGCTCTGATACGTGCAGCAGTAGTAGCTGTATCAATAACATCATCCAACAACCATGGATAAGGAGGCATCACTGAACCCGGACTCATACTCTGTGGCTCCAACATATGATTGTAATGCCAGCTGTCCGGATACTTGCCGCCAATACGTGCCAGATCGGGACCAGTACGTTTGCTTCCCCACTGGAATGGGTGATCATACACAAACTCTCCTGCCTTGCTGTACTCACCATAACGTGCTACTTCATCACGGAATGGTCTGATCATTTGTGAGTGACAGGTATAACATCCTTCGCGTATGTAAATGTCTCTTCCATGTAATTCAAGCGGTGTGTAAGGTTTTACCGCAGCAATGGTAGGTACATTACTCTTTATCAAGAAGGTTGGAACAATTTCGAGTATACCTCCAATAGCTACCGCTATTAAACTGAATACCAACATTTGAATAGGCCTTGCCTCGATCCAGCGATGCCAATATTGCTTGCCATGAGTAACAATCTTTGCAGGTAATGGTGGTGCTTCGGCTGCTTCTTCTGATACTAGTTGTCCGGCTTTTACAGTCTTTACAATATTATAGACCATGATAAACACCCCAACCAAATACAACAAACCACCAATACTTCTCGCTACATATAATGGAATAATATGAGTAACTGTTTCCAGGAATTGAAACTTCAATGTTCCATCTTCAGTAAACTGCTTCCACATCATAGCTTGCGTAAAACCTGCCCAATACATGGGAATTGCATAAAGAACAATACCAATGGTACCGATCCAGAAGTGTGTGGTAGCAAGCTTTGTTGAATAAAGCGGTGTATTGAATATTTTAGGAATGATCCAATATAAAATACCAAAAGTCAAAAATCCATTCCATCCCAATGCCCCAACATGCACGTGCGCGATGGTCCAATCAGTAAAGTGCGAAATAGCATTTACATTTTTCAGACTCAGCATCGGACCTTCAAATGTTGCCATACCATAACAGGTGATTGCAACTACCATGAATTTCAAAATAGGATCTTCACGAACTTTATCCCAGGCGCCACGAAGTGTAAATAAACCATTCAACATACCGCCCCATGATGGCGCAATCAACATCACACTAAAAACCACACCTAAACTTTGTGCCCAATCAGGTAATGCTGTATACAACAAGTGGTGAGGGCCTGCCCAGATATAAATAAAGATTAATGCCCAGAAGTGAATGATTGATAAACGATAGCTATATACCGGCCTATTCGCAGCTTTCGGTAAAAAGTAATACATGATACCGAGATATGGTGTGGTTAAGAAGAAGGCTACGGCATTATGGCCATACCACCATTGTACCAATGCATCCTGCACACCCGCATACCAACTATAGCTTTTCAAAAAAGTAACGGGTATTTCAAATGAATTCACAATATGCAACATCGCAACTGTGACCCAGGTGGCGATATAGAACCAGATAGCTACATACAAATGGCTTTCTCTTCTTTTTAGGATGGTGCCAAACATATTGATACCAAATACTACCCATATTAAGGTGATCGCAATATCAATAGGCCACTCCAATTCAGCATATTCTTTACCGGTTGTATAACCAGCTAATAAAGTAAGTGCAGCTGCTACAATGATCAGCTGCCATCCCCAGAAATGTATCTTACTGAGTGTATCACTGAACATACGTGCTTTACATAAACGCTGCAATGAATAATACACTCCCATAAAAATGCCATTACCTACAAAGGCAAAGATCACGGCATTGGTATGCAAAGGCCTTACCCTACCGAAAGTAGTGATAGGAAGACCAAAGTTTGCCGCAGGTAAATAAATCTGAACAGCGGCCAGTAAGCCAACGATCATTCCAACTACACCCCATAAAATGGTGGCATAGGCAAAGAGCTTTACTGTTTTGTTGTCGTAGAAAAATTTTTCTGATTGCATGAATGTTGGTTTTATGAGAAGCAGTTTAAACTGTTATAATTTCGGTTTATCTTCAAAAAGCATCCTTATAGAAGGCGCATTTTCATCATCATATTGCCCTGTCTTAACACTCCAGATAAACGCTCCCAGAAATAACCCTGCTACGCTGATACTGGCAATCAATAAGAGAATGATGACACTCATAACGGTTCTGTAATTGATTGTAAAAGTATTTTGTGCTATTTGGGCAGTCTATGATATTACTCAAGAGAACACATGATTTTAGTCATGTTTTTGTCAGCTCAGTTTTAATTGTCTGGCAGCCAGATTACTCAACCCGAATGTGATGAGAAGAATACTGATACTACTACAAGGCATTAATATGGCAGCAATCATCGGAGATAAAGTCCCTTGCACTGCAAAATAGAGTCCGATGATATTATACAAAATAGAGATGACAAATGCTGCCATTACAATTTTTTGATTCAGCTTACACAATCGAATCAGTTCATAAAGCTTAGGCAAGGCTGCGGCTTCAATGATGGCATCACTTGCAGGTGTAAAATTGTTGCTGTTATCTGTAATGGCCACACCTACATCGGCTTGTTTCAATGCACCTGAATCATTCAAACCATCGCCAATCATCAATACACGGTGCCCATCTTGCTGCATATGTTGCAAAACGTTCAGTTTGTCTTCCGGCTGTTGATGAAAATGTAATGCAGCTAATGGGCCCAACAACTTTCTTAGGTAAGGCATTTCACCATCATTATCTCCACTTACTATAGCCAATCCGAAATGTTTTTGTAAACGACGTAACAACATAGGCACAGACTGACGATAATGATTCCTAAAACGAAATCGTCCCATGAATTGCCCTTCAACTGATACATATACTACGGAGGCATCATCTTGCTGCTGCTTCCCTGTAATAAACAAAGCAGATCCCAATGCAATCAGGTCTCCATTCACCATTCCTTCAATACCTTTTCCCGGTCTTTCTTCAAAGGCTAGAAATGGGTCTTTGATTGGCTTACCACCCCAGGCAGCGATTCCTTTACTCAATGGATGGGTAGATTGCGCAGCCAGCGTAGCGATCTTTTGTTTGAGAACGCCGGGTAAAGGTTTACCATCATAAACCACTTCCATGTCTGTTCCTGCGGTAAGTGTTCCGGTTTTGTCAAAAACAATGGTGTCTATGAATGCTAGCTTTTCAATCACTGTGGCATGACGCAAGTAAAATTGATTACGGGACAATCGCCTTAAGATATTCCCATTCGTAAACGTATTACTTAATAATAAAGCACATGGACAAGCAATAATCAATACAGCAGTGATGGCATTCCAACTTCTGCTAGGATCAACCATCGACCAGTAAATACCTGCAGCAAATGCAATTGTAAATACAGCCCAGGTAAACCATCGACTTAAGCTATGTACAAAAGAAGACTCGGTTTGTGCTGACTGATTGAACACATCTTTGTTCCATAAACGGGTCAAATAACTTTGTGCAACTTCTTTGATTACTAGTATTTCTATATTCGCTCCTACCTGCTTGCCTCCCGCATATACAATTTCACCCATTTCTTTTACAACAGGCAATGACTCACCGGTTACAAAACTATAATCGATCAATGCCCTGCCTCGGGTAATGATACCATCAGCAGGTATTAATTCCTGATGATGAATCAGTAAAGTATCATTCAACTGAATATCCGGAAGTGTAACTGTAGATTGTTCTTCTCCTTTGATTCTGGTAACAGCTACCGGAAAATAAGAAGTATAATCACGATCAAAATTCAACTGCCGATGTGTTCGATCTTGTAACACCCTTCCAGCCAACATGAAAAACACAATTCCAGTCATGGAGTCAAAATAACCACTACCCGTTGCAGTCACTACTTCATACAAACTTCTAGCAAAGGTTACCCAGATCGCTAAAACAATAGGTGCGTCAATATTTAGAAACTTTTGTTTCAACGCATTCCAAGCACTGGTATAAAATTCACCGGCGCTATAGAAGAATACGGGTAAGCTTAGTAACAGGTTCAGGTATCGAAAAAAAATGAGTAGATTTTCCTCTTTATCATCAATCCCTAAATATTCCGGAAAACTCATGAGCATGATATTGGCAAAACAAAATCCTGCTACACCCAATCGAAAGATCTTCTTCCGATCAACCACTCTTTTCTTTTTCCCCATATCATTGTAACTGATATAAGGCTCATAACCAATCCCGGTAAGGAGTTCCGCAACTTCTCGTAGACTGATCTTTTCATGATCAAAAATGATATCAGCTTCTTTTCTTTCAAAGTTCACTTTACAACTAGTAACCCCTTCATTCAGTCGGTGTAATTGTTCTAAAAGCCACAAACAACTACTGCAATGCATTTGAGGTAAATAGAAAGTGATATGCGTTTGTTTTGCATCTTTAAAACTGATCAGTGATTGTTGGATAGAAGTGTCATCCAAAAACAAAAATTTATCTTTTCGAACCGTGATCTTTTGTGATTGCCCGGGATTTTTATTCAAGTCATAATAGGCGCACATGTCGTTCTGATTCAAAATATCGTATACCAGTCGGCATCCTTCACAACAAAAATGTTTGTCTTCAGCAACGATATCACGATCTCTGCAGGGTTCTCCACAATGATAACAAGTAAGTGCTGTGGATGGAATAACAGGTTCTTTTTTCATTATTCACCTGTTTTTATGATTCTAATCAATTGAGGATACAATACACTCTGTTCAAACTGGATCCAACGAAATACATAAGTCTCTAACAGAAACATTTCATGCACGCAATCTTTTAATTCCTTTGACCAGTCAGGTTTAGCGATGTAATGATTCATAATTTCTCGCAGCTTTCGGAATAGTGCAATCAATACCTGATGCGTAGATATCATGGTTTCGATGACTTTAGGTTGTAAGTGTACAGATTGAGTATTTTGTTGATTGATACAGGGAAACAGAATACCGGTCTCTTTTCGAAATGTGTGCGTGAGTTCGTCTTCAATTCGTTGAAATACAAGTTGTATCAACTCTGTGGCTGATTCCGGAAATTCCCTAATGGAGGAATTACTTTGCAGATAACTATTAATGGTAGCACATGACTTCAATACAGGAGCATGATAATCCGTCGGTATCACAGAACATATCTCCTGCGCTGAACTAAAACCTGAAAATAAGGGGTCACGTGCCTGCAATAACATTACCTGTAATTTGAATGCAAGGTAGTAGCAGGCCAATAGGGTAACTATGATACTACTCAACCGTAAACATGATTTTTGTCATGTTTCAGGAGCTAGTCTTGAAGATTAGCAGTTTGCAGCAATAGAGAAGGCTTCAATATTTTGATCTTTTTACCATCTAGTTCCACCATACCGTCTTTCTTAAAGTCAGACAGTAGGCGAATGGTAGATTCCGTGGCTGTTCCCACCAGATTGGCAATCTCTTCACGGGAAAGACGAACATTCAGCGTAATACCGTCATCCTCAAAACCATAAGTTTCTTTGATAAATAACAATGTTTCTGCTAAACGCTCTCTGATAGGCTTTTGTGCGAGGTGAGTAAGTTTAACTTCGGCTTTATGTAATTCGTCACTCAGTAATTTCATCATTTCAAAAGCCAGACCCGTATCATTTTTCAGTACGGTAACAAAAAGCTCTTTGGGAATAAAGCATACTTTGGTGTCTTCCAAAGCAACTGCAGATGCACCGTATCTATCTCCACTCAGTAAAGCTCTATAACCTAATACGTCTCCGGCTTTTAACAAACGAATGATCTGCTCTTTTCCATCATCGCCCTGATGGGAAAGTTTAACCTTACCATCATTGATACAGTATACTCCAAATGGATAAGAACCTTCATTGAATAATACCTGCCCCTTTTTATAGCTATTGCAAATCTTCTGTTCATTGATCGCATTTACATACTCTTCTCTGGCTTTACAGAAAACAGAATTAAATCTTTGCGAACAGGTTTGGCAGGTGTTATGATCAAGGTGAAGGTGCATCATAATGATTGAGATACAAAAGTAAATTATAATTGAATCAACCTCTTAAAAATGCTTTAATCTTCTCAATCTATCAGCAATTGTTTAAATTTCAATGAGTCTCCATTGAACACATTACAGTCTACTTTGTGTCGAATACCATCGATACTACCTTCTTCACTATGTTGCCAAAAATTCCACTCACGGTTGATTCTTGGTTTATCAGGCTGAAAATAATGTGCTACCCACAGTGGATATTCTTTAAAACTTTCGCCTAAATGTCTTTCATAAAAATCTGCATAGGTATAAATGATTGGTTTAACCCTGTAGTAGGCTTCTATGGTTTCCAAAAACTCTTTTACCCTTTGCCGCATTAGTGCAGGTTTGACCCCATATAATTTTTCAATATCAACAACAGGGGGTAGATCTCCTTTTTTAAGGTCTACCTGCTTGATGAATTGTAACGCTTGCTGCTTCCCGCTTTTTGTAGCCAGAAAAAAATGATAGGCGCCTCTAATCATACCTGCTTCACGGGCTTTCTGCCAATTATTATGGAAACGTTTATCTGTATCATTCAAACCTTCCGTAGCTTTCATAAAAACAAATCCCATTTGCACTTCTCCTGAAGACATTTTTTTTACAGAGGGCCAGTGTATGGCTCCTTGGTAACTACTTACATCAATACCATGTATAGCATAACCGGGAGGCATCGTAATACCAAAAGCTTCATATGTTACCGATGCAATAGTTGCCTCTTGTCTTTCTTCCCATTTTACCCATATGGCAAAATATAAGATGAGTGCAAACCCGCTAAACAACAATACCAGCCAAAGACGTTGCGATCTGCTGAGTTTTTTCTGTCTCTTCCGCGTCATAGAATACAAAATTCGTGAAAAGCAGTTTCAATAGTAATTTCTTCCCCAACATAACGAAAAGCTGTTTCAGTTCTCTTTTTACTAATTTTACACCGATGGGCTATTTTAATTGGAATGACAGTGTCAATTTTTTAAGCAAGCTGACCCTAAGAAGGGTTTGGAATGCCTGTAAAGTATATAGTAGTTATCAGATCAGTCGGTTTACAAACAAACCTGTACAATGGGGTTATCCTATTTCTATTTCATTTGAACCTACAACATCCTGCAACCTGAGATGCCCCGAATGTCCTAGCGGATTACGAGCTTTTACCAGGCCTACCGGTATGTTGCAAAAAGATTTTTTCAGGGAAACATTAGATGATATATCCAAAGATCTGTTGTACCTCATCTTTTATTTTCAGGGTGAACCTTATTTAAACCCTGATTTTTTGGAAATGGTAAAGTATGCACATGATAAAGGTATCTATACAGCTACCTCTACGAATGCTCATTACCTGACAGATGAAAAAGCGAAAAAAACAGTTGAAAGCGGTTTGGATCGATTGATCATTTCTATTGACGGCACTACCCAAGATGTATACCAACAATATCGTGTTGGGGGTAAACTGGAAAAAGTACTGGAAGGTGCTCGCAATATTGTAAAATGGAAAAAAGAACTCAATAGTAAAACACCTTTCATCTTCTTTCAGTTCCTTGTTGTGAAACCCAATGAGCATCAAATCGAAGAAGTGAAAAAACTAGGTGCAGAAATTGGTGTAGATCAGGTTCGATTCAAAACGGCACAGGTATACGACTATGAAAATGATCCACATCAACTCATCCCTGAAAATAAAAAATATAGTCGTTACGTTAAGGACAAGCAAGGCCAAATGAAAGTAAAAAGCGGATTGAGTAATCGATGTTGGAAGCTTTGGCATGCCAATGTAATAACCTGGGACGGACTAGTAGTTCCTTGTTGTTTTGATAAAGATGCGATGCACCAACTCGGAAACTTAAAATCACAAAGCTTTAAACAGATCTGGCAAAACGATAATTATAAACAGTTCAGAACAGAGTTAATGACCAGCAGGAAGAATATTGATATCTGCGCCAATTGCAGTGAAGGATTGAGTGTTTGGGAAGATTAGAGAGTGAAAAGTGAGAGATGAAAAGTGAAAAACATAAGAAATACAGCTTCTCTCACTTTTCACCTATTTTTACAGCTATGGGTATTGAGAAAGATATACAACAACAGCATTTCAGGAATGAATACCAGAAGGCTTCTGTGAATATCATTTATTCTGCCAACTGGTTGAATGAAAAGATCAAAACCATGCTTGATCCAGATGACATTACCCCTCAACAATACAATATCCTTCGCATTTTAAGAGGAAGCCAACAGCCACTTAGCACCTTACAGATTCGCTCAAGGATGCTCGATAAAATGAGTGACACCAGTCGTATCGTTGAGCGATTACTCAAAAAAGGGCTTGTTGAAAAGAAAGTGTGCTCAGCAGATAAAAGACTCGTAGATGTAAGCATCTCTAAAAAAGGCTTATCGCTGTTGGATAAATTGGACAAAAAAAATGCAGAGCTCGATGAGCTAATGCGGAATCTCACTGAAGCAGAAGCCAATACCCTCAATAAGTTACTGGATAAGATCCGCGAATAAGATACGTAAATGTTAATTTCCCTTCTTCTTATATTGAATTCATCCACAAAAAGGGTCGCAGGGTGACAGTGTTTTATATTTGAAGTATGAAACCTTTGTTACACCTTCTCATTTCTTGTTTCTTTCTACTGACCAGTTATCTCCTTAAAGCGCAACAATCACCAAATTATGAATTCAGAGGTGCTTGGATAGCGACTGTTGAAAACATTGATTGGCCAAGTAAAAGAAGTCTATCTGTAGAAGAACAAAAGGCAGAATTTATACGCATTGCAGAAATGCACCGCCGTAATGGAATGAATGCACTCATCGTGCAAATACGACCTTCCGCGGATGCTTTCTATCCATCCATATTCGAACCCTGGAGTGAATACCTAACCGGTAAACAAGGCTTACCTCCATCTCCATACTACGATCCGCTTCAATTCATGATCGAAGAAACACACAAAAGAGGTATGGAATTTCACGCCTGGCTAAACCCATACCGTGCCGTTTTTAATATTATTCGTTCGTCTATTGCACCCAATCATGTCAGCAAACAAAATCCTGAATGGTTTGTGACTTATGGCGATAAAAAATATTTTAACCCTGGCATTCCTGCAGTGAGAACCCATGTTGCAGCAGTAGTAGAGGATATTGTGAAAAGATACTCAGTAGACGCTATTCACATGGATGACTATTTCTATCCTTATAAAATCCCTGGCAGAGAATTTCCTGATCAATCTACATTCCAGAAATATGGAAAAGGAATGACCAGAGACGAATGGAGAAGAAGTAATTGCGATAGCATCATTGTTCTTTTGCAAAAAACCATTCGAAAAACAAATCCCAAAGTAAAGTTTGGTATTAGTCCATTTGGTGTTTGGCGTAACAAACATCAAGACCCAATGGGAAGTGAAACAAGATCCGGACCCACCAATTACGATGAGCTTCATGCAGATGTATTGCTTTGGTTACAAAAAGGATGGATCGATTATATCGCACCTCAACTTTATTGGGAAAGAGGACACCCATTGGCCAGCTATGATATACTGCTACGCTGGTGGAATGACCATAGCTATGAAAGACATTTGTACATCGGTCATGGCATCTATCGGGCAGGAAGCAATACTGCCTGGAAAAACAGAAATGAAATTCCTGAGCAGATCAAAGCTTTGAGAACACATGAAAATGTTCAGGGAAGCATTTACTACAACAGCAGCGCTTTCAATAAAAACCCCAACGGATGGAATGACAGTCTGCAACAAAACTATTATCGTTATCCTGCATTAGTACCGCCTATGCCCTGGATCGACAATACAATACCGCCGCAACCATTGGTAGAAAAAGCGAATGAGCATACTTATAAATTAGCATACAAAGGAGAGGAAAAAATAAAAGGATTTGGCGTATTCATTCACGAGGGGAAAGAAGAGGCTGATTTTGCTAATAGTCAACTCATTCTTTTTATCCCGGGCGATAAAACAGCTATCATCAACTTGAATCAATTACCCGAGACGAAGAATAAAAAAGTTCTGATTGCTTCTATTGATACAGATAACAATGTGAGTCCACTCCGATTATTACAGTGATCCATCAAACAACACTCTTTTTTCTTGTGCACCGGGCCAAGCTCCGAAACGTTGTTCGACTGCATGAAAGCGATGGTCGAAAATGCCACGCAATTGAGTGCGCACCATGATGGTATTAGCAATATCTCCCAAAAACCATAACGGTAACTTGTAGTGAACAATGTCGGTCATCTCAACACCACCATCAATGGCTTTGAAGTGATGCTGATGATGCCATAAGCTGTATGGACCAAAACGCTGCTCATCCACAAAGAACTTGTTCTCCTGAACATGTGTGATCTCTGTCATCCAATACAATGGGATACCTAAAATGGGACTTACTTTATACTCAATGATCTGTCCTTGATACATTCGATCACCATGATGTTTGCTGACAATGTTAAACCCAAGATTAGAAGGGGTAATTTCTTTTAAATTTTGTGGGCGACTAAAGAAATCCCATGCCTCAGCCAATGAGATAGGAATTTTCTGAATGGTTTTAAGCGAATAGACTTTTGACATGAGAATGGTTTGTGTAACAACAGTTTCAAGAGCAAAAGGTTCGGAGTAGGTAATGGGCAATAGAAAATATGCAAGCGTTCAGCCATCTACCTATTTTTGCAATTCCGAAACTCTCATTACCCATTACCCATTACCCATTACCCATTACCCATTACCCATTACCCATTACCCATTACCCATTACCCATTACCCCCACACCAATATTCCTCTATCTTTATATATATGATTACGCGTGAACAACAACAGGAACAGTTTAAAAGGATCTATGAAGGATTGAATGATCAACAAAAAAATGCGGTGGATAAGACCGAAGGACCGGTAATGGTAATCGCAGGACCCGGAACAGGCAAAACGCAGATCCTTGGAGCACGCATCGGTAAACTAAGATTGGAAACTGATACTCAGCCCGAAAATATTCTGTGTCTTACCTATACTGATGCAGGTGTGGTTGCTATGCGTAAAAGACTCTTGAATTTTATTGGACCGGATGCCTATAAAGTCAACATCTGTACTTTTCATGCATTTTGCAATGATGTTATTCAGGATCACCTTTCTCTCTTTGAAAAAACTGCTTTAGATCCTATATCTGATCTGGAAAGAATTGACTTGTTAAAAGAATTGATTGATGCATTTCCAAAAAATCATCCATTGAAAAGATACAGGGGTGATGTGTATTTCGAGATCAAAAACCTGCAACAGCTTTTCAGTAATATGAAAAGAGAAGGATGGCAGCCGGAATACATCAATGACTGTATCGATACTTACTTGAATGATTTACCCAATCGTGAAGAGTTCATTTATAAAAGAAATCAGGGCGCTTTTAAAAAAGGAGACCTAAAAGAAAATAAGATCACAGAGGAAAAAGAAAAGATGGAAAAACTTCGTGCAGCTGTGAACGAGTTCACCCGTTTTCAACAGATGATGCGAAGTAAAAACCGCTATGACTTTGACGATATGATCAATTGGGTAATTGATGTTTTTAAGACACATCCCAATGTTCTTGCAAGGTACCAGGAACAATACCAATACATTTTAGTAGATGAATTTCAGGATACCAGTGGCACACAAAACATGCTGGTAAAACTATTGATCAGCTACTGGGAGGAACCCAATGTATTTGTAGTAGGAGATGATGATCAAAGTATTTATCGTTTTCAGGGAGCAAATGTGGAGAACATGCAGGAGTTTGCAGATCAGTTCAGCAATTCATTGTATACGGTTGTTCTCACCAATAACTATCGCTCTACACAACCTATTCTGGATGTTTCTAGATCGTTGATCGAAAGAAACAAAGAGAGATTGGTAAACAAGATCGATGGATTGAGTAAAATTCTTACTGCTTCTAATACGAAGATCAATGATAGCAAAACACTTCCAGTAGTTAGAGAATATGAAAATCCACGTGAAGAAATGATCCACATCACACTACAAGTGGAAGAGTTGATCGGGAATGGAGTGGAACCCGGGCATATTTGCGTCATTTATCGTGAGAATAAACCCAACGAGGAGCTAGCTAAATACTTTCAACAAAAACAAATTCCTTTCTATAGTAAAAGAGATGTTAACATTCTTCACGAACAAGTTGCCAAACAACTGTTACAACTATTAAGATATCTTACTGCAGAACACCATATAGCTTTTAGTGGAGACGAGTTATTGTTTGAGATCTTACATTACCAATGGTTTGGCATTCCGGCCATAGAAATTGCGAAATTGAGTGCGGAAGTCTCATCTAGAAATTTGACAAGCCAAAAGATTTCACTTCGCCAGTTAATTGCAGAAAAGCTACAAGGGCCTTTACCCGATCTGTTCACTACTGAAATACCCGGACTTAGAAAAGCACAAACCATTTTAGAAAAACTGATTGCCGATGTTCCAAATCTTACTGTACAACAGCTATTCGAAAATTGTATCCGTGAAACCGGTTTGCTGGCTTTTGTCATGAATAGTACAGAAAAACATTGGCTCCTACAATTACTTACCGGAGTTTTCGATTTCATTAAAAAAGAAACACATCGCAACCCAAATCTGACGCTTGAAAAGCTGGTGAATATTTTTGACCTAATGGAGAAAGAGTCGCTGATACTGCCTCTGGTAAGAGTTGCTGGTACAGATAGGGCTGTAAATCTACTCACTGCTCATGGTTCCAAAGGATTGGAGTACGATTATGTATTCATAGCAGGCTGTAACTCATCCAACTGGGAAAAGAAAAGAAAGCCTGCAGGTGGATATAGTATGCCAGATACCATTTTTTCATCGCAGCCCGCACACTGCGAAGAAGAAGAGCTCCGAAGACTGTTTTATGTAGCCATGACACGCGCTGCTCAACACTTGTACATCTCTTATACCAGCACAAATAAAGATGGAAAGGCAATTGAACCATCGATGTTCATTGCTGAAATCAGAGAAGATCATGTATTACCTTATGAAAAAATTAGTCTGCCCACAGAAACCATTGCTGACTTTGCAATTTTGTCACTAAGCAAAGAATTAAAACCGGAAATCGAACAAACTGAGGCGGCATTCATTGATCAACTCTTGGATAAGTTTGTGATGAATGTAACGGCATTGAATAATTACCTGAAATGTCCATTACAGTTTTATTTCAACAACTTAGTACGTGTTCCTTCGGGAAAGTCAGAAGCTACAGAATTTGGATCAGCTGTTCACCATGCTTTACAGAAGTTGTTTCAGAAAATGCAGCAAAACAATAATCAGTTTCCTGATCACAAAGAATTTCTTTCAGATTTCAAATGGTACATGGAACGAAACAAAGAACATTTTACCAAAGAGCAGTTTGCAAGAAGAATGGAACAAGGTGAACAAGTGTTACCCGCATACTATGAACGCTATATTGATCAGTGGGAAAAGATTGTTGCCATAGAAACTAATATCCGGAATGTCACTATCAAAGGCATCCCATTGAAAGGCAAGCTGGACAAGCTTGAATTTAATGGCAGACAGGTGAATGTTGTAGATTATAAAACCGGGGATGCAGAAAAAGGTATCAAAAAACTGAATTCTCCTAGTGATAAAGAGCCATTGGGTGGTGATTATTGGCGACAAGCCGTTTTTTATAAAATTCTGGTCGATAACTATCCATCCAAGAACTGGGAAGCAGTGAGTGCAGAATTTGATTTCATAGAACCTGATAAAAAGAAAGGATACCTCAAAGAAAAAAGGGTCATCACACCTCAAGATATTGCTACAGTTACAGCACAAATAGAAACTGTATGGGAAAAGATCAAGAAAAAAGATTTTTATACCGGATGCGGAAAAGAAGATTGTCGCTGGTGCCAATTTGTGAAAACCAATGAAATGGCAATTGCATTACATGAGCTGGATGAAACCGAAGAAGAAATAGAATGATTAACATGATTTTTGGCTCAACCGGCATAACGCACCGGAGAAAGCCTGTAAGTTTGCAGCACGCATGAAAAATCTTTTGACACTTATTTTCCGCTTGACAGGTGTAGCACTCGCTTTTATGAGTATGATTTTCCTACATTCTTGTGCTAATATCATACCCCCCAGTGGAGGCCCAAGAGATAGTCTGCCCCCACGTTTGATGATCGCTAATCCAAAAGATTCAGCTACCAATGTGAAAAGTAAAAATATTGTCCTTACGTTCGATGAGTTTGTAAGTCTTCAGAATACGGAGAATATTATCTACTCTCCTGTTCCTAAAAATATCCCTCAGGTTGATTATAAGTTACGTAATGTAACTATTCGCTTTAGAGATTCACTGGAAGCAAACACCACTTATTCGATTGATTTCGGAACCAGTATCATGGATGTCAATGAAAGCAATGTGGCAAAAAATTTTCGCTATGTTTTCTCCACTGGTCCTTCTATCGATTTCAATACTTATGAGGGTAAGGTCTTTGTAGCTGAAACGGGAAAAGTAGATAGCACTTTGATGGTTGTACTGCACAACAATACTTCTGACAGTGCTATCAGAAAATTAAGTCCACGATTCTTTACAAGGATCAATGGAAAGGGAGAATTTAAATTCAATAATCTGCCTTCAGGTTCATTTGCTGCTTATGTGGTAAATGGCAAAAGCTATAATAAAATTTTTGATAGCACTTCTTTGTTTGCTTTCCGAGACTCATTGGTGCAGATCGGAAATAATGTTGGTCGAATGGATACATTCTATGCCTTTGTACAATCAGCACCCGTGGGTAACGACAAGCGATCAGAGCCCGGAAGTGGCTTACCACCCTCCTTGCGTGATGATAAGAGATTGCGTTATCTAACCATTTTGGACAATGGTATGCAAGATCTATTAAGTGATTTCAAAATGGTTTTCAATAGAAAAGTTTTTTCGTTGGATACAGGTAAGATTAAATTAACTGACAATGACAATGTATTACAAAAAGGATACGCTATCTCTTTAGATAGTTTTCGTAAGACCATGACCCTTCGTTATCCATGGAAAGAGAATTCAACATATAAACTGATCATAGAAAAAGATGCGGCATTAGATAGCAATGCAACATCACTACCCAGAACAGACACTTTATTGTTGACCACCCGAAAAGAAACAGAATACGGCAGTGTTCGCTTTCGCTTTCTGAATGTTGATACCAATCAACATGCCGTATTACAACTTTTCCAAAATGATGAACAAGTAGCTTCTTATCCCATCAATCAAAATGATATTCAGATTCGCCGCTTTAAACCGGGTAGTTATGAGTTAAGAATATTGTATGATAACAACCAGAATGGAAAATGGGATACTGGTAGTTTTGGAATAGTCAAAAAACAACCTGAAAAGGTATTTTTTATCCCACGTCAGTTAAGTATTCGGGCTAATTGGGATAATGAAACAACAATTGCGTTGCAATAAGCTATGAGCTGCAAGTTACAAGTGAAATAATCGATAATTATTGTCATTACTTGTAGCTTGAAGCTTGTAACTTGTAGCTTCCTCCTCTTATCTCTTCCTTGCAGCTTGAAGCTTGTAACTTGTGCCTTTTCCCTCTTATCTTCGCGCCATGCAACTTCCTTCTTCACTTCTTGAAAATGCAGTAGGGCAGTTTTCCAAACTTCCGGGTATTGGAAAAAAAACGGCTTTACGACTGGTATTGCATTTGCTCAAGCAGGAAGTGAATGAAGTGCAGCATTTCGGTGAAACCATCGCGAAAATGAGGCGTGACATCAAATTCTGCCAACGCTGTCATAATATCAGCGATGGCGATATCTGTTCCATTTGTTCCAACTCCATGCGCAATCAACAAATGATTTGCGTAGTAGAAAATATCCGTGATGTCATTGCTATTGAAACCACTCAACAGTTCAATGGCTCTTATCATGTACTTGGAGGTATCATTTCCCCACTTGATGGCATTGGCCCTGAACAGTTAAGTATAGAATCCCTTGTTCAAAGAATTGAAAAAGAAAAAACAGAAGAAATTGTTTTTGCACTGAACCCAAACATTCAAGGAGATACTACCATCTATTATATCCAGAAAAAAATTGCTCATCTTCCTTGTCGTATTACTACGATTGCCCGTGGTATTGCCTTTGGCGGGGATCTTGAATATGCCGATGAAATGACGCTCGCCAAGAGCATTGCTAACCGACTTCCGGTGCAGCAATATGTGAAATAGGTTAATTTTTAGCCAAAAGCAACCTTTCTTTTCTCTTTTCGTAATTGTTCATATAAACAAGATCGACTAAATTGCCGTTTAAACATTGAATTTTTCGGGGAACAGTTTTTGTTTTATCTTTTTCATCGAATATAGAATCGAACCAAAACAAAATACACCTGTTTCTTTTAATCAGTTCAAACGAATATTATGGAAATATCAGGTTTAATGGCGGGGTTGATCAGTACAGGCATCATTTGGCTGATCGTGATGATCATATCGGTGATCACAATAGCAAAAAGAACGGATCTAGACAAAAAACAACGACAAAAGTGGATGATCATCGTGGCCATTCTTCCATTTCTTGGTTTATTGATCTATATCATTACCAATTTCAGTAATGCTAAAAAGCTATTGTGGTTAGGATTGACAGCAGTCATATTATCGGTTGCAGCAACTGTTTTTTTTGTTTACAACCGTAAACATGAAGATGTAAGCGAAAAAGAAGGTGTTAAAATGACTGCACAGCAGTTGTATGACGCTTTCAAAGCAGATGAAAATGCAGCCAATGCACTGTATCTTGATAAAGCCATTGAATTATCTGGAGAAGTATTGGCGGTAACTACAAACCAGGATGGCCAGGTTGTCGTAGATATAAAAACAAATGACCCTTTTGTAGTGATCAATTGTACTTTTAAAACAAATCCAGGTACATTGAGTGAAGGTCAGAATATTACATTCAAAGGCTTTTGCAGAGGCTATATACCGGATGCAAACGTTGTTATCAATGATGGCATTTTAGTAAAATAAGTAAGGATAGATTATGAAGAAAATTATTGCACTTGTATCACTGTTGGTTTTGATCGGACTTCAATCCGAAGCTCAAAAAATATTTGGGACACGTAATGGTAAGATCACTTTTGAGTCTCCAACAGACGGAGATGTAAAAGCAGTGAACAATGAAGTCACCAGCAGGGTTGCTGATAATGGTCAAATCACCTTCAGTATGTTGATGAAGGGTTTTAAGTTCAAATATGCAGAAATGCAGGAGCACTTTAATGATCAGTACGTAGAAAGCAGCAAGTTCCCTAGAGCTGATTTCAAAGGAAATATTGTGAACCTGAAAGATGTGAACTTCACAAAAGATGGCGCATATCCTGTTTCTGTAAAAGGTGACCTCACCATGCATGGTGTGACTAAAAACATCACTGCAAAAGGAACCATTGAGATCAAGGGCGGGAAACCCAGTGCCAGAGCAGGATTTGTGATCAACATGAGCGACTTTAAGATCGACGCATCTTCAGTTACTGAAAAAGTGACCGTAGATATTAACTGTCAGTACCAGTAATCATTCTCACCATAAAAACACCTGTATGAAGATCTTACTTAAAAGGTCAATGGCTATTTTTTGCCTCACCTTTACAGCATTTACAGCTCTTGCACAAGAAACAGATCTCTTCAAAATGCAAGACAGCACTGCTGCAGCAGAAGACAAAACTAGAACAGAAAAAACACTCAACACTTTTTACTCTACCCGACTTGTTACCACACAAACAGTAGAAATAACGGGTAAAGGGAGTATGGACTTTCGTATCAATCACCGTTTTGCGCCTTTGAATCAAGGGTTTTATAATTTATTCGGCCTTGATTTTGTTTCCGCACGTATCGGTTTTGATTTCGGTTTATCTGAAAACCTAATGATTGGTATTGGAAGAACAGGTACAAATAAAGAAGGTGACGCCTTTGTGAAATACAGGGTATTAAGACAAAGTTCGGGTGTTAAAAATGTACCGGTTTCTATTTCACTATTGGGTTCTGTGATGTATCGTGGATTGCGTTATGCAGATCAAACTTTAAATGTGAAAACCCAAGACAGAACTTATTATACGGCACAATTAATGGTTGCCAGAAAATTCAGTGAGAATACTTCTTTACAAATATCACCAACCTATACCCGTTACAATCGTATTCTCTTTCTAACAGGTGGTGCGAAAGACTTGTTTTCTGTGGGATTTTTGGCTAGACAGAAAGTGAGCAAGAAAGTAAGCATTAATGCTGAATATTTTGTTCAGACAGAACGTTTTGATGGAACGTATAATCCTTTGTCAATTGGTGTAGATATACAAACAGGAGGACACGTCTTCCAACTACATTTTACCAATTCCATTGGCATGAACGAGCATACATTCATTCATGAAACCTTTGGTTCATGGGGCAAAGGAGATATTCGCTGGGGTTTTAACATCTCGCGTATATTCAATATTGGGCGAAAGAAAAAAGCGTAAAGAAATAAATCTACTTAAGCCCCTGAAGTCGTGACTACAGGGGCTTTTTTATTGCATTTTACCTATCTTTGCACCCTACACAGGCGGATTTGTTTATTGTTCGGCCTGTAATCCTGATAATACCGGGACAAATCGAACTAATAAACGTACAGAAAAGCACCCTCGATTTTTCTCACTACGTTTTATTGGTTCACTCAATTTCATTGAACAATACATTGTTCTAAAAGAAGCGTATTATGAGTATTCGTAAAGAATTGGAAAAAAGAATTCTGGTGATCGATGGTGCCATGGGTACCATGATTCAGCGCCACAAACTAACAGAAGCAGACTATCGCGGTGAAAGATTCAAAGACTGGCATTGTGATGTCAAAGGAAACAATGACCTGTTATGCATTACGCAACCTGAGATCATCAAAGGCATTCATAAAGAATACCTTGCTGCCGGTGCAGATATCATTGAAACCAATACATTCAGTAGTACAACCATTGCAATGGCCGATTATGATATGCAATCATTGGCTTATGAACTCAATGTGGCTGCAGCAAAATGTGCAAAAGATGCTGTTGAAGAATTTACCGCTGAAAATCCTGGAACTACCGCTAAATACGTAGCAGGAGCTATTGGTCCATTGAACAAAACACTGAGCCTTTCTCCAGATGTCAACAACCCAGGGTTCAGAGCTGTAACTTTTGATGAAGTTGTAACTGCCTATAAAGAGCAGATCAAAGGATTGGTAGATGGAGGAGTAGATATTTTATTAATCGAAACCATTTTTGATACACTGAATGCAAAGGGAGCCATTTTTGCTGCCAAACAATTTTTTCGAGAAACAGGAATACCGGAGCTACCTATCATGATCAGCGGAACCATCACCGATGCATCAGGTAGGACTTTAAGTGGACAAACACTCGAGGCTTTTTATACTTCGGTGATGCATGCTTCACCTTTAAGTGTTGGACTAAATTGTGCATTAGGTGCTGCTGAAATGCGTTCACACATTGAAGAGTTAAGTCAGATCGCTTCTTGTTTTACTTCTGCTTATCCCAATGCAGGGTTACCCAATGCCATGGGCGAATACGATGAAGCACCACACCAAACAGCTCACTTTATTGAAGAATGGGCTAAGCAAGGTTTTGTAAATATTGTGGGAGGATGTTGCGGTACTACACCGGATCATATCAAACATATTGCAGAGCATGTGAAACATATCTCACCAAGACCTCTTCCTGTTTTTGAAACAGCATTGGCTTAATCATAAGATACAAACATGAGTTCATCTATTACTATAAAACCCTATCTCCGATTATCCGGTCTTGAACCGCTGGTAGTTAGACCAGAAACCAACTTTGTAAATGTTGGAGAAAGAACCAATGTAACCGGATCAAAAAAGTTTGCGCGACTGATCCGTGAAAACAAATATGAAGAAGCACTCTCTGTTGCCAGACAACAGGTAGAGAATGGTGCACAGATTTTAGATGTCAACATGGATGATGCACTACTCGATGGCGTGAAAGCCATGACCACGTTTCTGAATCTGTTACAAAGTGAGCCTGATATCGCACGCATTCCAATCATGATCGATAGTTCTAAGTTCGAGATCATTGAAGCAGGTTTGAAATGTGTACAAGGTAAGTGCATCGTGAACTCTATCTCCATGAAAGAAGGAGAAGAAAAATTCATTGAACAGGCATTCATTTGTAAAGCCTTTGGAGCAGCAGTGATTGTAATGGCTTTCGATGAAATTGGACAAGCTGATACCAAAGAAAGAAAAGTAGAGATCTGTCACCGTGCGTATAAAATTCTCACAGAAAAAGTAGGCTTCCCTCCGCAAGACATCATCTTTGACCCGAATATTTTTGCGGTAGCGACAGGTATTGAAGAACATAACAATTATGCCGTTGATTTTATTGAAGCTACCAG
Organism: Brevundimonas vancanneytii; assembly: GCA_943368425.1. GTDB lineage: Bacteria > Bacteroidota > Bacteroidia > Chitinophagales > Chitinophagaceae > Sediminibacterium > Sediminibacterium vancanneytii_A. The sequence continues at coordinate 95,705 of CALRLC020000009.1, forward strand.
AGAAATCAAACAGTTGATGCCATTGACCAAAGTAAGTGGCGGTGTCTCCAATGTCTCTTTTTCTTTTCGTGGTAATGATCATGTGCGTGAAGCAATTCATTCGGTATTTCTTTTCCATGCCATTAAAGCCGGAATGGATATGGGTATTGTGAATGCAGGGCAATTGGTGGTATATGATGAAATTGAACCCACACTTCGTGCGTTATGTGAAGATGTACTACTCAATAGAAATAATGAAAACAACGAAGCCACTGAAAAACTAATCACTTTTGCTGAAACTGTAAAGGCAAAGGGTAAAGTAGAAGTAAAAGATGAAGCATGGAGAAATGAACCGGTTGAAAAAAGATTGGCTCACTCCCTTATCAATGGTATCACAGATTATATTGAAGCTGATACAGAAGAAGCCAGACAAAAATATCCCAAACCATTGGATGTTATTGAAGGCCCATTAATGGATGGCATGAACATTGTCGGTGATCTGTTTGGTGCCGGCAAAATGTTCTTACCACAAGTGGTGAAGAGTGCACGGGTGATGAAAAAGAGCGTAGCTGTTCTCACCCCTTACATTGAAGCTGAAAAAGAAGAAAGAAAACAAGCGCATCTCAAAGCAGGAACAGCCAATACTGAAGCCGCAGGCGCAGCAAAAATATTGTTAGCCACAGTAAAAGGTGATGTACATGATATTGGAAAAAATATTGTAGGTGTTGTTTTGGGTTGTAATGGTTATGACATCATTGATCTTGGCGTAATGGTACCCGCTGATAAAATTCTGGATGCCGCACAAAAAGAAAATGCTGATATCATTGGATTAAGCGGACTCATTACTCCTTCATTGGATGAAATGGTACATATAGCCAAAGAGATGAAACGCCGTGGTATGAAACAACCGTTATTGATCGGAGGAGCTACCACATCTAGAATGCATACCGCTGTAAAAATCGCACCTGAATATGAGAATGGTGTCATTCATGTATTGGATGCTTCAAGAAGTGTAACTGTTGCAGGTTCTCTATTGAATAAAGATCAGAAAGAAGGATTTCTAAAATCTACAAACGAAGAATATGTAAAACTGAAAGAAGGATTTGATAACAAAAAAAGTATCAAGCAATACCTTTCTTACAGCGATGCTTTGCGAAATAAAGTAAACATAGACTGGTCCAATTTCATACCTGTTACGCCCGGCTTTACAGGTGTCAAAGTATTTCCAGATACAGATCTGAATGAGATCCGTCCGTACATCGATTGGAAACCTTTCTTCATTGCTTGGGAGATGCATGGTAATTTTCCTGAAATACTCACAGACAGTGTAGTAGGAAAAGAAGCTACCAAACTATACAATGATGCGAATGCTTTGTTAGATGTCATAATTAAGGAAAAATGGCTGACTGCAAAAGGAACCATCGGTTTTTGGGAAGCAGCTAGTTTCGATGATGATGTGATCGTAACAGATAAAGACAAAAAAACCACACTTTCTTTCTTGCGCCAACAAATCAAAAAAGCACCCGGACAGCCTAATTTATCATTGGCTGATTTTATTGCACCTGCAGAAAGTGGTAAGAAGGATCATATCGGTGCTTTTGCTGTAACCATTCAGGGAATTGATGAGCACATCAAGAATTTTGAAGCAAATCATGATGATTACAATAAAATCATGTTACAAGCTTTAGCTGATCGTTTAGCAGAAGCCTTTGCAGAATTCTTGCACCTTAAAACCAGAAAGGAATATTGGGGCTATGATAAAAATGAAGCTTTAAGTAATGAAGAATTAATCAAAGAAAAATATCTAGGTATTCGTCCGGCCCCAGGCTACCCTGCATGTCCGGACCATACGGAAAAATATAAATTATTTGACCTGCTGCAAGTTTCTCAAAATATAGGTATTGAACTCACAGAAAGTCTGGCCATGTATCCGGCATCTTCTGTTTGTGGTTGGTATTTTGCACATCCGCAAAGCCAGTATTACGGTGTAGGAAAAATTCAGCAAGATCAGTTCGAAAACTATGCTAAAAGAAAAGATATGTCTCTCGAAACTGCCGAAAAGTGGCTAAGACCAGTGTTAGAAGGCTAGTGAAATATTCAATAATGAATGTCCAATTTAGAAATTAGGAATTGGGCATTCATTATTAGATATTTTGTCACCTTTTCTCAAACAACCACCACAATCTTCTTCTTGGTTTTACGGTGTAGTTCTTACGGACATATGTTTTAATGTAGTCCATAGCTTCGTTCACATCATCGGTAAGGAACAATAGCTTTTTATCTTCCGGAGAAATGGTTCCATGTTTCGCCATATCATCGATACTATCAAGCAGCGGCTGGAAATAATCTTTCCCTAATAAAACAATCGGAAAATCATTGATCACTTTGGTTTGTGCCAATGTTAGTGTTTCAAAAAATTCATCCATCGTACCAAATCCACCGGGCATAATGATAAAGGCATAAGAATATTTTACCAATAGCACTTTCCTGATGAAAAAATAATCAAATGTGATCCATTTATGCATATACGGATTCGGATATTGCTCAAATGGAAGCTTGATATTACAGCCTACAGATTGTCCACCATTCTCAAAAGCTCCTTTATTCGCAGCTTCCATAATTCCGGGACCACCACCTGTCATGGTAGTAAAGCCTAGATCAGCAATTCTCTTCCCAACTTCTACTGCTTGCTGATAATAAGGATGATCTTCTTTAAATCTTGCAGAACCAAAAACAGTGATACATGGACCCACAAAGTGAAGGGTCCTAAATCCTTTAATAAACTGTCGAAAAATCTGCCATGCAAAGCCCAATTCATTGATCCTGGGTTTAGGACCGTCTAAATACACCGATTCCTGTGCCGGAATAATCCTTTCTGATTTTATCATTTCTATCCTATATTGATGAAAATTCAAATTAGCACAAAATTTGCTGTTATAGTTAGCAGTCGTTCATCCTTAACAGTTTTATGAGAAAATTTTATTGTACGCTTTTATCTATCCTGATACTCCAATGGGGGTTCTCCCAAAGAACCGTCATACTGGAACAATTTAGAACTTTCTCAATGGTAGGTCCGGTAATGAATTACCTGAATAGTGCGGATACAAGAAGAACGGTAATACAACAACTCAATGAAAACTTACTCAAACACAAAAATGCACAACTAGCAGACACAAGTCTTCGTATTATCCGATTGGCGGATCTAAAAAATATCAGCACATCAGTACCCTTTTTTACTTCATCGGATACTTCTGCTTGGCATATGTATCTTGATCTTTATGAGTTTGAAACCAATACCTTTTATTTTGCCCAGCCTGAGTATAAAGAGGATTCAGTATTGTTTAAAAGAACTGCATCCGTTTTTCAGTTAGGGGTATTATTGACAAATGCATCAAAAGAAATCGTGCACAATGAGGTCATGACCATTTGTGTAACCAGAGGTAACAGCAGTGGTTTTGGTATCATAGCTGCTACGCCTTCTCTTGGCAATAAAGGTTTTACAGATATGCTCAATGTGTCCATAGGCCGTTTATTGGATCCGGAAAATAAAATTGGGATGATTGAAGTCAAAGCGGCTCCTGTATATTTTGTAGATGATTTTATTCTACCCGAAATACAGCAATTTCCTGTAGCGCATGTGACTATCAGAAAAGATATTGCATCTTTTAAAATTGATAATAAGGATGAGATCATTCGAATGGGTGAACCTTTTTATGAGCAGTTGATCCACAAAGGAAAAAATAAGAACGTAGACGATTCTTCGATCATTGGTAAAACGATTAACAAGACAGGAAGACAAGATAATTCCGATTTCGTACAACTCAGGCAGGAAAGCAGGGATGTAGTAAGAGATAAGAACTATACATTAAAAATGTTCATCGAAATCAACCCATACTTTAATTATTTGAATGAGGATGAAGCTTTTACCAGCTTTATGCATGACAAAATGCATCATTTACAATTGAATGGAGATACGATAGCCAAATTCATCATTACCAAAAATTTAGGTTTTGCAGACAGAAAGATCTATTTGAATAAAGTTAGTAATGGATATGACAGTACCTCTGTTTTCACTTTTGAAGAAAAGGATATTGTTAGAAATGTATTTTGTGAGTACCAGATCTCAGGTACAATCCGTGATAAATCTTTTTATATCCGTTGTTATGATAAAAACATGCTCAAAGAGTTTATCTATGATCATAAAAGAATTGCTTTGGCACGTGGTCAATTTTTACCGGAAAGAATTGCCGTTTTTGATGCATCTTTAGACAAAGAATTATTGAACCAATTAATGATCATTGGATTCTCTCGCTTTTTTCGATAAATCAATAAGTTATGCGCATCATATCATACAATGTCAATGGCATCAGGGCTGCTATGAAAAAAGGATTTACAGATTGGCTGGCTACCAATCCTGCTGATATCATTTGTCTGCAAGAAACAAAAGCCAACCAAGAAGATGTTGATGTTACTGCGATCGAAAAAATGGGGTATCAAACTTTCTGGTATTCTGCACAAAAAAAAGGATACAGTGGCGTGGCTATTTTTACCAAGATAAAGCCAGATAATGTTGTATATGGTAATGGAATAGAACAAAGTGATGCAGAAGGAAGAGTAATTCGTGTTGACTTTGGTGATATTACCCTGATCAATGCCTATTTCCCCTCCGGAACCAGTGGCGATGAGCGTCAAACTTATAAATACCAGTGGTTGGATGAATTTTTCACTTATGTACAAGATCTCAGAAAAAAAAGAAAGAAGCTGATCCTCACAGGTGATTATAACATTGCACATACAGAGATCGATATCCATGATCCAAAGGGTAATAAAAAATCATCCGGATTTTTACCGGAAGAACGTGCATGGATGGACAAATTTCTGAGTAATAAATGGGTTGATACATTTCGTCATTTACATCCTGATGCTACAGGTGCATATTCTTGGTGGAGTCAGCGTTTCCCATCTGTCAGACTTCAAAACAAAGGATGGCGGATCGATTATATCAGTATCACGGATACGTTACAACCGCAATTGAAAGCTGCGGCTATCTATCCGGATGTAAAACACAGCGATCATTGTCCGATCTATGCTGAGATTAGCTAATATTCACTAAACATTAAATTTTTGCCGTGTATATCTATAATGTAACCATTCAATTGGCCTGGAGCATCCACGAAAATTGGCTTGATTGGATGAAGAACAAACATATCCCTGAAGTGATGGCTACGGGTTGTTTTACCGATTTTCGTTTTGTACGTGTATTGGAACTCGATGAAACAGAGGGGCCTACTTATGCTACTCAATATTTTGCTGCAACCAAAGAAGATTATGATCGCTACATAGAACATCATGCAACCACACTTCGAAAAGATGCATTGGATGTCTGGGGAAATCAATTCGCAGGTTTTCGCTCATTAATGCAGGTTGTGAATTGAGTGTGGATAGTTTTGCAAATTCATTTTGTCAATCACAAAACTTCACTATATTGCTCTGAAACCCGCTTCGGGACTGCTTTTCAGCGATAAAACCGTGAAACCGTTGATAATAAAGGGTTTCCGCGGATACCGATGTTGAAACACGCAACACTTTACAAAATAAAATCGGCTGAAAGGCTTGTTGGAAAAGGGTTTTACGGAATCATAAAAAGACGGTAAAGTTGGAAAAATATTTTGCTGTTTGATAAAAGCGAATAAATTTGTTTCTCTTATTAAAATACATCTAAAAACACATCTATGAACAAAGCTGAATTAATCGCGCAACTCGCAGAAGATGCAGGTATCACCAAAACTCAAGCTAACGCTGCTTTAGATTCTTTTGTTGATACAGTAACTAAAACCCTGAAGAAAGGTGACAAAGTTACCCTGGTAGGTTTTGGTACTTTCTCTGTATCTAAGCGTGCTGCTCGTACAGGTCGTAACCCTCAAACTGGTGAGACTATCAAGATCAAAGCTAAAAAAGTTGCCCGCTTCAAGGCTGGTAAAGAACTGAGCGCTAAGATCTAATCTGAGCCTCTAAAAAGAATTGAACCCCGCTTTCGCGGGGTTTTTCTATTTTTGCACCTCACATTCATCAATCAAAACATTATTATCATGGGTAGAGGCGATAAAAAAACCGCTAAAGGAAAAAGATTCAAAGGCTCATTCGGCAAAAGCCGTCCGGCCAATGCAAAAGCTACTGCAGTAAAAGCAAAGAAAGCGGCTGCGAAAGCTTCTTAGGATCTTTGATTTTTTGATCTTTGATTTTTTGATTTGGGTTGAAAAGCCAATTGCTTTTATCAATCACAGATCAAAAAATCAAAGATTCAAACTTTCTTCTTCGCTATTTCCTCCAATGCAAACACCAGTTTATCCAAATCCTGTAATCGGGTATAAACATGTGGTGTTATACGAACACAGCTGATGTTTTCCCATACGATCCCTACAGTGTGTATTTTATAGGTGTTGAACAATGCCTGATCGAGTTGCGCAGGTGTCATTCCATCCACAGAAACGCCACAGATGGCACAAGCATATTCAGGTTTGAATGAGGTATGTATTTTTACTTTCGGAATGGTTCTTGCTTTTTCGGCCCAATAATTTTTCAGATAACGTATCCTTTCCTCTTTTCTTTTAGCGCCTATAGCATTGTGAAAATTCAATGCTTCACCTATACCTTGCTCTATTGGAAAGCTTCTGGTACCAAGGGTTTCAAACTTTCTGATGTCATCACTTCTTGGTTTGTCATTACACACCAGTGGCCATATCTTCTCAATTTTTTCTTTTTTGATCCATAACATCCCACTGCCGATAGGAGCGCTGAGGAATTTGTGTAAGCTTGTGCCGAAATAATCACACTCCAAATCTGGTATTTTAAAATCTAGCAAGCCAAATGAATGAGCACCATCAACAATCACTTCCAATCCCCTTCGATGCGCCATCTGTGCGATCTTCTTCACTGGAAGTATTTGTCCGATCCAGTTAATGATATGTGTGAGGTGTAAAATTTTTGTTTTGGGAGTAATGGCTTTTTCAAATGCCGCAACAATGGCATCGTCGTTTTCCATCGGAAAATCAAAACTGATCTGTGTATACACAATGCCATCACGTAAAGCTCTTTGTTTCCATGCTTGGATCATATTGGGATAATCCTGCTTCGTTCCAATAACCTCATCACCAACTTTGAGATCCAGACCAAAGATCACCGTATTCAAAGCTTCCGTAGCATTTCTGTTCACTGCTATTTCTTCCGGTGAGCATCCGGCCAATGTCGCTAATTTATAACGTAAAGGCTCCCTGCCCTGATCTAAAATACGCCACATATAGTAGGACGGGCCTTCATTTGATAGCTGATTGAACCTTTCTACGGCCTCTTGCACCACCCTCGGTGATGGGCTTACACCCCCATTGTTTAGATTCACAAGGTTGGGATTGACGGTATACGCTTGCTGAATTACAGACCAATAGTCTTCATCTGTAGCCGTTTGTTCCGGACTAAAAGAAGATACCCTTAGTTGTTCAGACTCCCATTCAGCAGCATGTAATTGCTGAAACAGACTATTGGCGGAAAATGCCCCTGCCAACAATCCGATGCGTTGTAGAAAATCTCTGCGTTGATTCACGGTAAAAGGTTGAACAAGAAAGATAGGAAAGAGAAGTCAAAAGTGAAAAGAAGGAAGAGATTTGTTACTAAAGAGTTTCACAGTTTTTTCCTTTCACTTTTGACTTTTCACTTTTCACTTTTGACTTATCCGTACCTTTGTATAAACTTTCAGATATGAAACAGCAGGGATGGAGGATGATCGTTTTAATGGGTATACTTTTAGTGATCAGCCAGTTTGCTGACGCACAATGTTCTATCTGTACCAAAACCGCTTCACAATTAGGAGAAGGGCCTGCCAAAGCATTGAATTCTGCTATTATCTATCTTGCTGGAGCACCATTAGCGATTATGGGGTATATTGGATGGAGATGGTGGAAGAATGAAAAGGAAAACAAGCATTAATCGCCTCATCTCAAAATAATGGACATAAGTAAGCCACTTGTCTCAATTGTTATTCCTTGCTACAATCATGGAGCATATATTCAAGAAGCCATAGATAGTATCGCTACGGATAAAATTTTATACCCTGTTGAAATTATTATTGTAGACGACGGTTCAAGCGATAGTGCAACACTTTCTAAATTAGAAGCTTTACAAGCTGTAGGATACCAAGTTTTTTTTCAAAAAAATGGCGGACCTGCAAGTGCAAGAAATACCGGTGTCGCCAATGCAAAGGGGCAGTACATTTTGCCATTGGATGCTGACAATAAAATTTCTCCTGATTATATCAACAAGGCTATGCCAATTCTACTAAATAAAGACGTTGATATTGTTTATGCAAGACCTATTTTCTTTGGCGATCTTTCTCAAAAAAAGAGACAATATAAAGTAAGAAAATTTGATGACCTAGATATTGTAACCGGCAACTTTGCAGATGCATGTGCTGTTTATAAACGAGAAGTATGGGAAAAAAATGGCGGATATGATACAGCTATCCCCTTTTATGGATTTGAAGATTGGGAGTTTTGGATCAACGCAGCATCAAACGGATTTAAGTTTCACTTGCTAGATGAAGAACTTTTTTATTACCGCATCATCAACAACTCAGTGATCACCGGTTACTCCAATGAAGACAAGATCAAACTCAATAAGCAATACATCATAAAAAAACATTCTGATTTTTATCTTGAAAAGATCATTCGCCTTTCTTACATCAAAGAGCGCTACGAGGTTGATATACTTAGGTTTATTATAACGCCAATTCTTTATCCATTATATTTATTAAAGATCATTGATTCACCCATAGTTAGATCAAGAAAGAAGTTTAAATAGCATAATACAGGAGGTGATTTATTAGAAACAAGTCTGACATGACCAAGCAACAAATAGAAAAAGTTTATATTAAACCTACGCTAAAACTGGGTTATGGATATTATCTCATTCAGCATTCGTTGATTGAGGCGGTCAAAGATTTGAAAACAAAAATCAAAGGCAACGTTCTTGATCTAGGATGTGGTGTTATGCCTTATAGAGATTTTCTCATGGAAGCAGGCACTATAAGTCAATATATTGGAATGGATCTTGAACACTCTGAGTATCATAATAAGGTGAAGCCAGATATGTATTGGGATGGATATACTATTCCTCTTGAGTCTGAAAGTGTAGACTGGATTATTGCCACTGAATTTTTAGAACATTACTTTGATACAAATGCGATATTGAAAGAAATGCGTCGAGTATTAAAACCAGGCGGAAGTATCTTCTTTTCCGTGCCTTTCATTTATAGTTTACATGAAGTACCACACGACCACCATCGTTTTACACCCTATTCATTGAGCAGATTTTTTGATGCCAATGGGTTCTCCAGTCATTCTATTTCGCCTAGAGGTGGATTTAATTATAGCCTGATCATAATGATGAGCTTATGGGCAAAACAAGCAGGCAGTAAGGGTGTTATTCGATTGTTGGTTAAGTTTTTCCTGTTTTGCTTTCATAAACATCTCATCAAAAACGATAAGAAATATTCAACTTATCAAAAAGGATATACATCATTTGAAAATCATACCATGCCATCTGGATTATGGGGGTATGCTACGAAATAATTGTCTCAATAAAAGGACCTATAGATATCTAAATATTTTTTTGCAGTAATAGACCAGTCGAAACTTTTGGCATGTGTAATGATCGATTCCCGCATATTATTTTGCACATATATCCTTAATCCTTCCTCAAGGGTTTTCTGCATGCTTTCCATTGTAAAGTCTGAAAAATAAAAGGCATACTGATCGCCTATTTCAGGCAGGCTTGTGAGAGAGGATAAAAAAACGGGTTTCCCCTTTGCCATGGCTTCAATCACTGGAAGACCAAATCCTTCAGCGATAGATGGAAAAACAAAACCTACACAATTTGTATAATACCACTGCTTGTCGTTTTCTGAAATCGGTCCTGTAAAATATATCCGCTCAAGCACTCCAAGCGCTTTTGCCTCATCAATTATCATTTTCTTGTATTCTTCATCCTGAATAACCCCTGATAATAGTAATGAAAACTCTGTATTCTTTAGAAGTCTAGGCAAGACATGAAAATTTTTTTTCTCTGTAACTGTGCCAATAGAAAAAAGGAATGGTTTTCTCGGAATAATTAAAGGTTCTTTCAAGGTCTGAAGTGCTGAAACATTGCACCCATTATAAATCACAGAATGAGGTTTCATCCCAATATCAATATGTGCTTTCAAATCATTCAATACATAATTAGAAATAGCAACAATATAATGGGCTTGATCAATTCGCTTTTGTAACTCGCTCAAATAAAATTTCCGTTTTCCTTCATTTTTTAGCGTTCCTTTCAAAAAATTAAGATCATGCACAGTAAGTACAACAGGTATCTTTTTTGCAGAGGGGTGGTACATACTTTGCTGATGCATAACATGCCAAACTTTGTATTGCGCTACTGAAGGCATCACCAACTTATGAAACCACTTTTGAGTCAGATATGTACTATCTGTACCAAAAGTTCTCATATTTTTTTTTGAAGTGTAAAAAACGATTTCCTCATCACTTCTGACTTCTTTGAGTAACGCATTCCCAAGTTGTTGACAGAAATGATACAGCCCCGTATGCGGGTACTTCATACGCTCGCAATCAAATACGATCTTTTGTATCTCTCCTACTATTTTTTTTCTCTCACTCACTTATTGAATAGTAAAAAACATTTTTATACAATATAACCATCTTCTTAAAAGACTTCTCTTTTTATACGCCAGTATTCTTTTGTTGCAAGAAAAAAACAAGTACATACGATTAAAGTTATGAATCAGTATAAAAGATTCATAAGCTTTTGAACAGCGTCTGAAAAATTCGGTTTCCTTATGTTCCAAAATTTTGCATTTCTCATACATAAGTGCTACTCTTTGTCTGATCGCGTCCAGATCTTTTCTTTTTTTGACTCTTCGCTCTCCACTAGAATCTTTAACTTTTACTGCACCAAATACACTACTATTATGCTGCCTATAATACACCAATGGTTGATCAATGAATTTGATTCCTTGATACAAGGTAGCAACAAAGCCAAGCCAATGATCATGAGGTATCATAGGAGCTAAAGGAATCGAATTTCGCACCAACTCTTTTTTTATCAACATGGCATGGCCGGGAGCAGAATTGCCAACCAAAAAGTTCAAACAATCATTGAAATCAACTAAGCGTTTTATATCCGATAGTTTTTTCCCGATCAGTATCCCGTTTTCATTGATCAAAGAAGAATCACAATAAGCAATCGTAGCATTCCCAATTCCATTTATCAAAACTTCAATTTTTTCAGGCAACCATACATCATCCTGATCGCTTGGTGCAATGTAATCTCCAGTTGCGAGCGACAACCCCTTTTCAAAATTTTTTACATAGCCCAGATTCTTTTCATTCCTGAATAATTTTATTCGTTGATCTTTCTGTGCATATTCTTCAAGAAGAGTATAAGACCTGTCTGTTGAACCATCGTCTACAATGATTATTTCCAGATGAGCATAGGTTTGTGTAAGAATACTTTCCAGTTGTGCACCTATAAATCGCTCACCATTATAGGTAGCCATTACCACAGACACTAAAGGTTGATCAATCAGAGTTGTAGATGGGTTAAGCACAAAAATTATATATAGTGTTGAATGAAAGTAAACAAGTTGAAGCGGCCTTTTTCAAGATCTGTTTCTATGGCTTTTTTGATCGTTTCTTTTTGAATATCACGCATACGATAACGTTGTATGAGCTGATAAGCTCTTTCTGTTAACAACCATGCTTTTCTTGGACGATCTTCTTGTAATAACTGGTGTTGATGAATCATAGAAGCCAGATCACTGATCCCTTTCTTTTCAGAAGCAACGGTTTTTATCACCGGCACTTCCCAACTGATTTGTTTGAACGCAGGCGCCAACATCATTCTCAAATTTTTTACAAAATGATCGGCATCGGGTCTGTCACTTTTGTTTACTACAAAAACATCGGCGATCTCCATTAATCCAGCTTTCATGGTTTGTACTTCATCGCCTGCCTCAGGTACCACCACCACCACAGTTGTATCAGCCAATCCTGCAATTTCTATTTCACTTTGCCCAACTCCTACGGTTTCAACAATCACTTGATCAAATCCTGCCGCCTGCATTAAAGCTGTAATCTCTATGATATGCGGATGTAATCCACCCAATGAGCCTCTGGTAGCAAGTGAGCGGATAAACACATTGGGATGATTGTACCAATCACTCATCCGTATCCGGTCCCCTAAAACAGCCCCTAAATTGAAGGGTGATGAGGGATCCACACATAATACCCCTACTTTCTTCCCTTCACTGACCCATTGATGAATCAATGCATCTACCAATGTACTCTTGCCCGCTCCCGGAGGACCAGTAATACCGGTAACAGATGCATGTCCGGCAGGCAATTGACCTAGAAACTTTTCATAGCCTTCCACTTCATTTTCTACCAATGAAATACTTCTAGCCAAAGCTTTCAGATCTGACCCTGCTATTTGTTGTAATAATTGATCCCACATATTGCGATCGGTAACTTAAATTTAAGTTTACTATTGCAAAAGAAAGTATTTGCATCCAGAGTATCACTGATTCGTTGATATATCATGAAAAAAGCATGGCTACCTGTTCTACTGATGATCATCTCCCTCGCAGGTTTACTATGGAGCCGCGCTATTTTGTCTTTGTCTGCAATGCTATGGGTAGTTTGGTTAATTGCACATTCAAGAAAAGACATTTTTCACGACGAAAATAAATACTTGCTCATTTGGGGAATATCACCGGTCTTGATTGCTTTATTGGGATGTTGGCAGAATGGTTTTGCCAAAGAAGACCTTGATCATTTGCTTACACTAAGTACTTATATAGTGGCTGCATTTGCAGGATCGCTTATTTCATTAAAGTATTCTCAAAGTGTATTGCTGAAATATTGGGTTTGGTCAAGCCTGATCGCATTGAGTTATCCGCTTTTCTGGTATATCACGCATTATCAAGAAACATTGATCAGGTATGGATCGGGACAAACAGTACCTGTATGGATGGATGATGATCATGTTCGTTTTGGAATGTTTTTAGCGATCGGTTGCTTCATGAGTTTTGTATTATTCGTCCAACAAAAAAAAACGAGACTGCTGGGTGTTTTTTTATTCCTCGCAATTTTGATACTTGCCATCCGAACAGCATGGATCATGATATTGATCATGATCATTGTCATTGCATTTTTTATACTAGTAAACGGTAATCAATTTCAGAAAAGGACCCTCATAATAGCAATCACAGGAATCATGTTACTATCGGCGATCACTTACCAGCTATCGCCAGGAATACAACAAAAAGTTGCCTACACATTATACGACTGGCAACAATTTGAGACAGGTAAAGCTGACCCAACTTTATCGGATGCTACCAGAAGGGTGATCAATGGTGAATCCTGGAAACTCATTCAAGCAGGACAAAACAATATTGGATGGTCTGCCATTGATGATGTGATCAGAAGCAGTATTCAAAATAACTATCCGCAACAAAAATTTGATTTCGGATGGCCATTTAACCAATGGTTGTTTTGGTGGATGGGAAGCGGTATGATCGGCATGCTATTTTTCAGTGGATGGTTGATCTATCCTTTGATTCGGGGTATCCGAAAAAAGAACATAGCACTCAGTGCTGTATCAGCAGCCATTATGGTGTCTTGTTTGATAGAAACCAATCTTGCGTATCAATATAGTGTATGGATACACGCATGGGCAGTAGCTTTATTGTGGAAAGAACCTTCGTCTTTTCTTCAAAAAATCACTATTTCAAGACCCGGTAATTACGAAAATCAAACGGCCTGATGCCGGTGAGTTTTTCAAAGTAATACAGGAATCTATCTTTCAAAGAGAATTTCTTTTTGCTGATATCAAGTTCTGTTTTCCAGTTTTGTCGGGCAATCCTTTCTCGCATCACAACAGGATGTGTATCTGTAAATTTTTGCAGTGAATCAAAATCATCATAGTTCCAGAAGTCAGGAGACTTCATCAATTCTTCGAGCTTTTGATCAGAGTGCCAGAGTTTGCTGAAATTTTTCATTTTTTTCATCATCTGCTCTGGATTTTTCACCCATCCATAATGATACACATAAGCATCCACCGGCTTTACCCATAGCTTTCTTTCCCCCACCCTAAAACCTTGTGCATCTTTATAAGAGCTGATCTTTTTATCGTTTCGAATGATCCTTACTTCATGATCATACCACTTGCGGCTATCTCCTACATAATCATAGGTGCCATAGAAATGAAGGTATTTAAATACCAAGCCCTCCACACGTTTATCGTCTTTGTATTGCAAACAGGTTTTGCGAATAATGTCATGGTATTGCTCATGTACTGCTTCATCACCCTGAATATAAAAAGCCCAGTCACTTTCAGGATCTATCAATTGAAAAGCTTTATTCGTTTCAACAGCTAATACTGTGCCGCCTGTACGTAAATTTTTATCCCAAACAGAATGATGGATCTTGATCTTCGGATCATTAATCGATTGCATCAAAGCAATGGTTTCATCTTCACTATCACCCACCAATACAATCATTTCATCTACCACGGGTAAGATAGATTTAATGGCTTCCACGATCGGATAATCATTCATGACTGCATTCTTGATGATCGTAAATCCTGATATCTTCATAGTACAAAGTAAAGAGGAAATAGGGGATAGAAGAAAACTAAACACAAGTGTTCAAGAAATCAGGGACGTTATCCTTGCACGCTATTTGTCGGGTAACTGCTATTTCCCTTATTTCGTAGCGTATTGAAAGACTATGACCAATTTTATTCCTATTTTTCCACTGGGTGTAGTGGTTTTCCCTGGAGAACAATTGAACCTACACATATTTGAACCTCGTTATAAACAACTGATCCAGGATTGTTTTGGCGAAAACCGCCCTTTTGGTATTCCAATTGTTTTGAAAAACAATGTTTCTGAAATGGGAACACTGGTAGCCATTACAGAAATTGTTCAGGTGCATGAAGACGGTAAAATGGATATCCGTACACGTGGTGAAAAAGTGTTTCGGGTATTGGAACTCGTAAAAACCATTCCGGAAAAGCTGTACAGTGGCGCTATTGTTCATTATCCTGATAATGATGAAAGACAAAACAGTAAACTTGCATCACAAGTATTAGCAGCGATTAGAGAATTGCATCAATTAATTCAAGTTAGCAAAGACTTTAAAAAACCGGATGCTGAACTTTGCAGTTATGACTTGGCGCATCATGCCGGACTTTCACTCGAAGAAGAATATGAGTTTTTGGGTCTATTGTATGAGTCGCAGCGATTAGAATACCTGAAACAACATTTATCCAAAGTATTACCTGTAGTTGCAGGAATGGAATCTTTGAAAGAGCGCATACAACTGAATGGGCATTTCAGGGAACTGAAAGGCTTTAACTTTGACCTATAAACAGATCTATGCATACCAGTTTATGTTTTGACTTTGGCAATACCCGGCTCAAGTGCGCAGTATTTGCAGGTAAAGAACTAAAAGAAGTACTTGTATTGGAAAATGATGCGCCTGATACGGTAGCTGCGATACTGGATCAGTATCAACCCAAAAAATCCATTCTATCTTCAGTGATCAAACATCATCCGGATTTAGAACCTCTTTTAACTGAAAGAACTGACTTTCATAAATTAGGACATACCAGCAAACTGCCTTTCACTACACCCGTAGGTAAACCGGAAACGATAGGCGCTGATAGATTGGCCATTTGTGCTGCAGCTGTAGACCTTTTCCCTCATACACACAATTTAGCCATTGGATTGGGCACCTGTATTACTTACAATTACATCAACAAATCGCATGAGTTCTTAGGTGGAAGCATTTCCCCGGGTATGACCATGCGTTTTCGGGCTATGCATGAGCAAACGGCATTATTGCCCATGGTTGAGCCCGATCATCACTTCCCGCTGATTGGTTTTGATACCAAAACCAACCTACAAAGCGGTGTAATCATGGGAATGGCCAAGGAAATTGATGGAATTATTGATGCTTATGCATTGAAATTCAACAACTTTAACGTGCTATTAACCGGGGGGGATATGGCTTTTTTTGTACCGCATCTAAAAAACAGGATATTTGCCGACCCTTATCTAATTTTTAAAGGCCTGTATGCGATTTGTGAGCACAACACTACTCAGATTTAGTCTGACCCTTTTCATTACCGGATTTACCCTGCTTTCCACAAGCGCTCAGGAGAATTCTCCTTTTAGTCGCTATGGCTTGGGAGAGATTTTCAATAGTTCACATGCAATAAGCAGAGCCATGGGTGGTATCAGTGCCGCTTATTCTGATGGGGTGAACAATAATGTTGGTCAGGCCGTCAACTTTATGAATCCTGCAACCTATGCGAACTATTTCATGGTTTCCTATGATCTTGGATTAACGATCGACACCAGAAACCTAAGAAGTGAGAATCCAACGGGAAAATTCAGATCCAACTATTTCTACCCATCCTATGTAGCTATTGGAATGCCACTGAAAAGAACCAAAGGATTGGGCATGGCATTTGGTATCAGACCCATCTCCCGAATCAATTACTCAGTAGTTAGCAGAGAAAGAGTAGCAGGTGATAGCTTGGCAACCATCTATGAAGGATCAGGTGGATTGAATCAGGCCTTTGTTGGTATCGGAAAAAAATGGAAGAACCTAAGCATAGGTTTCAATACAGGTTTCAATTTTGGGAGAAGAGAGATCGCTACTAAAAAGATCTTTGTGAATGATACTACACTCTATTTTCAATCCAATTCTTCTACCATTACTACATTCAACAAAGTATTCTTACATACCGGTATTCAATATGAGATTCCTTTACGCAAAAGGATCAATGCACAAACCGGCGTTACGAATAATTATTACCTGAGACTGGGCGCTACCTATAGTTTAGACCAAAAGCTGTCAGCATCCCAAGATCAAAAGAGAGAGACTTATACCGAAACACAAGCAGGAGAAATTACAATTGATAGCGTTTCTGTTGTAAGTGATATCAAAGGCACCATCGTAATGCCTTCCACTTATGCCGGAGGTATTACCATCCATAAAACATCCAGCAATAACCGCGGTACTTTTGAAATGTGGTCTATTGGAGCTGAGTATACAGCAACACAATGGAGTAAGTATCGTTTCTATAATCAACCCGACCGATTGGTAAACAGTTGGCAGCTTAGGGTAGGTGCACAGCTTTGTCCTGATCCATTAACAGGAAGAAATTATTGGAGCAATGTTAACTATCGTGTAGGTGCATTCATCGGTGATGAGTACATCAATCCGGATGGTAATGGTATCAGAACTTCAGGATTCTCTTTGGGTGCTGGTTTCCCGATTAAAAAATGGAACAACTATGATCGTCAGTTTACCATCTTGAATACAGCACTTCAATTTGGAAAACGTGGTACCAGTGTTAACAATATTACCGAGAGTTATGTACAGTTTACTTTAGGTATGAGCTTAACTGATATCTGGTTCCAGAAGCGCAGGTATGATTAAATCTACTTCACATATTATTTCCTCATTCACAGCCTGCTTGATAGGCTGTGTTTTTTTGTTGGCATGTGAGAACAATGTAGATGATGTGAAAGCTTTAGGTAAGAAACTCCCTGGCATTGAAGAGGGAAAAGACATTCAAAGTTTTTTGAGTCAAAATGGAAGGATTGGCGCCAAACTAACAGCCCCTATACTTTTACGTTATCAGGGAGACTCTGCACGCAAAACTGAATTTCCTAATTCGTTGTTTGTGGAATTTTATGATGACAGTATGAAAGTAGAAAGCAGACTTTCAGCCAAATATGGCCGATACCTGCAAAATGAAAACAAAGTATACCTCAGAGACCAAGTAGTGATTTATAATATCAAAGGAGATACTTTGTATTGTGATGAATTATACTGGGATCAAAACTTGGCACAGTTCTATACCAACACCCCGGTTACATTGATCCAAAATTATCCTTATAAACAAAAAGGGCGCTACGCCAATGGATTCCGCTCCAATCAGGATCTAACAGATATCACCTTCTTCAATATCCAACCGGGAAGTTTTGCAATCGTTCCCGACAGCACTTTTAATCCATAGTTTTTTAGCAATTCTTCCCTTGATTCAATGCCTGTTGTAGCAGTGCATGGATTTATCTTTTCTGTCTATCAATCAAAATAATTGAATAAATTCATAGCTCGATTGCTTATCCAACCAACAACTGATTTTTATGAAAAAAAATTCCAAGAAGAAACAACAGGAGATCACGTCGCAGGATGACTCGAGAAGAAAATTTCTCAAAAATGGTCTCACTGCATTGGCAGGTTTTTATATCGTGCCGCGTAATGTATTAGGGCGTGGCTTTGTTGCTCCCAGTGATAAACTACAAATAGCAGGTATTGGTGCAGGCGGAAAAGGTGAAAGTGATATCTACAGTTTCTTTATGAGTGGAAAAGCAGATATTGCTTTTCTCTGTGATGTAGACAGCAGACAAACCGCCAAGAGTCGTGAACGTTATCCCAAAGCCAAAGTGTATGAAGATTACCGTGAAATGTTGGATAAGGAACATAAAAACATAGATGCTGTATCTGTTTCAACACCTGATCATATGCATGCTGTGCAAGCCATGGCAGCCATGCAGTTAGGCAAACATGTATATGTTCAAAAACCTTTGACCCATGATATTTATGAAGCTCGTATGCTTACGCAAGCAGCCCACCGATATAAAGTGGTAACCCAAATGGGTAACCAGGGTGCTTCAGGTGATGGTGTGAGACAACTTGTAGACTGGTACAATGCAGGATTGATCGGTGATGTGCATACTGTGTATTGTTATACTGACAGACCTGTATGGCCCCAAGGTATTCAATGGTCTAAGAACACTTTACCTGTTCCCAAAGAATTGAACTGGGATCTTTGGTTGGGAACTGCTCCTTACAAAGATTATGTAGATAATCTCGTTCCATTCAACTGGCGTGGTTGGTGGGATTATGGTACAGGCGCATTGGGTGATATGGCTTGTCATATCATGGCTCCTGCTTTTGCTGTTCTCGGACTTGGTTACCCTGAGTCTGCTGAGTGTAGTGTGGCCAAACGTTATGAAAGAAACTGGAATGCTGTATATGCTCCTGAATGCGGACCTATCGCTTCACATATCATCTTAAAATTCAAAGGACAAAATGGTAAACCTGATCTCACCATGCACTGGATGGATGGCGGTATTCAACCTGAACGTCCGGCAGAATTAGGCCCGAATGAAATGATGGGTGATGGCGGTAATGGAACCATCTTCATTGGTACCAAAGGGAAGATGATGTGTGGCACTTACGGTGCTATTCCTAATTTGTTACCTACCAGTTTAACCAAGACCACACAAGTTCCTCAAACCATAGCAAGAGTTCCCAATGGAGACAATGGTCACTATGCTGCATGGGTAGAAGCAGCTATCGCAGGGTATGGCTCTTCAGCCGCTAAAAACCTCAGCTCAAACTTTGATGTAGCCGGACCTCTCACAGAGAGCGTACTCATGGGCAACTTAGCGATCCGTAGTTATGACCTTCAAAAGAAAATGGACAATGGTCGTATAACATATCCTGGACGCAACATTAGACTGGTTTGGGATGGACCAAACATGAAGATCACCAACTTCGATGAAGCCAATCAGTTTGTGAAGAGACAGTATAGAGAAGGGTGGAGTTTGGGAATGTAGGAACTGAGGAATAAGAAATAAAAAATAAGGAATAAGAAAGTAAAGAAATAGCTCTCCTACTTTCTTATTCCTTATTTTTTATTTTTTATTTTTTATTTCTTATTTATCAAATTTCAAACTTGCTCATATACCCTGCATTCGCTTTTGCACTCTCCATTGGATTGGTTCCTGTGAAAGCTTCTTGTTCTACGATGAAGTTTTTCAACCCGTATTTTGATCCTTCGCTTAAAATAGATTTGAAATCAATGGTTCCTTTTCCGATCTGACAAGATTCATTCCCTTTGGCTGTTTTGGTCAGGTCTTTTACATGACACAAACGGAAACGATGTGGGTATTTTTTAAACCATGCTTTAGGATCTTCTCCGGCAGCTACTACCCAATAAATATCCATTTCAAAATCTACTAAGTCTTTATCGGTTCCTTCCATCATCACCACTTGAGGAATTTGTCCGTCTAATGATTTGAAAGAATAATCGTGATTATGATATGCAAAACGAATTCCATTTTTCTTAGCGATCTCCCCACATTTATTGAACTCATCATTGAAACGTTTGAAATCATCGATCGATTTTTGAGGCCCTTTCCAGGGGCAGATCAAATATGACATTCCGATCTCAGCAGCTTCAGCAGCCTTTCTTTCAAAATCAACAGTATTATTACAATGCGAGGAAACGATCTTCATACCCAGATCATCCATATACTTTTTGAATTCAGTATTCTTCATTCCCCAGAAAAATCCTTTAGGACCTTCAAAGCTTTCAATCTGTTTGTACCCATAAGAAGAAAGTTTAGCAAGCGTATCTTTTGCATCTGCAAACAGTGCTTCTTTCACAGTCCACAACTGAATTCCAAAAGAGCCAATTGGTTTATAAGGAGCAAGTGAGCTAAAGAAAGAAGATGATTTACCTGCAAATGGCAATGAAGCCGCCAGCGCCGCAAATCCGGTATTACGAAGAAATTCTCTACGATTGGTTGACATGATGATAGGTTTAAGGTGATGGAAAAAAAGTGAAAAATCAAAAGTAAAAAGTCAAAAGTCAGAAATGATAATACTCACTTCTTTTCACTTTTGACTTTTTACTTTTGACTTTTTACTTAATTAAGTTGCCCAAGCTTTATCTCCCTTGTTATAAGGAATACAGCCTTCATATTTTCCGGGTACTGCTACATAACGTAATGCTTTAGTAGCACCCACTTCCGAAGTGAAGAAGCCTAATAGTGTGAGCTCTTTCATCATTCTGAAATAATGATTGGGGTCATCTTCTTTTTTATTCTTTTGGTACTCTTTTGCTTCTTTATCCAATTCTACCAAAAGATCATGTCGCTGTTCAGCTGTACTTTCGATGAATGATTTGCCATTCTTTTTCTGACTGGCTTCATCAAGTTTTTTGATGCCTTCTTTAAAGATGCTCTGATCTTTAGCTTCATAACAATCTGCTACATAAACAGACATAAACTCTCCCACTTTGGCTTCTTTAGCACCGGGAGTACTGGTAGCTGGTAAGATCGTTTCTCCTACTTCATTGAGAAAACTAATATCGTCAGGGGAAAAGCTGATACCACTTTCGCTTCCACTGGATTTACAACCCATCAGGAAAGCGCTGGATCCAATAATGGTTCCACCAAGCAGCAAGGCTACGCTGGAAAGGGCTTCTCTTCTATTCATGGTAAATATTTTTAGTGAGAAGTCAGCAGTGAGTAGTGAGTGAATAATCATTTTTTATTGACTGCTCACTACTCACTACTCACTATTATAAATTTTGTTTCTTTAATTCAGACACTGCATAATCAGCAGCTCTTGCTGTGAATGCCATGTATGTCAATGATGGGTTTACACAAGCTGATGAGGTCATGAATGCACCATCTGTTACAAATACGTTGGGTGCATCCCACACCTGATTGTACTTGTTCAGTACAGATGTTTTAGGGTCATGTCCCATACGAGCTGTTCCCATTTCATGGATACCGCGACCAAGTACACCATTACCTTCATAACCTCTTACATCTTTAACACCGGCATTGGTTAGCATTTCAATGGCATCGGCTTCCATGTCTTTTCTCATTTTGAGTTCATTTTCTTTCAACTCACAATCAAAAGAAAGAACCGGAAGTCCCCATTTATCTTTTACATTTTTATCCAATGTAATCTTGTTGTTATGATCTGGTAATACTTCACCAAAACCCATCATACCAAAAGACCAGCCTCCGGGTTCAGTCAATGCATCTTTAAAATCTGCACCAATACTTAATTCAGCCACATCACGACCCCAGCCTTGTCGAGAAGCACTTCCCTGATAACCGAATCCACGTAGGTAATCACGCTTATCACCAAAAAGATTCTGGTAACGGGGAATATAAATACCATTGGCACGGCGACCAAAATAGTATTTGTCTTCATAACCTTCCACTCGTCCACCTGCACCAACACCTAAGTGATGATCCATAATATTGTGACCCAGTTCTCCACTGCTGCTACCCAAACCATCAGGCCATACATCTGTTGCAGAATTCATCAGAATCCACGCAGAGTTCAAAGCAGAGGCATTCAGGAAAATGATCTTTGCATTGTAAGTATAAGTCTGATTTGTTTCAGCATCCAGTACTTCAACACCCGTTGCGCGCTTTTTATCTTTATCGTATAATACCTTAGTCACGATCGACCATGGACGCAACGTTAAGTTGCCCGTTTTCATGGCGGCGGGTAATGTTGAGGACTGTGTACTGAAATAAGCACCGAACGGACAACCCAACCAGCATTTGTTGCGATATTGGCAACTGGTACGACCCTCATGCTCCTTAGTAAGGTTAGCAGTTCTACCGATGATCATGGTACGCTGATTTTTATAATACTCTTTCAGTCGTTTTGCAAGATCTTTTTCTACGCAGTTGAGTTCCATCGGGGGAAGAAAATCACTATCAGGAAGCTGTGGTAAATTTTCTTTACTACCACTAATACCTGCAAAACGTTCTACATATGTGTACCACTGCTCAATATCCTTATAACGAACCGGCCAATCAATGGCAACACCGTCTTTTGCATTGGCTTCAAAGTCAAAATCGCTCCAACGATAGCTCTGACGACCCCACATCAGTGAACGTCCGCCCACATGGTATCCACGGAACCAGTCGAAACGTTTTACTTCGGTATATGGACTTTCCTTTTCATTCACCCAATAATCCAAATTGGTTTCATTCAAAGGATAATCGCGTTTCAACACAGGATAATCATTGATCATCTGTTGTGTTCTTCTACCGCGATGGGGATAGTCCCATGCTTCTTTGTTGGCGTTCACGTAATCCTTGATGTGTTCAATGTTACGTCCACGCTCAAGCATCAGTACTTTCAGCCCCTTTTCAGTAAGCTCTTTGGCAGCCCAGCCACCACTAATACCTGAGCCCACTACAATTGCGTCATAATTTTGATCGGCCATGGTCTTTTGTTTATGAAGGTTTGTTGTTTGTTTGGCTTATTGCATCTTGCTTATAGATCATAGCACATAGCAATACATTTTTTTGCTATAAACTATCTTACACATCACACAACTGTACCGCTTTCCTTAATGATCCAATTTTGTCATTTCCTGTTGGAATGAATTCCTGCGCTACATATTGTTTGAACCCTGTTTCTACAATTGCTTTCATAATGGCAGGATAATACAATTCCTGCGTCTCATCAATTTCATGTCTACCCGGAACTCCTGCCGTATGATAATGACCAAAATACTGGTGATCTCTTTTAATAGTGCGAATGATATCACCTTCATTGATCTGCATGTGATAGATATCGTACAGCAATTTAAAATTGGGAGAACCTAAACGCTTACACAATTCAACCCCCCATGCAGAACTATCACACATATAATCTTTATGGTCAACCTTACTATTGAAAAGTTCCATCTGAATCACCACACCTTTTTTTTCTGCAAGCGACATGATCTTTTTCAATCCCTCTACACAATTCTTCATCCCAGTTTCATCATCCATCCCATTTCTATTTCCACTGAAACAAATCAGATTCGAATAACCAGCTTTAGCAACCAGTTCAATATGCTCTGTATAATTTTTGATCAATACATCATGGTATTGCGGGTCATTCCAACCCTTTACCAGTCCTATCTCTGCGCCATTACACATGGTTGAGATCAGGTTATGTTTTTTAAGAATATCCCAATCTTTTGGTCCAACCAGATCAATTCCTACCAACCCCATTTCTTTAACGATTACACACAACTGATCCAGTGGAATATCATTGTAGCACCAGCGACAAACAGAATGATTGATATTGCCTTTAAGTGCCATAGGTGAAGATTTTTTTTCTGATTCCAATGCAAAAGAAGGCACAGATGTAGCAAGAAGTGCTGATCCGGCAAGCAACTGTTTGATCGTTTTTCGTCTATTCTGGTCAGTTCCCATGATGATGGTTTCGCAGGTAATAAATATAGGAATTAGTGTTTAAACAGTATGTATTGTTGGAGAAAAAATGATTGTCGGTGAACAAGAAATGAATAAGGGTAAACCCATTGAAGTGTGATGGCTTGCATGATCGTTGGTATTGTGAATCAAAATAGTCTTTAAATGTAATTTTTATTTTCACACCATGGTCTAGAATGTTTAAGCGATTGAACCATTCTTGTTGCCATAAAACGAACAAGTGTTCACTTATTATCACACTGTTTTGCTATTCAAAATTTCGTTCGCTTCCTTTTTTTTAATAACCTTACACTTCTAAATCATTTCAGCGCTTAATAACCGAAACCAAAAACTACTTGACATGAACCGTAAACTCAGGATGGGTATGGTAGGTGGTGGGAAAGAT
The DNA here is from genome assembly GCA_943368425.1 of Brevundimonas vancanneytii. Classification (GTDB taxonomy): domain Bacteria; phylum Bacteroidota; class Bacteroidia; order Chitinophagales; family Chitinophagaceae; genus Sediminibacterium; species Sediminibacterium vancanneytii_A. The sequence goes on from CALRLC020000009.1 coordinate 120,253, forward strand.
GCCTTTATTGGTGCCATTCACCGCCTTGCTGCCAATATGGATGGACTGATCGAACTTTGTTGTGGAGCACTGAGCATCAATCCGGACATCGCGAAAGACTCCGGTCGCTCATTGTTTCTGCCTGAAGACAGGATCTATCTGACCTATGAAGAAATGATCACCAAAGAAAGTCAGCTTCCTGCAGACAAACGAATGGATTTTGTGACCATCGTTACCCCCAACTTCGCACACTTTGCTCCGGCAATGATGGCGCTTGATCATGGTTTTCATGTGGTGATTGAAAAACCGATCGCATTCACCCTGGATGAAGCCAAACAACTCCATCAAAAAGTACAGGAAACAGGATTGATCCTTTGTTTGACACATACTTATTCAGGTTATCCCATGGTAAAACAAGCTCGCGCAATGGTTACCGGAGGTGCATTGGGTAAGATCAGAAAGGTATGGGTAGAGTATCCGCAAGGATGGCTGAGTAAACTATCAGAAAGAGAAGGCAATGCACAAGCTGCCTGGAGAACCGATCCTAAAAAATCAGGTAAAGCCGGTGCTATGGGCGATATCGGCACACATGCCGCTCACCTTGCCGAATATATCACAGGTGCTCAGATCACCCATCTATGCGCCGATCTCAATGCCATGGTAGAAGGACGTATCCTAGATGATGATGGCAATGTTTTATTACGCATGAGCAATGGAGCACGTGGTGTTTTAATGGCTTCCCAAGTAGCTGCAGGTGAAGAAAATGCATTGAAGATCCGTATCTACGGAGAAAAAGGCGGTATCGAATGGGCGCAGCACGAACCCAATACACTGATCGTAAAATGGCTCGATCAACCCACACAAATTCTAAGAGCCGGTGGTAATTATGGCGATAGACTGAGTTCTTTTGCAACCTCCAACTGCAGAACACCGGGCGGACATCCAGAAGGTTATCTGGAAGCTTTTGCGAATATCTACCGCAATTTTGCACAAACATTATCGGCAAGAATTGATGGCACAAACCCCACTCCTGAAATGTTGGATTTCCCCAATACACAAGACGGACTCAGAGGCATGGCCTTCATCGATAATGTAGTAGCATCAGCCGCATCAGCGGAAAAATGGACGGAATATCAGATTTAGTCAGTAGTGAGTAGTGAGTAAAAAGAATACACTCACTACTCACTACTCACTACTCACTACTGACTACTGACTACTGACTACTCACCACTCACTCTTTTCACTTTTGACTTTTCACTTTTGACTTCAACATCATGACAACAATCAAAGGCCCCGGTATTTTTTTGGCGCAGTTTATGGGAGATCAGGCGCCGTTCAATTCTTTGGAGAGTATCTGCAAATGGGCAGCATCATTGGGTTTTACAGGTGTACAGATCCCATCATGGGATGCTCGTTGTATCGATCTGCAAAAAGCTGCCGAGAGTAAAACTTATGCTGACGAGATCAAAGGCATTGTTCAGTCTGCCGGATTACAAATCACAGAATTATCTACCCACTTACAAGGACAACTCGTAGCGGTACATCCTGCCTATGATGTTTTGTTTGATGGCTTTGCTCCGGAATCCGTTCGTGGTAACGCCAAAGCCAGAACCGAATGGGCGATTCAACAATTGAAATATGCAGCCAAAGCATCCGCCAATCTTGGATTGAATGCGCATGCTACTTTCAGTGGTACATTGCTATGGCATACTGTTTATCCTTGGCCGCAGCGTCCGGCAGGATTGGTTGAAACCGGATTCACCGAACTGGCAAAAAGATGGAAACCTATTTTGGATGTGTTCGATGAAAACGGCGTAGACCTCTGTTATGAGATCCATCCCGGAGAAGACTTGCATGATGGTATCAGTTATGAAATGTTCTTGGAGAAAGTAAACAACCATCCACGTGCTTGTTTGCTCTATGATCCATCACATTTTGTATTGCAATGTTTAGATTATCTCAGTTATATCGATCATTATCATGAACGTATTCGCATGTTCCATGTAAAAGATGCGGAGTTCAATCCAAGTGGTAAGCAAGGTGTATATGGCGGATACCAAAACTGGATCGATCGTGCCGGAAGGTTCCGTTCATTGGGTGACGGACAGGTAGATTTCAGTTCCATCTTTAGTAAATTGGCTGCTTATGATTATAAAGGATGGGCCGTGATGGAATGGGAATGTGCCATCAAACATCCAGAAATCGGAGCTTCAGAAGGTGCACCCTTTATTAAAAAACACATCATCAAAGTCACGGACAAAGCCTTCGATGATTTTGCCGGCACCGGATCAAACGAAGATTTTAACCGAAGAATTCTGGGAATCAATGAATAACTTAGCACAGAATGTGAATGGTGAATGGTCTATTGTAAATGAACAGCATGGCCTATTCACCATTCACAATTGACCATTCACTAATACCAAAACAATTACACCGTGAAAAAGTACTTAGTATCACTTTCCCTGTTAGCCATACTGGCTGCTTGCGGGGGCAATGAAGAGAAAAAAGAAACAACAACTGCTGCAACAACTACTACTGCCGCTGCAGATGATCTTAGCAGTAATCCTGATTATGTAAAAGGATTGGAACTGATTGGTAAATCAGATTGTTTGACTTGTCATAAAGTAGGCGATAAACTGATCGGTCCATCTTACAAAGAAGTGGCTGAGAAGTATGAGAACACTGAAGAGAATATCACCATGCTGGCAGGAAAGATCATCAAAGGTGGACAAGGCGTTTGGGGTTCTGTTCCAATGACAGCACATCCTACCATCAGTGAAGAGGATGCAAAAGCCATGGTGAAATATATTATGCTTTTAAAGAAATAAGTATGATACAAACCTGGATCAGCGCAGCATTGCTAAGCACTATGCTGTTTTGTGGCACCGCTTCCACTCATGATACAACTAACATGACCAGTGTTCAACAAAAAGGAGAATGGGTATCCTTGTTTGATGGAAAAACAACCAAGGGTTGGAAGACCTATGGTAAAGAATCTGTTGGACAAGCATGGAAAGTTGTAGATGGCACTTTGCACTTAGATGCATCTGATAAAACAGATTGGCAATCGAAGGGCGGTGGCGACATTGTTCATGAAATGGAATTGGAAAATTTTCATTTGAAACTCGATTGGAAAATTGCTAAGAATGGTAACAGTGGTATCATTTTCTGGGTACAGAATGATCCATCCAAATACAAATACGTTTGGTATACCGGACCTGAAATGCAGGTATTGGATAATGATGGGCATCCGGATGGAAAAATTCAAAAACATCGTGCAGGTAATTTGTATGACCTGATCGCAAGTACAGAAGGTGTTACCAAACCTGTAGGTGAATGGAATACTGCAGAGATCATTTGTAACAAAGGAAAATTGGAATTCAAATTGAATGGTACTTCCATCTTATCCACCACTTATGGTGATGAACAGTGGAACAACCTGATCGCCAATAGCAAATTCAGATCCATGCCTGCTTTTGGTAAAGCCTTCAAAGGACATATTGCTTTACAGGACCATGGAGATAATGTGTGGTTTAAGAATATTATGGTGAAGAAGCTTTGAGTTTTGAGCTACATGCTGCAAGCTTCAAGCTGCAAGGATTTTTAAAAACATCCGCTTTAGTTAGAGCGGATGTTTTTTATATAATCACTGACCATAGTATTTTGCCCTTTGCCTTTTTTTTTTGACTTTTGACTTTTCACTTTTGACTTTCTCACATGCTCCCCGAATCCCACGAATACTTCATGCAACAAGCGTTGAAAGAAGCTCAATTGGCTTTTGATGCTGATGAAGTTCCTGTTGGCGCTGTAGTGGTCATGCAGAACAAGATCATTGCTCGTGGACATAATCAGGTAGAATTATTGAATGATTCAACCGCACATGCAGAAATACTTGCATTGACTTCTGCATACAGCAGTCTGGGCAGTAAATATCTTCCTGATGCTACACTTTATGTTACCCTTGAACCATGCTTAATGTGCTGCGGCGCTTTGTATTGGGGTAAGATTGGACGCATTGTGTATGGTGCCAGCGATGAAAAAAATGGATTCCATAAACACCTCATCGCCAACCACTCCCCCTTCCACCCCAAAACAGAAGTCATCAGCGGTATTTTGAAAGATGAATGTGCTTGGTTGATGAAGAATTTTTTTCAGCAGAAACGATGAAAAGCTGCTTATTGCTGCAAGTGAAGAGCAATTTGGTTACTTGTGGCATGCAGCTTGAAGCTTGCGGCTACACAAATTTTCGATTTAAGAAACAAATCATCTGCATTCCCTATAACAACAGTAAATTTGTTACTCCTATTTAATCATTAAAAAATCATAGTTATGGCATTTACTTTAGCAGCATTACCGTATGCACACGAGGCGTTGGAGCCACATATTGATACAACTACCATGCAAATTCACCATGGTAAACACCACCAGGCTTATGTAGACAACCTGAATAAAGCGATCGCAGGAACAGAGCATGAAGGAAAAACATTGGAGCAACTGGTTGCAGCAGCTGGATCTATTAGTCCGGCAGTACGTAACAACGGTGGTGGACATTGGAACCACACTTTTTTCTGGGAAAGCTTAGCACCCAATGCAGGTGGAACACCAAGTGGCACATTAGCTGATGCTATCAATGCAGCTTTTGGTTCATTTGATGCATTCAAAGAAAAATTCGCTAACGCAGGTATGACTCGTTTCGGTAGTGGATGGGCATGGCTGATCGTAAAAGATGGTAAACTGGAAGTAAGCTCTACTCCTAATCAGGATAATCCATTGATGGATGTTGCAGAAGTAAAAGGAACCCCTATTTTGGGTGCCGATGTTTGGGAGCATGCGTATTACCTCAAATACCAAAACCGTCGTGCTGATTACCTCGCCGCTTTCTGGAATGTAGTAAACTGGAACAAAGTGGCTGAGCGTTTTGCAGCAGCTAAATAATGTTAGAAGCTTCAAGCAACAAGCTTCAAGCTACAAGAAAGGAATAGAAATATTTCTTATAGCTTGAAGCTTGCGGCTTGCAGCCTTTTTTTATACCAAAACATCACTCATGAAATCACTCCTCTCCATCCTCACTGCCATCCTATTCTTGACTGCTTGCTCTTCTGATCAAAAGAGAGTGGTGGTGTTTAGTAAAGGAACTGCTGAGATCAATACCGAAACCAAAACCATCAAAGCAACAGACGGAGCCGGACATGAAGACAAAGCGGTTGACTTTGTAGGAAAAAATGTAGAACTCACATTGAACACTCCTGCCGGAGAGGCGAAAGTGACTTTGACTGAGAATGGTTATTATGTAGTGAATGTGAAGAATGATACCATCATTGGTAGTCAGGTAAATTATACAGATCCTCAATTGGCCAATCAGGTGATCACACAAGAAGCACTCAAATTCAAGATCGATTCTTTAGAAAATCTGGTGGCCAATAAAAATGTAGGAAAAGCCAATCGCAATTTTTACATCCTTCCTAATTCTGCGGTACATATCACCGATAATTTTGACGCCATCATTATCGGACCATTCCATAAAATGCGTTCTGCCGAAGGTAAAGATGGTAAAGCTCCCGAAGTATACCGCTTCTACAGCATCAAAGAAATCCGTGAAACGATTGCCAAATTACAAGGCATGACAGGAGAGGAGAAAAAAGAAGAATAAGAAAGTGAGAAAACATAGACTATCTTATTCCTGATTTCTTATTTCTCTGTTTCTTATTTCTTATTTTCTATTCCGGCACCGGATCATACCCATGCCCACCGCCCGGTCTGCATTTGCTGATTCTTTTGATAGATAGCCATCCGCCTTTGATCAATCCA
>CALRLC020000010.1:0-125595 GCA_943368425.1 Brevundimonas vancanneytii
ATTACGAGGTTCATTTTCGACTTCTCAACTGTACGCTCATTTTTTACACAGGTCGATTTAGAAAAAAACATTTCAATCCCGACGAAAGGGGGACAAATTTTTAAATTTTCAAATTGAGTACAGGTTATCATATCCCCGTCCTCTATCATGAAACCCTGGAAGGTTTATCTATCAAACCCGATGGTGTATATGTGGATTGCACTTTCGGTGGCGGTGGACACAGTAAAGGAATATTAGCGCAGTTGAATGAAAAAGGTAAGCTCTTTGCCTTTGATCAGGATGCAGATGCGCAGCAAAATATTCCTGATGATGATCGTGTGGTGTTTGTACCACAAAATTTTCGTCACCTGCAACGCTTTCTAAGGTTACATGAAGTACAGGCTGTAGACGGTATTCTCGCGGATCTGGGTGTGAGTAGTCACCAGTTTGATGAAGGTGACCGCGGTTTTTCAATTCGTTTTTCCGGTCCGCTGGATATGCGAATGGACAGGCGCCAATCACTCAGTGCTGCTGACATTGTGAAGGGATATACAGAACAACAATTGCACAAATTGTTTGAACAATACGGAGAGGTTAGTAATTCAAAAACACTGGCCAAGCAAATTGTTCAGCAACGTAATCATATCCAGGTTCAAACCATCGAACAGTTCAAGGCACTCATAAGTCCTGTGGTGAAAGGAAATCCGAACAAGTACTTGGCTCAGGTATTCCAGGCGCTTCGTATGGAAGTGAACGACGAAATGGGGGCATTGAAAGAAATGTTACAGCAGGTTCCTGCTGTACTTAAAACAGGTGGTCGTGTAGCCATCATCACTTTCCATTCTATAGAAGACAGGCTGGTAAAGAATTTTTTCCGGCAGGGGAGTTTCGACGAAACACCTGATAATCCTCTGTTGCCTGTTGTGAAAGAGCAAATATTGAAAGTGATCACAAAAAAACCAACCACTGCAACAGCAGAAGAGCTGAAGCAAAATAGTAGAAGCAGAAGTGCAAAGTTGAGAGTAGCTGAAAAAGTATAAGTGAGTAGTGAGTAGTCAATAGTGAGAAGTGAAATGTAAAAAGTGAAAGGATTTGCTGTCAACTGTTAACTATCATCTGTCAACTAAAAAAATGTCTGAGTCAGAAAAAATACAAACGCAAAAAAATCCACTGAAAGGATTGTTCAACTATCAGTGGATACTGAGGAACATTCCGTTTTTTCTTTTTCTGTCTTTTCTGGCGGTATTATATATCGCTAACGGACATATGGCTGATAAAACGATCAGGAATATTAACAATACAACGAAGCAGTTGAAAGAGCTGCAGTATGAATATAAAACGCTGAAGAGTGAAGTGATGTTTAAGAGTGAAGAACAACAAGTGATCAAAGCAACAGAACCGTTGGGATTGAAAGTGATCAAAGAGACACCTGTGAGATTAAAGAGTGAGAAGTGAAAGGTGAAATGAGCTTTTTGGATTGACTGATTTATAAAAACCGTACCCTACCTTGGAAGTAAAACGCGACATACTTTGGCGTGTATACCTCAGTTATATACTGGTGGTTGCTGTTTGTATCGCCATTTTTGGTAAGGCAGTATACATTCAGCAAGTAGAAGGTAGCTACTGGAGAAGCATGAGTGATAGTCTTCATCAGCGCATCGATGAAATAGAAGCAGAACGTGGTACCATTTACAGCGAAGACGGACAAATGCTCAGTACCAGTATTCCTCAGTTTGATATTTACATGGATTTTAGGGTTGAATCTCTCCGTGCAAAAAACGGATTATTATTCCGTGAGAATGTAGATTCTCTGAGCTACTACTTAGCAGATCTGTTCAAAGACCAGTCTAAAGAAGATTACAAAGCTTTATTAAAACAAGGATATAAAAACAATGATGCTTATTTCTTACTGAAAAAGAAAATTTCCTTTCGTGAGTATGAGCAATTGAGAAAATTTCCATTGTTCCGTTTGGGCAGATACAAGAGTGGTATGATTGCTAATGAAAAGACCATTCGCTTGAATCCTTACAAAATGCTTGCCTTCAGAACCATTGGGTTGGCAAGAGATGAGAATAAGGTTGGATTGGAAATGACCTACGATAGTATTCTCAAAGGAAGAAATGGTAAACAGCTGGTTCGATCCATTGCAGGTGGTGTTCATGTACCTGTTGATGCCGATACATATGAAATTGAACCGGAGACAGGTAAAGACATTGTAAGTACGATTGATGTATTCATTCAAGAAGTGACAGAGAATGCACTCATGAAGATGATGATCAAGAATGAGGCTGAATATGGAACAGCCATCGTTATGGAAACCAAAACAGGTAAGGTGAAAGCCATTGCTAATCTGGGTAAAAGAGGAGAAGGTAATTACTGGGAAGATTTCAATTATGCGATTAGTCCATCAGAACCTGGTTCTACTTTCAAATTAGCTACCATGATGGCTTTGTTGGAAGATAAAAAGGTCAATCTGAATCAAGGTGTTGATCTGGAAGGTGGTACCTGGAGAACTGCGGGTCAGGTAGTATATGACAGTGAGAAACATGGTAGGAGTGTTGTATCTGTGAAGCAAGCATTTGAATTGAGTTCAAATGTTGGTATGGCAAAACTTGCTTCTGCACATTATGCCTCCAATCCATCACGCTTTATTGCGCATCTGAAAAAAATGAGAATGGATACTTTAACTGGAATTGATCTCACCGGTGAACGCAATCCAACCATTTTTAAACCAGGTCATAAACTATGGGGGCCTACAACATTGCCATGGATGGCCTTTGGTTATAACCTTGCTGTAAGTCCATTGCAAACTTTGATGTTATACAATGCTGTAGCGAATAATGGGAAAATGATGAAGCCTTATTTGGTATCAGCCATCAAAGAAGAAGGTGTTCTCCAAAAGTCTTTCGCGCCAATAGTGATTGATGAGAAGATATGCAGTGATGAAACATTGAGACAATTACGCGAGTGTTTAGAGGGGGTATGTATATCAGGTACTGCTGCATTGTTGTTCAAAGGAAGTCCTTATCCTGTGGCTGGAAAAACAGGTACAGCACTTGTTGCGAATGGCAATAGAGGTTATGCCGATAAGATTTACCAATCCTCCTTCGCAGGTTATTTTCCAGCCAATGATCCGCAATATACTTGCATCGTTGTGATTAAGAATAAACCACATGCTGCTGTGTACTATGGTGGCTCTGTTGCTGGTCCTGTATTCAAAGAGATTGCTGATAGGTTGTTCAGTACTTATGTAAGAGTAGGAAGTATTACCAAGCAGCAGGCAAAGTTGGATAGTAGTTATTTCATGTATTCAGGTTTTAAGAATGATGTAACTACCATTACACAAAAACTCAGTATTCCCTTCAGAGATTCATCACGAAGAGCAGATGAGTGGGTGGCAGTTACCGGAAAGAATAGTGCGGTTACTATGAATGCAAAATCAGTTTCTGATAAAGCCATGCCACAACTAAAAGGGATGGGACTAAAAGATGTGGTATACCTCTGCGAGAATTTAGGATTGAAAGTTCAGGTACAAGGAAAAGGAAAAGTAGTAGCTCAATCCATATTACCCGGACAACAAATTGCAAAAGGACAATTGGTAAACATTGCACTCAACTAAATACTATGACAAAGCTACAAGACATATTATATAAGGTTCATCTGAAGCAAGTGCATGGAACTACTGATATGAGTGTGACCGGTATTCAGATCGATTCCAGAAAACTGGAAAAGGGAAACGTATTTGTAGCGATCAGGGGAACGGTTTCTGATGGGCATCAGTTCATTGATAAAGCAATTGAGTCTGGGGCTGTTGTAATCGTATGTGATACCATGCCATCAACTTTTGTAGAAGGTATTACATATCTGGAAGTAAATGATACACAGGAAGCAGTGGCTTATATGTCACATCAGTTTTATGACGAGCCTTCTAAGAAAGTGAAGTTGGTAGGTGTGACAGGAACCAATGGGAAAACAACAATTGCTACGGTGCTCTTTAAGTTGTTTAGCAGATTGGGGTATAAGTGTGGATTGATCAGTACAGTTCAGAATCAGATTGGCAATGAGATCATCCCTGCTACGCATACTACCCCGGATGCAATAAGCCTGAATGCACTATTGAAATTAATGGTTGATTCAGGCTGTAGTCATGTTTTCATGGAATGCAGCAGTCACGCTATACATCAACACCGTATCACCGGATTGGAATTTGCCGGTGCCCTGTTCAGTAATATCACACATGATCATTTGGATTATCATAAAACATTTGAAGAATATATCCGTGTAAAAAAATCATTCTTCGATCATCTGCCTACTACCTCTTTTGCGATATCAAATGCAGATGATAAAAGAGGAGAAGTGATGTTGCAAAATACACAAGCAACAAAACATTATTACAGTCTGAAAACAGTTGCCTCTTTCAAAGGAAAGATCCTTGAAAATGCTTTGACAGGTCTTGTTATGACAGTGAACGATAAAGAAGTTCATTTCCGTTTGATTGGGGAATTCAATGCTTACAATCTACTAGCTGTATATGGTGCGGCTGTTTGTTTGGGAGAAGAGAGTGATGAAGTGCTCACGCAACTGAGTATGTTGAGTGGGGCAGAGGGAAGATTTGATTATGTGATCAGTAGTGGACTCGTTATTGGTATCGTAGACTATGCACATACTCCTGATGCGCTGGAAAATGTTTTGATGACCATCAAGAAGCTAAGAAAAGGACATGAGCAAGTCATTACGGTAGTTGGATGCGGTGGTGATAGAGATAAGACCAAGCGTCCGATCATGGCACAAACAGCTTGTGACTTGAGTGACAGAGTGATACTCACCAGCGATAATCCAAGAACAGAGGATCCTGAGATGATTTTGAAAGATATGGAAGCAGGATTGAGTAGTTCGGCAAAAAGAAAATATATCAGTATCGTAGACAGAAAAGAAGCCATTAAAACAGCAGTAAGTTATGCCGGTGCTGATGATATTATTCTGGTTGCAGGTAAGGGACATGAAAAATACCAGGATATCAAAGGGGTGAAGTATGCTTTTGATGATAAAGAAGTATTACAGGAGATGTTTAATGAACTGAACAAATAATCAACCACTACAAACCAAACACATGTTATACCAATTATTTACATGGCTGAAACAGGAGTTCAATATGCCCGGGGCTGGCCTGTTCCAATTCCTGACATTCAGGATTGCAATGGCGGTTTTGTTATCGCTTGTGATTGCTACTGTGTATGGTAAGCGGTTGATTTTATTTCTACAGAAAAAACAGATTGGTGAAACAGTAAGAGATCTTGGATTGCAAGGTGAACACCTCAAAAAAGGTACACCAACCATGGGTGGCATCATCATTCTACTTAGCATTTTGATACCCACGCTTTTATTCGCAAATCTTGATAAAGTGTATATCCGCCTAATGATCCTATGTACAGTTTGGTTGGGAATCATTGGATTTCTGGATGACTATTTTAAGATTCGTGCGAGAAAAGCAGCTCTACAAAAAGGTGAATCCTATAAAAAGAAAGACAGTGATGGTCTTGCAGGTATCTCTAAGATCATAGGACAGGTTGGATTGGGTATCATCATTGGAACTACTTTATACTTCAGTAATGCCGTTACTGTTGAAAGAGAAATTATTTCAACCCCGTATGCAACACTCCAACAGGGTGAACGACTAGCAAAAGATACCAATGTTGTTACAAGGACAATCAATGGAGTAGAGCGCAAGTATGTAAAAGTAAAAACCCCTATCACTACCATCCCTTTTGTTAAAAACCATGAATTCAATTATAGTAAGCTGATCAGTTGGATGGGAGAAGGGGCTGAGAAATATACTTGGATCATTTATATACTCATTGTCACTTTCATTATTACTGCTGTTTCTAACGGAGCAAATATCACTGATGGATTGGATGGATTGGCTGCAGGTGTGAGTGCTATTATTGGTGTAGCTCTGGGAGTATTCATTTATGTGAGTGGTAACTATGTATTGGCTGACTATCTGAATGTAATGTACATACCCAACCTTGGAGAGTTATCCATTTTTGTGGGTGCATTTGTAGGAGCTTGTATCGGATTCTTATGGTACAATGTATATCCTGCGCAGGTTTTCATGGGAGATACTGGAAGTCTTGCATTGGGAGGTATCATCGCTTCACTTGCGATCATTGTTCGTAAAGAACTATTGATTCCAATCTTCTGTGGTGTTTTTCTTATCGAGTTATTGAGTGTGATGATCCAAGTGAGCTATTTCAAATACACCAAGAAAAAATTTGGTGAGGGAAGAAGGATATTCCTGATGAGTCCTTTACATCATCATTATCAAAAGAAAGGGTTTCATGAAAATAAAATCGCGATTAGGTTTTGGATCGTTACGGTATTGTGTGTTGTAATGTCGATCCTGACCCTGAAAATGAGATAATTAGCAATGAAGAAACATAGACTGGTCATATTAGGTGGTGGAGAAAGTGGTGTAGGTGCTGCGCTATTGGGAAAACAAAAAGGGTATGAAGTATTCCTGAGCGATGGCGGACAGATAAAGCCTGTATATGAAAAAGAGCTCATTGACAATCAGATTGATTTTGAATCAGCAAAACACAGTTTAGAACTGATACTAAATGCAGATGAAGTAATGAAGAGTCCGGGTATACCTGAAAAAAATGAAGTGGTGAAAGCCATTCGAGCAAAAGGTATTCCAGTGATCAGTGAAGTGGAATTGGCTTATCGCTTTAAGGGTGATAGTAAGATCGTTGCAATAACAGGGAGTAACGGTAAAAGCACTACTACTTCGCTTATTTATCACATCTGCAAAACTGCAGGATTGGATTGTGCACTGGTTGGAAATATCGGTTACTCTTTTGCCAAACAAGTAGCCGAAGATCCCAAACCACTATATGTAGCAGAGATCAGTTCTTTTCAACTGGACGATATTAAAGATTTCCGTGCTGATGTAAGTGTGTTATTGAATATCACGGAAGATCATCTCGATCGATATGAATACAAGTTCGAGAACTATATCAACAGCAAATTCAAGGTCATTCAAAATCAAACAAAGGAAGATTATTTCATCTATTGTGAAGATGATGAAGTGATCATGAACAAATTGAGATTACTAACCATCCATACTAACCCATTACCATTCTCTATGAAACACGAAGTAAAAAAAGGCGGCTACATCAAAGGAGACCAGATGATGCTGAGAATCCAAGAAGAAAGAGTAAGCATGAGTATTTATGATTTTGCCCTCAAGGGTAAACACAACAACTACAACACTATGGCTGCAGGTATTGCCGCAACGACTTTGGGAATCAGAAAAGAAAAGATCAGAGAGGCTGTAAAGAATTTCCATAGTCTGGAACATCGTATGGAATTTGTAGCGATGGTGCGGGGTGTTGAGTTTATCAACGATAGTAAAGCTACCAATGTAAACAGTACATGGTATGCACTGGAAAGCATGACCAAACCAACAGTATTGGTCTTGGGTGGTACAGACAAAGGAAACGACTATACATTGATTGAAGAACTTGTGAAAGAGAAGGTAAAAGCAATCGTTTGTATGGGGCTTGACAATAGTAAGATCATAGAAGCATTTAAAGATATCGTTCCGGTAATCGTAGAAACGGATAGTGCTAAGAAAGCTGTGAACACATCTTTTAAATTGGCTGCAAAAGGTGATGTGGTATTGTTAAGTCCTGCGTGTGCCAGCTTTGATCTATTCAAAAATTATGAAGATCGTGGTACGCAGTTCAAAGAGGCTGTGAAAGAATTATAACCATCCGCTTTGTTGAATCAAACCGGGAACCATTATTGATATGTCAGAAGTAACCGATAAATTATTTTCTCAGATACCAAGTGTAGAAGGTGTCAGGACCCAGCTTGTTGATAGGGCTAGGGGTGACAAGTATATCTGGGGAATTGTTTTACTCTTATCACTTATATCTATTCTTGTAGTATACAGTGCTACCGGATCATTGGCATATAAGATGTATAAGGGCAATACAAATATTTATCTCTTTAAACAAGTTTCTTTTACAGTAGTAGGGTTGGTGTTGATCTATTTTCTTCACCGGATCAATTATTCCTTATTCTCGCGTATTGCTACGATTCTCTTTTTGATCTCTATTCCTTTATTGATCTACACACTATTTTTTGGAGCTAGGATCAATGAAGGAAGCAGATGGATCAAACTGCCTATTATTCAACTTACCGTACAAACCAGTGATCTCGCCAAGTTGGCGCTCTTTATGTACATCTCAAGATTGTTGAGTAAGAAGCAGGAGATCATCAAGGATTTTAAAAAGGGATTTCTTCCTGTTGTAACTCCTGTACTGATCATTTGTGCTTTGATTATGCCGGCGAATCTCTCCAATGCATTGCTTACTGGAGCAACTTCTTTGTTATTGATGTTTATTGGACGCGTAAGTCTTAAGCATATTCTCTTAACTATCGGAATAGCATTAATACCGGTTTTGTTCATTGTTTCAGTAGCAGTAATGACGCATCAAAGCAAATCAAAAGCTGATGGACCTGTTGTAGCAGAGAAAGCAAAATCTATTGGACGATTTGGTACATGGGTAAAGCGTGTGCAAGATTTTATTTATGCAGAGCAGGCAGAAATACCGTATCAAGTACAGCAAGCTAAGATAGCAATAGCCAATGGCGGAGTTTTGATGGGTTTAGGTCCCGGTAATAGTCAGCAAAGAAACTTCTTGCCACAGGCATATAACGACTTTATTTATTCTATCATCATTGAAGAGTATGGTTTATTAGGTGGTGCATTCATGATATTCATTTATCTGGTATTTCTATTCCGTTGTATTAGAATTTTCAGAAGATGTCCTTATGCATTTGGAGCATTTCTTGCATTGGGATTGAGTTTCACTTTGGTGATACAAGCTGTAGCCAATATGGCTGTGAATGTAAACCTCGTACCCGTTACAGGTGTAACCCTGCCACTGGTAAGTATGGGTGGAAGCTCTTTTCTGTTCACCTGCTGTTCAATAGGTATCATATTAAGTGTCGCGAGAAATGTGGAGCAGATTGAAGGAAAATCCGAGCCTGCTCCATTACAAACAACAACTGTTACTGCATAACAATGGCAAAAAAAATCATCATAGCAGGAGGAGGTACAGGCGGACATATTTTCCCGGCCATAGCAATCGCTAATGCTATTAAGCAGATAGCGCCTGATACAGAGATTCTCTTTATCGGTGCAAAGGGGAAAATGGAAATGGAAAAAGTACCACAAGCAGGATATAGAATTGAGGGGTTAGATATTGCAGGGTTTAATAGAACGCATCTCTTAAAGAATATTGCTCTTCCTATCAAATTGGTCAAAAGCTTTTGGCAAGTACGTCAGTTGATGCGCAAATTCAATCCAGACGCGGTGATAGGTGTAGGAGGGTATTCAACTTTCCCTGTTCTTCGTTACGCACAACAAAAGAATATTCCCACATTTATTCATGAAGCGAATTCTTTCGCAGGTAAGAGTAATATACTATTAGGAAAAAGGGCTGTAGGTATTTTTGTTGCTACGTCAGGCATGGAAAAATTCTTTCCGGCAGATAGAATCAAAATCACAGGTAATCCTGTGAGAGCTGTTATTACTTCTATGAAGGCTTCCCGTTCAGAAGCGCTGAAATTTTTCGGTTTGAATGATACAAAGAAAACGGTTCTAGTAATTGGAGGAAGTCTAGGAGCAAGAAGTATCAATGAAGTTGTGGCAGCGCATGTACATGAGTTTTCTTCTTTAGGGTTACAACTGATCTGGCAAACAGGAAAAAATAATGCGGAAGCTTACCTGCAAAGGGCGAAACCTTTTTCAAATATCTATGTCAACAGTTTTATTACCGATATGGATAAAGCCTATGCAGCAGCAGATATAGTAGTATCAAGAGCAGGTGCAATGTCTGTGGCTGAACTATGTGTTGCCAAGAAGCCTGTGATCTTTGTGCCATATCCATTTGCGGCAGAAGATCATCAGACAGCTAATGCTATGCACCTTGTAGATCATCATGCAGCTTTAATTATAAAAGATGCAGACGTATCTGTAAAGCTTTTTTCAACCATGATTTCATTGGCAAAAAATGAAGAACAACAAAAAATATTAAGTCAAAACATTGCTTCATTGGCAATTATGAATGCAGATGCTGTAATTGCGCATGAAGTTTTAAGTTATATCCGTGCATAGACTAAACGACATAAAGAAAATTTACTTTATCGGTATCGGTGGTATCGGTATGAGTGCCCTTGCCCGTTATTTTAAATCAAGAGGCGCACTGGTCAGTGGTTATGATAAAACCGTAACGCCATTGACAAAGGAGTTAGAACAGCAAGGAATTGACATACATTATGAAGAGCGAGTAGATCTTATTCCTAAGGATGTGGATGCTGTTGTATACACTCCTGCGATACCCGCCAATCATGCTGAGCTGATCTATTACAGAGAACATCAATACACAGTTGTTAAAAGAAGTGATGTGTTACAATGGATCACTGAAGGATCTTTCAATATTTGCGTTGGTGGTACACACGGTAAAACAACCGTTACTTCGATGATCGCACATCTTTTGCGTCATTCAGGTTATGGTTGTAATGCTTTTCTGGGAGGTATAGCTGCTAACTATAATACTAATTTCTGGAGTAGTGAACGTAATGTTGTTGTTGTAGAGGCCGATGAGTATGATAGAAGTTTTTTGAAGCTAGTACCTGATATCGCGGTCGTTACAGCTATTGATCCAGATCACTTGGATATATATGGAACCCCTGAAGAAGTAGAAAATGCCTTCGTTCAATTTGCAGGAAAAGTAAAACCTGGTGGATGCCTGGTAACCAAAAAAGGGTTGAGTCGAGAAACTGAATTACAAGCTACGCATAATTATCGCTATAGCTATCATCAGTCAGATGCAGATGTTCGTACGATCAACCTGATCGTTGAAAATGGTAGTTACACATTTGATGTACAAGGTCCGGGATGGATTATTAAGAATGTCACCCTGCATATGGGAGGGCTTCATAATATTGAAAATGCTGTAGCAGCTATTACTGTAGCGAAATATTTAGGTATTGAGGATGAGAAAATACGTGCTGCTATAGAAGATTTCAAAGGAGTTCGGAGAAGGTTTGAATACGCTTTAAAGAATGCAGAACATGTAGTGATTGATGACTATGCACATCATCCTGAAGAATTGAGGGCACTGATCAGTGGTGTTAGGAGCATTTTTAAAGATCAGAAGCTCACACTGGTTTTTCAACCACATCTGTTTAGTAGAACCAATGATTTGGCAGATGGATTTGCAGAGAGTTTAGATATGGCAGATGAGATCCTCTTACTGCCCATCTATCCGGCACGTGAATTACCAATGCCGGGAGTGACCAGTGATATGTTATTACAAAGGATGAAGGCAAAACAAAAAATGGTATTGGAGAAACAGGACCTATTGAATTGGATGAAAGAAAATAAACCATCATTGGTAGTAATGGCAGGAGCTGGAGATATTGATGCTTTGGTACAACCGGTAAAAGCGATTTTGGAATAATAGTTTATGAAGAAGTTCGAGTGGAAAAAAAGGCTGATACAAGCCGCATGGATACTAGCGGGCATTGGTACGATCGTGCTGATGGGCGCAGCCATGCAACACAAGAACAGAAAAAAATGTGCTGATATACGCATAGAGATCACGGGGATAGAAGATCATATGTTCATTGATGAGAAAGATGTACTAGAGCTGATTCAGTCAAAGGGAAAAGTTACCGGAACAGCCATCGCATCTTTGAACCTTCGTGCAATGGAAACGTCTCTGGAAACCAATCCATGGGTGAGAAATGCAGAAATGTATATCGATAATCAACAAGTATTACAAGTTCAAATAGAGGAAAGACAACCGATAGCTCGGGTATTTACCATTCAGGGAGGGTCATTTTATCTCGATAGTTCAGGTATGAGATTGCCGTTGAGTGAAAAATTATCTGCACGAGTACCAATGTTCACCGGCTTTCCTTCTGATAATATCAAATTATCAAAACCAGATAGCCTTCTTTTAAAGGATGTAGTGAAGATTGGAGAATATGTATTGGCCGATTCTTTTTGGATGGCACAAGTTGCTCAGATCGATATAGAACCGGGTAGACAATTTGAGCTGGTTCCAGTAGTGGGTGATCATGTTGTAGCTATAGGCAATGCAGAAGACCTTGATGCCAAGTTCAATCGCCTCTATACATTTTATAAACAAGCTTGGTTACAGAAGGGCATACATTATTATGAACGTCTTAATGTTCAGTTTGATAAGCAAGTAGTAGCGGTAAAACGAGGTACTGCGGCCATGAGACAGGATTCCTCTGCAGCACTAGAACTGATACGGCAGATGACTGCACCGGTTGACCCACTTACATCAGTGGTGTCGATACCAGTGATGCCCTCAAAAGACAGTTTGTCAAAACCGGTCTCAACGCCTGTTGTGGAAAAACCTGTGAAAGAAAAACCTCTTGTTAAAACTATTACTAACAATAACAATAAAACAAATACGAATCCGTTATCGAAGAAGGTGGCTGCTCAACCTAGTAATCAAAAGAAGGAAGCAGTGAAACCTAAGGCGGTGATGAAGAAGAATGAGTAGTCAATGGTGAATGGTGAATTGTCAATATTCACAATTGACCATTCACGATTCACAAAAAAATTGGAAACAACTAAAACACATACCTTATGAATCACAATGAATCACCCATCATTGTTGGTCTGGACATTGGAACTACTAAAATTGCGGCTATAGCAGGTCGTAAGAATGAGTATGGCAAACTTGAAATATTAGGTTTTGGCCGTGCCAACAGCAGCGGTGTACAACATGGACAAGTGTTGAACATCGATCAAACCATCAAAGCCATTCAACAGGCATTACAAAACTGTTACGAAAGCAATCCTGATCTGGAGATCAATGAAGTCTATGTAGGTATTGCCGGTCATCATATCAAGAGTCTGCAGACTCGTGGAGATATGGTACGTCAGGAACATGAGACGGAAATCCAGCGTTGGGAGATCGATCAGTTATTGAACAACCAGCGTAAAACATTTATCCCGGCTGGTGATCAGATCATTGATGTGATCCCTCAGGATTTTTATGTTGACAATATTCAAAACATTAAAGATCCGGTGGGTTATAACGGTGTGAAAGTGGGAGCAAATTTCCATATCATCACCGGTGACCGCAATGCGATCAGAAATATCCATCGTGCAGTAGACAGAAGTGGATTAAGCACCAAAGACCTTGTATTACAACCTCTGGCATCTGCAAGTGCAGTAATGAGTGATATTGATATGGAAGCGGGTGTTGCCATCCTTGATATAGGTGGTGGAACCAGCGATCTGGCTGTTTTTTATGAAGGAATCCTGAAGCATACAGCAGTGATCCCATTTGGCGGAGAGAACATCACCAATGATATCCGTATGGGTCTGGGTGTATTGAAGAGTCAGGCGGAAGCCATGAAAGTGCAGTTTGGTAGTGCACTAGCCGATGAAGCAAAAGCCAACGCATATATCACAATCCCTGGCTTAAAAGGAATGCCTGCGAAAGAGATCAGTGTTAAAAACCTGGCTGCGATTATTCAGGCAAGAATGAGTGAGATCCTGGATTTTGTCACCTATCACATCAAAACGGTTGGATTGGATAGCCGTGCACTTAATGGCGGTATCATCCTTACCGGTGGTGGTTCTCAGTTGAAACACCTGATTCAATTAACAGAATATACAACCGGATTGAATGCCCGCATTGGATTGCCTAATGAGCATCTGGCACCCAACCATATTGAAGAGTTAAAGAAGCCTATGTATGCAACCTGTTTAGGTTTGATCCTGAAAGGTTACAGTGATTATGATCATAAATACAAGGAGTTCAATGAGCAATTCAAGAAAGTAGAAGTTCCTAAAACCCTGAAAGTGGAAGCAGCAGAGATCAGTGTTCCGGAAACACCGGCCGCTCCTCAGTCCATTGATGGCAATACCAGAAAAGCGAAGTTCTGGGATAAGTTCAAAAACAATTTGATCGATCTCTTTAAAGAAGAGGAAGATCATATGATAAAATAAAACACGGATAATCAACGTTTCCTATTTATTCGTCCCATTGAAAACACAGATAATCTACTAACCCAACAAAAACGTTCTCTATGATTCACTTTGATCTTCCCAAACAGAAATCCTCCATCATCAAAGTACTTGGTGTAGGTGGTGGCGGGAGCAACGCCGTTAACTTCATGTTTGATCAGAATATCGAAGGTGTTGATTTTATCATTTGTAATACGGATGCTAAGGCAATCGAGCAAAGTAAGATCCCCAATAAGATACAGTTAGGCCCCCATCTCACACAGGGATTGGGTGCAGGTGCCAACCCCGAAGTTGGAAAGAAAGCAACTGAGGAATCGCTGGATGAGATCAGACGTATCCTTGAAGTGAATACTAAAATGGCATTCATTACAGTAGGTATGGGTGGTGGAACCGGAACCGGTGGTGCACCTATCATCGCTCAGATCTGTAAAGAACTGGGTATCCTCACTGTTGGTATCGTTACTACTCCTTTTGGTTTTGAAGGTCCGCGCAGACAACTACAAGCTGATGAAGGTATTCGTCAGTTGAAACCTTATGTAGATACTTTACTGGTGATCAGTAATGATAAACTTCGTATCCAGTATGGTAATTTAAAAATGAAAGAAGCTTTTGCCAAAGCAGATAATGTATTGGCTACCGCAGCAAAATGTATCACGGATGTGATCAATAGCCGTGGACACATCATCGTTGACTTTGCAGATGTATGTACTGTGATGAAGAATGGTGGTGTTGCCATTTTAGGAAAAGCAGAAGTGGAAGGCGAGAACCGTGCACAAATGGCTATTGAAGAAGCATTGTCTTCTCCATTGCTGAATGATAATGATATCAGAGGCGCTAAATGGATCTTGATCAATATCAATAGTGCAGAGGGTGATCATGAGTGTACCATGGACGAATTAGAGACCATCAATAATTACCTGCGCATGCAAGCAGGTGAAGATACCGACGTGATCGTGGGGATGGGCTATGATCATACACTCGACAAGAAGATTGGTATTACATTGATCGCTACCGGATTTGAACATAAAGATCCTTTTGCTAAGCCTGTAGAGCCTAAAAAGGCAGAACCCAAGCAAGAAAAGATCGTGATGACTTTGGATCTGGAAGCACCTAAGCAAGAAGAGAAGATCGAAGCACCACAGCCAGTTCAGCAAACACTTCCACTTGAAGATAAAGATCCTTTTGCTCCGAGAATGGAAGAGGTTATGGAAGAAGCTCCAATGTTGAATCTTTTTTCAACACCTGCTATTGTTGAACAAGAAGCCCCAACTGCTGAAGAGCCGGTAGAAAATTTCACTTTACAGTTTGAGTTAAGTCCTGAGATTACTGCTGAAGTAGTAGTTCCGGAACCTCCGGCTGAAGAAGTTCATATCAGTAAAACCATCGTACAAGATGAGTTGTTGCAATTCAAAGTAAATGATCAACCTCAGCAATCGGTAAGCAATACCATGTTTAGTAAACCAATGAATGTGTATGCTGAACCTGAAATGCCTATATCAAAGCCGGTTCAGGAGGTGATGAAGCCTGTGATCGAAGAAAGTAAGGAAATGCCAGTACAAGAAGAAGCTCCTTCTATGCAACTAATCGAGAAAGAAGAAACACCTGCACCTAAAGCAGTGATATCTCCCTCTTCTTTTATTGATGATTCAGTATTGGATGATGCTGAAGAGCAGAAGAGAAGAGCTGCTGAACGTATTCAGCGTTTAAGAAATCTTTCTTTCAATACCAATGCCGGAGATGCGAATGAGTTTGATAATGTTCCTGCTTATGTACGCAGAAATATGGAATTGTTCGGCAATACACTTACTTCAGTAGAAGACTTTTACAGTAAGTATACCGTAGGTAAAGATGAGAACAACCAAACGCAAATCTCAACCATCAATACGTTCCTGGATGGAAAGAAACCCGATTAAGATCGATTGCTTATCATAGATGTTTTAGCCTGGTGATTTTAGTTGTTAGCTCCCTGTAAAAGCAGGGAGCTTTTTAGTTGGCATGATTATTATGCCAGATTTTTACCAATCCATCTAGTGATGCTGAAACTAGGTATTTGCCGTCAGGTGAGTAGGCTAAAGCTGTTACTGCTTTTGTATGTCCCTTCTTTTGTTCCACAAATTTTTTCTCCGAGATATTCCATATATGTATGATTGGAATGTATCCTGCTATCGTTAAATGTGAACCGCTCGGTGTAAACTTTATACTAGAGTTTGGGTACAGATCAGTACTGTTTACCATCTTTCCTAGTGATCTGTTAACATACGAATAGGGCAGTCTAATAGTTATTGTGTCGATTGAGATATTAGAGACATCTTTGACAAAGAAGGTATACCCATCTGCATTGGTACTTGCTACCATTTCAGTAGTTCCGGCAAAAGCATCAATAGCACCAAAACCACTAATTCCATTGATTCTTTTTATTCTCTGGTAAGTTGTTTTGTCTAATACATTGAAAGGTCCGCTAAAATAGATTCTATTGAATTTATGAGATAGTGCTATACTATGAATAGTAGCTCCAAATGCATCAGCAACTTTAGTTAGTGTTCCGTTTTTTATATGATAAGCAAATACAAAACCTGTACTGCTGCCCATTATGAAGATACTGTCATTCAATAACTTAATGTCATATGCGGATGCATCATCCGGCATTTTTGTTAGTCTGACTTGTTTTCCTGTTATAATATTCCAAAGGCGAATACTATTGTCTGGACTAGCAGAAAGCAAAAGAGAACCATCTTGATTGAATGCTACGCTATTCACTTCATATTGGTGCCCGGCTAAAACCTTTGTGACAGACCAATTTTTTGTATTCCAGATGTTGATTTGCTTTTTCATATCGCCAGTTGCTAATAGTGCTCCGTTGTTTGAAAAAGCAATTGCAGTTACTCCTGATTTGTTGACTTGTAAAGAGCGTATGGGTAATGAATCGATCTTGATATCCTGACTAAAAATTTCACAATTGGACGTAAGTGCAGTTACAAGTAATATGATGCATATTACATTTTTCATGGCTTATTTTTTGGGTGCGAATAAAATGGAAGAATCTTTGGATGATAACTTTAAATAAGGGCCATCTTGCCCAGTTGCTAATAAAATTGTGTTACCATATTTATCGCGAATCCATTCTGTAACGCCTCCTGTTGGGCCGGTTGATAAATTGTAGACCATTTTCGATACATTATCCATAGTAAGTGCTATGGAGCTGCTTTCGTCATGTATTGCAAAACTGCCTCTCTCATTTCCCTGTTCGTCCAATAGAATGATTCCGTGGGCCGTACTTCCTCTATTCATTCTCTTTCCCATGACAATAGGTTTGTCAACGGGTGCACCTAACCACATTCGATCAATACCATTTTTATCTGTCAATACAATGCCTCTTAGTTTTAAAATAGAATCTTCTGGTATTATTTGTGAACTATTGTTTTTGAAAGATGCTAAAACGATACTTATCAAAACTAAAAGACATAGGCAGCAAGCCGTTAGAACTCTTTTGAGTTTCACTTGTATTCTTTCAAGCTGTGCAAATTTTTGCTCTATTGATTGTTCAGTCATTTGTTCGTGAATTAATGAACATCAAATATATGTATCAAAATAGTAATAAACGAAGTATTTCGTATAAAGCCGGAATCAAAGCATTAATAACGAACTTGCATCTATGAAACAGACAGTTTTAATCACGGGCGGTACAGGTATGGTTGGACAACATTTGACACAACTCTTATTGTCTAAAGGCTATGAAGTGGTTTGGGTTAGTCGTACAGCAGGAGAGAGGAAGATCGGTTCTGCCATCATTCCTATAGTTGCATGGAATCTACAACAACAAACCATCGATGAAGCCGCTATTCAAAAGGCAGATCATATCATTCATTTGGCGGGTGCAGGTGTTGCAGACAAAAGGTGGACCGCGAAACGCAAACAGGAAATTTTAGATAGCAGAACACAAAGCAGTACTTTATTGGTAAAAGCCTTGAAAACGATTCCCAATAAAGTACAATCTGTCATCAGTGCTTCTGCGATAGGTTGGTATGGACCGGATGAAGACAACACAAAATCTGATGCATTCACGGAAGAAATGCCTGCATATTCTGACTATTTAGGAAACACTTGTAAGGCATGGGAAGAAAGCATCGCACCAGTAACTGAACTCGGAAAGCGTCTTGTAAAACTTCGTATTGGAATTGTGTTAAGTAAAACCGGTGGTGCACTTGCTGAATTCAAAAAGCCATTAAAGGCAGGAGTAGCAGCAATACTCGGAACGGGAAAACAAATGATCAGTTGGGTACATGTTCAGGATCTGTGTAACATGTTCTTATATGCCATCGAAACTCCTTCCATGCAAGGCACATTTAACGCAGTAGCTCCTCATCCGGTTTCCAATAAAGAATTGACCTTAACATTGGCAAAGCAGAAAAATGGCTCCTGGTATATTCCCTTTTATGTGCCTGCGTTTGTTCTAAAAATTATGCTGGGAGAGATGAGTATTGAAGTATTGAAAAGTGCAACAGTAAGTAGCCGAAAAATAGAAGAGCAAGGATTTAAGTTTGAATACCCTACTATTCAACTAGCGTTGAAGAATCTTTGATTTTTCGATCTTTGATTTTTTGATTTAATCATATTACTCAAATCAAAAAATCAAAGATCAAAAAATCAAAGATCTAAAGGTCTCTTTTCTTATGTACTCTGTAACAAATGATCCAAATGGCAGCTGTTAAGATGATGGTTAGGATTACATGTTCAGGCACTGCTGCTACTGCTTTCTCATAACCTGCTTTTGCATCTTTTCCGAAATTGCCAATAAAAGCGGGTGGTGGAACGATTCTATCTGAAATTTCAAAGGGAAGGAAACGTCCAAGATCATTACCTACTTTGTACTTGAACCACGATACCCCAATATTTTCGATGATCAGGTACTGAAAGAAATAAACACCTAATGCAATGAATGCTTTTTTAATTAAGTATCCCAGCAAAAAAGCCAAAGTCAATTGCGCAAAGGTTTGTAAAAAGAACAAAGGAATATATTCCAACTGTTCCGCCCATCTGTAAAAAGATTTGCTATCAGTATAAAATCCATAACCAGCTGCTACTACTGCGTAAACAATGGTGATGATCGTACTAATGATCAATACATCACATAATTTACTGGTAATAAAATTCTGTCTGCTCCAGCCATCAATGATATTCTGTCTGTGTGTTCTGTAGTTGTATTCATTCGTGATCAACATGATCACAAGAATAGCAGGCAGTACAATGAAAAATGAAGAGAAGAAAGCCACTGAATGCCAGGTTTCAGGAAATGCATATGGGTTACCCAAGAGCATTTTGGCAATAGCACCCATTTCCTTTCCTTTGGAGATCTCTTCATACACATTCAGAAACATCAGGTTGATGCTTGGATAGGTCAGTGCAACAATTACAAGCATCCACCAAAAGGCAGGATATTTTTTTATTTTCAGCCATTCTATTTTTATTAGCGAAAGCATAATGTCTTGTTTTAAGGATGATTAGTCGTTGGTCAGTTCAAAGAATTTTGTTTCGAGACTCTTTTTCTTCAAGAGCAATTGATTCAATGTAATACCCTGATTGAAACAATATCGATTGATCTCTTCCATATTGGCAGTACCAATTGGGAAAAACATTTGAATCGATTTCCCTTCTTCTTTCATGTGGGTATGTCCGGAAATATTTGCCAATATCTCTTTTAACTTACCGGTATCCTGCGCTGATACTTCTACAATATCTTCATTCGTCAACACTTCATCAACAGGTCCAGCTGTTAATAGATTTCCTTTTTTGAGGATGGCAACATGGGTACATACTTTTTCAACTTCATCCAATAAGTGACTCGCCATAATGATGGTCTTGCCATCACGCGCCAGTTGTTTGATCAACTCACGTATTTCTGCAATACCTACAGGATCTAATCCGTTGGTAGGTTCATCAAAAACCAATACATCAGGATTGCCCAATAAAGCGGCACCAATGGCCAGCCTTTGCTTCATACCCAAGCTGTAGGTTTTGAACTTACTTTTCTTTCTGGCAGATAATTTTACGATTTCCAATACCCTGTCAATATCAGCAGCATCACCACGACCACTAATGGCATGTGTAATGTTTAAGTTATCTACTGCAGATAGGTAATGATAGAAATTGGGCGTTTCCAGAAGAGAACCGATGAGTTTTCTTGTTTCTGCCGACCCTGGTTTACCAAACCAGCGATATGTGCCAGACTTGGCTTGCAGAATGTCGAGAATGATACTAAGTAGGGTGGTCTTACCACTACCGTTGGGACCCAGGATTCCGAATACACATCCTTGTGGCACATCAAATGATACGCTATTCAGGGCTTGAATGGAGCCATAATTTTTTGAAACTCCCTGAATGGAGAGAATTGGTTGCATAAGCAGTTGTTAACGATGAAAAATATAAATCCAAGGGTTGAAGCATATCGAAGATAGTGAGAATGTTGACTTTTTGATGGAATTGGGATGATCAGTTTTTTACATGTATCAACGGTTAGTGGCAGGTTTAAAATCTACCAAGACTGAATTTTAATGTTCCCAGACTTTAAATAGCAATAAATTACAGGTACAAAACACAATTGCCTGCATGCAGTCGCAAAAAGGAAATGTTTTGGTGAAAACAGATATCTGTTACCTGATAGAAGAAATTTCTGTTAGGTACAGTTCTATCATTGAGGAAAAAAAGATTGTCCTCTCGCTGTCATGTCCTCTGAATACCTATTGGATTGTCGCTTCGGAAACTGTATTTGCTGAAGTGATCGAAATTTTATTGAAAAGTATACTTGACTTTAGTGACGAACAATCCGTAATTGAAATATCTATTACTCCCGGTGATGTGTTTCTAACGATTGAATTTTTGAATCGATCCAAGTTGACGGGAACAGATCAACTTCATACTTTCTTTGCTGACTCAGAGAACATTTATCATACTTCTCTTTACAGAGCGGCTGAACTTGCATTGAATCAATTAGGTGGTGATATTGTATATGGTACTTCTCAGGATACGGGTACTTTCTTACGCCTTAAAATAAAAGAGAACCAATGAAGTCATTGGTTCTCTTTTATTATCAATTTAATTTTTCTGAATCATTTAATTTCTCACTGGTCTGCCACTTTTTAGTACACTTTGAATACGTTCTAATGTTTTTCTTTCACCACAGAGACTTAAAAAAGCTTCTCTTTCCAGATCCAGTAAATATTGTTCTGTAACATTGGTGGGTTCACTTAAATCGCCACCGCACATAACATACGCCAGTTTTTTTGCTACTACCGCATCATGATCTGTTGCATAACCTCCACGCCACATACCATTGATGCCAGCATACAGTGCGCCCAATGCAGAGCGACCAAGTACTTTGATATCATTTCTTTGGATAGGTGTAGTATAACCACTGTCGTATAATTCGATGACAGATTTTTTGGCTTCGGCAATACGTCTGCCAACGTTCATAATGATCTCATCAGCCCCTTTTCTTAGTATGCCCATTTCCATTCCTTCTTGAGCGGATGTGGCAACCTTGGCTGTGGCGATCGATAAGAATCTATTTTTTAGTGTGATGGTTTCGGGTTCATCTTCATGCATTTCATCGGCGGCGCGTAGTACAAACTCTTTGGTACCTCCACCACCGGGAATCAAACCCACACCCAATTCAACCAGTCCGATATATGTTTCAGCAGCAGCACAGATCTTATCTGCATGTAAATTCATTTCACATCCACCTCCTAATGTTAATCCATGCGGTGCAGTAACAACAGGAACAGAAGAATAGCGAACACGCATCATTGTATTCTGGAACATGCGAATGGCCATATCTAGTTCATCATATTCTTGTTCAATGGCCAGCATAAAGATCATCCCAACATTTGCGCCCGCGCTAAAATTAGGTCCATCATTCCCAATCACCAGACCTTTGAATTTTTCTTCCGCGATGGCGATCGATTTATTTAATCCTTCCAGTACTTCACCACCTATACTGTTCATTTTGGTACTCCATTCCAGACCTGCAACACCATCGCCTAAATCATACAATCGGCATGCACTGTTTTTCCAAACATTTTTGTCTTTGTGATGACTCATCACTATGAAAGACTCTCCACCCGGAATGGCTTTATAAGACTTTGTTATTTGATCGTAGAACATTCTACGTCCATTCTCAACCTTGTAAAAAGAGTGTGCACCACTTGCCAGCATTTCGTCTACCCAAGGTGCAACCGCATGACCTGCCGCTTTCATAGCAGTTACTGTTTCTTTTACACCAACTGTATCCCATGATTCGAAAGCACCGATCTCCCAACCGAAGCCGGCCATCATAGCATCATCTACACGATAGATCTCATCGCTGATCTCAGGAATACGGTGTGAGATATAAGAGAATAAAGAAAAATGAAAACTGCGATAGAATTCTCCTGCCTTATCTCCCGCAGCAGATAACATTTTGATCCTTTGTTTCAGGTCTTCTACAGGTTTGGCGGCTTCCAGACTTTGGAACTTAGGTTTATTACGAGGACCATATTCCATGGTCTTTAAGTTCAAAGTTTGTATCTCTTTACCCTCCGCTGATTTTATTTTTTTGAAAAAACCTTGACCTGTTTTATCACCTAACCAATTATTAGATACCAATGTATCAAGCCATGCAGGAATGGTGAAGATATGTTTTGCTTCATCGGTTGGACAATTATCCGCAACGCCTTTGGCTACTTTTACCAATGTATCAATACCTACCACGTCAGCTGTTCTGAAAGTAGCAGATTTAGGTCTGCCAATGATAGGACCTGTCAGTGCGTCGATATCATCAACACTCAATCCAAGTTGATCCATGATATGGAAAATACTCATGATACTAAAGACACCAATCCTATTAGCAATGAATGCAGGAGTGTCTTTACATAGAACAGTTGTTTTACCCAAATAAAGATCACCGTAGTGCATTAGAAAATCAACGATCTCAGGATCTGTATGCGGAGTAGGAATGATTTCCAATAAACGTAGGTAACGTGGTGGATTGAAAAAGTGAGAACCGCAGAAGTGCTTTTTGAAGTCTTCACTTCTTCCCTCTGCCATCATATGAATAGGTATGCCGGAGGTATTGGAAGTAACCAGGGTACCGGGTTTTCTAAATTGTTCTACCCATGTATAGATCTGTTGCTTGATATCCAAACGCTCTACTACTACTTCAATGATCCAGTCGCATTGAGCAATATCCTTCATATTGTCATCAAAATTGCCGGTAGTGATTCTTTTGATCACTGATTTACTGTATACGGGTGATGGGTTGCTTTTGATGGCAGCCTGAAGTGCATCATTTACAAGCTTATTTCGCTCAGCAGCCTTGCTACTTGCTTCAGCCCCCTTCGTTACCATGTCTAATAACAATACTTGAACACCGATGCCCGCAAAATGGCATGCAATACGTGAACCCATGACACCACTACCTAATACTGCAACTTTTTTAATGGAACGTTTCATGCGTCTATATTTATTGTTTTTAGCCACTTTTAACTTATCATAAAACAGTCTGTGTTTATATAGACCGTTTCATGCATTCAATCTCATAAATGGCTTTACCGTAAAATTAGTTAGTTATGCAACTATTTATATCGAAGGTAAGGGAATTTATTTTTTAAACGAAAGGGGAGGTATGGGCAAAAAAAATCCAACTTCATTACCCTGAATAAATGAAGTTGGATCATGTTGGCTCTTCAGTAGGATGTTGTTGGAAACACGTTACTCTTCCGAAGGAGCCGCACCTTTGTATGCCATGTAAAGGCAACCCAGGTAAACGATTAACAGAACGTACACTAACATAATCGGGGGGATTTTGTTTGTTTACAATTTATGACTAAAAATGAATTCCAAAGTAAGCTTTAACAGAGCTTTTATACACTAATGTGGATAGGTGTAAGGAAATAGCTGATTCAGAGAGTCTTATGCCAAATTTATAGTTCTTGAATAATACGCTATAGGTTGATTATATCCGCTATCCTGTATTATTAACAGTATTGGGCAGATTTTGTTTCAGGATTTTGTCTCTTTTTTTTCAAATACCACTTAACAAGAAAGCGTTGAATTTGTGTGTGTTTCAGCTATTTTTGTTAGCATGAAGGTTACTACGGCACTTACAGATCATCTGGCTCATTTATCGAGACTTCATTTCAGTGATACTGAAAAAGAGGAGATTAGAAAAGATCTGGAGAAAATGGTAGGTTTTGTTGAAACTTTAGCTCAGTTGAATACTGAGGGTATTGAACCCGTCATGCATATGGGACAGTCTTTCAATGTTTTAAGAGAGGATGAAGTTCAGGGATCTATCAACAGAGAAGAGGCTTTGAAGAATGCAAGCGGTACTAATACTTCTTTTTTTCAGGTTCCTAAAGTGATTCGTAAATAAGGTTATCAGAGATTTACTTAAATTGTCATCATGTCAAATCAGGCGATCATCCGACTAGAAAATATCCAGAAAAGTTATTTCATGGGTACTCAGGCCATTCCCGTACTAAAGGGGATCACGCTGGATATTCATAAAAATGAATATGTAGCGTTGATGGGTCCTTCAGGAAGTGGTAAGAGTACTTTGATGAATATATTGGGATGTTTAGATTCTCCAACCGGTGGCCGATATATCTTAAATGATAAGGACGTGAGTAAGATGGCAGATGATGATCTGGCGGAAGTGCGTAATTCTGAGATCGGATTTGTATTCCAGCAATTCAACCTATTACCTCGTTTATCTGCTGCTGAAAATGTGGCTTTACCATTGATCTATGCGGGTGTTAGTAAAAAAGAACGCATGGAAAGAGCGCTTGAAGCATTGAATAAAGTGGGTCTGGCAGAAAGAAGTCACCATAAATCCAATGAGCTCAGTGGTGGACAAATTCAACGTGTAGCTATTGCCAGAGCATTGGTCAATAACCCTTCCATTTTATTGGCGGATGAGCCTACCGGAAATTTGGATTCAAAAACTTCAGTGGAAGTGATGGAATTATTTGCCAAGATTCATCAATCCGGTAATACAGTGATACTAGTAACACATGAAGAAGATATTGCTGCTTACGCACATCGGGTAGTTCGTTTACGTGATGGACTGGTTGAAACCGATAAAGTGAGGAGTACCGCTATGGCCCATCTTTAAAATAGGTTAAGCAGGTGTACATTTTGTGGAGAGCTTACCAAGGCTCTCTTTTTGTAACTGAACCATTCAAATCTAATTTTGTTTGTAACACACAACTTATTACAATGGCCCTTAAGATATATACAAAAACAGGTGATCTGGGTAAAACCTCACTTATCGGAGGAACAAAAGTGCCCAAAAGCCATATCCGTATTGAAACCTACGGAACCGTTGATGAATTGAATTCTCATATTGGTTTGATAGGAGATTATTTTGATGAACCACACACACGGTCTATCCTTAAAGAAATACAGGATCGTTTGTTCACTATTGGTTCCTCATTGGCATGTGATCCGGAAAAAGAACCATTGATGAAGATTCCTGATTTAAAGGAAGCTGACATTGCTGTTTTAGAAAAAGAAATCGATAAAATGAATGAAGTATTACCTCCGATGAAATTCTTCATTCTACCGGGTGGACATATTGCCGTTTCCTCCACACATATTGCGCGATGTGTTTGCAGAAGAGCAGAACGTTGCTGTGTAAATATGCAGGAACATGAATTGTTTGTAGATTCTTTGGTGATCAAATACCTGAACCGATTAAGCGATTATCTCTTCGTCCTAAGTCGCTTCATGGGGCATCATCTTGGCGTAGCTGAGATTGCGTGGAAGCCGAGGGTATGAGAAGTGAAAAGTGAAAATCCGATTATCCTTTCACTTTTCACCTTTCACTTTTTACTCCCACAATCACCCCATCCCTCATATGTAAAGTCCGATCACTAAGCGTTGCGAGTTCTTCATTGTGGGTTACAATGAGAAAGGTTTGATTGAACTGATCCCTTAGTGTTCCAAAAAGCTTGTGTAATTCTCTTGCATTCGTACTATCAAGATTACCGGTGGGTTCATCAGCAAAAATGATATCGGGTTGATTGATCAATGCTCTGGCTACTGCCACTCTTTGTTGTTCTCCACCCGATAGCTGATTGGGTTTATGCTCAGCGCGATCTGATAATCCTAAAAGTGATAATAACTCCAGCGCTCTGTTTCTGACGTCTTTTTTAGATTTACCTGCGATCCAGCCGGGGATGCATATATTTTCAAGTGCAGAAAACTCCGGTAATAAATGATGAAACTGAAAGACAAAGCCAATATGCTGATTGCGAAACGTTGCCAATTTTTCCCCTTTTAAATGATCGATGGATTGATCATTCAGCCAAATAGAGCCCGAATCGGGTCTGTCAAGGGTGCCTAAAATGTGAAGGAGCGTACTTTTTCCGGCACCGGAAGATCCCACAATACTCACCATTTCTCCCTTTTTAACCTCAATGTCTACCCCTTTCAACACTTCCAGTTGACCATATTTTCGGGTAATATTTACTGCTTTTAGCATGAATCAGGCGCTGTTTTGCTTACAAACCTACGACACAGTGCTTCATATCGACTTATTTTTAAACATTTCTTTACACAGTGTGGACTGTCATATTTGGTGGTTTCGTATATACGGTTACATTTGCAAAAAATTAAAAGGTAAGTTATGTTCTGGACATTAGAATTGGCAAGTTACCTGGAAGAAGCCCCTTGGCCTGCTACCAAAGATGAATTGATCGATTATTCTATTCGTAGTGGTGCACCTATTGAAGTGGTTGAAAATCTTCAGGAATTGGAAGACGAGGGTGAAGTGTACGAGAGCATAGAAGACATCTGGCCTGATTATCCAAGTCAGGAAGACTTCATGTTCAATGAAGATGAATACTGATATTCCGCTCTCAGCGATACAAAAAAGCCGCCTTGTATAGAGGTGGCTTTTTTTGCTAATGGCTTGTAGTTAATAGCTTATCGTAAAACATCTATACGCTATGAACCATGAGCCATTAGCTTTTATCTCTCTTAAAAGTAAGCTTGAAATAAAGCAGTAACAATGTAAGTGATAACACTACAAAGTTCGCTACAATGACCGGACCGCTTTCAATGGCAAAACCATATACCAACCATACAATGGTACTGGTAACCACGATCAGAATCATCCAAATGCTCAAGTCTCCTACACTTTTTGACTGCCAGGATTTATAGACCTGTGGTATAAATGTGATAGAAGTGAGAAAAGAGCCGAGATAACCTACGATTTCGATCCAGTTCATACTTGATTTTTAAATGTCAGATGTCAGATCGCAGATGTATGTAATTAAATCTGACATCAAAATTTTTTATTCAACCCCCAGTTTCGTCATCACTTCCATGCTTACTCCTGTTGTAGAGTAACCACCATCGTGGAAGAGATTTTGCATGGTTACCATGCGGGTGAGGTCTGAGAATAGGGTGATACAATAGTTGGCACAATCTTCCGCGCTTGCATTTCCTAATGGTGCAACTGCATTCGCAAAATCGAAGAAGTCGCCAAAGCCTTTGATACCGGTACCTGCCGTGGTTTTGGTAGGAGATTGTGAAACGGTATTGATTCTGATCTTCTTCTCCAAACCATAATGATAACCAAAGCTACGTGCAATAGATTCTAACATCGCTTTGATGTCTGCCATATCGGTATAAAAAGGGAATGTTCTTTGTGCAGCCATGTAGGTCAATGCTACCACACTTCCCCATTCATTAATGGCATCTAATTTTCTGGCAACTGACAACATTTTATGCAACGACATAGCCGATACATCAATTCCTTTCATGAAGTAATCATAGTTCGATTCTGTGTAAGGAATTTTCTTACGAATGTTCACACTCATACCAATGGAGTGTAAAACAAAATCGATTTTACCACCCAATACTTCTTGTGATTGTGTAAACAGGGTAGTCAGTTCCTCAACGCTGGTAGCATCAGCAGGAATGATCTGTGAATTTGTTTTTTCAGCCAGTTTATTGATTTCACCCATACGCATTGCAATAGGTGCATTGGTTAATACAAAAGTGGCGCCTTCTTCATGTGCTTTTTCAGCAACTTTCCAGGCAATAGAATTTTCATCAAGAGCACCGGTAATGATACCGCGTTTTCCTTTGAGCAGGTTATAAGCCATAATCTTTGTTTTAGTCAATGTTTGAAGGGTAAATGTATAGAATATCAGCTAAATCGTTAATTCATGATCATTTCTCGAGCATTTTCCAGTGCAGCGGCTGTGGGTTTTTCTCCACTCAGCATTCGGGCAATCGCGGTGATCCGTTCATCCTGGTTCAACTTTCTGATATTTGTTTTTACGGCATCGTTCACGATCTCTTTGTACACAAAGAAATGTGCATCTGCCTTTCCTGCGATCTGTGGTTGGTGTGTAATACAAATGATCTGTCTGCCCGATGCCATTTCTTTCATGATCATCCCTACTTGCTTGGCAGCTTCACCTGAAATACCCGTATCGATCTCATCAAAGATCATCGTAGGCAGGTTGATGGATTTCGCAACGAGTGACTTGATACACAACATCAATCTGCTCAATTCACCACCACTGGCCACTTTGCGGATTGGCTCAAATCGGTTGCTTTGACTGGCTTGTCCGGCAGGCACATTGGCATCGAAGAGAAATTCAATATTGTCTTTTCCAAATAGTTGTAATGCAATGGGAGATATAGATACTTTTATTTGAGCATTGGGCATTCCCACTTGTCGCAATAACCGATTGACATTTGCTTCCAGTGGTTGGATCTGTTTATTTCTTGCTGTCGATAACTGACTAGCCAATGCATTTGCTTTCTGCTCTAACTGCAAAACTTCTTTTTCGAGTTGCTGAATGGTATCATCAATATTGAGTACAGCCTCTAGCTTATTGGCCAAGGACGCTTGTAGTGCTAATAAATCTGATGTAGACTGTAAGCCATGTTTCTTCAATAGTTTATAACCTTCAGTCAGTCTTTGATTGATCCATTCGATTCGTTGTTGATCAAATACAACTGAATCATTGATATGATCGGTTTCCGATGCAATATCCTGCAGTTCAACCTGAGCACTTTGCAATCTTTCAATCAAAGCTTGAAGATCTTTATGCATGCTTGAGAATGGCTGCAACTGCTGAATCATTTGCTTCAGAAGGGTAACTACCGGTAGATCACTTTCTCGTAAGTCGAAATGCACTTTCGTAAGCGCAGCTTTAATACCTTCTGAACTGTTCAGTACTTTTAATTCCTGATCTAGTTCTTCGAGTTCATTTTCTTTGAGTGACAGTTCATTCAGTTCATCAAAAAGAAATTGATGATAATCGGCTTCTTTGGTGAAAGTGGATTTCTGTTCTTGTAATGCAGCCAATTTTCTAACAACCAACTGCCATTCGCGATACATTTGTTGGTATTCATGCAGCAGTGATTGATTACCGGCCAGCGCATCCATAACCTCACGTTGAAAATCGCTGTCACCTAATTCCAGTGTGTCAAATTGTTGATGAAGATCAACCAATAAAGAAGCGAGTTGTCTAAGTTGCTGTAAAGAAGCAGGGGTATCATTGATAAAGGCCCTTGATTTCCCATTGCTACCGATCTCTCTTCTCAGTACTAGTTCACTGTCAACATCCAATTCATTGGATTCCAGGAACTGAATGACTTCAGGTTTATCATCAATGGAAAAAACACCTTCAATAAAACATTTTTTATTCGTGTTCACGAGTACTGAACTATCTGCACGCTCTCCCAATATCAAACTCAGTGCACCCATCAAAATACTTTTACCCGCACCTGTTTCACCGGTAATAATATTCAATTGTCGAGAAAAATCAATCTCGATCTCCTCAATAATCGCATAGTTCTGTATGGTGAGTTTGTTCAACATAAAATCTAATTTATGATGTCAGATGTCAGATCTCAGATTTGACAATCATTAATATGCTTATAAATTATCAGTAATTCATACACATCCACATCTGCCATCTGCCATCCGATATCTTCTTGCAATTTATACAATCCATCATTCCCCTTTACATCTCATTATCCCCGATTTTGCACGTTGGTCCAATGAGTTTTTGTATTCATGATCACCCATATCCAAACAACGTTGATAATACAAGATGGCTTGGGCTTTTTGTCCGCGGGCTTCATACAGTTGTCCAAGTTGAACCGCCGCTCGTGCAGCATAGTATTCTTTTCTGAATTCACCCAGTCTGATAGTTGCTAGGTAAGCATTGATGGCTTCTTCCTCCCTTCCCAGATCATCAAAGATTCTTGCAGCACGGTATACATATTCCAATCGGTCTTCTTCTTTGGGGAAATCATTTTCTGTTTTACCATGTAACTGTGCCAACGCTTCCTTGTGATAGCCACCATCATTCAATAACCTTGCTTTGAGTAGTAATGTGTTTGGCCAATAATTGGCTTTGGCATCTTTGAGCGCTTTTTTGTCTGCGTCAGAATCGGTAGCACCTTTTGTCAATACCATTTGTCTTGCTTTCTCAGCTGCAGTTGTATTGCCCATCATGTAATGACAGAGCCTTATTTTGTCATACACATCTTTGACATAAAAATTGCCTTTGAATTTTTGTAAGAAACGCTCAAAGTAGGAGATGGCTTCTTCGGGTTTTAGTTGGTACATTTTTACAAAACCCATTTCAAAATCCCAAATAGGAATATCGAGATACTCATCAGAATGATTCCTGTTTTGAACGATCTGCTGGGTGTATTGTGCTTGCTTGTTATTCAAGGTAAGATTGGCAGCCATCCAGCCATGTAAATGATTGTTGACCAGATCTAATTTCTTTTGTTGAATGAATGTGATGGCCTGATCTTTTTTATTGTCCATGTAGAACAACAAATACGGATAAATAAACTGCGCTTCCGGCGCATAGATTCTTGCATACACATCAGTACTATTGACAAAAGCATTGACTGTTTTCAAACCCTCGGTAACAGAGCCGCGCATACCCAAAATACCTGCCAGCCATTTGTATCCTTTTGGTATCGTACCGATCATGGTTTGTAAAGTGCCATAGAGTAGGTCATCTGCAGTAAAAGTGGGAAACGATTTTTTATTGTCTTTCAACAGTGCCCATGCCCTGCGAATATCCCATCCGGCTTCCCAGGTTTTTCCAAACTTAATGGCTGAAGCAGCCTTATGAACTCTCAGCGTACTGATTGCAAACCGATGAAAAGGAGAAGAGATAGGGCCTTCCTCCAGCATATTGATGCGATCAGAAAATCGAGGATAAAGTGCTTTATACTGTTCAGGATTTTCATTTAAAAAGAGCGTTAGAAAGTCGATATAACTTTCCAAAACCACCGGTATAAGATTGTTGGGGTTTTGTTGCTTTGCTTTTTCTATCAGTGATTCACCTTTGATTAATTTCAGCTTTGTGATCTCCTGATAGGCTTGTTGACAAGTAACATTGAAATCGTATACTTTCTGCGCATGTACAGAAGTCATGAAGAACAAAGAGAGGAGGAAAGATAGACGGATTTTCATGCAGCCCGAAAATAAGAAAGGACAGCCAAATAGCTGTCCTTTCCAAGTATTTAAAGTCTTCTTTTCTTACTTTACTTCTACGCTGTCATTCAAATCAGCATCCACTAGAATACGACCACAGTTTTCGCAAACGATGATCTTCTTGTGTAAACGGATCTCACTCTGACGCTGAGGTGGAATAGAGTTGAAGCAACCACCACAAGCATCACGCTCTACAGGCACAACAGACAAGCCATTGCGGTAGCTCTTACGGATACGATCATAGCTGTACAATAAACGCTCGTCGATATGACTGCGTGCTTCAGCACTTTGCTTATTGAAATGTGTTTCTTCTTTCTCAGTATCAGCAATGATCTTTTCCAGTTCACCTTTCTTATGGTTCAATACACCATCTTTCACAGCGATCTGCTTTTTAGCAGCTTCTAATGCTTTTACTTTATCAGCCAGCTCTTCATTCGCATCACGAATATGCTTTTCACACAATTTGATCTCCAGCTGTTGCATTTCGATCTCTTTGTTGATCGCTTCAAATTCACGGTTGTTTTTTACATTCTCACTTTGCTTCTCATACTTAGCGATCAAAGCCTCACTTTCTTTCATCGCCGCTTTCTTGCTTTCAATGAATTCAGTGATACCATTCAGTTCTTCTTCAATACGAGTCTGACGGCTCTGTAAACCCTGGATCTCATCTTCGAGGTCACTCACTTCCATAGGAAGTTCACCCTTCAGAATCTGGATTTCATCCAGTTTGCTATCGATCTTCTGCAACTTCAGCAGATTCACCAGTTTTTCTTCAACCGAAAAGTCTTTAACGGAAGCCATATTGTATATGTGATTTATTGTGTGATTGTTATTCCCCTGTGAAGTAGTTCACCGGATTGGTTTTTACTTCAGATTTGAGGACGGCAAAGGTAGGGAATTTAGCCTGTAAAACATCAATCAGGAGGTCTGTTGTGAACTGCTCACTTTCCCAATGACCAATATCGGCGATCACCATACGATCATTGGCATCAAAGAACTCATGGTACTTAAAGTCAGCAGAAATATAGATATCTGCTCCTTTCGACAGTGCTTTTCCTGTCAAAAAGCTGCCTGAACCCCCACAAAGTGCTACTTTTTGGATGTTTTTACCCAAAAATGGGGTGTGTTTCACCATGGAAAGCCCAAAACTGGTCACCAGCATCCTTAAAAATTGCTTTTCTTCCATGGGTTCAGGTAATGTTCCGATCAGTCCGCTTCCAATATCTTGATAATCATTGCCTAAGCTCACCAGATCGTAAGCCACTTCCTCATAGGGATGTGCTTGAAACAAGGCAGACAGAATTTCCTGCTGCCTCCATACCGGGAAAATGACTTCCAGTCTGATTTCCTTTTCAAAATGCGTTTTACCAATTTCCCCAACAAAGGGATCGGTACCCTCACCGGCCCGAAAAGTTCCGGTTCCCTCCATATTAAAACTGCAATGACTGTATTTCCCGATCTCACCGGCTCCGGCTGTAAAAAGAGCGGTTCTTAGATTTTCGGCATGTTCCACCGGCACAAATGTGTGCAGCTTCATCAATTGCCCCGGCTTGGGCGACAATATCTTTCGGTTGACCAAGCCTAATTTATCAGCGATCTTATTGTTGACACCCCACGAAACATTATCGAGATTGGTATGAATGGCATAAATGGCGACATCATTTTTGATCGCAGTGATCACTGCTTTCTCTACATAATTTTTCCCGTTCAATTTTTTCAATCCACCAAAAACGATCGGATGATGGGCCACTACCAGATTACAACCTTTTCGTTGTGCTTCCAGGATCACGGCTTCTGTAGCATCTAAAGTGCATAGCACACCCGTACATTCCCAAGACGCAGATCCGGTGATGAGACCGGCATTATCATAACTCTCTTGCAAGGAAGGTGGGGCTAATTGCTCCAGCACCTGAATAATAGCATTGATCTTCATATTTGTTGATTCGAATCAGCAAGTTACCTTCATTCTATAATTGATGGTATGCGTGAAGGCGATTTTCTTTTTTATGATGGACAAATACTCCGTTCAGACAAACTGCTGATCTCTCCCAATAACCGATCTTATCGTTATGGTGATGGTTGTTTTGAGACCATCAAAGTGCTAAATGGGAAGATCATGCTGGCGGATTACCATTTTGAACGATTGTTCAGCTCTTTAGAAACACTTCATTTTAAAAAGCTCGGTTACCATAGTGCCGGCTGGTTAGAGAAACAGATATTATCCGTTGTAGAAAAAAACGGACATGCAAAAAGAGCAAGGGTGCGTGTTACTGTGACCAGAGGTGATGGAGGTATTTATGATGAACAAAATCATTACCCTTACTTTTTGATCCAAAGCTGGACTTTACAACCTGCCACACAAGAACTGAATGAAAATGGATTGGTGATTGATATTTATAAAGACGCGCGAAAAACGGCCGATCTTTTTTCATCCATCAAAAGCAATAATTATCTGCCTTATTTGATGGGTGCACTCTGGGCAAAAGAACAACACTTGAATGATGCCATCCTGCTCAATCCTAACAATCGAGTAGCCGATGCCACCATCGCCAATGTATTCATCGTGAAAGATGGGAGTATCAAAACGCCTGCGTTAACAGAAGGCCCTGTAAACGGTGTCATGCGCAAACATTTGTTACATCTAATTCGAAAAGAAAACATTCCTGTTGAAGAAGGCATGATCACCGTAGATGAATTACTAGAAGCCTCAGAACTATTCCTCACCAACGCCATCCACGGCATCAAATGGGTGAAGCAATTGGGCAATAGTCATTACACCAACGCAACAGCAGTTCGTCTCTATAAAATGTTGAAATCAAATCACGACTCATAAAGTGCAACACAAAAGGGAGAGCCACACAAAAAAATCTAACCAGTCCCTACGGACGGGCCTCATTGGGTTCGGTGTCGAGCGTAGCGAAGACAGATTAGGTCTTGCGAAGCGGATCTAATCAGAGGCCAATGCAGCCCGGTAGTAGGGACGAGGCCCAGCGGCCATGAGCAAAAAAAATTGAAAAGTTCAGCGTGTTCGTTTCAAGAAACGACTCACGCTAAACTTTTCGAATCCCCAACTGTTACAAAACAAAAAATTCATGAAACCTCGCATACAGGTCATGTGGTTCCGCAGGGATCTTCGCTTAACAGACAATGCAGCATTATATCATGCATTGAAAACAGGCGTTCCCGTATTACCCATATTCATTTTTGATCGCAATATTTTAGATCAACTGGAAGACAAAGCTGATCGCCGTGTGGAATTTATTCACGCAGCACTATCAGAAATGCAAATGCAATTGGCATCCATGGGAAGTAGTTTGGAGGTGTTTTATGGTTTTCCGATGGATGTCTACAAACAGTTGACAGAAGTATACGATATCGAAACGGTGTTCACCAACCACGATTATGAACCTTATGCCAAAGAAAGAGATGATGCGATCGCATCTTTCTTACAATCCAAAGGAATCGGTTTCCAAACTTTTAAAGACCAGGTGATTTTTGAAAAATCTGAAGTGGTGAAAGATGATGGGAAACCTTACACCGTATTTTCTCCTTATGGAAGAAAGTGGAGAGCAAAACTCAGTGAGGCAGATGTGAAATCTTATCCGGTTGAAAAATACAATGCGCATTTTTATCAACAGTCGGTGAAAGACATTCCCTCATTGGCTTCCATGGGTTTCAAAGCAGTGGATCTGCCTTTTCCGAGTAAGCAATTGCAAAAAAGTATCATCAAACAATACAGTGTCAACAGAGATTTTCCTGCATTGGAGAATGGTACTTCTAAAATGGGTGTGCATCTGCGTTTTGGAACCGTGAGTATTCGACAACTGGCAGCACGCG
The DNA here is from genome assembly GCA_943368425.1 of Brevundimonas vancanneytii. GTDB lineage: Bacteria > Bacteroidota > Bacteroidia > Chitinophagales > Chitinophagaceae > Sediminibacterium > Sediminibacterium vancanneytii_A. Next base: position 35,433 of record CALRLC020000010.1, read on the forward strand.
CATTGTCGTTGAATGATACTTATGTGAATGAATTGATCTGGAGAGATTTTTATCATGCTATCCTCTGGCATTTCCCGCATGTAGGAAAAGGAGCATCCTTCAAAAAGGAATATGATCGCATTGAATGGAGAAACAATGAAGCGGAATTTGCACATTGGTGTAATGGCACTACCGGTTATCCTATCGTAGATGCAGGTATGCGCGAATTGAATACCACCGGTTACATGCACAATCGTGTTCGCATGATCGTCGCATCTTTTCTCACCAAACATTTGTTGATCGACTGGCGTTGGGGTGAAACTTATTTTGCGCAGAAACTATTAGACTTCGATCTCGCCGCCAATAACGGCGGATGGCAATGGGCCAGCAGCAGTGGTTGTGATGCTGCACCCTATTTCAGGGTATTCAATCCGGCTTTACAAACACAAAAATTTGATAAGGATCTCAAGTACATCCGCAAGTGGGTCCCCGAGCTCAATGAATTCAGTTACCCCAAACCAATCGTACCGCATGATGTGGCGAGGAAGAGGGTGTTGGAGGTGTATGCGAAGGCGTTGAAACAGTGATGAGCCGCAAGCTACAAGCTGCAAGCCACAAGTATATTTCTACTTGCAGCTTGCAGCTCAAAACCTATCTAAAACTGATTAATTCTACATCAAACACCAACGTACAATTCGGTCCGATCTGCGCGCTTACCTGACGATCTCCGTAGGCGAGATGGGGTGGGATGAAGAAACGCCATTTGCTTCCGGTTGGCATGAGTTGTAATCCTTCTGTCCAGCCTTTGATGACCATGTTGAGAGGGAAGGCTGCAGGTCTTCCTCTTTGTACAGAACTATCGAATACCGTTCCATCGATCAATGTACCATGGTAATGGCAGGTCACTTCATTCTGCGCTTGAGGCTTGGGACCTGTGCCTTCAGTCAGGACTTCGTATTGTAATCCGCTGGGTAATTCAGTTACTTCAGCTCTTTGTTTGTTGTTGGCCAGAAAATCTTGTCCGGCTTTTAAATTGGCAGCAGATTTTTCTGCTTTTAATTGTGCTAATTGATCAGCTACTCCCATATACAATTTTTTGCGAAAATAACAAATAGGGGCATTGGGTTCTAATGTTATCTTATTGTAAACTTAGTATTAAGTCTTGCAGGAGTATAGGAAGGAACTGCATGAAAAGTCTACATTGGCGTCCCTAATTAACTGCAGCCATGACACCTATACTTGATCAACACGGCATGACCGTTGCGTATTTGCACCTCAATATTATTTTGAATACAGAACAAGATCGTGTGTTGGGATTGGTATTGGGTAATTGTGTATTTGGTGCGACCGATTCTCCGGTAGGAAAATTTTTCAAAGATACTTTTCGCAATATGCGTGGTGAGATCGTTGCTGAATTGGCAAACACCACTAGTTCTCTCAGACCTTCCAATGAGCCCCTCATTCTACAACAAGCCTGGCAAAAATTGACCGGCGTCAAAAATCATCTCTGCACCTGGATCGACGAAAAAATTCATTGGTCTGGGGAAGAGTTTGCTTCTTTTCTGCATTATCATGAGGATGCTGCGGTGGCGGTGTAGAATCTTCTGATTTCGAATAGTTAATTTATTGATCTTCTTTTGGAGTCGAATAATCTTTCTTCTTCGCAGTGTGTTCGAATAAGAAGAGGTTCCGCGCATCTCCTCCCGACGTAGAATGGAAAGTTGCACAGATAATACTGGCGCGAGTAAATATTTTGTGAAAGTCCCCAATATCTCTAACAGAAATGTGGGGTTAAAAAGTAATAGTGATATATTGGCGGTGAAGCACGAAGACTCCCTCATTACTTGGGGACTCTTCAAAGAACTAATTAATAAGTTTGAATTATGCTTAAGCTTGGCGGATACCTGAATATTCTGATTGCAGTCTTACATGTTGTTGGATTGCTTTGGGCTGAAAAAATGTTTGAAGTTGTTGGTATAGCTGAGGGGATGGCTCTTGCTAAGCAAGACATACATCCTCTGTATCCGTATTTTATTACGGTAGTAGTAGCAATTTTATTTTATATAATAGGGTTGTATGGACTATCGGCTGATAACAGATATAGAAAACTGCCATTATTAAAACCAATGGTATTTTTTATTGGAGGCATTTATTTATTGCGTGGAATAGGTGAACTTATTTTTGATATAGGATGGCAAAAAGCGAGTCCATTATTAGAAAACACCTACTCTCTAATAGCGATTTTCATTGGCCTTTTGTATTTAGTAGGAGGGTTGAAAAAATGGAAAATAAAACAGATGAAACAATAAACAACAACCCGCTAACATCGGATTTGCGTTATTGGGGCTGACTAGCTTCTTATGAATAGGGCTACTAAAAATCCCCACAACGCAAAGCCGAGAAGCATTGTTAGCGCTAATTCTGGAACGACACTTAAGCCATTAAATTGACGACAATGAAATTCAAAATACTTTTAGTCCTCACCATTTTAACGGTATTAACATCGTGCAATGGACAAATCTCTGGTCACAAAAGAACCACAGACCGGCTTGCAAAAGGCGACACCGTAAAAGAATTAGGCAGTAGCATAATGGTAATTTACCAAGACAAGAATAATGTTTATTGGTTTGGTAGTTGGGAAACAGGAGTGTATAGATACAATGGGAAGACATTGATTAATTATTCAACAAAACACGGTTTGCCGAACAATAGGGTTGATGAAATTAAAGAAGATAAATCTGGGAATATTTACTTCGTTAGTTGTTATCCTCAATCCTCAGTAGTCAAATTTGATGGACAGTTATTTTCCGTATTAAAAGCAGTTCCAAGCAATGAATGGAAACTTCAATCAGATGATTTGTGGTTCAGGCATTCTTATCAAACTGAAAAAGTTTATCGGTTTGACGGTCTTACTTTGTCAGAGCTGCAACTTCCAAAGCCACCTAAATTTTCCAATCCTTTTGAAATTTATAGCGTCTACCAAGACAAAAAAGGAAGTATTTGGTTTGGTACAAACCCGGTTGGAGTTTGCCGCTATGACGGAAAATCATTTAAATGGATTACAGAAGAAGATGTGACTGAATTTCGTAATGAAGGAGCAAACGGAGTGCGTTCAATTACTGAAGACAAAAATGGCGACTTTTGGTTCAATACCGAAAACCGCTATAGTGTTTATGACAGCATAACACTTAAAAGCAATACATTTTATACAAGACACGCAAGTATTAGCGGATTAGACGGAAAGAAAGACAGCAAACTGAAGGAGTATCTATCAATAGTAAAAGACAACAATAATAATTTGTGGTTTGTAACCTATCGTGATGGTGTTTGGAAATACGATGGAACGAAAGTTACTTATTACGCTGTTCAGGATAATTCAAAAAATATAACTGTATTCGGTATCTATAAAGACAACAATGGCGACTTATGGCTAGGGACACACCAAAACGGGGCATATAAATTCAATGGGACGACATTTGAAAAATTCAGGCTTTGACGGATGATAGAATTGCTACCGCTAACATCGTATTGGGAATAGTGAGGCAGACAGTTGTAAACTCAATATTTTCTTCTTTGTTGTGTGTTCGAATGTGAAGAATTTCTCCGCATAGTCTCCCGATGCAGGAGGGGACGTTGTGCAGGTTACACAGGGGAGGGTATATCTTTTGTGTAAGTTACTAATACCTCTAACAGAAATATAAGGTTAAAAAGTAAGAGTGATATCTTGGCTGTGTAACATCAAGAGTCCCTCGTAACTCGGAGACTCTTCGAAGAAATGAAAGTAATAGGTAATTTATTTGAAGGCAAAACAGACAGAAAAAAGAATGACGGAAAAGGAACAACGAACCGCAAACACGGATTTTGCGTCAGGCAGGGTGACGTGCAAACTTGAAGCTTTTTGCTTCTATTCAGGTGTAGTGCTGGTTGACAGTTTTCTGCTCCGAAACCTGACCGAACGCAAAGCCCGAAAAAGTTAGCGGTCATTGTAAACAGGCGACATACTACCGACAAAAAATTCAGCTCAAAATTAATTGGCATAATAAAACATGACACAAGACGAACAAATAATAGAATGTGAAAATAGACTTTTAGAAGCATTGAAATCAGGAGACATCACAGTTCTAGATGAACTAATACACGAGAGTTTGATTTTTAATATCCCGACAGGACAGACAATCACCAAAGAAATGGATATTGAAAATTATCGTTCTGGTATTATGAATGTTTACGATATTACGACAAGCGACCGAACAATAAAGGCAAATGAAAATGTTTCGACTGTTGTGGTTACTGTTTATTTAAAAGCAAAATATGCTGACCAAATTGTTGACGGAAAATTTAGATATTTAAGAGTATGGAAATTATTTGACAATTCATGGAAAGTTATCGCGGGAAGTGGATTCCAAATTCAATAACCGACACGATAGAACAACGAACCGCTAACATCGTATTGGAAATAGTGAGGCATACAGTTGTAAACTCAATATGTTCTTCTTTGTAGTGTGCTCGAATGCGAAGAGTTTCTGCGTATCTCCTACCAAGGAAGGAGAGAACGTTGTGTAGGTTACATAGGAGTGGATAAATCTTTTGTGTAAGTTGCCAATACCTCTAACAGAAATGTAGGGTTAAAAAGTATTAGTGATATCTTGGCTGTATGATACGAAGAATTGCTAGTGCCTAGAGACTCTTCGAATAACTAAGGATGTATAAAAAATGTAAATTTACTGCCTATCAAAATATCTACTAAGAACTCAAACCTTCAATGAAAGAAAATAGTATACAACAATTTTTGAAATCCTTCAAGGTATTACCAGATAAAGAGATTGAGATTTTTGTACAACAACTTCGTAAGAAAATACTCAATAAATGTGAATATTTTATTCAAGAAGGGCAGACTTGTAATCAAATCGCTTTTGTTGTATCAGGTAGTTTGCGTAGTTATTACACTTCCGATAAAGAAGAAGAAATAACTTATTGTATAACATTCCCCAATAGCTTGATGACTGCCTATTCTTCCTTCTTAACTGCTGAGCCGACAAAAGAAAATATTCAGGCTATTACAAAAACTGAACTACTCATCATTCAAAAAAACACATTCGATGCATTAGTGCATGAAAATTATAATTGGATTTATTTTTTAAAAACAATCGCAGAGCAACAATACATTGAATTAGAAAAGAGAATCTTCCAATTGCAAAAGAGTGATGCTACCAATAGGTACATAGACTTGATGAAAACTCAACCCGATTTTATTGAAAAAATTCCGTTGCAATATTTGGCGTCTTATTTAGGTGTTACGCAACGGCATTTAAGTAGAATTCGAAAGGAGATTCGTTTTAGACATTTGTCCTAAATTATCAAAATGACATAATTGAACTTTGCTTTCTAATTCATAGTAATAGAATGGCAAAGAAAATATTAATTATCAATGGACACCCCAACAAAGAAAGCTTGAACTTCGCATTCGCGGCAGCTTATAAAAAAGGGGCATTGGAAACTAATGCAGAAGTTAAGGAACTAATCATTTCTAGCTTGCGGTTTAATCCCAATCTTGAATTCGGATACCAAAAAAGGACTGAATTAGAACCAGACCTTTTGCATGCGTGGGAACAAATTCAATGGGCAGATCATTTAGTATGGATTCATCCGGTTTGGTGGGGAGGTCTTCCTGCGATCATGAAAGGCTTTATAGATCGCCTCTTTTTGCCAGGGTTTGCATTTCAATACAGAGAAAACAGCGTTTATTGGGATAAATTGTTGAAAGGTAAAACAGCCCGCATCATAACAACCCTTGATCAGCCTAGTTGGTACTATTGGCTAGTTTATGGTAGACCGAGTGTCAATCAACTTAAAAAATCAATATTACAATTTTGTGGAATTGATCCGGTGAAAATTACTTACTTTGGAATTATTAAAAACTCAACAGGTAGTAAGAGGCATAAATGGATCTCAGAAGTCGAAAGGATGGGAAGGCAAAACAAATGACGGAGAACATTCAATAGTCGTTTTCAAAAATTGTGTCTTATGCTTTTGTACTAGTGAATGATAGATTCAATCTCATATTTCTTGTGAAGTTAAATATTAAATCATTAACGTTTTTGCTTAGTGAGAATGTTTAAATTGTATAAGGTGGAACCTAGTTCCAAGTAGAAACACAACTTTAGAAAATGCAAACCCTACTCTTCAACTTCCTCTCCAAATACGTCACTCTAACCGAAGACGAAAAGAACGCCATTGTTTCTTTAGATATCTTTCATTCATTCAAGAAAGGGACGATCTTACTCAAAAAAGGACAAAAATCAAAAGAAAGCTACTTTGTACTCAAAGGTTGTATTCGAACGTACTATGAAATAGATACTGAAGAAAAAACCACCGCTTTCTACACCGAAATGGAAGCTTTGACACCTCCTTGTGTCATCAGCAAAACGCCGTCTGATTATTATGTCAGCTGTTCAGAAGACTGTATCCTTTTGATCTCCAATTCTGATATGGAAGCCGAGGTCAATGCTAAATTCCCCAAATTTGAGTCCTTGTGTAAAAAGCTATCAGAAGAACTCTTGGCAAAAGAGCGAATGGATTTTGATGAGTTTAAAACCTCTTCGCCTGAGCAACGCTATTTGAGTTTAATGGAAAAAAGACCCGACCTCATTCAACGTGTACCACAACACCAGCTGGCGAGTTATTTGGGTATACAGCCACAATCCTTGAGCCGTTTAAGGGCAAGGCTCTCAGAAAAAAAATGAGAAGCCTGTTCATTTCTTAACTTAAGTGAACGAGTTATTAGAACCCGCACATTGACTTTTGCAATATTGCTCATCATTAAAAGGCAAGGAAATGCAAAAGAAAGTTTTAGTCATGGGTTTTCTCTTCATGATGCTAAGTACCCTCCAACTCAAAGCACAGTATGATGCGAAAGACACCACGCACAAGCGATGGTTTGTCGGTAGTACTTTATTTTTACTAGGTAATCTGGCGACTACCAACAGTCCGGAGTTCATTCAACTCAATTTCGGGTATCGTATCACAGGAAAAGATGTCATTACGATTGAACCCAAAACCTGGAAATATGCCTGGCCAAATGGAATCCATCCATTTCTGAACAAAGCATACGGAAAGAAGGAAGAAGAATTTCCGGGCTATGTTCGTGAGTATGGTGTATCCCTTTCTTACCAACGATTCTTTACCAACAACTGGTATGCTGAATTGAATGTCATGCCCACTTGGCAAAGTTTTAAAGATCGACAAGATAAAAAAATCGATAATGGTTTTCAGATCTTCAATACCTATCGTGTAGGCTATCATGTCAAATTATTCAAAGACCGTTTTTTTATTCAACCATCTCTCGCGATCACTCACCGTGCTTATCATACCACATTGCCCAATGGATTTAAGCAGTTGGATGATAAATGGTCCAAGTTTGTTTTCGGTGAACCGGGATTACATTTTGGATTTAATTTTTAATGGATATTTTATGAATTCGCAACAAAATAAACTAAAGGAAATGAAAGTTAGTCCACAGCTAAAGCTGGCATCACTATGGACGAGTTTGATGTTTCTCTATATCTATGTCGATTACTTTCACTTATACATGCCGGGTAAGATATCGGATATTCAAAATGGAAGGGTATATATATTTGATATTACTTCCGAATTTCTTTTGATAGCACTTGTGTCAGTCTCTATTTCGGCAGTGATGATTTTTCTGTCTGTAGTATTGCCGGCTACCATCAATCGCCGGGTAAATATGATTATTGCTGCCGTGTATATTCCTTTTACGCTGTATAATCTTGCAGGAGAAGCGTGGATACATATGATAGTTGGTGCTATTGTTGAAGTTGCGTTGCTTGGTTTGGTTATTTGGTATGCTTGGAAGTGGCCGCGTCTGGAAGCATAAATAACTTTCCCAAAGTCATGAATATGCTATAAATAGAAACCACCATGTAAGCGCAAGCAGAGATTTTATACTTCAGAAGACTGGAAAGAGCTAAACGCAGTCTTTATTTCTCTCTATGGTAGCTTCCGGTCTTGAAATCCCTGCTTGCGTTTGATAAAAAGTGTCCTGCTGTTTTAATGCCCCCGCTACACCTTCGGGTTACCTGATCGATAAAAAGCAACTATTTTGCAACCAACTAGTAAGTTGCTGGTCTAATAAAGGATATGCGTATTGATGGTAGCCATCTTTCTGACAAAGTTATTGTAAGCAATGTCTTGAATGGAAACATTCAAGGCTTTGCTATGGTGATAGATCGGACTGAAAAATTGGTCACCCAAATCGTGCGTAAAATGACGACGAATGAAGATGATCAAAAAGACCTAGTGCAAGATATTTACCTGAAAGCTTATCAAAATCTATCCTCTTTTCAATTTAAATCTAAGTTGTCTACCTGGATTGCAACCATTGCGTACAATACCACTATCAATTATCTTCAAAAGAAGAAGATTCCAATCATTGGAAATGAGGAAGTAATTGAAGATGAGTTGATAGTATCTGAGAATCCTTCGTTAGAAATCCTCAAAACAGAAGCGATTGAAATTTTACATGTTGAGATCAACAAGCTTCCTCCATTGTATAAGACATTAATCACACTCTATCATTTAGAAGAATTACCCAATAAGGAAATTTCAGAGATTACTAGTTTACCCGAAGGGACGATAAAAAGTTACTTATACAGAGCAAGAAAAATACTTAAGGACAAGATCAATGATCATTATAAAAATGAGCAATTATGAAATCTATTCATTTGACAGATGAAGTTTTACAAGGGTACCTGCTTAAAGAGATAGCCGATGATGAGATAGCTAATCATCTCGAGGAGTGTTCTATATGTCAACAAAGACTTGATGAGTATCGTTTTTTGATCGGAGGTATGCAGGAAACCACAACTGAAAGGTTCTCTTTTGATGTTATTACAGTGGCAATGAATACTATTGTGCTTTATGAAAAGAAGAGAAAGTTAAAGCAAGAAGTATTCTTTTGGGGTCTGTTGATCTTGCTTTGTATGATTGTTTTATCTTTTGCTATTCCTTTTATGCCCCAAATTCTAGCAATATTCTCCGGTAAACTTAGCTCAGTAACACTATTGGTAATTGTAACAGGTTTTTTTGTATTGCTTTTTTTATTGACAGATATTTCTCGGCAATTCAAAATGAAAGAAAACAAAATATTTAAACATCATCTGCAACCAATACTTTAAAGCACTGTCTAATTGAATAATACATAAATCAATTAAAAATGAAAAAGATACTAATAAGCATCCTGATTATAATGGGATCGATTCATGTTTCTGCACAAAATACATCAATAAATGATCTTACGTCTAACGCGGCAGGACCTTTGAGGTCAGCACCTTTAGGCGAAATAGTATTTCCCATTTTGTTCATTTCATTTTTAATTTTTATGCTCATTACTGCGGTGAAGTATTTTCTAGAATTTCGAATTAAAAATAAGTTGATTGACAGAGGAATGGCAGAGCAACTATCAGCTTATTTATTAAGTAATAATGAGCAAGAGAAGAGGAATGATGTTGCTAAATGGGCCATTTTATTATGTGGTATTGGCCTAGGTTTGATCATTACCTATTTGACTACTCCTATTGATATACACTCTTTCGCTATCATGGCTTTTAGTCTGGGATTAAGTTATTGGGCCTATTTCTTCTACTTGAAAAAGTAGTAATACAAATTATATCCCTTTTTCTATTGTACAGATAGATCAAACTTCACATAGTGAGTAGGGCAATTTATTGCCTAAAAATTGAATCAAACGCTTTTACTCTAAACATTAAACATCATTTAATAATGAAATATACATTCGTATTCATAGCGCTTTTACTTGCTCAAGTAGTTATTGGACAAGGAAAACAAGTTTCAGTTAGTGGTAATACAATTATTGGTACTACTGCAGCAAATAAGATGGTCGCAGAATGTGACGCTATATTCCAACAGGCGTATACAAATAATTCCCCGGGCGCTGCCATTTTAATTGCAAAAGGGGATAAGATTCTTTATCGAAAGGCTTTTGGTATGGCTAATTTAGAATTGAAAGTACAGATGAAGCCGGAAACTGTATTTCAGTTGGCATCTATTACCAAGCAATTTACCGGTGTCGCTATTATGATGCTGGTGGAGCAAGGTAAATTTAGTCTGAGAGATCCTTTATCAAAATTTATATCAGACTTTCCGCGCGGTAATGAAATCACAATTCACCATTTGCTAAATCATAGTTCTGGTATTAAGAGTTATACCAATTTGCCTGAATTCAGGACAAAAACCAGAATGGACATGACCCCTGAAGAAATTATACAGTTCTTCAAAAATCTGCCATTGGAATTTAATCCTGGAGAGAAATATGGTTACAGCAATTCGGGCTATTTGCTTTTAGGATTTATCATTGAGCAACTATCTGGTATGAGCTATGGGGATTTTATACAAAAAAATATTTTTGATAAACTCGGTATGAAGCATTCTTATTATGCAGATAGTTATAAGATCATTCCGAATAGAGCTAGTGGTTATCAATTATATGAAGGTAAATATGAAAATGCTGAATACATGAGTACAACCATTCCTTATGCAGCAGGTTCGTTGATGTCTACAATTGATGATATGTTTTTGTGGAGTAAAGCTATTCGCAATAATCTGCTTATTTCAGAAAGCAGTAAACGAATTGCCTTCACGAATCACCGTTTAACAAATGGGAAACCTACTAATTATGGGTATGGTTGGGCAATCAATGAAATTGCCGGTATTTCTACAATTGAACATGCAGGAGGTATCAATGGTTTTACCACATCAGGTATCTATGTTCCTGATAGTAACATATATTCCATTGTATTGACAAATATTGATGATGGCAAAGGTCCGGAATCCTCGAATATCAAAATCGTTTCTACACTTTTGGGAAAATCTATCAAAGAAAGATCTGTTGTACCTCTTTCGGAGAGCGAAATGAAAAAGTGGGTAGGGGCTTATCAGTTTGAGGATGTGGTACGTTTTATAACTTATGATAAGGGCATACTTTATAGCGCGCGTGAAGGAGGTCATCCAATGCAACTTGAACCATTGTCAAATAATGAATTTAGATTTAAAAATAGTTTGACGACCTATCAATTTTCTTTCAACAATGGACAAAAGCAAGTTCTTTATACAGACCGAATTCTTAAAAATATAGGTGTTGAAACAGATAAAAAACCAGTAGCAGAAAGAGAATCTATTACGCTACCACAGGAAATTCTTATCAAATATGTTGGTGTGTATGAGTTGCAGCAATCTTTTCAAATCCAAGTTGAAATGCAAAATGACCATCTGTTTGCTTTAGCTTCTGGGCAACCTCCAGTTCAACTTCATGCAGCAACCCAGAATAGTTTTTTTATCAAAGAAATAGCAGCTCAAGTTCAATTTGACTGGAATGCTGATGGATCTGTAACAGGTCTTACCTTCTCTCAAGCAGGGAATACAATGAAAGGAAAGAAAATAAAGTAGAAAGAACAATTTTGGAGAATAAGGACAGACGTTATCGTATTGGCAATTATTGGACGACAATACTTAAGCAATTACTATTAAAAAATTGCATAAGTAACAAGGGGTCCGGGTTTTAACACCCGCTATTGCCAATACGAACTAGTCAAATCAAACCCCGATGCATATGTAATGCTACGTCTAGATTTTTGGCGAGCTATCATTAATTTGATGCAACAGCTACTTAATGGAGTAAAAAACCTCACATTAACAAATCATCAACGTAATCTTATCTTCCTGTGAAGCAATCTTCATCTAATGGTTAAGTTTCCTACGCGCCATTCTTTTCCGCTTGATTAAATGAAACATTTGCAGTCTCAAAAACTGCTTATGAAATCTGTATCAAACTTTAGTTACCCCAAACTATGGGCAGTACTGTGTTGCATCGTTGTTTCTTTGTCTGTGCAAGCACAGCTCGTCAAAGGCGTTGTGAAAGACAGTACATCCAATCCATTGGTAGGAGCTACCATTCAGTTAAAAGGTTCCTCACTGAAAACAGCTACTATCAATGACGGTTCTTTTACTTTGAATTTACAAGGTGCTTCTTCCTCCAATGCGGTATTACTCGTTAGTTATACCGGTTTTCAGGACAAAGAAGTCAAACTGAATGGAGCAAATTCGCTCAATATTCTTTTATCCGAAAAAAAGGAATTGTTACAAGAGGTAGTCGTAACGGCACTAGGTATTAGACGTGAAGAAAAATCTTTAGGCTATGCTGCACAAACCGTACGCGAAAGTGCAGTGAAAGACGCCAAGACCAATAACTGGGTGAATACTTTATCTGGTAAGGTGGCAGGATTGAATATACAAGGTACCGGTGCCGGTCCTATGGGTTCTTCACGCGTTACCTTACGTGGTGAGAACTCTTTGAACTTAGACAATAACCAGGCACTCATCATCATTGATGGTGTACCGGTCAATAGCAGAATTACAGGTACAGGTTTTAACTCACATTTGGCTGCAGATGGTCCTGTTGATTTTGGATCTGGTTTATCTGATATCAATCCTGATGATATTGATAAGATCACTGTATTGAAAGGTCCCGGTGCTACTGCATTGTATGGTAGTAGAGCTGCAGGTGGCGCTATCATCATCACCACTAAATCCGGACAAAGAACAGATAAGGGAATCGGTGTTACTTTCAATTCTAACGTAAGCATTGATCAAGTAAATCGTTGGCCGGATTATCAGTTTGAATACGGTGAAGGAAGAACCAATGCTTATTATTCTTATCTCGATAGTCCAGATGGTGTGAATACAAGTACTGGAGTTGCTGCAGGGCGTGCATGGGGACCGAGATTCAACGGACAACAATATTTTCAATTCAATCCAAATGCTCCTGATGGTCGCCCTACAGAAAGAACACCATGGGTAGCACATAAAGATTATATCTCAGGATTTTTCAAGACAGGTGTGACGATTTCTAATAGTGTTTCTATTGAGGGGGGTAATGATAAAGGTTCTGCCAGATTATCATTGACACATTTGAAGAATGACTGGATCCTTCCTAACACTGGATTTGAACGTTACAATGCAGCTTTATCTGTATCTCAAAAAGTTTCTGATAAACTAAAGATCACAGGTAAAGTGAATTATACCAACAAGCAAAGTGATAATCTTCCGACCGCAGGTTATAATAACCAAACCATCATGTATTTCCTGATCATTGGTACAGCACCGAATATCAGACCTGAATGGTTCAAACCTTATTGGCAACCCGGATTGGTAGGTGTTCAACAAAGAAATCCATTCAACCCCGGACCTGATAATCCTTATTTGGATTTGTATGAAATGCTGAATAAGATGAACAAACATGGTGTGATTGGAAATCTTTCTGCGACTTATACGATCAATAACAAATTGGAGTTGATGTTACGTACTGGAACAGACTTGTCATATGAGTTCCGTTCACAGCAAAGACCTTTTAGCATGACCAAGTACCCACGTGGTATGTATCGTGAGCAGAATGTATTCAATTACGAGATCAACTCTGATGTGTTGTTGACTTATAAGGATAAGCTGAATGATGATATCAATTATTCAGTATCCGGTGGTGCCAATGCGATGCGTCAAACTTCTGATTTTACAGGTGCGTATGCGGATCAGCTCTCACAGCCCGGCATTTATCAAATCTCAAACAGCTTAGATCCTGCAGTGATTGATGCGATCAAAACTAAAAAAGCAATCAACAGTGTGTATGGATCAGCGCAATTCGCATATCGTGAAAAAATATTTTTAGATCTGACAGGAAGAAATGATTGGTCCAGTACATTACCCTTCAAGAATAATTCATTCTTTTATCCATCTGTAAGTACCAGTTTTTTACTGAGTGATCTATTTACATTACCATCTCAGATCTCTTTTGCAAAGTTTAGAGCATCATGGGCACAGGTAGGTAATGATACACGTCCTTATCAAACTGATAAATACTACGATCGTATTTATGGTAATAGTTTTACCAATCCTTCTACTTTATTCAATCCAAACCTGAAACCGGAGATCACATCTAGTTATGAAGCCGGATTAGACATTCGTTTCTTCAAAGGAAGATTGGGAATTGATCTTGCTGTATACGATAACAAAAGCCGCAACCAGATCCTCGCGATTCCTTTAGATCCTGTTTCAGGTTATTCCAATGCATTGGTGAATGCAGGTTTGATCAACAGTAAAGGCGTGGAATTGATGGTAACCGGTAAGCCCATTGTAAATAGAAAATTTGCATGGACCACCACACTCACATGGAGTCGTAACAGAAGTTATGTGCGTGAATTGGCAGAAGGTATTACCAACCAAATCATTTATAGTCATGGTAACAACGTAAGTATTGAAGCCAGAGTGGGTGGTCGAATGGGAGATCTGTATGGTAGAGGGTTTCAGCGTACACCTGAAGGACAGATTATTTATTCTTCGAACGGATTACCTGCTCCTTTGGATCCTGTTGCAAAAAAATGGGGGAATGCTTTTGCAGACTGGAAAGCAGGTTTGATGAATGAATTCAATATTGGCAATTTCCGTATCAACATTTTGTTGGATGGACAGAAAGGTGGCCATATGTATTCTCAGACCAATCACAAGAACAATACATTAGGAAAAACCAAAGTAACATTACCGGGTAGAGAGAATGGTATCGTTGGTGAGGGTGTGGTATTCAATGCGGGTTCGGGTAAATATGAACCGAATACACGCTCAGTTCCGGCAAGTTCTTATTATGACAACATTTATGGAATCAGTAATGCAGAGATGAACATTTTTGATGCATCATTCTTGAAATTGAGAGAAGCAAGGGTTGAATTTAATCTTCCTAAAACTTTGTTGTCAAAAATCGGTATCAGACAAACCAGTGTTGCGGTATATGGTCGTGATCTTTTCAATATTACCAGCTTCCCTGGATTTGATCCGGAAGGAGGTAACCTGAATAGTGGTACACTCACGCCGGGTGTTGAATTAACCCAGTTCCCTTCAACAAGAAATATGGGTGTGAATCTCACTTTCAAATTTTAATCTATAAAATCATTTTTATGATAAAGTCATTCTATCAATATATAACAGTCTTTGCCTTACTGATATTGTTCAGTGGCTGTGCCAAAGATTTTGAATCGCTGAATACAGATCCCAATCGTCCGAAAGAAGTGAATCCGGGTGTTATGTTGGGACAGTTACAATATCGTTTTGTAACAAGCTCTATCACTGCTGCGAGAAACTTTACCCACGAATTGATGCAAGTGGATGCGCCGCGTTCTAGTCCGGGTGGTGTTGGATTACACAGGTATGTGGTCAATCCCGGATCTGGTATCTGGACCAACTTCTACAATTATTTGATTGATGTGGAAGATATCTATGCGATCTCTGATAAATTGAATGAACCTAACTATAAAGCCATCGCTTTGATCTATAGAGCCTGGGCTTACTCGATACTCACTGATCTTTATGGTGATGTACCATTCTCAGAAGCATCCAAAGCAGCAGAAGGAAAATTTCAACCGGCATTCGATAAACAAAAAGATATCTACACACAAATACTAGCCGATCTTGAAACTGCCAATGGATTGATCAATACAGGTAAGGCATTGACTTACGGTGGCGACATTGTGTACAATGCCAATGCATTGACAGGAACGGTGAATCAAGGAATGGTGAAGTGGAAGCGTTTTTGTAATTCTTTAAAACTTCGTTTGCTGTTGCGTATCTCAAAGCGCAATGATGAAATGAATGTGAACAATCAGATCAGTGCTATGTTAGCAGATCCTGTGAAGTATCCCATGTTTGTGACCAATGCAGATGAAGCAATTTTAAGGTTCACAGGTGCTTTTCCTTATTTCAATCCCTATTACAATGCCAGACAATTGGAGTGGAGAGATGGAACCTATTTCACAAAATTCTTCCTCGACAAAATGAATACAGATAATGATCCGAGAAGAGTATTGTGGAGTACGACCATTACTGTGAATGGAACACCTTCTTATGTGGGTATTGAGAGTGGGTATCCGGCGAGTACTGAATATCAGGTAGGTCGCAATTCTAGTTATAATGATGTATTGAGAACATTTCCGCAGATGGGTATCATGATGACATTGTCTGAATTAGAATTTATCAGAGCAGAACTGGCATTGAAAGGATTCAATACCGGAAGAACAGCCAGACAACATTATGAATCAGGTATTACTGCCTCGATGGCACAGTGGGGTGTTACCATGCCTACAGGTTTTTTGAATCAGCCAGGCGTTATATACAACGCAACCGCTACCACTGCTCAGCAACTGGAGCAGATCATGCTGCAGAAATATTATGCTTACTTTTTTGTAGACTATCAATCATGGTTTGAGAAGAGAAGAACCGGATATCCTGTATTGCCGCGAGGAACAGGTATTCCGGTTGAAAATAAATTTCCAAGTCGCGTTCCTTATCCAACTTATTTGCAATCATTGAATGCGGATAACCTAGCTAAAGCTGTTGCATCCATGGGTGGCGATAACAGTGACAGTAAAGTGTGGTGGGAAAAATAATCAAACAAAATTCAAGTCATGAAATACTTATTTGTTTTTATACTTTTTGTTTCAGGCTTTACGGTTAAAGCACAAACTGATACATCGATTCGAACCTTAATTGTTTTTTTTGATGGCTTACGTTCGGATTACATCACTCCTGAATTGATGCCGAATGTGTATGCTTTCAGTAAAAAGGGTGTGTATGGAAAACAACACCATAGTGTTTTTCCAACCGTAACAAGGGTGAATTCTTCTTCGTATGCAACCGGTAGTTATCCCGGTACCAATGGTATCATGGGTAACACGGTTTATTTTCCACAAGTAAATCCTGTAAAGGGACTTAATACAGGTGATGCAAATGAACTCAATAAGATTGCCGTAGCTACCAATGATAGATTGGTGACCGCTACTTCTTTGGGTGAGGCGTTGGAGTCGGTTGGACAGCGTATGATGGTATTTAGTTCAGGTTCAAGTGGACAAGCTTTATTGCAGAATCATAAAGTAGGTAATGGCGCCATTGTGAATACTTCCATGGTATTACCGTCATCATTGAAAGCTGTGTTAGAATCAAAGCTAGGTCCGATCCCCGCACATAGTAAACCCAATCATGCGCAACACAAATGGATCACTGATGCTTTGATTGAGTTCGGTTTAGCAGCTGATGGACCTTTGGTGAATGCGATATGGTATTCTGATCCGGATGGTACTGCGCATAGTGATGGTATTGGATCAGCTACTGCCAATAGTTCTATTCAGTCTGTAGATGCTCAATTTGGAAGAATCATCGAAGCTTTAGCACAAAAAGGATGGAGTAATAAAGTGAATATCATTATTTCAACTGATCATGGTTTTGTGACCAAAGTAGGTAAGATGAGTGTCGCAGATTTTTTAATCCAAAAAGGGCTGAAAAAAGACAAAGAGTCTGATGATGTAGTAGCAGCTGAAGGTGCATTGTATGTAAAAAATCATGACCCGGAAAAAATTCGTCAGATTGTAGCCGCCTTACAACAGGAAGAGTGGGTTGGTGCTGTATTTACAAAGTCTGCAAAAATAGATGATATGAAAGGATGGGTGCCCGGTACCCTGTCTTTCGAAGCAATTCATTGGAACCATAGCGAGCGATCAGCAGATATTCTGGTAGATGAAAACTGGAGTGATGCAAAAAACAATGCAGGATATGCAGGCACAAGTTTTTCTAGAGGTGTTGCAGGGCACGGCGGCTTTAGTCCATATGAAGTACACATTGCACTGTTAGCAGGAGGCCCCTCTTTCAAGCAATCTTATGAAGGGGATATTCCTACTTCGAATGTTGATATAGCACCAACAGTATTACGCATCCACAATATACCCGCACCTGTGACGATGACAGGAAGACCCTTTGTTGAATTATTCAATAAGAATAAGGGTAAACTGCCCGTTGTAAAAAGATCTATTATAGAAACCAGTACAGCTATTACAGGCGGTATGTATAAATTGAAATTGGATATTAGTGAAGTTGGTAAGTATCGCTATATCAATTTCTCAAAAGCAGAAAGAGTGATGCAAGCAAGCGTTGGTAAATAAACATCAAGTATGTTGAATAAAAAAGAGTCCTGATACATCAGGACTCTTTTTTATGAATTGTATCAACTTATTTTAATGACGCCAGATCGATCACAAATCGATAGCGTACATCTGCTTTCAACATTCTTTCATAGGCCTCGTTAATTTGATCCATAGGGATTACTTCTACATCAGATACAATATTGTGTTCCGCACAATAGTCTAACATTTCCTGTGTTTCTTTGATACCACCGATCAATGATCCGATGATACTTCTTCTTTTCATGATGAGATTGAATGCAGGAACTTCTGATGGACTTGGCGGTACACCTACAACGATCATAGTACCATTGGTACGTAACAAATTTAGATAGGTACTATAGTCATGTGGAGCAGAAACCGTATTCAGGATAAAATCAAAACTGTTTTGCAGTTTCTTCATGGTGTTTGCATCTGATGTCAGTGCAAAGTGATGAGCGCCTAATTTCTTGGCATCCGCTTCTTTTGATGGCGAAGAGCTGAGCATTGTTACTTCTGCACCAAAGGATGCTGCAAACTTAACGGCCATATGTCCTAATCCACCTAATCCTAAAACAGCTACTTTATGTCCTTTCGTAACCCCCACATGTCTGAGCGGAGAATAAGTAGTAATACCGGCGCATAACAAAGGTGCTACGCCTTCCAGTGGCAGCTTATCAGAAATGCGCAATGTATAGTCTTCATCTACTACAATTTGAGTAGAGTAACCGCCATAAGTAGGAGCATTGGAGCCTCTTTCACGACCATTGTAAGTACCGACCATGCCTTCTTCACAGTATTGTTCGATGCCTGATTTGCAATTCTCGCAAGTGCGACAAGAATCTACAAAACAGCCAACGCCGGCAAGATCACCCACTTTGAATTTTGTTACTTCATTACCCACATGGGTTACTCTTCCCACGATCTCATGTCCGGGTACCATGGGGAAAATAGATCCGCCCCATTCATCGCGAACTTGGTGGATATCCGAGTGACAAACGCCACAGTATAAGATTTCTATTTGAACATCTTTTGGACCGGGATTTCTTCTTTCCAGTGAAAACGGACCCAAAGGTGATTTGGGATCCGGTGCTGCATAAGCTTTGGTTGCTATCATACGATTCTTATTTACAACTATTAACAATACAAACCCTAATGGGTTTGTTCATCGAAAAATAAAAGACAACATTACTTCATGTTAGCAGCCCAAAAGTCTAGTGTTCTTTTCCAGGCCAATTTTGCAGCTGCTTCATTGTAACGCGCTCCTGAAGTATCATTGTGAAAAGCATGGTTCACACCTTCATAGAGATAGAGTTCATATTTGATATTGTTTTTCTTCAGTGCCTCTTCATAAGCTGGTATTCCGGCATTGATGCGTTCATCTAAGCCTGCATAGTGTAATTGTAACGCTGCTTTGATCTTTGGTACGTCTGCAACATCGGCTTGTCTGCCATAAAAAGCAACCGCTGCTTTCAGATCAGGAACATTCACTGCCAATTGATTCACCAAAGCACCACCCCAACAAAATCCAACACAACCTGTAAAACCATTGCAATCTTTTCTGCTTTTCAGATAATCAAACCCTTTACTGAAATTGATAAGATTTTGTTTGGCATCGATTTGACTGAACAATTGTCTGGCTTGATCCTGGTCAGTAGGAGTTCCACCGGCTGCAGAAAGTGCATCGGGTGCGATGGCGATGAAGCCTGCTTTCGCAGCACGACGCGCCACATCACGAATGTGATCATTCAGACCACGATTTTCATGGATGATGATGACAGCTCCATACTTGCCTTCCTTTTTTGGTTTGGCGAGATAGGCTTTCATGGTAACATCTCCGGCCGGGTACGTAATATCCTCTGTATGTAATTCTAAATCCTGCTCCGGAATGGTGGCTGCAACAGCATAATTATTTTCCAGCATGGGAAGTATCGCCATAGCAGCTGCTGTACTTCCTGCCAATACAGCCAAGCGCTTTAAAAAAACTTCACGGGGAAGTGGTTTATGCGTGTACTCGTCGTAGAGGTTAATGATTTGCTGGTCCATGTTGGTTATATTTTAGTCTATAAATATAACACTTAACAGTAGGTGCCGCAAATGGTTTGACCGATATGATTTCTTTATTTACCGTTTCAATGAGATACTTACGTGGCTTATTGAATCAACGAAGCCATCTTTTCCACCGGTAAACTTCCTGCCCATGCCAGTATTTCTGCTTCATTGGTTCTTGAAACAGTGAGCGTGAGTAAAGCATTCGTCATAGGTATTTCTAGTTTATACTGGTCCTCTTCCGGTTCTTTGGTAAGACGAGCTTTGTAATGACCTACTTTAACGATTCGTGAGTTGGGGTCAGCTCCATAACTTGCCATTAATGGTGATGTGATGTATGCATTTACACTATTCAATAGTGGAGAATTGATCACGACTGAAAGTGTAGCTTTCTTATCTGTGATACCATAATTTTTTTCAATGGTAACACCTGTAAACTGACTGCTACCAAAAACCTCTTGTTGTTTGGTAATCACAGGTAAAGTATCCAATTGAAGTGGAAACAGTTTTAAAACTTCTTTTCCGATGGTAATATCAAGATCTTGCATCATTTGCTGTAATGCGAAATGAGCATCTTGTAATTTACCTGTTGAGTAATGATTTTTTGCCTGACTAATATTATTTTTAAAATCTTGTGCAGATAAGTTAGTGATGATGCAGGACAATGCTATGTAACAAATAATCTTTTTCATTTTTTCTTTTTTAATCAGTTTTCACCCATTGTTTTTTTTATATGATCGATATCAAATTGATGAATGTCATCCATCACTTCTTTTTCTGTTTGAAAATTGATGGCTTTCCAAGTAATCATGCCTGATTGTCCAAGCTGCATCAATACAGTATAACCCTCTCTTTCTTCAAATTGAATGATTGCTTTATTTCCTTTGATACGAATTTGCTTGGTGTTTTGTGTTTCACCGTTGGACTGTGTAGCAGCGAATCCAAAATACATGTCTAACATACCACTGTAAATGGCATTATTACCAATCAGCATACTTAGTTGTTGATCTTCGTTTTGATAGATGCGTTGAATAGAAAGGTTAGCCCATCCGTAACGAGTGCTCATCACACGGTCTTCAGTTGAGTCTTTTGGTAAGCCATTGATTTCATTCGGTAAAGATTGCAGGAGTGACTTGCCGATTTGCAATTCAATGCCTAACAATGCTTGTTGAACCGAAAATCTCGCCTCTCCAAATTGTTGTTTATCATATGCAGCATCAGCCTCTTGTATTTGCTGAAGTACATCAGGTACGGTTGAATTTTTTAAACCTTCTCCTGTTTTATTGATGGGTCTGCCATTTTTTGAACTTCCGGCAGCGGGACCATTGCCAGTTTGGGTATTGCCGGTAGATGGGGTAACAGTACCTGCTTTATCGGTTGCTTTTTTGTCTAAAATATCTTCTGCTTTTTTCTCAACCTTGTCTTTTAATTTTTTAAGAAATCCCTGCGCTTGTAATTCTTGTTGTAGTGTCAAACTAGTGGTCAAAAGAATTGATAACCAAATTTTATGTTTCATGTTGTTGTTTTCGGATCGCAAAGCTACAGTGGTAATAAGCCGAATACAAGCCATTCATGATCTCATAAGACCGATTGTATTTTCAATGAGTATTGATAAACAACCACTTACTTTAATGCTCACATAAATATGTGATGCGATGTGATGCAATCAGAAAATATGTCTTTCCTTTTCTTTTAAGTCTTCTTTAGATATCTTTTGCTGCGTATACATCAGATGTGAGGCCTCCATCAATTCTTGTAGCTTCTCATAAACAAACAATATAGAAGCTCTCTCTGATGATGTTATACTCTCCGTGTTATAGGAGCCACTCACAGTGATTTTTAACCAATCCCAAAGAAGTAGTCTCCATTCAGGCAAGTGAGCAAAATCAAATAGTTCTTCCAAAACCACGCTAGGATCTCCCTGTTCTTCATTGGTTAGTGATCTGGGGTACATTTTCCATTCAGGATAATCTGATTTTTTCATACCGATACTATTGAAATACTAAATCAATACTTCTCTCGCGAAGAGTTGCGGCAGGTACTTACTGACGAAATGGGAGTGTTTGCATATTTACCTTATGGTGGTTTGTTCCTGCGGAATGACTCAAGGTAAATCAGGTATAAATACCTATTGTGGCATTTATGTTTTATCGGTTTCTTCGTTCAGCTTCAATGAAAACAAAGCTATCGAAGCTTTTCTATCATTTCTATTGAAGTATCGTTTTCTTTCTAAACAATTATACACAATGACAGTACCTGAAAGATTCTATGAATTCATGCATTTCAAGCAACTAAAAGCAAGAACGGTTGAAATGGAATGTGGTTTATCCAATGGTTATTTAGGAAAACAGCGAAAGAATAAAGGCTCTTTCGGCGGAAATATCCTGCGAAAGATCGAGCAACGTTTTCCTGAACTCAATATGACCTGGCTACTCTCCGGTGATGGCGACATGCTCAATGCAAAGTATCGCGAAGTAAATGCATCCATGTTTGATACAGTAGAGGAGGAGTCAATGTTTTACGGATCACCACAACAGGAAATTATTCATCTATTAAGAAAACAAGTGGAGCAAATGGAAGCTGCTTTATCCGACAAACAAAAACTTATCATCATTTTAGAAAAACAATTGGAAGCCATGGAAGCATAAAAAAAGCTACGGTCATCACCGTAGCTTTATCTAAAAATAGTTGAAGCCTTTTATTCAGACATGTAAGACGATACCGGCTCACAAGTACAGATCAGGTTTCTATCGCCATGTGTATTGTTCACCCTTGCCACACTTGGCCAGAATTTATTCTGGGTTACATAATACAATGGGAACGCAGCTTCCTGACGGCTATAAGCATGACTCCATTCGTCTGCACAAATCACCGCTTGGGTGTGTGGTGCATTCTTTAATGGATTATCTGTCTTATCAGCTTTACCATCTTCAATGGCTTTGATTTCTTTATAAATAGAGATCAAAGCATCACAAAAACGATCCAATTCTCCTTTGTCTTCACTCTCAGTTGGCTCAATCATGATGGTACCCGGTACAGGGAAGCTCATGGTTGGAGCGTGGAAGCCATAGTCAATCAAACGCTTGGCTACATCTTCCGCTTCAATACCTACACTTTGTTTGAACGGACGCAGATCGACGATGAATTCATGCGCACAGGTTCCGTTCTTGCCGGTATACAATATCTTATAGTACCGCTCCAATCTTGCCTTCATATAGTTGGCATTCAAAATAGCATACTCAGTAGACTGACGAATACCTTCTTCACCCAACATTTTGATATATGCATAACTGATCAACAAAATACTTGCTGAACCATACTGTGCTGCACTCACTGCCAGATTTGGATTTCCTAAAACAGTATGTCCGGGTAAGTAGGGAGCTAATTTATCATTCACACAGATAGGTCCCATGCCAGGTCCACCACCACCGTGTGGAATAGAAAATGTTTTGTGCAGATTTAAGTGGCATACATCTGCACCGATCATACCCGGACTTGTCAATCCAACCTGTGCATTCATGTTAGCGCCATCCATGTATACCAATCCGCCATTGTCATGAATGGTTTGACAGATATCTCTGATCGTTTCTTCAAATACACCGTGTGTGGATGGATAGGTAACCATCAAAGCTCCTAGTGTATCCTTGTATTGCTCCGCTTTTGCTTTAAGATCTGTAACATCAATATTACCTGCATCATCACATTTCACTACTACTACTTTAAAACCAGCCATCACCGCACTAGCAGGGTTGGTACCATGTGCACTGATTGGAATCAAGACAATATTTCTATGTGATTCATTTCTGGCTGCATGGTATGCTCGAATGGTTAACAAACCTGCATATTCACCTTGCGCACCACTGTTGGGTTGTAAGCTACACGCAGTAAATCCGGTTACTTTACAGAGATAATCATTCAGTTCACTGATGATCTGCTGGTAACCTGCTGTTTGCGACGCAGGAACAAAAGGATGTAACCCTCCGAACTCAGGCCAACTCACTGGAATCATTTCAGTAGCAGCGTTCAGCTTCATGGTACAGCTACCCAAACTGATCATACTAGTATTCAACGAAAGATCTTTGTTCTCCAATTGTTTGATATAACGCATCATCTGACTCTCACTTCTGTGTGTGTTGAAGACAGGATGGGTGAGATATGCGGATGTGCGTTGAAGAGAAGTGGGAAGTTGATAGTTAACAGTTGACAGATTTGTATTGGTTACTGTTTCTGCTTTTTTGCCGGTTGTTTGCGCAAAAATGTTCAGGATGTGATTCACATCATCTATCGATGTAGTTTCATCCAAGCTAATCACAGCTGCATCAGATGTGTAGAAGAAATTGGTTTCAGCAGTTTCAGCATTTTTCTTCAAGCTATCTATATTGATGCCTGAAACATGCAATGTGTCAAAGTAACTTTCGTTGTGAAGCGTTACGCCCATCGACTTCAAACCACCTGCCAATGCTTGTGTTAACTGATGTACACGTGTTGCAATATTCTTCAATCCACTTGCACCATGGTACACGGCATACATAGCAGCCATATTGGCCAACAATGCCTGCGCAGTACAAATATTGGAAGTGGCTTTTTCTCTTTTGATGTGTTGTTCTCTTGTTTGCAAAGCCATGCGTAATGCACGATTGCCTTGTGCATCGATACTCACACCGATCAATCGGCCTGGAATACCTCTTTTGAAATCATCTTTGGTTGCAAAGAAAGCAGCATGTGGTCCGCCAAAACCCATCGGAACACCCAAACGCTGTGCGCTACCTATTGCAACATCTGCTCCTAGTTCACCCGGTGTTGTCAATACTGTGAGTGCCAACAGATCAGTTGCCATGATCACCAATCCTTCAACAGCATGTACTTTATCAATAAAAGTTTTATAATCATTCACTGAACCTTTGCTGTTTGGATATTGGATCAACGCACCGAAATATGTATCATCGATTACAGCGGTTTGATAATCGCCAACCACAACCTCAATACCGATCGGTTCTGCACGTGTAATCAATACATCAATGGTTTGTTGGAAGGTATGTTGGTCTACAAATAACTTAGGTCTACTGATCACATCCGTTTTGTTGATGTGATGGAAAATCATGGCCATTGCTTCGGCTGCTGCTGTTGCTTCATCCAATAAAGAAGCGTTGGAAATCGGTAAACCTGTTAAATCTGCTACCATGGTTTGGTAGTTTAGCAAACTCTCCAAACGGCCTTGAGATATTTCAGCCTGATACGGCGTGTATTGGGTATACCATCCTGGATTTTCAAAAATATTACGCAGGATCACACTTGGTGTGATGGTGCCATAGTAACCCTGACCGATATAATTCTTGTACAATTTATTTTTAGAAGCGATCTTTTTCAGTTCTGTCAAATAAGTGAACTCACTCACGGCAGCAGGAATTCCCAATGGTTTTTTGATGCGGATGCTATCAGGAATGGTTTTGCTGATCAATTCTTCCATCGAAGAAAGACCAATGGTCTTGAGCATTGACTCAGTATCGGCTTGATTGGGTCCGATATGTCTTGTTTGAAATTCGGCTGACTGCTGTTCAAAAAGATTCATAATATTGGTAGACTTAAGTGATTAGACAGAAATAACCGCCCCAAAGGCAGAATTTTAAACGCGGCAAAGGTAAGTCTACCAAACGTGAAAATTCATCTTTTGTTTATCCGGTTGATAAGCTGTGAATCCAAAAAAGTAAATATTTTTAATTCTATAATATAACACATGAGTGCCCTAAAATGTTCCAACTGTGGGTCGCAATTGGACCCGACTTTTAAGCATTGCCCGAATTGTGGTCAATCCACATCCATTCATCGATTCAATTTGAAACACCTTGTGCACGAATTTTTTCATGCTTTTACACATACAGACAAGGGAGCATTGGTCTTATTAAGAGATTTGGTAGTGAGACCCGCCACGGTACTTAGAGAATATATTGTGGAAGGAAAACGTAAAAAATATTTCAATCCCTTTACACTCTTATTATTGGTATTAGGTGTCACCGTTTTCATGAGTTCCATCTTTCATCCCATGCAAGGGGCTGAGTCTGTTTATAAAGAACAAATTGCATCAGCAACTACCCAAAAGAAAAAAGCCTTGATGATGTCAATGGCTGAAAAACAAGAAAAATTAAGTCGGCTTGTAGAGAAAAAAATGAATGTGGTGGTCTTTATTACTGCACCATTAATGGCTTTGGCCTTTTGGCTGGTATTTAAAGGGAAAGGGTTCAATTATGCAGAACATTTGGTGGCCTACCTCATATTAACTTGTCTTCTATCACTTGTCAGTAGTTTGTTGTTATTACCACTCATGGCTATTGTACCCAAAGAAAACATGTTATGGATATCGTTGGCCAATCTCTTGATTCAACTCGTTTATACCTGCTACGCATATAAAGGCTTTTTAAAACTCAAAGGTTTTGGAGATCTATTGATGGTGATTGTAGCGAATATCCTCGGAATTATTTTCTGGTTTACTGTTTTGATGATCGCCATGATTATTTTCATCATATTCCTGTAAACACATGGATCTTTTTATCTTTAATTAAAATATTACATGGAACCTTGGGAAAAATTAAGTGCCGATCATCAGAAACAATACAAACAGTTTCTGCAGCGGGCAGACAAGAATAAAGTCCTGAAGGTATTGCCAGACTTGCATGAAGAGGCTTTTGAAAAAATTGATTGCCTCACTTGTGCCAATTGTTGTAAAAACTATTCACCCAGATTTAAAACACCTGATATTAAACGGATCAGTAAAACACTTCGATTAAAAGAAAGTGTTTTCATTGATACCTATCTCGATCTTGATACAGATGGCGACTATGTCACCAAAACAAAACCCTGCCCGTTTTTAGGAGCGGATAATTATTGCAGCATATATGAAGACAGACCATCTGATTGTAAAAGATTCCCTTACACGGATGAAGATGTTTTGATCAAGCGTCCCGCCATTACGCTTAAAAACTCAACTTTTTGTCCGGCAGTGCATCATGTATTGGAACGTTTACTCAATTCATAAATCGTTGCTACTTTTTTTGTATATTATCGCCATTCGATAGCAGCAAGATTGTAAACAAAAAGAGAGGATTATGGCGCATTTACCTGTTTTGATCAAAGACTTGGCACTGATATTAGGTGCGGCAGGCATTATTACCCTTTTCTTTAAAAAGCTCAAACAGCCTGTAGTACTGGGGTATATCATCGCGGGATTACTTGTTGGACCCAACTTTAAATTATTTCCCACCATCGGAGATGTTGAAGGCATTAAGATATGGGCTGAAATTGGGGTTGTGTTTTTATTGTTTGCGTTGGGACTGGAATTCAGTTTCAAAAAACTGGTTAAGGTTGGCGGATCAGCAGCCATTACCGGTATCACAGAATTGTCATTCATGATGATGTTGGGATATGGGATGGGGCAGTTGTTGGGCTGGTCAAATATGGATAGTATGTTTTTGGGTGGCATCATTGCGATATCCTCTACCACGATCATCTTTCGTGCATTTGATGAATTGGGTTTGAAAACAAAACAGTTCAGTGGATTGGTAATAGGCGTGTTGGTCATTGAAGATTTGGTAGCCATCTTATTAATGGTATTATTATCAACAGTAGCTGTGAGTCAACAGTTTGAAGGTGCGCAAATGTTCCTGTCGATTGGTAAACTTTTCTTCTTCCTTTGTTTATGGTTTGTGATGGGTATCTTTCTACTACCCACTTTTTTCAAGAAAGTAAGTCGCTTTTTAAATAGCGAAACTTTATTGGTGTTATCACTTGCTTTGTGTTTGGGGATGGTGGTTTTGGCCGATCAGGTGGGTTTTTCTGCGGCGCTTGGGGCATTTATCATGGGGTCTATTCTCGCCGAAACAACACAGGCGCATAAAATTGAACATCTCATCACCTCTGTGAAAGATCTTTTTGGAGCGATCTTTTTTGTATCCGTAGGAATGTTGATTGATCCGCAAATATTGGTAGAATATGCAATTCCTGTTTTGATCCTGACTCTTTCGGTCATATTGGGAAAAACCATTTTTGTTAGCAGTGGCGCATTGTTGGCGGGCAGACCCTTAAAGCAAGCTGTACAGGCTGGCACAAGTATGTCGCAGATAGGAGAGTTCTCTTTTATTATTGCAACTTTAGGGGTTTCATTAGAAGTGACAAGTTCTTATTTGTATCCGATTGCTGTTGGGGTTTCAGTTATTACCACATTCACCACTCCATACATGATCAAGTTGGCAGAACCTTTGTATCAGTTTCTTTTAAAAGTATTACCTGAAAAATGGATCACCGGTCTTGAAAAGTATAGCAGTAGTTCTCAGATCATTGAAAGCGAAAGTAACTGGAAGCGATTATTGCACTTTTATATTCAGATCATTATTCTTAACGGGGTCATCATGATCGCTTTGAGTTTATTGGTTGCTTACTTTGTAGAACCTTTTTTACAAAGATCCATTGCTGATTCTATGACTGCGAAGATCATAGCAGCATCCATCGGTTTAATTGTGATGGCACCATTTATCTGGGCATTAACCGTGAAGAAAATGAATAAGAGCGCTTATGCGGCTTTATGGTTAGACAGAAAGTACAGTCACGGTCCATTGGTCATGTTGGAGATCGCTAGAAATGCGATCGCTGTATTGCTGGTTGGTTTTATGCTTCGTCAACTATTTAGTTTTTGGATTGCTGTTGGTGGCACTTTGGTGGCTATGTTGGTGATCGGTGTTGTATTTCGTCAACGCTTGCAGAAATTTTATCAGCGACTGGAAGATCGGTTCTTACAAAACTTACATGAACGTGAGTTGTTGGAGCAAAACAAAACACAAAGTCATCTCTCTCCGTGGGATGCCCACTTGACCCATTACAAAATCAGTCCACATGCTGGTTTTATCGGAAAAACACTGGAAGATCTACAATGGCGTGAAGACTATGGAATCAATGTGGCGTTTATAGAACGAGGTAACAAAGTGTTGTTTGCACCTGCTCGAACAGAAAAGATATTTCCGTTTGATAATATCGGAGTCATTGGAACCGATCAGCAAATGCTGGAGTTTGGAAAGATCATGGTACCTTATGTGGAAGAAGTGGATAGTGAAAAAGAGTTGGTGGAATTGGAGAAGATCGTTGTTGATGAACATACACGTTTGAAAGGATTGACCATTCGAGAATCAGGCATACGTGAAAAAACCAATGGGTTGGTAGTGGGTATTGAAAGAAAGGGGGAACGTATCCTCAATCCATCTTCTTTCACACAACTAGAGTGGGATGATATTGTTTGGATCGTCGGAAATAGAAAGAAGATACAGCAATTGTATCATCCTTAGATTTCTGTCAGCGAAATCTCTGGGCCCTCCTGTTCTTAGCGGTGAAATATGATTAAGTAGCAATTTTTATTTAGCTACATGCAAAATATACTTCTCGTCAAAGTATTCCTCCGGGAAGATCTTATCCACCGGCATCATCTTAGGTCTTAGTCCGCTTTCAAATATTTCTTGTGCCAGATCACCACCTTTTAAACAGATCAATCCGTTTGCCATTTCTTGTTTATGGCCTTTTCTTAATAAGGGTCCTGCCCATTGCCAGAGATCTTTCAATGGAGCAACCGCACGAGAAACTGCAAAATCAAATTTTCTGTTTTTGATGTCTTCTGCGCGGGTATGTTGTGTGGTGATATTTTTGATACCTGCACCTTCAGCAACGGCTTCTACTACTTTCAGTTTTTTAGCGATACTATCTACCAAGTGAAACTTCACTTCAGGAAAAAAGATAGCCAATGGTACACCCGGAAATCCACCACCGCAGCCGATATCAATCACTTCTGTACCCGGCTGAAAATCAGCAATAGCCGCTATACTCAGTGAATGCAAAACATGATGCAGATAGATACTGTCAATGTCTTTTCGGGAGATCACATTGATCTTAGCATTCCATTCTTTATACAATTCTTCCAGTGCTTCAAACTGTTTGATTTGATACGGGGTGAAATCATCGAAGTATTTCAGGATCAATCCCAGTTTTTGCGGGGTGCTTTCCATATGGCGGGAACAGTAAAGATGAAATAAAAGAACATCCAGATATCAAAGAATAAAAACCAAGGCCAAAGGTCTTTCTCATTCAGTTTCTTCATGGACTTGTACAATACTACAGCCTGTACCAGAAAACGAACACCAAATACAGCCAATGCTATCCACCAATTATAAAAGATAATAGATACGGCTAATAATGGATAGATCCAGAACAATGAAAAAGAATACAAAGCCAATAAAAACTTATGACTTGATTTGTAATAGTTGCTCGTGGTGTAATGACGATATTTCTGAGTCATCCAATCACTCCAGCGTGTTTTGGGTTCACTAAGTGTGTGTGCTTCTTCATCAATACAGATTGTTGTATTGTCTTTTCTGGCCACCTGATTGATGAACAGATCATCATCACCGCTCGGTATCTGATTGATAGAAGAGAAACCTTTGTTTCTCAGAAAAACATCTTTCTTATAGCTAAGATTTCGTCCCACACCCATATACGGGATTCCAGCAAGTGCATACGACAGATATTGTATGGCTGTATGAAAGGTTTCAAAGCGGATGAGTTTATTCAGGATTCCCGGTTTTTTATGATAAGCGCCATATCCTAAAACGATCTCGGTTTGTTCAGTATAACATTCCTGCATTCGTTGAATCCAATGTTCAGATGCCGGAACACAATCTGCATCGGTTAATAAAAGGATTTCATGTTTAGCACTTTTGATACCCATGGACAATGGAAACTTCTTACCACTAATCATTTTTGCTTCCTGTGTGAGTTCAATGTAGTTGATGTTTTTAAACATCTTCTTGAATTCGTCAACCAAATACTTGGTATCATCTGTAGAATTATCATTCACCAAAACCACTTCATGTGTGGTTCTATATTGCTGCACCAAAACACCCGGTAATGTTTTTACCAGATTATGAGCTTCATCTCTTGCACAGATCACTACCGATACCGGATGCTCCATATTGGTCGTTCTATCCGGAGCTTTAAAAAAAGCCAGTCGCTGAAAGAAATAGAGATAATAAAACAACTGAATGGCAATGATGCCACAGAACGCATAGAAACAAATGTCCCAGAGCAGAGTTGGTATCGTCATCCCGCAAAAATAGTGCTTCAACAGTCTATGTTTGAGTGGCTTGTGAAGATGTGGAAAACAAAGTCGGGAATGTCTAATGTCAGATGGCAGATGTCAGATTTTTGATATCTGATCTTTTTTTGAAGTTGTTTTACATCTGATATCTGCCATCTGACATCAGACATTGTTACCTATTTTTGCTGGATGGCGGCATTGACATTCGATTTACAGGTAACAGCAGAGAATAGTAGGGCTAGAGCAGGTAAAATAACGACTGATCATGGGGAGATCATGACACCCATTTTTATGCCGGTAGGTACAGTAGGTACCGTAAAGGCTGTAACACAGCAGCAATTGAAACAAGATGTTTCTGCGCAAATTATTTTAGGAAATACTTATCATCTTTATCTCCGCCCGGGTACAGAGGTATTGGAAGCCGCAGGAGGATTGCATCGCTTCAATGGTTGGGACCGCCCCATTCTCACAGACAGTGGTGGTTACCAGGTATTCTCTTTGGCCGCCAATCGAAAGATCAAAGAAGAAGGTGTAATGTTTCAATCACATATTGACGGAAGCAGACACTTGTTTACACCTGAATCTGTGATGGATATTCAACGTAGTATCGGAGCCGATATCATCATGGCTTTTGATGAATGTCCACCTTATCCTAGTGAATATGGCTATGCGTTAAAAAGTATGGAACTGACACATCGTTGGTTGGACCGTTGCTTTACCAGATTGGCTGAAACACCTGATAAATATGGGTATACACAGAATCTGTTTCCCATTGTTCAGGGTAGCACTTATAAAGATCTTAGAAAAGCTTCTTGCGAATATGTTGCGTCGAAAAATGCCGTTGGTAATGCCATCGGAGGTTTGAGTGTAGGTGAACCAGAAGAAATGATGTATGAGTTTACTGAGCTCTGCACTGAATATCTTCCTACTGATAAGCCACGCTATTTGATGGGAGTAGGAACACCATGGAATATTTTAGAAGGGATAGATCGGGGTATTGATATGTTCGATTGTGTGATGCCTACTCGCAATGGTAGAAATGGAATGATCTTTACTACAGAGGGTGTGATCAATATCAAAAATAAAAAATGGGCGAGTGATTTTTCACCCATCGATCCCGGACTACCCAATGAAATAAGTCAGTTTTACAATAAAGCTTATCTCAGGCATTTGTTCGTTGCTGATGAAATTCTTGGAATGCAATTGGCCAGTATACAGAATCTTTCTTTTTATCTCTGGTTAGTAGGGGAAGCCAGACAGCATATATTGGCGGGTAATTTCAGTTCGTGGAAAACAGAAATGGTGGAAAAAGTTAAAAAAAGACTGTAATCAGGGATAAATCACCTTGTAAGTCTATGTAACGATTGCTGCTTCTATCGAGTCGTTATCTTTGTTGTACTGATATGAAGAAACTCGACTGGTACATATTGCGCAAGTTTTTGACCACTTTCTTTTTTTCCATCTTTTTATTTGCAGTCATCGCCGTTGTAGTAGATGTAAGTGAGAAGACAGATGATTTTGTACGTTCGGGTTTGAGTTTACAACAGATCATCACTGAGTATTACTATGGATTTATTCCACATATCATCGCGCTTTTATTACCCCTCTTTGTTTTTATAGCAGTGATCTTTTTCACTTCAAAAATGGCCAACAGAAGTGAGATCATTGCCATTCTGGCCAGTGGCACCAGTTATAGCAGATGGCTCAGACCTTATTGGATCGGTGGAATTTTTCTTGCCGGTATTCTTTGGTTTGCCAATCAATATGTCGTACCCAAAGCCAATCAGATCAGAGGCAGTTTTGAAGCCAATTACATTGATAAGAACAATACTTACAATGCATTGGTAAGTACCAGCAGTCATATCTATTTACGTATTGATTCCTTTACCTATGCAGGTATTTATTCTTATGACACACTGACAAAAAGAGGAGGTCCTTTCTTTTCTTTTCGGGTAAAGAATAATAAGGTAACAGAGAACACAAGGGCTGATCAGATATTGTGGGATACGGCTACCAAAAAATGGAAACTGGAATCGATCATTTTTAGAAAAGTGTATGACTTGAAGGAAGAGCTTACCATGGCAACTGAAAAGATCATGGATTTTAATTTTAAACCAGTAGATCTAAGCAGGGATAAGTACACAAAAGATAAACTCACCACACCGGAACTTGATCGATTTATAGAATTGGAAGAATTAAGAGGTTCAGAGGGGTTAAATGGACTAAAAGTGGAGCGTTACAGAAGGGATGCTACCTGTATCACAGTTTTATTGTTAACCCTGATCGGAGCCATTGTAGCAGGTAGGAAAGTGCGAGGCGGCAGTGGGGTTCACTTGGCTGTAGGGTTTGTGACTGCGGCACTTTTTATTCTAACAGATCGGTTCTCAACGATTTTTTCAACCAAAGGAGATCTGCCTCCGCTTTTGGCTGCATGGATACCTAACTTGATCTTCATTTTTGTAGTGATTTTCTTGTATAGGAGGGCTCCAAAATGATTTTAACGGAGTTTACACAACCTTCATGGCATAAGTTTTGTTGAGCATAGCAACTTGTTTTACCTTTAGCGCTCCCAGACGCAATCTAACAAGACTTTTAATCATTTTTATAACGTTTGCCATAGCTAAAATTTTACGACATGGGAATTATTAAAGATCGTTTCAAGGCAAAAGCAGATGCTGCGAATGCTGAGATAAAAGACATCCTCAAAACACACGGAAATAAAAAAATCGGTGAAGTAACCCTTGCACAGGCTTATCAGGGTATGAGAGGTATCACCGGTTTAGTTACTGAAACAAGTTTACTGGACGCACAGGAAGGAATTCGCTTTAGAGGGTATTCAATCCCCGAATTGCAGGAAAAACTTCCTAAGGCACCGGGTGGTGGTGAACCACTTCCTGAAGGGTTGTTTTACTTGATGTTGGTAGGTGAATTACCAACGGAAGAAGATGCCAATCATATTACGAGTGTATGGCAGCGTCGCAGTCATGTACCCAATCATGTATTTCATACAATAGATGCATTGCCCATCAGTACACACCCTATGACCATGTTTGTAACGGGTGTGATGGCACTACAAACTGAAAGCAATTTTGCAAAGGAATATGCGAAAGGAATCAATAAAAAAGAGTATTGGAATCCGGTGTATGATGATGCGATGGATCTCATCGCGCGTTTACCTCGTATTGCCGCTTATATCTATCGCCGTAAGTACAAGAACAATGAACACATTCATCCCAATGGTTTATTAGACTGGGCAGGTAATCTGGCCCATATGATGGGTTATGATGATGAAAGTTTCAAAGAACTGATGCGTTTATACATGACCATTCATGCCGATCATGAAGGGGGTAACGTTTCTGCTCACACCACTCACTTGGTGGGGTCAGCACTCAGTGATCCTTATCTGAGTTATGCTGCAGGCATGAACGGATTGGCTGGTCCATTACATGGTCTTGCTAATCAGGAAGTGATCAAATGGATCTTTGAAATGCAAGAGCAATTGGGAACAGATGATCCTACCAAAGAACAAATCGCTGATTATGTGCAGAAAACATTGGCTGGCGGTAAAGTAGTTCCAGGTTATGGTCACGCAGTATTGCGTAAGACCGATCCTCGTTTCACTGCACAAATGGAATTCGGTAAAAAACATATGCCGGATGATAAGTTGGTGAATACGGTTTGGAAAGTATATGAAACGGTACCTCCAATTCTCGAATCATTGGGTAAAGTAAAAAATCCATGGCCCAATGTAGATGCACACAGTGGTGCGTTATTGGTTCACTATGGATTGGTTGAATATGAGTTCTACACAGTGTTATTTGCTGTCAGTAGAGCGCTGGGTGTATTGGCCAGCTTATGTTGGGACAGAGCGCTCGGACTACCGATCGAAAGACCTAAATCTGTGACAACAGAAGCGGTGAAAGAGTGGTTGGACGGCAAGGGTGAGATTTGGGAATAAGTGAAAAGTCAAAAGTAAAAAGTCAAAAGTTCAGAGAGTTTCTCTGGACTTTTTTTATGGGGTTATTGCAAATGCAAGTGGGGGGAGTTAATTTGTATCCATAACTATGGATGATGGCAAAAGCAGTAGCAAAAAAGGCGGTTAAGAAAGTAGCTAAATCAACAAACCCCAAGGCATCGCCGGTAAAGAAAGCGAAGCCTGAAAAAGCAAAGAAAGAACCTACGATCAAATACGCTGATAAATCAGCCGGACAGCCGGAAATGGCAGCTATTTTTGAAACGATCAAAAAGATGCTGCTGCCGTATGAAAAAGGGCATTTGAAGATGATAGGCGGCACAGGTGGAATGCTATGCTTGGTAAGTCAGAAGCCTGTTGTAATTGACGGTAGAAAAAAAGATGAGCTATGGTTTGCAGCGATTTTGGTACAAAAAGGATATGTTGGTTTTTACTATATGCCTGTATATACATCCCCTGAAATGAAAAAAGTTTTCAAACCTGAATTATTGAAATGCCTGAAAGGGAAAAGCTGTTTTCACATCAAAAAACAAGATCCGGTGATTATGGGGCAGATCAAAGAGTCTTTGAAAATTGGGTATGCGATGTACAAGGAGAGAGGTTGGATATAAAAAACCACCCGAAGGTGGTTTAAAGCTTGTGGAGAATACCGGATTCGAACCGGTGGCCTCTTGCATGCCATGCAAGCGCTCTAGCCAACTGAGCTAATTCCCCATGTGGGAGTGCAAATGTAACCGCTACATGAATTATTCCCAAAAAAACCTCTTTACAATAACTTGATAGATCATAAGAATGAACAAACAAGTTTTAAGCTACATTCATACAATGAAAAAATGGCTTCTACTTTTTGCAATCAGTTGTATATCCGGCCTTTCAATCGATGCACAATCGCTCATTGTAGGAACCTTTAATATTCGCTACGATAATCCCCGTGACTCCGGTAATTTATGGGTTGATAGAAAAGCCTATGTAGCCGCTCTTATCCGCTTTCATGATTTTGATGTTTTTGGTACACAGGAAGGATTGCAACATCAATTAGACGATATACAAAAGCAATTGCCTCAGTATGAACGATATGGTATTGGAAGAGATGATGGTCAGACAAAGGGTGAGTACTCAGCGATCTTTTATAAGAAAGAAAAATTCATACTGCTAAAAAGTGGTGATTTCTGGTTGTCTGAAACACCTGATAGACCGGGCTATGGATGGGATGCCCGTATCAATCGTATTTGCTCATGGGTTCAGTTGAAAGATAAATCAACAGGCAGAACCTTTTACTGTTTTAATGTTCATTATGATCATCAGGGAATGGTTGCGAGAAGGGAGAGTAGTAAGTTATTATTATCAAAGATCCGATCCATCAGTGGAAATGATCCGATCATCTTAACCGGTGATTTCAATGGCGATCATCGTTCTGAATGGTATCAGTTTATTGCCAATTCAGGAGTGTTAAAAGATAGTTTCCGCGAAGTCAAATATCCATATGTCAACAACGGTAGTTTTCAAAATTTTGGAAGAAACTTCAATACATCTGATATCATCGATCATATTTTTATATCTTCTCATTTTGAGGTGAAAAAATGGGGAGTACTCACTGATTCTTATTCCGGTAAGTTTCCCTCTGATCATTTTCCTGTATTGACTCAAATACACTGGCGAAAATAAATCCTGTGTTTCCATGTAAGAAAGTATTCAGACCCACTACTAATTGATTACATTAGTTGTGAAATCAAAACTGCTGAATCATGGAATTTCTAACCAATTTCGGATGGATTATTGTTCTGATCCTCCTAGCCTTTTTATCATTGGTAACTGTCAATCAGGGAACCATTGCAGTGCTTACCATGTTTGGTAAATACAGAAGAATACTCAGACCCGGTTTGAATGTCAAAATCCCTATACTGGAACAGGTATTTAAAACAGTAAGCATCCAGAACCGCTCTGTAGAGTTAGAGTTTCAGGCTGTAACAATCGATCAGGCAAATGTAAACTTCAAAAGCATGTTGCTCTATTCTGTTTTGAATCAGGATGAAGAAACCATAAAGAATGTTGCATTCAAATTCATCAGTGATAAAGACCTGATGCAGGCTTTGATCAGAACCGTTGAAGGTAGCATTCGTTCTTATGTGGCTACCAAACGTCAGGCTGAGATATTATTACTTCGCAGAGAGATCGTTGAGTTTGTAAAAGAACAGATCGATATTTCATTGGAAGACTGGGGTTATCACTTGCAAGATCTTCAAATCAATGATATCACTTTCGATGCTCGTATCATGGAGAGTATGAGTAAAGTGGTTGCCAGTAATAACCTCAAAGCTGCCGCTGAAAATGAAGGTCAAGCTTTGTTGATCACCAAAACAAAAGCTGCCGAGGCAGAAGGTAACGCCATTAAAATTGCAGCAGAAGCTGAAAGAGAAGCGGCTCGCTTGCGTGGTCAGGGTGTGGCATTGTTCAGACAAGAAGTAGCAAGAGGTATGAGTCAGGCTGCAGAGCAAATGAAGCAGGCCAATTTAGATACCAATGTTATCCTCTTTAGTATGTGGACAGAAGCCGTGAAAAATTTTGCTGAATATGGTAAAGGCAACGTCATCTTCCTCGATGGCAGCGCCAGCGGTATGGACAGAACCATGCAACAGATCATGGCGATGATGAAGATGAAAGAGGGGAATAATAGTTGACAGTTTGTAGTTGACAGTTGACAGGAGCAAAGTTCTTTACTGTCAACTGTCAACTATCATCTGTCAACTCTCCAACTGTTAAGACCTCGTGAAATCAACCCTTCCCCCATCACTTATGTGCAAAAGCTTTCCTAAAAAGCAGTGTAGGATTAATTTTATTCACATGCACACCTTTCTTTTGTGTTAGGGTCTAATTTTAGCCTAACCCAAATCAACAGGTATGTTCTATTTTCTGCAGATTGATAGTGTTCAACAAGCAGCCGGTACTGTAGCCGCAGCGGCGGAAAAAATTTCCATGTGGAGTTTACTTCAGAAAGGTGGCTGGATCATGTATCCATTGTATGGCTTGTTGATAGCAGCCATTTTTGTATTTGTAGAGCGCCTGATGGCCATTCGTAAGGCTTCACGTATTGAACCTAATTTCATGAATATTATTCGAGATAATATCATGTCTGGGAATGTACAGGCTGCGAGAAACCTTGCAAAAAATACCAACAATCCTGTTGCACGAATGATTGATAAAGGCATTCAACGTATTGGGAAACCTTTGGATGCAATTGAAAAGAGTATGGAGAATGTAGGGAAGCTCGAAATGTACAGCATGGAACGCAACCTTAATATTCTGTCTTTGATCGCGGGTATTGCACCGATGTTTGGATTCCTAGGAACGATCGTTGGTATGGTGCAGTTGTTTTATGGTATTGCTTCTACCGGAGAATACACGCTGAATACCATTGCGGGAGGTATCTATACCAAAATGATCACTTCTGCAACTGGTCTTATCATTGGATTGATTGCTTATGTTGGACATAACTTTCTGAGTACACAAATTGATAAGACCGCTAATAAAATGGAGGCAGCAAGTGCTGAATTCATCGATATTCTACAAGAACCTACTCGTTAATTCATACATCGGTAAAGAAAGTATATGAACATCAGAAAAAGATTAAGAACACATCCGGAAATGCATACAGGAGCATTGAATGATATCCTGTTCATTCTTTTATTGTTCTTTCTGATCGTTTCAACACTCGCTAATCCCAATGTGATCAAAGTATCTAATCCCAAAGCCAAAAGTGATACTAAATCGAAACAAACTGTTGTGATCACTGTCGATAAAGATCAAAACCTGTATATCGGTTCACAAAGAACAACGCTGGAACAGTTGGAGCCCGAACTCAAAGCCTTTCTCTCTAAAGAAACAGAAAAACCTTCTGTGGTCATCAATGGCGACAGTACTTCTCATTTGGGAACTGCCATCAAAGTGATGCAAGTCATTAAAAAGCTTGGAGCAACGCCTGTTATGGCAGTAGATAATTCCGGTCAGTGATCGGTTAATGTAGCCATGATCATTCTGTCATTACCATGCATGTCTTTTCTGAGTACCGTGTCATAACCCATTTGCTGAAGAAGTGTGGACACCTGTTCTCCCAATAATTGATTGATCTCCAAAAAGAGTTTTCCTTGCTTTTTTAAATGCGTTTGTCCAAAAGCAGCTATTTTTCTGTAAAAGATCAATGCATCATCATCGGGAACAAATAAAGCTATATGAGGTTCATGGTCTATCACATTCGCAGACATTGTGTTTATTTCTGACTTTTTAATATAAGGTGGATTACTGACGATCATATGATATTTCGACATATCAGACCATAGTGTTTCGTTTAAAAAATCCATACAATAAAAATCTATTACTGCATTATTGAGGTCTGCATTTTGTTTTGCAACTTGCAAAGTATCATTGCTTACATCAATTGCATTGATATGCCAAAGCGGAAATTCTTTTTTTAATGCAATAGGAATACAACCTGTTCCTGTTCCAATATCTAAAATACTTTGTGGCTCTGGATGAGCAGTAGCTTTGATCCAATCAACAAGTTCTTCAGTTTCTGGTCTGGGTATCAGCGTATGTGCATTCACCATAAACTTCATTCCGGCAAACCAAGCCTCCCCCAGTATGTATTGTATTGGGGTATTCTTTAATAGTGCAAGGGTGATATGATTCAATTTCTCTTCTTGGGAACCAGTAAGTTCAAGATTTTTATGAATCATTCTATCCGTTCTGTTCATACCCGAAATATGCTCCAATACCATATTGGTAATACCGGCTGCTTCTCTTTGGTCATATAGAGAAGACAGTTGCTGGATGAGTCGATCTTTGGCCGATTCAATGGTCATGCTGCAATGTTAAGCACCATTTGGCTATTTTTGTCCATTCCTTATGCTTGATCTTCATCAACAGTATATGTTTCGTTGCCTGGAACTGGCCCGTAATGGAGCCGGCAGGGTAGCGCCGAATCCAATGGTTGGAGCTGTTTTGGTTTATGAAAATAGGATCATAGGAGAAGGATGGCATCAAATATATGGTGGTCCACATGCAGAAGTCAATTGTATTCGATCTGTTCATGCATCTGATGAACATTTGATTTCGCTTTCCACTTTGTATGTATCCTTAGAACCCTGTGCTCATTTTGGGAAGACACCACCTTGCAGTCAGTTGGTCATCGAAAAAAAGATTCCAAAAGTTGTCATCGGCTGTAGAGATTCTTTCGAAGCTGTGAATGGAAAAGGCATTGAGCAATTACAAAAAGCCGGCGTAGAAGTGCTCACAGGTGTATTAGAGAAAGAGGCCATGGCATTGAATCATCGATTCTTTTGCTTTCATCAACAAAGAAGACCTTATGTGATTTTGAAATGGGCACAAACAGCAGATGGATTTATTGCAAAGACATCAAATGATCGTTTATTCATCACTAATGAGCAAACCAATCGTATTGTTCATCGCTGGAGAAATGAAGAAGCTGCCATATTGATTGGTACTGAAACGGCACTTAAAGATAATCCATCTCTTACCAATCGTCATTGGTCAGGTAAATCACCTTTGCGATTGGTGATCGATAAAGAACTCCGCTTACCCAATCAACTCGCACTATTCAATGATGGAGAGCCTTTGGTTGTTTTTAATGAACTGAAGAATGAGAAAAATGGTCCGATCACTTATGTGAAGCTTGCGCAAGACAGATCGCTGATCGATGAGATATTTGATTACTGTTATACAAATAGTATTCAAAGTATTTTAGTTGAAGGGGGCGCCCGATTATTACAATCTTTTATTGATCAAAATCGATGGGATGAGGCACGGATTATCACGAATACAAGTCTACAGATTCAAACAGGATTGGCAGCGCCTGTATTGACCAAACACTTTGCAATAAATACTTCTACCTCATTGAATGATCAAATCAATTCCTACATGAACTCAAAATATACACTGGTAATATGATCTATCTGATTGGAAGTATAGTCTTGACAAGTTATCTCACACTTTCTTTTAAAGCGTGTGAAAGATATGGTGTCAATGTTTTTCAGGCGATTGTGTTCAACTACATTACCTGCGTCATCACCGGGACCATTGTAAATGGCGCTTTTCCTGTTCATGCCGAAAATATCAAAACTCCCTGGTTTGGTTGGGCCATGATCATGGGTGCCATGTTTGTAAGCATTTTTAATGTTGTAGCCATTACTGCACAAAAAAATGGAGTAGCAGTAGCTTCTGTAGCCAACAAATTATCTCTCATTATTCCGGTTGTTTTATCTGTGTATTTGTATCATGAAACGTTAGCTGGATGGAAAGCAATAGGAGTTGTATTAGCATTATTAGCAGTGGTATTGACCTGTTATACACCCAATGCAAATGACAATAAAGCAAAGGAGAGTAAGTGGGTATATATATTGCCGCTGATACTGTTCATCAGCAGTGGGTTATTGGATGCATTGATCAATCATGTTCAAATTACTTTTGTGAATGAACACAATAACAATGACTATCTAGTCAGTTCTTTCTTTTCAGCTGCAACAATCGGGTCTTTAATATTAGCGGTACAGTTCATCAGAAAGAAGCAGTTTTTTGCATGGAAAAATCTTTTAGCAGGAATATTGATTGGTATACCCAATTACTTTTCAATCTGGTGTCTCGTGCATTTTTTAAAGGAAAGTCCATGGCAGACAAGTGCCAGTATTCCTGTAAACAACATGGGTATTGTTTTATTTAGTGCTGTGGTAGCATGGTTATTATTTAAGGAACGGTTGACCAAGATCAATTGGCTAGGTATTCTATTGTCACTGGTGGCTATTTATTTAATCGCATTTGGGGATCAACTATAAAAATGGAAAACGAATATTATCAGACAATTGACAAACAAGGTTATGCCGAGTTCAAAGATCGGGGTAGTCGGTTTTTGGCATATGCATTTCCAATGAATACTCCGGATGTCTTCAAACAACAATTACAGCAATTAAAGAAAGAGCATCCTAAAGCTGTTCACCATTGCTTTGCTTATCGAATAGGATTGGATGGTAATCTTTTTAGGGTGAGTGATGATGGTGAACCTTCAGGATCAGCGGGGAAACCTATTTTAGGGCAAATTGATAGTAAAGGATTGACCGATATAGGCGTGGTCGTAGTCAGATATTTTGGAGGAACCTTATTGGGGGTGCCGGGGTTGATCAACGCTTATAAATCATCTGCGGCTATGGCTTTACAAATGATTCCGGTAGTACAAAAACCCATTGAGATCAATTATGATATTAGTTTTGATTATACAACTATGAATGAAGTGATGATGATTGTTAAGCAATTCAATTGTACCGTCATTCATCAGGAAATGCAATTGTTTTGTTTGCTTAAAATTGGGGTGCCTAAAAGTAGATTAGAAGAAGTGACTTATAAGTTCAAAGATCTTCATACCGTTACGATACAAAGATCAAAATGAAACCTTATTCTAGAAATGAGTCTACCCAAGAAATGTAAAAGCTCCGAAAGCATCGGCTGAAATCATATCTAACCCAATATTCATAGAAGAAAGCAGGATAGATTGGAGAGATTCTATTAAAACAAAAACCGATTGAAATACTTCAATCGGTTTTTGTTTTTTTATTTTTTAAAGCGGTCACTTACGATCAGTTCTTTACTTCCGGGTGTGTATTTATAAAATCCTTCTCCGGATTTAACGCCTAATTTACCGGCTGTGACCATATTCACTAATAATGGGCAAGGTGCATACTTAGGATTTCCAAATCCTTCATGAAGAACCTGAAGAATACTTAAGCAAACATCTAATCCAATAAAATCAGCCAACTGTAATGGCCCCATCGGATGCGCCATCCCTAATTTCATGATGGTATCAATGGCTTCCACATCAGCAATGCCTTCATACAAGCTACAGATGGCTTCGTTGATCATAGGCATTAAGATCTTATTGGCGATGAAGCCGGGATAGTCATTTACAACACAAGGAACCTTACCCAGCGTTTTACTTAATTCCACAATGGTATTTGTAATATCTTCTGTAGTAGCATATCCATTGATGATCTCCACAAGTTTCATAACTGGCACTGGATTCATAAAATGCATGCCAATTACTTTTTCCGGACGTTTGGTCACGGAAGCGATTTTAGTAATGGAGATCGAAGAAGTATTCGATGCAAGAATAGCATTTGCAGGAGCAGCTTCATCCATCATTTTGAAGATATTCAATTTCAAATCCACATTTTCAGTGGCTGCTTCTACTACTAAATCAGCATTTGCTACACCTTTTTTCAGATCTGTTTCTGGTTGTAGTCTTGCCAGTGTTGCAGCTTTTTGGTCTTCTGTCAAAGCCCCCTTTGCGATTTGGCGATCCAGATTTTTAGAGATGGTTTGTAAAGCTTTATCTAGTTGAGCCTGATTTACATCGATCAGCTGAACAGAAAATCCATTTTGAGCGAATACGTGTGCAATTCCATTACCCATGGTTCCTGCACCGATCACACTAACATTTGTAACTGGCATAACAATCGTTTTAAGTAAGCGCAAAAGTAAAGCCGCAACCTTTAATGAAAGAAAAACTGTTGAAAAAACAATGAATAAAGCCGAAATGTCAGTCCTTACGTTTAAAATCACCTCTTTTCCAGGCCTTGATAAAGTCGGCCCAGGCAGCAGGGTTGAGAATATTCATTGGAGGTAACTGACCTGAATAATAGTATTTATTGGCTTGTTGTCTTAATTGATAATTGATCGCTTCCCTTCCATCAGCAGGCAAACTGTTGATCAGGATACGACGTTGAGCTTCATCCGTGTTTTTTCGTGCAATCTCATAAGCATCATCTGCAATTTTC
The DNA here is from genome assembly GCA_943368425.1 of Brevundimonas vancanneytii. Taxonomy (GTDB): domain Bacteria; phylum Bacteroidota; class Bacteroidia; order Chitinophagales; family Chitinophagaceae; genus Sediminibacterium; species Sediminibacterium vancanneytii_A. Next base: position 79,455 of record CALRLC020000010.1, read on the forward strand.
ATATTCACAAAATCACGCTCAAATTGCTCTCTGGTAGGTCTTGGTTTGAGGATGGTTGCGGGGAGGTAGGCAGTATCGCTCACTAACAATTGTATCACACTGTATTGGTTATCTGTTAGGTCTCTAGGGATCTCAATACTTCTGTTTTTGAATCCAATACAAGAAAACGTAATACGATCACCCTTTAATACCGCAATGGAAAAAACACCGTCCGGATTGGTGATTGTACCTCTTCCTTTTCCTTCTACAATAATACTGGCAGATGGGATTGCTCTAAGACTATCAGCTGTCATTACCACACCAAACAACTGCACCACAGAATCGCGGTACTCATTTCGCTGAGACAAGGCTTTGACCGAGCACAGACAAAAGATGGTAATAACTGTAAAAAATCGTAGAAATATTTTCATCACGGTAAAAATACAAATGGTTTTCCCAAAATCGACAACAACCGGCCTTACAGATTGTTGAAAACAATCCCGAATTCTAACAAAGTAAGGTTGCGAGCGGTTAACTTTGCAGCCAAATTGATTTTTTAACAAAAACTTGCGTGATGACAGAAGCTGCAATATTGAGTGCACTGAGTAATGTTCAGGAACCTGACCTGGGAAAAGATCTGGTAACATTGAACATGGTAAAGGATATCAAGATCAAAGACAAGGAGGTAAGTTTTACTATTGTGCTTACTACGCCTGCTTGTCCAATGAAAGATATGATGAGAACGGCCAGTGAGAATGCGATCAAATTATTGGTAGATAAAGAAGCTAAAATAACAGTCAATTTTACTTCTAATACTTCCTCTACTCGAAAAGATAATCAGCAAGTATTATCAGGTGTTAAAAACATCATTGCTGTAGTCAGTGGTAAAGGTGGAGTTGGTAAAAGTACAGTGTCTGCAAATCTTGCGCTAGCATTGGCAGAAGGTGGAGCATCGGTTGGATTGATGGATGCTGATATCTACGGTCCTAGTGTACCCATCATGTTTGGAGTTCGTGGGGAACGCCCAATGATGAAAGATGTCAATGGAAAAGGAATGATCATTCCTTTAGAGAAATATGGTATCAAACTAATGAGCATTGGATTATTGGTTGATGAAAAAAATGCTGTAGTATGGCGTGGCCCGATGGCTAGTAGTGCTATCCGTCAGTTTGTAACTGATGTTGATTGGGGAGAGCTTGATTACTTGGTGATAGATATGCCTCCAGGAACCGGCGACATTCATCTTACACTCATGCAAACAGTACCTGTAACAGGTGTCATTATTGTTACTACGCCTCAGAATGTTGCATTAGCGGATGCTAAGAAAGGAATAGCCATGTTCGGACAAGCTCAGATCAATGTGCCGATCATTGGACTGGTGGAAAATATGGCTTACTTTACTCCTGCAGAATTGCCTCAAAACAAATACTACCTTTTTGGAAAGGATGGGGGTAAAAATCTTGCAGAAGAATATGACCTGCCATTCCTTGGACAAATTCCTTTGGTGCAAGAAATCAGAGAGGGGGGCGATGCAGGAATACCAGCTATGGCAGGAAGCGAAGAAATTAGTAAGCATGCACTCCGTCAGTTTGCAGGTAATGCAGTAAGAAATATTGCCATTAGAAATGCAAGTGCTCCGAAAACACAAACTGTACTAGTGACTCCATAAATAGGACGCCCTTAAATTGGTATGAATGGTGCATGCTGAAAGTGCTGATTGAATAGCTTTGTAGTATATCTAAATCAGACTCTTAACATGTACCATCTTCCGGTTTTTCAAGAAAAAAATAAAGACGAGATCATTGCTTTTATCAAAGCACATCCATTCGCCACTTTAATTGGTGTGTCGCCAGAGCATTCACCCGTAGCTACACAGATTCCTATATTACTAAAAGAAAAAGAAGGGGAGTTTTATCTGCAAGGACATTTCATGAAGCAGACAGATCATCACAAGGCCTTTCTACAAAATGATCAGGTGCTTGTTTTGTTCAACGGGCCTCATGCTTATATTAGTGCCAGCTGGTATGAAAATAAAAAGCAGGCATCTACATGGAATTATATGACGGTTCACGCAAGAGGTACAATGCGTTTACTCAGTGATGATGCCTTACCTGAAATGCTCGAAGAATTGACCGCCCATTTCGAACAGAATCCTTCATCACCTTCACAATACAGGGAACTTCCTGAAGAGTATATTAATCGTCTGTCAAAGGCAATTGTAGCATTTGAGATTAAATTATTGCAAACAGATGCTATTTTTAAGTTGAGCCAGAATAGAGATGAAAAAAGTTTTGATAATATTGTATCTCAACTTCATTCAGGTAATTGGGAAGAGAAAGCTGTTGCAGAAGAAATGATTAAACGCAAACGACAATTCTTTACACATGAGTAAAGTTCGGGTCTTGATATTGAGTATTATTTTTCTTTCCTGTTCTACTATTAAAAAGAATCAAACAATACCATCATCCTTCGATAAGCAAGGTCATCGCGGTTGCAGGGGGCTGATGCCTGAGAATACCATTCCTGCAATGCTTAAGGCCATTGATCTTGGCATTACAACTTTAGAAACGGATGTTGTGATTACAGCTGATAACAAAGTGGTATTAAGTCATGAGCCATTTTTTAGTCATGATATTACTACGAAACCGGATGGTAGTTCTGTTACGGCAGATGAAGAAAAGAAACTGAATATTTATCAGATGGATTATGCTACAGTTCGTAGCTATGATGTTGGACTTAAACCTTTTTCACGTTTCCCTCAGCAACAGAAAATTGCGGCATATAAACCACTCTTGTCTGATATGATCGATGCTGTTGAAACACATTGTCGAAACAACAACAAACCACTACCTGCTTTTAACATCGAAACAAAGTCGCAACCGGCTACAGATGGTATTTATCATCCGGTACCTTCGACATTTGTTGATCTGATCATGGATGTAATTCAGCAAAAACAAATACAAGAAAGAGTTACCATTCAATCTTTTGATATTCGAACACTTCAATACCTGCATCAGAAATACCCAACTATTAAAACCGCACTTTTGATTGAAGGGGATCACCCACAAAGTTTCGCATTGCAGTTGAAAGAGCTGGGCTTTGTGCCTACTATATATAGCCCTTATTTTTCCTTGGTAACACCACTCTTGGTCAAACAATGTAAGGATATGGGTATAAAATTGATTCCTTGGACGGTCAATGATCGTGATAAAATACAGCAATTGCGTACATTAGGTGTTGATGGAATCATTACAGACTACCCTAATCTTTTTTAGATACGTTTTTGTTTAAGCTCGTTTGTCAAGTAATTAGATTTCACCTATTATTTTTATTTCGTAAATCCTTTTTTATACTGGTCACGTATATCATATGTCAACCAATCAATGATAAAATAAAATCAGTATGAAAAAATTTCTTTTTGTTTTCTGTGCAGTATTGAGTGCACAAATGATCCTTGCTCAGGAGAAAACTGTTGAAGTAGGGGGTGCTCCCATGTATCCTTCAAAAAACATTGTAGAGAATGCCGTGAACTCCAAAGAGCACACAACTCTTGTTGCTGCTGTAAAAGCAGCAGGTTTAGTAGAAACATTGCAAGGTGCTGGACCATTTACCGTATTTGCACCTACTAATGCAGCTTTTGGGAAATTGCCATCAGGAACCGTAGAAACCCTGATCAAACCTGAGAACAAGGCCACCCTTACTAAAATCCTTACTTACCATGTAATAGCAGGGAAATATGACGCAGCTGCTATAGCAGCCCTCATCAAAGAAGGAAATGGTACTGCTGTTTTAAAAACAGTTTCAGGGGGTACGCTGAAAGCTTCGATGAAAGGCAAAAAACTGGTATTGACTGATGAAAAGGGATCAAGTTCTGTAGTGACAATTAGTAATGTTTATCAAAGCAATGGAGTGATCCATGTCATAGATAGTGTGGTGCTTCCAGGATAAATTTGAATACATCTTCCAAAAAAGCCGGTCAAAAGCCGGCTTTTTTAGTTCTTGTATTTGGATGTTTTTTACTGCAACTTTGCCACAGAGAAGTTTACATGAAGAAGATCATCATCACTTTAGACGGGTACTCATCCTGTGGTAAGAGTACCTTGGCAAGACAACTGGCCCAGGAGCTCAATTATGTATTCATCGATAGCGGTGCTATGTATCGTGCGATTACTTTATATTTTCTTAGGCAGCATATTGATTATGCGGATACACAAAAAGTCAAAAAAGCACTATCTGAAATCTCATTATCGTTTGAATACAATCCTGTAACATCACAAAGTGATATGTATCTGAATGATGAAAATGTAGAATCACTGATCAGAGAAATGGTAGTAAGTGAACATGTGAGTGAGGTAGCTGCGCTAAAAGAAGTTCGTGAATTTGGTGTTGCACAACAACAGTTGATGGGGAAGAAAAAAGGGATTGTCATGGATGGTCGAGATATCGGTACCACCGTTTTCCCGGATGCAGAACTTAAGATATTTGTTACTGCTGACCCGGCTGTAAGAGTAGAAAGAAGATTTAAGGAATTGTTTGAGAAAAATCCATCCATCACTATTGAGGAGGTAAAACGTAATCTGGAAATGAGAGATTACATCGATAGTAACAGAGAGTTTAGTCCGCTTAGACAAGCACCCGATGCTGTGATATTGGATAACAGTGATCTTACCCGTGAAGAACAATTAAAAGTGGCATTGAATTGGGCAATGGAACGTATTGGGGTGTAGTATATATGATTCGATTGTAGTATATTGCAAAAAAAGGGTCCCTCCGTGGAAACGGAACGACCTCTACGATTGCTTGCCATACGAAAATTCTTTTGGGACTATCCCGATATCTTGAACGCAATTGCGTTAATTACGATTGTTTGTTACTCTTCGATTGTCTTGCTGTATGAAGAATATCTTCTATCCGAAGGTACAACGCTGTTATGGAGATAAGAAGACAAGTTTATCGTCTCTTTTTTATCTTTAAAAAGATATAGACTGTCTGGAGTGCTTGATTTTATTGGTTTTCTGGTTAAAAATGATATGATGCCCAACCGTTCGCAAGACCCTTTGTTTCAATTGATCAAATCGCTTCAAAAAGCGGAAAAAAGACATTTTAAGCTATATATCAAAAGGAATTCTGCCAAAGATGATCTCAAGGTCATACAATTGTTTGATGCATTAGAGAAGATGCCCGATTTTGATGAAAAAAACCTGTTTAAAAAGATACCGGGTATTGAAAAGCCACAGCTGGCCAATCTAAAAAATCATTTATACAGGCAATTGCTCTCCAGTTTACGGCTTTTGAAAAGTAATGATAGCATTGATATGCAGTTACATGAGCAGATTGATTACGCTCGTATTCTTTACAATAAAGGTTTATACCATCAAAGTCTCAAAATATTAGATCGGGCAAAAGAGTTGGCCCATCAATATCATCAGGATAGTTTTTTGATACAGATCATTTCGCTGGAAAAAAAGATAGAGACCTTGCATATCACCAGAAGTATGCAAGACAGGGCAGAGCAGTTAACTGCAGAAGCCAATATTGTCAATGAAAAAAGAAGGATCATCACACAGTTATCCAATCTGGCATTACAGCTATATAGCTGGTATGTGAAAAATGGACACGCAAGAAATGAAGCAGATGAAAAAGGGATCAAAGATTTCTTTAAGAGTCAGTTACCTATCGATGCAGATAACCTGACTGGTTTTTATGAAAGACTGTATCTCTATCAAAGTTATTGTTGGTATGCTTTTATCAGACAAGATTTTTTGATGTATTATCGTTATAGTCGTAAATGGTTGGATCTTTTTGAGAAGGAACCATTTATGGTTGAAGTGGAGACCGGGCATTATATTAAGGGGCTACATAATTTACTCAATGCTCATTTTGATCTAAGGAATTTTAAAGAGTTCAAGCAAATACTTAAGAAGTTTGAACAATTTTCCGAAGGTGATATCGCAAATAAACATGACATCTTCAGGGTGCATAGTTTTATTTATATCCATAGCGCCAAATTGAACCAACATTTGATGCAGGGTACATTTCAGGAAGGCTTAGCATTGGTGCCTGATCTGGAGAAAAAACTATTAGAAAACGCACTGTATATCGATCAACATCGTATACTGGTATTCAATTATAAAATCGCTTCTCTATATTTTGGTAGTGGTGATTATAACACATGTATTGATTATTTAAGAAGAATCATCAACGATCATGTAGATCTCCGGAATGATTTGCAATGCTATGCTCGTTTATTGCACTTGATTGCTCATTATGAATTAGGCAATGCAGAATTGATCGAAACTTCTTTGATCAAATCCGTTTATCGATTTATGGCAAAAATGGATAATCTCACTATTGTAGAAGAAGAAATGTTCCGTTTTCTAAGGCATTCTTTTCATATTCCGGCCAAGCAAGTGAAAACAGAACTTCGGTCATTTTTAGATAAAATCAAAAAATATGAAAAGAGTCGTTTTGAAACGAGGTCTTTTGCTTATCTGGATGTGATTTCATGGGTGGAAAGTAAAGTATATGGGAAGACCATGAGTACCGTCATCCATGATAAATACCTCCTTAGTAAACACAAATAAACTTATTGCTCGAAGTAGGCTAAGCTTCCACCTACCCATTCTTTGTCTTTGTTATAACGAACGCCAATCATTTTACCCTTGCTTAATCGGGCAAGATTATTTGTAGCGATAGGTCTGCTTTCACCTTCTTTCCAAAAATAAAAAATCCGGATTTCTACTTTAGCAGGTGTATCAGGTGTTTCAATTACATCTGCATACTGCACTTTTTTCTGAAGTATCCAGTTTTCAGGATCAGTAATTTTATCAATATCGGATTGTGTGATATCAATGACTACGCCTTGTCCGGCAAAAGAAAACAAAGGTTTTAAAACATATTGATCAAGATCAGTTGGAGTTTCCTTTAGTTCATTCAGGAAAACTGTTTTAGGTACATAAGGATGATCAATAAATGGAAGTGTATACTTGCTGATACGATAAAACCAATTAGGATGAGGAACCCATTCTACATCTAATTCCTCCAAGATAATTTTCCCCTTCTCACGTATCTCTTCGGATTGTTGCTGCAGGTCATCAAAAATGATACGATTATAGATTCTGTGAACTTTGATTTTTTTGCCTGATGCATCCAGATAAAAAAGTTGGTTGCCTTCTTTTATTAGCTCGGTAAGACAAACAATAGGGATGCCTGTATATTCACTGGTGCAATAAAAATCAATTTTTGTTTTTTGTTGATGTGGTAATAACTCCAATAGTATCACATTTTCAGGCTGATGTTTACCAAGGATGATTTCTTTTAATAAAGACAAATAGCTGTTGCGATCAAATCCACTCAAGTAAGTACTATAACCTTTGGGAACATCAAAATGATTTCTTGTGACATCATCTTGCCAAACCTGATACCCAAAAAGAGTGGGGAAGCCCTGCATCTCAATAAGCTGAGGTTCATACTCTCCTGATTCATTGATGCAAACACCAAAATCAAAAGCTATAAAATGAGTGTGTTCATTTTCTCCAGGTACTCTTACATCTGCAGGAATAGCATGTGAAGTGAGTGTTTTAAAATTGAATTGTGTGATCACATCCACGATATGTTCACAAGCTGATAGTATCTTTTCTTTAAAGTCACGGTCAATGAATATAGGAGTCTCTGCAACTCTAAATTCAATAGCTCCGGGAAACTTATGATTCAGTTCTTCTAAATAAGCCTGGTATTTAGCATGAGTAAACTGTTGATTGAATGCCTGTCTGATAGAAGTGACCATAACATGAATATTAGGTCTTTGAAAGTAAAAAAACCTTTTGATACCTGAAAATGAATCAAGTTTATAAACCTTAAATTAACCTTGTTGTGAAAAACTAGCTTCCTGTACAGACGCATTGAGAAAATTGGGTAGAATGGTCTGGTAGGTGAATAATATCTTTTCTGGGTCTTGTAACTGTTCCACCATGCTTTGCCATTTAGCTTCTCCATGGTTCTCGATGACCGTTTTCTTTTTGTCCTCTCTCATCAAATACATATGCATTCCTATGGCATCTGCTTCTGGATGAAATTGGGTGCCTATGAAATGCTCATTGAATCGAATGGCCATCACTGCTCGTTCATAAGGCACATGCGGCCTGTTTTTTTCTATGGCCAATATAGAGGCACCCATCGCAGTGAGTTTACGGATATCAGGTTCGATTACTTGGTAATCGCGACTATCCACACAATAGAAAGGGTCCTTTAATCCATCAAATACGGGCTCGGATGTACCAGAATCTAGCATGTGAACGGGAAATACACCAAAGGCTGTGGACTTTCTTTTACAAACATTCCCTATACCGTAATGTCTACATACCAATTGAAAGCTATGACAGATGAAAAAAACATTTTTCTTGTCAGCATCGCTTACGTTCTTATTGAAAGTTTCAATGCTTGTTAACCAGTCGAAATAGGCAGCTTCCCATGCAGATCCCTCTGTTTCCAAAGGTGAACCAGGGCCACCGCTGGAAATGTAAATGTCGAAGGAAGTATCGGGTACGGAGAGATGTTGCCTCACATCAAATTCCTGATACCAAAGATCAAACCCTTTTTCCTCGGCCCAGTGATGTATGATCTCCTTGATACAACGCATACCTTGATTGGCCTGACCTTCGTAAAGATCCAGTACAGCAATTCTTATTTGTTTTTGTTCAGACCACATAAGGAAAGAAGTTTGATTCGTTGATCTTTGATTTTTTGATTTTCTGAAGAAAAAAAATCAAGAAATCATAGATCAAGAAATCATAGATCAAAGATAACTCAGGTTTGTTTTGGGTGTTAATGTCAAAAGTGTATGGTACATCAGCTTGATCGTCTCTTCAATGTCATTTTTATGTAACATCTCAACAGTTGTGTGCATATATCTTAATGGAATAGAGATCAATACAGAAGGACATCCATCATTGGCATAAGCGAAACTATCTGTATCTGTTCCGGTACTTCTGCTAAGTGTTCTTAACTGTACGGGTATTTTATTTTTATCAGCTACTTCTTCTACAATCTTCAAAAGTTTATTGTGAATAGCTGGGGCATAAGCCAGAGAAGGTCCCTTGCCACATTGGATATCACCTTCAATGATTTTACTGATCATGGGAGTGCTGGTATCATGCGTAACATCCGTAACGATAGCAATATCTGGTTTAATTCTTCTTGCGATCATTTCAGCACCCCTTAATCCGATCTCTTCTTGAACAGCATTCACCACATATAAACCAAAAGGTAGTTTCTTTTTATTTTCATGAAGAAGTCGCGCAACTTCAGCGATCATAAATCCACCAATACGATTATCAAAAGCACGGCCGATGTAAAAGTCATTGGCTAGTTCATCAAATCCTTCCTGGTAAGTGACAACAGCACCGATATGAATACCCAAAGCTTCTACTTCTTTTTTACTGCGTGCACCACAATCAAGACATAGGTTATCTACTTTAGGTTGAGGTTCTTTTGCATCGGGATTACTCAATCGGGTGTGGATCGCAGGCCAGCCAAAGACTGCTTTTACAGGCCCTTTTTTTCCATGAATGAACACACGCATGGCGGGGGCGATCTGATGATCAACACCTCCATTTCTTTTTAAATAGATCAATCCTTGATCAGTGATATAGTTTACAAACCAACTGATTTCATCGGCATGGGCTTCGATGACCACCTTGAAAGTAGCAGTAGGATTGATCACTCCAACAGCTGTTCCATAGGGGTCAGTAAAAAAGCTATCGGTATAAGGTTTCACATAATCTAACCATACTTTTTGTCCGCTGCTTTCAAAGCCTACAGGAGATGGTGTATTGATGTATTTTTTCAGAAAATCGAGTGATTTGTCTGTTAGAATAGATTTGGACTTTGTCTTTACGACTGTTTTTGCTTTTGCCATAACATGTTCAATTAAAATAATAAGTTCTGTTCAGGAGTGTTGTATAAAACTTCCGGTTATACCACAAAGAGCTTTCACCAACATTAATCCGTCAATGATTGCAAGATAATAGAGAATGCTTTTACGACGGTGCATGTGATAGGTTACAATTATCAACAAAATAAAGGGGATAGTGTTGATGAGCATGCGCATAAGCGGAAACTGGTGTAAAAAGCCATAGACGAGAAAAGTGCCTAATCCGATGATGGTCAAAGGTATAATGATGTAAAAGAGGGTTTTACGAAGGCCAAATCTTACAACAAAGGTCTTGAGTTCTTCATTGTGGTCGGTCGCATAATCTTTAATATCAAAAAGAATGCATAACATGGATATGAACATGCCGTTTTTTAGGAACAGTAAGAAGTGAAAGAGAGTAGGCTCATAACTGTTCTTGTTTTCAAGCGCAGAAAGAATAGCCGGGTAAATATTAACAGCTCCTGCCCATATAAATCCGATCACAAAAGGCTTGATCCATCCTTTGGAACGCAGACTCGACCATTTAAGTCCGGGAATCACATCACTATAATACCATAAAGCCAATAATGGAAAGATGAGGATCAACACCATTTGCCAGCTTTTGATCTGCAGGAAAGCTGACCAATGGGAGAAAGTGAGATATCCGCCACAAACAATAGCTATTGCTATCAATCCGAGTTGCGATTTCTTCATCCATTTCTGATGTTGTTTATACCATATGGTGCGGGGGTTGATACTAGGATTGCCTTTTTCATGTAGATAAGCAGTGGTATAATACACAATCGTTCCAGTAAAAAGTAAAAGATACCAGGAAGCATGATTGAATTGAAAACCCTGTTGAAGTGATGCTTCAAATGACAATGCTACGGCACAGATACCATAAAAGTAGTTGCCAAAGAAAATAGTATGGAATAATCTATCAAATGCTTTCACCATCGCTTACAAAAGCCGGGAAGTCAAGAAAGGCTCATTATCTTCTAATGATAATATTGGGAGAAACAACCGTGTCGCTTTTATTTTTTGCAATATCACTTGCCCAGAAGCGGAAGAAACAAGTATCTGTTCTGCTGCAAGTAGGGATAACCGTATAATTGCTGCCGGGTATATTACCGGTGCTGTAACCGATCTCAAAAGTGCCCTTCAGATTGCTGGTAGCCGTAAATGATGGGATTTTTACACGGTCGCTAAAATTATTACAGCCGTTTACTCTCGTTACTTTTTGTACCCAGATACTGTCTTGAATATCTCCCTCTCTGTCAGTAAATTCAATTGAGAAAATGATAGCCGAGTTGGGACCAAAACTTGTTCCATTCACACTTTTGAAGGTTAACTGAGGTTTGGTGGTATAGGTATCTTTCTTGCAGGCAGTTATTGCCAGCATAATTGCACTTATTATCAATAATTTTGCCTTCATTCGTACTGCTTTCATATCAAATTTAGTTAAAACATCACAATAGATGACCGGATTACCCTTTGATGTTAACAATATTTTCTCTCTTTCTGTTAACCACTTCGATGAAGTGTGCATGGATGTATTCCGGTTTCAATATCAGCACAACCCTGTTTATCATCAATGGTGTGAGTTAATTGGTAAAAATGCACTCAATGTTAAGACACGAGAGCAAATTCCATCGTTGCCTGTGTCCTTCTTTAAACAGCAGAAAGTACTAACGGGAACGGACGCTGAGTATTTCTTTGAAAGCAGCGGTACTACGCAAAGCCAAAACAGTCGTCACTGGGTAAAGGATATAGGTCTTTACAGACAAAGTTTTATCCAGGCTTTTGAGATGTTTTATGGTAAGATCAATGAATGGTGCATTCTTGCTCTTTTACCTGCTTATCTGGAAAGACAGCATTCTTCTTTGGTGATGATGGCGGATGAGTTGATCAAAATGACTGAACATCCCCATAGTGGCTTTTACTTGTATAACCATGATGAGTTGGATCAGACACTAAAAGCATTGGAACAATCCGGACAAAAGACACTCTTATTAGGAGTTACTTTTGGGTTATTGGATTTTGCAACTGCATACCCTCAGGAATTGAAACATACAGTTGTAATGGAAACAGGTGGGATGAAAGGAAGACGAAAAGAAATCACAAGGTTGGAAGTGCATTCATTTCTTTCAAAACAGTTAGGAGTTCGTACCATACACTCTGAATATGGCATGACAGAGTTGTTAAGCCAAGCTTATTCAAAAGGGGAAGGGATCTTTGAGTGTCCGCCATGGTTGAAAGTAATGGTCAGAGATGAAGAAGATCCGCTCGGAAAGGCACAAATGGGAAAAGGGGTGATACAGCTCATCGATTTAGCCAATGTATACAGTTGTTCCTTTATTGCAACGGAAGATGTAGGGAGGGTTTATGAAGATGGTAAGTTTGAGGTATGGGGTAGGTTAGATCATAGTGATATTAGAGGCTGTAGTCTGATGGTACTTTAAGTGGGGTTTAAAATCGCGCATTTTAAAATTTACTTTGGCAGAAAAGGGGCTTTGCTATTATATTTGCAGCCCTGAAACATCAGCTCATCAGCTGAAAACACCTGCCCAGGTGGCGAAATTGGTAGACGCACTGTGTTCAGGTCGCAGCGCCTTCACGGGTGTGCTGGTTCGAATCCAGTCCTGGGCACTCGCTAAAGAGACAATGAAAGTTGTCTCTTTTTTATTGATTAAATACCTACAAATACTCATTAACTCACTATTTTTCTGTTCAGAATTGAGTCGAACCGAAAAAAAAGTATATTGAGATAGTAATTCGATGAAAGTGTTTGAAGGACGTCCCATCTTGCTTAAATCCTGGATTCTTGGTTGGCTGACTTTAATCTGTACCATACAGTTATTAGCAGCGGACGATTCTTTACGTGTTCAACTAAAATGGTGGCATCAGTTTCAGTTTGCGGGGTATTATGCAGCTGAAAAAAAGGGTTTTTATAAAGAACAAGGACTAAAAGTAAAATTAATACCCGGAGACCCATCTCATGCACCTTTATCACAAGTATTGAAAAATGAGGCTGATTTTGGCATCACCGGTTCTGATTTAGTTGTTGAGTATGCAAACGGACAACCTCTCGTGGCGTTGGGTGCTATTTTTCAGCACTCGCCTTATACGATCTTATCTCTCAAAGAAAAAAATATCAACGTTCCTTCAGATTTAATTGGCAAGCGTTTGATGGCATCGCCTGATCAGGGCTGGACAGAATTAAAAGCTGTATTTCTTCGTGAAGGAATAGCGCCGGATTCTTTAAAGGTCTTATCACATAGCTGGAAAAATACAGATTTGATTGAGGATAAAGCGGATGCTATATCAGCATATATTTCAGTGGAGGTAAACCAACTTAAAAAATTGGGAGTAGAACCTTCTATTATTCTTCCCACTAATTACGGAATAGATTTTTATGGGGATGTCTTGTTTACCAAAAAAAATCTTGCAGAAACAGAACCTCTACTCATTCGAAAATTTACTGAAGCAAGTTTCAAGGGCTGGGCTTATGCCATGAGTCATACGAGTGAAATAGCAGATTATATTCTAACCTTACCAGGAGTGAAAGAAAGGGGCGTCACCAAAGATGATCTACTGGTAGAAGCAGAGGCAATGCGTAATCTGATATTGCCCGATCTGGTTGAGATAGGTCATATGAATGAAGGCAGGTGGCGCCATATTGTAGAGATCCATCGTCAACTAGGCCTTATCAAGAATACACCTGATTTGACCGGTTTTTTGTATGATGGAACAAAGAAAGTAACATCCAAGTTTTTCCGCAATGCTGTGTATGTTTCGATCATTGTTCTCTCATTATTACTGATCTCTGTGTTGTATGGAGTCTCTCTTAGAAGAGCTGTTAAAAAAAGAACACAACAACTAGAAGCCGAAATTATTGAAAGGGCTCATGCTCAACATTTGTTAAGTATCAGTGAGCAAAGGTTGGAAATGGCTACTGTGGCAGCCGGATTAGGAATATGGGATTGGGATATTAAAAACAATGAAGTGTATTTTAATGATCAGTGGAAATTAATGTTAGGATATGAGCCGCAAGAATTGGCCAATAGCTTCTCCACTTTTGAACAATTGTTGCACCCCAATGAAAAATCAAGCCTGTTGCAACTCCTCAATGATCATCTGGAAGGTAAAAGTGAGGTTTATCAGGCAATGATTCGAATGCGAACAAAAGATCGCAGATGGAAATGGATATTGACAATGAGCAAAGCCAGTATGCGTGATCAAACCGGTAAGGCTATACGTTTGTCTGGTATTCATTTGAATGTTGATGATATCAAACAAAAGGAAATAGAATTAAGACAATTATCGCAGGAATTGATGCACAGTAATCGTGAGCTACAACAGTTCGCCTATATCACATCGCATAATTTACGGGCGCCTGTAGCAAATCTGATTAGTTTGCTGAGTTTATTTGACAAGGAACATTTGTCGGAAAGAAATATGGTGTTTCTTGAAAAAATGGAGATGAGTGTTGAAAGACTGCATACAACATTGAATGATCTGAATGAAATTTTATCATCAAGGGCTAATATGGCAGAAAAAGATGAAGTGCTGTATTTCGAGTCGGAACTTAATCATGTATTGGAATTAATTTCTGAAGAGATAAGATTGAAAGAAGCAAGAATTCATGCCGATTTTTCAAAAGCACCCTCTATGCTTTTTTCAAGAAAAGTATTGCATAGTATTTTATTGAATTTACTTACCAATGCAATCAAATATCGTAAACCGGATATTCCACCTGAAATCACTGTTAGTACAGAGGAAGATGGGGAATACATCATACTTTATGTAAAAGATAATGGTACAGGTATTGACATGGAAAAATATGGCAACAAAATATTTGGCTTGTATCAGCGTTTTCATGACAACAAAGACGGAAAGGGGCTGGGATTGTATATTATCAAAAACCAGATTGAGGCTTTAGAGGGTAAGATCGCCGTTGAAAGTATTGTGAACAAGGGGAGCATGTTCCATGTATTCCTGAAGAAAAAGAAAGTATCTTATGAGTGAACCGGGTCGACATGTTTTATTGGTTGACGATGATGATGTAACAAACTTCCTAAGCAAGGAAATGCTGCGCATCTATATGCCTTCTCCGCTAATTGATACTGTAGTAAACGGACATGAAGCCATTGAATATTTGCGGTCACGCGCTGATCACCCAGATCAATTGCCTGATATTATTCTATTAGACATTAATATGCCTGTTATGGATGGATGGGAGTTTTTAGCAGAATTTGACAAGCTAAAACGCCCCGGATTTGAAAAGATCCATATCATTATGTTTACATCCTCTGTATACTATGAGGATATCGATAAAGCCAGAACCTATACTACGGTGAAAGACATCTTCTCCAAACCCTTGGATGAAAGCAAAATCAAAGAGATTATTGCCCTTTGCAATTAATCTGTAAAAAGGCTAAAATTAGTTTTTTATTGAATATCATTATTTATATCCCTATAAATAAATAATAATCAATGTGTTAAATAAATTATTGAGACTTGCCTTCTATTTTTATCGAATAAAATTCAGTGTTTTAAACGGGGTAAATCAGTGAAATAAACACATTACTTCGCCTCAGACGAATGTATCTTGCATATAGTAAATGATTCGAAAGAATCCTTTCGCCGATATCCAAAAAACCAAAAAAAAATGTAATAATCTCTTATTACATTTTTCTTCCGATCCAATCTCCTTTAGCATACAAAATCCTATATCTTATTGTAAAGACCAGAGAGTGGGGCAACCAGTTGCCCCACTCTCTTTTTTTTAGCCTCATATTGTAAATTTCTTTTCTTCTCAAAAAAGAAGTATTTTTCTATTGAATGTGTTTCTAAATAATTTTTTGTACGTGGATCATTGTTCTTGATAAGATGTAATTGGATGTATGTCAAAATATATTTGCCAATTAAAACAATAATCCTACACAATAATCCGTGTATAGAGAGAATAGATATGTATTTTTGGATACATCCATAACCATTACTTACTGAAAAGGAAATATCAATGAGAATTTTGATTGCAGATGATCATAGTCTAATCAGAGAAGGATTGCGAAAGATATTACTGGAAGCTATGCCTTTAGCTGAGGTACAAGATGTTGCCGACTCTGCTGACCTTTTCAAAAAAGCGATTAGTGAGAAATGGGACATCATCATTTCTGATATTAGTATGCCTGGCTATTCTGGTATTGAGATACTCAAACAAATCAAAGAGCATGCTCCTAATACCCCTGTTCTCATGCTAAGTATGCATACTCCCGAACAATATGCAGTAAGGGCTATCAAAGCCGGTGCATCTGGCTATCTTACAAAAGAAAGTGCTCCTTATGAATTGGTAAAAGCTGTACAACAAATTTTAAGTGGACGAAAATACATTACCAGTGAGGTAGCAGAAGTGCTGGCAGGATCTTTGGAACAAAAAGATCAAAGAGCTCCACATGAACAATTGTCAGACAGAGAGTTCGAGGTATTTAAAATGATTGTAATGGGAAAAAGTATTTCCGAAATCGGAGAAATACTTTCTTTAAATGTTAATACCATCAGTACTTACAGGGCAAGGATCATGGATAAAATGAAATTGCATAATAATGCTGAACTTGTTAAATATGCGATACAGAATAACATCGTTTAACCGTGAAAAAACAATTATTGTGTAGTGATATTACTACAGCTATTTCACGATTCATAGTATAGGGTAATCGGATTGTTTCATGGTCCTTTGTATGGTCGAGTTTTCCCCCACCAGTAGCCGATAATCTTTTTTAAAATTCCACTATCCTTATTAAAGTCCAAAACCTGTCAACTATTACGGTTGGCGAAAACTTATTGTCCTGGAAAAACCTTATAGCCAATGGCTATATGAGCTTTGCAGGTATTCTCCTGCAAAGCTCTTTTTAAACTTTGGAATGATGTCCATATCAGTTATGATAGATAAGATGCTGAAAATATTACTGGTGGATGACTCAGAATTTATTCTGCAGCGTGTACAACATTTATTATCTGGCATGGGACAGGTTCAGGAAGTACGAACAGCAACTAGCGCTGAAGAAGCTGATCAGTGGCTAGAGGCTTACAATCCTACATTGATTTTCCTCGATATCAATTTGCCGGGTAAAAACGGCTTGCAGATGCTGAAAGATATCCGTAGCAATAAATCTATTGACCCCATTGTAGTGATATTGACAAATAATACTTTATCAGGCTATAGAACTGAATGTATGCAAGCTGGCGCAGATTACTTTCTAGATAAGGCCAAAGATTTTGCAACTATTCCGGATATCATCATTGAAACAGCTGAAAAATTTTCTTTCGGTCAAAGATCATCCAACTAAATACCAAGTGCATTTTTTAACTTTAAGTAACCTGTTTTGCTGACAGGTAGTCTAATGCCGATACTAAGAATGGCTAGGTGTCCGTCTTTCTCATAAGGCTCAATTCTACTAATAAGATGTACGTTTACCAAGTAAGAACGATGAATTCTCACAAAGCTGGCTGTATCCATCTTTTCTTCGAAAAATTGCATGGTTTTATTTTTTAGAAACACGCCTTCTGAAGTATGGATTTTTACATAATCATCAGCTGCTTCAAAATATTGTACTTGCTGTATCGGTATGATCTTGATTTTCCCATTGTCTTTTAATACGATTCGGTTCTGTTGTTGAGGCGAAGCAGCAGCTGTATCTATCAACTCATTTGTTCGTCCTCGTTGTGTTGCTATTTCAGTCTGTCTCCATTTTTCAATCGCTTTCTGAAATCTTTCTTTACTGAAAGGCTTTAGTAGATAATCTACTGCATGTGTTTCAAAAGCTTTGATCGCAAATTCTTCAAATGCAGTGGCAAATATGATCGAAGGAGGATTTTCAATTAGCTCAAGCATTTCAAATCCATTGATTTTTGGCATTTGAATATCTAGTATCACCAAATCAGGCTGATGTTGTTGTATGGCTTTCAAACCTTCAAATCCATCTCCACATTCCTGAATCAACTCAAGATCAGGATATAATTGTAAATACTCTTTTACGATCCCTCTGGCAAGAGGCTCGTCATCAATGATGATTACTTTCATGGTTAAACTGTGGTATGTCAATATGTGTTGAAAATAGTTGTTCTTGTTTTTCCGTTCGTATTAAATCCTGTCGTGCATAAAGCAAATACAATCTTCGTGCAATGGATGCTAGTCCAAAACCAGTTCCATGCGTATAAACCGTTGTCAATGGATCATAAGGATTCTGAATGGTTATTTCCAATAACTGATTGTCATTTGCAGAGGCACTGATACTTATCAAAACTTCCTCAGTAGTATCATACAAACCAAATTTAATGGCATTCTCTACCACAGGTTGTAACAATAAAGTTGGTATCATCATATCTGCAGCTTTATCATCAATCTTTAAAATGGTTTGTAATCGATGACCAAAGCGTACTTTCTCTATTTCAAGGTATAATTCCAGATGATGTAGTTCTTCACGCAGACTCACTAACTGATGTTCTTCTTTCTTTAAAGTGCCCCGTAAAAAATCAGATAACTGTTGAATCATATGCCTTGCTTTCTCCGGATGTGTTCCTGCAAGTGCACTGATGGAATTCAAACTGTTGAATAAAAAGTGGGGTTGTAGTTGTTGCCTAAGCTTTAATAACTCTGCATCTTTGGCAATTTTTTCTGCTTCTTCTTTTCTTTGCTCATTTTCTTGTTGTTCTTTTAATGTATACCATAATAAACTGATCATTGACATACAGCCAATCATTAAAAAACCAGTGATATACCTGATATAAAATGATTGCTTCAACAAATTCAAATAACTTTCATCCTCTTTGAAGAGAAAACGAAGTAGTAATCTGCCAACGAAAAGGTATATGCTACTTAATACCAGACTTACGATCAATATATACCAATATCTTTCTTTTCTTGGTAAATAGTACTGCATATTGTTAACCACCAACAGGCAAAAAGCGGCAAGCAAGAAATTAGAGAGCACCGCATCAGACAGAGCAGAGAAAAAAGCAATTTCATATTCACTCAATACCCAAACATGTATCACTGTCCATACCATCCACCAAGAGGTAAAAGCAAGATAGAAACTTCGTCCTTTTGTAATGGATGTAACCATATATTAACGTGATTGAAGAAACAGATCAGTACAGTCTGATAACAAATATGCGGCTTTTAACCTGATTTTTCTTTGGTATCCCTCTGGATCGTTAGTTGTATAAGGTTGTGATAAGATTTCAGCACCATCCATATGCTGGTGTAACTTCAGCAATTGAATGACGTCAATGAAATGCCAGTGAATACTACAATCATTATCATCTTTCAAATGACATTCCTCTTGACTGCCTATTTGCTGCGCTTTATGAAACGCATGTAATTCATCTTCTGCTTCAAGCAATCTGATCTGCTCCTCAAAATGAACTGTGCCCCTTTCTATTATTGGCTGAAAGCGATAAACAAGTTTTGCAAGGTACCATTCCATGGATAAAGATGATTAGGTTGGTTAAAAACTTTTGATCTCTATACCACCGAATACCGATGTGCCCTTAATGATCAATACTTTGTTCGGATCAAATCGACTTCCGGGTAACAGATTTCTTTTGTCCTCAATGCCTGCAAAAACTGCTACAGATTCAGATCTTATTTCCCAGTTGGGAGGCACCACCAACTTCGTTCCTCCAAATACGATCGTTACTTCTAAAAAAACAGGACCTTGAATATCTGCTTGAGAAAGATTGATCTGCGACCCTCCCATAAAACAAACTACTTCACCCCCCTTAAAGCTTTTGGAAGTCACCATTTTCTTAACCTCACCAAATACAGAAGTGCATTCAATGTAATCATCCATCGCAACATTCACTTCTGTATCATAAGGTTTTATTTCTGTTACTATGGGCGGTGCACTCTCATCGGCGTCTTGTACAGTAATGGTTTTTCTTTTGGGTCTCAATAAGAAAATTAAACCAATACCGATAATCAATACAGGCCAAATGAACGGACGAATATTCATGTCTTTCACAAGCTCATCCATCATAAAGAAGACGCCAATAACGGTAAAAATAATCCAAGAAACTCCTTTGAACTTTACTTTAATACCGGAGAGCAAGCCGATTAGAATTACAATGGCTGACCAGTCATATAACCAACCTGGAAAAGGCATGCCCAATCGCTTTAATAGAATAGCACCTCCTACTAGGATAAGAACAATTCCTGTAAAAAATCTATCATTATAATTTCTGATATCGTAGCTGTTTTTTTTCATTTTTGAATGATTTAGCACAAAACTATAGATGCAGCTAGCCGTTCAAAAGTGGAATTAGGTAATAATGGGAGTGAAGACGGTAAGTGTCGGAAAAATGTCGGTAAAAAAAGTACTTCAATGAATCAACTAGGTTCAGACGCAATTTTTGACTGCCATCCGATCAATAGAACACCAATAATGACAAGTGTGGTACCTATTATTTGTTCTAGAATAATGGTTTCACCCAGAAAAAAGTGTGCCTGTAAAATGGTAGATACAGGACCGACACTTGTTATGATTGCCACATTATTACTGCCAATTTTTTTCATTCCTACACTCATCATGAATGAGGGCAATACGGTAGCTACAATTGCCAACGCTATGCCATAGCCAGCAAGCTGTGTGGTTAAAACTACCTTGTTGATTGGCGCTGCTATGAGAAAATGTACAAAAATTCCTGCAGTGGCGGCAAGCATTGCATAAGCAGTATACCTGGTTGCGCCTACTGCATTTACCAATCTGCCTGTGCCAACGAGATAAAAGGAGTAGGTCACTGCACACAAAAAGATCATAAATGATCCATAAAAAAATTGAGGTCCATAATGTTCAGATTGAATCTCACCCCAATAAGCAGTTCCTATGCCTATATATGTTAATATCAAGGCCAATAACTGTATTCGGCTCAATTTGGTTTTGAAGTAAAAAGTATTGATCAGTACGGCAAAAGTGGGATATAAAAAAAGGATCAAACGTTCTAATCCTGCGGAAACATATTGTAATCCTATAAAATCAAACAAGCTGCTTAAATAATATCCAAATAAACCCATGATCAATACCCATAGCCACTGCTTCTTGGTGAGGGTTATCACACCTTCTTTACGGTGAGCAATCCATGCAGCCACAAGGTAGAACGGAAGCGAAAACAACATTCGTAAACTCAACAGTGTCACCGCATCTACTTTTGTATCCTGAAAAGCCAGCTTTACAAATATGGCTTTGGTAGAAAAGAAGATAGCACCACTGATGGTGATGAGGAAGCCGATAAAACTGATCTTTTGAATTTGATTATTCACAAGGGTATTTAAAAAGATCATAGACCATGGTCTATGGACTAAACACTCACATTAAAGTCTCTCAAAGCGTCATTCAGACTTGTTTTAAGATCTGTGCTGGCTTTTCGTTGTCCTATGATGAGTGCGCAACTCACCTGGTATTCACCTGCATTGAATTTTTTGGTATAACTTCCTGGGATCACTACACTTCTTGCAGGTACACGACCTTTGTACTCAATGGGTTCATTGCCACTCACATCAATAATCTTAGTAGATTGTGTAAGTACAACATTGGCTCCTAATACAGCTTCTTTTTCAACAATCACTCCTTCTACCACAATACATCTGCTTCCAATAAAACAACCATCTTCAATGATCACCGGACTTGCCTGCAATGGTTCCAATACGCCGCCAATACCAACACCGCCACTTAAGTGAACACCTTTACCTATTTGAGCACAACTACCTACAGTTGCCCATGTGTCTACCATGCTTCCTTCATCCACGTATGCTCCAATGTTTACATAGCTTGGCATTAGAACCACATTACGTGCCACATATGCACCGTAGCGGGCAACTGCATGTGGAACGGCTCTTACGCCTAATTCTTTGTAATTACTTTTCAGTAACATCTTATCATAGAACTCGAACGGAGGCAATGTCCAGGTTTGCATTTGTTGAATACCGAAATACATGAGAATCGCTTGTTTGACCCATTCATTCACTACCCATTTATCCTGATCCGGTGATGCTACTCTTAATCTTCCTTTATCTACTTCTTCAATCACGGCTCTCACCGCATCGCTGTAGGTATTGTTTTGCAAAAGCTCCCTGTTTGACCAGGCTTCTTCGATCAGTTTTTTCAGTTCCATTGCCTAAAATTTTTGCAAACATACAGGTTCATGAGAAAGTATAAATGCTGAAAGTCATATTGGGTACAATTTGTACATTGCAATGACAATGCTTCCCTTTCAAAATGATATTGACGAATGTTTGGAAATCCTGGATAAGGGTGGATTGATCCTTTATCCAACAGATACGATTTGGGGTATTGGTTGTGATGCCACCAATGAATCTGCGGTGGAAAATATCTATCGCTTAAAACAGCGCCCGGATCATAAGCCCATGGTGATACTAATGGCTGATGAAAGAGAAATTCTTCAATATGTTACCCAGCCTGAGCTGCAGGTGTTCGATTATATCAAAGGCGTAAGTAAGCCAATAACAGTTGTTTATGAAGGTGGTGTTGGTCTAGCCGATCAATTATTGGCAGAAGATAGATCTGTAGCCATTCGCATTACAACCGATTCTTTTTGTAAGCATTTGATCAAACGTTTCCGCAAGCCCATTGTCAGTACTTCTGCAAACCTTTCAGGCTATCCTGCACCAAGATCCTTTCAAGACATCGACCCATTGATCAAAGAAGGAGTAGATTATGTGGTACGTTACCGACAATCAGATGAAAACTACTATAAACCTTCCTCTGTGGTTAGATGGGATAAAAATGGTGAATTGATCATCATTCGTTCCTGATTGTGCATAAACCTGTGTGAAACTCCTAAAAAATGTTAATTAGCTGTAATTGAGACCTTTAGCAGGGTTTCATGGGTTTTTGGCAAACACTTTGTTGAACTTTTAATTGTATTTCTTGTTATAAAATGCAAACTTAAAGTAAGC
This sequence comes from Brevundimonas vancanneytii, assembly GCA_943368425.1. Classification (GTDB taxonomy): domain Bacteria; phylum Bacteroidota; class Bacteroidia; order Chitinophagales; family Chitinophagaceae; genus Sediminibacterium; species Sediminibacterium vancanneytii_A. Next base: position 102,323 of record CALRLC020000010.1, read on the forward strand.
AAACACAACATGGCACGCGTAATACTTGATGTTCCGAATGAGAAAATGCAGCCTTTCCTGCAAGCCATCCTCAATCTGGGGCTAGAACGTCATGCCATTAGTTCCTCCAAGTTTCAGCAAAATATGGTCACAGAAAGAAAGAAAAGAAGAGGACTCAGACATCTCATTTCAACATATGTTTTGTTTGACTGGGAATTCTTTAGCAACGAACTGGAATATGAGTAAGTACAGACACAAGTTCGTTTGTATTAGTTTTGTGGCATGCAGCGTATTTTGATCATTCAAACTGCTTTTATTGGTGATGTGGTACTAGCCACAGGGTTATTGGAAAAACTTCATCAACACTTCCCTGAAGCGGAACTTGATATTGCTGTTAGAAAAGGCAATGAATCATTGTTTGATGGTCATCCATTTTTGCACCAAGTATTGATATGGGATAAAAAATCTGCGAAGTACAAACACTTGTTTCAACTACTGAGATCTATTCGTCAAAGAAAATATGATGTAGTGATCAATGTACAACGCTATTACGCTACAGGGTTTCTTACCGCTTTTTCCGGTGCTACAAGAAAAATCGGATTTGATAAAAATCCATTTCGCTTTTTCTTTACTGATATCATCCCTCATCATTTCTCGGGCTTGGGAGATGCGACTCATGAAATACAACGTAATCATGCATTGATCCGTTCATTCACAGATGAAAAGGCCGGTAGACCTGTATTGTATCCAACCAATAAAGCGTTTGAAAAAATTGGTGTTTATCAGCAGCAGCCCTATATATGTATAGCACCGGCTTCGGTATGGTTTACAAAACAATATCCGGCCGATCAATGGGTAGATTTGATCCATCAATTGCCCGTGAATTATTCAATTTATTTATTAGGGGCACCTGGCGACAAAAATCTTTGTGATACGATATGTAAGCGGTCGAATGATAGAGTAGTTGATCTTAGTGGACAATTATCTTTTCTTGAATCAGCGGCATTGATGAAGGCTGCGGTTATGAATTATGTCAATGATTCTGCACCCATGCATTTTGCTTCTGCAGTGAATGCTCCTGTAACAGCCATATATTGTTCTACCATCCCTGGATTTGGTTATGGCCCACTCTCAGATCAAAGTACTGTGGTAGAAAGCCGGGAAATCCTTTCTTGCAGACCCTGTGGACTACATGGACATGCAGCTTGTCCTGAAAAACATTTCAATTGTGCCCGTACGATCAAAACAGAACAGTTATTGAATAGCCTTGGCTCCTTATAAACGAGGAACAAGTTACCTTTGCTCAGCATGGATATTGTTTGTACCGATAAAGAAGCACTTATTTTTGAAAAAATAGGAAAGGCAGCAGCAGCATTGAACATGCCCTGTTACCTTATTGGGGGGTTTGTACGTGATAAGATCATAGGAAGGGCTACCAAGGATATTGATATAGTTTGTATTGGAGATGGTATTACACTGGCGCATAAAGTGGCAGAAGCTTTTCATCCCAAACCTTATGTATCTTTTTTCAAAAATTTTGGAACAGCACAGATCAAAATTGAAGACCTTGAAATTGAGTTTGTAGGCGCACGCAAGGAAAGTTATGCTCAAAACAGTCGCAAACCTGAAGTGGCTCCAGGAACCATCGAAGATGATCAAAATAGAAGAGATTTTACGATCAATGCTTTAGCCATTAGTTTAAATAGGGATGATTATGGAAAACTAATCGATCCATTCAATGGCATTCTAGCCATTCAGGAGAAGAAGATTGAGACACCATTAGAAGCCTCTCAAACATTTAGTGATGATCCATTACGGATGATGAGAGCCATTCGTTTTGCTGCACAACTCAAGTATACAATAGTTCCGGAAACATTGTCAGCTATTTCATCCAATGTACATCGTATCAGTATCGTTTCTCAGGAGCGTATCACAGATGAGTTGAATAAGATCATGCTTTGTGATCAACCATCTATTGGATGGGATCTATTATTCAAAACAGGTCTGTTGCAAAAGATTTTTCCTCAGATGGTGGACCTTCATGGGGCAGAGTATATCGATGGACTTGGGCATAAAGACAACTTCTATCATACACTTCAGGTACTTGATAATATGGCAGCGTCTACCGATGATCTTTGGTTAAGATGGGCAGCATTGTTACATGATATTGGTAAACCTGCAACAAAAAAGTTTGAGGACGGACATGGTTTCACATTTCATGGGCATGAAGTAGTAGGCGCTAGAATGGTTCCAAAGATTTTTTCAAAACTCAAATTACCCTTGAATGAAAAAATGAAGCAAGTTCAAAAATTAGTATTGCTTCATTTGCGACCAATTAGTCTTACCAAAGAGAATATTACGGATAGTGCGGTACGACGACTACTTTTTGATGCTGGGGAAGATATTGATGCATTGATGATGCTGTGTTCGGCAGATATTACCAGTAAAAACAAGATGAAGGTGAAAAGATACCTTCAGAATTTCGAACTGGTTAAACAAAGGCTATTGGAAGTTGAAGATGCCGACAGAATAAGGAATTGGCAGCCACCGATCACAGGAGAAATGATCATGGTAACGTTCGGATTAACACCCGGCAGACAGGTGGGTGTTATTAAAGATGCGATCAGAGAAGCTATTTTGGATGGGGTGATTCCCAACGAATATGAAGCTGCCCGAAAATTTATGTTAGAAAAGGGTAAGGAACTGAACTTGGAGGCCGTTGAATAAATTGTATTTTAGCGTTTCGTGCAACATAGGTGTGTTGACATTCATTGTATAAAAGATTTAAGCATAAAGAATGGCTGTTCTGAAATTCAGGGTTTATCTGGAAGAAGATGATGCGGTATATCGTGATATCGTGATCAAGCATACACAATATTTTATTGATCTGCATTTTGCGATCCTAAAAGCCTATGAATTTGATCAAAAACATCAGGCTACTTTTTTCAGAAGCAATGACAACTGGCAAAGAGGTCGTGAGATCAGCTTTGAGCGATATGATAAATCATATGTAGCTGAACCATTGCTGATGAGCGAAACTACCATCGGTAGTGAAATAAGAGACACGAATCAAAAGTTCATTTACATCTATGACTTTGCCAAGAACTGGACTTTCCTCGTAGAGTTGATCAACGTAAGTAAAGAGGAAAATAACAAGTTGAGTTATCCTGCAGTTTCCAGGGCAGAAGGTATCGGTCCTCAGCAATACGGTACAAAGAGTTTGTTAGGGGATAAGTTTGCTGATATAGAAGAGAAATATGACTTAACAGAGGCTTCGGATGGATTTGGTGAAGAAGGAGAGGAAGGTGAGTCAGATAGTGACGATTTTGGATCAGAGGAAAGCAGTGAAGAAGAATTTTAGTAATACTTCAGATATATTCCATTATTAGTGTCTTCTCATACAGCCATATTGATTGTAGGTCCCACGGCTGTAGGTAAAACTGCTGTTGCAATTGCGTTGGCAAAAGCATTTCAAACAGAGATCATATCTGCTGATTCAAGACAATGTTACCGTGAAATGAACATTGGTGTGGCACGTCCTTCCATTGAGGAGCTTGAATCTATCCCCCATCATTTTATAGCATCTCATTCTATTCATGATGATATGAATGCAGGTGTGTATGAAACTTATGCTTTACAAAAAGCGGATACTATTTTCAAAGAGCATGAGGTGGTAGTTGTATGTGGAGGAACAGGACTGTACATCAAGGCCCTTTGTGAAGGGATAGATGATATGCCGTTAATTGATCCTGCTATAAGACAACAACTGAACGACTCATATGCCGAAAAAGGATTGCAATGGTTGCAAAATGAAGTAGCCTTACATGATCCACTTTTTTGGCAAATAGCTGAACAGCAAAACCCTCACAGATTATTACGTGCTTTAGAAGTAATAAAGGGAACAGGTAGATCGATTACTGATTTTCGAATCGGGAAAAAAGTAGAACGCGCTTTTAAGATATTGAAAATCGGATTAGAGATGGAAAGATCAGCACTGAATCAAAGAATCAATCTTCGTGTAGAAAAAATGATGGAAGATGGCTTAGTGGATGAAGTAACATCTTTATACCCGCATAAAGATCTGAATGCATTGCAAACGGTAGGTTATCAGGAAATAATAGATCATTTGGATGGAAAGACTTCTTTAGAGAATGCTGTTGCATTGATCAAGCAACATAGCAGACAATATGCAAAGAGGCAAATGACTTGGTTTAAAAAAGACAGCAGCATTCATTGGGTGAATGCTGCTGAGGAACCTGTTTCGCAGATCAAGCAAATATTACTTGAACAGGGGTTATATTATTAGTATCAGAATTTAAAACCGAAAGTCATCATCACTGTACTTCGTGAACCTGTTTGTTCCGCAAATGTGTTGGGTTTGTCATTTAAACGATATGCAAACTGAACATCTTTATTGAGTATATGCGCATAACTCAAGTCTACAAAAATTCCTTTGTTTCTATAGCCGATACCACTTGTAGCGAGAATTCGATTGGCTTTTAACTCATCTTCGGCATAAGGACTTCCATAAAAAGCAGTACCTAAGCGGAACATTATTGTATGAAATTTTAACTCGCCACCAAGTCTCACATTGAAATTACCTTTGTAAGTGTCTTTCACCACCTCATTTAATTGTTTGTAATAATTTACCAATGGCTGGTCATTTTCGTCTGCCGCATAGAATCTTGAACCACGATAATTTACATATTCAATGTCGGCACTGATGAAAGCTCTTTGTCTACGTGTATCTTTTATTTCTCGAAAAACATAACTGGCACTTACGATGGCTCTCCAAGGTGTAATAAGATTGTAATCACTTTTTCCTGGATTTCCGCTATTGAGGTTATCACTTTTTTCAGAGCGAATTCCTGCATAACTTTCTGTGTTTGCTGTCATAGATGCCCGTACGCGATCTCTGAATGAAATGAATTGAGGAGTGTGGATAGCAAATCCAATACGCCAAAACTCTTTAGGTTTATAAATAGTACCAATCTTAGCACCAATACCTAATCCTCTTGAAGTAAAATTCTCACGAAACTCAAAACTGTTGAACTGATTATTGGGGTTGCTGGTGGCATCGGTTTCTCTGTAAACTAAATCTCGCGAATAGCTAATAACAGGTATCGTTAAACTTCCTCCTATGTACATTTTGTCTTCCATATTACCAGCTACACCTAATGCGATCTCATGATAACCACCTCTTGTAATGGCATCGTATGATTGATTGACACCGGTTGAAATAGGAACAAGACTTTGGTACCCAATAAAGTTTCCATTACCATCATTTGCAGTATCTACTAAAAATGTTCTGAATGCAAGGGAAGAACCGTATACATAGTTACTCAATGCGGCATTGGTATCCGCAAGATCTCTTGTGAGCTCTTCAAGATATTGTTCTGAGAAGGAACTCATGTTGTTAAATCCTCTGAATTGAATACGGTTGTTATAATTGGCGAGTTGGTTTACAGAAAATGCAACAGCACTACTGGTCCATTTACTTCTTCTTTTATTGCCGGCACTTAAGATGATACCGGAAGCACCATATCCAAAATTGGTTTTATCACTTACGGTATCCGTTCCGCGATATCTGAATTTATTATTGTTTAAAAGAAAGCCAGGGGATAGTACGAATTCATTGGTCTTGAACAAGCCAATACCAGCTGGATTCACGTGGTTAGCGGTGATCTCTCCACCTAATGAGCCCATCACGCCACCTGTGGCAATGTTTCTGGCAGATCCATTTTGTGTGAACCATGCAGTCCTTAGTGAATAGTCAGGGTTCTGCGCAGTAGCAGCTATGGATAATATGATGGTCAGGGATAGTAAATATGATTTCATCTTACAATGTGTTTGGATATAGGTTTAGTATGAGGTGTTTTACACCCGATATTGATTCAGCTTGAAATAGTGCATTAATTGCCTTTGCCACCGCGGCCTGAACTGGCACTGCTGCCGCTACTTTTCACACCGCCGCTGTTACCACCTGCATTGCTACTTGGAGTAGCAGTTGATCCATTGTTGTTGGAGAAGCTTCTTACAGGTCTGTCAAAACTGGAGCCCAAATCTGAATTAGCGGAACTACTGCTGAAAACACGCTTCAATAGACTTCCAAAATTATTAGATGATTCTCCCTTATTGGAGTAAGTGCCTGTTTTAGGATTGTAGTAACCTCTGTTGGTATTACTGAAACCTTTGGTATTACGGTAAGCTGAAAGATTACTTCCTGATGTACGACCACCACTATAAAATTTGGGTGAAGCATATGCGATTACAGTGTACATAGGATTATTCCAACCCCAGCCAAACCCTAATCCAGGTTGCATTCTCCACAATCCATAGTTAAAGGAAGGATTCCATGGGTTGTTCCAAGGGTTATTCCAAGCATAAACGTTATTCCAATTACCAAAACCCTGATAACGACAAAAATCATATCTGCTATCATACCAATAATTAAAATCGTCTATAGCAGACCAACGATTCCTATTAGCAACTTTCATTCGCAAATAACGATCATCCTGACTGCTAATGTATTCTTCGTAGCGCTCTTGTTGTTCCCTCATCTTATCATCTTCACGCTTAGCAATACCCTCTTTCCCGGGTGAATAATAAACATCATCGGGGGTCTGTCCGGACTGGTAGGCTGTTGAGCATCCAGAAAGAAGTCCGATCGTGAGTAATGATCCTAGTAGCATTCTTTTCATAACATCAGGATTGAGAAGGTTATATAATGTGAAGTTACATACATTTGCGCTGTTGCCGACTTCATGTTAACAGCGGCAATTAGTTTGCCAACTAACAACTGTAAGCAATCTATTTTGTTAAGAGAACTATAATATTTTATGAGCAAGGAGATCACATCCCGGGAGCAAGATTATTCACAGTGGTACAATGATCTAATAATAAAGGGAAATTTGGCTGATTATAGTGCTGTACGTGGTTGTATGGTCATTAAACCCTATGGCTTTGCCCTTTGGGAAAACATGAGAGATGTATTGGACCGTATGTTCAAAGAAACAGGTCACCAAAATGCATATTTCCCTCTCTTTATTCCCAAAAGTTTATTTGAGGCTGAAGAAAAAAATGCAGAGGGTTTTGCAAAAGAATGTGCTGTTGTTACGCATTATCGTTTAAAAACTGATCCTGCTAATAAAGGAAAACTGATTGTAGATCCTGAGGCCAAATTGGAAGAAGAACTGGTAGTTCGTCCAACCAGTGAAGCCATCATTTGGAATACGTATAAAACATGGATTCAATCTTATCGTGATCTTCCCATTTTGGTAAATCAGTGGGCCAATGTGGTAAGATGGGAAATGAGGACCCGATTATTTCTTCGTACAGCAGAATTTCTTTGGCAGGAAGGTCATACCGCACATGCTACTAAAGAAGAGGCTGTAGAAGAAACAGTGAAAATGTTGAATGTATATGCTGATTTCGTGGAGAACTGGATGGCTGTTCCAGTTATCAAAGGTATAAAAACACCCAATGAACGTTTTGCAGGTGCAGAAGACACTTATTGTATTGAAGCCATGATGCAAGATGGTAAAGCGTTACAAGCCGGTACATCTCATTTCTTGGGGCAGAATTTTGCGAAAGCTTTTGATGTAAAATTCAGTGATAAGAATAATAAGCTAGAATATGTTTGGGCTACGAGTTGGGGAGTAAGTACTCGCCTCATTGGGGCTCTTGTTATGGCACATAGTGATGATAATGGATTGGTATTGCCTCCACGAATAGCACCGCTTCAAGTAGTAATTGTTCCTATTTTCAAAGGCCAGGAGCAAAAAGCACAGATCGATGAACGTGTACAAGTTTTAATGAAAGAATTAAAAGCATTAGGCATCTCTGTTAAATATGATGACAGCGATAATGCAAGACCGGGATGGAAATTTGCAGAGTATGAATTAAAAGGAGTTCCTGTTCGTGTTGCTTTGGGTGCTCGTGATCTTGAAAATAATGTTGCAGAGGTAGCTAGAAGAGATACAAAAGAAAAAACAACAGTATCATTGGATGGACTCTCAGGTTATATTCAAAACCTGTTGGAAGACATTCAGCAGAATATCTTTAACAGAGCGAAGCATTATCGTGATGAACATATTACCCCTGCAAATAGTTGGGAAGAATTTGTTCAACTACTGGATACCAAAGGAGGATTTATAGCCGCTCATTGGGATGGTACTGCCGAAACAGAAGATAAGATCAAAGAACTCACGAAAGCGACCATTCGTTGTATACCATTGGAGAATCCGCAAGAAGAGGGTAAGTGTATCCTTACCGGCAAGCCTTCAACCCAAAGGGTTTTGTTTGCAAGAGCTTATTAATACGAAAGTGTCATTGCAAATACAAGAATCTTCCAATGCGACAGAAAGAAATACATCCAGCCTTACAGCCTTATCTAGATGGTAAGGTTATTCTTCTGGATAAGCCATTGGAATGGACTTCCTTTGATGCCGTAAAAAAAGTACGTATTCTAACACGTATCTCAAAAGTTGGGCATGCAGGAACATTAGATCCATTGGCGACAGGGCTATTGATCATATGTACTGGTAAATTCACCAAGAAGATCAATGAGTACATGGGAATGGAGAAAGAGTATACCGGTACTTTTACTTTGGGTGCTACAACGCCAACCTATGATCTGGAATCAGCTCCGGAAAATCAAAAAGATATCAGCCATCTTACAGAAGAGCAAATACATAATGCAACAAATTCATTCATAGGACCGATCATGCAGGTGCCGCCTGCACATTCAGCAATCAAGAGAGACGGGAAGCCTGTTTATCTGGCAGCTCGAAAAGGAGAAAACGTAGTGTTAGAACCTCGTCCTGTAACGATCCATCAATTTTTGATTGAAAAAATTGAATTGCCAATAGTTTACTTTCGGGTAGTTTGTTCAACGGGCACTTATATCAGAAGTTTGGCCAATGATTTTGGGGCGGCATTGGGAGTGGGAGGATTTATGAGTAGCTTACGTAGAACAAGAATCGGCAATTTTTCGGTGGATGATGCGTATTCGCTGAACTCTTTTGAAGAAGCAATAACAGCACTCAAACAAAACTCAGAAGGGCAGACCAATACCGAACTGTAGCGCCATATTATTGATCTTCAATCCGGAAGATCTGGTTTCAGACCATACGAAATTTTTGATACTCATCCATCCTCCATTGGTATTTCTTGCAGGATCTTTTACACGATAAGCAAAATCGAATCTAATCAGAAAATAAGAAAAATCGAATCTGAGTCCTGTACCTACACCAATGGCTAAATCTCTTCCTAAATTACTGAACGAAAATTTGGACTCTGGATCTTGGTTGTTTCTTTTGATATTCCAGATGTTACCAATATCAGCAAAAAATGCACTACCCACTTTAAATGATCCCAGTGATAATAGTGTGAAACGATATTCAATATTGCTTTCCAACTGAATGTCTCCAAAACGATCGCGATAAGAACTATTCACAGTATCACTAAAAATAGAGCTGCCTAAACCCAGTTGTCTCAGTCCCCATGCCCGCATACTATACGGGCCTCCGGCAATGAATTGTTTAAAGAAGGGTAAAGTTCTGCCAATACGAGGGTCATTGCCATAGTTATAACCTACACCTGCAAATGCTCGGTAAGCCAATTCAGATTTGTCATAACGTAATACCTGACGATACTCTGTTTCAGTTTTTACATACCGATAGATATTATCTTTTAATCCCGGTAATAAGCCAAATAACCCACCAGCCTCTTCGATACCTACTCTAAAATAGTGACTTCTATTTCTATTCGTTCTACTTGTACCTGTACTGATGAATGACAAACTTTGACTTACAATATTTCCTTCATTAAATGAAGCTTGTAAGAATGGATTTTTTTGAATCAAAGTATCAAGTCCTGCTAATCTGGTGATGCCATACAACTCAAGATTCAAAGGTTTATACAACCATAAATGATCTCCGTTTCTTTTTCTGCTTCTCCACTCATAACCGATACTTGCAGTAAAAGAATTTACCTTATAGAAGTTTCTTCTATCAATATAAGATCCGTTGAGTGTTAGTAAAGTTTTTTTGTTTTCTACTTTCTTAGAACTACCCCAACTACGGAAAGGTGTGAGGATTCTTGGAAATGCATAGGTATGGCTAGCACTTACTAAAAATGTTTGTAATAGAGGGTTATTGGCTTGATTCAATAAATTCAATTCAACACCTGTTCTTAAAACAGTTTGTTGTTGTATGGCCTGTTTCCATCTGTTTTTGTTATTGTAACTCAGATTCATAGAAATACCAAGCGTATTACCTGTGATCACATCACCCGAATTTCTACTTCCTTCCAATTCAGCTGAAACCGATTGTTTGGTGGCAGGTACCATGAAAAGATGAACATCCAAAGAGTCTTTGTCTCTCGGCTCAAGAATTGCATCCACTTGTTGCCAAGCACCTAATTGTCCGAGTGTATTTAAAGTTTTAAAGTAATCAGCTTCATTGTATTTATCGCCTCTCTTAAAATAAGTATGCTCTCGCATAGGTCTGAAGCGAAATAATCCCTGCTTATATTTCATGACACCGCTTCTAAAAGTATCTACGATAAAATCTGTTCGCTTTTTAACACTATCAGGGATATCATAAAGACTTGTTTCAGGATAATAATAGATATTACCAAAATTCCACTGTTTTAGCCCTGTTGCATTTGTTAGTTCCCTACTGGTTGTGATCATTATATCCCATGTAGGATTTTCATTTCTTTTTTTGGCTGCATCTGCAATTAACTGTGCTTGTTTAAATGGATCCAATGTCAATTGTAAGAGTTCACTGCCTAAAGTATCTACAACAGCTCTTAGATCATCTCTACTGAAATTGTAATATCCATTCTGACGAAATAAGTTGGTAAGTCTGTCAAGCTCATCACCAATAACTTGTTTGGTATAACGTCCCCCTTTTTTTAAAAAACTTTTTGAAATTTCAGAGTGTACCAATGCATTCAATCCAGAGTCTTGGAAATTATAGGAAACAGAATCAATCGTGATATTTTTTCCCGTTGAAATGTCCATGATCACATTGGTGCGTAGCTGATCTTTGACAGTATCAATGAAAACGGAGTCTTTGAAATTTGGATAGAAGTAACCCTGGCTATTCAGATAAGCCTTCATAAAATTGACAGAACGATCGAGATTAATACTGTCAAATACAGGAGGCTTGTTTAAGCGATACAAAACCAGATACCTTTGCGCGAGTCTGACACGTAAGCTATCATCCCAATAATTCTCTAGTTCATAAGTTAATCGTTTTTCCTCATCTTTGGGAAGCTCATTGACGATATTGATCTTGGTACTGTAAATAAATGGTCTGTTTTTGGGGTATTGTTTAACTTTTGTGCGTTGTTGTACGGAACAAGAGCTAAGTAGGATCATTAACAATAAAGTCAAGACGCCATATTCCAAACCAACTCTTTTTCCGATCAAAAGCATAATCAATGTTAAGCAAGAATGAACTCAAATATATTCAATCTTTGTGCCACAAAAAACAAAGAACGGCTGAGCGGTTATTTATTGTGGAGGGCGTGAAGTTGGTCCATGAGATCATTACTACCGGTTATCCTGTAAAAAACATCTATGCAACCGATCAATGGATAGCACCTGATGGAAACCTTCCGGTAACCAGGATTACAGAACAGGAGTTGAATAAGATCAGCAGTCTTCAGACCCCCAATCAGGTTTTAGCAGTCGTTCATCAACAAGAAATAACCGATGAACCTGAATTGAATGATTCACTTACACTCGTGCTGGATGGGATACAAGACCCCGGTAATATGGGCACCATGATTCGTATTGCAGATTGGTTTGGAATTCTTCAGATCATTGCCAGTGAGGATACGGTTGAATTGTACAATCCAAAAGTGATCCAATCTACCATGGGAAGTTTTATGCGTGTGAAGATTTGGTATCGTGACATTGCATCCTTATTAAAAGGAAGAGAAGTTCCTGTATATGGTGCTGTTTTGGATGGTGTTTCCATGTATGAAATTCAGCCCCCTAAAGCAGGAATATTAGTGATCGGTAATGAGTCAAAAGGAATCAGGCAAGATCTACAATCTTTGATCGATCATCGCATTACCATTCCTAAAATGGGGCATGCGGAATCTTTAAATGCTGCGGTGGCAATGGGAATATTAGTGTCTCAATTTAAAAAGCCTCGTTGATCTAACGAAACTGAATGGCTTTTACCGGATTTACTTTTCTTATCAATAAAGATGGAATCACCAAGGATGAATAACACACAATTGCTGTTCCCGCACATACTGCTAGAACCTGCCACCATATAATGATCATTGGTGCTTCTCGAACATAGTAAGAACTTTCATCCAATCGGATAAAGCCTGTTAGTTCTTGTAAAACACAAATCCCTACACCTAATAACATTCCTAATACTACACCCATCAATGTAATTACAGAAGCATGGTACAAGAATATTTTTTGAATGGTCCAATTACCGGCGCCAAGTGCTTTTAGAATACCTACCATTCTTGTTCTTTCCAGAATAAGAATCAATAAGCAAGTGATAAGATTGATGATCGCAACTGCTGACATAACAATAAATATCACGTCTCTATTCACATCCTGTATGTTGAGCCAATCAAAAATATTGGGATATACTTCACGGATGGTTCTACTCATCCATTCAACAGGTAACTGATCAGCCAAGAGTTGGCTTACAGAATCCATCTTGGTGTAGTCATTCACGAATACCTCATACCCTCCAATTTGATCGTTGCTCCATTCATTGATGCGTCTAATGAGACGGATGTCTCCGAGAATAAATAGTTTGTCGTATTCTTCAATTCCTGTTTTATATATTCCCTTTACCTGAAGCTTTCGATAGGTTCTGCTGTCATCGATGGAGGAAACAAAATGAACTTTAAGTGTATCATTCAATCCAATATTCAATTGATCGGCTAAAGCCTTTGAGACAATGATCTGTTTACTATAGCTGGAGTCGTCAAATTGAAGCCATTGTCCGTCAACGAAAGAAGATTTTAATACAGTGCTATCATATCTGTCATCAATACCTTTCAGTAAGACTCCTTCAATTTCTCCTTTTGACTCGATCACTGCTGATTTGGTGGCAAATGCTTGTACCTGAAGAACCTCTTTTTGAGATTGTATGATATGACTGATAGTAGTATCATAGGTAAAAGGGGTTTCTTCTGCAATAACTGATTTTCCTGCTTCATAGTGTTGTACCCTGATATGTCCCCAAAAACTGAAAATTTTAGAAGCAACTGTTTGCTGGAATCCATTTACAAAAGCCAAGGTTATAATCATAGCAGCAACGCTTAATGTGGTGGCCGCTACAGATAAACGTATGATGAACCTAGAGAAGGATCTTTGACGATTGAATGCAATACGTTTGGCTATATCAAATGAAAATCCCAAATGGCATGATTTTGGTAAAAATACGAATGGCTGAGCATTCTATCATCGTTTCGTTTTTACTAGTAAAAGTCTTTGTATTATTACATTGTTATCAATCAATATGAAACAACGCTTTATCTTAATCTATTCTTTGCTGATCACACATTTCACTTTTGCACAACGTGAGCCTGATCGTGTTTATATGGAAGGAATACAAACAGTGAAACTATTCCAGCAAAATGATCAGCAGTCTGTTCCCTTGATTCGTTTAGGGAGTGCCGATCAACTTGAGTTACACTTTGATGATCTGAGTGGAATAACGAGAAACTTCTTTTATACGTATCAGTTATGTAATGCAGATTGGAAGCCGGCTTTATTGAATCCTTTTGATTACCTCAGAGGATTCACACAAAATCGGATATCTCAATACCGTATGTCATCCATTGCAATGACAAAGTACATGCATTATCAAGCACTACTCCCGGAAAGGAGTTGTATGCCCTCCAAAAGTGGTAATTACTTATTAAAGGTTTTTTTGAATGGAGATACATCAAAGCTTGCATTTACCAAAAGAGTTATGATTGTTGATGACAGAGTGAATATAGGAGCCAGAATATCTCAACCTTTCAATAGCTCTCAAATCAGAACACATCAGAAGATACAAGTAACAGTTGGTACCAAAGACCTCAATATCATGAGCCCGCAGCAGCAAACAAAACTTGTGATCCTACAAAACAATCGTTGGAGTGATGCAGCTTATAATCTGCAGCCTAGTTTTATTCGAGGTAATGCGTTAGAGTATAATGGAGAGCAGGATGCAGTTTTTCCGGCGGGTAAAGAGTTTCGTTGGGCAGATCTAAGGAGTTTTCGTTTTGAAAGTGATAGAGTAGAACGAGTTGACCGATCCTCATTCCCCCATTATATTTTTATTAGACCCGATTTACAGAGAAATGATCTTCGGTATGCTTTTTTTAATGATCGCAATGGTTGGAATGAAATATCAACTACTGAATCTATTAACCCATGGTGGCAAGGAGACTATGCCAAAGTGGAGTTTTCACTGGTACCTTCAGGAGGGCAACCCTATTCTGGAAAGGATGTGTTTATTGTGGGAGAGATGACGGGTAATCAGGCAAGTGATAGTTCGAAAATGACATTTGATACAGAAAAAGGCGTTTATAAGAAAGTACTTTTTTTAAAACAAGGTTATTATAGCTATCAATATTTGACAAAAGATACAAGAGATCGTTTCGCCAAGGCAGATCCTTCACTTACAGAAGGTAATTATTGGGAAACGGAGAATGAATACCTTCTCTTATTTTATTTCCGTCCATTTAGTGGTCGCCATGATGAATTGCTCGGTGTAACCCGCTTGAATTCGAGAAATTTCGGCAATGGCTTCTGAGTATCGGTGTATTGATTCAAAAAATTAGGGAAAATAGGTCTCAACCCTTACTTTTGCACCGGCAGGTCTTACACGACCAGCTCCTGCTGAACCTCCCCAGGGCAGGAATGCAGCAAGGATAGGCGGTTGTAGCGGTGCGATGTGAGTAGCCTGCCATTTTTTCTTTCTCCCCGAAGTGTTCACTGAGGGGCTTAATACAAATTATATGAAATTTTTCATCGACACCGGTAATCTTGCGCAAATCAAAGAAGCAAATGACTTAGGAATTTTGGATGGTGTGACCACCAATCCATCTTTAATGGCCAAAGAAGGTGTAAAAGGGGAGGAGGCAATTGCAAATCACTATAAAACTATTTGTGAATTGGTTGATGGTGATGTAAGTGCTGAAGTGTTATCTACTGATTTTGCTACGATGGTAGAAGAAGGAAAAAAACTGGCAGCCATCCATCCAAATATTGTGGTAAAAGTTCCGATGATCAAAGATGGCGTTAAAGCGATCAAATGGTTTACAGATAATGGCATTCGTACAAATTGTACACTAGTATTCTCTGCCGGGCAAGCGATCCTTGCTGCAAAAGCAGGTGCAACTTATGTTTCACCATTCATTGGTCGTATTGATGACAGTGGTTGGGATGGTATGGAGTTGATTGGGCAGATTCGTCATATCTACGATATTCAGGGATTCAAAACTGAGATTCTTGCTGCATCTATTCGTAATGCATTGCATATTACTAAAGCCGCAGAACTTGGTGCTGATGTATGTACTTGTCCGTTGGATTCTATCCTCGGTCTGTTAAAACATCCTCTTACTGATATTGGTCTTGCAAAATTCTTGGAAGACGCGAAAAAGATGTAATCAAAATATTTGACAGTACTAAGCCGGAAATTACATTCCGGCTTTTTTTTGAAATGTTCTTTACTAATACATCTTCTGAGAGCAGCAGTTAGTCATAATGCTTGAATTGGTTTTCTAATGGCAATAAATAATCGTGCATTGGTTAAAATTTATAAACTGCTCCATTTTGAGCACTTTTTGCAGCTGCTTCCATTACCTGCATTACGCGTATACCATCATCTGCAGTGACCGGTGGAGCTATGTGGTGTATCATAGAGTGATACATTTTTTCATAAAAAATACCATAATTCCCGGAGAGCGTTTTTACTGTTTCTTTTACTTCTTTTCCATCAATACTTGTATGTAGTAGTCCATCATTGATACTTGGTTCAATGCCCCAATGGATACTCCCGGGTTTTTGACCTGCCAACAAAGCTGCTTCTTGAACATCTCCTCGAATTTTCAGGAAAGATCCACGGCTTCCATGTAACACAAAAGCAGGCAAAGGTTCCTTTACCAATAAACTTGATTTTAAACGTACTCTCATCGTAGGGTAATACAATAAAAGATCAAAGTAATCATCTACCAAAGACTCAGGTCTAAGAATTCTGATATCGGCGAAAATTTGTTGAGGCATTCCAAATAGAACAAGCGCCTGGTCAATCAAATGTGGGCCAAGATCATTTAAAAGTCCTGCACCAGGTCCAGGTTGTTCTTTGTGTACTTTATTACCTACTGTATTTTTATATCTATCGAAAGAGAATGATACTTCTTTTAATTCCCCCAATACACCTTCTTCAATGATTCTTTGTACGGTTTGGAAATCACTGTCCCATCGTCTGTTCTGATAAACTGATAGGAGTAAATTTCTTTCTTTCGCCAAGGATGCGAGCGATTGGGCTTCTGCAACTGTTGTGGTAAAAGCCTTTTCAACAATCACTGATTTTCCTGCTTCTAGCGCTTTTTGGGCATATTCATAATGTGTGTTGGTAGGTGTATTGACAACGATCAGTTCTATACTGGGATCTTCTAATAATGCTTCCAGTGATCTGATAATGTTGATGCCGGGGTATATTTCTGCGGATTCAGATTTGGAGCGTTCCCAAACTGCATAGAGTTCAAATCCAGGATGTTGCTCAATAAAAGGGGCATGAAACACTTTTCCTGACATCCCGAAAGAGGATAATCCAACTCTTATTTTTTTCATACAGTATTGCTTTAATCCAAGTTGTGAATGATTTTCAATGGAATCAGGTGTTAAAAATCAACAATATTCGAACACTTATCAATATAAACTGTTTCAGTGTTCTTTTAAAATTCTTATTTTGTTGGAGTGCAATAAGCACGCAGACGCAAATGAAGATATTATTGATTGAAGATGAAGCTGCCGTTATTTCATTGATAGAGAGGGGCTTAAAAGAGATTGGGTTTGAAGTAAGTGTAGCAATGGATGGCAATACCGGATTGCAGATGGTTAGTGATCATAATTTTGATATGGTCATATTAGACATCATGCTTCCGGGTATTAATGGTATTCAAGTGTGTAAGCAAATGCGTTCTCAGGGTATCTCTATACCTGTGTTGATGTTAACGGCACTAGGCAGTACAGAAAATATTGTTACCGGACTAGATAGCGGTGCAGATGATTATATGGTGAAACCTTTTAAAATAACTGAACTGGTAGCAAGAGTGAATGCTTTAGGCAGACGGATGACCCGAAATAACCCTGTACCGGATTCCCATATTTTAAAAATCTCAGATTTACTTTTGGATACAGATGCAAAGACTGCTTTCAGGGGTGATGAGGCTATTTCTCTAACATCAACAGAATATAAGTTACTGGAATTCTTCATGAAAAATCAATCACGTGTATTGTCCAGAATGGAGATTCTGGAAAATGTATGGGATATTGATTTTAATCTCGGTACAAACGTTGTAGATGTGTATGTCAATTACCTTCGTAAGAAGATTGACAAAAACAAACAAGACAAACTCATACATACAATGATTGGTATGGGTTATATGATGAAAGAGACCGCTTAATGAATATCCGTAATAAGATTACCACATTATTTACGCTATTAACAGGCGTCATCATATTGATGCTGAGTGTGTTTATTTATCATTTTTCAAAACGTTCGACTGACCGAGAATTCTTTCATCGTCTTACTGTTCGGGGAGGTATTGCTGCGCAGGCTCACTATGAGGAAGGAGTTCTCGGACCAACTGTTTACAACGAGATCAGACAAAAACATTTGCAGCGTTTGCCTGATGAAAAGGAGTACTTCTTTGATAAAATCCCTGATTCAACATTCTTGAATACAAATGGTATAATACTTCCATCAGATGCGGATGAACAACTGAAGGCTGGTAAGACCGTTCAGTTTATCAATGGACTTACTTATTATTCGATCATTCCATATAAATACAGTGGCGAAAGTTATATTGTCATGATGTCTGCTCAAAATGATTACGGTGAAGAAGCATTGAGGGATATGCGGCAAAATCTCATATTAGGAATTATACTAGCTGTCGTTATTGTATTTGTAGTAGGGATGCTTTTCTCTGCTGAAATTGTCAATCCGATTTCCAATATCATTCAACGCGTAAAAAAAATTAGTGTTACCAATCTGGATATGCGATTACCTGAGCAGCCTATAAAAGGGGAGATCAGTGATCTTACACAGACATTCAACGATATGTTAGATCGGTTAGAAACATCTTTTGAAACACAAAGGAATTTCGTCAATAAGTTATCACATGAATTACGAACTCCTTTAACAGCCATTCTTGGTGAAGCAGAGTTGGCCTTAAGTAAAGAACGCGACACTAGTGAGTACAAGGCAGCATTATCTGTTATTGCGCGTGAAGCTGATCAATTGCATCATCTTACTACCAGCTTATTAGAGCTTGCACAGGCAGGAAACAGTGTCAAGGAAGAATTCATGGGAGCCATTCGTTTAGATGAATTGATCTTGTCTGTAAAAAAAATA
This sequence comes from Brevundimonas vancanneytii, assembly GCA_943368425.1. Lineage (GTDB taxonomy): Bacteria > Bacteroidota > Bacteroidia > Chitinophagales > Chitinophagaceae > Sediminibacterium > Sediminibacterium vancanneytii_A. Next base: position 120,925 of record CALRLC020000010.1, read on the forward strand.
GTGGATTTTACCGATCCCGGCAATCATATACAGATCAACTTTGAAAGTCTACCGGAAGACACGGAATATATAACGATTTTCGGGAATCAGAATCTTTTGAAGCTAGCGATCACTAACGTAGTACAAAATGCCTGTAAGTATTCCAATAATGATAAGGTGACCATTTCTCTTCATGCTACACAATCGCAATGTATAGTGGTTGTGGAAGACCGTGGAATCGGAATTCCGGAAAAAGAGTTGCGATATATTTTTGATCCATTCTTTAGGGCTTCTAATACTTCAGCCTATAAAGGCTATGGAGTAGGCCTTCCGTTAGCTCAGAAAATCATTCGGATACATCGTGGCGAGATACGATTTAGTTCTATGGAAGGGGCCGGCACCAGGGCGGAAATGCGCTTTCCGATTCGTTCCTAATGAAAAGGGCGGTTTTTAAATAGGATATTAGAACGGCATTAGAATTTCTCCAACTTTCTAATGCCGTTCTTAAGAACTTCTAACGCTCTCTTAATATTCCTCTTAATCCATCCCAATACCTGTAAAATAAGTTTGCATTTGATACAGAATCCTCTGCATCATTACTCAAAAATAGCAGGTATGAAAAAGATCATTATCCCAACCAGATGCACAGAACATGCTGTCAATCTATTCCGGTTGGCTACCAGACTGTATAGAACGGAAAGTTTTCATTGTACTTTTCTTCAGGTGGCACCCATACCTGATAATGAAAGTGATTTAATGACGCTGAGCAGACAAGCACATGGATATAAATTTTCAGCATCCTCACTTGAATCTATTCGTAAGATCGAAGAAGAAAATAAAGAAGTAGTAAGAGGATATAGTATTGATATCATTTTCGGTGACTCTCCATCTGTTTTCAAACAGTATGTTGAAGAGTTTGGTTGTGATATTGCATTTTACTCTCGCGAAGAGTGGTATGAAACAGGTAAATCTACCGGTTTAGATGTTTTTCGAATGTTGTGCCGCTCTCGTTGTACTGTGATGTATATCGCAAAATCAGATCTGGCAAATATTTCAGAAGAATTATTACAACCTGAAACAAGAGCATTTCATACTGCAAGAGAAATGTCAGAAGCTGTTTCATTATTGGATGCCCCTCATGAAAATCAACAAAATATTCCCTCTTCATTGGTATATCAGTTTAATGCAGTAGAGAAAAAATTATCCAGCTTCTCGGAGATGATGCATTCACACAATATTCCAACCGTTAAAGTGGGGCCTTTATCTAGCTATTTTATGAGAGAACAAAGACTCGAAAGAATCCTGATGCAGTCAAATATGTCTTTGTTGTTATTGACGATTTAGGGTTGGTTTATGGCAAATAGGTCATAGCCCGTAGTTCATAATTTAATAAATAGTTTTACTATGATCTATATGCTATAATCTATTTGCTGTGACTTAAAACAACTTCAGGCCATAATAACCAATGGCTGTGAACAATGCACAACGTGTAATGACGCCAATGCAGCACCACACCAACAATTTTTGTAGAGGCACATTAAAACCTACACCAACACCAATACTTACAGGTGCGCCAACGGTCATTGTTCCAAAGAAACCTAATCCAATGATTCCATATTTTTCCCAGAGGGTATAAATCAATCCTGTCTTGGGTTTTTCAGGTTTTGGTTTACGATACTTGGCCAAAAATGTTTTGATCTTGTCTCCCAAAAAAGTAGCTACGAAAACACCTATTAATCCGCCAGACATACTGGAGAGAAAGATGGTCCAGGCCGGAAGTTCAAATGCAAATCCAGCAGGTATGGCGGCATAGACTTCAAATGTGGCCAAACCCGCAACGGTCAAAATTTCCCAAATCATAGTTCTAAAGAGTAGATTTTCAATCGAATGGGTGAAAATAAGCACTGTTGTTGTTGTAACATTCATTTAAATGGTAATTGTTTGTGAATGATGCGATCTTGGGTTTATCCCCTGTTTATGAACAGTTTGTTTTCTGGAGATGGTTCAACGCTTGCATTTGCGGGAACTGATGTCTATTTTGTTTCATCATTTTCCCCTTAAAACGATTGCTTATGAACACCACAAAAATGTTGATTTCCGGTATCGCCGGAGGAATTGTAGCCTTCTTTGCTGGATGGCTCATTTATGGAATGTTATTAATGGATTTTATGGCAGAAAACAGCGGTACTGCTACCGGCGTCATGCGTCCCGAAGCCGAAATGGTTTGGTGGGCGTTGATCTTGGGAAATATCTGTACAGGGATTCTGTACTCTTATATTTTCAATCGCTGGGCAAATATCAGTACGCTTTCTGCCGGACTTTCTGCCGGTGCTGTTATTGGGTTAATCATGGGAGCTTCTTTGGATCTTACCATGTATGGCACTAGTAATATCATGGGTATGAATGCAGTATGGGTTGATATTGCAGCCTCAGCTGTTTTAGGAGCTATTGTAGGTGGCGTTGTAGGATGGGTGAATGGCATGGGCAAAAAAGCCTGATCCTTCATTAGTTTAAATGCAAAAGCTCCGAAATCGTTCGGAGCTTTTGCATTTAAATAGTTATCGGCTTTTATCCTGCAACTTGCTTACGAATGATATTCAAAGCGCCACCTGCTTTGAACCATTCGATCTGCTGCTGATTGTAAGTATGATTAACAGTAATCTTATCTATAGTTCCATCTGAATGATGTAACACAACAGTAAGCGGTTGACCCGGGGCAAAGCTGGTCAAACCTTCAATATCAATTGTATCATCTTCCTGAATCTTATCATAATCATTTTTATCAGCAAAAGTTAATGCGAGCATACCTTGCTTCTTCAGGTTGGTTTCATGAATTCGGGCGAATGACTTTACCAGAATGGCGCGAACACCTAAATGACGAGGCTCCATCGCTGCATGTTCTCTTGATGATCCTTCACCATAGTTTTCATCACCTACAACAATAGATCCAATTCCTTTTGCTTTATAAGCTCGCTGTGTAGCAGGTACAGGACCATATTCACCGGTAAGTTGATTTTTTACGGAGTCTGTTTTTTCATTGAAGAAATTCAGAGCACCGATGAGCATGTTATTACTGATGTTATCCAGGTGTCCACGGAATTTCAACCATGGACCGGCCATTGAAATATGGTCTGTGGTACATTTTCCTTTTGCCTTGATCAACAGTTTCAATCCCTTCAGATCCGTTCCTTCCCATGCAGCAAAAGGATCTAACAATTGCAAACGTTTTGAAGCCGGATCAACTGCAACCTGTACACTGCTTCCATCAGCAGCCGGAGCTTGATAACCTGCATCTTCTACTGCAAAACCACGTTGTGGTAACTCTTGTCCTGAAGGTTCATCCAATTTTACTTGCTCACCTTTTTCATTGGTCAATGTATCGGTGATCGGATTGAAAGTAAGATCACCCGCAATTGCCAATGCTGTTACCAATTCTGGTGAAGCAACAAATGCTAAAGTATTGGGATTACCATCTGCACGCTTGGCGAAGTTTCTGTTAAAGGAATGAACGATGGTATTTCTCTCAGCTTTTTCTGCACCTACACGATCCCACATACCAATACAAGGTCCACATGCATTGGCAAAAACAGTAGCACCAATTTCTGAAAAGATATCCAAAAATCCATCACGCTCAATGGTATAGCGAACTTGTTCACTACCGGGTGTAATGGTGTATCGTGCTTTTGTCTTCAGTCCTTTTTCTTTTACCTGACGAGCCAGACTTACGGCACGACTAATATCTTCATAAGAACTGTTGGTACAGCTACCGATCAGGCCCACTTCAACTTTTGTAGGCCATCCATTGGCGGCAGCCATTTCTTTCATCTTCGAGATAGGTGTAGCTAAATCCGGAGTAAAAGGTCCGTTCAAATGTGGCTCGAGTTCACTAAGGTTGATCTCAATTACCTGATCGAAATATTTTTCAGGAGATGCATAAACTTCAGGGTCAGCATTTAAATATGCTTTGACACCATCAGCCATTGTAGCCACTTCTTCGCGGCCGGTAGCTTTCAGATAGCGACTCATACTGTCATCATAACCAAATGTAGAAGTGGTTGCTCCAATTTCAGCACCCATGTTACAAATGGTTCCTTTACCGGTACAGCTCATAGCAGTTGCACCTTCTCCAAAATATTCTACAATAGCGCCTGTTCCACCTTTTACAGTAAGAATACCCGCAACTTTCAGAATTACGTCTTTAGGAGCGGTCCAGCCACTTAGTTTACCTGTAAGCTTTACACCAATCAGTTTGGGCCATTTTAGTTCCCATGGTAATCCGGCCATGACATCACAAGCATCAGCACCACCCACACCAATCGCGATCATTCCTAAGCCACCGGCATTAACGGTATGTGAATCGGTTCCGATCATCATACCACCCGGAAATGCATAATTTTCAAGCACTACCTGGTGAATGATACCGGCACCTGGTTTCCAGAATCCAATACCATATTTATTGGAAACAGAAGCTAAGAAATCGTAAACTTCTTTGCTTTCTGCATTAGCAACTTCCAAATCTTTTTTAGCTTCCACTTTGGCAGTGATCAAATGATCGCAGTGTACTGTTGAAGGAACAGCTACTTTTGGACGACCTGCCTGCATGAATTGCAAGAGTGCCATTTGCGCTGTAGCATCCTGCATGGCAACACGGTCTGGTGCAAAATCAACATAAGATTTACCTCTTTCAAAATT
>CALRLC020000011.1:0-100800 GCA_943368425.1 Brevundimonas vancanneytii
TGTTGCTCCCTTTTGTAAGTATTTGTCAGATTACTTATGTGAACAGCGCATCAACTCCTGCCGATAACGGATCATCAGGTGTGTCACCTACTGCAGTAACCCCCCCCGCAATGATTGCAGGTGATCTCGTACTACTGTTTGCTTATGGAAGAACCACAAGTTTGACAATGGCTATCTCAGCTACCGGAGGTCAACTATGGTATGATCAGCCCGTAATCTCAGCAACCAATATTAGTGCAAGACTTTTTTGGTGTAGATTCAATGGCACTTGGGGAGCCAATCCGTCTGTAAGCTTTTCTAGTGCCGGTACCGCGACTGTTGTTATGCATGTTTTTCGCCCAACAAAGCCATCATTACGTTGGGCAATTGAAGAAGATAGAGTTGAGACAGATTTTGCAGCTCCTGCAAGTCCATTTACAGTCTCTATAACGGGTCGTACCACAAGATTGCCAAGTTCAGTTACTATTGCCGCTTGGTTTACAGCAGATGATAATTCATGGACCTCTCTTGCAGGAGCAGGATGGACTGTTCTCGGTGGGGCACAGTACCGAAATGGCAATGGAATGGATGCAAGTGGAACATTTGCATATAATATTAGAACAACTGTAGGTGCAACCAATAATGTCAGTAAGAATCAAACAGTTATTACAAATGATGCAGGAACAACAATGATCATAACATTTTTTGAAATGGCACATGGGATGTCTGGACTAATTTTAAATTAGTCTTGCTTTCGTTACTTTTCCTTTTTAAGTTCCCTCTAGATTCACTATTCTAATTCTAATCTTATTCTAATTTCATTTTAATGCTTGTCTAATAGTCGTGAGTCATCATTACATTGACTAAACCCGACAAAGTGAATTTACTATTGTCTCGCACTTTATTTGTCTTAAGTGTTGCGATCAGCCAATTTTTTTTTGTATCGGCACACGCACAAATCACATATATAGCTAGTAGCACTGTTCCTGCTGATGGAACAAATAATAATGTAAGCCCAACAACTGTTACACCACCCGCTGGCATACAAGCCGGTGATCTTGTACTCATGTTTGCTCATAATAGAAGTACTCTTGCAACCTATACAGTTAGTAATACAGGTGGACAAGTTTGGAATACAGAAGCAAGAATTGGGACAACCAACTTGGGCGCTTCATTATTTTGGTGCAGATTCAATGGTACATGGACGGGTGGAAACCCCTCTGTTGCCTACAGCGCGAATTCTGGTAATATGGTGGTGATGCATGTTTTTAGACCAACAAAACCATCATTGCGCTGGGCCATCGAAGAACCTCGAATAGAACTTGATTATGGCACACCCACAGGTGCTACAACGATTACCGGTAGAACAACCAGGGTGCCAAGCACAGTAACCATTGCAGCATGGTTTTCTATTGATAACAATTCATGGGGAACACTCACAGGTGTAGGGTGGTCTGTTTTAGGAGGCGCGCAATATCGTAATGGCTCAGGAACCGGTAATAGTTCAACCTATGCATATAATATTAAATCTGTAGCTGGAGCAACAAACAATGTCAGTAAAACTCAAACTGCGGTTCAGTTTGATGCAGGTACTACTATGTTAATCACTTTTTATGAAATGGCACATGGAATGAGTGGTTTGTTGTTGCAATGATATTAATCAAACATACACCGGTCTAATCTTAAAATAATTTCATTCTAATTCATTTTTAATGACACAATAGCACCTTGCAGGTGCTAAACCTGTTGTTATCAGAACTATACTTTTTGTAATAATTTTTTTTCCGCTGATTGCTTCAGCGCAAATCACCTATTTCGGCAGTTCTTCAAATCCTGCTGATAATGGTTCATTGGCAGCTGCTACGGTTTCTGTAACTCCTCCCGCCAATATGCTACCCGGAGATCTTGTCATTATCATCGGGCAACGTAGAGCTTCGAATATTACACTAACGGTTAGTGAAGCAGGTGGACAAGTCTGGAATTCTTTACCGGTACTGACAGGAACAACTAATGTGTCGCCAAGAATTTTTTGGTGTAGGTTCAATGGAACATGGAATGCTAATCCATCTGTAGCAATGACCACTGCTTCTACCAACAGCGTAGTGATGCACGTATTCCGGCCTCCAGGAAGAAACTATTCTTGGGCCATTGATGTTGATCAACAAACAACAGCTCATGCAGCGGCAGCAGCTATTACCAGAACGGGTGTAACTACTATCAGGCCCAATACAGTAACCATTGCTGCATGGTTTACTGCAGATGATAATTCATGGGGATCTTTAACAGGAGCCGGATGGGTTGTACTTGGATCAGCACAGTATAGAAATCCTGCTGGTACCGACCAAAGTAGTACTTATGCATATCAGATCAGAACCACTGCCGGTGCTACAGGTGATGTAGCTAAAACTCAAACTTTAAACGGAAATGATGCTACAAGATCAGCAATCGTTTCTTTTTATCCCTATCGTACAAACATGCCTGCATATCTTTTAGATTGATGCACTATGATCAAGTTTTTATTCTTAATTCAATTCTAATTTTTGATTAATCTTTTCCTAATGGCCACGTAGTAGGTTGCATTTATATTTAAATCCAATACCTGTATCATTCTATCAATGATACAATCTTTCATACCCACTTGAGCAAGTAGTCATAAAACACTACTTCATGAAATCATTAGCGGCTCTATGTTCGTGTATTTTTTTTCCATCTTTTCTCTTTGCACAAATTGAATATGTTAACAGTAGTTCAAATCCTGTCGATAATGGATCAGTGAATATTTCTATTCCTGCGGTAACTCCTCCTGCCGATATGGAAGATGGTGATCTGGTGCTCTTGATAGGACAGAGAAGAACTTCTGGAGTAAGTTTCACGATCAGTGAAACGGGAGGGCAGGATTGGAATGAGCTTCCTGCACTTACAGGTACAGGAAATGTATCCGCTAGAATATTTTGGTGTAGGTACAATGGAAATTGGGTTGCCGACCCATCCATTGATATGTCTGGTACAGGAGGTAATACCATTCTTATGCATGTTTTTAGACCACCAAGTAGAGGCTATGCATGGAAACTTGATGTTGATCAATTACAAACAGGTTCTGCAGCAGCTGCTACTATTACTAGAACGGGTGTAACAACTCAAAATGCAAACACAGTTACGCTAGCATCATGGTTTACTGCAGACGATAATAGATGGGGCAATCTAAATGATATTAGTGGAACAGGTTGGGTTGTTACGGGCGATGCCCAATATCGTAACAGGCAAGGACAAGACCAGAGCGCAACATTCGCTCATCTTATCAGAACAACAGCTGGGGCTACAGGAAACGTATCCATGCAACAAATAGCCAATGGGAATGATGCTACAAGAACTGCAATAGTGAGTTTTTATTGTTATCGCACCAATATGCCCCTATACATGTTTTAAGGTTATTTTCATTTGTTAATTTAGGCGATGATATCGGTAACTCTGCAAGTGATTCTTTATCTTGTAGCCCATATTTATTGCAGAATGAAAATCATTTTTACTTTCTTATTTGCACTGTTGCTGATTTCAGTAACTGCACAAAAGACGACCCCAAAGCAAGCTCCGACAAACGCCACTGTTAAGTTGACCAGTATTAGAGATTCTATTCAATATGCCATTGGTTCATTTCTTGCTCAGTGGGTCAATAATCAAGGGTTTCTGATCGATAATGCAGCTCTTTTTATTAAAGGAATGGATGATGTGTTTCAAAATAAGCCTCGTTTATTGCCTGATTCTATTATTAACCCAATGATAACTGCATACCAACAAGTCACTCAAAAAGACCGATCATTGAAATTGGAGCAGCAATTGTTTACGAATATTAAGCAAAGACCGGGTTTAGGAATATTACCTAATGGAGTACACTATTTTATTTTAAAATCAGCTCAAGGACAAAGACCTCAGTTTTCTGATACAGTTACCATGCATTTAAGAGGTATGTTGGCAGACGGGACGGTTTTTGAAGATACGTATCGCAAGACACCGGTTAAAGTTACTCCAGCTGAAATGGTGCCTGGTGTAAGCGAAGCTTTGCAAATGATGCCAGTAGGTTCTAAATGGCAAATATATGTACCCGCAATGCTAGCTTATGCTGATAAAGGAACAGCAGTCATTCCTCCTAATAGCGCATTGGTACTAGAGATCGAATTGTTAACTATAATCAGTCCAAAAAAAGATTGATGGTATTTGATTTGTGTTATGTATTCGGTATATTTATTATATTATAAAGCTTATATAAACTACTAAAAACATGAAAAAATTATTATTCATCTTTCTTTCCGCAGGGATGGTTCTGAGTGTATCAGCACAAACCAAAACCCCTACACAACTTGCCAAAGAAAAAGCAGATGCAGACACATTACAATATGCATTAGGGGTTTATGTGGTGAAGTCATTGCAAAAAAATGGAGTTGTGATTAACAATCCATCCATTTTCCAAAAAGCAGTAGAAGATGTTTTAGGAAAGAAAAAACTGATGATTTCCGAAGTAAGTGTGGAGTCTCGTATCAACCAGTTTCAAAATGCGATTAGTTCAGAAAAAGGATTGATGATGGAGCAAAGATTGTTTGCTGAATTGAGCAAGCGAGATGATGTTGTAAGAATGCCAAGTGGGGTTAATTACGCAGTGGTCGTAAAGGGGCAAGGAAGAAATCCCGAGCCTGAGGATACTGTTGTAATCAACATTGTAGGTACACTTCCGGATGGAACAGTGTTTATTAATTCTGATAAGGACAAACAGTCTTTCCTCATTCTTGTAAAAGACTTGGTACTTGGTTTACAGGATGCTGTATTAAGAATGAAAGAAGGTTCAGTATGGAGAGTATTTGTACCCGCTTCATTGGGATTCGGAGCAACCGGTAACGCTTTAGTACCACCTTACACGCCACTTGTCTATGATATTGGACTAGTTACTGTGCGTCCGGCAAAAGCCAAATAATAGATATTCAACCAATAGAAAAAATATCAAATAACACTTTCTTTTATATTTTTTGTTTAAAATGTTGATTTTCAATATTTTAAAAATAGCTCCAGATAAACATCTGGGGCTATTTTTCGGGGATAATTTAATCTTGTCGTGTTATTCAAGGAATTGTTATTATTCCTACCTTTGCCGCCTCGAAAATGGGAGCGTATGCTTCCTGCAAAAAAATATTTAAACAAGCACTTTTATGGCTGACTTGAAATTTCAACGCAACTTTGGTATTGCCGCACACATCGATGCCGGTAAAACCACTACTACCGAGCGTATCCTGCGCTACACCGGTATGATTCACAAAATTGGTGAGGTACATGATGGTGCCGCTACTACTGACTGGATGGAGCAGGAAAAAGAAAGAGGTATTACCATTACTTCTGCTGCTGTGAGCTGTCAGTGGAATTTCCCTACTGTAAAAGGGAAAGCTGATGCCAATACAAAGAGCTATTACTTTAATATTATCGATACTCCAGGTCACGTTGACTTTACCGTAGAGGTAGAACGTTCTATGCGTGTACTGGATGGTTTGATCGCCCTTTTCTCAGCAGTGGATGGTGTTGAGCCTCAATCTGAGACTGTATGGCGTCAGGCAAACCGTTACAAAGTTCCACGTATCGGTTTCGTAAATAAAATGGACCGTTCTGGTGCCGACTTCTTGAATGTAGTAAATCAGGTGAAGGAAATGTTAGGCGCAAAAGCTGTGCCTTTGCAATTACCAATCGGTGCTGAAGATAATTTTAAAGGTGTGGTTGACCTGATCAAAATGAAAGGGATCATCTGGCACATGGAAACTGAAGGAATGACTTTCGATGAGATTGATGTTCCTGCTGATATGAAAGAGGATGTAGAATTCTGGAGACAGAATTTGATTGAAGCAGTAGCTGAGTATGATGATACATTGATGGAGAAATTCTTCGATGATCCAAACAGCATTTCTGAAGACGAAGTTCACGAAGCAATCCGTAAAGCTTGTATCGATTTGAGCATCGTTCCTATGATGTGTGGATCTTCATTTAAGAATAAGGGTGTACAAACTGCATTGGATGCTGTTTGTCGCTACCTGCCTTCACCAGTTGATATTGAAGATACCGTAGGTACTGATCCTGATACAGGTGAAACCATCACTCGTAAGCCCAATGCAAAAGAGCCATTTGCTGCACTTGCATTTAAGATCATGACAGATCCTTTCGTAGGTCGTCTGGCCTTCTTCCGTTGTTATAGCGGTCACCTCGATGCTGGTTCTTATGTGTTGAACGTAAGAAGTGGAAAGAAGGAACGTATCAGCCGTATCATGAAAATGTTTGCCAACAAACAAAACCCAATCGACTTTATTGAAGCGGGCGATATTGCGGCAGCGGTAGGTTTCAAAGAAATCAAAACCGGTGATACACTTTGTGATGAAAACCATCCAATTACCCTTGAAAACATGTTCATTCCTGAGCCTGTAATCGCGATTGCTGTTGAGCCTAAAACGCAGGCAGACGTTGATAAGATGGGTATGGCCATTGCTAAACTGGTAGAAGAAGATCCAACACTACGTGTAAATACTGATGAAGATACAGGTCAAACCATCCTCCGTGGTATGGGTGAATTGCACCTTGAGATCATCGTTGATCGTATGCGTCGTGAATTTAAAGTAGAAGTTAATCAGGGTGCACCTCAGGTTGCTTATAAAGAATCATTCGGAACCACTATTGAACACCGTGAAGTGTTGAAGAAACAGTCGGGTGGTCGTGGTAAGTTCGCCGATATTCAATTCTCAATTGGTCCTGCTGATGAAGAATGGCTGAAAGAAAATGAAGGAAAGCATTTCCAGTTCGTGAACGATATCTTCGGAGGATCTATCCCTAAAGAATTCATTCCTGCTATTCAGAAAGGTTTTGAAACTGCAATGACTACTGGTGTTCTCGCTGGTTATCCAGTGAACAACATGAAAGTTCGTGTATTCGACGGTAGCTACCATGATGTGGATTCTGATTCAATGTCATTTGAATTGTGTGCTAAGTCTGGTTTCCGTGAAGCAGGTCGCAAGGCGAAGCCAACATTGCTCGAGCCTATCATGAAGGTAGAGGTATTGACTCCGGATCAATACATGGGTGATGTTACAGGTGACTTGAACCGTCGTCGTGGTATGTTGGAAGGTATGGATAGCCGTGCTAACCTGCAGGTGATCAAGGCGAAAGTTCCATTGAGCGAAATGTTTGGTTATGTAACCCAATTGCGTTCATTGTCTTCAGGTCGCGCTACTTCAACCATGGAGTTCTCTCACTATTCTCCTGCACCAAACAACATCGCAGAAGAAGTAATGGCGAAGAATAAAGGAAAAGTAAAGATCGAGGAATAAGCTTCCTTGTTCAGATAGAAAAAGCCTCAACAGCAATGTTGGGGCTTTTTTAATGGATATTAGTAAGTAGTGAGTAGTGAATTGTCAATAATTTCTATTCCATTAGTGGCGTATCATTCAACATTCAAAATTGACTTTCACAAATCTCATTATTCTCTCACTACTGACTATGCACTACTCACTTATTACAGTATTGTGCAATAATAGTATTAGCATCTGTATAATTTTTAGCCTTAGCTATTTGTAAAATTTTGCAAGCGGCGTCCTTGTCGCCAAGGTTTATCAAACTAACCCCTTTGAAGAATTCTGATTTGCCGTCTTTTGATATATTGAGCGCAATTACTTTGTCGAAATAAACAATGGCCTTTCGATAATCTTTCAGATTGAAATAACTTACACCGGCGTTTTCATAGATCGCATAATTAAACGCATTTATTTTAGCCGCTTGAACAAACTTAGCTGCTGCTGTTTTGTAATCTTGTTTAGAAAAAGCGGCAACTCCTTCGTTATAGATCAAAGTTGCTTTTTGAATCAACGCTGCTGTTTCTTCCGGATTAGCAGCAACAGTGCCCGTAAAATTTAAATTACCAACAATTTCTTCTTTTCTTTTTTGCAGGTTAGCATAATCTTGTTCACTGGCAGGGTTATTCCCGTTAGGGGCAAACATGGTAAGTGCGCTGTCGGCTAGTTTCACTAATTGTGGTGTGCCTCTTTGTAATGCATTGAGTAGTCCAGATATGTACAAGTTCCATGCAAATGGTTCATTTCTATATTTGCTGTATACATTGAAAACCTTTGTGATGGAGGCGGTATCTCTTCTTTTCGCATGTATTGCTATCAATGTTTGGTAATACGTATTGGCTCTTGGTCGATTGTGAAAAGCCATTTCTCCATAGTATTTGGCACTATCTAAATTTCCGATTGTATAGAACAGATTCGCCATGAGAAATTGGTTATAGAAGATGTAAGGATTATCATTGATAGATTTTCTCAAAAGAAACAAAGCCTCTGGATACTTTTTATTCTCAGAATAATACCTTGCAAGTATGCCTTCAATAGGCTGAGCAGAAGAAGTTAAATTTGGAATAGAAGGAAATGCGTTCTGTACTTCAGATAGAGGTAATAGCATAGGCTCATTCTTCATGTCTGGTATGACTTTCATTTGTACCTGAAGCGACTTATTGGTTGAAAAAAGTATGTAAAGCGTAGGAATTGATAATAAAAAGGACGCCATGATGTATAAAGCAAATCCCGGTATTTTTCTTTTTGTTGCATTGCTTATTTCTTTAGAGGCATCACTGTCATCAAAACGGAAATGTGTATTGAGATTGATAGCAGTTATTAATGCAAGAAACATTTGCATCGAGGGCCTCTCTATGGGAAAATTCAATCCAGCATCTACTCCATAAACAAGTAATGACAAAAAAGAGGCAATAGCAATGAGCCGATTATTTTCAGTTGTTTTTTGTGATATAACGGTTTTAAACGTCAATACTGACAAAAGTACAAACAAGCCAAGATAGGCAAGTCCACCAATAACTCCTGTTTCAGCTGTAAATTCAAGAAAATCGTTGTGCGCATGTGCAGGAATAAATAGGTCATCAATGAATTCCTTTTCATAAGGAATAGATGCTAATTTCCAATTGCCATAACCGCAACCCATAAATGGGTTTTCTGCAATGTATTTCCAGGCATGTCCCCAAAGCATAAAACGATAGCTGTCCGATCCACTTGATGCCGATATACTAGTGAAACGACTCACCACATCCGAATAAACAGACCTTGTCTTGATATTCTTGCCTTCATCCTGAGCTAGTATGGTAGCAGAGGTAGGTGCAGCAAGAGGTTGAGAGTCGACAATTAGTTCTTGTTTGGGTAAAAGTGATTGCGCTAAGAAAAAAGCGATCAGTAATGGCGCAGCTAGGTATACCACACGAAATAAGTTTTGTTCGTATGATTTTGTTTTAACCATCATGAAAATGGTTCCCAAAAAATACAAGATTGAAATGATGGAGAGACTTAAATATGCTGCTCTCGCATTGAGGATAAAGACAACAGTAACGCCCAGAGTTATTGATAGCATATGAAACAATCGCTCAAGAAACTTCCCTTTGTATAAACAGTAAAAGATAAAAGGAAGCTTAATGACCATTCCGGCAGCTAAAATGTTCTTATGTCCACTATTTCTGTTGATACTTCTGATGAGTGAATCAATGGAAAGATCATTAGGGTTAGTGATATAAATGTTCAGACATATTATTGCATCAAGTAATAATATAAAAGACAGCGCAAGCCCTATCCAATGATAAAATAATAATCTCTTGTAGAGTAAAACAGATATGTTAATGAATCCAATCAATGTTACAAAAAAACGAACATAACAAACCCATGATTCGACGACATTAATTGAAAAGAACATCGAAAAACCGCTCCAAGCAAAAAGAAAAATAAATAGGAGTGAGAATGGCTGCCTTATGATATGTGTAAAAGCCTCTTCAAATTTATCTTTTTTGTATGCTAGGTAAGCCAATATAACCACATTAACGATTCCCAGAAACAACCATTGTGGACCAAGTACATCAATAGAGCCTAAAGTAGGGATAAAGTGAACACCAAAATAGAGAAGGAGTAAAGCCGGCGTATATACATTTTTATTATATTTATTTGTATTTGTTTCTACATCAGTTTTTTTTAATGTATTGGGTGTTTTATGTTTCATGTCTATCCTAATTGGCGTGAAATTAACTAAATATATTATTGAATAGGAGTGGGGTTGATTGGGCAAGGATAACTTTCTAGGGATTATAGAATGAAAAATGGGGTAAACTGCATTATTTTCATCTTTTTCTTGAAAATTATTTCCAAATTTCTTGACCATTCAGATACAGTCCCTTACCTTTGCAACCCCAATCAGAAAATTGGGTTTCGACTATGTCTCAACGTATCAGAATCAAATTACAATCTTACGATCACAATCTAGTAGATAAATCTGCAGAAAAAATCGTAAAAACAGTGCGCAGCACTGGTGCCGTAGTAACTGGTCCAATTCCCTTGCCTACACACAAGAGAATTTTTACTGTTCTGCGTTCACCACACGTGAATAAGAAGAGTCGTGAGCAGTTCCAACTGGCTACTCATAAGCGTTTGCTGGATATCTATACTTCTTCTTCAAGAACAGTAGATGCCCTGAGCAAATTGGATCTGCCTTCTGGTGTTGAGGTTGAGATCAAAGCCTGATAACAGGCTTCAAGTTTCAAGCCCAAGCTACAAGCGAGGTTTGAAGCATAAGTTCTTAAAATAAATTAGTCACCTGCCAACTCTCTACTTAAATAGGGAAGAAAGCAGCTCTGAATAAATAAACGGTCGAAGACAGCAGTTTTCAAATTTGACATCTGCCATCTGAGATCATACATATAAACAGGCCCTTCGAGGTTTGTTTACTTCCGGTACTTCCTCTTCCGCCTCAGGCGGAAAACAACGGAAAAGGTCGGCAGCGAACAAGGATTGAATCCCGCTTCATCGGTGGGATGTCCTCTTTAACCTTGCGGGGCATAAACCGCAAAACGATGAAAGGTATTATTGGTAAAAAAATCGGGATGACCAGCATCTTCTCGGCAGATGGCAAGCAAACAGCTTGTACCATCATTGAAGCTGGTCCATGTACCGTAACTCAGGTGAAGACCCAGGATACTGATGGTTACACCGCACTTCAATTGGCATTTGGCGACAAAAAAGAAAAGCACTCCACTAAAGCTGAGCTGAACCATTTCGCAAAAGCTCAAACAGCCGCCAAAAAATTCGTAAAAGAATTCCGTAATTATTCCATAGAAAAAGCATTGGGAGAAACAGTTACTGTTGACATTTTCGCTGAAGGCGAAAGCGTTGAAGTAGTAGGTACTACCAAGGGTAAGGGTTTCCAGGGTGTTGTAAAGCGCCATGGTTTCTCTGGTGTGGGTGAGCAATCACACGGCCAGCACGATCGTCAACGTGCACCGGGTTCTATCGGTGGTTCTTCTTATCCTTCACGTGTATTTAAGGGCATGAGAATGGCCGGACGTATGGGTGGTGACAGAGTAAAAATGAAGGGATTGAAAGTAGTGAAGATCTTCCCTGAAAAGAACTATATCCTGATCAGCGGTTCTGTTCCTGGTCATAACGGTTCAATCGTTTTAATCCAGAAGTAATCACAACTTAATTGAATTGACATGCAAGTAGATGTATTAAATATAAAAGGACAGAAGACCGGCAGAACGGTTGAATTACCGGCTGAGGTTTTCGGTATCGAGCCAAATGATCATGTGATCTATCTGGCTGTAAAACAGTACCTGGCTGCAGGCCGTCAGGGTACACACAAAGTGAAGACCCGTGCTGAAGTACAGGGTGCTAGCCGTAAGCTGCACAAGCAAAAAGGTACCGGTGGTTCTCGTAAAGGTAATATCCGTAACCCTTTGTACAAGGGTGGTGGTACCATTTTTGGACCAAAGCCTCACGCTTACGATTTCAAATTGAATCGTAAAGTGAAAGACCTCGCTAAGATCTCTGCACTAAGCTACAAAGCAAAAGAAAGTGCTATTGTAGTGGTGGAAGATATTCAGATGGACGCACCTAAAACCAAGCAATTGGTTGAAGTGATGAAGAATCTGAACATCGCCGATAAAAAAACACTGGTTGTATTACCGGAGTACAATGATAATCTGTACCTGAGCACTCGTAACGTACCAAATGTTGCCAGCACTTTGTTGGCCGACATCAACACTTATGAGATCATGAACGCAGATGTACTCGTGATCACAGAAAACACTGCTAAAATCTTCGCAGACGAAGAGGCAGTAGCTTAACCAATTAGAAACGTTTCAACCGAAATACAATGAAACTGAGTGAAGTATTAGTAAAGCCTATTTTAACTGAGAAAGCAAATGCTCAACAAGAAAAGTTGAGAAGATATGCTTTCAAAGTAAATCGTAAGGCGAACAAACTCGAGATCAAAAAAGCAGTAGAAGAATTTTATGGTGTGAATGTGATCGATGTGAACACTGCTGTTGCTCCTGGCAAAAACAAAACCCGCTACACTAAAGCCGGTTTTATTCAAGGTGCGAAACCTGCTTACAAAAAAGCATTCGTAACCGTAGCCGAAGGAGAAACGATTGATCTGTACGCTAACATTTAATTCCCCTGCCCTAAAAAGAGCCGGAGAAAAAATGATAAAGTATGGTAGTTCAACTACCGCAAAAGTTGATTAAAAAACAAAACTTAGTTCCCCTTTAGGGGCTAGGGGTAAAACAAAGAAAATGGCACTGAAGAAGTACAAACCGATGACCGCAGGAACGCGCTGGAGAATCGGAAATGCTTATGCTGAGATCACTACTAACAAGCCTGAAAAGAGCCTGTTAGAGCCACAAAAGAAAACTGCAGGACGTAACTCACAAGGTCGTCGTGCAATGCGTTATATGGGTGGTGGTAGCAAGCAACATTATCGTATCATCGATTTCAAAAGAAACAAGAGAGATATCGCTGCAACAGTGGTATCTATCGAATACGATCCGAACCGTACTGCGTTCATCGCATTGGTACAATATACTGATGGAGAGAAAAGATACATCATCGCTCCACAAGGAATTCAGGTGGGTGCAAACATCATCGCTGGTGATGAAGTAGCTCCTGAGATCGGAAATGCTTTGATGATGAAGAATATGCCACTCGGTACTATGATTCATAATATTGAATTGCAGCCCGGACAAGGTGGTAAAATGGTAAGAAGTGCTGGTGCATCTGCTCAGCTGGCGAACAAAGAAGAGAAATACGCAGTATTGAAAATGCCTTCTGGCGAATTGCGTAAAGTATTGATTAACTGTTACGCTACTGTAGGTGTGGTTTCTAATAGCGACCATAACCTTGAAACAGCTGGTAAAGCAGGTAAGAATCGTTGGAAAGGTATTCGTCCACGTGTACGTGGTGTTGCGATGAACCCGGTAGATCACCCGATGGGTGGTGGTGAAGGTAAAGCTTCAGGTGGTCACCCACGTAGCAGAACCGGTAAGTATGCAAAAGGTGAGAAGACACGTACCAAAGGAAAAGGCAGTGATAAACTGATCATCCAAAGAAGAGACGGTAAAAAATTAGCAAAATAATATTTCCGATACAATCGGAACCAATTTTCAAAATAACTCAATATGGGTCGTTCGATTAAAAAAGGTCCTTACGTTGATGCCAACCTAGAAGGTAAAGTTGAAGGTATGAATGATGGCAAAACCAAGAAAGGTGTTATCAAAACTTGGAGCCGTCGCAGTACCATTACTCCTGATTTTGTTGGACACACTTTTGCAGTGCACAACGGTAACAAGTTCATCCCAGTTTATGTAACCGAATTCATGGTAGGTCACAAACTTGGTGAATTTGCTCCAACACGCAACTTCAGAGGACACGCAGGAACTAAAAAGTAATCACTTGGCGTATGGTTGATGGTTGATAGCGAAAGCAGAACCGGATGCAATACCCTAAACAAATAAAGAAATGGAAGCAGTAGCTAAACTGAACAATTATCCTACAGGGCCACGCAAAATGCGTTTGCTGGCTGATGTGATCCGTGGAATGGAGGTAGAGAAGGCATTGGCTATTCTTGAACACCACCCACAGCACAATGCAGTGCCTTTGGCAAAATTGCTGAAGAGTGCCATCAGCAACTGGGAGCAAAAAAATAATGGCGCCAGTGCTGCAGACAGCAGTCTGGTGGTAAAAACTGTATTCGTTGACGGAGGTCGTGTACTGAAGCGTATGCGCCCTGCACCTCAAGGCCGTGGCTACAGGGTACGTAAGCGCAGTAACCATGTAACATTAATCGTAGATTCTAAAAACTAATTGTAAAACCACTATATGGGTCAGAAAGCAAATCCAATTGGTAACAGGTTAGGTATCATCCGCGGATGGGAAAGTAACTGGTATGGTAGTAAGAAAGACTATGCAACCAAGTTAATTGAGGATCATAAGATCCGTACTTACCTGAACGCCCGTATCAACAAGGGCGGTATTGCCAAAATTGTAATAGAGCGTACCCTGGGTAAGCTGATCGTTACAATCCACACCTCTAAACCAGGTATCATCATCGGTAAAGGTGGTGGAGAAGTAGACCGTATCAAAGAAGAGTTGAAAAAATTAACCGGTAAGGATGATGTACAGATCAACATTCTGGAGATCCGTCGTCCTGAACTGGATGCCAATATTGTAGGAGATACTATCGCTCGTCAGATCGAGAACCGTATCAACTTCAAGCGTGCTACCAAGATGGCGATCGCTTCTACACTCAGAATGGGTGCTGAAGGTATCAAGATCAAGTTGAGCGGTCGTTTAGGTGGTGCTGAGATCGCTCGTAGCGAAGAGTTCAAACAGGGTCGTGTGCCTTTGCATACTTTCCGTATGGACATCGACTACGCTAACGTTTATGCTCAAACCGTTTACGGTAAGATCGGTATCAAAGTATGGATCTGTAAAGGTGAAGTACTTGGAAAGCGCGAACTGAATCCAAACTTCGTAGGTGGTAAGAATGATATGAGCGAAAGAAGAGGTGGTGAAGAGAGAGGCGGCGGACGCGGAGACAGAAGAGATGATCGCGGTGGTCGTGGTGGAGATAGAAGAGATAACCGCGGTGGAGGCGGAAGAGACAATAGAAGATAATTTGAAAATCAACTCATTTTCAAATTCAATTATTCAAATTTTCAAATTGTAATAAATGTTACAGCCTAAAAGAAGTAAACACAGGAAACAGCAGAAAGGCCGCATTCGTGAAGTGGCTAAGCGTGGTACTTCCATTTCATTCGGTTCATTTGCTTTGAAAGCGATGGAACCTATCTGGTTAACGAATCGCCAGATCGAGTCTGCTCGTCAGGCAATGACCCGTGCTATGAAGCGTGAAGGTAATGTGTGGATCCGTGTATTTCCTGATAAGATCATTACCCGTAAGCCTCTTGAGGTAAGGATGGGTAAAGGTAAAGGTAACCCTGAATTCTGGGCTGCTGTAGTAGAACCAGGACGTATCATCTTCGAATGCGATGGTGTATCTCAGCAGGTAGCTCAGGAAGCGATGGAACTCGCTGCTCAGAAATTACCGATCAAAACCAAATTCATCGTAAGAAGAGACTTACAAGCTTAATTTTCAAATTGACCAAAATGGCAAATAAAAAAGTTGAATTCAATAAAGGTCTGAAAGACATGAATGTCTCAGATCTGCAGGCAAGAATTCAGGAAGATCAGTTAAGACTGAAAAAATTAGAATTCGCACATGCAATCTCTCCATTGGAGAACCCGATGAATATTCGTGGTCTGCGCAGAGATATTGCTCGTCTGAAGACTGAGTTGAAGAAAAAACAATTAGGAATTTAAAGCTACAAGCTTCAAGCTCCAAGCAACAAGCTTATCAAAAAAAACTTTGCTCGAATCAGTATAGACTGGCCAGAGCTCATAGCTTAAAAAATAAACAATGGCTGAAGTAAGAAATTTACGCAAAACAAGGATCGGGGTTGTTACCAGCGATAAGATGGACAAGACCATCACTGTTGCGGTTGAAAGAAAAGTAAAACACCCTATCTACGGAAAGTTCGTAAAGAAAACCACGAAGTTCCATGCTCATGATGAAAAAAGTGAGTGCGGTATCGGTGATGTGGTAAAGATCATGGAAACTCGTCCTCTGAGCAAAACAAAGCGTTGGAGACTGGTTGAGATCGTAGAAAAAGCAAAATAATAACCGGCTTGCGGAAAGCCGCAAGTCACAAGCTGCAAGCTGCAAGAATTTGAGCTGTAGCCTCTGTAAAAATTGATAAAATTTAACGAAGAGAGAAATCTCCAAGTTATAAGCTAAAAGCTAAAACAATGATTCAGCAAGAAAGTAGATTGAATGTAGCTGATAACAGTGGTGCTAAGGAAGTACTTTGTATCAAAGTATTAGGTAACAGCGGTCAGGATTATGCCAAAATTGGTGATAAGATCGTTGTAACTGTAAAAGATGCGATTCCTGCAGGCGGTATCAAAAAAGGTACTGTATCTAAAGCGGTGATCGTTCGTACCAAAAACAAATTGCGTCGTAAGGATGGTTCTTACATCCGCTTCGATGACAATGCAGTGGTATTATTGAACAACTCTGACGAGCCTCGTGGTACCCGTATCTTCGGACCAGTAGCAAGAGAACTTCGTGATAAAGGATACATGAAGATCATCTCTTTGGCTCCGGAAGTATTATAAGAAGACACAAGAAGGAAGATACAAGAAACAATGCTTGTGATCGACCTTAAAACATAAAACAAATAGTTGCTAAGCGATAAAAGTGTTTAGCATTCAGCTTTAAGCCTAAAAAAATGAGTACAAGATTTAAACCCAAATTCAACATCAAAAAAGGAGACACCGTAGTGGTGATCGCCGGTGATGACAAGGACTTGAAAAAGCCCCGCAAGGTGTTGGAAGTTATCGTGGATAAAGGTCGTGTGGTAGTAGAAGGTGTTAATATCGTAACCAAACATACCAAGCCTTCTGCGCAGAATACAAAGGGTGGTATCGTTAAGATCGAAGCACCAATCAATATCAGTAATGTGATGTTGTGGGATGCTAAAACGAGCAGCGCTACCAAAGTAAAGCGTAATCGTGAAGAAGGTAAATTAGTTCGTATATCTAAAAAATCAGGGGAGGTAATCAAGTAATGAGTACTGCAAAATACACTCCGAGATTAGCAGATAAGTACACCAAAGAAGTTGTACCTGCTTTAATGAAAAAGTTTGCTTACAAAACTGTAATGCAAGCTCCTAAGTTGGAAAAAATCTGTATCAACCGTGGCGTTAATGGTGCGGTGAATGATAAAAAATTAGTAGACATCGCTGTAGAAGAGCTGAACATGATCACTGGTCAAAAAGCTGTACCTACCATGTCTAAAAAGGATATCTCCAACTTCAAACTCCGTAAAGGAATGCCAATCGGTGCTCGTGTAACACTGAGAGGAGAGAAGATGTATGAATTCCTGGACAGATTGGTATCTGTTGCGTTACCTCGTGTACGTGACTTCAAAGGTATCAGTGATAAGGCGTTTGATGGTCGTGGTAACTACACATTGGGTGTTACTGAGCAGATCATCTTCCCTGAGATCGATATCGATAAAGTGAATAGAATCACAGGTATGGATATCACTTTCGTAACTACTGCTCAAACCAACGAAGAAGCATATGAGTTACTGAAAGAACTGGGTATGCCTTTCAAAGGAGCTAAAAAAGACAATAACTAAAAAGTAACTGGTAGCAGCCGGTTTGTATTAAGCAATTCCGGAACCTACTCAAATCTAAACATAAAACAATGGCAAAAGAATCAGTAAAAGCCAGACAAAGAAAGCGTGAAGCAATGGTGGCCCAGTACGCAGAAAAACGTGCAGCTTTAAAAGCAGCAGGTGATTATGCAGCATTGGATAAACTACCTAAGAATGCGTCACCTGTTCGTTTAAAGAACCGTTGTCAGCTTACCGGACGTCCGAAAGGTTATATGAGATACTTCGGTCTCTCAAGGGTAATCTTCCGTGATATGGCCCTGAATGGTAAAATTCCAGGTGTTAAAAAAGCAAGCTGGTAATAACCCTGAATCCCATCGTTAATTGGGAGTGATGGACACAAAATTTTGAACACGAATTAATTCTAATAAAAATGGTAACTGATCCTATAGCAGACTTCTTAACCAGAATCCGTAACGCACAGATGGCTGGTCACAGACTGGTAGAAATCCCTGCTTCTAATCTAAAAAAGCGTATGACAGAGATCCTGTACGAACAGGGTTATATCCTGAAATACAAATTTGAAGATGATAACAAACAAGGTCTGATCAAGATCGCGTTGAAATATGATCCTTCTACTAAACAACCTGCGATCCGCTCTCTGGAAAGAGTGAGCCGTCCGGGTCTGCGTCAATATGCTAAGCCCGCTGAGATCAAAAGAGTGATCAATGGTCTGGGTGTTGCTATCCTGAGTACTTCTAAAGGTGTACTGACCGATAAGCAAGCAAAAGCGCAGAATGTAGGTGGTGAAGTTCTTTGCTACATTTCTTAATGAAGTTATTGTCCTGTCTGACAATTAAGCTTTTTAGTCGGAGCTGAACACGGTCAGGATTTTAGTTGAACAATAAAAAAGAAACGACTATGTCACGAATTGGAAAACAACCTGTAATTATCCCAGCTGGTGTTACAATCACTGTAAGCAAAGATAATGTGGTAACTGTAAAAGGGCCTAAAGGTGAATTAAGCGAAAACATCGATAGAGATATCATCGTTACCGTAAAAGATAATGAAGTTATTTTTGTTCGTCCTACTGATCAGATCCGTCACCGTGCTATGCATGGCTTATACCGCGCATTGGTTAGTAACATGGTAAAAGGTGTTACTGAAGGTATCAAAAGAGAATTGGAACTGGTGGGTGTGGGTTTCAAAGCCGCTAATACCGGAAACATTCTGGATCTGGCATTGGGTTACTCTCACAATATCATTTTCGAAGTTCCTAAAGAATTGAAAGTTGCTACTGTAACTGAAAAAGGTCAGAATCCAAAGATCCTCTTGGAAGGTATCGATAAGCAATTGATCGGTCAGGTAGCTGCTAAATTGAGAAGCTTACGTAAGCCTGAACCATACAAAGGTAAGGGTGTGAAATACGCTGGTGAGATCCTGAGAAGAAAAGCAGGTAAAGCAGCAGGTAAATAATAATTAGTCGATGGTCCATGGACCATGGTCTATGGACTGAAACAAGATGTTAAACATGCTTCCGGCCGAATCGGAAGTAACAAATAAAACAAAATGGGTAAATTAATTCAAAGGCAAAAAATCAGATACCGCATTCGTAAGAAAGTGGCTGGTACAGCTGTTAAGCCACGCTTATCTGTATTCAGAAGCAATGCTGATATTTATGCACAGTTGATCGATGATGATAATGGTCAAACACTAGCAGCAGCTTCATCTCGTGATAAAGATATCGCTGCTCAGAAAGTAACCAAGATCGAAAAAGCGAAACTGGTAGGTGCGGCAATCGCACGTAAAGCCACTGAACTGGGATTGAATACTGTAGTATTCGATCGTGGTGGTAACCTGTACCATGGCCGTGTTAAATCAGTAGCCGACGGTGCAAGAGAAGGTGGTCTGCAATTCTAATCTGCTAACAACAATTAATCGTTAGATAAATGTCTAAAGTAAACGTAAATAAGGTAAAAGCCGGTGGCGACATGGAACTGAAAGAGAAAGTAGTTGCCATTAACCGTGTGGTGAAAACCACTAAAGGTGGACGTACCTTCAGCTTCTCAGCACTGGTAGTAGTGGGTAATGAAAGTGGTGTGGTTGGACAAGGTCTGGGTAAAGCAAAAGAAGTTCAGGAAGCTATCACAAAAGGTATCGAAGATGCCAAGAAGAACCTGGTAAAAGTACCTGTAATGCATGGAACCGTTCCTCACGAACAGTGGGCGAAAGATGGTGCTGCGAAAGTCCTGATCAAACCAGCAGCTCATGGTGCGGGTGTGATCGCGGGTGGTAGCATGCGTGCCGTTCTGGAAAGTGCAGGTGTAACAGACGTACTGGCGAAAAGCCTGGGTTCTGCTAACCCTCACAACGTGGTAAAAGCTACCATCAAGGCATTGAGCCTGTTGCGTGAACCCGTTCAGGTTGCTAAAACCCGTACGATCAAGCTGAGCAAAGTATTTAATGGATAATTGCCAATAGCTAATAGCTACTAGCTTATCATATCAAAGCCATTAGCTATTAGCCATTAGCGATCACAATAACTCGTTATGAAAAAAATCAAGATCACACAGATTAAAAGCGGTATCGACAGATCTGAGCGTCAAAAACAAACTTTGATTGCTTTAGGTTTGAAGAAATTGAATGCTTCAAGAGAAGTAGAAGCTACTCCTCAGATCCTGGGTATGGTGAATAAAGTGAGCCACCTGGTGAAGGTTGAAGAGATCGCTTAATCCAATCAGATAAGATAGAATTTGTTCCGTATCATACGGAATGAAAATGAGTCAATTTACTTGATTCATTTTCTGTTTATAAAAAATCAGAATTCTCTCTGTCACTGACAACACATTTTCAAATCATTTGCGAGGGGTGATTCCCCGAAAGTTCAAAATCAATACAACATGAAACTACACAATCTGAAACCTGCAGAAGGTTCTACACACAAGCAAAAACGTTTAGGTCGTGGTGAAGCATCCGGTAAGGGTGGTACATCTACAAAAGGTAACAAGGGTGGACAAAGCCGCGCCGGTTATAAGAGCAAGATGGCTCACGAAGGTGGTCAGATGCCTATACAGCGTCGTATCCCTAAGCGTGGATTCAAGAATAACAACCGTATTGAATTCGTAGTATTCAACCTGGGTCAAATCGATCAATTGGTTGAGAAATATGGTTTCACTGAATTCAGTCTTGAGAATCTTTATATCAATGGTTTGATCAGCCGTACCGATAAAGTAAAAGTATTGGCCAACGGTGAACTGAAAGCCAAAGTAACTTTCAAAGTGAATGCAGCCAGCGAAAAAGCAAAAACTGCTATCGAAGCTGCAGGTGGTAGCGTTGAAATTATCAAGTAATTTTATCGTAACTTGCCAGACGCACAACGTGCGTCTTTTTTTGGTTTAAGACTATTAACGCTTACAATTGCATTCAAGTGAAAAAACTAGTTCAGACATTAAGGAATATTTGGACGATAGAGGAGCTTCGTAACAAGATCATTATTACACTTGCACTGGTTCTTACTTATCGTTTTGGTACCCATATCGTATTACCGGGTATCGATCCTAATAAAATTGAAGAAGCACAGAAATCTGCCCAAAGCGGTGGAGGTTTGTTAGGCATCTTCGATATGTTCGCAGGTGGTGCCTTCTCTCAGGCTTCTATTCTGGCACTCGGTATCATGCCTTATATCTCTGCTTCTATCTTCATGCAGCTGATGACCATCTTGGTTCCTCAGTTACAGAAAGTTCAGAAAGAAGGAGACAGCGGACGTAAAAAAATCAATCAGTGGACACGTTACCTCACCGTAATCGTAACTGCATTTCAGGCGGGTGCTTATGTTGCTTACCTGAACAGTCCCGGATACGCTGAAGCTATCATGCCTGCTTATGCACCTTACTTCTGGTTCTCTACTGTTATTACCTTAACAGCTGGTACCATGTTCGTAATGTGGCTGGGTGAAAAGATCCAGGATAAAGGATTGGGTAACGGTACTTCTATCATCATCATGGTAGGTATCCTTGCTCGTCTTCCTCAGTCTTTGATTCAAGAATTTAGCGCGAAAGGTGAAAGAGCCGGTGGTGGTTTATTGATCTTCTTGATCGAGATCGCCATTCTGATTGCTATCATCCTTGGATTGATCGTATTGGTTCAAGGTGTTCGTAAAATACCTGTTAACTATGCTAAGCAGATCATCGGTAACCGTCAATTCGGTGGTGCTCGTCAGTTCCTGCCTATCAAAGTAAACAGTGCCGGTGTAATGCCGATCATCTTCGCTCAGGCGATCATGTTCCTGCCTACACTCGTTTCTTTTACCAATCTTGATTCTGCTCAAGGTATCGTCAAGATCTTCAATGATCATAGCAATACCTGGTATATGGTGATCTACTCAGTAATGGTAATTGGATTTACTTTCCTTTACACTGCATTGATCTTTAACCCTAAACAAATTGCAGAAGACCTGAAACGTAACAACGGTTTTATTCCTGGCGTGAAGCCCGGACAGCCTACTGCTGATTATATCGGATCTGTAATGGACAGAATTACTTTACCTGGTGCTATCTTCTTAGCATTGGTAGGTATCATGCCGGGATTCGCTCAGCGTCTAGGTGTTACTCAAGGATTCAGCACTTTCTTTGGTGGTACTTCATTACTCATCATGGTAGGTGTGGTATTGGATACACTACAACAAATTGAAACATACCTGTTGATGCGTCAATACGATGGACTGATGAAAGGCGGTCGCGTACAAGGTAGACAGACTGTTTCTACTACAACGATTTAGTCAATTAGTCCATAGACCATGGTCCATGGACGATAGATAAAAATTGCGATATTTGCAAACCTGTCGTCTCGCTGATTGCGACGACAGGTTTGTTTTTTTATCATGTCGAGAAGAAATAATATGATCATCTATAAAACAGAAGCAGAAATAGCCCTGATGAAAGAAGCGGCGCTGTTGGTAAGTAAAACACTTACTGAAGTGGCCAAAGTGCTGAAGCCCGGGATGACGACGATGCAGATCGATAAACTTTGTGGCGACTTCGTTAAAGACCACAAAGCAGTTCCATCTTTTTATAATTATAGAGGATATCCTTTCAATGTATGTGCTTCGGTGAATGATGTTGTGGTACACGGTTTTCCAAATGATGTTCCTTTGAAAGACGGCGATATCGTTTCAGTTGATATGGGTGTGATCTTAAATGGTTGGCATGGCGATCATGCATACACATTTATTCTGGGTGAAACAGATCCTGAAATTATTCAGCTCGTTAAAGTAACCAAAGAGTCTTTGTACAAAGGCATTGAAAAAGCGATTGTCAACAACAGGGTAGGAGATATCTCTTTTGCTATACAAGAATATGCTGAGAAGAAACATGGTTATGGTGTTGTAAGAGAATTGGTTGGACACGGCTTAGGTAGAAGTTTACATGAAGATCCACAAGTGCCTAATTATGGTAAACGTGGAAATGGTCCAAAGATGAAAGAGAATCTTGTATTGGCCATTGAACCTATGATCAATCTTGGTACAAAAGAAGTGTATACAGAAGATGATGGATGGACCGTACGTACACAAGACGGAAAAGCGGCTTGTCATTTTGAACATGATGTATGTGTGAAACGAGGACAAGCATTGATCCTTTCAGATTATAGCATTATTGAAGCAGCGGAGAAAGCCAATCCTAATCTGAATACTTCTTATTACTAGTAATTCAACGCCGAATTAATATTTTTACAAAGACCTTTATCAAAAGGTCTTTTTGTTTATCTGATTATGCAACAACAACTCATAGTTATTGGTGGAGGAGCAGCCGGCTTCTTTTGTGCAGTGAATGCTGCGCTTATGAATCCATCATTGAAAGTGTTGTTGTTGGAAAAGTCAAACAAACTGTTGTCAAAAGTAAAAGTCAGTGGCGGTGGAAGATGTAATACCACGCATGCTTGTTTTGAAATACAGGAGTTGGTGAAGAAATATCCGCGAGGACAAAACTTCTTAAAGAAATCATTCCATCAATTTTATACCAAGGATACGATTCAATGGTTTGAGGAAAGAGGTGTTCAATTGAAAACGGAAGAAGATGGCAGAATGTTTCCCGTAACAGATAACTCTCAAACCATCATTGATTGTTTGTTGAAAGAAGCAGATAAGTATAAAGTAGCGGTACAATTACAAACCGGAGTTGTATCGCTTCAAAAAAAGGAAAACAAATTTGAACTTCAATTAAGTAATGGGAATATCATTTCCGCAGACTTTGTATGCATTGCTACAGGTGGTTTTCCAAAAGCCAATATGTTTGATTGGTTGACATCAACAGGACATACCATTGCAACACCTGTACCATCACTCTTTACCTTCAATATGCCCGGTAACCCCATCACTTCATTGATGGGCGTTAGTGTCGAACGTGCGATCGTAAAAGTAGCAGGAAGCAAACTGCAAGAAGAAGGCCCTTTATTGATCACGCATTGGGGAATGAGTGGTCCTGCTGTCTTAAGAACCTCAGCATGGGGAGCAAGAGAATTGGCAGATAAAAATTATCATTTCGCCATTTTAGTGAATTGGATTCCTGATTATACAGAACAAATGCTGCGCGATGAATGGCAAGAGATTAGAGAAAGATCCGGTTCACAGAAACTAGGCAGTAAAAATCCGTTTGGATTACCGAATCGTTTGTGGTTACATATTTTACAAGAATCTGAAATCGACGCTGAATGCAGGTGGTCTGATCTTCCTTCAAAACAGCAGAACAAGCTGATTAAAAATCTTACAGTAAACGAATTTAGTGTGAAGGGTAAAACAACATTCAAAGATGAGTTTGTAACAGCCGGCGGCATAGCACTTAGCGAGATCGATCCTCAAACCATGCAAAGCAGAAAATTACCCGGACTATTCTTTGCAGGGGAGGTCATGGATGTAGATGGCATCACAGGAGGCTTCAATTTCCAACATGCATGGACCAGTGGTTTTATTGCTGCCAAGGCCATCGCTGGTATGAGCTAAAATCCGGAAATGGAAGGTTAAGAATGGGTAAAGAAAATAGGTTCGAAAATAATAACTTGATCTTTACAATAACCCTTTATGCAGCCATTGACTTTCAGCAATGTATTTCGCTATTTGTTGACCACTTGTGTACTGGTCTTTGCTCTTTTTGCAAATGCTCAGAATATTAAAACGCCTATTAAGTTCACTATTTCATTTCCGCGTGCAACTGAACACTTATTACAGGTAGAAATGCAGTTCGATCCCAAAGGAAAATCAATTAGTGAATTCAAATTGCCTAATTGGACCACAGGTTATTATCAATTGATGAACTATTCAAAAGATCTGAAAGATTTTACAGTTAATAGTTTTGCTGATCCAAATATTTCATGGAAGATGATTGCTGCGAATCATTGGCAGATCAATAGTAATGGAAAACCATTTGCAATTCGATATGCTATTTTTGGTAACAGACGTTTTGTAGCTGCAAATTATGTAGATGAAGAATTCGCTTATTTATCTCCGGCAGGAATCTTTTTATATCCCGTAAATGAATTGGATCGCGCATCCATTATTGATGTTCAACCTTTTACTAACTGGAACAGAGTAGCCACAGGGCTTGAGCAGATAAAAGATAAAAAATTCACTTATACATCTCCTGATTTTGATATTCTGTATGACAGCCCTTTTTTATTGGGAAGCAAACTGGAAGATCTGACTTCTTTTTATGTGAAACTAATACCGCATCATTTCACCGGATATAAAATGGGTGATTTTGATAAAAAATCATTCATTGAAGACCTTACTAAAATTGTTCGGTCTGCTGCAGATATCATTGGTGAAATACCCTACAAACATTATAGCTTTTTGGCCATTGGACCGGGAGGTGGAGGAATTGAACATTTGAATTCAACATCCATCGCATTCAGTGGTCAGGGATTGGATAATAGTAGAGCTGCTAAAATAAGAATGTACAATTTCTTGGCACATGAATATTTTCATCATTACAATGTAAAACGTATACGTCCAATTGAGCTGGGTCCCTTTGATTATGATAAAGGAAGTCGCACCAATATGTTATGGGTGTCAGAAGGACTTACTGTTTACTATGAATTCTTGGTATTACGCAGAGCAAACATATCTACACAGCAAGAGTTGTTACAATCCATTCAGCAAAACATTGTTTCACATGAAGCCAAGCCTGGTAAATTGTTTCAAACATTAGCCCAAGCCAGCTGGGAAACATGGTCCGATGGTCCTTTCGGAAGAACGGAAGATGAAGTGAATAAAACCATTTCTTACTATGATAAAGGACCTGTTGTAGGCGCTATGCTAGATTTCAGAATCAGGCATGAGACCAACAATGAAAAGTCATTAGATGATGTCATGCGTAAATTGTATTACGAGTATTACAAAGAGAAAAAAAGAGGTTTTACGGAAGCGGAGTTTAAAAAAGTATGTGAACAAGTGACAGGCAAGCGCCTCGATGATTTCTTTGAATACATCTATACCGTAAAGCCTTTGGATTATGCTACTTATTTTGGTTATGCAGGTTTGCAAGTAGATCAAAAGCCTTTATTGAAACAAGCTTATTTAGGCGCGAATGTGATAGATAGAAGAGATTCTGTAGTTATAAGTACTGTTGATTGGCAATCACCGGCATGGAATGAGGGTCTGAGAAAGCAGATGCATATACTTGAATTGAATGGACAGCCCATTTACAAAGCCGCAGTATTTAAAGAAGCATTACGTGCCATGAAAACAGGGGATGAAGTGGTACTGACTATTCTTAAACAGGATAAGGCCGTCCAAAAAGTAAAGCTTTCATTAGGTACACAAACTACATACAGTTATCAGATCACATTAAAGGAAAATCCAACACCCCTCGAGGAAAAGATCAGGAATAGTTGGTTAGGACAAAAATGACAGTTATGATCTCATGGAATAACAAGTATAGTCTTGAATGTTAAAAAAATGCCACTTATCCATTCTCCTGTAAATTCTTGACACAGATTTACTATTTTGATAGTCAACTAAAATGAAACGTTCTATGAGAAGACTCTTGCTTGCCGCATCTGCATGTGCGGTATTTATGAGCTCAACCCTGTATGCTCAACAACCCCCGGCCGGAATGCCTGCCGGTGCTCGTCCACCGGGCGATACCTCTAAAGCTCCTGCAGCTCCTAAAAAGCCCACAGTAGCTGAAAAGACAAAAGGCAATAAAAAAATTGAAGGATTATTTACCCTGTATCAGGATACAGCAACTGGTAGCCTTCAGATGTATGTTAGAAAAGATCAGCTTGATAAGGAATTTATCTATCAGAGCTTTTCTATCAATGGTCCCACCTCCTTGTTCCTGCATCAAAGTATGCACCGTGCAACAGCTGTTTTCAAAATGAAAAGAGCATTTGATAAGATTGAATTCTCTCAGGTAAATACCGGTTTTTTCTACGATAAAAACAATCCTGTAAGTAAGACCGCAGATGTAGACAAACCTGAGGCGGTTTTTTACAATGATAAATTCAGTATTGAAGATTCACTCGGTTACCTCATTAATGTGGATCAGCTATTCTTGAGTGAAAAGCTAGATCCGGTAAAACCTGTGATACTGCCAAGTCCTTTAGCTATGTTTACTTTTAATTTGGGTGGATTGAATCCTACCAAATCAAAGTATGCTAATATTCGATCTTTTCCGAACAATACCGATGTAGTTGTGGATCTTTCTTATGATAATCCCAGTACCATCGCAAATGGTGGACCTGATGTAACAGATCCTCGTTATGTACGTGTTCGTATGCAGCATAGCTTCATTGAAATGCCTAAGAACGATTTTCGTCCACGTAGGGATGATCAACGTGTTGGCTATTTTCTGGACCAGCGTAATGATCAAACAAGTATCAGTCCTGTACCTTTCAAAGACATGATTACTCGTTGGAACCTCGTGAAGAAAGATCCATCAGCAGCTATCAGTGAACCGGTAGAACCCATCGTTTTTTGGGTTGAGAATACGACTCCATATGAATACCGTCAAACCATCATAGA
The DNA here is from genome assembly GCA_943368425.1 of Brevundimonas vancanneytii. Taxonomy (GTDB): domain Bacteria; phylum Bacteroidota; class Bacteroidia; order Chitinophagales; family Chitinophagaceae; genus Sediminibacterium; species Sediminibacterium vancanneytii_A. The sequence goes on from CALRLC020000011.1 coordinate 27,572, forward strand.
CGCAGGCTTGAAATGGAATGAAGCATTTGAAAAAGCAGGATTCAAAAATGCAGTTCAAATGAAGATCATGCCTGATGATGCTACATGGGATCCTGCAGATATCCGTTACAATGTGATTCGTTGGGTATCTTCCGCCAATCCTCCTTACGGAGCCATTGGACCCAGCTTTACCAATCCACGTACCGGACAAATACTTGGAGCAGATATCACTGTAGAATGGTTCTCTGGAAGTGCAACGCCAATTTTCGATGAGTTGTACAATGGTCCATCTATGAACACAGCCAATGATTTGAATTTCCCGGGCATGCAAATGAAAAACCATGCGGCTTGTACACTGTCAGGAGAACTGAAAGCACAGTTCATGACCGGACATACCACCCTCGAAGCCATGGATGCTCCGGAAGGAGAGATCAAAGAAATGCACAAGCAATTCCTGATCTATTTGATCATGCATGAAATGGGACATACACTTGGACTGAACCACAACATGAAAGCCAGTCAGATGTTATCTCCTGCAGAGATCAATAACACTTCGATCACTCGTTCAATCGGATTGATCGGTTCAGTGATGGATTATCCTGCGATCAATGTCTCCTCTGACAGAAGTAAGCAAGGTGATTATTATACTACGAAAGCGGGTCCTTATGATTTGTGGGCTATTGAATATGGTTATACACCATTCTCTGAGTCACAGGAGGAAGCAGGACTTACTAATATATTATCACGCAGTACTGATCCTAAATTAGCTTTTGGTAATGATGGAGATGATATGAGAGCGCCCGGTAAAGCCATCGATCCTCGCGTGAATGTAAATGATCTGACCAATGATGCCATCGGTTATGCAGAAGATCGTTTCAAACTGGTGAATAATCTGATGGGTAAACTCGTTCAGAAATATACAAAGCCTGGAAAATCATATGTAGAAGTACGTGCACGCTATGGTGTATTGAATGGACAACGTAACAGCATGATCAATGCTATTAGCCGTTATGTAGGTGGCGTGTACATCGACAGAAGTAATCCGGAGCAAAATTCAGGTAACAAACCATATACACCGGTACCATTGGCTACACAAAAGAAAGCAATGGATGTGTTGAATAGATATGTATTTGCACCCAATGCTTTTGATGCAGATGCTCAGGTATATCCATACCTCGCATTCCAGCGCAGAGGATTCAACCAGCCGGGTAATGGTGAAGATTTTAAGATCACCAATAATGTATTAGGCTTACAGGCAGGTGGAGCATTGGCGCATATCCTGAATCCTATCACTTTGCAGCGTATGACCAATACTCGGTTGTATGGTAACCAGTACAGTGTTGCCGATGTAATGGGTGATCTGGTAAAAGGGATTTTTGATGCTGATATCAATGGTAATGTGAATGTTCATAGACAATACCTGCAGACTACTTTTGTAAAAGGAGCAGCAAGTTTGTTGAACCCACAAGCACCGATTGATGATGTATCCAAAGCAGCAGCATTGTATACCATCAAGAAGTTGAGAACCAAATTGGCTGCAGCCGTTTCAACCAACGAAGAAACCAAAGCACACAGAGCCAATCTGATCTTCCTGATCGATAAAACGCTGAAAACAGACTAGGGAACAGAGGAATTTTCAATAATCAATGTCCAATCTTGAAGTTATAAGCTTCAAGGTTGGACATTTTTTTGATTGAACCGGCCTTATCTAAAACAACTCATTTCACCTTTCACTTTTCACTTTTCACGATCCATACACTTGCACAATTCAAAATCAAGTATTATATTAAGGAACTAAAATGTCTGCCATGAGAAAAGTAAGTAATGTATTACAACGCAAAGGAAACAGAGTTACCATCGTTCCACCGGAAATGACGGTGATAGATGCATTGAAATTAATGGCTGAACAAAACATAGGTTCAGTAGTGGTGATGAAAGATGAAAAATTTGCAGGCATTATGACGGAGCGCGATTATTCCAGGAAAGTAATATTGAAAGGACGACATTCCAGTGAAACAAAAGTAGGAGAGATCATGACCACAGACTTTCCTTATGTGGCGATGAATGATACGGTAGAATCTTGTATGCAATTGATGACCTCACATCGTTTAAGATATTTACCTGTGATTGAAGATGAGCAAATGGTAGGCATCATTTCCATCAATGATCTGGTAACAGAAACCATATTGACACAGGCAGAAACAATCAATCAGTTGCAGAGTTATATTCAGTCTTAAGTGAATATCTCACAATCATCATAATCAGACAGCTTTAGCAAAGGGGTATTAGTAACTCATTGAAACAACTATTATGTTGTCTAACGGCGTTTTCATCAGAGAACTAAATAGTGCTTATTCTTCTTTGAGCTTCTCTAAAAAATAACTTTCTACCGAAGTGCCCGCAATTTGCTGTACCAATTTTAGTACAGACTTCTCTGTGTCTGCTTTTACCCTGATTCTTTCAGCTAATAAATGCATCATTTTAGCTCTTCCAATTTTCTGATCTAAGTTCCAAAGGATCACTGTAGGCTTATAATAATATCGTTCGTAAGCATTCGTCGTAAAAGTAGTTACGCCGGAAACAGGTCCTTTTCCGTTACTGTTTTTTTGGTAAGATGTAAGAATGCTGTTTCTTCTAGTAGTATCATATTTGTCTAATACCAAGAGCATACTATAGTTGGCAAATCCTTCATTCAACCACTGGCCATTCATTATATCTGCGTTCAGCCACCAATGATGTGCAATTTCATGAGCAAGATTACCATAACTATTAAAATCAGCCCCGCTTACAACCAATCCGGGTCTGTAAAACTGGTAACCTATTTCTTCTCGTTTGGTATTTCGTAAGAGAATGGATAAGTTTTTAATTGGAGCCTTCGCAGCAAAAGATGAGTTGTACACTGTTATGATATCTTTTACTTTTTGATGCATGGATGTTATTATTGAATCAGGTTGATGTTGCGAAGCATAAAATTTTATGGATATGTCCGCATCTTTACTTTTCCATTCCTTCATATTCTTTCCTGCCATTAATAAGACATCGTACCAAGGTTTATTATTTTCGATAGTGATGGTATGATTGTCTTGATAGGTAAAACGTGCATGCGGATAGGAATAGAATGTGTAGCCAGGAGGTAAGTTGCTGATATGCATTATAGATGTGAATCGAGTCCCCAATCCATTGTAACATGGGTACCAGAACTTATCAAGACTCAACTCTATCCAATTGGATGAAAGATGGTTTTGCTTTTTGAGATCGATGCTATATTCAAATTCGAAATTGGTTGACTTGCCTTTTACTTTATTTCTATCTATTTGAATCAGCAGATAGGAAAAAGGGTCCCCATTTTTTTGGGTCACTTGATGGGATATATATCCTTCACAATTAATTTTTTGAATAGGGTAGGTGGTGTTGAATAAGAAGAAAATACTATCAGTGTCTGATGCAGTCCAATGGTGAGTATAGGTCGCTTTAATAAATAAAACTTCCTTTTGGAAATTCAAGGTAAGGTCAATGTTGTCAAATGGTGGGTTGCTTTTTGCAATACCATATGTATTTGTGATCAAGAATAGTACAGTGTACAAAAGAAATTTCATGTAATGAAGATTTGCATACTTGAATATGTTTTTTAAGAGGGTTAGTCTTCAAAAAATTTTGATTGAGCAAAAAATGCATCAACTGCTTTGTCATCAGCATAGTTGAGTTCAATGATCTCTTTTATTGCTTGCGACTTATTTTTTGCATGTTTGTAATAGGATTTGCATATTTCATAACCAACATAATAACCTAAATCAGCACTTTCACCTTTTTGTCCGCCATTGTAAAGCCAATCAGAAAAGTTTTTGGTGAGCATGTCTTGTTTAAACTGACCTTTGATTTCAGTATGATGTTTTTTGCCATAAAACATGTATTGTGTTTCAGGGGTTTTTCTGAGAACCAGTTCAGTGATAAAGTCACAAGCACCTTCCATGATACACTGATTCAATACCCGATCACCTGATCCATTTTGTTGTGTATGTATGTATTCATGAATATTCAAATAAACCAGATTGTCAAGTGACTGTTTAGCAAACGCTTTTTTCAACCAGTCGTTTTTGAACTCAGTCATATTTATACTAGAGTCACCCGTTGCGATCTCTGCGCCAACTAAAACCATGTTATCCTTAACGGTGCCACCTGAACGTAAACCGCCAATGGTAAAATACATTTCAGCTTCTCTTAATTCAGGATACAGCTTTTGTAAATCAGCGATGGCTTTGTTGAATGCGGCTATTTTCGTTTTAACAGTTAATGTATTAGCTCTGATTGAATTCCAAAACTTCGGATACCTTTCAATTAGTTTTACATAGAGCGTATCGTTGTAGTCGCGCAACCCCATGAATGCATCTAATCCTTTTGTTCTTTTGCTGATGTAGTATTCATTGATCAATGTCAGTTTCTTAGTAAAATCTGGTGTTTGTTGAATACTATCATAAGCTCTCCAGAAATTGTCGATATCAGCAGTGAATATCTTATTCCTTTGTTGTGCATGGGCAGTAAACGATGCGATTAGAAAGAGGATAGTAAGTGTTTGTTTCATGGTTTTTATGAAAATGATATCCTTAAAGATAATCCTACATTTTAGTGATGTATTGAATTTACCACAAGTAATGCTTTGTAGCTGTTAGAAATACGTTTTTCGTCAATAGGGAGCTATCAACAGTATTGCTTTGAATGAGGTGTTACGACAAGAAGAGATAAAAATCTATATCATTCTATTTCTGCTAACCAGCAAGTCTGTTACAAAAAAACTAAGCATCCTAGTAATAATGGACAAATACATAGGAAAATAAAAAGTAGATAATCTTGTCGATAAGCGGGATGAGCTGTTGAATATTTGCCCAGCAATACACAAGTGTAAATGAAGGACCAAAGCGGAGTGATGATAATAAAAGCTAAAGGTGAAGGATCACAGACGGGTTCTCCTGCTGGTTTTAACATGTAATAAATCATGTACATCCACCAAAGCAGATAGAGTAGAAGAAAAAAGCTAGAAATTTTATGTCGATAAAAAAGAGACATGCTACTTTTTCTATTGATGCCGAAAAGTTGAAAAAGTAACCTATGTCCCTTAAAAAATTATAAACCTTGAACATGTAATTATGGCGAATTCGCATAATTAAAATAAGATTATTTACGATCTTAAATAAGAAGGAGCAATCTATCTAGAGAGTTTTATTGCTATTGGATAGAAGTAAAACGAAATGTGACCCGCAGAGAAGAAGAAAAATAAAAAGGACTCACGTTCAATGAAGTACGTCAGTCCTTTTTATAAAAAATCACTATTACGGTTGCTCTTTTGTTTCCGTTATTTTATTGCGCTGAATGCAGTCCCACTTTGTTTCCTTCGGTGTCAATAAACAAAGCAAAATATCCCATTTCCGGACTGATTTGAGTTTTCGGTACAATTACCTTTCCGCCATTTTGTTCTACTTTGTCAAGCATTGGCTGTAGGTCTTTACCTGCGTTGAAATATACTAACGCCCCATCACTGGATGGTTTATAGTCGTTGCCTTTTATCAATACCACATTTACTGTTCCTTCTTCATTTGGAATGATGCCCATTTTATTACCATCCATCTCCATTTCTTGAATAGTGACACCTAAAACTGTCTGATAAAATTTTACTGCTTTGGGAAAATCTGTGATTGAAATTTCTACAATCGAAATCAAATTGTTCATAGTTGTTGCTTTTTGCGGTTCAGTAGTTGCTTTTTTTTCTTCCTCAATACTTTTTGTGTTGGTACAAGCCGAAAAGCCAATGGCCATGAGCATTACTACACTGAGTAGGGTTCTTTTCATCTGATGAGTTTTGACACAAAGATGTAAGATTAGTAACGCTATAAATAGTATAAATGCGACAGGTTAGTCTTCCGAGTAGAAAAGAGAAGACAAAAGCATTTGATTATCAGATAAAAACTCCTTGGGTGTGATACCTGTAAATTCTTTGAAGTCTTTGATGAAATGGTTTTGGTCATAATACTCACTTTCGTAAGCAATTTTGGTAAACGATTCAGACTTCTGGTTGAGCATGAGTTTTAATGCCGCTTGTAAACGGATCACTTTGCCTAACTGTTTTGGACTCATACCAATTTGTTTCGAAAATTTTCTTTCCAGCTGTCTGCGTTTCGATGCATCTTCTTGTAGGATGGCTTTGATAGGAGAACTTCCACTTGTTGCCAATAGTGCATCAATCGTGGATAGTACGATCTGATCAATCGAGTAGCTTTCATTGAGTTTATGGGTGAGGAATGTTTCAATGATCTCTATTCTTTCTTGTGTGTCTTTTGCCTGAATGATTTTTTGCTCTAATTCATGGGCAATTGTTTCCCCGAAAAGAGAAGCGATGGGTGTTTCTTTATTTTCTAAATTCTTCAGAGGTGTTTTGATAAAGTTGGCAACACCATAGGGATAAAAACGCGTAGCAAAACAGTGTACATAACCGGTAGGTTGGATGGTGAAAGGCTCTGTAATTTGTCCTACGATGATGGCCCTAGGTTGAATGATGAATTCGGTTTCAGAAGTATATCGTTTGATATCATCGCCCAATATGAATATCAGTTCCATGCAACCATCAGGAATAATTCTTTGTTTTTCGGAAGCATGATCAGCCGAAACTTCCAAAGTCCAAAAACATTTGACCAGTGCATTTAAATCGCTGTTGGGCTGAAAAGTCTGATAGTTCATGGGTCGAATGATTCAAATGCGTTATAAGGCATTTGCAATGATCCGAAGTTCGGACTTTTTGATGGTATCGATTGTTTGTAGAAACTTTTTATTTATACAATTCTGTGGAAAGGGGATTAGTACAATATGCCTTTTTATAGAACCTTACAGGTCTAATACAATCATCAAATTCTTTTTCAATAATTGGATTTGATCTTGATGGAGTTTGCCAATTCTTTGTATCAATCTTTTATTATCAATGGCCCTGATTTGGTCAATGAGAACATCACTCAATTGATCTAGTTGTGATTTTTTTAAATGCACACGCAGAATATTCATGTCAGGTTGAATATTCGTGGTAATAGGACAAACAATCGTTGATAAATGTGTATCATTCAACAGATCTGTTTGCACAATAACAACAGGTCTGGTTTTACCCGGCTCTGTTCCTTTGCCGGGATTCAGATTGGCTAGCCATATATCATACTGCTTAATCTTCATCAGCCAGTTTTTCAAAGTCACGTAAGATGTTCATGGACTCTTTTCTGGTAAGCGCAGATTCTTTGGCCAGTGTATGCTTCAATAACTTTCTGTGGTTATAACGATTGTAGAGATCTACCGCTTCATTGATATAGCGGTTACGGGCTATGTTCAATTTCGCTGTAATAGCTTCAGCTTCTTCGAATGTATGATCATCCAGTTTAAGTGATAAAGTTTTCATACCATTACTTTTTGTAAAGGTATATACTTTTGGTGTATACTCTGAAAATGGTGGCTGTTGCATGGTATTTGTTTTACAGAGAAACAATCAATAGAGCCGAAAATAGCGATACACACCATCGTATTTCCCGCAAATTTGATGAACAGTTGGTTGACTACGGTTCAAGTGAAGTGATAAGAAAGATTACCAAGCTGTGTTGGCGAAGCCAACACAGCTTGAACACCCCACCACGAAACCGTCATCCTGAGGAGCATTGATCACGCAAGTGATCATCTGCGACGAAGGATCTGACCGGCATGAGGAGTTTTATGGTTGTAGGAGGGAAGCAAAACTAAATAGCACATCTTAGCTGTGTAACCTTCGCCGAGTCCTCTACCCGAGACATCGGCGAAGAACACTCTTAGAAGAAGGAAGAACTTTCTTAAGTTATTAAGTACTCAGTAAATTGAGGAATTGTGAATTAAATGTTCATAAAATGGCGTTATATTTTTTTAGTTCATGCGTTAAAGCGTCTAAATTTGATGAGTTAAAACGTTATAATTTATGCCTAAATTAATTGATTATCCTCGAGCTTCATTTCCTAGAGTTTTAGAAATGGCTGATGCCATTGATTATCTAGGTGGAACCTGTAGTGTTCTGACTTGCGCAGAGAAAATGGGAGTTAAAGTGACGGGCTCATTCACAGCATTAATTGGTGCTGCAAAAAAGCATGGCTTAGTTATTTCAGATAAGAATTCTCTGAAAACAACACTACTTTATAAGAATATAAAACTAGCTTATGATGATCAAGAAAAACAACAAAATCTAAGATCCGCTTTTTTAGCACCTCCTTTGTACAGAAATATATATGAAAGGTTTCTAAACAAAGAATTACCTATTAAAATGTTGGATAAGTTAATGATTCGAGAGTTTGGCGTTGATGAAGATATCGCTCAACGTGTAATGAACTATTTTTTAGAAGGAGCAAAAAACTACGAAATACTAGTAGAGAACAAAATTGTAGATATAAATATAAAAACCAATAGCTCAAATACGGTCGAAATCACCGAAGAAGATAATAATGACTACTTACAAGATGGAGATGATAATAAATCAGCAGTTAGAGTTATCGACCAATCGGAATCTGAAGTTTATTCAGTACCTAGTCAAATTACTCCAAGCACATCTTTATTAGATTCATTTACAATTCACATATATGGTCCCGGAATGAATTCTAAACTATTAATTTCTGAAGAAGATGACTTTTTAATTCTAGATGCAATGATTTCTAAACTTAAGAAGAAATTCAAAAGCTAATTGACATAGGGAGGACATTAATCAATTTCCTGAGGATTAGATAGGTCTCCAAAACCTATTTATTGTAAATTGAATTATTGAGTATGGCGTCCAAACCCATACATCCTCCCTGTCAATCTTTACAAAATTAGCGAATAAGTTTGTACTTATAGTTTCGATAGCCCACAATAATAACTTAGGGTCAGATCAGAGTTAAAAACTTAAAATCAACTAAATAATTATTTGAATTTCTATGATTCTATAAGCATTAGCCTAAAGCACTTTGATATAGGATTTTATACATAATATATTTATTTATTTTTTATTTGAGTGATTGCAAAAACATAATCGCAAGAAAGATCCTTCAACTTTCATCTCAAGACTTCCCTATTTCCCTCAATTTTCCCTACTTTTGCACCCCCGATTTATTAAACCATCGGGATCATTTTATGAACATTTTTCGTAAACAATTAAACGCAGATGCTCAGGACAACGCGGGTACTCCCGAAGTTGCTACTGCGACAACAAAAGCACCTGAAGCAGCGCCGGTTGTAGAAACTGCGCATGATGATTTTGACTGGAGCATTGACAAGCGTAATGTGAGTCACTATGCTGAAGCTGAAAGAGTGAAGTATGACAAAGTGTATGATAACACTTTCGTACAGATCGAAGACGGCGAGATCGTTCGTGGTGGTGTGGTTGCCCTCACCAAAACAGATGTGGTTGTAAACATCGGTTTCAAAAGCGATGGTCTGGTTTCACTGAACGAATTCCGTGATGTACAGGGATTGAAGATCGGTGATGAAGTAGAAGTAATGGTTGTTGAGAAAGAAGACCGCCAAGGTAATCTGCACCTCAGCCGTAAGTCTGCCCGCATCTTCCGTGCATGGGAGCGTATTGTGGAAGTACACAAGACTGGTGAGGTTATTACCGGTACTGTTACCAGCAAAACAAAAGGTGGTTTGATCGTAGATGTATTCGGTATGGAAACTTTCTTACCGGGTTCTCAAATCGACGTGAAGCCTGTAACTGATTACGATCAGTTTGTAGGTAAGACCATGGAATTTAAAGTTGTGAAGATCAACGAGGCCATTAAGAATGCCGTTGTATCTCACAAAGCACTGATCGAAAGCGATATCGAAGCACAGCGTGCAGAGATCATGAGCAAACTCGAGAAGGGCCAGGTATTGGAAGGTGTGGTGAAGAACATCACAGATTTCGGTGCTTTCATGGACCTTGGTGGTTTGGATGGTCTGTTGTACATCACCGATATTTCATGGGGTCGTATCTCTCACCCAAGCGAAGTGGTGAAGATGGATCAGAAATTGCAAGTGGTGGTATTGGATTTCGACGACGACAAGAAGCGTATCAGCTTAGGTCTGAAGCAACTGACGCCACATCCATGGGATGTGCTGCCTGAAGGTTTATCTGAAGGTTCAGTTGTGAAAGGTAAAGTAGTCAATATTGAAGATTACGGTGCATTCCTGGAAATTCAGCCTGGTGTTGAAGGACTGGTACACGTATCTGAGATCACTTGGGCAAATACTCCGATCAACGCGAAGGAATTCTTCAAGTTGGGTGATGAGTATGAAGCAAAAGTGGTAACCTTAGATAAAGATGCACGTAAGATGAGTCTGAGCATCAAACAAATGAGCGAAGACCCATGGAGCACGATCGAGAACAAGTTCCCTGAAAACAGTAAGCACAAAGGTTTGGTGAAAAACATCACTCCATATGGCGTATTCGTTGAATTGGAGCCAGGTATCGGTGGTATGATCCACATCAGCGATCTGAGCTGGTTGAAGCGATTCAATCACCCAACTGATTATACCAAAGTAGGTGAGCACATCGATATCATCATCCTCAGCATCGATAAAGAAAACCGTAAACTGCAATTAGGACACAAACAGTTGGAAGAAGATCCTTGGAATGCCCTGGAAGAAACTTTCGCTGTAGGTAGCCTGCACGAAGGAACCGTTACCCGTAAGGATGACAAAGGTGCCCTGGTACAATTGCCTTATGGTTTAGAAGGTTTTGCACCTAACCGTCACCTGAACAAGGAAGATGGTACACAGGTGAAGGCTGATGAAACTGCACAGTTCATGGTGATCGAATTCGATCGCAATGAAAAGCGTATTGTTCTGAGCCATGCCCGTATCTGGGAGAAAGTAGTAGCTGAAGAAAAGGAAATTGCTAAGAAAGAAGCGAAAGCTGAATCTGACAATACCAAGAAAGCTGTGAAAAACATCCAAGCGAAGGTAGAAAAAGCAACCCTGGGTGACCTGGGAGCTTTAGCTGAGATCAAAGCTAAACTGAAGGAAGGAGAAGGCGAGAACTAATAACGCCTTCGTTTGAATAGGTAAAGAAAAAAGCTGTTCTGCTTCGCAGAGCAGCTTTTTCTTTTAAAAGCCTGCGGCTTTGAGCTTCAAGCCGCAAGCTTCAAGCTACAAGCGAATGAAGTTCTTTAAAGAAGCGAATATCTTGCAGCTTGTAGCTTGCAGCTCATAACCTCCAGCCAATTTTTGTGCTTTTCTTAACTCATTGATTATCAAAACCCCAAATCAAGTTTCTAAATTGCCCATAATTAACTAATTTTGCCAACTTGTATGAATAGGATCGTTGTCTTTTTAGTGGTGACTGTTTTACTGGTATCGTGCTCCAATAAATTCAATAAGGTATTGAAGAGCAAGGACTACGAGTATAAATACAAAATGGCAGAACAGTATTATGCCAAGAAAGATTATACGAAAGCACAAGTGCTCTTTGAAGACATTTTTCCTTACGTAAAAGGTACTGCTCGTTATGAAGACATGTACTATAAGTTCGCTTATTCCTACTACTACCAGAACGATTTCATGAATGCTGAAAATCTGTTCAAGAGTTTTGTAGAGAATTTCCCGAATAGTACCAAAGGTGAAGAGTGCGATTACATGCGTGCATACTGTTATTACAGACAATCGCCTAAGATCGATCTGGATCAAACGAGCACGAATAAGACCATGCAGTTGATGCAGGCTTTTATCAATACCCATCCTACTTCAAAGCGTGTGCAGGATGCGACAGAATTGATTGATAAGTGCAGAGAGAAATTAGAAGCCAAGGAATTCAAAAGTGCGCAGTTGTATTATAACTTAGGTTACTACAAAGCTGCGGCGATTGCTTTTGGAAATGTATCAGATAATTTTCCGGATTCTAAGAAATCTGATGAATATAAACTGCAGGTGATCAAATCTTATTTCCGTTATGCAGAAATGAGTTATGAAGAAAAGCAGCCGGAACGTTTCAAGAAAGTGATCGAAGAATGTCAGGATTTTTCAGACCGTTATTCAGATAGCAAGTATTTGGAAGAGGTCAATAAATTGAAATTACAATCAACAAATTATATTAAAAACCAGAAAAATGAGCAAGCTAAGAAGGCAAATGAGCGCTAATACCGCTAGTGTGGTTGAAACCAAAAGCCTGATTTCTATCAAAGGAAAAACAGGTAATCTGTATGAATCAATCGCCATTATTGCGCGCAGAGCTAATCAGATCAATGTTTCATTGAGAGAAGAGCTGCACAATAAACTGGAAGAGTTTGCAAGCCATACAGACAGTCTGGAAGAAATCCATGAGAACAAAGAGCAGATCGAGATCTCAAGAGCGTATGAAAAAATGCCTAATCCGGCTATTCTGGCTACTCAGGAGTTCATGGAAGACAAGATCTACCACAGAAAGAACAACGATAACGATCTGTTCAGATAAGATCGTATCCTTCTGATAATTTTATGAAAAGCGACAGTTATTTGACTGTCGTTTTTTGTTACTTTGAGGAAGAGAAGTGAGCGGTCAGTAGTGAGTAGTGAGTAGTGAGTGGGACTGACGTTATGAATGTAAGGATGACAAATAAATGCCGTCAACTTTCATATTACTCACTACTGACTACTCACTATTCACTAACGCCCCATGCTTAAAGGAAAAAAAATACTCGTCGGCATCACAGGTAGCATTGCTGCATATAAAACCATCACACTGGTTCGGTTACTCATCAAAGCCGGTGCAGAGGTAAAAGTGGTGATGACGAATGCTGCAAAAGAATTTGCTTCCCCAGTTGTTTTATCCACCTTATCAAAAAACAAAGTCACTTACGATCTTGTAGAGGGCGATGATTGGTCGAACCATGTCATGCTCGGTCGTTGGGCCGATGTATTTGTGATCGCACCATTGAGTTGTAATACCATGGCCAAAATGGCGAATGGTTTATGTGATAATGTTTTACTCGCTGTGTATTTATCGGCAACTTGTCCGGTAGTGATTGCGCCTGCAATGGATGAAGACATGTGGCATCATCCGTCTACCCAAAGAAATCTGGAGCAATTAGTGAAAGATGGTAATCATTTGATCAAAGTAGGGAATGGAGAATTAGCGAGTGGTTTGTTTGGTGAAGGAAGAATGGCAGAGCCTGAAGAGATCTGTCAATACCTCATTGAACAATTTTTTCGCACAGATGAATTGAAAGGTAAAAAAGCCATGGTAACTGCAGGCCCAACTTATGAAGCCATTGATCCCGTTCGTTTTATTGGGAATCATTCTTCCGGTAAAATGGGTTTTGCCATTGCGGAGGAATTGTACTTACGTGGAGCCGATGTAACATTGATCACAGGTCCTACACATCAAAAGACCAGCTATAAAGGGATCGAAGTGTTGTCTGTTGTTTCAGGCGAAGAAATGTACAATGCAGCTACAAAATCCTTCACAAGTGCACAGATTGCTGTGATGTCAGCAGCAGTGGCAGATTATAAACCTGTAACTACCGCTACAGATAAGATCAAAAAGAAGCAAGAAGAGTGGGAGATATCATTGGTAAAGAATAAAGATATTTTATTGCAGCTGGGTAAAGAGAAGAAGAAAGGGCAGTTCCTGTTAGGCTTTGCGTTGGAAACAAGTAATGAAAAAGAAAATGCATTGGGTAAACTGAAATCCAAAAATGCAGATGCCATTGTGTTGAATTCTTTGAATGATAAAGATGCAGGGTTTGGTATTGATACAAATGCTGTGACCATTTTTCATAGTAATGGAACAGAAGTAAAGACCGGTGTGAAAACAAAGAAAGAAGTAGCTGCTGATATTGTTTCATTCATCATAAAACATTTGGATGCGTAAATATTATTCAATAGCGATTTTGTTTTGCTGTATCTCTTTTATTGCAAAGAGTCAGGAATTACAGGCAAGGGTTACTGTGTTATCCAACAGGGTGACTACAAATATTGATCGAAAAATATTTACCACTCTTCAGAATCAATTGACCAATCTGTTGAACAACAGAAAATGGACCAATGACGCTTACAGACAAAATGAAAAGATCGAGTGTAGTTTTATTTTGAATATTGAAAGTGTAGTAGAACCTAATATTTATAAAGCGGCTTTGAATATTCAAGCAGCTCGTCCAGTATATCATTCTTCTTATCAGGCAGCATTGGTGAATTTTCAAGATCCTGATGTAACATTTAAGTATCTCGAGTTTCAGCCTGTGGAGTTCAATGAAAACCGTGTGCAGGGAACAGATGCTACGGTAGCCAATTTAACTGCGGTCTTTGCTTTTTATGTGTACACAATACTTGGGTTGGATTATGATTCTTTTTCACCCAAAGCAGGTGACCCTTATTTCAGAAAAGCACAAAACATAGTGGTGAATGCTCCCGAGGGAAGAGGTATTTCCGGATGGAGAATTTTTGATGGATTGCGTAATCGTTATTGGTTGAATGAAAACCTGATCAACACACGCTATAACAGAATACATGATGTGATCTATGGTTATTACAGAAATGGGTTGGATAACTTATACGATAAAGAAGCAGAAGCTAGAACAGGCATCTTAGATGCATTGATTCAATTGCAGGCATTTGGCAAAGAGAATCCCAATACCATGATCCAGCAGTTCTTCATGCAAGGAAAGTACCAAGAGTTGGTAGGCGTTTTCAAAAAAGCACCGGCAAAAGAGAAATCGAAAGCTGTTGAATTGCTGAGTGAACTAGATGTGATCAATGCTGCAAAATATAAAGAGGAGTTAAGGTGATGAGGAAACTATTACTTGGTAGTTGTATACTATGTATGATGGCATGTGCAAATGATGAGAGTGATCGCATCATTTCAAAAGACAGCATGCAGATCATCATGTGGGATATGATGAAAGCAGATGAGCTTTTCATGCGTAAAATGGTTACTGATTCTAATGCAGTAAAGAATAAAGAAGATGTAAAATTGTATGAAACGGTTTTTAGAATACATAAAGTGACCAAAGGTCGTTTCTTCGAAAGTTATCGATACTATGAGTCGCATCCGATTTTACTTAAAGAGATCATTGATTCAATTGATGCAAAATCTAACCGTGAGCGTATTGAGCGTTATAGCGGTAAAAGAAACAAACCTTAATATTGCAAGCTATGAATAAAGTATTTGCAAATGCAGCAGCAGCCATACATGATATACAAGATGGCGCAACGCTTATGCTTGGTGGTTTTGGATTGAATGGGATTCCTGAAAACACCATTGATGCATTGGTGAAAAAAGGAGTGAAGGACCTTACCTGTATTTCTAACAATGCAGGTGTGGATGATTTTGGTTTGGGTTTGTTATTAAAGACCAGGCAGATCAAAAAAATGATGAGTAGCTATGTGGGAGAGAATGCAGAGTTTGAAAGACAACTCTTAAGTGAAGAATTGGAAGTAGACCTTATCCCACAAGGGACATTGGCAACAAGAATTCAAATGGCAGGAATGGGTATCCCTGCATTTTTTACACCGGCAGGATATGGAACCGAGATTGCAGAAGGAAAAGAAGTACGTGTATTCAATGGCAAGCCTCATCTCATGGAAATGGCACTGCATGCAGATTTCGCTATTGTAAAAGCATGGAAAGGAGATACATTGGGGAATCTGGTCTTCAGAAAAACCACAAGAAATTTCTCTACTTCAATGGCAAAAGCAGGAAACATTACCATCGCTGAAGTAGAACATCTTGTTCAACCCGGTGAATTAGATCCTGATGAGATTCATGTAGCAGGCGTGTATGTGCATCGAATCTTTGAGGGTAGCGGATATGAAAAAAGGGTAGAAAGAAAAACGATTAAATTAAGTTGAGTGAATAGTGAGTACTCACTACTGACTACTCACTACTCACTTAAACATAGCATCAATCATTAAAAATCTCTTATGGCTCTAGATAAATTCGGAATTGCAAGAAGAATCGCGCAAGAGTTGCGAGATGGTATGTATGTGAATTTGGGGATTGGTATTCCTACATTGGTATCTAATTTCATACCTGAGGGCATGACTGTGATCTTTCAAAGTGAGAATGGTATTTTAGGCATGGGGCCTTATCCCACAGAAGAACAAGTAGATGCCGATTTGATCAATGCAGGAAAAGAAACTGTAACAGTGATACCAGGCGGCGCATTTTTTGACAGTGCAGAAAGTTTTGGAATGATCCGCGCCGGTAAGATTGATCTCACTGTTCTTGGTGCCATGGAAGTGAGTGAGAAGGGAGATATTGCTAACTGGAAAATACCCGGTAAAATGGTAAAGGGAATGGGTGGTGCGATGGATCTGGTAGCTAGTGCTAGAAATATCATTGTTGCAATGATGCATACCAATCCTAAAGGAGAGAGTAAATTACTTCCTTCATGTACATTGCCATTAACAGGTGTTGGTTGTGTGAAAAAAGTAGTAACGGAATTAGCAGTACTGGATATTACAGACAAAGGTTTTGTTTTGCTGGAAAGAGCTCCCGGTGTTTCAGTAGATGAGATCGTAGCTAAAACAGCCGGCAAGTTAATAGTGCCTGATCAGGTACCTGAAATGAAACTTTAGTATACTGCAGCAGCCAACTTTTTGAATTTTATTTTGTTTAATCATTCATCTAATCATAAAAAAAGCAACCAAATGAGTATTCAAGCCGGTGCCATTGCACCTCAATTTTCACTGTTCGATACCGATAAAAACAAAGTATCACTGGCTGACCAAAAAGGGAAAAATGTAGTAGTGCTATTTTTCCCATTGGCATTTACAGGCGTATGTACTGCTGAACTTTGTAATGTGCGTGATAATATATCGCTGTATAATAATACCAATGCAGTAGTATTTGGTGTGTCAGTAGACTCATTATTTTCTTTGGGAAAATTCCGTGAAGAGCAAAACCTAAATTTCCAATTACTGAGCGACTTTAATAAAGAAGCAGCAACTGCTTATGGCGTGTTGTATGAAACCTTCCCGGCTTTTGAAATGCAAGGCGTGAGCAAACGCGCTGCTTTTGTGATTGACAAAGAAGGAGTGGTTCGTTATGCAGAAGTTTGTCCAACACCAGGCGATCTTCCCAATTTTGAAGCGATCCAACAGACCCTCAATAGTCTGAATTAAGAGATATTTCCATCTGAAACAAGTCCGCTGTCGATGAAGTTTGGCTTAAAAAGCTGCTTCCAGACAGCGGATTTGTCATTTATGGGGTCATTTTAACAGAGCTTTTTGTAAAAATGAGCTTCATTGACTAATTTAGAGTATTATTCACCTATGAGGAATCGTTACACAATCGCTTTACTGATTTGTATGATACTCGGAAGCAGCTTTGCTTCTGATGAGTTCCTATATGGTTCCAACACCGGTTCTGAGTTCGGAGAGAACGCTTCTAAAGTTACCCGTTACTATCCGAACCCCGCTACTACAGTCATCAATTTTGAATTCGACAAAACAGTTGATAAGTCCTATACATTACTGATCTGTAATTTTTTGGGTAAGCGTATGACAGAACTGCGTATTACAGAGTCAAAGATTACCGTGTCGCTGGATGATCAATATTATCGTGGTCTGTATATCTATCAATTAAGAGATCAAAGCAATCGTATTGTAGAATCAGGACGCTTCCAGGTTGTGAAGTAATCGACAGATGTTTCATCATTTATTCCCTTCCCCTTTTTTGTATTTTTCTTATATTTATCTACAGCCCTTCTGGGTCATTTATTGATCAATACCAACCATATGAAACTGCTTTTACGTAGCGTATTGCTTGCGCTTACTTCCTTTGTTTGTATCATTACCACTGCACAAAACAAAACCACCGGAACAGAGTGGAATGCAGGAACTTTTTCAAACCTGAAATTCAGGTCTATTGGTCCGGCTGTTACTTCAGGACGCATCGCTGATTTTGCTGTGAATCCTGCGAATACCAGTGAGTATTATGTCGCCACAGCTGCGGGAGGTGTTTGGAAAACAACCAATCATGGAGTAACCTTTCAACCGGTATTTGATGCACAAGGGTCTTATTCGATCGGATGTGTAACCATCGATCCCAATAATAGCAGTGTTGTGTGGGTGGGCTCCGGTGAAAATAATAACCAACGCTCTGTTTCATATGGCGATGGTGTTTATAAATCTGAAGATGGAGGCAAGACATGGAAAAATATGGGATTGAAAAATTCAGAACACATTGCTGAGATCATTGTAGATCCTACCAATTCAAATATCATTTATGTAGCTGCTTATGGCCCTGTTTGGAGTGAAGGCGGTGATCGCGGTGTTTATAAATCAGTGGATGGTGGGCAAACATGGAACCTCGTGAAATCTATCAGTGCTTATACGGGCTGTAATGATCTGGTGATGGATCCTCGTAATCCCAATGTATTGTATGCTGCTTTTCATCAGCGTATGCGAAAAGTATTTACTTATATCGGTGGTGGTCCTGAATCTGCTGTATACAAAACAACCGATGGCGGTAGTACCTGGAAAAAAGTAGAAGGTGGTTTTCCCGGAGGTGAATTGGGAAGAATCGGATTAGCGATTAGCCCGGTAAATCCTGATGTATTGTATACTGTTGTCGAAGCAAAAGATAACAAAGGTGGAATTTATTTGTCAAGAGATAAAGGAGCGAGTTGGGAAAAGAGAAGTGGTTATTCAACATCGGGTAATTATTATCAAGAAATTGTTTGTGACCCTGTGGATGTGAATCGCATTTTCATTACAGATGTTTATTATAAAGTAAGTGATGATGCAGGTAAATCTGTATACAATCTTGGCGAGATCAATAAGCATATCGATAATCATGCTATTTGGATTGATCCAAATGATACCGATCATTTGCTGGTAGGTTGTGATGGTGGTATTTATGAAACCTGGGATTTTGCCAGAAGTTGGGATTTTAAATCCAACTTACCTGTAACACAGTTTTATAAAGTAGCAACTGATAATGCTTATCCATTTTATAGTGTACATGGTGGGACACAAGATAATCTGAGTTTAGGTGGACCCAGTCGTACCACTTCTGCGAATGGTATTGTGAATGCAGATTGGTATATCACTTCATTAGGCGATGGTTTTGAAACACAAGTAGATCAATCCAATCCTGATATCATTTATGCGCAAAGTCAGTATGGAGGCATTGTTCGTTTCGATCGTAAGAGTGGAGAATATCTCTCTATCAAACCCTCTGAAGGAGAGAATGAGCCGGCCTATCGTTGGAACTGGGATGCGCCTTTGCTGATCAGTCAGCATGATAACACCAGATTGTATTTTGGTGCGAATAAATTATTTAGAACAGATGATAGGGGTAATAGCTGGAAAGTGATCAGCCCTGATCTCACACGCCAGGTCGATAGAAATAAATTTGAAGTGATGGGTAAAGTTTGGTCGGTAGATGCCATCGCAAAAAATGGAAGTACTGATATATTTGGACAGACGACTACAATTGCCGAGTCTAAATTCAATCCCGATATGATCTGGGTGGGTACTGATGATGGATTGATTCAATTGACGACTGATGGTGGAAAGAACTGGACAAAATTTGATAATCTTCCGGGCGTACCGCCGATGAGCTATGTGCATCAGATCATAACGTCATTGCATGATGTGAATACAGCTTATGTTTGTTTCAATCAGCATCGTAATGGCGATTTTAAACCTTATGTACTCAAGACAACAGACGCAGGTAAAACATGGAAACCCATTCAATCAAATCTACCACAGCGTGGAAGTGTATATACCATAGCAGAAGACCATATAGATCGGGATCTGTTATTTGTAGGAACTGAATTTGGTGTATTCTTCTCAAACAATGGCGGACAGGAATGGACGCAATTAAAAGGCGGATTACCTGTTGCTGCTGTACGTGATATGGAAATTCAGCGAAGAGAGAATGATCTGGTGATCGCAACCTTTGGTCGTGGATTTTATATTCTTGATGATTATAGTGTATTAAGAAATATCAAAAAAGAAACACTCAATAAAGACGCTGTGATCTTCCCGGTGAAAGAGAGTTGGATGTTCATTGAAAGATATCCCTTGGGCTTGCGTGATAAGGGGCATTTAGGTAGTAGTTATTTCAGTACGCCAAATCCGCCGGTAGGTGCCGTGTTTACTTATTACGTAAAGGAGGATAGTAAAAAATTGCGTGATCTTCGCTTAGAGCAAGAGAAAGCGAAAGGAGAAAAGGGTGAGAAAGTATATTATCCTTCTATGGATAGTTTGCGAATGGAAGACAATCAACCTGAACCTTATCTACTCTTCACCATTCGTGATAAAGCAGGAGATGTGGTTCGCCATTTAAAAGCACCTGCGAAGAAAGGATTGCAAAAGATCGTTTGGGATTTCCGTTATACTACACCGGCACCTGTGCTTGGTAGAGTAACACTTGCACCAGATCAGTTATTTGGCGGAGAAGAAAAAGGGCATTTGGCGATGCCGGGTGAATATACAGTGTCTCTATCCAGATATGAAGATGGTAAACTCACTGAACTTACAGGTCCTGTAACGTTCACTTGTAAGTTATTACAGCAAAGTAGTTTGCCTGTGAACATGGAAGAAAATGTGAAGTTCTATAAGCAAGTATCTGCACTGAGAAAAGCAGCGAGTGCTACTTCAGATCTTTATGGAAACATGCGTAACCGATTGAACAATATCAATGCTGCTACACAAGATATGCTGGCAGCGCCAAAAGCAATATTGGAAAAGGCTTATGCCTTGATGCAGGAGTTGAATGCAATTGGTATACAGCTTAATGGTGATCAATCACGTGCAAGAAGAGAATTTGAAACACCTCCATCTATCAATAGTAGAATTGGTGATATTGAAGGTGGTGTGTGGAACTCCACTTCTGCTATCACAGAGACTTATAAAAATGATTATGCAATAGCTTCTAAAGGATTGACAGCTGTTCTTGCAGCAATGCGTAAACTCGATACTGAGATCAAGGCATTGGAAAAAGAACTGGATCTGAATAAGGCACCTTATACACCAGGTAGATGGCCTGAGTGGTGAGGGAAGAGGTGAAAAGTTAAAAGTGTGTGGAACCCTGTGGTTAGTTTACCGTTGGGCTTCACACACTTTTTTATTAATTACACATCCTGTATCAGACATCTGACATCTGCCATCAGACATTCCTTCTATCTATCCGTTACCTCTACGATCAAAAATTTTAAGTAGTTGGTATTCTCCATGCCCCATATGATCGGATGATCACTGGCTTGTGCTTGGAAAGTAACCTGTCTGATTTTCTTACGTGCATCCTTCGCAGCCATTTCGATGGTCTGTAAAAACAAATCAGGCTGAACGAGGTTGGTACAACTGGAAGTCACCAGAAAACCTCCATTGCGGATTAATTTCATACCGCGCAGGTTGATCTCTTTGTATCCTGTGATCGCTTTTTGAATGTTTTCTCTGCTCTTTGTAAATGCAGGTGGATCTAACATCACTACATCATATTGCCTGCCGTCCTTTCCCCACTGTTTCAATACATCGAAAGCATTCATTGCTTCAAACTTGCAGATGGCATGAAGTCCGTTCAATGCAGCATTTCTATTGGCTTGGGTAACTGCATTTTCGGAAATGTCTAATCCTAAAACAGATTTGGCACCATAATGAGCAGCATGAATTTCAAAAGTTCCTGTATAAGTGAATGCACCCAATACTTCAGCACCTTTCACGATATGTTGAATAGCCCTTCTGTTGTCTTGTTGGTCTAAGAAGTAGCCGGTTTTTTGCCCATTCTCGATATCCACGTGAAACTTTAATCCATTTTCATGGATGATGATATTGGTATCAAAGGGATCGGATAAGAATCCTTTCTGTTGTGATAAACCTTCCAGTTCTCTAACAGGCACATCATTTCTTTCATAAATTCCTTTCGGAGAGAAAATGGACTCCAACGCTTTTACAATGGCAGGTTTCCATTGATCCATGCCATAGGCCAAGGTCTGTAAAACGAAATAGTCATTGAATTTATCGATGATGAGTGCCGGCATTTGATCTGCTTCACCAAAAATGAGTCGGCAATTTTCGGTATATCCGATCTTTTGTCTGTAATTCCAAGCATTGGCAATACGGTCATGAAAGAACTGGTCATTGATCTCTTCATGTTTGCGGGTGAGCAATCGAACCATGATCTGCGATTTCGGGTTCACATACCCTCTCCCCGCAAATTTTCCATCCGCATAAAATACGTCCACAATATCTCCGGCCTCAACAGGTCCTGTAACCCTATCCACTTCATTACCAAAAATCCAGGGGTGACCATTGGCAATACGCTGGGCGATCTTTTTTCTAAGATATACTTTCGTCATGCCGCGAAGATAGTCCATCACCCAGCAAGCCTGTTCTTTGGCAGCTAAAAACCCGAAAAATCGGGGGTAAAGACTGACAGGAAACGCTGATTATCACTGTAAACTGCCAATTTTTCCCGTTTCTTTGCATCGGCAAAATTTTTGACAGGTTCTGTCCCGAAAAGTATTAATTAAAATAATTATGGAAGAGCAGGCAACAACACAGACTTCGGTGAATGAAGAAACACAGGCTAATATTGATATCAATGCCGATGAAAATGCGGCAGGTACTTCGCATCTCAATGAGCCGGTAGCGGAAGAGAATGATTTGGAAAAATTACAAGCTGAGTTACAAGAGCAGAAGGATAAATACCTGCGTTTAATGGCTGAGTTCGATAATTTCAGACGCCGTACGGCCAAAGAACGTGTGGAATTAATTCAGACCGCAGGGAAGGATGTTATAGTTTCTTTATTAGATGTGTTAGATGATTGTGATCGTGCAGAAAAGCAATTGCAAAGCAGTGATGATATTGCCGTTCAAAAAGAAGGTATTCAACTTGTTTTTAATAAACTTCGTTCGAGTTTACAATCGAAAGGTGTTAAAGCAATGGAAAGTATTCATGCTGAATTTGATGTAGAAAAGCATGAAGCGATTACAGAAATTCCGGCTCCTACTGATGAGTTGAAAGGTAAAGTTTTGGATGAAGTCATGAAAGGCTATTACCTCAATGATAAGATTATTCGTTTTGCAAAAGTGGTGGTAGGGAAATAAAGTATGATTTTTTGATTTCTTGATTTTTCGATTCAATCTGGTAGATCAAGAAATACAAATCAAAAAATCAAAGATCAAAAAATCAAAGATCAAAATGGCTAAAAGAGATTTTTACGAAATATTGGGAGTGAGTAAATCAGCGTCTGCGGATGAGATCAAAAAAGCTTATCGTAAAGTAGCGATGCAATATCATCCCGATCGTAATCCGAATGATAAGGAAGCGGAAGAAAAATTCAAAGAAGCAGCTGAAGCATACGAAGTACTGAGTGATGCAGATAAGAAAGCCAAGTATGATCGCTATGGGCACTCAGCATTCGGTCCAGGTACTGGAGGTGGCGCTGGTGGTTACAGCAATATGGATGATATCTTCAGTCAGTTTGGAGATATTTTTGGGGATGATATGTTTGGTAGTTTCTTCGGTGGTGGAAGACGTAGTAGTGGTGGTGGAAGAGCTGCTCGCGGACAAAGAGGTAGCAACTTACGTATCAAGTTGAAGTTGAATTTTGAAGAGATTGCAAAAGGAGTTACCAAGAATGTAAAAGTCAAAAAGCATGTCTTGTGTAATACTTGTGGTGGTAATGGCGCTAAAGATAAAAGTAGTGTACAAAGCTGTGGTACCTGTGGTGGTAGTGGTCAGGTGAGAAGAGTGACCAATACTTTCCTTGGACAAATGCAAACCGTAACCACTTGTCCAACATGTAATGGTGAAGGTTCGACGGTTACCGCTAAATGTGGTAGTTGTAAAGGAGAGGGTAGGGTTTATGGTGAAGAAACCATTAGTATCGATATTCCAGCAGGTGTTTCGGAGGGTATGCAATTGAGTATGAGTGGAAAAGGAAATGCCGGTGAACGTGGTGGATTTGCAGGTGATCTGATCATTCAAATTGAAGAAGAAACACATCCAGAGTTGCAGCGTGACGGATTGAATGTAGCGTATGACCTTCATATATCTTTCACTGATGCAGTTTTTGGAACACAAGTGGAAGTACCTACTATTGATGGTAGGGCTAAGATCAAAATTCCGGCAGGAACACAAAGCGGAAAGATCTTCAGACTAAAAGGAAAAGGATTCCCGGAAGTTCAGGGTTATAATAAAGGCGATCAATTGATCTATGTGAACGTTTGGACACCTCAACAAGTAAGTGATGAGGAGCGCCAGATATTGGAAAAATTGGGGAATAGCCCAAATTTCAAACCACAACCTACCAAAAGCGATAAAAGTTTCTTTGATCGGGTGAAAGAAGCTTTTAGTTAATCTGATTTTTTCTTTTTCTTGTTAGGATTGTATAATCTGATAGCTTTCTCCAACAGTTGTTGAAACTCTTGTTGGAGAAAGTTGTTGTTTGAAGTTATTGACTTGCTGAGTAAAGCAACATCTTCTAACTGAAATCCACGTATAAATTTAGATTGGCGTAAAATATTTCCGAACATCGCAATGGCTGCAGCAAAACGATAAATGCTATCTGCTTGCTCTATCCTCTTGCCACGATACGTTACGATAAATTGCTGATTTTTTTGAATACCATTTGTTGGTTCTTTATAATGAAGCAATACTTTCGCCAATGGGTTACCAATAGCGTTCATACTATCTTTCGCAGGAATCACTTCAGCAATGGCCATGATTGCATGCCCGCTTCCAATTTCACCCCCTTCTAAAGTACTGGTGCTATCATCCAAAGCTGTTCTTTTGTTATCAAAACCAATGAGTCGATAAGCAGTAACTATTTCAGGGTTGAACTGAACTGTAATAGCGGCATCATTTGCAACTGTAAAAATGTTTTTAGTAAATTCTGTTACCAATACTTTTTCTGCTTCTCTGATCTGATCTATATACGCAAAGTTTCCATTCCCCTTCTTTGATAATGTTTCCAGTTTACTGTCTTTGTAATTACCCATGCCAACACCTAAACAAGTCAGGTAGATGCCACTCATTTGGTATTGTGTGATCAAATCTTCCAATTCTTTTTCTGAAGATTGTCCGACATTAAAATCGCCGTCAGTTGCTAGAATAACGCGGTTATTACCTCCTTTAATAAAGTTTTTCTTTGCAGTTTCATAAGCCAGTTGAATGGCGCCGGCGCCGGGTGTATCTCCTCCGGCAGACAATGAATCTATGGCTTTTTTGATCAGATCCTTGTGTTCTCCTCCCGTAGGAGATAGTGCCATTGCAACCCCTCCGCCATATGTAATGATGGAGACGGTATCAATAGGTCTCAAATTATTGATGAGCAAACGAAAACCTGCTTGTAATAAAGGTAAACGATTGGGTTTATCCATAGAGCCCGAAACATCGATCAGGAAAACAAGATTGGAAGGAGGAACATTTTCAAGAGGTACAGTGGGAGCCTGTAACTGCAAAAACAATAGTTGATGTTCCGGATTCCAAGGACAACTACTATGTTCATAGGCAAAAGCAAAACTATTTTGATCTCTGGTACTGTGAGAAGGAAGTGGTAAGCTGAAATAATTGAGCATCTCTTCAATTCGTACAGCATCTTGCGGTATCATCATTTCATTGTTAATGAATCTTCTGATGTTACTATATGAAGCGTTATCAATGTTCAACGAAAACCCGGTTTCTGGGAATCTATTCGTTTTAATAAAATCATTTTCGATGATACTTGTATAACTCTCACCAATACCCGGATTGTATGTGCCTGCATTTGTAGATAGGTCTTTTACAATAGAAGCTTTATAATTTTTATACAAATTCGCTGTCCCAGAACTTGGTTTAAGTTGAATGCGCTGAAATTGTCTGCTGTCTGCGTAAACACTTAAAGAAGAATATCCTTCAAAGCTTAAATGGATACTATCATTCATAGTGTTTACAGGTATGCCAAATGATCCGGTTCCTCCGGAATAGAAAATAAGACCTGGTTTGGAGCTAAGTTTTATTTTGACACCACTTAATAAAATACCATGTTCATTTCTGATCTCTCCACGTAAATAGTATTGAGAGTGCACAGAATGAGTGATAACAAGCAATAGTAATATCCAAATGATTGAGCGCATTTGGCAGGGGTTTACATTACAAGTTAGCTTAAAATTGCTGCTGGTAGATCTATTAGAACCGTTAAAGCCTTGTTATGCTTCGTCTTTGAGCTGGTAGATCTCTTTTATATTTCTGCCTAATCCATCGTAATCCAAACCATAGCCAAGGACAAAGCGATTGGGTATCGTAAAGCAGCAATAGTCGATTTGAACCGGAAACTTCATGGCGTCTGGCTTATGAAGCAATACCGCTACTTTTAAAGAGAGCGGTTGTTGATTGATGAGTTGTGGTAGAAATTCGCTAAGCGTTTTGCCCGTATCAATGATATCCTCTAGTATTACTACATGTCTATTATTGATCTCGGTATCTAATCCAATCGCAGTAATAACGTGTCCGGTAGACTTGGTTCCTTTATAAGAAGCGAGTTTAATAAAACAGATCTCAGCTTCAATGGATAATTCTTTGAAAAGATCTGCAGAGAACATGAATGATCCATTCAGAATGGAAATAAATAAAGGCTTTTTACCTTGATAATCTTTATCCAATTGTGCAGCCAACTCTTTGATCTTTTCATGGATCAATGTCTCCGGTAAATAAGGAACAAATTCTTTATCGTGAACTTTTATAACCTGCATGGATCTTTTATTTAGTAGATTTTTTTTTGTTATTGCCTGTAGCTCTATTGATTTCTGACGGAGAGCGCAAGTATAGCTTTTGTCCGGCTGAAAGTTGGCTATCTTTTTTCAGTTTATTGTACTCTAATAAACTCTCCATTCTGATACCTTCCTTCTGGCTAATATCATGAAGGGTTTCACCTGCAGCTACTTCATGATAATCAGAAGCTCCTTTCTTTTGTTTTCTTTCAATGAATAATACACGATCCATATCCATGATGTCTAGCTCTGGTATTTCATTGAATTCAAAAAGTTTACTTAAACTAATGTCATATTGATGCGCCAAAGCCAATAAAGAAGTTCCTTCTTTTACATGAATAGCTCTGGTATGGTTAATGGTAAAGATACCTTCCGGATATACAGGTGATTTCTTCTTTTCAATTACAGAGTCTATTTTCTCCTCAGTAGCTTTCGATTTTTCAATTGTGGTATTAATGGTTTGAACCTCTGCTTGCGGGACTTCTGTTTCTTCTTTTACAGTAGTAGATTTCTGTGCTTCATTTTTTATGGCGGGTACAGTTGCTTGTTCAGAAATGGGATTGGTTGTGGCAACACTTTGAACAGGTGCAATGATAGGAGCAGTTTTATTTTCCATCATTGCAATACCCTGTAAGGTGTATTGGTGTAATTGATAATCTTCAATAACGCGTAAAAGCCTTTCAGGGTATGTTTTACTAGTAGCATAACCGGCTCTTTTCAAGCCATATGCCCATCCTGTGATATCTGTCGGGGCAAGGGTGAAAAGAAAAGAATAGTGCGGACGTGTTTTTAAAAAATCTGAATGATCACGATAAGATTCATCAGCAGATTTATAAACGCGGAAACATTCACCCTTGGCATCATCATCCTGATAAATCTTCTCGCCGGTCCATTCAGTTTTACATTTGATACCAAAATGATTATTGGCATTCTTAGCCAATGGACTTTCACCAAACTGTGATTCCAAAATTCCTTGTGCGAGTTTAATGGATGCGGGCACTCCGGTACGTAACATTTCCTGGATAGCCAGGTCTTTATAGCTATTGATATAGGCTTCTGTTCTTTCTTTCACACTAACATTCTGCGCAACGGTAGTAAGTCCTACAGTTACAAGTAATGTGAATAATAAGATGATTCTCTTCATGTTGATTTCTTTTTTACCATCAGTAAACCATCTCTGATGGTGAGTAAAACCTGTTCTGTTCTACTGTCTTGTTTCACATGTTCATTGAATGCATGGATAGCCTTTGCATTTTTACCACTGATCGGATCCTCAAAAACTTGTCCATGAAACAGTACATTGTCCGCAAGAATAATACCATTCTCAGCCAAGCGTGTCACTATTTGTTCATAGTACCCAATATAGCCTGACTTATCAGCATCAATAAAAATCAGATCCCATGGATGATTCAGCATAGGAATAATGTCCGCTGCATTTCCGACGTGCAAATGTATTTGATCCTTCCTGTAGCTTTTGCTAAAATAGTTCCGGGCTGTTTGAGCATCTTCTTCTCTGCATTCGATGGTATGTAGTTCTCCATCAGTTTGGAGGCCTTCTGCCAGACAGAGCGCACTATATCCGGTAAAAGTTCCTACCTCTAAAACGTATTTAGGACGAAGAATAGTACTTAAAAAGGAAAGGAATTTTCCCTGTACCTGTCCGCTCAACATATGAGCATGTGGGTGATGTGCAATTGTATATGCCTCGATCTCCGCTAAAAGCGGGGCATCAGCAGAGGTAAACAGCTGCGCATAGGCTTCCGCTTGCGGTGAAATAATGAGGGGGGTAGACATGCCGCAAAGATAAGGATAGCTGATGGTCTATAGTCCATGGTTTTAGTGAGTAGTGAGTAGTTAATAGTGAGTGGGATAATCTGCGAAGAATGATTTGATTGTCGCTATTAACTATTGATTATCAAAAAATAATACGCTCACTACTGACTATTCACAACTCACTCAATCTAAGCAGTTGCTTTCTTCGAAACCAGCATCAAACCTAGGAAAGTAATGGCTCCATTGATGATCAGCAGTTCAAGACCAATTTCGAAAGAACCAAAAATCTGTTTTTGAAATTTATCTAATAGTAGACAGATGAGTGGGGAGGCAATACAGATCATAGGCACTAATTTATCATTCACCGTACGCTTTAGCAGAATACCAAAAGTGAATAAGCCCAATAGTGGTCCATAGGTATAAGCTGCCACTTTTAAGATCACACCGATCATACTACTGCTATCGATCCATTTGTATACCATCACAAATAGAAGGAAGATACCTGCGAATACAAGATGCACTCTTTGTCTGATCTTTTTCTTTTGAGCATCGGTCCAGTCATCTCTTCTTTGTATTCCGATGATATCAATACAAAATGAAGAAGTGAGTGCAGTAATGGCGCCGTCAGCGCTGGGGAACAATGCAGATATCAATGCTATGATGAAGATCACAGAAACCATACTTGGCATATGATTTAAGGCAATCGTTGGGAAAAGTTTATCACCGGTGGCTGCAATACCTTGAGCATCGGCATAGAGGTGTAAGAGTCCTCCTAGGAACAAAAATAAACCGATCACAGCGAGCATGATAAAACCTAAAGTCACCACATTTTTTTGTGAATCTTTTAGTGTCTTTACGGATATGTTTTTTTGCATCATTTCTTGATCCATTCCTGTCATGGTAATGGTTACGAAGGCACCTGCAAGAATTTGCTTCAGGAAGAAGAAGCGGCTCTCCGGTTCCGTAAAGAATATTTTTGAATAGCCTTTATCACCCATAGCAGCAAAGCTTTCAGAGATGCCCATATCCAATTGGCTAAGGATATAGACCACACATATCACCAATCCGATCAACATACAGGAGGTTTGTAGTGTATCAGTCCATACGATCGTTTTAACACCTCCTTCATAGGTATATAATAAGATCATCGCCAAAATGATGAGTGTGGTTGCCCAAAACGGAACATGAAAACTTTCAAGAATAGCATCTTGTAAAATGCGTACTACGAGATAGAGACGTGCTGTTGCTCCCAGTGTTCTGGAAAGAATAAAGAAAGATGCGCCTGTTTTATAAGAATTTACACCAAGACGTGTACTTAGGTAGTTATAAATGGAAGTGAGGTTTAGTTTGTAGTAAAGTGGCAACAGTACAAAAGCAATCACCATGTAACCGATCAGGTAGCCTAATGTAATCTGCATATACGCAAACGATTCTTTGGCCACAGCGCCTGGTACACTTACAAATGTTACACCACTTAAAGAAGTACCGATCATACCAAATGCCACCAGCATCCAGTTGCTGTTCCTGTTGCCGATAAAGAAAGAATCGTTGTTGCTGTTTCTTCCGGTATACCAGGCAACTACCAATAAGATCAAAAAGTAAATGATAACAAAGGAGAACAACAGGAGTGGGGACATATCCAAAGGGTTTATGGCGTTAATACGATCGTTCCCGATAAAGATAGGGGTTGTTTGCGGTTTATTGCAGGAATGAATGGCGAAAATTCATAAATAAAAAACAGCATCGCAATTACTCTAAACATATTCCTGCTTACATTGCGACGTAAATCTAGTTTGATGCAGGTTAAACATGTTGCAGTTTTTTGCGGTTCAAAAAATGGGAATAATCCGGCTTTTATGTCAGATGCATCCCGATTGGGTAAGTTAATGGCAGAGAGGGGTTTGACATTGATCTATGGTGGTGGTAATAAAGGATTGATGGGGGCCATTGCCAATGCCGTGATGGATCATGGAGGGAAGGCTATTGGTGTAATTCCCGAGGTTTTATTGGAATGGGAGCATCAACATGAAGGAATTACTGAGCTTCATGTGGTGAAGGATATGCATATCCGGAAAAAGATGATGTACGAATTATGTGATGCTGCTATTGTGTTGCCCGGAGGTAATGGTACATTGGATGAATTATTTGAGATGCTTACTTGGAATACACTGAATATTCACAACAAAAAAATCATCCTGCTGAATTCAGCAGGATATTATGAGTCGTTGATCAATCATATTCAGAAAATGACGGAGGAAGGATTCCTGTATGAAGACTGGCGCAAGCGTTTGATCGTAGCAGATAGTGTTGATGCTGCGCTTACTTCTTTCGATTGAGATACATTCCAAATCCGGCTCTGAAAACCGGTAAAGGATCATTGAACTGATCGCGATAGGGTGAGTTGATATTTTGTAAGACATCAATCATCAATGTTACATATTGATAATTGTTGCCAATCATCCTCGAACCATAACCAATACCTACCAATAAACTTTCTGAACTGTATTTGTATTTGAAAGTTTGTCCGGATATCACATTTTTCTGCGAAGAGTTGATCCAATTGTATTCAGGCTGTACCTGTACATGCAAAAAATTCACCGGCCAGAAGCGAAGAAAAGTACCAGCTCCGTAATTGAAATTTCTGAATCGTGTACTGCTAAAGTCTGAAGCATTTTGTGAAAAGTAATTGATATTAAGTGCAACACCAGCATCCATCCAGCTATTTAAACTATAACCTATCTCAGGATTTACACCAACATTAAAAAAGCGGTTGCCTAAAGAAAGATTTACAGCTGCACCTAAAAAAGTATTTTCCCTTTTGAATTTTCCTTTGTTATCGTCTTGCTCATTGAGTTGAGCAAATGTGGACAAGGAAAGAAGGAAACACGAAAAGGTGAACAGTATTCTGTTTTTCATCGTTGCAGGTGTTTCATCAAAAATACGTTGCTATCAGAGATCAAAAATCTTTCCGGCATTTAAAATATTGTTAGGATCGAATGCTTTTTTGATCTCTCTCATCAAATGCATGTTGGCTTCACGGAAAACGGTAGACAAATAAGGCTTTTGAATTAAGCCAATTCCGTGCTCACCGCTGATAGTTCCGCCTAAGCTTTGTACCAATTCGAAAAGGGCACGCAGTGCGCGGGTCATTTCCTCATTGCCATGACTATTCTTGATAGTTGGATGGTTGATTCTGATGTGTAGATTACCATCACCTGCGTGTCCATAACAAACCGCATGGAAACCATATTGTTTACCCAACTCTTTCACACCTTTAATTAGTGCGGGCAATTCTGCTCTGGGTACTACCGTATCTTCTTCAATGGTATACCCACTTGATTTCACAGCTTCAGCTACACGCCTGCGAAGTTTCCAGAGTTCTGCTTTTTGCTGAGCATCATCTGCAAAAAATATTTCTCCTGCATCAAACTGCGTCAATAGCTCTGCAATGGATTCCATCTCACTCATCAACACATCCATATTGTTACCGTCTACTTCAATGATGAGATGTGCAGCAATGGAATCATTGACAGGAACCGCTGTGCTGTCTACCATCTTACTAACAATCTTTAATGCATCGATCTCTACCAATTCCAAAGCACTAGGAACAAAACCGGCACGGAAAATAGCACTCACCGCTTCACTCGCTTTTTCTAATGAAGAGAAAGGAACAAGCATCAATAAATCATATTTAGGGAAGGGGATAAGCTTCAATACGATCTTTGTTACAATACCCAATGTCCCCTCACTTCCTACCAATAATTGAGTAAGGTTATAGCCGGTTGAATTTTTTAAAACATTGGCGCCTGTCCAGATAATCTCCCCATTGGGTAATACTACTTCAAGGTTCAATACATAATCCTTCACTACACCATATTTCACAGCTTTAGGGCCACCGCTGTTCTCAGCAATGTTTCCACCAATAAAACAACTTCCTCTACTGCTGGGATCGGGTGGATAGAACAATCCTTTTTCTTTGACTGCATTTTGCAATACTTCTGTAATTACTCCAGGTTCTGTGATGACTTGTAGATTTCTTTCATCAATGGAGAGAATGCTATTCATTCTTTCTGTCGATAGCAAGACACCGCCCAAATGTGGAAGGGCGCCACCACTCAAACCAGTACCTGCGCCACGAGGTGTTACAGGGATATGATCTTCATTGCAAATAGACATGATCGCAGCAATCTCATCTGCCGTTCTTGGTTTTAATACAACTTCCGGTAAGAACAATAATCTTTCTGTTTCATCATGACCATAATGGTTCAAATTCTCTTCGTCGGCTAAAACATAGGCTTCCCCAACAATGGATTTGAATTTTTCTAAATGTGCAGTCGTAATCAATCCTTTTCCGGCAATAACCTCCATATCTGAATAATTTTGGTAAAAATAATTCCTGTCAGGCACAAGTATGCAGGAATATGCGCATTTACGCTGAAATTTTTATAAAAACTTCAATTTTTTATTGTTGGGATGAAAAAAAACGCCAGAGTCTGTTGGATTTATTGAATATCCTAAAAGGATTTCTGCAAACGATTGATGAACTATAACGTGTAGATATTACATAAAAAAATCGGCGAAATGATTAAACGGTTAATTTTGCCGAACTAACTAACGATTGTTCGTATATGACTGAATCTATGACCCAATTGAATCTGCAACAAATCACAGCTTTAGGTTTAACCGGTACCCATCGGCTTCATTATCAACTAAGTCCGGAAGTATTGACTGAGCAAACAGTATTGAGAAGTCAAGGTGTATTGAATGATACCGGTGCTCTTTGTATTAATACAGGTGAGTTTACCGGTCGTTCGCCTCAGGATAAGTTCATCGTAAAAGACAGCATCACTGAGAACACTGTTCATTGGAATAATTTCAATATTGCCATTGAAGAGAAGTATTTCTTTCAGTTGAAGAAAAAGATGTTACAATATCTAAATGGCAAAGAAGAAATATGGGTTCGTGATGCTTATGCATGTGCCGATCCTTCTTACCGTATGAATATCCGTGTGATCAATGAAAATCCATGGAGTAATCTGTTTGCTTATAACATGTTCCTACGTCCTGCAGAACAAGAACTGGAAAATTTTCAACCTGAGTGGCATATCATTCAAGCGCCGGGTTTTAAAGCAGATCCTACAGTTGACGGAACTCGCCAACACAATTTTGCGGTAGTTTCTTTCACACATAAAACCATCCTAATCGGTGGTACAGGTTATACCGGTGAAATGAAGAAAGGTATTTTTACCATTCTCAACTACGTATTACCCCAACAGAAAAATGTACTGAGCATGCACTGCAGTGCCAATATGGGTAAGGATGGAGATGTAGCAATATTCTTCGGATTAAGTGGAACAGGTAAAACCACACTAAGTGCAGATCCTAATCGTAAATTGATTGGTGATGATGAGCATGGTTGGACAGCCAACAGCGTCTTCAATTTTGAGGGTGGCTGTTATGCCAAGACCATAGACTTAAGTGAAGAAAAAGAGCCTGAGATCTATCATGCAATTCGTCCAGGTGCTTTGGTGGAGAATGTTGGTTTTGTGAATGGTACCAATACAATTGATTTTGCAAGTAAGAAGATCACAGAAAATACACGTGTAAGTTATCCGCTTCATTTTATCAGCAATGCTGCTGAGCCAAGTATTGGAGGCTTACCAAAAAATATCTTTTTCCTGACTTGTGATGCATATGGTGTTTTACCTCCGATCAGCAAATTAACTCCAGGGCAGGCGATGTATCAATTCATTAGCGGATATACAGCCAAGGTAGCCGGTACAGAAGCAGGGGTTACTGAACCTAAGTCTACTTTCAGTGCTTGCTTTGGTGCTCCATTCTTACCATTACATCCAGGTAAATATGCCGAAATGTTAGGTAACAAAATGAAAGAACATGAAGTGAATGTATGGATGATCAATACCGGATGGAGTGGAGGCTCTTATGGTGTTGGAAGCCGTATGAAATTAAGCTATACAAGAGCCATGATCACAGCTGCATTGAATGGCGAACTAGATCATGTTCAATTTGAAACTCATCCTGTATTTGGCATGATGATGCCGGTAGCTTGTCCGAATGTGCCTTCTGAAATCCTGAACCCACGTAATACATGGGCTGATACCAATGCGTACGATGCGAAAGCAAAAGACCTGGCAAAACAATTTATCAATAACTTCTCTAAATATGCCGCAGGCGTAAGCGAAGAAATTTTACAGGCCGCCCCTAATGTTTAATTGCTTATGAGAAAACTATAAAGACACTAAACTCGGTCTCTTCGATTGCTTTGTCTGTTTGAGTGAAATCCCGTCCTCGTGGCGGGATTTCTATTTTTGGTCGATGGAGGATGGCATATAGGTCATAGCCTATTGCAAATAATCTTTATGCTATACGCTATGAACTATATGTTATGGAACAAACGCCATAGACCATGGACTATCGACTATTTATTATCCTTCCGCTGTAACTCAAAGAAATAACCGATCTGAATAAAGTCTCTGCCTGTTTCATCATTGATCTTGTAATCAAACTGATGAAGAAAGCCTAATTGAAGTGTTGTTGTTGCTGAAGTTTTGTATTGAAGACCAAAAGCCATCCTGTTTCTCTCAAAGAAAGGCTCTCCATCGGTGAAGAAGATTTCATTGTTGAGATAAACTTGCCAGGGCTTTTTTGTTGATGCTGATGCTCCGAAAGGATAGGAGACTCCTAGTCGATACCTGAATCTGTTTCGATAACCATTGGAAGTGAACCTTAATTCAGCACGATATCGTTGCTCTATTTTAAAATTACCCAAAGATTGTGTTAGTAATACTTGTGGCCAAATCCTGAATTCATCATTGTTCTTTGGTTTTACAAAATTACCACCTTCCTTATAAGTTTGATATGATCCTGCAGCCAGCGATAGTACTAAATTATTGTGGGCTTTGTAATTGATCCCTCCCTTGTACTCATAATAATGAAACTGATCATAGAGTTTTAAAGAACGAATCTGCCCCTCACCAAATGCACTCCATTTTTGATTGATAGTATAACGAAGGTTTAAAATATTCCAAGTGCCAATATCAACTCCTTGCGCCTTGGCTGTAATGGTTACAATTAAAATGAACAATGATAGAAATAGTTTTCTCATGCCGCACTTGCAAAATTAGCAGTAAACAATGACAATATGTTCTCTGTGTTGTTTGGTAATTAATTCTGTGGGATGATTCAACTATTTTTTGAACTCAATGATATACTCAGACATATACTTTCCTAAATCAGAATATTTATAGAACAATCTTGCTTTTTTCCCAAGACGCATACTTGTTCTCTTTGACGCAATGTCTTCTTCAGTATTCAAAGGTTGTAAAGAAGGATACCACAATACATGTCCGGGTTTTTGAACCAACAACTGTGGTGTACTCCATTGCTGTGAATGATCATCTTTGCCTAGATCTTTGTGCTGATTGAATGAGATATACAGTTTATCACCCACCCATGACTGTCCCTCTACACGCCCCATCAACATGACCCAACATTCAAGGTATTCATTCCAGCTAACAGAAGGCCCCCAGTGAAACCCACCTTTCGGTGAAGAAGCTGCACCACCGCCTTTTTCAAAAGGTATTTGAAGTGATGCAATGGGTTTGCCTGTTCCATCCCATGGTGCATTAAAACCTTTGCCATCCCATCTTCTTGCTTTTCCTTGTGGATCATCCAGATCACTTAGTGAGATCCTTGCTATACTGATGCATTGTCCACTCCATTCTTTTTTCGCATCATAGCTGAGTGAATCATAGCCATCAGGGTAACCATATTCTCCATAAAACAAATACAAATATTCTCCCACAGCAACAGCTGATGGATCACCAACACCTCCTGCAAACGTCTTTGAAGTATTGTGTGGTTTCAGTATCATACGTGGTTGTTTGTCTTCCAGGAATAAACCTTTGTTTTCCCAACTCCATCCACCATTGGTAGATTTCATGATTCCGATTCTGCATACGGCCGCGGGTGTAATACGTTCTGTTAATCCCAATGGCCATTTCTGATCGATGTATCCTTCTTTTGTGATGCTATCGTATGGCAATGTTTCCGGATAGTTTTCATTGTGATAGATCGCATACAATGTTTTACCACTCTTATCTTTTGAATCTTGATATACAGTTTCAAACCAAACAGCCCCATGTAATCCCTGCTGACCTTTTGGAGCATTCAAAGGCATTGTTGGTGCGATGTATGCAGATGCGGGACTCCCAAATACTTCATCCGCATTTTTCCCAGATGCAAATTTTAAGTCATGTGCTTCACCCCATACTGGGTCTTCGCCATATTTCCCGGGAAAGATGCGGAGTGTATCGCCTATCCAGGCTTCTGCCATATTGCAATCCACAAAATTGTTGAAATGAAAAGTATCTGTGGTGGTCAATGTAAACTCAGGGAGTTTAGTGGAAGGAGATTGACATGCAATGATGAACAAAAAAGGAAGTAGGCGTTTCATCTGGTTGGTTTTACTTCCTAAGTTAATTTATTTATTGCCACAGAGGTCACAGAAATGTACAGAATTATTCAGTGTTTCTCTGTGTCTCCAGTAGCTTTTACTTACTAAAATCTTTTCCCGATCATAAACCCTAGATGAGTGATGGCATCAGCATTATTATCATTTTGAAATGCTGCATTCACTCCAATTAACCAATTATTATTGAATGTGTAGTTGTAAGATAATTCGGCCATATATCCGATGGTATAAAGTCGTTGAGGAAATGTATTGTCGAACACAAAAAATATTCTAGGATCATTAGATAATCCTAAGCCGGTAGGATATGCAACACCATAACCATTATCACCGAGTGAGGAGCTTTGGTATCTTCCAATGACACCGGCAGCAGTTATGAACTCGTGTTTTTTGGTACGGATTAAACTATATCTAAACAATGACCCCACTTGAAATCCGGCAGTATTCTCACGAATATTACTTGTATATGTTGTGCCATTTCTCGTGAAAGCATAATTGTCTTGTCCATCATGGATTGTTCCTTTGAAATGATATTCAAGGGATAGCTTTTTTCTTAAATAATGTGTGTAAGCGCTACCAAAGCTGATCCCTTTTAAATCACCTGTGCCATGCGTACTCTCGCCAATATTAAAACGAAGTGATCTTTTTGGAAGATCATTCTTTTGTGAAAAACATTCAATGCCAATACAACAAAACGCGAATAATAGATAAACGAATTTCATAAATAATGAATGAATTGAAACAATTATTTTTTCTAGGGGGGACAGAAATCTGAGGGGGTATATGATAGACAAACAAAGATCAAAATTGCTGCATCCGATAAAAGAAAAAGCCACAGACATATTTGCCAACGGCAAGTGTGTCTGTGGCTTTATAAGAAGGAGCTTTAGAATAACCCAAAAAGCATACCATCTACTTTACTAATGATCTCTCCAAAGTGTTCTTCACTTTCTGCAAATTTATTTTTATCACAATCGATCACCAGTAATTGCCCTTCCTTATAACCATCAATCCATTTATTGTAATATTCATTCAGACGCTTGAGGTAATCCAAACGGATATTCTCTTCATATTCTCTTCCTCTTTTTTGGATTTGGGCTACTAATGTTGGCACAGAAGCTTTCAGATAGATCAGAAGATCAGGTGGTTGTACCATCGTCTTAAGGGTCTGGAAGAACTGATAATAATTATCGAAATCTCTTTTGCTCATCAGTCCCATCTCATGAAGATTGGGTGCAAATATGTTGGCATCCTCATAAATGGTCCTGTCTTGTATCACCGTTTCAGTACCGTGATGAATATCCAACAATTGGTTGAGTCGGCTATTCAAAAAATAGATCTGAAGGTTAAAACTCCATCGAGGCATATCCTCATAAAAATCCATGAGATAAGGGTTATGATCCACATCTTCAAACTGAGGGATCCAGCGATAATGCTTACTCAACATCTCTGTAAGCGTGGTCTTGCCCGCGCCGATATTTCCGGCCACGGCTACATGTTTTGGTTTCTTAGGTTTCGCCATAAAAATGAAAATACGAAAGTTGAGAGAATTGGGGGGAGATTTTTGGGGAGTAGCTTATAGCTAATGGTAAATAGTTCATAGCAGCACCCTTAAATAAATGATACTAGCCGAAAAGCCCCTATTCGCCATGATCTATTTGCTATCCGCTAATAGCTAATAATCCATTCCCACTGCCGTCCTCACTAATGTAAGGGTCTCGCTAGCACTGGCTCTGGCTTTATCGGCTCCTTGACGGATAATTTTTTTCAGCAAGTCGTGGTTCTGTTGAATATCAGCTGCTTTGGCGCGTATCGGTTGAATAAAACGGATCATGTCTTCTGCCAATTGCTTCTTCATATCGCCATAACGAATGATACAGTTTCCGGCACTACTATTATTAAAATCGTCTTCGAACTTTTGAACCGTATCAGCAGTGCTT
This sequence comes from Brevundimonas vancanneytii, assembly GCA_943368425.1. Taxonomy (GTDB): domain Bacteria; phylum Bacteroidota; class Bacteroidia; order Chitinophagales; family Chitinophagaceae; genus Sediminibacterium; species Sediminibacterium vancanneytii_A. The sequence goes on from CALRLC020000011.1 coordinate 66,431, forward strand.
ACCAGTTTCATAAGGGTGAACAGGTTCTCGATGTAATCGGGTTTTACAGAATTAGGTTCAGATGGACCTTGATCAGTTTTAGCTTTCATGATCTTTTTGCGGATGCTTTCATCTTCATCTGCTAAGTATAAAGTGTTCATCTGATTCTCACTCTTACTCATTTTTCCTACACCATCCAGACTTAAAATCTTTACCAATTCACCTCCATAATTGAAAGCATAGGGCAATGGTAATACATCACCATATCGGTGATTGAAACGTTCTGCATAATTACGAGCCATTTCAAGGTGTTGTTCCTGGTCTTTTCCAACAGGAACTTTTACAGCCCTATGGATCAAAATGTCTGCAGCTTGCAACACCGGATAGGTAAGTAAACCTGCATTGACATTATCAGGTTGCAGTCTGACTTTCTCTTTGAAAGTAACCGTTTTTTCGAGCTCACCTTTGTAAGCCATCATATTTAGGTAGAGATACAATTCTGCTATTTCAGGCACATCACTTTGTATGTATAAGGCAACCTTATCGGGGTCAAGTCCGCATGCAATATTTTCAGCAATAACTCTATGAACACTATTCTTTAATTCTTTTGTGTCAGGATGTGTGGTTAGACTATGCCAATTCGCGACAAAAAAATAGCAATTGAACTCATCTTGCATACGCACATAGTTGCGCATAGCACCAAAATAGTTTCCTAAATGCAGGAATCCGGTAGGACGGATACCACTTAAAACAACCTCTTTCTTCATGGGGCGAAGATAAGGAAGAGACGCTACAAGCTGAAAGCTGCAGGCTGCAAGCTTTGGCCATTTAATTTTCCGGGTACAAGTTGCCTCACTTGAAGCTTGTGGCTTGAAGCCTGTAGCTTCCCCAAGATTGAATTTTCTATATGCCTTCCAGCAAGGATATTTGTAAAGTGAGATAAGGCAAGCTGGTAAGCTGTTAGGTTCCGAAAATCAAGAAATCAAAGATCAAAAAATCAAAGATTCTCCCACCATATTATCCTCACCGATTGAATACCTCAAAGGCGTTGGCCCATTGAGGGGGGATTTATTGAAAAAAGAACTTCAGATCTTCACTTTCAATGATCTGTTGTATCATTTTCCGCATCGTCATATCGATAAGACAAAAGTGGGTAAGATCAATTCGATCAATTATCAAACCGATTTTATACAAGTAGCCGGGATATTGCAACCGTTTGAAATCATCGGAGAAAAAAGAGCCCGCAGATTGATCGTTTATTTAAGGGATGAAACGGGTGCATTGGAATTGACATGGTTTCAAGGGATTAGTTGGGTACAGAAAAATCTGGTGCCCGGACAAAAATATCTTGTATTTGGAAGAACAGGATTTTTCAATGGGAGACCACAAATGGTTCATCCGGAAATTGAGTTGTTTGTTCCTGCAAAAGCAGATGGAAAAGATTATCTCGAACCCGTTTATCCTGCAACTGAAAAATTAAAAGCAAGAGGATTGAATGGTCGGCAAATCGGAAAGCTTACATTTCAATTGTTTTCTCAGATCAAGCCCTCGGATATTCCTGAAAATATTCCGGATGATATTTTTAAAAAGCTCAAGCTGATGAATCGGTATGAAGCTTTTTCAAACATTCATTTCCCGGTTTCGCAGGAAGCTTATCAACTAGCATTACGAAGAATAAAATTCGAAGAATTCTTTATTGCACAGATTCGATTGAATTTGGTTCGTTTACAAAGACACCACAGTAGCAGAGGAGTGGTATTTGAAAAAGTTGGTGATTTATTCAATGATTTCTACAACCATCACTTGCCATTTGATTTAACCAATGCACAGAAAAGAGTAATTCGTGAAATCAGAACAGATACGGGCCGTGGTCACCAAATGAATCGATTGTTGCAAGGGGATGTAGGCAGCGGCAAAACCATCGTAGCGCTCCTTAGTATGTTACTTGCTGCAGATAATGGTTATCAGAGTTGTATGATGGCACCAACAGAGATCCTGGCACAACAGCACTATAATGGATTGAAGGAGTTACTCAAGGAAATGCCGGTCGAAATTGCTTTGTTAACCGGTAGTATAAAAGGAAAAGAACGGAAACGAATACTCAATGGATTATTGGATGATAGTATCCACTTTGTGGTTGGAACACATGCTGTGATCGAAGATGTGGTACAGTTTAAAAATCTTGGACTTGTGATTGTTGATGAGCAACATCGTTTCGGGGTTGCTCAGAGAGCCAGATTGTGGGAGAAAGCGGCTGTACCACCACACGTGCTCGTTATGACTGCAACTCCCATTCCAAGAACGCTTGCGATGACAGCTTACGGAGATCTTGATTATAGTGTGATGGATGAATTACCTCCTGGCAGACAACCTATTACAACAGTTCATCGTAATGAGATGGCAAGGGCTAGTGTGATGGAGTTTGTAAGAACCGAGATTGACAAAGGTAGACAGGCTTATTTCATTTATCCCCTGATTGAAGAAAGTGAGAAACTTAGTTATGAAGATCTCATGCAAGGATATGAGCAAGTGAAAAGTTTCTTCCCTGAACCGTCTTATCGCATCAGCATGGTACATGGAAGACAGTCTGCTGAAGAAAAGGAGACCAATATGCAACGGTTTGTTCAACATGATACACATATTATGGTGAGTACAACAGTGATTGAAGTGGGGGTAAATGTTCCAAATGCTACAGTCATGGTGATTGAAAGCTCGGAAAAATTTGGCCTGTCTCAGTTGCATCAGTTGCGTGGAAGGGTGGGAAGAGGTAAAGAAAAAAGTTTTTGCATTTTATTAACGGGGTCCAAAGTCAGCAAAGATGCCAAAGAACGTATCAATACGATGTGCGCTACCAATGATGGGTTTAAAATAGCAGAGAAAGACTTGGAACTTCGTGGTCCGGGTGACATTGAAGGAACCAGACAAAGTGGAGAACTGAACTTTAAAGTTGCCAGCATTGTTAATGATAAAGATTTGTTGGAACTAGCGAAAACAACTGCTGAGCAATGCTGTGAAGAGGATCCGACACTGGATATGGCAAAGAATTTGCTGTTAAAAAACTACCTGAGGTCACAGAAAGGTAAAAATGCCTGGAGTCGTATATCCTAATCACAACTTTAACAGGTTCGGAAACGTATATTATAGTAACTTATTAAAAATTTACCGGCTTGGCAGCACTGAAGAAAATAGCAGGATTGGTTTTGATACTAGCAATGGGATTTCAAGGAATGTCTCAGAACTATCTTGAGTTTGTAGAGAACAAAGGGCAGTGGGATAAAAAGATTCTATACCTCGCCAATACTGGTATCGGTTCAATTGCTTTACAGTCTGATGGATATCGTATTTTATTGCACAATGAACATGATCTTGAAAAGATCAATCCACACCCACATCCGGGTAAGCATCAACATAAAACAGATATCGTTAAGCAAACAACATCACTAGACCCTTCAAGAGGTGGTGAAGGAGGCGGAGGTTCGGCCGATAATTTGATTTTAAGATCCCATGCATATCAGGTTCGGTTTTTAAATGCGAATCCTAATCCGCAAATTATTCCTGATAAAGCCTTGCCATCGTACAATAATTACTTTCTAGGCAACGATTCCACCAAGTGGGCAACTAATGTGAAAATTTATCAAGGTGTAACATTTAAGAATGTATATCCCAATATTGATATTCGGTATTATACTGCCAATGGTAAATTAAAGTATGATGTGATTGTTCATCCTGGTGGAGATATCAATAACGTGTCACTTTATTTTGATGGGGTAGATGGGTTGGTGATCAAAGAAGGGAAACTCAGCATCAAGACTTCAGTGTTAGAAGTGCAAGAAGAATCTCCCTATACTTACCAATTGCTTCGTAATACAAGAACTGAGATCCCTTGCAATTTTGAAGTACGTGGAAATATTGTAAGATTCAAGTTGAATGGTACGTACAACAAAGATGCAATGCTGGTGGTAGATCCATCAATCGTATTTTATGGCTATACAGGAAGTACTGCTGATAACTGGGGGTTCACTGCTACTTATGATGGGTTGGGAAATTTTTATGGAGGAGGAATTGTATTTCGTGGCGGGCAGTTTCCTGCGAATAATGGTGCATTTCAGACTAGTTTTCAAGGAGGTGTTGCGGAAGGGGATATTTCTGGAACTGATATCGCCATTATTAAATTTGACCCTTCAGGTGCCAATAGAATTTATGCTACATACTTAGGAGGATCAGGTAATGAACAACCCCACAGTTTAGTGGCTGATGCAGCAGGTAATTTATTTATTGCAGGTCGTACCTCATCAAGTGCAAGCTATCCAGTACGAGGAAGAGGAATCTATGGAAGTGGAGGGGGGCTATTTGATATCATTATCTCAAAACTTAGTGCTAATGGGAGCACTTTAATGAGTTCTGTTAGAATTGGTGGTAGTGGTAATGATGGTGTTAATGTTAGAGCTAATTATATTAATCCACAAACAGCAGAATCAACAAGAAGAAATTATGGTGATGATGCTCGTAGCGAAATCATCTTAGATGCTGGAGGAAATCCCATTCTTGCATCAGTAACACAATCAATAGATTTTCCTGTAACGCCAGGGGTGTTTCAACGAACACCAGGGCCCGCTTCGGCTACACGCTTTCAAGATGGCGTTGTCATGAAACTAACACCTGATCTTGGCACCATGTTGTTCAGTACTTATTTAGGAGGTAATGGAGATGATGCTGCTTTTGTGGTAGCTACACATCCGCAGAATGGAAATATTTACGTAGCTGGTGGAACTGCTAGTACTGATTTTCCAGGAAACAAATCGGGTGTTCTTTTTGCAACTAATCAGGGAAATGTAGATGGGTTTGTAAGTCAGATTAGCCCTGATGGAACTCAATTAATTCGCACTAGCTATTTTGGTACTAATGGAATAGATCTGATATACGGGATACAATTTGATCGTTTTGGGTTCCCATATATCATGGGTACAACAACCGTTGCATGGCCTGTAATTAATGCCCCTGTGAATGCCAATGGTAGTCAGGTATCTGGTAAACAGTTCATCTCAAAATTAAGACCAGATCTTTCTGCGTTTGTGTATTCGACCAATTTCGGAACATTAACCGGAAATACTCCCAATATTTCACCTACAGCTTTTTTAGTGGACAGGTGTCAGAATGTATATGTATCAGGCTGGGGTGGAACCATTGCTCCTGGGTTTCCTAGTTCCGGTACAAGAGGTTTACTAACTGCAGGTGACCAACTCAAAAATGGTACTGATGGTAGTGATCTATACTTTTACGTTATTGAAAGAGATGCAACGAATATTTTATTCGCTTCTTTTTTCGGAGCAACCACAGGAGCGAGTGGTAATCCATCACCAGATCATGTTGATGGTGGAACCAGTCGATTCGATGCAAATGGTACCATTTATCAATCCATTTGTTCATGTAAAGGAAATGAAAACAATCCGGCAGGTTATTTAAGAGGCACAGCCGGTGTCTGGTCTCCAAGCAATCCAACGAATCCAACAGCAGGAGGCAGTTGTAATCTCATGGCTATTAAGATTGCTTTCAATCTCGCTGGAGTGGGAGCAGGTCTAAGTGCCTCTATCAATGGGGTTCGTGATACAGCAGGATGTGTTCCGATGACTGTTAGGTTCACTGATACCTTAGCACAAGGTCGATCTTATTATTGGAATTTTAATGACGGCTCCCCTGAAGTAAGAACAACAACACCCACTATTTCTCATACTTTTAATAACATAGGCGTATATCGTGTTCGATTGGTTTCTGTTGATTCTACCACCTGTAACCAAACCGATACTGCTTACATAACATTACGTGTTCGTGGTGATGAAGCCTCTCTTGGATTCACATCTACAAAATTGCCGCCATGTGAGTCATTGGCTTTTCAATTCAATAATACTTCTATTGCGCCGGCAGGTAAACCTTTTACCAATCAAAGCTTTCGCTGGGATTTTGGTGATGGTAACACAAGGGTAGCAGGTCCGGGTATAGTTTCACATACTTATGCAGCCGGTGGAACTTATGATGTTAAGTTGGTGTTGATCGATACCAATTATTGTAATCATCCTGATAGTATTGTTCAACAAATACGCATCGCACCCAATGTTGATGCTCGTTTCACAACACCGACTGTTGGCTGTGCTCCATATAATGCCGTGTTCAATAATACTTCTTTGGCCGGGCAACAATTCCAATGGAGCTTTGGAGATGGTACAACGTCTACTGCTACCAATCCAACACACCTATATGCCAATCCGGGAACTTATACGGTTCGTTTGATAGCGATTGATAACGCAACTTGTAATATCACTGATACAGCATTTCAAACGATTACCGTGAGTGGAAGTCCAACAGCGGCATTTACTTATTCACCTAATCCTACTGAGCCTAATACGGCTATCAGCTTTAATAATAGTTCTATTGGCGCCACTTCTTTCAAATGGTTGTTTGGTGATGGTGATAGTACGCTTGGCAATAATATTGACGCACCTGTAAGGCATTTATACAATCAAACAGGAACATACAATGCTTGTCTGATTGCCTTTAATGCAGCTGGGTGTAGCGATACCACTTGTCAGTCGATCAGTGTAACTGTAAATGTCACTGCGAATGTTCCCAATGCATTTTCACCAAATGGAGATGGCAATAATGACCGAATATTTGTTCGTGGTTATGGTATCGGAAAGATGACCTGGCGTATCTATAATAGATGGGGAGTACAGGTATATGTGAGCAATAATCCAGCAGAAGGATGGGATGGGACTTATAAAGGAAAACTACAACCGCAAGAAGTATATCATTACACCTTGCAGATAGAGTTTACCAATGGAGATAAAATCTCCAAAAAGGGCGATATTACTTTACTTAGATAATGGTGTGTATGCGAAGTTGCGTTAAGAATATATGGATGGGTTTTGTATTGAGTTTGCTTGCTATGCATGTGAGTGGACAGGGATTGAATTTTTCCCAATACTTCAATACACCTATGTTGGTGAATCCTGCAAATACGGGCTTTAATCCGGATTATGATTACAGAATTGGGGGTAATTATCGCAACCAGTGGGCAAGTGTGGGGAATCCATTTCGTACCATGAGCCTTTGGGGTGATACGAAGTTATTTGGTGACCGTTTTGAAAATGGATGGATGGGAGTAGGAGCTTCCTTATTTAGTGATCGAGCAGGTAGTGGTAACCTTGTATCTACGAATGGATATGCAAGTTTAGCTTATCATCAGATGATAGGATATAACAGTTTATTAAGTGGAGGGTTCTCTGTAGGTTTTATTAATAAACGCATTGATATTGCTAAACTGAATTTCGATAATCAATGGAATGGACAGTTTTTTGATATCAATGTTCCTTCCAATGAACCATTTGCTTTTACACAAACTACCTATGCAGACCTTCAGGTAGGAATGAACTATGCTTATTTTGCTTCAGATAATTTTTATTTCAATTTGGGCGTCAGTGCACAACACGTTAATCGTCCGCGCGAAAGTTTTTTCTCACCTACAACAGTTGATGCTCGTCTAAACCCTCGTTATACGGGCTTTGTGAACGCTAGTATGAAATTTCAGGATCTCTGGATCGTAAACCCCAATATTTATGTAAGTAAAATGGGGAATGCCTGGGAAACAGTAGTAGGATTTAATGCCAACAGAAATTTGAGTGGCGATGGCGAACAACAGATGATCTTGGGACTTTATTATCGCCACAAAGATGCGCTCATACCCATGTTAGGGTATCAGGTAAATGATACAAGATTTACTTTCAATTATGATGCTACGATATCTAACTTAGGTAATATCAATGGAGCAAGAGGCGCTTACGAAATTTCCATCATCAAAAGTGGTATTTTCTCCAATAGCAGTAATGCTGTGAAATGTCCGACGGTAAGGTTTTAGTGAATCGTGAATCGTGAATAGTGAATAGTGAGTTTTTTTACTGACTACTCACTACTCACTAAACTCAAGTAATTGACCATTGACAATTCACGATTGACAATTCACTAATCCTCATCTCTCTCAATTGAATAATCTTCTTTATCTAAATACTTGCTGTACTTTTTATTGACTGCAGCAGATTGTTCTTTACCATTAATGAAGAGTTTTTTGTTCTTGATCTGGATCTTGTAAGACCTGTCTTTATTGATCAATCCATCTTTGTCCAGTTCATCTACAAAGGCTTTCAATTCAGCGATTTGCTTTTTGGCTTCGCGGATACCTTCTTTGGCTTCAGTCATTCCCTTTTCCACCTCTTTCCTAATACCTTCAAAATCGATCTCATGTTTGAACTTTTCACTCTTCATTTCTTCTTTTACTTTTGACATTTCTTTTTCTACTTCCTTGTGAACATCTTTAAAATCGATCTCACGTAAAGCAGCCTGTACTTCTCTCATCGCACTTTCAATTTCACGTTTGATTCCGTCTACATCAATTTTTTTGATTTCTTCCATTGCCTTTTTCATTTCCTTTTCCATTTTACTGAAATCGATCTTCAGTTCACGGTCAAGTTCCAACGTTGCTTTGTCGAGGTCTCTCAAAGCTTTGTCCAGATCTCCCACTTTATATTCTCTGTCATTATCTGAGTAGACTTTAAATTTCTTTTTGCTTTTTGTGGTGTCTTCTTCTTCATAAGAAAAGGAAAAGGGTTTTGGTGGATGAACAGATTCATCTGCTGCTTTCCAAGCGCTAAAGCCAATGATGGATAAAGCCAATACTGCTGCACCTATCCATTTGCTGTTAATAAATGTTTTCATGCTGTTTGTTTTAATATTGAACGAATAATTTCGTAGTAAATATACGATCAAGTTCGTAAATAAGAAATATTTCGTAGAAATTGATGCTTTTTTAACAAATGGAGAAACAGATAAGCGGAACTTTTAGGGTCATCTGCATCATAAAGTTTTATATTGCAAGCCTCAATTACCAACCGATGAAATACTTGCCGCTGGATCCCAATCTATTCATAATCAATCGTAAGCGTTTTGTAAAAGCCATGTTGCCTAATAGTATTGCTGTTTTTGTAAGCAATGATGAATGGCCGATGAATGGCGATGCACTTCACAAATTCAAACAGAACAGCAATTTGTATTGGTTAAGTGGTATCACACAGGAAGATTCCATGGTGATACTTTTCCCTGATTGTCCGGATCCCAAATTCAGGGAAGTATTGGTACTGGTTCGTCCTAATGAACTCAAGGAAAAATGGGATGGAAAAAGATTGCGTAAAAATGAGGCTACCGCCATTTCAGGAATTGAGACCATTGTTTGGTTAGATAGTTTAGATGCTTTACTTCAAACATGGATGCATCTAGCAGATCATGTTTACCTCGACACCAATGAAAACGATCGTAAAGCATCTATGATTAGAAGCAGGGATTATCGCTTTGTGGATGAGATGAAAGAACGCTATCCACTTCATCAATACCAGCGTGCTGCCAAAATCATGAAGTCTTTGAGAGCTATTAAGACCAAAGAAGAAGTGGCTGTCATTCAGCAAGCCATCAATATTACCGATAATACCTTCCGCCGATTATTGGGCTTTATTAGACTTGGTGTGTTTGAATACGAGATTGAAGCTGAAATCTATCATAGTTTTTATAGTCAACGTGCAACTGGTCCGGCTTATGGAAGTATCATAGCTGGAGGCGATAGAGCCAGAACGCTACACTATATTTCCAATAACCAGGAATGTAAGGATGGGGAAATGGTACTGATGGATTTTGGTGCTGAGTATGGAGGCTATTGTGCTGATCTTACAAGAACAGTTCCTGTTAACGGTAAATTCACACGTAGACAAAAGACGGTTTACAATGCCTGCCTACATTTACACAACTATGCTAAAAGCATTTTAAAACCCGGGATATCTATTATTGATTATACTGAGAAGGTGGGAGAGGAGGCAACACAACAATTTTTGAAGATCGGGTTATTGAGAAAATCAGAAGTAAAAAATGAAGACCCCGAAAACCGTGCTTATAGGAAATACTTGTATCATGGAATATCACATCATTTAGGTATTGATGTTCATGATTTGGGGACACGTACAGAACCTATTCAAGCAGGCATGGTGTTCACCATTGAACCCGGTATCTATATTGAAGAAGAACAAATGGGGGTACGTATTGAAAATAATTTCTGGATCACAAAAAATGGTAACATCGACCTCATGAAAAATATTCCCATTACTGTGGAAGAGATTGAAGGGTTGATGAAGAGAAAATAGACACAGTCCATAGACCATGGTCCATGGACCCTAAACATGCTAAATGAAACAAATTCCCAACATCTTCACCCTCATCAATCTCTTATTAGGCTGTATCGCTATTGTGATGGTCATGCAAACAGGGTTAACAATGGCTTATTCGTCAACAGGTGAAACCATTGTTGAGATTCCGGCACAAATGCAATGGGCGAGTGTTTTGCTGGCGGGTGCTGCTGTGATTGATTTTTGTGACGGCTTTATCGCACGTCTATTGAAAGTGCCTTCTGACATGGGCAAACAATTGGACTCTCTTGCTGATGTGGTTAGTTTTGGTGTGGTACCCGGACTGATCGCTTGGCAGTTCCTCCGTTTGTGCTTGGCTCAGGAGACAGATGGTCTGGATGCTACTGTGATCTGGTTATTACCTGCATTTTTATTGCCTTGCGCCGGAGCTTACAGGCTAGCAAGATTCAATATTGATACAACCCAAAGTACCGGATTTAAAGGAGTACCTATACCTGCAGCCGGATTACTGATCGCTTCTTTTCCGCTTATTTACTGGAATTCACAAGACCCTACCATTATCAGTCTCCTGCTGAATAAATGGTTTTGGTATGCTATCATTATCGTAATAAGCTATTTAATGATCTCTCGTTTACCCATGATGGCTTTGAAATTTCAGCAGTTATCATTGCAAAAATTACTTCCATTTTTAATTCTCGTAGCCATAGCAATAGTTACAGCGTTCTTATGGGGCTGGTTGGCAGTTCCTTTCACTTTTATTGCTTATGTAGTTCTATCTTTGCTCCTTAAACAAAAACAAGTATGACTTATAACGTGCAGATCAAAGTAATGCCATTAAAAGACCTTCTTGATCCACAAGGTAAAGCTGTATTGGGCGGATTGAATAATCTTGGACTTGGTGCAGTATCAGATGTTCGAGTTGGTAAACACATTACACTGCAAATTGAAGCTGCTTCTGAAGCAGAAGCCCGTCAAATAGCCGAAGATGCCTCAAAAAAACTACTCGCCAATCCTGTGATGGAGTTTTATGAGATCGAAATGGTCAATTAATTATCTGAGATCGCAGATGTCAGATTTGAGCAATATATTCAATCTGCTATCTGCTATCTGCCATCTGCCATCACATGCTCTATCTTGTACCCACTCCGATTGGTAATCTAAAAGATGTAACGCTTCGTGCATTGGAAGTGTTACAATCGGTTGATGTGATCTTATGTGAGGATACTCGCACTTCTTCTCGTTTTTTAAATCATTATCAAATCAATAAACCGCTTTCTCCTTATCATCAACACAATGAACATAAGGTAGTATCTCATTTAACGGATCAAATGAAAGCAGGTAAAACTTTTGCATTGATCACTGATGCCGGAACACCCGGTATTTCAGATCCTGCTTTTTTATTGGTAAGGGCCTGTATTCAGGAAGGAGTAAAGGTAGAATGTTTACCAGGTACCACTGCATTTGTTCCAGCATTGGTGAATAGTGGTATACCCTCAAATCGATTTGTGTTTGAAGGATTTCTACCCATCAAAAAGGGTAGGCAAACATTGTTCAAACAATTAGCTACAGAAGAACGAACCATGGTATTTTATGAAAGTCCGATGAGGCTGGTAAAAACATTAGATGAAATGGTTGGATATTTTGGAGCAGACAGGCCTTGTAGCGTCAGTAGAGAATTGACCAAACTATTTGAAGAAAACTTTCGTGGAACTTTACAGGAAGTTGCGGATCATTTTCGATCCAAAACGGTAAAAGGAGAAATTGTGATCGTTATGGGCGGTAGGGGTGACTAATACCAAACCGTTGTCTCTTCAAGATTTTTTCTTTGCAAATCAGGCACCCAACATTCCTTAGCAGGATAGCCGACAGGGATCAATAAAAAAGGTTTCTCATTTTCGGGTCTTTTCAATAATTGGGTTAAAAAATTCATGGGCGAAGGGGTATGTGTAAGTGCTGCTAATCCGGCATGATGAATTGCTGTCAACAACATTCCACAAGCGATGCCACAACTTTCTGTGACGTAATAGTTTTGCTTTTTCTTTCCCGTATCCGTGAATTCATAACTTCTTCTAAACACCACAATCAAATAGGGGGCTGTTTCTAAAAAAGGTTTTTGCCAATCTGTTTGCAAGGGCGAAAGGTCTTCCAACCATTCCTCGCTCATCCTTTTTGCATAACTCTCTTTCTCTTCTGCTTCAGCAGCATTTCTGATTGCAGTTTTTAATGAAGGATTGGTAACAACACAAAAAGTCCAAGGCTGCTTATGTGCACCGGAAGGTGCTGTCGATGCTGTCATAAGAATATTCTGTATGGTTGTAGCAGGTATTGGGTGATCGGAAAAGTCGCGAATACTTCGCCTCTTATTCATCCATTCATAGAAGTCTATACTTCTCTGTAGGGTTTCTGACTCTGTATATGTTTCTTTACTATATGAAATAAAGGGATGACCATTCATAAGTCGTTGTTCTTTCATACCTCTTTTTTCCTGAAATTAGCACATTAAACCGATTAGCATCACATGAAACAATCACTATTCAAATTTTTCTTCCTGTCAATTTTCATCTGTTATCTGTCAACCAATGCCATCGCGCAAGCTGACCGTTGGCAACAAAAGATCAAATACCAGATTGATGTAAACATGGATGTAAAAACAAACAGGTTTACAGGTACAGAGAAGATCGACTATTGGAATAATTCTCCAGATACATTAACCCGCATCTTCTTTCACTTGTATTGGAACGCATTTCAACCCAATAGTAGCATGGATGTTCGTAGTCGTGAACTCGGTAAAACTGTTTTACGCGAACCTTCCAGAATGAGCGATGGGTTGGATTGGGATGCAAGAGTGAAAGATCGTATCAGTAAATTAACACCGGAGCAGATCGGTTTTCAAAAAGTATATTCCGTTAAGATCAATGGTATAGTACAACAAATCAAAGAACATGAAACCATTTTGGAAGTCGTACTTGCCAAACCAATAATGCCGAAAACACAGGTACAGATCGATGTTCAGTTTGAAGCACAAGTTCCTTTGCAAATTCGCAGAAGTGGAAGAGATAATGCCGAAGGTGTTCGTTACAGTATGAGCCAATGGTATCCCAAGCTTGTAGAATACGATTACCAGGGCTGGAATGCGAACCCCTATATTGCACGGGAGTTTTATGGAGTTTGGGGTGATTTCGATGTAAATATCACTATCGATAAAAAATATTTTATTACAGCAGGAGGAGATCTTGTTAACGCTAAAGAAATTGGTAGAGGTTATATTGTTACTGCTATTCAACAACAGACGGCTGCTAAACCTGTAACAACTGCTGTTACGAAAAAAACAAAAAAACCTGCGACCAATGTTAAAAAGCCGGTAGTAAATACTAAGAATAAAAAACAGACTGTATCGAAACAGCAAGTCGTAGCGGCTGATACAATAAAGAATCAACCCATTATTGATACCAATAAGGTCACTTGGAAATGGCAAGCCTATAATGTTCATGATTTTATGTGGGCAGCAGATCCTCAGTATAAAATGATCACTAAGACAATCGTTAATGGTCCATTGATACGTGTAGTATATAAAGGCACTGATTCAGCATCTGAAGTAAATGATGCTCGTTGGCAACGTGTATTGGATACAGCGGTGTTGGCTTATCCCATCATTGCCAAAACATTTGGTCCATATCCTTATAATACCTACACTTTTGTTCAAGGAGGAGATGGTGGTATGGAATATCCGATGGCAACACTCATGAAAAATGCAAGTATTGGTACTGCTATTCATGAATGGATGCACAGTTGGTATCAAATGATGATGGGTACCAATGAAGCATTGTATCCTTGGATGGATGAAGGGTTCACCGATTATGCAACTTCCCGGATAATGGCTGAAATGCGAGGAAGTAAAGGATTTGCCGCGGATGGCTCTTATCGTAGCTACTTTAATTTGGCCAAGAGTGGTTTTGAAGAACCTGCAAGTACACACGCAGATCATTACAATACCAACTTTGCGTATGGTACAGCTTCTTACAGTAAAGGTGCTGTTTTCATGGAGCAATTAGGATACATAGTCGGAGCCAAAGTTCGTGATCAAATATTATTGGATTATTATTATCAATGGCGCTTTAAACATCCCAATCCCAATGATTTTATCCGTGTTGCGGAGAAAAGGAGTGGAATGGAGTTGGACTGGTACAAAGAGTATTGGATCAACTCAACTAAAACCATTGATTATGCCATTGGAGATATCAACCTTATTGATGGTAAAACAACTTTGTCCATCAAGCGTGTTGGAAAAATGCCGATGCCTGTTGATGTTCTTATCACTTATAAAGATGGACAAAAGCACATGCATACAATTCCTCTGGATTTGATGTATGGTGTGAAGCCTGCAGAAGATGCAACGCCAAGAACCATTGAAAACACATGGCGTTGGACACACCCTGAATATAAGTTCGCAATTCCGAGAGGAATACAGGATATCAAGTCCATAGAGATAGATCCATCGATGCGATTAGCTGATATCAATCGGAACAATAATAAACTGGTAATACCTGACTAAGAAAAAAAGAGAGCACCCAAACGGGTGCTCTCTTTTTAATATTCCATTTTACGCAACGATGGTGCCTTGAACCAAGTAGTGATGACCACCAATAGTGTCATTGTTCCCCCAAATACTACAGAAGGTACTACTCCCATCAATCTTGCAGCTACACCGCTTTCAAATTGACCAAGTTCATTACTGCTATTGATGAACATAGAATTTACACTCATTACTCGTCCACGCATATGATCCGGGGTTTTCAATTGAAGGATCGTTCCTCTGATGACCATACTGATACCATCAAGTATACCTGCAATGACGAGTACGCTAAATGATAGCCAGAACAATCTTGAATATGCAAAAATGATAATGCAGATGCCAAAACCTGCTACAGCCAACAACAGTTTTTTTCCTTGTTGTTTTCTCAAAGGAAACAAGGTGAGTAAGATAACAACAATGATGGCGCCGATATCTGTAGCAGCATTTAACCAACCAAATCCGATTGGACCGGTTTTCAGGATATCTTTCGCGAATACGGGGATCATAGCAACCGCGCCACCAAAAAGAACTGCAAATAGATCAAGACTCAATGCTCCCAATACTTCCTTGGTTTTGAAAACAAAACTCAATCCTTCTTTTACACTATCCAATGTTTTCTTCTCACCCGGTTCATTTAGAGAAGGCTTGGGTTTGATTTGGTACATAAAACAAAATCCGATGATCACCAATACGCTGATTGTAACCAGTGATCCGGTATTCCCTAACAATGCAATCAAAAAACCAGCAGTTGCATGTCCGGTTACAGAAGCTGATAACCAGATCCCTTGATTCCATGTAGTTGCATTCTGTAAAAGGTCGCGTGGCACAATAGATGCTACCATAGTGCCGAATGTAGGACCAGTGAAAGCACGTATGATACCTGTAAAGAAAATGATCAAATAGATCAAGAATGCTATCCAATGTTTACTTAATTGAGCTGCTGTGTAAGATGTAGAAAGTAACAATAAGAAAACAGCACATGTAAAATATAGGGCAACACCTCTAAGCAATACTTTCCTCTTTTCACTGATGTCAATGATATGTCCGGCATAAAGGGATAATGAAACAGCCGGTATTACTTCAGAGAGACCGATCAGACCAATCGCAAATGGGTCATTGGTCAATTCATAGATCCACCAGCCCACCAATGTACCCATCATACGTAAACCCATAATGAAGAGAAATCGCCCCATCATCAGGTTTCTGTATTCAGGAATTCGCATCGATGCGAAAGGATCATAAGTGGTTTTGTCCATGTGGTGGTATTAAGCATCAGGGCAAACTGAAATAGTGTTGCCCGCCATCATAATCCTTTTCCAAAGCTTCTAAAACAATGTTCAGGTGTTTTTCATTCCCTAAAAAATCAGCATTGCTTGCGTCAATGAAAATGGTTTTGATATTATGTTGTTTGATATAACTGGTATAGGTCTCCTGTATATTGAACAAATATTCGTCCGGGATTGATTGCTCATATTCACGATTTCTTTTCCTGATATTTTGCTGTAGTTTATTAACAGGCGCGTGTAAGTAGATCAGGATATCGGGGAAAACCAATTGCTGATGAATGATATCGAAAAGTTTTTGATATAACCTGAATTCCTCTTCAGGCAAGTTCACTTTCGCAAACAACAGACATTTGGTAAACAGATAGTCAGATACTGTAACTGTTTGAAACATGTCTTTGGTTTGTAACAGATCTTTAAGCTGTTTATAACGCTCAGCCATAAAGAATAACTCCAATGGGAAAGCATATTGCTGAGGGTTATCATAAAATTTAGAAAGGAACGGATTGTCGGCAAACTCTTCCAAGATCAGCCTTGCATTTAGTTTTTTTGACAATAAATGAGCCAATGTGGTTTTTCCTGCACCGATATTTCCTTCAACTGTAATGTATTGATACTTCATGTCCGATATGCAATAGCGCTCAAAATTAACCGCACAAAGCAACCGATGACTTATTTTTTTTGCACATTTAGGGTATCAGTACAAATGCTGAGTAGTTCTCTCATTGATTTCTTTTCAATAGGATGAATTAGATGCGGAGCGATTTCTGTTAATGGTAGCAGTGCGAACCTTCTAATGGTTAGGGCCGGATGTGGGATGGTTAAAAGATCAGATGCCTGTACCAGATCATCGATCAATAAAATATCCAGGTCGATGACGCGCGGCCCCATTTTCACCGTTCGAATCCTTCCCATTTTTTGTTCAATATCAAGTAAAGACTGCATTAGAGCATCCGGTGATAATGTTGTTTCTATTTGTAATGCCTGATTTAGAAAGGATGGCTGGTCAGTTTTACCCCAAGCCGCTGTCTCATAAATAGAGGAAGCAGCGATCAGTTTTCCGCAATTTTGTTGAATGAATTCAGCAGCCTGTTGCAAATGATTGAACCTGTCACCCATATTACCGCCTGTCAGCAAATACGCTGTATTCATAAATTGGAGATATTTACAGCCTCAAATATCTTTAAATTCACCAAGCGGAAAAGGATTATTTCGTCGAAAGATCAAAAGAATCGTCGATCGTTTTTTAAATAGAGTGCTATGCGAAATTTTTTAAAAATATTTTTTGCCTCATTATTGGCTTTGATCGTATTTACTGTAATCGGCTTCTTTTTATTGGTCGGTTTTATATCAAGTGCAGCAACTCCTGAAACACCTGTAGTAGGTTCAAAAGCAGTATTGGTATTGGATCTGTCTGTTAATTTTAAAGAACAAGCACAAGAGAACCCTTTTGGTTCATTGATTGGTAATGCGGAATCTGATATACCTTCTTTGCTGGATGTGATTAGATTATTGGAAGAGGCTAAATCAGATTCTTCAGTTAAAGGACTTTATATACTTGCATCAGACAACGTGAATGGGTTTTCTTCGAGTGAGGAATTACGAAAGGCTGTTTTAGATTTTAAGAAATCAGGAAAATTTGTACTGGCATATGGAGAGACCATGACACAAAAAGCTTACTACGTTGCCAATGCAGCAGAAAGAGTGTATGTACATCCGCAAGGTGGCTTAGAGTGGGCAGGGTTTTCCTCCAATCTTTTCTTTTTGAAGGGAATGCTGGATAAACTGCAAATAGAACCACAAATATTTTATGCAGGGAAATACAAGAGTGCTACTGAACCATTGAGAGAAACTAAAATGACAGAAGCCAATCGCTTGCAAACTGCAGTATGGCTTGGTGACCTGTATGCTTCTTTTTTACGTACTACTTCCAATACCAGAAATATTGATTCTGCCACTTTACATGAATTAGCTATCAATGGTAAAGTACAAACTGCAGCAGATGCATTACAATACAAATTGGTTGATGGACTGAAATATGATGATGAAGTGAAAGGGGAAATGTTGAAGTGGTTAAAGAAAGATCCAAAATCCAGTATCAACTTTGTTACCATCAATGAATATGCAAAGGCAACATCATTGGATAGTTATGGTAGTGGAGGAAAGATAGCGGTCATATTCGCACAAGGAGATATTGTTAGTGGTGAGGGAGATGAAGAACAAGTAGGAAGTGATGTCTTCAAAAATGTATTGCGAAAAGCTCGTCTGGATAAAGATGTAAAAGCGATCGTGCTTCGTGTGAATTCACCAGGAGGAAGCGCATTGGCAAGTGATGTGATCTGGCGTGAGATGGCATTGGCGAAAAAAGTGAAACCGGTTGTCGTAAGTATGGGAGATGTGGCTGCTTCTGGCGGTTATTATATCGCTTGTAATGCCAGTACCGTATTCGCCAATGAAACTACAATTACAGGTTCTATTGGGGTGTTCAGTATCGTGCCCAATTTTGAGTCTTTTCTAAAGAATAAATTGGGTATTACTACCGATCGTGTTCGTACCGCGCCTTATGCAGACATGGGAGCTGGTGATCGCCCGTTGACTGAGGTGGAGAAAAGATTTTTTCAATCAGCTACTGACTCCATTTATCATACATTTAAAAGTAGGGTAGCTGAGGGGAGAGAGAAAAACATAGCATATGTGGACAGTATTGCACAAGGTCGTGTTTGGACAGGTTCGAGAGCTCTACAAGTTGGATTGGTAGACAAGATTGGTACTTTGCAAGACGCTATTGCTCATGCTGCTAAACTGGCAAAAGTAGACGATTATCGAATCAGGGAATATCCCGAACAAAAGGATTTGTTTCAACAGATCATGGGCAATTATAAACGCTCTATTAAAACTTCATTGATCAAAGAAGAAATTGGAGTAGAGCAGTGGGATTTCTTTAAACAATTGAAGCAAGTGAAACAAATGGTAGGAGAACCCCAAACTCGGATGCCTTATTTTCTAACGATTCACTAATGGGAACAGTCTTTCATCAAAATGAAAATCTGTTATCTCTTTCATTCGGATCTTGCTATAGTCTTTGTGCAAAGGATTAAGTAGGAAGTTAGATTCCTGTTGAACGATTACAGACGGACATTCAATTATCAATGCTTTTTTTTCTTGTAAGATGTTGGTGCCCATCCATTGTGTGTATTCAAGATCATGGTGCCAGTTTTTTTTCAACTGCCTGGTATTGATCTGGTAACTGATAGCAGTCTCTGGAATTGTTAACTGTATCAATTTGAATGGCTGTAAAGCTTCAAAACTGCCTGTATTGACTAATATTTCCAATAATGAAAGCGAGATGGAGCCACTGGTGTATAGTACACTGGTACCAATGAGATTCCATCGACCGCCATGCAATTTGGCGCCGTTACCAGATAAATCATCTGCATATAGCTGATGCGCAAAGCGATAACAGATCATGCGTAAATACCTTGCTGAATGCGTGCCAATTGATGAATGATTTCCTGAATACCACGTGTAGATGATAATGAACTAAAATTGACTACCTGCCCCATGATACGTTTATCTTTTTTGAGCCATTGATAAAAACTTTCAGGAGAGATGAACGTAGCTAGACCCATATCGATAAGTTCTTGCAATTGCAAAATACGATCAGTGTATATGCCTTCAAAAGAGCTATTGTTTTTAGCATATCGTTGTAATGTTCTTTCAGACAAATGGAGAATAGCTGCCCATTCACTTTGGGTGAAAGGAACTTTGTCTGCAATTTTTTTGAACTTACGATACGTAAAATCAGCAACCTGTGGTAAGGATTGTTTAGCCCCAGGAGTATATGGCATCGCAAATTCTTCTACCATGCGGTTTGGGGTAACGGGAGGGCTGTTTTTTTTTGCCTTAGCCATTTGGTAACATTTGTCTTATAAAGGTACGACATTTGTCTTTATAATGATCTGGCCTTCTTTTTTTTTGTTTCTTACATAAAAGGATAGATTTGTAGTCAATAGTTGGATATGTCAGTACAATACAACCAATTCAAAGCTATGTTAGCGATTACCCGTGCCAGCCTAAAAGCTGTGTTCAGGAGTCCATCAGCTGTAATATTTAGTATCGCATTTCCATTGATTTTCATTTTGGTATTTGGATTTGTTGGCAGTGGTGGAAAAGTATCACTGAGTATTGCCTTTGCTCAGGATACGGATACTTTAAATCCAATATATCCTGCTTTAAAGAAAATTCCGGGGATTCGGATCATCGAAAAACCTGCACAGGCATTAAAAGAGGATCTTGAAAAAGGTAGACTTACAGCCATCGTTGCTGTTCGTAAGTCTGGATTGGAAAATCCGCCATATACGATTCAATTATCCAGTTCTGAAGCTGTCAACCCGCAAAATTTACAAGTATTACGTTCTATTCTGAATGCGGTAATAGCTGGTATCAATCAACAAACCTTTGCCAATACACCCACTATAGCCTTAGTAAATAGTGAAGTGGAAAAGATCCCGGGGAGGGTGTATAGAACGATTGATTTTATTTTACCAGGACAATTAGGTTTTTCATTGTTGAGTGCGGGAGTATTTGGCGTTGCTTTTTTGTTCTTCAACTTGCGACAACAGTTGGTATTGAAACGTTTTTATGCCACACCTATCAGACGACCTTACATTGTATTGGGGGAAGCCTTGAGTCGGGTCATCTTTCAAATGATGACAGCAGTGATCATTATTGGTGTAGGGCACTTTGCATTCAAATTTACATTGGTGAATGGGATGGAAACTTTCATGACGATCATGTTATTAAGTTTTATTGCGCTCATTCTTTTTATGGGGTTTGGGTTTATAGTTAGTAGTTTGGCAAAAAATGAAAGTAGTATTCCCCCTTTTGCGAATCTGATCACACTGCCGCAATTTTTACTTGCAGGAACTTTCTTTTCAATTGATGCCTTCCCATCATGGCTGCAGCCTTTGTGTAAAATTTTGCCATTGACCCATTTCAATAATGCCATGCGGAATATTGCTTTTGAAGGTGCGGGTTTAGCGAGTTGTGCGCAAGAATTGATGATTTTAGGAATATGGACAGTAGTGGTATATGCTATTGCATTTAAGACCTTTAAATGGGAATGATATGAAATTGCTCAAATTAGGATTGATAAGTTTAGTACTCTTGTTTTTATTAGCTACCATCATGGGTAGCTTGCTTCCATCAAAAGTATTGGTATCAAGAGCAGTGAATATTCATGCCCCGGCTGATACAGTTCGAAGTAAAATTGAAGACATCCGTCAATGGAAAGCATGGATGGAGGGAATGAATGATCCTTCAGTGAAGATTCAGTCATCAGTGAGTGCAAAAATTGGAAAAAGTGAAGTAATCATTGCAGAGAAAAATGACAGTACAGTAATAAGTACCTGGGTGTCTGAAAAAGGAAAACCTCAGATCAGCACGATGCGTATCATATACCAGCCTCAACAACATGTTACCATTGTACAATGGCAATTCGAACAATCAATCGGTTGGTTGCCATGGGAGCGATTAGGGTCTATTATGAATGATAAGATCATGGGTCCAATGATGGAGAAAAATTTGGAGCGTTTGCGCCAGATGATAGAGGCAGAAAATCGCATGTTGTAGAATATTTTTGCTGATTTATCCCCAATTTTCAAATTTTATTTGCGTTTATTTGCGTCTTTAGAAAAAAAGTTGCAGTTTTATACAAGGGTTACAACTAATGTTTGTTAGTTTTAGGCGAGTTCAAGATTCAGTTAAACAACTTCTGATTAGGGTATATGGGAGTTGTTGGTTGTTAAATGAAAAAAGCCATTCGCTTTCGGCGGATGGCTTTCTCATATCTGGTAATAATAGATCAGATGATCAATAAGGCATCTCCATAACTGAAGAATCGATACTTATCTTTTATCGCTTTTTTATACGCTTCCATCGCCAAGTCATAACCAGCAAAAGCACAAGTCATGATCAACAAACTGGTTTTAGGCAAATGAAAATTGGTAACTAAACTATCCGCCACATTGAAATTGTAAGGAGGATGGATGAAATGGTTGGTCCATCCTTCGCTTGGTTTCAACAATTTCTGTGCGGTAAAGCTACTTTCCATAGCCCGCATTGTTGTTGTACCAATAGAGCAGATACGATGTCCACCTTCTTTTGCTTTGTTAACAATCTTACAGGCTTCTTCTGATATAGCGTAATACTCAGCATCCATTTTGTGCTTGCTAAGATCTTCAACCTCAATCGGACGGAAAGTACCAAGACCAGTATGTAAGGTTACCTCAGCAAAACGAATACCCAGAATTTCACAACGTTTGATCAGTTCTTTGCTAAAGTGCAAGCCGGCTGTAGGAGCGGCCACAGCACCTTCATGCTTGGCATAAACGGTTTGATAGCGCTCTTTATCTTCTTCATCAGGCTTGCGCTTGATGTATTTAGGAAGAGGGGTCTCCCCTAAAAATTCCAGCATTTTCTTGAAACTTTCATCATCATCATCCCAAAGGAATCTGATGGTACGTCCACGGCTGGTAGTGTTGTCAATGACTTCAGCAACGAGTTCTTCGTTATCGCCGAAATACAATTTGTTACCCACACGAATCTTTCTTGCGGGATCAACAATCACATCCCAAAGGCGGTTGGGTTTGTTCAGTTCGCGTAGTAGGAATACTTCGATCTTAGCGCCGGTTTTTTCTTTTCGGCCATACATACGGGCAGGGAACACTTTGGTATTGTTCACCACAAATACGTCTTTGTCATCGTAGTACTCCAGGATATCACGGAAATGTCTGTTTTCCATGTGACCACTTTTACGATCAACAACCATCAATCGGCTGTCTTCTCTTTTTTTGGTCGGATGCTGCGCAATAAGGTTGAGGGGTAAATCGAACTTAAATTGAGATAATTTCATGTTACGGCATGATTTTTATGAAGTTGGCAAAGGTATGGGAATTTCCCCTCTCAGAAAACTGTTGTTATAGATTAAGGGGGATAATATTTTCCAAATCCGTTGACATATTGAAAGGCTTTCACCTAATTTTGCGCAAACAGTTGTTAGTTTGACTGGTGTTTAGGGAAAACTGTAAAAACCCGATCATGATTCGAAAAGTCTGGTGGAAGATATTAGCGCTCATTTTATTACTCTATACCTGTTCCTATGGGTTTTTAGTAAAAATACCCAAGTTGGATGACCGCTTACAGGAGTCGATCCGAAACTTCTTTTTCCATGTACCCATGTGGTTTGCTATGATGATTTTACTAGGTGTTTCTGTTGTATACGCCATCAAATACCTTCGTAGCAGAAATCAGGTTCATGATTTTTATTCATCAGCATTTGCAGTTACAGGAACCATATTCGGTTTCCTCGGACTTTCTACAGGAGCTATATGGGCCAACTATCAGTGGGGAAGTCCTTGGAGTGGCGATCCCAAACAAAATGGAGCTGCCATTGCCATGCTTATCTACTTGGCCTATTTTGTATTACGTGGCAGCATGAATGAAGATGAGAAAAAAGCGAGGATCGGAGCTGTGTACAACATATTTGCCTTTTTTATGCTTTTCCCTACGCTTTGGATATTGCCTCGTCTCACAGAATCATTACATCCCGGTGGAGAAGGTAGTGAAGGAAATCCGGGGCTCAATGGTAAAGATATGGATGCCAATATGCGTTCTGTTTTTTATCCTGCGGTGATTGGTTGGACTTTGTTGGGTGTATGGATCAGCACATTAAGGATTCGGTATGAAATTTTAAAAGAACAACAATTGATTCATGAATAAACTACTCAAAACCATTTATACATTCGCAGCCTTACTGATGATTCATATTTCTGCATCAGCTCAAGAAGTAGTAGCTGAAACAGATGTTATGAGAAGCAATGGAAAGATTTATGTGGTGATGGCTGTGGTACTTACCATTATTGTAGGGCTGTTCACCTACGTAGCACTATTGGATAGAAAGATCAGTAAACTAGAGAAGAAAAAGTAGTAGTTATTGTCTATAGACCATGAACTACTAGCTAAACCATAAAAGTCAAAAACAAAAACGATTAGCTCATGTCAGATCACAAACCGTATAGCTTCTTTCAAAGTGTTGAGAGAAGTTTTGATAAAGCGGCAAAATTTACCAAGTGGGAAAAAGGTTTGCTCGAACAAATCAAAGCCTGTAACAGTATTTACAGCATGCGTTTTCCTGTGAAAATGGATGATGGCCGTATTGAAGTTATTGAAGCGTACCGTGTACAACATTCGCAACATAAATCACCTTGTAAAGGTGGTATCCGTTTCAGCGAAGAAGTGAATCAAGACGAAGTGATGGCCCTTGCTTCTTTGATGACTTATAAATGCGCAATTGTAAACGTGCCATTTGGTGGTGGTAAAGGGGGAATCAAAATCAATCCACGTAATCATAGCACATACGAGTTGGAGAAAATTACCCGTCGATATACTGCTGAATTAGTTAAGAAAAATTTTATTGGCCCAGGCATTGATGTTCCTGCTCCAGATTACGGAACAGGTGAACGTGAAATGGCATGGATCGTTGATACATATGCATCTTTAAAACCTGGGGAGATCGATGCTGCCGGTTGTGTGACAGGTAAGCCGGTTACGCAAGGTGGTGTACGCGGAAGAAAAGAGGCAACTGGTTTGGGTGTATTCTTCGGTATTCGCGAAGTATGTAACATGCCAGATGTAATGAGTAAGCTCGGATTATCCATCGGTGTTGAAGGAAAATCTGTGGTAGTACAAGGTTTGGGTAATGTGGGTTATCACTCTGCTAAATTCTTCCGTGAAGCAGGTTCTAAAGTAGTGTCCATCGCAGAATACGAAGGTGCTATTTTTAATGCCAATGGATTGAATGAAGAAGAAGTATTCCAGCACAGAAAGAAAACGGGTTCTATCCTGAATTTCCCTGGTGCAACCAATCTTGCAAAAAGTACAGATGCATTAGAATTAGAGTGTGATATTTTAATTCCTGCTGCTTTAGAAAATGTGATCAATGGTGAGAACGCTCCTCGCGTAAAAGCAAAGATCATTGGTGAAGCTGCGAACGGTCCATTGACACCGGAAGCAGATGAAGTGTTTGCAGCCAAAGGAATATTAGTGGTTCCCGATATGTACCTCAACGCAGGTGGTGTTACTGTTTCTTATTTTGAATGGTTGAAAAACCTGAGTCACGTTCGCTACGGTCGTATGGAAAAACGTTTTACTGAAAACATGAACAACCATATTCTCGGACAAATCGAAGAACTCACTGGCAAGCAGGTTTCCGGTAAAGAACGTTCTTTCATTTTGCATGGTCCAGAAGAAGTGGATCTGGTACACAGTGGATTGGAAGAAACCATGATCACTGCTACACGTGAAATCATGGAAATCTGGAAGAACAATCCTGAAATTCCTGATATGCGTACCGCAGCATATGTATGTGCTATCAATAAGGTAGGCACTTCTTATGCTGAGCTGGGTATCTTCCCATAATCGAATTACTCTATTAGATGTCGGATGTCGGATGTCTGATTTGAATTTTACTTTCAATCAGACATTAGATATCCGACATTTTTTATTGGTAGGGGGGGATCGCATTCAAGGTTGTCATCTGATCGTTTTCTTTTCCGATCCCTCTGGTTTCATTTCCGTTGGTAACGATCAAGTAGTCTGCTTGTACTGTGATCTGGTAACGCAATAATTGCTGCATCACAGATTCGCTGATGGGTACATTCATTTCTTTGCATTCAATCAACAGCCAAGGCCGGTCGTCTTTATACACAAGAATATCAAAACGTTTTTTTAGTTCTCCAATTTGTATTTCTTTTTCAATAGCGATCAATGCAGGGGGGTAATGCATCTCTTGGATCAAGTACTGAAGAAAATTTTGTCGGACCCATTCTTCAGGCGTCAACCGTATCCACTTCTTCCTTAAAGGATCAAAAATATACTCCTTGTCTTCTCTGGCTTCAATTTTAAAAGGATAGGAGGGATAGTTTATTTTGATCATACTATTTGCAAATAGAATTGATTTTTTGTATTTTAGCCAATTAACCTGATCAAAGATAATCGGCAGACCATCTAAATAGTTATGTTATGAAAACGAAAGCGGAAATTGTGAACAATTGGCTTCCTCGCTACACAGGTGAGAAGTTAGAGAACTTTGGCAAGTACATTCTATTGACCAACTTTAGCAATTATGTTACCATGTTTGCTAAATGGAATAAGGTGAAAGTGGTGGGTGCAGACAGACCTATGCAATGTGCAACTGCCAACGGAATTACCATCATCAATTTTGGAATGGGTAGTCCGGGTGCTGCCACCATTATGGACCTCTTAACAGCGATTACTCCTGAAGCTGTATTGTTTTTGGGTAAATGCGGCGGGTTGAAAAGAAGAAATAAGATCGGTGATTTGATTCTTCCTATCGCAGCCATTAGAGGTGAGGGTACATCTAACGACTATTTCCCCCCTGAAGTTCCTGCGATGCCTGCGTTCGCTTTACAAAAAGCGATTTCAACTACCATCAGAGATTATAAAGTAGATTACTGGACAGGTACCGTTTACACTACCAACAGAAGGGTTTGGGAACATGACGATGCCTTCAAGGCGTATCTGACCAAAGTACGTGCATATGCTATTGATATGGAAACCGCTACGATTTTTACGGTAGGCTTCTTCAATAAAATTCCAACAGGAGCATTGTTATTGGTCAGTGATCAACCCATGATACCTGAGGGGGTGAAAACAGAAGCTAGCGATAAAAAAGTAACTGCCGATTATGTTGAAAAACATCTTAAGATTGGTATTGATTCTCTCAAACAACTTATCAATAAAGGGCAAACGGTAAGACACCTAAGGTTTTGATTTTTGATCTCAGATCGCAGATGTCAGATTCGTTTTAATATCTGACATCTACGATCTGCCATCTTTCAATCTTTCCATAAAAAAGGAAACAAAATAACTGCCAACGCAACTACAAGGATGTCGAGTCCAACAAGCAGAAAAACCATTTGCCACCAACCTGCTTGAATCACATCTGAAAATCCTGTGCCCGCAATTTTCATCAATAGTAATAATTGAGGAATGATTAATGGGAATCCCATAATGGCCATCAATGCTGCTTGTTGTTGAGCTTTTGCGGCAATAGCGGCTAAAAAAGTAAACACAAGACTCAAGCTCATACCACCAAGACAAGCGATACCAATGAATGGGATAAGATTTTCTAATGGGTTGCCAAGTAAAACAGTAAAGATTCCTAAACTCAATAGACTCATCAAAACCATGAGCACTAGATTGAAGATGAGTTTAGAAAGAACAAAATCAATCGGCCCTGCAATGGAATAGAAATACAACATTCTACCCCGGCTTTCTTGCAAAAAACTTTTGGCAACGGCATTCACACAAACAAATAGTTGTATCACCCAAAAAAGCCCATTCCATACAGTATCATCAGGTTGACCCATTGATAAATACACCACAAAAATGGTAGAAGCAACATATAGTAATATGCCATACAATGTGTACTGTTGGCGCATTTCCAGTAACAGGTCTTTTTTGACCAATGATAATATCGTTCTACTACTTTTCATGAAAACATTTTCTGCAACGGGGTTCATAGGTTTCTTTCTCACCCAACAATACCTGCCCGTCACCTTCAATTTTTCTGTAAGATACGTTAGCAATATTGCCACACTTCATACAAATGGCATGCAATTTCGTGATATAATCAGCCACAGCGAGCAAATTTGGCATTTGACCAAATGGTCTTCCCATATAATCCATGTCCAAGCCGGCAACAATGACTCTTGTTCCTCTTAAGGCAAGGGTTTCACACACATGCATGATCTCAGCATCAAAAAACTGAGCTTCATCAATTCCAACAACATCTACATCCTGGGCCATTAACAAGATGGTCTGTGAATTCTCAATAGGGGTACTCTGTATGCTATTGGCATCATGACTTACAACCTGAGTTTCATCGTAACGAATATCAATAGCGGGTTTGTATATTTCTACTTTGAGGTTAGCGATTTTTGCACGTTTTAAGCGACGGATCAATTCTTCTGTCTTACCACTGAACATACTTCCACAGATCACTTCGATCCAGCCTCTTCTTTCACCTGTTAAATTTGGTTCAATAAACATATTTATAACGAATCAAGGCGGGCAAATTAGTCTAAACGACACTTATTTTCATATTTTTGCCCCGCATTTTACAAACAAACTAGATCCGGAAAAAGCAAGTAGGTATTCAAACATGAAAACGATAGGTAAAAAGTTTCTTGTATTGTTGCTGCTGATCTCCTTCGCTAATATAGTGACAGCGAGACCCGGATGTCATTTGAGAACAGTAGAGACCACTGCCGAGGCTGAAGATCTAAGGTTTAACAAGACAGAGTCTTTTACGCTGATCGAATTCTTGCTAGAGCGTATTCATGGTTTATCAGACAATATTCCCAATAACGAAGAAACAGGTGTTCATTACAGCGTTTTCAGAACACAGGGTAAAGTAATTACTACACCTCGTATTAAATCTGCAGAGCAGCCAAAAAATACGGTGGTATTCGCATACTCTCGATCTCTCGATCTTATTCATCATACACCTCGGTATAGTTCACCGATCACAGGAATATTCCACGGCTTTCTTTTTAGGCTAACACCATTTTGATCCTTACTCGTTTCAGGCTTCTTATTTGCTTCTCTATCGTGAAGCATGCACATGATCAGAACTATTAATCAACTTAAACGAGTGAAATGAGATCAATTTTACCTGTAATGGGCGTATGCGTATTATTACTATTCTTTTCTTGCAAATCAGAAAATACAGAAGGACAAAAGGAGCAAGAAATGATCTTGCCGGTATTGGAAATTTCTAAAACAGACACACAATTATTGGTTGATTATGTATCTGATATACAGGCAGTCAAGAATGTAGAGATACGTGCTCGTGTCAACGGTTTCTTGGAAAGAATATTTGTGGATGAAGGACAAAGTGTCAAAAAAGGGCAGTTGCTTTTTCAAATCAACGATTTGGAATACACAACAGACCTTGCAAGAGCAAAAGCCAATGTGTCTAATGCACAAGCTGAGGCAAAGGCTGCCGAGTTGGAAGTTTCGAGGACAAAGTTGTTAGTAGAAAAGAAAGTGATTTCTTCTACTGAATATGACCTTGCATTCGCAAGATTGAAAGCCGCAAATGCAAAAGTAGAAGAGGCATTGGCCTTACAAGCAAGCGCTCAGAATAAATTGTCTTTGACGAGTGTCAGATCTCCATTTGATGGCATCATTGATCGTATTCCTTTGAAAATAGGAAGTATGATCGATCCAGGTGCTTTATTAACCACTATTTCAGATATTCATGACGTATTTGCTTATTTCCATATTTCAGAAAGTGAATACTTGCGTATTAAAAAGGGAATGGATGAGACACATCAAAATGTTCCTGTTCAACTGATATTGGCAGATGGAACCAAATATAAACTGCAGGGGAAAATTGAAACCATAGATGGAGAGATCAATGAAAATACTGGCGCTATCGCTTTTAGGGCAAGATTTCCGAATCCTGAAAAGTTATTGAGACATGGTGCTTCAGGAAAAGTTCGTTTGATCAGTGAAGTAAAAGATGCTATGTTGATTCCCCAAAAATCTGTTTTCGAAATACAGGATAAGAATTATGTTTTTGTAGTTGGACCTGATAACATCGTTAAGATGCGTGGGTTTACATACAGTAAACGTGTGGCAGATTTCTATATAGCAGAAGAGGGTTTGATGGCAGGCGAAAAAATTGTGTACGAAGGAGTACAGAACATCCGCGACGGGATCAAGATCAAGCCTAAAATGATCACTGCTGCTAACATGATTGCTTACAAAAAATAATTCATCACATGTTCGATATATTTATCAAGCGACCTATTTTATCGCTTGTCATCTCATTATTAATTACACTATTAGGTTTGCTGGCACTATTCACACTGCCGGTAACACAGTTTCCGGATATTGTCCCTCCGTCAGTAACCGTAACCGCTAAATATACAGGGGCCAATGCTGAAGTATGTGCCAAAGCAGTGGCTACTCCTTTAGAAAGAGCCATCAATGGGGTGCCTGGTATGACATATATGTCATCTGTTTCCAGTAACAATGGGATCACTTTAATTACCGTTTCATTCAAAGTAGGGACAGATCCGGATCAGGCAGCGGTGAATGTACAAAACCGTGTTACTACTGTATTAGATGAATTACCAGAAGAGGTCATCAAGGCAGGTGTAACTACAGAAAAAGAAGTGAATAGTATGTTGCTGTACCTCAATATCATCAGTGATGATAGTACAGCGGATGAAAAATTCATTTACAATTTTGCTGATATAAATATCCTTCAAGAGCTCAAAAGAATTGATGGTGTTGGTTTCGCTGAGATCATGGGCTCTAAAGAATACGCAATGCGTGTTTGGCTTAAGCCGGATAAAATGCTTGCGTATAATATTTCTGCCAACGAAGTAGTAAATATTCTGCGTGATCAAAACGTAGAAGCTGCACCGGGTAAAACAGGAGAGAGTTCCGGAATGGATGCGGGATCACTGCAATACGTACTTCGGTATACAGGGAAAAAAGCAAGTGCCCCTGAGTATGAAAACATTATTATTCGATCTGAACAAAATGGCTCTGTTCTTCGCTTGAAAGATATTGCAGATGTGGAGTTTGGGTCGATGACCTATAGCATGGTTTCAAAAACCGATGGCAAACCCTCTGCATCCATCATGTTGAAACAAAGACCGGGATCCAACGCAAGAGATGTGATCAATAATGTGAAGAAAAGAATGGCTGAACTGAAAGAAAGTTCTTTTCCTCCCGGTATGAAATACAATTTTGCTTATGATGTTTCACGTTTTCTAGATGCTTCTATCAAAGAAGTATTGAAAACACTTGTTGAAGCATTCATCTTAGTATTTATTGTTGTATTTATTTTCTTACAAGATTTTCGATCCACTTTAATACCCGCACTTGCTGTTCCGGTAGCATTGATTGGTACACTTGCTTTTATGCAGTTATTAGGATTCTCAATCAATCTCCTTACTTTATTTGCGTTGGTATTGGCCATTGGCATCGTGGTCGATAATGCTATTGTAGTAGTTGAAGCGGTGCATGTGAAAATGTCTGAACATCATATGACACCTATGAATGCGACCATCGCAGCCATGAAAGAGATCAGTGGTGCATTGGTGGCTATTACACTTGTGATGTCTGCAGTGTTTGTTCCTGTAGCATTTCTTTCAGGTCCGGTTGGGGTATTCTATAGACAGTTCTCTCTCACGTTGGCTATATCTATTGTGATATCAGGGATCAATGCTGTGACCCTAACCCCGGCTTTATGTGCTTTGATGTTGAAGCATGAACCTACGGGAGCGAAAAAGAATTGGTTGGGTAAATTCTTTGTAGGATTTAATAAACGATATGATCAGACTTCATCAAAATACCAGCGACTCATCGGAGCAATTGTTTCTAAACGAATGGTAACAATGGGTTTGTTGGTTGGCTTTTTTGTTGCAACATGGGGAGTGTCTACTATTCTTCCCGGTGGATTCATTCCCACAGAAGATCAGGGTATGGTGTATGTGAATGTAACAACACCTCCGGGTTCTACAGTTGAAAGAACGGAGACGGTGATGCAACAAATGCAAGAAGCGATCAAAGATATTGAAGCCATTGAAAATATTTCCACCTTATCAGGTTATAGCTTGGTAACAGAAGTGGCAGGAGCATCTTATGGAATGGCCATGATTAACCTGAAACCTTGGAAAGAAAGATCTGTTTCAGTCAATCAATTAATTCAAGCTTTACGAGAGAAAACGGCATTCATCAAAGATGCAGATATTGAATTTTTCCCACCGCCAACCGTACCTGGTTTTGGTAATGCAAGTGGATTTGAAATGAGGATATTGGACAAAACAGGAACGGGTAATCTACAACAGACGGCAGCTGTAGCTAATGATCTTATCGATTCTTTGAAAAGCAAAAAAGAAATAGGATCTGCGTTTACGAGTTTCGATCCTGACTTCCCTCAATATCTGATACATGTTGATCAGGATATGGCTGCAAAAAAAGGGATAACGATCGAAAATGCGATGAGCACATTACAGACCTTGATCGGTAGTTATTATGCGACCAACTTTATTCGTTTTGGTCAGATGTATAAAGTGATGGTACAGGCTTATCCGCAGTATCGTAATAAGCCTGAGGATTTACTGAATCTATATGTGAAGAATGATAAAGGCAATATGATTCCTTATTCCACTTTTATCAGATTAGAACGAGTATTTGGTCCTGAGCAACTTACACGTTACAACATGTATACGTCAGCATTGATCACGGGTGATGCAGCAGCAGGCTTTAGTAGTGGAGAAGCTATCGAAAAACTGAAACAAACAGCCGGTGAAGTGTTACCGAAAGGATTCAGTTATGAGTGGTCGGGAATGACACGTGAACAAATACTTTCAGGCAATCAGGCTGTATTTATTTTCGGTATTTGCTTGTTGTTTGTTTACTTGTTATTGGCTGCACAATATGAAAGTTTCTTTTTGCCTTTATCGGTGATACTTTCTTTACCTGCAGGTATATTCGGCGCTTTTCTAAGTTTGAAATTATTCGGTCTTGAAAATAATATTTATGCTCAGGTAGCTTTGGTGATGTTGATTGGATTGTTAGGCAAGAATGCCATCCTCATCGTTGAGTTCGCTATTCTAAGACGAAAGCAAGGCCATCGTATTGCAGATGCTGCTATTGAAGGCGCTGTATCAAGATTGCGTCCTATCCTCATGACTTCTTTTGCATTCATAGCCGGATTGATACCTCTATGTATCGCATCTGGTGCTGGTGCAATGGGGAATCGATCCATTGGTACAGCTGCAGCTGGGGGTATGTTGATTGGTACCATTTTCGGGGTACTGGTAATACCCGGACTCTATTATCTGTTTGCCGTATTATCTGAACGGACAAAACGTAAGCCCGAGTTGGGAACAACAAACATAACCGAAGAACATACAGAACAATTTAGTGATCAGTAAATTTTAGCATAATGAATTCAAATACAATCAAACATGGCGGAATAATGATGGCGTTAGCCATCATTATTCTAGCAAGTTGTACAGTTCCAAAAGATGCCAATCGATTCAAGGAGATTGAATTACCAACTTCATTCACAGATAAAAAAGATACAGTTAGTCTTGCCCAATTAGATTTGAAGACATTTTTCAGTGATACCACTTTGTATGGATTAATAGAGACAGCTATTGAAAACAATCCGGACATTCAGAAAGCTTTACGAAGGATCATGATGGCGCAAGCGCAACTACAAATGGCACATAATGCAAGACTTCCTGTACTGGATGCAGTGGCTTCAGGTGGTTTCAATAAGTTTGGAAAGTACACGATTGATGGGGTTGGAAACTTCGATACTAATCTATCACCCAATATCAATAAAGATCAGCGTATACCTGTATTGACACCTGATTATTTTCTTGGTTTCAGGAGTAACTGGGAAGTTGATGTATGGGGTAAACTGAATGATAAAAAGAAAGCCGCACTGTCAAGGTCATATGCTGCAGAAAAAGAGCGTCAATGGTTAACTACTCAATTGGCAGCACAAGTAGCGGCAATGTATTATGAGTTACTTGCAATAGATACAGAGTTAGATATCTTGTATAAAAATTTGCGTTTACAGGAAGATGCACTTGAGGTTGTTAAAATTCAAAAAAGTGGTGGACGCGCTACGGAGTTGGCAGTACAGCAATTTGAGTCGCAATTGTATAGTACAAGAAGTATCATCATTGGTTTGAAGCAAAGTGTGATCAAGACAGAGAATGAATTAAATCTTTTATTGGGTCGCTTGCCCCAGCAGATCAAAAGACCTAAGACCATCTTTATTCAATCTGTTTTGAATGACATTCATACAGGTTTACCATCACAGCTTTTGGTTAGAAGACCAGATATTCAGGCCTCGCAAATGAAGTTGATAGCGGCGGGGTTTGATGTTAGTTCTGCACGAAAATCTTTTCTGCCTTCTTTGAATATTACACCCTATACAGGATTTAACTCATTTAATGCTTCAATGATGTTTACTCCTGTATCCATTGCTTACGGTATCATCGGAGGTGTAAGTGGCCCTGTCTGGAATCGAGGCAGATTAAAAGGAATGTTAAAAGAAGCTGTTGCATCAGAAGGGGAGGCGTGGTATGATTACCAACAATCTGTATTTAGGGCATATCAAGAAGTGGTTACTTGCATTAATGCCATAAGTAACAATACAGCACTCTATGAGCT
>CALRLC020000012.1:0-92665 GCA_943368425.1 Brevundimonas vancanneytii
GGATACCCCCTGCATTTAATACCCTAGAAAATGAAATCGATCATTACTATAATTAGCCTAGCATGTTTAGCTTGTATGCTTGCAAGCTCCTCTCCCACTGAAAAAAGTAAACACGCAAATGCTTTTTTTTGGATCACCAAGAAAATGGATAGCCCCATGAAACTATACATCAACGGCGCTGCAGTAGGCACACTGCCCTTCATTGCGAAATCAAATCAGAAAAAAAGAATGGCGACTGAAAAAGGGCTCGCTGTGCAAGTGACCAATGGCAACTATGAAATTTCCGTCAAGGATGAGAAGAATCTAACAGTTGCAAAAGGAAAGCTCAAAGTGTTCCTATCCCCGAAATCCAACGACATCCATTCATCCTGGAACAATGATCTTGCTGCCGTTCACGTTGAACTAAATAACCCATAATCTAACTGCCCTCGAATCAAAATTTTATTCATCCACTCAAAACTTCAAGATATCATGAACAGATATTTTTTAGCGATCCTATTCTTTATGGCACAGTCTGCATTTTGCCAAACAGTACCTTATGGTAATAACCCCAAAGCCGGTAAATTCATCCAAGTAAAGGATGCACACTTGTATTATGAAGTATACGGCTCAGGAGAACCACTGCTCTTATTACA
The DNA here is from genome assembly GCA_943368425.1 of Brevundimonas vancanneytii. Classification (GTDB taxonomy): domain Bacteria; phylum Bacteroidota; class Bacteroidia; order Chitinophagales; family Chitinophagaceae; genus Sediminibacterium; species Sediminibacterium vancanneytii_A. The sequence goes on from CALRLC020000012.1 coordinate 636, forward strand.
TGGAGATACTTTCGGATACATCTCGGAGTTTGAACAATACATTCCCTTATTGGAAAAACATTTTAAGGTCATCATCCCCGCCTTGCGCGGACATGGGAAGTCTGAACTTGGATCAAAACCTTATTCCTATCAACTATTCGCGGAAGATGCCTTGGCCATATTAAATAAGGAAAAAGTAGACAGCGCAATCGTAGTAGGCTTTAGTGCGGGAGCAACGACAGCCTATTATTTAACCGCGCACTATCCCGGAAGAGTAAAGAAAACGGTCGCCATGGGTGGAGCGATCGGTTCGATGAGTCTTCGAGACGGAATACTGCAAAAACTCCAAACCAATACCGGTGATGACTATGAGAAAATGCTACCCGCCTTGGTGAAAGAGCGAAAAAAACTAATGCCGAAACCAGACAGCTACAATGAATTAATTGAAAAATTAAAAGCGTCATGGCTGCAAACAAATTATATAGAAAGAGAAAAGCTTCAGGCGATTCAATCACCGGTTTTAACCATTGGTGGCGACAGGGATGACTACATGCGAGCGGAAGCCTTTGTAGAAATTCAACAACTCATACCCAAGTCCTCACTTGCCATCATTCCCAATCGTAACCATGTGGGCTTAATTCTGGATCCCCAGATGTTCTCAAATGTGGTGATTCCCTTTTTACTGAAAAAGAATTAATCGGGTCACCGGATTCATGATGGTAATAAAATAAAAGGCTTTGTAGTATTCAAAATCCCTATTAACTTCATGATAGCAAGCGCTATTCCTACCACGCAAATCATCCCCCATTGAAAAGTTGGTAGACTGAATGAATGATCATATTTAACCCACTACAGCTATGAGCAAGTACTATCTCCATGAAAATGGTGAACAGCTAGGTCCATTTTCACTCGAGGATTTACAATCAAAAAATCTTTTACCCGACACCCATGTTTGGACCGAAGGAATGTCCGAATGGAGAAAAGCATCTGAAATAGAAGAGTTAAAAGACCTCCTCAGTAAAATCCCTCCCCCCTTTCAAGCAAAGCAGCCAAGTCCAAAAGCACCAATCCCACAGGTAGAAAAGAAAAAAAGCAGTTCCAAATTTTGGTCATATGTAAGGCTGATCATTGGTGTAGGAATCATTGTTGCAATCGCATGGGTCTATATTGATGACCAACAAAAGACGGATGCGAGGGTGAATATCAGATCGCTGGTGAGCGTAGGTAACAATGCATACAAGTACAGCGAACTGGGAGGCATTTACGGACTTGAATTGGTGGTATATAACAATAGTGATTATTTGCTGGACAAGGTGACGGTGAAAGTAGACTATATCAAAGCCAATGGAGAAATATGGCAAACCAAATACCTCGAAGGTTATTTCATCCAACCCAATACCAAAGAAACCCTGAAAGCCCCCGATAGCAACCGAGGTACGAAAGTGGAATATGAAATCGTATCGATTGAATCAAAAGAGATCGGCTTATACAACTAGTGATATGAAAAAAACAGTATTCGCAGTTTGGGGACGCTCCAAAATTGGCAAATCAAGTTCCATCAAAAGGTTCATTGATTATCTGGAGGAAAAATATGGAGTCCCTCCTCATGAAATCATTCATAGGGGCAAAGATGCCTGTGTGATTTTTAAAATCAATAAAGTATTGATTGGAATTGAAAGTCAAGGTGACCCGGGTGGACGAATGCAAAGAAGCCTGCAATATTTTAAAGAAAAGAAATGTGACATCATTGTTTGTGCAACCAGGACAAGCGGATCAACAGCCAATGCGGTCAAATCAATATTTAATGAAGAGTATGATATTGTATGGATGTCAACCTACTTTTCAGACAAAAAAGACATAGCCAAATCAAATAAATTTTTCGCTGCCCACTTAGATCTATTAATTGAAAATGTATTGAAAAAAGGATATTAATAGAATCGGAATTTTATAAATACAAATAGCGTATTAAAAATACGCTGAACACTTCTTTTCAGAATCATTAAAATAATAAAACACATTCATATGCCAACTCAAGCACACGATATAATTTCCTTTTTGAACAAAAAATATCCGATTCGAGACTTTGCAAGTATTCAACACATTGCAGGACATGACTTCAGCGAAAACATTCAAATCATCCCACAGTTCATCATTGATGTAACATATCCCACTCCAGAAAGTCACTCCTTAAATATTGATCATTATAGGTATAAAATGACTCAACGCTTGCCTAATTTATCGCAAACCTTACATTCTTACGGCTGGGCCTATTCATTAGACGAACGAGATACGATGATAGAAACTTTAATCACCCTTGGTAAAGAATTCAATGTAGCCCTGGATATTGATAAAATGCTCGGCAATATTGATCGACAAATCAAATCTCACTACTTCATTGTTATAACTATTATTGAAATTCCTATACTTCAAGCGAAATCCTAGTGTATAGTTTAAGTAAATAACTATACCTATTTCTCATTCTTTACCGAAATAAATAAAGATATGAGTAATTGTAGCTATCCCATTTTTTGTTTCGGCAACATGAAATTGATCTCTGTATCCAATGAGACTGGTTATATCTTTAAACCCATAAGATTTATCAAGTTTCCAGCCTGAAGGATATTTTATTTTCGTCAAAATAGCCTCTTTATATTTATCCCATGCAGAACTGAAATTTTGCTTAGAACATTTATAATAAATCAGTACATAATAATTTACTGTGTAAGGCAAATACTTTTTACACTTCAAAATATGATCTTTAATATTATTCAAATTATATTTCTTCCATATAAATGCTTCTACAAGTGCTTGATCTTTTCCGCCGGAGGTAATAGTGAAATCTGTTTCCCCCGCATCTTTACCTTTTGAAGATTTACCCGATCGCCCTTGATCGCAAATATCAAAACCAAAAATGGGTACTCTCAATTTCAAAACTGCCATCAATATATCATTGTACTTATTCTCAAAGTCAATAGACTCGATAGCAACAATTCGTTTGATCATCTGTTTGACAGCTTCTAAGAGCTCTAGTTGAAAGAACCCGTGTAGATCATCCATTTTATTATGCTTTGGCGGAACTACTGGAGGAACTTGATCTGCATCAAGTGACTGAATATTGATAAATCCTTCTTTGATAGAATCGAAAAACTTCTGGTCTGAGAATTTTTTCTTCAGTGCTGCGAAATCGAAAGTTAGCAACGGTGTACCGATCGCAGTATGATACGCTTCCGCCTCTACAATGAAATTGTATGCCTTGTTGGACATCCCTCGCTCATGGTAACAGGTAAGTATCAGATTGATAAGCTTCTTGTCAAATTTAAATTTTGGAGATAATCCGCTCAATATAAAGTCAAACTCATCATATTGCTTAGCACCAAAAAGGCTGAATAAATCGAGTGCCCGAGCTGGTTCGACATAATTTTCTATTTCTATTTTTTCTTCCTCGGAGAGTCCTAAGAGAAATTGTTCCCATTGATCAGTCGCATATTTAATTTCATTCAGATTCATGGGTAATGGCTTTATATATTTTTGCACGGTATAAATGGAAGGCATATTCTACATGCTTTGGAAACTGAGAATGAAGGGATCCTAATGCATCAATGGCGGCAACATAGTCACCTTCATGATAAAGGTCATTCAAAGCACGGTAGAATTTTTTTACATTGACCGCAGAATTATGATTTTCCCTATCGACATAATTACTGGTCGGCCCTATAAGTGCCTCGAGCATATTCATATCCTTCTTTCGAAAAGCTTGATAGGCACGAAGGCGAAAAATAAAGTTTTCATTTATAGGACTAAATTGTTTGACCATTCTTATATATTCCTCCACTCTAATTAGCAAAGGATCCGCAAAATCAAAAAACTCATTAGACTGAATCGACTCCAATAAAGCTTGTTCTATTTCGGCAATTGTCCACTCTTCTTTCATAATGACTTTGATATCAATGCCACTAATCTTTTGCATTAGCCATTGCTGAACATTGATATTATCGATCCGATTGTGTGCGGTAACCATTAGCAATAAATTATTACTTCGATCAAAGAAAGATTCTATAAAACCCTGTTGTTTCTCTGGGACAAAACGAGAAACTGCTTGACAGAGAAGATGAAAGATTGGCCTACGATAAAAATTATATGTCACCTGTTTTAAACGCTCATTAAATAAGTCAATTGACCATTTTGTCCGCTGCTTGGAATGATATTTAGTCGCATAATAAGTAATACGCTCTTCCAGCCAATCAGTAGTTTCATTCACAGGTAGCCTATTATAGCTATATCGATTGGCATTTTTAGAAATATCGATATACGCATGTAAGAGTATACGCATGTAATAATCCAATTTTACCAATTCCTCATTATTAGCTTCTTGATAATTTTTGATACGGGTATCATATCTCAAACTCTTTTTAAAATCCCTATCAAGTTTAATCAGTACGCCCAAAGATTGGAAATGTAAAAAGAGTTCTCCCCAGTTGATCAGTTCAAGTCCAAAATCGTTGACGCCTCTTTTGACAGGCATTTCATGTGTAGATTCGAAGTACCGTGAAACCTTCACTGTCTTCTGGACAAAATACTGCGTAACCACATTTACAAGTAGTAAATACCCCCCTTTTTTTAGGTCAGCAAGTTCATTTGGCGCTAGGATACACTCATCATTACTGGTATCAATGCTATTAAGTAATCGCAGAATATCTGAATACAGAAAAATGTAGACAGACTCAAATTTCAAGAACTCATTTTGTTGGGCTGAATTGGCATTTAACTTTAAGACATTCAATAAGGATGGCAGTAAATTATCTATCAATAATGGAACATATCCACCGGATGTATGATAGCCACTAGAATCGAGTCTTCTGCAGCGAAGCTGTTCCAACGTCTGATTGTATCGTTTTTTTTGAATGATATGAACAGTTCGGTTATAATCGGATTGGGTATTATAGGGAACGAAAACCCTTTGAGTCTGATCAAGTAATATGCGACCAATAGTATGTGCCGCAGTTTCGATATCCAATGAAAGACGTTTGCTGTAACGATTTAAAAGATGTGAAAAGCCTTCCTGCCAGAATGCTTCGATATCAGCAGTTCGAAAGTTCGCGACATCTTTGATATGAAGCCCCTTGCCGATCCACTGGTGGGAATGCTTGAGTTCATCCAGCATATTCATAGCAATGGGAGCAAGTTGATCATCATTTAATAAATAAGGAATTATGTATGGATAATTTCTTTGTATTTCATACTGCAACTCGTAAACAAGAAAGGGTCTATCACATTGCTTCATTAATTTCACTACATCTGCATAAGGTTCCTGAATATTTGTCTGCAATTCTATAACCATACGAAGAGCAAGTCTGTAAATTGTTCTCGCTCCTTGAAAATCAAATAGATCATGGTTATAAGTTGCTATTTCTTGTTTTTGTTTTAGTAATAAATAAGGCTCTTCAGCATCGAGAGTTATAGCAGGCGGAACTGGAATGGTTAAGGAGAAATTTTGGAAATGATTTTGGTCTAAATAGACTTTATTCATTTCATTGAAACGATCACCCAAATCTGATTCATTACAAAGAAAATCAACCGCCAATTTACATAGATGATTCATATTCTTTCCATCAAGGAAAGTCGACAGATCATGAAAGGAAAAAATGTCAAATTGATGGAGAATTGAAAGATATTTACTAAAATCTGTGGCTGTTGCATGTTCCCCGAAATAATCCCATAATAAAAAGGCAAGTTCAGAAAAAAAACATGCTTGAAAATCATTTCGAATTGTAACTTGATAATTCTCCCCCGACATTACAATAATGTCTAGCGATTCCAGAAATGAAATTGTAATCTCCTTATCTCCATGCTTTTCAATTAAATTCAACAATTCACTCCTACTTATTATAGGTTGCCTTTTTTCTTCAGGGAAACGATCTTTGATCAATTTCAGTACCCATATAGGATTATTGATATCCGGCAGTTCTTCTTTATTAGCCTCATGCTGATATATAGAAATTCTATTAAGGACACTGGTGACAACAGAGGGAAAAAGTAGTCGCCTGTTTACCAAACGCACCCAACCCTTTGTAAAAAAGTCTTGAGCTGAAAACGTGGTTTTATGTAATGTATTGTACTTTTCAATTGCAGCTTCCAGATCAATAAGCTTCGGGTCATCCCATTTGGCAGCATAGAGAATTGCTGCTTGTAGTTTAGTTAAATTATGTTGTAAGCTTAACGCCAACAAGTGCGTATGTTGCAAGCGTTTAATATTATTCTGAATAAAAGGACTTGCTGCATTACCGATACGGGTACTTAAAGGGTGGAGCGGGTCATTATCGCTACTATGTAAATTATAATAATTCATCCTGAAGCATTATAGCCAAATTTACAAATCATCACACGCTTTTATACAATAATTTTCGATTGCCTAAAGCATTGAAAATCATAATACAGTCGAACTATTTATATAGAGACAAACGCTAGGGTGATTCCATAGCAACTCTTCCTCAGCTTCTATATTTTAAACCGTACTTCATCAGGGCATCGTTGGACAAACCCAATCAACATAAACTCAAACTGAGATAATTATAAGTTTATGAAAGGATCTGTTGATCATCGCTTAAAACAGGTTTAGGTATAAATAAAGAGAATCTCCACTTATCCTGTATGTAGCATGCAAATGAATAAATATAATGTTCACAGAGCTAGATCCTGATTCCATTGATCATCATCCAAAAAGGATGAAGAGAGCCGATCATAAATAGAACGGCTCTCCTTTTAAAATTTAGTATCAACTATAACACAACCAATCGTATCGTTATATTATAATCCTTGCCTTTGATTCTAATAGACATCACAGAGGGATTCAGTTGAGGAAGATAAAACCTGGTATTAATAATACTCTTTTCACTGGTTACTGTTTCTGTTTGTACAATCTTTCCCGCCGCATCCAGCAACTGCACATCAAAATTACCGTCTGGCAAATTGGAGCCTACGATAGAGACCGCCTGTCCGCTTCTTACCGGATTTGGAAAAACTTTCAACCCACTCACGGTCACCTGTACCGAATCCATCACCATACAGCCATTAACATCCTTGACAACAAGCGTGTAGCTCTTGGTCATCAATGGCGCAATGACAGGATTAGCTATCGTAGCATCTGCAAAATCTCCTGCTGGCGACCATTGGTAAGTGAATGGGTTTCTTCCCTTGGCTGTCGGGGCTCCCCCCAGTGAAACTTTTTCTGATTGTAATATATGCACCGCCTTACCGGCTTCCACCTCGGGCAATTCATGTTGTAGTATCGTTACTGATTTTTTATCTGAACAGCCGATCGTATTTGTACCGGTTACAGTGTAAATACCAGGCTCAGTAACCTGCTTAACAGGCGTGCGTGTGCCATCGCTCCATTGATAAGTATCCGCACCACTGGCTGTTAATAATGTATGTCCCCCTTTGCAAAAGGCCAAGTTACCACTTACAGCAACTATGGGCATTACTATGGAAATAGGCAAAGTCACCTGATCACTCTTTAACCCATCCTCTTGAATCTCACAGGTATAATTACCGAAATCTTTGTCTCCAACACCTGGAATAATAGGATTCGCTAATGTTGAACTGAAATTGTTCGGCCCTCGCCACTGATAGACAGCCTGATCAGATGCACCTGCTGCGTACAGACGAAGTGTATCACCGACGCATAGATTTCGGTTATAGCTTACAATTGGAGCTGAAGGCCTGGGTCTGATACGAATAGCGCCGTGAATACCCTCTGCTACAAGCCTTTCATCATTAAATACGATATGGTAAGGTAAAACTGTGACTGAATCAGCCGCTACAAAAGGCGCTTTGATATTAAATTGAAAGCGTTTGATCTCCCCATCCTGTAACACACCTAATGCTATGGTATCGGTTTCGATAGCAAACTTTGAATCAAAAAATAAAACTGCACGTAAATTACTTGTAGCAGCAGGTCCGGTGTTTTTGACTTTTATCTCACAGCTTTGTAATGTTCCTTGCTCCATGACAGAAGGGATTGTACTGGAAACATTCTGCAAGTAGTTGAGTGAAGGCATACCAAAGATGGAAATATATATCTGTCGGAACTCTTCCTTAAGCAAGTTGTTGATCAGGATAAGGCTATCTGACAACTTTGACACATGATCTTTTAAATCACGACTAGTTGGATCAAAAATACTAGCCAGATAAGCGAATTGAAGAGAAAGGTTATACTTTGGTTGAAGTTCTAAAGTTGCCTTGAAAGTATTCACGAGAATTGAATCATATTCCGGTAACCCACTCATGGTTGACATGGTGGTATACACGGGAATCATAGCCTGATCCAATTCGCTTTTCAATTTGTAATGCGAGGATGCCATTGCAGACTGAATAATAGTGTCGATTTCGCCATTGGGGCTTCGCATCTTATCTTTTAATTGACCAAGTGTATGATTAAATTTCGCAACTGCCAGCTCAACACTTTGCAAAGAAGCCAATCTTACTGCCGGCAATGCTGTTTGGTTCCCACCTTCATTGAGTGATATTGTCGGCTTTACTAATTGTATATTGGCATCAAATGCGTTCATACTGATTTTCATCGCCTTAAACAATTCTGCATATGCCCATACCCTTGCAATCCCTGACGCAGCTTTAAATATTTGTGCAGCCTGTACAAATGAACCAACTGCTGCAATGGAGCCAATGAGGTTATAGGCCTCCGCTGCTGCATTAGCAATACCGGATTTTTCTCGGTGTTCTTCAGCAGCAATGGTAGCCTGCAAGGCTGTGGTCCAATCAGCCAGTGCCTTGTTAGTAACCTCTTTATATTTGACGGTGAAATCACCAGTATAACCAAGCAGTTTTGCCTTTTGCGTAGAAGCATCTAGTTCAGCTTGTGTGCGTTGAATAAAGGTTCCGATGGTGGCATGCGTGAATATCTCTTTAATGGCTGCTTCTAGTGCTACAACGATGGTTTCTCCACTCGGGATAGTTCGGTAACGGAGCTGATCAATTTTTGATCGGATAAGCAATTTCATCTGGCTACTGGTATGTGGAATGGCGATATTCATTTTATCAATGAGATCATCGATGGCACTGTTGAGTACCGCAAGAGCATCATCTACTAAATGTGCCTTGGTTTTATCCAACCAGGTAGTATTGTTCTTAACCATTTTCTGAAGCTTGGTAGTAATCACGAAAAACTCAGTAATCATGCGGAAAAACTGAAAGGTTTCCTCAGCCATTTCATTATTCAACCTATCAGCATTACCATAATACATACGAAGCACACTATCAGCCAGCAGTAGACGTCCCATATTTTCCTTAAGTGCGTGATTGGTATGAATGGTGCTTTGCCAAGTATTGAGCAGCGAAGACTGCGGGCTGATATTGTATCCAAATGTGCTTATCGAAGTGCTGGCTAGTGAGCTAATAGTAGGCTTGAGCCTGGTTAGACGAGAAAGTTGTTGTTCCAGTTGTTGCATCAGAGTAAAAGGCACAACAATATCTGCGTTACTGGTACCTGTTGAAATTTTTTCCATCTTTACTTTCAGACCAGGATTTACATTACTGTATCCAACAATGTCATATTTCCCGGATGAATGCAACAGTAGCGTGTAATCTCCTGAAGCATTCGTCTGTGTGGTGGCTGCCTGAGTACTCGTTCCTGGAAGGTAGGCAATGACTGAGCAGTTTCCCAAGTCTGATTCCTCCAGCGTTTTCTGTTGGATGAGCAACTTCACATCCTTTACCGTTCCTCGAATGGCAAAACTTGGAGTAGCTTCTATACCGAGAGTTACAATGGCACTGAAAACTGAACCACAGGCATTGGTGACACTCAGTCTGAATTTTTTGCCATTAAACCCGATAGGTGCTGACTGTATTGTAAGCATGGCTGTTGCAACACCACTATAGTTGGCTCCATTGACAAGATTGATCCAATTACCTGATACCAGTTCCTGCCATTGGAAAATGGCAGCAGTTCCAGTAACAGTGGCAGTATAAACCACTTTATCACTGGCTTTAACCATTTGAGAAATGGGCTGCGTTACCACCAAAGGAACTGTGCAGTTAGCAGTCACCGTCAGTTTTGCTTCTGCAGATAACTGTTTCCCACAACTGTTGGTTACACTATCCCTGTATATAGCATGATTCAAATCGCTTGTCACACCTTTCAGCTCAAGTGTAGCGGATGTAACACCGGAATAAATGGATGAATTGCTGAGATTAGACCAAGAATTATTGAGTTTTATTTGCCAACGATGTTGAATCCCCGTACCTGAAACTTCGGTCACAAAACTGACATTACCCCCTAGTGCGACTGAGTGACTGATTGGTTGCGTAGTGATGGATGGTTGCATGCATTGGTTCTGCACGGTAAGTGCAGCTGGGTTACTTCTGATAGTGCTGCATCCGTTTGAAATAATACATACAAATTTGAACTTATCAAAGTTGGCAGGAATAGATAGAACAGAAAGGATGGATGTATGGGCGCCACTGTAATTGCTTCCACCGGTTACAGCTTTATAACTACCACTTCCTTCATCAACCTCCCATTGATAACTAAGTGAATTTCCTGTTGCTTGGACTTGAAACTGCACCTGCCCCCCTATCAAAACACTTTGTGCAGAAGGATGACTCGTAATTGAAGGCGCACCACAATTAGCGGTTGTCTGAGTACTCTTTGGATTATTGGCCCCGGAAGCGGTTGAATAAACTGTATTCGAACCGCTGCACTGATATTCATACCCTTTGACCCAATAAGTAGTCGATGGATTTAACCCTGTTACAGTAACGCTGTTACCACTACCATTGTAGATTACTTTTTCACCGTTTCCATTATAGGAAGTCGAAGCAGTAGGATCACTTCCATTAGATGGTGCTGTAAAACTATTGCTGGTATTGATTTTAATGACTCGCTTTGATCCATTACCTGCATCCCATTTAACAGTAAATTGATTGGTTCCATGATTCTCAAATCGAATATTCTCTACCTGTTTTGAGGGTATTTGGCAGGAAACTGAAGGTGTCGTAAAATAAAATGGCTCAGAAAACCCACTTACACATTTATCACAATCTACACTGGACTTCGCATTCCACCTATAGGTTGTTCCAGGCTTCAACATACCTGCCGGAACTTGATATTTCTCGTTACTACTCGCACATGCATTGTCCAGTACAAGCGAATTATTGGACATATCCCTGATATAAAATCCATACTTCGTCGCACCGTTGACTTTACTCACCGTCAGAACAGGTGTTAGCGTATTTATGTTTGGGCCTGAAGATGATACACTACCTGGTGACTGATTCGAGGGCTTGGTACCTGTAAGTGTACATGTATTTATTGGTGTCCATGAAACGGTTAAGGAATAAGGTTTACAGTCACTGAAATTATTATTGGTTGAAGGGTACACTTTAATGAAAACATAAGTGGACTGCTGCGTAGTAAATGTGTATTCAATACTTTCGTTCGAAGTGCCACTTTTATAAGCCCCCTTTAACCAACTGCTCAGGCCAGCTGCACCATATAATTCTACATCATAATTTGATGGTAATCCACTCAGCAGGATGGACAACTTTCCGGTAAAATCTAAGTTAACACGATACCAGTCCTGATCTCCCTTTGTAAGATAAGCACTGATGGATTTGCTGGATGAAGATTCACCCAGTGGTCTACTAAAAAAGATTGTCGCCTTTGTAGAACCGTTATTGGCTTCATAGGGATCTGTACAAGGTCCCGCTGAGACGAAAAGGCAGCTTATGGAAAGCAGTACCAAGAGTAAAACTGTTTTCATAACCCATGTTTTAAATATTTAAAAATTGCTTGCTGAAATTGTAGTATCGCCTGATGAATAAACCATACAAATCGTTAACTTAGATTACTCCCCCATCATATAAAAATTCCATTATCATTTAAAATACCCGACTCATCCAACATTAGCTTTGTATATCATCTTCAATGGTAAAGCTAAAGAGATGAATCCCGTTAAACCAGTAGTTAAAAATCAGATTTATAGGGATTAACAAGGATTTTCAGGATAATAGGCCAGGATTTTTAGGATTTTTATAAAAACGAACCAATATGTCGAAACCACGTAAAAAATTCTCAAAGAAAACATCGGTTGAGAAGATCGATAGTACGATACTTCGTAAACATATTGCCAAGAATATACTAGATGAATTAAACGATGGCGCTACAAAAGTTACGAAGGCGAAGCTTTTTCACATATTAAATGGTATCATTGAAACAATGAAAAATTTGAGGAGTCTACCGATACTTCTCAAGAAAAGGCTTGGAGTATTAGAAACAGAAACAGATTTAAGTGAAGAACTGGAAGTACTAAGCGAAACCATTTATCGAAGGATTAAGGCAAAAAATGATTCGGATATAACTGAAAGTACATTAGAGAAACTGACATCGATATATCTAGCTACAAAACACCCAGATAAATTAAACAATAATTCGACATCCATTGATGCCTATAATCAATTAAAAAATCAGGAAAAGCAATTAGGAGAACCAGCTGATTATCTATTCTATTATTGGAATCATGATATTGATGCTGTTGAAATCGCTGTTCTAAAGCTTAGGATACATGAGAATGAATGGAGTGGAGGCCAAATCTATTATTTAAAAAGTCTCGAACCGAACGAACAAGGATTTAATTGGTGTAGTATAAGCGAACCTAGGCCTTTGCTTATTTCTAATCCCATCCCTAATACTGAAACAACTACCATCATTACGGGACCAAGAGGATCTGATGAAACTAGTTTGACCTCACAAAGAATGTTTTTAAGTGGATTTCGAATCCTTACTAACAACGTACCAGCAATCAAAAGGAATATTATGATGGGGAGTTATTGTGTAGCGATGTCAAATGGCAAAAATCCTGCATCTGGCATAGGCGTTTTTGCAAGAATCGGAGATGAAAAGAAAGGAAACTTTGCACTTGGAATAAATGAAGATACAGAGGAATGTCTCTTAACACTTATGAACGATAAATTATATGCAAAACATCGGATACCTGATGTAATTATCAATCTTCTATTTGACCGCAGGGACGCTCTTCGAGAGATCAAAACTAGAGAGGAAGACTATAGCGAAAATAAGGTATTCAATTCATTTGATGAGCTGCCCAACCAACCAAATGTAAATGCTATATACGAAGTTGCAGGCCTTTATTTTGGATACCATTTGCAAAATGATCATCGAAGAGGATCATCACAAACTATGGGAGCACTTCGAACCGTAATATTAGAAATTCATCCCAGTGGCATTTGCTACCTACTTGATGATGAAAAACATTTGAATCCAATTAAAAAATCTTACTTCGGCTTTTTGAATATGCGTGATTACGCTCGAAAGAGAATCTTAATCAATTTGGATCGAGAAAGAGGTGGCTATACGGAATATCATTCCTGGAGAGTACAAATGTACTTAGAGCAAAAGAGTCAGCATGTTCTTGAAGGCGTGACATCTGGGTTTTCTAAATTAGGTTCTCTTCCGATCACCTCCCCAATACGGTTTAAAAAAAGCAATAAATTTAAATCAATTGAAGAAGTCCTGACTGCTAAAGATAACGGTGACCATTCTTGTAGCATTTTTCCGATCAGCTTTTTTAAAAGCGATTATATAAAACAACCTGATCACCCTGATTTAACGGCACTAATTGAATGGGACGATGAAGTGATCCCTTACTTCTCTTCTATTTATAACAATAAATACTTCAATAGCCCCCACCATTCACTACCTCATAATTTTATCAATCTTTCCTACCAAGATTATATTAATTTTCATCGTTTGGAAGGCAATTATTACTTGGTAAGTCATTCTCATGGATCAGGTGCGCCAGCAATATCTAAGGTTAAGGTTCAGTTGCGTAAATATGGGGAGTCCATATTCGTATATAATGAAAAAACAAAAAACAAGTTGGATCTTTTCGCGGGAAGATGGGAGACGCACGAAGAGGGAGCAATTTTGAAAATACGTTTAAAATTCAGGAAAAGACATGGTACCAACCGCAGTGATCTCGTGGAAGATGTCGCAAGAAGTCATGGTGATTTTATTTTTCGTTTGAAAAAAATCGAGGATATTGATAGCATAACATATCTACAAGGGGCAAGTATTTGGGTGAATTATGAACAAGGAAATACAATGGTATCAAAACGTGAATTTCTTTTTCCTGCTACGGATAATGCCAACTTTCAAACTGATCCTGATAATTTCATTCGAACCTATCAATACAAACACTTAGTTGAGCAACTTAATACCGAAGAGTTTTTCTCTGACATTAGATACTTTGAAACCAGTGATCAGAAAATAAACCAAGAACGCAAAGAAAAATTCTTAACATTCGCTAAGGAGCGTGAAAAAAACCTGCTGGTTGAAGATGATAAGCGATGGTTTTAATCATTTGCCTTTATATATAAATGCATACCTTCTTTTACTTGAACTTTTCACTCTGAATTTAAAGAAATACTATCTTGATGTAAGCTTTATTCTACTTTAAAATCATTTATTTATTATAATCATCGCTATTGATTCACCCAAAAATTATTTTGACCATGAAGCCCTTGGAGTACACCCACATTTTTATATTAGAAAGTCTTCGCCCTGGTGATTTGCTGACTGGAACAGATTTATTCAATGACGTGATACGACCAAGAATGCTGCAGCAAGGATTGGAAGATCAATGTGAGCTGATCAGTGTTTCAACTAAAGCAGAATTTATAAATGCCATGGAATTTATTCGACAAATGGAAATACAACAGGAAGCTAATCCTATTATTCACTTTGAAATGCACGGTGATGAGTACGGATTACAACTGGGAAATGATGAATGCATCGATTGGTCGGAGCTACAATTTTATTTGTTACAGTTAAATGGTATTTGTGGCAATAATCTGTTTATTTCAATGGCAACATGCTATGGAGGGCATATTTACAAAACCATTAACCCTGGAGCGTGGGCTCCATTCTGGGGTTTCGCCGGACCTTTTGATGAAGTCAAAGTAAGAGAAGTGATATTAAATTTTTCAACTTTTTATGATGAATTTCTGCAATCAAGAGACTTTAACGCTGCAATCGATGCATTGAATGCAGCGAATCCGGGTGGGCATTCCCCCTTCCGCTTCCATAACACGGAATTTGTTTTTCAACGTGCGTATGAAAGATATCAAATGTACCACCTGACACCTGAACGAATTGATCAACGTATTGAAGAAATTGTATCGAAATGTAAACTTTTACCGCAGTTCGCCCTTTGGACAGATGATCAAATTAGGGAATTGGGAAGGCACATGATAGTAGATGAAGGAGAAAACATGAAAAAATCTATGATGAGAAAATTCTTCTTAATAGAACAGTTCCCCCATCATGCTCAATATTATGAGGAGCTGACTTAAGTACGTTTTAATCATTCTATGAGGATTGAATACTCGCAATATATGTGGCAGTTTCACTGTTGTTTTTACGTAGAAATATATCAATATTCTGTTCTATAACAGCATGCACGGAATCATCAGCCAGTATTTTTGAGAAGACCGATTTTAAAATTGCCACAAGCCTATTTACATTGATAATCAAATGATCATTTTCCTTGTAAACAAGGGATAAAACCTCGCCTAAGCTTGAATCGTATGTGATACCAACTTTTTCACCTTTGGGAAAAAATCCGTGCATCATCCCATTCCGGAAAACAGCACGAAGTAAATTTAATATATTTTCAGATTGTGGATTTGAAGCATATTCAAAAAATGTACGCGCACTATTCTGAAAATCACGTTCATATCCATCAGCATTTAATAATGAACCTAAAGACTCAATGGCAGATAGACAAACCATTGCAATTGGAATTGTACATCGGGTTGGATAGGGATCGCTGTAAAAGAAATCTGTTGTATTGGGAGTAAGAGTAGTCATTAGCTCCTTAGGTTCATAAGCTCCTTCTGCAAGTTCCTTTTTATACTGCACTTCTGCAGCATGTGCGACGGCAGTTAATGCGAGTAGGTCTTTCTCAATTATTACAATAAACTGCGACAAATAAGCCCTTACCTTATAATTGATACTCATACTATAGAATTTGATTGGTAAAAATATTTAAAGTACATGAGATACAACCAGGTCTATTCTTTACATGTCTACCCTTTCATAGTAAACCATATTTTCACTTAACCTTTACTTAACTTAAAATTCGTGTTCAGTAAATGCCAAAATTGGATAATAAAATCCTTGCTATTGCCGAATTAAAGTTAACAAATTCCATTCTTTAATTTCCACTGATTCAGTAGCTTTATCAATAGTGAAACGTACAAGACAACATATTCTGGAAGACGAGTCCATTCTTGCATTAAAACAAACATTGCCGAGCGGATGGGTCACCAATGAGTTTGCTAAGGACTATGGAAAAGATATTCAGGTAGAGATTTTCAAAAAAGGAAATGCAACTGGAAACCAGTTCATCATTCAACTCAAAGCTACCGATGCACCCATAAAGAATGACCTGGTTACAGTTTCAATGAAAAAAGATCATCTGATCTACTTTTCTACGCTTTCCACTCCGGTTTTGCTTGTATTCTACAGTTCAGAGTTAAATGAACTGAGGGCAATTTGGGCTAACCACTTAATGGAAAGCTACCAACTGAACCCTACGCAGAAAACATACCGGATTTCACTTTCTAGCAATCAAATAATCAAACTTGATTTTTTTGAGAGGCTTGAAATGACATTTACACCAATGCTACCAAAGAAAGTCAATCTTTCCTTTGAGACAATTGGTAAGATTTCCGAGATTTTACAAAAAAAAATTACTGGATGGTGTAACAGGAAATTTGGTCCTTGGCTCGAAATGGAAAATTGTATGCTCCCGGACAATATTCATTTTCAAATGAAGGAAACGGATAATGAAGTAGCCATATCTATTCAATACAGGTCTAAAAAGTTTATTCTTACTCCACTTGCAAAATCAGACAACCTTGCTTTTCTGATGGATCCCACGCTGCATGAAACCAGCATCACAAAATGGGAGGCACAAATATTGTTTGTACTAGCATTCCAACTGATAAAAGTTGCTCCCATTGAATCTGTTAAGCTGCTATCCAATGTGGTTTCAAAATATAACGGAGATCACAAATCTATTAACGCACTTATAATCATATCCGATACGGCACTTTCATACGACTTAATCTTCGAATTAACTACTATGATCGATAAAGCCATTGAAAATCATCATTATAATGATCTACAGATTTTTACCGCAGCATTAACCAAAAAAACGAATTTATTCGACATATATCATGACAGTTTATTAAAAGCCTATAACGCATTCGAAATGCCGATTCTTAAAGCGGCTCTCGCATTCAATTTAGGCAACTATTATCTTAAGTTTGGACTCCATTATGAAGCATCCAAATTTTTAATTGCTTCAGGACATCACAATCCTGATTACCATCAACAATACTACTGGTGGATGAAGCTGGCTGGTGTAATGTATATGTCTGATCATTATCAATTTGCTGGTGCGTTTTATACAAAAGCATTAAATCTCCCAAATGTTACAGAGTTTGGTCCTCATATATATGCGCTATTGGGTGATTGCTATTACCATCAAACTAAATTTACGAAGGCAATTGAAATGTTTCAGCTATTTCAAGAAGCTATCAAAGAGTTAAAGTTCAGCCCATCCTTTTATTATGCCTACAAAGAAGAGAATTGTAGACACTTAATTGAAAGTGGTCTTGAAAATAGGACTTTGAATAACAGGGAATCAATGAGACTTTTGAAAGAAGCACTCAGGGCTAAACAGCCCAATGAATTATATAAAGCAATTGAAAATCATCCCTTGAATTATCTAGCCTGGCAAGAATTAGGCTATCATGCATGGAACAATGAGCAATGGGCTGTGGCATATAATTCATTTTTAACCGCAGCCGTAATATGCGAAACAGATGACCAACTTTGGTTGAGGGTACTGCTTTGCAGTTTTTTTCTAAACGATCAAGAGCAGATGATCACTATATTGATACTTTGCTACCAAGAATTCGATGTGAAATTTCTCCCTATGTGTTCGAACTTTATTTATGACAACTTACAGGAAGACTTTGAAGTCAAACAGAGTGTCATGGAATTTATTAAGACCCATTTTTCCACTGTTGTAGAGAAATACCGTGATAGAACCTATAAGCCACCTCCAATTGAAATAAGAAGCCTAATCGGTGTTGACTGATTTCGTTTTTTGTCGTCACTAGATATTTGAACATGACAGCCAATTGCACATTCATATATCTCCATATTTTCCAAGCCCTCATAATTGATCTGTTCCGCCGATTCAAATGCTGCAAAACTCAATAGTCACTGAGTCAAAAGATTACATAGAATCAAAACTGATTTATCATACTAATGATCAAAAAGTAAAAAGAAAAGAATAGAATAGTAAGTATCAAATGCTATCTTAATTAACTAGTATGAACAAGTATACATCTTGAACTTTTATTAAGATAAAACACCATCTAGGTTACTTATATTTAACTTGGTATAATGAACAATAAAATATGCTTACAAAGATTGGAATAGTAGACGACCATAGTATCACGAGAAAAGGAGTAGTGACACTTTTAGCAATGACCAATCAGTTTGAGGTCATACTGGAAGCATCATCGGGTAAAGAATTATTGAAATCCTTATCGAAACACAAAACACTTCCGGAAATAATCATTTTGGATCTGTCGATGCCCGACATGGATGGTTATCAAACACTGATAGAATTAAATACAACCTATCCTGCTATCAAGATCCTCATCTTTACTTTTTATCAAGCAGAAGATGTAATGCTGAATGCACTCAATAAAGGCGCTTGTGGGTTCTTGAATAAAGCTGCCGATCCCGATCTTTTACTACAGGCAGTTCAATCCATTGCACAATTCGGATTTTACTTGACGGATCAAATAAAGAAAAAATACAGTTTAAAAAATCCCCCAAAAAACCTGAAAGGTTTTCATGGAAAACAGGTATTAACGGAGAAGGAAATTCATTTCATACGACTGGCTTCCAGTAATCTCACCTATAAAGAGATTGCGCAAACAATGAAAGTGTCACCAAAAACGTTAGAAAATTACCGAGACTCCACCTTTCAAAAGCTGGGAATCAATAATAGAGCAGCTCTCACACTCTACGCCATCCAAAATGGAATTGTCCATTTGTTCTAAAATCACATAAAACCCTGAAATTAATTACCTGTTTTTCGGTCCATTTTAAACCCTGAAAAACAGGATTTTATTTTCCGAAAACAGGTATTTTATTATTATTATATTCGTAAATATATGACAACTATTATATTATAGTTATTTTATTTATATTATAAGTTGTAAAACAGCAATTTACAAGATTTTAGAGGTGGTTTCGCATGCGAGGTTTGGTGTATTCACCAAATCTTTTTTAAAATGACTACGACAACCTGCTCTGCTCCTAAAAAAGGGACGCGCGTATCTTCAGATCATGTCAACAGCTTAGTAAAAAATTACAAACAAGAGCGTTGGCTGGACAATTCAAAAAAATTAGGTAAACCGGATGCATTGAGTACTTGGTACGGACTGGAAGAACTCCAACAGTTTCTGGATGAAGCAAAAAAACATCACGCAGATGGAGTAAAAATGTTTTATGGAGTATATCCATTGGATCACGAAATAGCTGAATTGGCAGGTAGACAAACTATTGTGCTGGTAGCAACTAGAAAAGCAAATAATCAACCCGGTGCAGTCAATAAAGCAATTTTGCTGAACAACAATGGCAAAAAGGAAATGCTGGCATTCAATTTCGGTGATATTTGTCCTCCATTCTGCGGAAAGTATCCGCCGGGTAGTGATACAGAAATTGACATTGAATTGAGTAATATTGGACCATTGATCATTGAAAAAAATGGCACTATCCAATTTATATAAGTAAACCCACTATTTAAAAAAACTCCTGTAATTTACAGGAGTTTTTTATGTATGATATCAGACCAGACTGGATAGTATTAGCAATTGCCATGAGCATTGGCTTTTTAGTGAGAAAAAAGCAAACACAGCTGTATTTGACTACTATCCCCTTTTACCTGCTTTTCGCGCTTTTAATAGAGGTAGTTGGTCGTTTGATACGAGTAAAATGGGGGAATAATGTCCCACTCTATAATGGTTTTTCAGTTTTACAGACGAGCTACATTTTATATTGCTTTGATCAGATCTTAAAAAGACCCTATATACGCAACTTAATATGGGCTGTCCCGATGCTTTGTATCATAAACATCTGCTTCTTTCAAGGATTCAAAACCTTTCATACGTATACCTACGCCATTAGTGTACTCTGTTTTGTTGTCTGCTCCATAGATTATTATTATTCAATTTTTAAAGCTGCAAAAGTGGATAACCTGCTGACTGAACCAAATTTTTGGTTTGTAACAGGTGTGCTATTGTACTATACGACTTCATTATCCATCATTGGAATCTTGAATTATATTTCAGTACTACCTCCGGAAATGATCAAACTAACAAGGAAAATGCTGCTAAACGTCAACAGCATATTTTATTTAATTCTTACCATTGCCTTATTATGCAAAACCAATTTCCGGAAGTATATACCCAACTACTAGCCAATATGCTGATTATTGGTTTATTAGTAGCCTTTATTGCTTTTTTATCTTTGCTGTACCAGAAAAGGAAACAGCAACAAAAAAAAGAATTAGAATTATTAAAATCAAATGCTGAAAAAGAACTGCTGAATATTAAATTGGAAATCCAAGAGGAGATCGAAAGAACCATTTCAATGGAAATGCATGATAATATTGGGCAGACATTATTACTGGCCAATGTAAACATGAGTATAGCCCAAAAACAAATAACCACAGATGCGTCTGTCCAATCCTTGATCAAGGAAACTAAGGAACTACTGATGAAATCAATGGAAGACATCACTTCCATATCAAGAAGCATGAATCCTGACAGAATTACACGCTTGGGAATATTTACAGCAATTACAACAGAGTTAGAAAATTTAGAGCATAAGAAGCTCTTTGATGTCAACATCATCAATGAGTTTACAAACGAGGACCAAACACTGATTAAACCGGAAATACAAATGATCCTATTTAGAATTTATCAGGAAGTCATAAAAAATATCATTAAATATGCGCAAGCAACAGCTGTTTCTTTTGAGGTGGTACGGGTAAACGAAATGGTCAAAATGACCATCAAGGATAATGGAGTTGGATTTGACCTGAATAAAGCCAACAATAATGGTTTAGGGTTAAGAAACATCAATAGCAGGGTTAGCATGTTTTCTGGTGAATGTTTAATAGATAGTACATTAGGAAAAGGAACGTCGGTTCAAGTGATCATCCCAGCTTTCGATTTGATCTTAAAAAAATAAAACAATGCAAAGAAAAATATCACTCGCATTTGCAGATGACCACTCGATGTTAAGAAAAGGGCTCATAAGATTATTACAAATGCTTGGAAATTATACCATAGCTTTTGAAGTGGAGAATGGACAGGAGGTCATAAATGCTATTAAAAAGAATCTGATACCTGATATACTCATACTAGATGTAAATATGGGAGGCAAAGATGGGTACCAGGTTGCCAAGTGGCTACATCAAAATCATCCACAGATAAAAATTTTGGTACTGTCCATGTATAGTGACGAGTCTACCATTTTAAAAATGATTCATGCAGGTGCTAAAGGATACATCACTAAAGATGCAGAACCTGAAAAATTACACGAAGCCATTCAAACCTTATGGGAAACAGGCGCCTATATTCCGGCACATATTTCTCAAAAAATAGTAATGGGAATACAAAAAAATATTCTGCAAGAATCTGCTAAAGAAGAGTTAACACCCAGTGAAAAGCAGTTTTTACAATTACTATGCAGGCAGCTCTCCTATCAACAAATAGCTGTAGAAATGTTCTTAAGTACCAGTACCATGGATGACTATAGAAAAAGGCTATCTAAAAAATTAGGTGTCAAAGGCAAAGCTGGATTAATTGTATATGCGATGCAACATGGTCTAAATCAATAAACATAGATAAAAGCCTATCCTTTATGGCCTCTATAACAAAAAGTATATCGATCCTATTGAAATGCTGATTCCTCATTCTTTCTTTTAAGATCCCTTATTCCTTGCAAGAATTCAACATCACTTTTGATTTTTTCCAACTGCGAGATCAATTGATTTAGCCCACTTTGAAAATAGTTATGACCCCGACTGGGAAGTAAGGATTCACTCATAGAGGTAAATGAAATACCATTCAGCATCTTAATATGCTCGTCTGCAATATCTGGCAGCAACTCGCGAACCAAAATGGTGGATTTACGAATAATATCTTCAGCACTTTCAAGGCTATTGGTTTCCATATTTCTCGACCTTTCGATAAGCTGATCAATAAATATAGTCATGGTGTAAATACTTTAAAAATGAAAAGTAATATTAGTCCAGTTCGCCACGCGCATTGCCATGGTAACAAGATATGAGGTCTTGACTGAGTAACAAATGATGATCAATTGTGTTGAATAATGAAAATTCTTCAGCAAGTAGTTTAAACTTAGCATTTCCATTCTCATGAAGACAATTGTAAAATAATATCACCAACTCATAACTGGAAAGTTGCGCCCGCACAATGGAAGTATACTGCAATGGATTATTAATATCAGACTCCTTGATAAATTTAAAAATATGATACAACGTAGTAAAATAATGACTCAAATCAGAGCGTTGTTCCTGATAGAGTTTTTCAAACGCCAGTATCTCAGGATGATGTGCCAGAATTGCTCCCTCACTTTCAACCTGTCCCTTCTTTAGATCGGTTTTTATGGTTGAATAAAATTCTTTCATTTTTTTGTAAAAGGTTCGAAAACATTCTCTTCCGGTACTAATCACAACACGATGTTCATTGCGTATATCCATAGCATTGACATTGGAAATATGAACATTCAGCATTTGAAAAAAAGAGTGCTCAAATCTTTGTTGTCTCAACGTATCATTCTGAGCCTTCATTTCAGCCTTCTGATCAATCATTTCCTGATAATTCTTCCGAATTTCTTCTCGGTTCCATAAAATTTCCAATTGCTGAAGAAGCGATTGTTGCTTCTGCCCTAAAAAAGCGATATACACAAAAAATAATCCGGCTAATGACCATAACGATGCAACCGTACCCGACATAAAATCTCCGATCTTGTCAATACCATAAGAATCAGATGTACAAGCTTCTGTTTCTAAATACCAGTAAATTCCAAAAACTACAACTAAACAGCCTAAGACTACTAAGCCCCATGCAAAACGAGTTAAAAATGCTGTTCTCCTAGATAATAACTGCACCTGTTGATTAATTTTTTCTTCTTGTTTAACCGCATTAAAAGTAAATCCATAATTGTCCATTCAGGTGTCGTTTATTAAAGACTAAAAAATGATGTTCTATGTCATGCTGATATGAAATTAAGGATATATAAAAGCTTTAAATAGGGGTAAATACCCCTATTTAAAGTCTTTTTAACCGCATAAATTGCCTTAGAAAAATTTCAAGCAACTGAATGAAATGTTGCAATTAATTCTTTTAAGTCCCAATCCAAAAATATCCTCTTGGTAAACATTATTATCTGTGATGACCATCAACTATTCCGAGAATCAATAGCATCGGTATTAAACAATACCTCAGAATACGCTGTTATCGCAGACATGTGTTGCGGAGAAGAATTGATACAATATTTGAGTCATAATATTACTCCGGATATTATACTACTCGATATATGTATACCGGGGGGACAGAATGGGTATGAGATTGCTAAATACCTCACAAAAAATTATCCTAACATAATTGTTATCGGCTTTTCTGCATTTAGCGATCAAAAAGCTATTGTAGGCATGTTCAAATCTGGAGCTAAAGGTTTTATTACAAAATCTGCTCGTAAAGAACAACTTCTTGAAGCACTCAACAACATCATTATGGGCAACAACTCCTTTATTATTGAGGAAGTATTCTATATCAACAACACTAAAAAAGAAAATCAAGATCAAAATGGAATACACCTTCTAACTAAAAGAGAATTAGAAGTTTCAAAATTGCTCTGTTCTGATTTGCCCTATAAGCAAATAGCAACTTTTTTTAACATTTCCCCAAATACTTTAGAAAATATCCGAATTAGGATATTCACAAAATTGCAAGCGAAAACTAGAACAGACTTAGCATTAACGATGATGAGAGTAGGTCTGATTTTTTAATGTATTTAAAGAACCTAATATAATATACCACACAGTATTGAATGCCCAACTACTTAAATATTAACGGAGTTTACATTAAACATTGTAATGACTTGCACCACTGATTGGCTGATATAATCTACAGGGGCATAGTTTACACCCGCCTCCGCCTTCACCTGGAACTTGGTTTCCACCTAAATTAACTTTTGCTGTTCAATGCAAAGAAATTTTAAAAATATTTGTTTCATAACTGATAATTTGTAAAAAGAATCACATTAGCGTATGCTGATAAAGAGTGATTTTCCAACACACCCATGATTATCTGCGTAAATCACCAAAGGCACTAGCATATATTTTATCAAACCAGGTTTTATTATCCGCAATAACTTCAGCTTTACATTTCAGACCGGCTCTATAGGTAAGTGGCAGGTTTTTCTTTGTTACCAATTGGTGTTTTAGTTTTACACGGGCTGTAAAACCACTATCCGAAGCAATATTGGAAATAAAATTAACTTCCCCATCCAATTCTCCAAATTCAAAATGAGGATAGGCATCAATTCTTACGATTGCCTTTTGCCCAATTTTAACCCTTCCGAAATTTTCTTGTGGAAAAAATAAATCGACAAAATAGACAGTTGTACTGGGTTCTACGAATCCTACCTTATCACTTTTTTTAACATAAGCATTCTCCTGAAATACAGTTTGCAATACTAAATTACCTTCCATTGGAGAGATAATAGTAATTCCTTTTAACCATTTTTCTACCCCGCTTTTCAAACTAAGCAGACTCTGCATAAATAACATCTTTGATTTGGCTATCGAAAATTCCAGTTCTGAAATTTCTTTTAATTTATCTCTGCGCAATGAGGTCAAATTTAAAAATCTGGATTCATTTTGATTCAGTATTAATTTTTTGGATATGATCCTACTTTCCTCTTCTCTATATTCCTTGCTGGAAATGATCTTTGCTTTCAATAAAGTGTCAAATGCAACCTTATCTTCAATTTTCAAAGACAAATCTTTCCCCAATAAATCTTTCTCCGTAAGTAAAGAAGCAATGGAGCTATCAAGTCCTTCCAAGTCACTTGCTAGAATTTGTTTTCGTTTAATAAAATAGCCATTAACCAGATAATCCGTAAAATCTTGAAATTTGAAAATGAAGGTTTGATAATCAGGTTGTAAAGTTCCAATATTGAGATAAGATCTATCAAATAGGCCAACCACCTTTTCAGTCTGTGAAATATCCATCAAATGTAACGCACTGTCAATATTATGATAAAGATCGAGTACTTCATAATAATCACCATCCCCTTGTAACAAAGCAATGATCTCATTCTCTTTAACATAATCGCCATTTGTCTTAAATATCTTAACCACCTTCTTTTCATCAGGAGAAACAATCTCTCGCGGAACATTATCACCATTGATAACACCGGTAGCTTGAATAGTATCGGGAAATTCAATAAATGAAGCCAAGATCAATACAAAGCTTACGATGATGATGTTAAAAAATAAAGACCACCGTGTCCAAAATCCGGGTCTTTTGGAAATCACTTCCTGCATCTCCTCACTTCTGAGGTTTATCAGCTCAGCTTTTGCTTCAATAAGTACTCCATCATTATTTACTTGAATGGGCATATCTCATAATTTAATTACCAAGTTCTAGCTGATTTTTAACTAACTCAAAATACTTTCCCTGTAATTGAGTAAGTTCTTGATGTGTTCCTTCTTCAACAATTTTTCCATTCTCAAGAACTACAATTTTATCGGCATTTTTAACCGTACTAAGCCTATGAGCAATGATCATCACAGTCTTATTCTGTAAAAATTTATTTAGATTTTCTACTATTTGTTTTTCATTATTCGCATCAAGCGAATTGGTAGCCTCATCAAGAAAAAGATACTCAGGATTTTTGTAAGCTGCTCTTGCAATAAGTAAACGCTGCTTTTGCCCTTGACTTAATCCGATTCCATCTGCACCAATCTTAGAATTGTATCCATTTGGTAAAGACTCAATAAATTCCAAGATATTAGCAACTTTACATGCATGGTTAAGTCTTTCATAATTTACATCTTCACAGCCAATGGTTATATTATTAGCAATAGTATCACTGAATATATAGCCATCTTGCATGACTGTTCCGCAATTCTTGCGCCAGAATCCATGGCCAATTGCTTTAAAATCAGTATCCCCTATTTTAATACGTCCTTCATATGAATCAAAAAATTTCAATAATATTTTTAATAAAGTTGTCTTACCACTTCCACTTACGCCAACTATTGCAGTGGTACATCCTTGGGGAATGGTTAAACAAATATTTGAAAGAACAGGCGAATTACCGGCTCCAGGATATGTATAAGTCAAGTTATCAATCGATATCGATTTATTTATAGGTAAATTATTGAGATAATCAACACCTTCTCTTTCTTCATTCTCTAAATTATGGACTTCATTAATACGCTCTAAGCTGATTTTTGCATCTTGACCTTTTTGAAAAAATTGTATTATTTGTTCAATTGGACTATTCAATTGTCCCAAGATATATTGAATAGCCAACATAGTACCAAGTGATATATCACCTTTAATAACTAAACCAGCGGAAATAAAGGTTATCACTACATTTTTACCTTCGTTAATTAATATACCTCCCGCTTGTTGTAATTGAGTATAGGATAAGTTTTTAAAACTAAGTTTAAATACTGCGGCTTGAATGTTTTCCCACTCCCACCTTTTAACACGCTCTGCACTATTGAGCTTTATTTCTGACATCCCTTGTATGAGTTGTAAGGAGGTTGAATTTTCTCGGGAAGCCAATTCAAAAGTTTTATAATTAATTTTACGACGAATTCTCAGAAACACATAAATCCACAAAAAATAGGCGATAGAAAAAATCGAAAAAATTAATACAATTTCCTTACTAAATATCCAAAGCATGGCTCCGAATATAAAAAAATTGAATAGTGAAAATACCGTGTTTAATGTTGTATTAGTAAGAAAATTTTCTATTGTTTTTGAATCTTGAATTCGTTGTAGGGTATCGCCTACGTGGTAAGTTCCAAAATAACTGATTGGCAACTTTGTTAACTTAATCCAGAAATCGGATAACAGTGAAGCATTAATCCTTATAGATACAAACAACAACAATTTTGCCTTCAGAAAATCGATCATTGCCCTACTAAAAATTAAAACCAATTGAGCAATTAATAAAACTGTTATAAAAGATAAATTTTTATAGTTAATTCCTGTATCAACAATGCTCTTAGAAAGAAAAGGAAGAATGATCTGAAATAAAGAAGTCAGTAAAAAAGCAAAAAATACTTGTAAGATATAACCCGAGTTAGGTTTTAAATACCTCATCACAACGGAGGCCATCTTAGAATTTGTCTCTACTGAATCATCTTCATGAAATTCCCGAGTCGGCTCAAGTAATAAAACTGTCCCGTAATGCTCTTCTGCTTTTAATGAAATCCAATTTTGTAAAAAATCATCTTTAGTTAAAGAAAGAATTCCAACGGCTGGATCAGCTATGACCAGTTTATTTTTTGTTGAGTTTTTAAGTATTACAACAAAATGATTTTGTTTCCAGTGTAAAATAGCTGGCAGAAAAGCATCTTCAATCAATTGCTCAAAAGTTATTTGAACAGCTCTGGTTCTGAACCCCAATTTTTCAGCTGCCTCACTCAATCCTAATAGGTTCACCCCTTCTTTATTATAACCAACAACTTGTCTAATTTTTTCTGGAACTATTTCTTTATTGTAATGTTTAGCCACCATTCTTAATGCCGCAACACCACAATCCATGGCATTAAGTTGCTTATAAAACTTAAATCTTTTCATACGGATATAAATCTAGCTTATCAATGATTACTTATCTGCTTATCAATTAATTCTTTATATAAGGAATAGAGATCCCCGGATGCACCATAGAAACGAGCGATTTCTGAACCATTTTTATCTATGAAAATCGTGAAGGGAATTACTTGGAAATTAAACAGTGATTTTATCCTTTCTGCATTAGCATTTTCAACCCAAGCCTGTAACCAAGGCATTTTTTCTTGAATCAAAGCTTTGCGCCATGCATCTTTATCTGTATCTACGGAAAGATTCACAATTTGAATTTGATTACTATATTCCTGGTAAATCCTTTTTATGACAGGTATTTCTTCCCTGCATGGCTTACACCAACTAGCCCAAAAAATAACAAGAGTTACTGGTTTTGTATATGGTAGTATTTTTTTTTGCCCTGCCTTATCAGTTAGCAATATGTTAGGAACCTTGCAATTTTTACAATCAAGTCGATTGAGATATTCTTGAATTTCAACACCAAGTATAGATTCTCTCAATTCTGGATTAAACGAATAGAAAAGTGTTGAAAGTTCATTCCTTTTATAAAAAGTCCTATTTCGATAAATAGATGAAAAAACAAAATAAGAGTAGGGGTACTCTCTAACAGTAGTCAATAATTTTTTAAATTCAACTTTTCGCTCACTTATTTGATTGGATCTAATTAAGAAATTAGAGAGGATTAAATTTCGATAGGAGGAATTTTGTTGATCGTCTGGTAAGTTCAAAACGATTTCATTTGTTTCTTTATTAAATCCAATTTCCTTGAATTCATATTTTGATATGTTACAAACAAATGCAGTACTCCTTTCTATATGATGTACATTACTTTTCACATTAAACATCATGAGTTTAAGCTTTCCGTTTCTTCCCTTGTAACTTATACTTGCCATGAAAGGAAAAGTCAGTTTAGGGTTGTTGATCCTAAAAGAAAATTTTCCATTTACACATTGTGCGGAATCAATCGGAACAGACCAATTAAATCCATCTACAAAGTAGACAGTTCCTTCAGTAAAACTCTTTAACTGGCCATTAATAATTACCTCTTGTGAATAGGTAGATGTATTGGCTAAAAAAATCAAACTAATTAGTAGTATTTTTTTCATAAGGACAAGAGATAGTCCTTAAAAATTAAGGACTATCTTAAAGTTATAACTAATAACGACAAGCACTTACTCCACTTGCAGGCTCATAAATACCATAGTTGGTATTACAAAGGCAAGGCCCAAGCCCATAATTGCAATTCCCATAATAAACACCACTGCTTGTTGTAAGAGAGCAGGCTGCTGAAAGGCAGCCACCACCACCCTCTTCAGGAGGCAGATTACCTCCTGTAACCTTCATTTGCTCATCTTTAGAGAGAGCTCTTCCAAGATTAAATTGTTTTTTCATTTGATTTGATTTAAATGATTACCTACTTTTTATGGGTTTCGGCAAATTTCCCATTGGCCAACTATTTAAAATAAATTTTATCATTATTCGCTCTCAATATGAGTTCATGTAAATCATTTATAGTATAATTCTGAGGTAACCTTTTTCCATTCAGATAAAATGTAGGGGTAACTTCAATTGAAGCCTTATCGGACCATTCTTTCATTTGGGCAATTCGATCACTCTGATCTACAGCTCTTTGTAAAGGTGCATTTGAAACAAATAGGTCAAAATCCTTCACAGTCTGTCGATACCAATCAGATAACAACGCATGAAATTCTTGTGGATTCAATTCACCCTGCTTATTCAAAAAATATTCAACCACAGGTCTTCTGGAGTCAGTTGCATCATTGGTAACAGCAAATATGATTGAAGCACTTACATTATTAAATTTTCCCAACATCCGATCAATTTCAGCATGTGCATTTGCACATGGATTACAATAAGGATTACAAATTTTTAAAATCTTATAATCAGCATTTGTAGGCCCAACTGTAATAGCAATATCCTCCCATCCTTCAATAGCCGGTATTTGTCCGGCCAGAATGGCTTGAAACACTTCTGGATGTTTTTGCAATCTTTTTAATGCCGCAGAATATTCTCGAAGTTTATATTTATCTCCAATCAGTGATTTTATCGAATAAAAAGAAATGACAATAAATAAAATAATAGATACATAGACAAAAAGCTCATTACTGAATAAATGAATGGTTTGTTCTGAAACTACGGGCAGGAGCCAAAAAATAGATTCAATAAGTAGAACTACTTGCACTCCCAAACAAATAGGACACCAGTTCTTGATTAATTTCCACTGGGTATAAATACTAAAAAGTGTATAAGGTACAACTCCGATAGCCAGGTATTTTATAACCCAGAAGCTACCTTGTCCGCTAAATAAGCCATAAGCCAAAATCGTAAGCGATATAAGGAAATACAGAAATCCGATTTCGGACCATGATATTCCAAATATTTTTGAATACTTTGAAGAAGTAACTGCATCACAACCATCTTTTTTACTGAGGGAACACAAAGCATTGGAAATACCGGCCGTTTTATTAAACTCTAACCCTAATAAAGAAAAAGAAAGTATGATGCCAACCATTTTTAGCAGTACCGGTACTAAAAGGAAAGAATTAAAGTCAATTGATTGATATACAAGAGAGGATAGAATTAGTCCTGCAAGTAAAAATGCGAGTGTATTCAAGAACTTTCCCTGATCTAGTTTCTTCGAAACTCGAATTACAGGTGAAAATTCGTTTGAAGTGCCTTCTATTAACCAAATGATATTTCTAAAACGTTTTTCAAATTCTGCCTTTGAAAACCTTTTACTTCTATCTGAATCATACAGATAGCCTACAGTTCCGGCTTGGTCAATGGAAGTAACCAGTACAAAGTCTGGTCCTATATTTGGAACAGTGATGTAAGCTACAAAAGGAGGCTCAAGTGTAAAAACGTCCTCACCTTTTACTTCATAAGCCTCACTTTGTACATTGTATTGAGTAAACTGATCCTTTAATGCATAAATACTGGGATAATATGGGTTTTCGAGAACATCCCTTTGAATGATTTTTGACGGGACTTTAATTTGTAATTTTTCAGCATACTTTGCTGCTACAGTGTATATACTACTTTGAATGATACTTGCCATGAGAATTATTTGCCATATGAAAATAGCCTTAAAATAACTTTGGCATTGGGGGTGATTTTTCACCTCAGCAGCTTTCAACTAATGATTACAAAATCACTTTCATGTTCATTTGAATGAACCCTATCCTATAAGATCACATAAAATAATATTTAAAAAAAGAGTTAAGCACCTTTCTAAAAAACACGATAGAAAGTATGTATGATTGCAAAATCATAACCTATTGGTAAACTAAACTTATTTTGACAATTAAGATTATCATATTAAAGCATAGTTTTTGATAGAAATCAAAAGAGTGAATTCGAAAATCAAAGTCTACAATTTTTTATTTATTGTGGGATTTGAAGCATTTGAAAAACGTCAAAGCGAGTATCACCACTAAAATTTGCTTTCTAAATCGATAATTCCTCTGTACTATCACAAGTTAACTCAACCCTGGCAACTGATTTCGAATCTTACACAATCCAATAAGATCCGGATGGTCCATTCAACTGTCTTAACCGTCTTTGGACAGGAGCAAAACCATGCTGTATAAGAAAAAACAGATCAGTAAGGAGTTCCTTTTTTTCAAAAATATAGCTGTGGTTATCAGCTCCAACTGCCGCACTTGTGGAATCAACTGTATCGATACCCTCAGCTATAAATATGTTTCTACCACCGGCACCGAGCCTTGGCTGGTCAGCACGCAAAAAAGTGGAAGCATTGATAGCCAGATCGTCTTCAGAAGCATATAATGTTCTTCGAATACCTACTTGATTAAAAGCAGGTAAAATATTGGTACGAAAAACACCTTGATCAAGGTCGGCAGCACCTAAAATGATTTGATGAATCAACGACAGCTTATCCTTCAAACCTGTATCCTTCGCCATATCAGATAAAGTAGTGGCTAGAATACGATTGCCCATGCTATGCGCCAATAAATGGATCTTTTGCAACTGACAATCCTCTAGTAGATATTGCAAAAACTGGGAGAATGAACTAATACTCCTATCCGCTTTTTCAATATCCGCCAAATAAGAAGCAACACCATCACCCGTCGGCCAACTGAAGAAACCGGCAATTCCTTTAAAAGGAATATCCCATGCGAGTTGACCCGTACGTCTTGCAGCTTCGTCAAACTTTACATTATAACCGTGTATAAATACAAAAGCTTCTGGCTCTTTGAAATTTGCTGCGTCCATTCGAATACTTTCCTGAAAGGATTCCACGGTCATGATATCAATTGAATCCAACATCACATCGCGGTCTGGATTTTCATTAAACTCAAATCGCCAAATACTGGGTCTTTCAAGTTCGCCCATTGTATGTGAGGCGGGTATATTGACAACACAACTGCCCACCAGTAATTCATCACCAATCTGATTGGAGAAAAACTTATTCAATTTAGTATCCCCACTTTTTCTCCGATTGGTCCCAAAAAATAGTTTGATTTTTCCATTGTTGTCAGCAGCATCCATACTAGACACTTCTTCTGACCCAGTAAAATTGGTAAATGATTCTGCATCATAATTAATATCATCGGAGAAGATCGAAGGAGCAATATCATCAAGTAAACTGAAATCCAAATCAATTTTATTGATCAAAGCATATTTGACCAACTGAATACCTTTATCTTTTGAAAAAAGAGGATCAGGTGAGGAAAATGGTTGGATACTTGGAACCCAAGTAATGATAATGTCTTTTCTGCTTTTAGTGACAGTCTCAGTCTCGTTTACATAACCTGCTTTTCCAACGGTATTTACAGATGAATATCCCAAAATCAAATCGCCGGTTGACACTTTTTGAAATGTCAAAATCTCGTCTGTTAGATTCATGACTTCCTTAGCAGAAAAAGCACTAGCCTTCCTTGCTATTTCTATGTTTAGTACATCCTTTTGGACTCGACCGGCATTACCAACATACTCATGCCAATCAACAATAAGCCGATCCTGAACAGATCCATTCCATCTGCGAATCTTAGAGTCTGCAAGATTGATAGCCCATACTTTTCTTTCCGGTGATATCACCTTTTGTATAGCTTTCGACATTGCTTACTAAATTTTTAAATCCGATTATGAACCAGCTAATATTAACTTATCGATGTAGAAATATTTATTTAATTGATCGAATACTTTAACATAAAACCAATATCGAATAAATATTTGCCAGTGACGTTTAAGATTTTATCATATTATCAGGAGAAACTAATATAAACAAAATATTAATCATATCAAAGATCCTGTTCATCAAGAAATCGCCCTCCTTGATTGTATTTATGTATGATTGCTAATAAACCAATCATTTAATAATACGACTTAGAGGCATTAAGTGTTTTGCCAATTAGCACTTAAACACTTACCTAATTAGCCGATGATACCCAGATAGTATTTGTTTATTAGGCTTTTCGCAATTTGCTGGAAGTCATAACTAAGGAATTTTTTATGAGACCATTTAATAACGCCACAATCTCTCTACATCTTGACAAATACTTAGCTAAAAAATCTCTTTTTTTTACAGTTTTAAAAATGATATCTATTTCAATAAACATTTTGAAGATATTTATATAATCATACCATTCGACACAATACATGAGATAAGTATTGATCGAACTATTTTCTAAATACTAAGTCCTATCTTACTTACTTCCTAAATCATTAAACTTCACCAATTGAAACTCTGGAGAACATTGGAAAAGATGTTTCAAAATTTCAACATGCCCCCTACCATAAATGACTAAAATTCTATCATTGGGAGACGTAGCGATTTGTTGGATATGCCGGTAAATACGAAGATTTCTATTATACCAATGCATGGATAGAGCATCTGCTCCTTCTGTATTTTTACCAAGTTTAAAGTCTCCATTCAGATAAGTCCCAAAGCCTCTATCCAAGTACTTGTCTGAGTTGGTGAGTTTAAAAAAGTCCAAGAGATTCATTTGAACAGAAAGTTGATCCGTATGCGTATAGAACTGTCTATAAATTTTACTGATTGTATCAGTACTCCTAAAATCCCAATCTTTATAGATACTGTCAAATACAGGTCTAAATGTGAAAGAATCTTTGGAGTTATATAAGTCAAACATTAATGGAATATCATCAACACCATAAATGGTATCAAGTCCGAATTTGTCCATGAGACGAAAGCCCAGTTGTTCCATTTCATCCTTCGCCAATTTTCGCGTGCCGGCTTTATACTTTCGATAGCGCTCCATTAAATAGCCTGTAATCGCTCCACTTTCAACAGCTATTTTAGTGGGCTTGAACCGAGCAAGATAATCAACAAGTTCCTGAACCTCTTTCTGTTTGGCATCAGATAAAATATCCACCTGCTGACTTTTATTCGTCTTATGAGCATCCGCATTATAATATGCGAAATGAAAACTACCGACAAGAAATATCTGTGGTTGCTGTCTATTGTTGACAAGGATACTATCTGGGTCAAATCTTAATTGTTGACCAAAAGCCACAACTACAAGTAGGGATAATATAACAGTAATCAGTACATGTCGCATAACAATGGTTTAGAGTATTAGGTTATTGATAAGAATGAAGACAACTTACTTTATAATATAGGATGTAATAAACGGTCATGAAACAAGGCGTAACAACCAATAAAGATGACCGATCAGCGCCTGTATTCATTTTGTTGTATAGATAAATAGTTTGAGTATTTGATTGATAGAACCAAGTTAAAATAAAGCTACGAATTATTTCCTACTATACTGTTAAAAAATATAGATTTGCCCGGAAGGATCATGAATCAGGCTTTTAGGTATTGGAAAACAAAACAAGCTGACAAGTTTATCCAGCCTACTAATTATTTAATATCTTTAATTTACCGAATAATTACATGGCTACACTAGATGCTTTTCTAGCTAATAGATTATTCATCGATCAACTAAAGAATACATAAATGAAAGACTTAAAAAGACTGTTGACATCATTTTTTACACTGATCACGATAACCATCAGTGCACAGGTTAATATTACCGGAACAGTAAAAAATTTCAGCGACTCCGTATTCTATATTACAGAAACAGGTGGCTTCCATAATTTCACGAGGGTTTGGCGTGACAATAAGGTAAAAGTAGTGATCACTAAGGAAAAGACATTTAAGATTACCATACCGGAAGCATCCATTGGTGCCTGGTATATAAAAGCAAATAAGGGAATACAAATCATTCATTTTGTGAAAGGAGAAGACCTGCAATTAGTACTTGATGTTTCCCTGCCCTATCCGCTAAGGGCAACGGGTCAAAATGCCGGGGATTTTAATTTCACTTCTTTTTTACAGGATAGTATCAATAATTATTTTGTTGAAAACAAGTTCTTAGAAAAAATCAGACTGAAGAATATCGATAGTGTGCTATTGTACCGAAAGCAATTTGCATCCTTTAAGTTACGGGTATTAAAGAAATACAGAACCATACATAAGATGTCTGATATGTATTATAATTGGCTTTCTGCTCAATATTCCTATGAACCTTTTGAAAGAACATTGGTTGAAAATATCTCCAATAGAGACTCATTAGATGATGTTACGATAGCAAAAATCATGGAAAAGGGTATCAATGATGAGTATGCTGCATTACATACGAATGAGTACAATGACCTGATCGATTTTTTCATTGCTTCAAAACTCACCAAGAGTCCAAATAAAAGTTCGTTGATCCACCGATTTAATTTTGTAGCCGATAGTAAAATACTTTCAGGAACTACGAAAGACGTTTATCTATCGAGATTCATGGCAGGTTTAATTAAAACACCTGACAGTATCTATAACCCATTGTTTCAGAAGTATGACCGGATTGTTCATAATATAAAAATGAAACGTCAAGTAATCGATCGGCGAAAGGATTATCAAAATCCAAAGAATCTACAGGCAAGTATTGATGGTAAGACAAACGCTTTATCTGATATATTTAAAAAATATAAGGGCAAACTCATCTATGTTGATTTTTGGGCGAGTTGGTGCATACCCTGTAGATCTGAAATGCCAAAAGCAGCCATCTTAAAGGAGAAATTAAAATGGCAGCCCATTGTATTTCTCTATTTTGGATACAACGATAAAGAAGTTGCTTGGTTGAAAGCCCGTAAACAATTAGATATACAGGGAGAACATTATCTTTTAAATGAAAAAATGATCAAAGAAGTTGACGAGATCTTTGGGATCAATGGAATACCCCATTATGCAATCATTGATAAAAATGGAAATATAATCAACAAGCGAGCAGATCGGCCGGGTGAAATATATCAGGAGCTTTTAAAGCTGGCGAATCAATAAACCGATCAACAAATTAACCAATTACTCATGATTTCATTCATTGTTGGTGAATCTGACATTTTTTGAATGGAGCCTCATACATAATAAGTACTCACTTGAACCAAAATGGGATTTAGTATAGCTAAACTGCCTATTAATTAATCCTAATGATAGTGAGGCATCAGTTACATACAATTTCTATGTCGCTCCATCATTGATAAATTGCCAATATCGAAATACTAAAATATTTAGCTGATCATTCCCAATCGAAGCTTTTCTATGATCTGTTTTCCACTACAGATAACGATATGTGGAATACCCAACACTTTCCAACCCTTACAATTCGATAAATTTGCAATATGTCACGTGAACCATTATTAAATAGAATTACGAAGCAACTCCTAAAGGATTTTGGATCCGGAGGTCATGAGCCGGGTTCAGGGAGCGCTGCTGCATTAGATGGTTTGCTGGCTGCACATCTTACCACAACAGTAATAGACTTAACAGAAAGGTATGCATCCAGAAGTCCTCGATATCAATCTCACTTAGAAGAACACAAGAAAAATCGCATTCTAATAAAGACCAAAGTGCTGCCGCAATTAGAAAGCCTTTTTGAAAATGATTCAGTACAATTTGATAAAGTCATCAAAGCCAGAAAGGACAGGCTTGGAGAAAAAAATAGTAAAATCAAACATGAAAAAGATTTGATCGTTAATGCGGAGCTTAGAAAAGCTACAGAAATTCCGATTCAAATCGCCAAATACTGCCATCGCGTTGGTGAAATGGCTACTTATGTCTTTGATTACGGATTTATTTCGGCAAGAGGAGATTCTGCCACTGCGATTCACACAGCAGCAGCAGGAATGCTTAGTTGTCTTTCCATTGTTGAACTAAACCTACAACAACTTCCTGCTGATGACTGGATGGAAATGATTCGGGGAGTAAAGGATAAACTTGAAATAAAATACCACCAGTTAGATCGAATTTGTAAAGAGAAACATCATCAGCTAAAACAGGAAGCAGACGAACATTACAGTTATGAAAAACGCATGGTTGAGTATAAGGCAGGCAACCATGCTGTCAAAATTCTATCGGATGATGACCTTGAAAAATTTGTTACCAACCTCCAGCAATTTATCTGGATTAAAAAAGATAAATTATTTAAGAAGGATAGCGATCAGTTGACCCTACCAATGCAAGTACTAAAACCGCAAGAGATCCTAATTCGCTTGATGAAATATGCTGTAATACAAAAAGAATCATTGGGCAGACATTATGATGATACGGGGGCTTTTGAGGTAGCAGGTTTGATCAATAAACAGAAACGAGTGGTGGAAGTTTCACAGCAGTTCCCAGTTGAAACCATGAGATTCACCTTAGCGCATGAGCTGGGACATGCTCTTTTACATCCTGACATGGTATTACATCGAGATAAACCGATCGATGGTTCCCATACAAGCAAAAACCTTACGGAGAGGCAAGCAGATAAATTTGCCGCCTATTTTTTAATGCCAAGAAAACAGGTTATTAAGATATTTAGAGAGAGATTTGGAAACGAGGTATTTAGTATCAATCAAGAAACAGTGTTTATGCTCGGTGCGGGTTCGATTCAAGCTTTTAGAGAAAAATGCCAAAATCTTCGTGGTTTAGGTCGTGAATTAGCAAGGGCGAACCGAATTGTTGGACACAAATTCACACCGCTTTCGGTCATATTTGGTGTATCAGATGAAACTATGGCGATACGACTCGAAGAATTGGGATTGATACAATTCTAGTCCACAGATTGGATTCAAACTAAATATTCATCATGTTAGAAAAAGTATCATAGATGCTGCCTAAGTTAGCGTTCCTGAAGAACCTTCCTTAGCTTTAGTATGGGTATAATACAATGCTTCGCCCATCACTTGCAATAATTTAATAAGCGTAGTCAATCTGAAATTCACCTCCCCTTTTTCAATCCGTTTGAGTACTGCTACTCGCACATCACATAAACTGGAAAAAGCTTTCATAGATAAATGATGTTGCTGACGATATTGTTGGATGGCTAAACCTAATTGTGCATGAGTTTCACTAATGACCTTATTCATTAGCGCAAAATACTATGAACTAAAAATCATCCTGACATACGAACATATGCCAACGTAATTATTTACACTGAATGAATGACATTCTGTTTTCCCATTTCTTTTCAATATTCGCTTACATATACTATTCAAGAAACCTTCGACCTACCGGTATGGCATAAGGTGAAAGAAATCATGCTCCTTGCCGAAATCCATCCCCGGGGATACATCCATCGTATCACAGTTTATATCGAGAACTTCCCATTGATGTTTGAACTCGATGAAAAAAAATTATCGACCAGTATTAATTAAACATAATAAAAAAAGCAGAAAAATTGAGCATCAATTAGTACAGACAATTGCAGAAACTTTACATGTGTAATAGCAGAATGGTTTATGACTGTGATTTAACCTTCTAATAGCAGTCTCAGGTTGTTATAATTTTTATCTGTAAATTTTTGAAAGCCTGTCAAGTAATTTTGACAATCTTCAACTTGGTAAGCCATGGCAGGAAGTAATAATTTGATAAAACAAAAGATACAAACAATTGGTTTAGAATACTTTATAATTTTAAAATAAAAAATTAACATATTTATTAAAGAAAGTTTACAATTTTTGTAAATTTTTACATATATTTGTATCCAAATTATGGTTAGACATGTATATCATCGAAACGGAATCAGGAGTTAGACAGGAAGTTGACATCGAGCTGGTAAGTCAAGAGGACTTTGAAATCATTAGAAAATTAGGCAAATTTAATTTTGACTGGGACGAGTTCCAGGGAGATGCAGTCTATAAATTGGTGCCAATTGGGAGCAACGATATGGCTGGACTGATGGCCTTGGTTGATCACCCCGATCAATTGGATAGATTTACTGAAATAAAACTGTTGGAATCAGCTGCCGAAAACATAGGTGCTGAAAAAAAATTCGATCGCGTGGCAGGGACGCTGATTTCGTTTGCCTGCAAAGAAGCCTTTAAACAGGGGTACGATGGCTGGGTTTTTTTGATTCCGAAATCGAAGCTGGTCCCTCATTATATAGAAAAATACAGGTTTCA
This sequence comes from Brevundimonas vancanneytii, assembly GCA_943368425.1. Lineage (GTDB taxonomy): Bacteria > Bacteroidota > Bacteroidia > Chitinophagales > Chitinophagaceae > Sediminibacterium > Sediminibacterium vancanneytii_A. The sequence goes on from CALRLC020000012.1 coordinate 40,107, forward strand.
CGCTATGGGAAGAGGTCTGGCCTTGGATACTGATGCTTCTGCACAACTGATAGCAGAATATCAGTAATTCGTCCCATATATGAAGTGAATTAATTTATTTCACGTTCAAATCGCACTCACTATGAAATACGCAAACAAATACCAGCATTTCTCCGATAAAGAGATTGCGGATGCTCATATTATACCCGCAGATATATCCCAAGAAGAACGCAATGAAATTCTAAGTGAATTCAGTGCGTTGCGCCGGCAGAGGGCTGCTGCTATGACGGATAAACAAAGATTACTTTCTGCGATCCTGCAGCTAAAGTTTCAAATTGAAGATTATTTAAAATCCAGGCAATTGACCCGTGACGATGGCTTTGGTTATTTTCTAAAGGAATACATTTCGAGACTGCAGTTAAAAAACAAAGACTTTGCAGAACAAATTGGAATCGAGCCGGCAGAGCTAAGCCAATTTTTAAATTCACATCGCAAACCAAATGAAAGGATTTTGGTTAGACTGGAAATTCATTCCAATAAGCATATCGATGCTTTACTGTGGTATAAAGTGATCGAGAAGGATAAAGAATATGAAATCGTCCACAATGAAATTTTAAGAAATACCGAGAAACAATATGTCAAACAATTTTTGACAGATATGTATTAGAATAAAAAGGGCTAGCAGCCCTTTTTATTCTAATACATGGTCACTTAAAACCAATCAGTCCCACAAAATTTCCAACTGTTATTCACTATTGTATATTCAGAGCTCTGGAAGAAACAGTCTCAACCTACGTTGGAAACATAAAACGATAATCAGTTACTGATTGTACTTTTTCAGTATGATAATGCTCACGAAGATTGAGTGTTATTTCGACCACGTAACCTAATAGCTTACCTTCTGTCTTGAGATATCCTTCCATATATTTTCTGTCAATGATAGTATAACGCCCTGCAGGTACCAATCTTCTGTAGTCAGCTTGTTCTCGCACTCCATCTGCAAAATCACACTGCCATGCAATCTCTGACTTACCTTTTGTATAGCGTATGCCCTGGGGGTCTGTAACTAATTGGAGTCCTTTTGCAAGGTTAGGATGTAAAAGCATGCAATCATATAACCATCTATAATACTGCCAGATATGTGAAGTACAGGGCCACAAGCGTCCAACAAGGGGGAAAACAGATTTCCCGATATAGCTATATTGCTCTACCCTGCCAAAATATTGTAGTGGATTCTCAAATGTTTCAAATTCTGATAACCTTGTAGGAATAGGATGCCATCTACCAAAAAAGCGAAGTTCCCTGAAAAGTTTTTCTGGCACAGGAAGCTCTTGTTTTAAACCGGTATACATAAAAGGTATCACACTGATTTGACAATCTGTTTCATCTTCATAATGCTCTGTAAAAGGCGATGCAACGCCATGCATATGCAATAAGAGTTTATTTTTTTCAATGTAAATGATGTCTTCATGTAAATCAATCGTGTTTAAAGGCTCAGTTTGTTCCCGAGCAGGTACTGATGTGATTATTCTTGGCCACCAGTTGGGTTTTGGCGTCATCGGAATTTCCCAAATGGAAGGATCAACAGGAAAATTTTTTAAAGTAAGATCAAAAAAATCATTGACCCCAATGATCTTTAGGTTAAACAGGTAATCTAATACAGTGCTGTATCCGGATTTAAGAATTTCAGAAAAAATAGTTGACCTTCCGATCATAACATCATACTCACGGTTTCCGTGATACTTATCATCCCATGACTCCATAAGTCCAAATTCATGACAAGCCTCTCTGTAATAGTTATACCAAATTTCCCACAAAGATTCACCTGCAATTTCCTCTAGGTTTGTAAGAAAATCTTGGTATGCCTGGGTTAAGTACCTCCCCAGTATTTCTCGAAACTCATTTTCTGATTTATCTGGCTTTCTTCCACTGAATACCATTACAAATACATATTCGTCGGTAAGATCCTGCTTCAGTGAAATGGCAATATTTGATAGTAAAAATCGAATGGTTCGTGATTGATTTACTAGACTTGCTGATAGACTATTGACATTTAAATACTGATAGCTGGCACTGCCGGTTATCCTGAGTGATTTAATCAATACAAGCAAGCCGTTGCAAACCATGCTTTCAAGTGCAACTACTCTCAACCATTCAAGGAAAAACCTGTGATATTCCCCATCCTTATCTTTAGCCAACAATTCGGATAACTGCCAAGCCGCCCTTTCGCGCACCGGCACACTGATCCATTCAAAACGGGTAATAAGTAGTTCAAACGGATCTATGGTTCTTTCATACTCTATAAATTCAGGGATTGGCAAATCTGGACCTGGGAACAACCATTCCAAATCGTTCATATAAGCTTCTGTTATCCGCTCTGCAGTATCCATTCGCCCTGCATCTACATAAAATTGAGTATGCTTTGGAATAGCCACAAAATGATGGCCTTCCCCACCATAACGTAGACCACTACGAAAGGTACTAGTTTCTACAAATTCATCCAGTCGTTCAGGAAATTCATTGATCACAAGTTGCCAGCGGCGCCTTGAAGTTGTCATACTGCTGTGGTATTCATCGGACCATCCACCGCTATTAGCATGTGCCCATGTAATACATTGAAAAGCAATCTCTCTATCGAAAGGTAGCACTGCTTCATACAATCTGTCTAATAATTCAGATCCGACCTCCTGCAAATTGGTCGAAATAGCCTGCCAGATTTCTTCAGTCAATGCTCTTACATGATCAGCTGCATGCGCTAACCAATAATCAGCCCATTTACCTATAAACTTCTGCCGAGCATAGGATCTGCTCCAAAAATCATTCTCCTCTAATTGGGATAGATGAACCTGCAAACTACCAGGTGGAATAGTCGCATAATCAATTGTATCCTTATCAAGATAGTCTCGTCCTGTAGTATTTTCCCGACGTCGCGTATAATCAATTTTTCCTAAAGTTGACTGTATCGAATGCAGTGCAAGTTTGCCTTTCTCATTATGCTCAGCTAGTATCTCTAGATTTACATAGCCAGAATGATCTGATGCTGTACCAGCCAAAGCATAGCTTACAGGGTCATCCAGATTTAAAGTTTTAAGAATATCTCCAAATAATGAAGCAGCTAGATCATACTCTCTTTTCTTACATGCATTTACATACATGTTGTATAACAAAGAAGGGTCGTATTCGGACAATAGAGTGCCGTAAGAAAAGATGAAATGGCGAGTTTCATCTCCATCAGTCAACTGCGTTATCGTGGCAACATAAGGTGCAATTTGTCTCAAATATTGTGTGGCTTTCAATGAGCCCCCCCTAGCACAGACTTCAATAGATCGCATTATACGATCCAGCTGCATATCCTTATGATATCCATAAGTTACCAGAAATTGTGAAGCCTCTTCCAATAATGACAGTGCCTCATTCGTTTTTCCAAGATCATTTGCTAGCATGGCAAGATGTACAATTCTCTCTGCCCTGTCTCTAAAAGGCATAAGTTCTTTGGCCAAACTTTCTAATTCGATTTTTTTGTGTTCTTCAAAAGATTCATTGGTGAGTTCGATATCTTTTTCAATAAAATGTTCTACTAAATCACTTGCAAAAATCCACCGAGAATTATGTATCAACCTGCATTCCTCGATATCTATTCCGGGCTCAAATCCATTGTGAATATTAAAAAAACGATGAAGACGAAAAAATATAGGCATTAAGACAGGGATCACAGTTCTCCGAATATCAAATAAATCCCGTCTGTCATCATCTGGCAAATCAGGAAGTTCATCAATAATCGAAAAAATATTCTTCAAACTTGATTTTCTTTTCTGCTTGAAGCAAACGGCCAATTCTTTAGAAATCATGATACTCATTCTGAATAACTGTGCAGGCCAGTCATCAGGTAATGCCACTACCCATCGATTAACCTGGTCATGCTTATCATCAAGCTGTAATAGCAATGAAGTATAAAAGGTAGCATGGTAAATGTCCACAACCTCATCGTTGCGTCTGAGTTTGTCATCGAACTTTTTCCAAATGTCTGCTGGCTCAAAAAATGCTACCTGAATGGATGACTCGCCATTAACAAAAAGGTACAAACTCTCAATACTGGCAGGATTTGATTTGTTCCATTTTTTGATATATGCTTTCCATTGATTGGAATTATTTAACAAATCATGGTTAACCAGAATTCTGATTATAGATATTTTCTCCTCAGGCCGAAATTGAAATGAGAGAAAAGTATTTACAGCATCATATCGTTTTCTGTCAAGCAGACAGGCTACAAAATAACTGAAGTAATTGGCTGACCATTCGCCACGATCTCGTTGACCAGCAATATTCTTATAAATTTTCTTTAAGTCAGTTGTTTTGAATGCAGCTTTGATCTTGAGCCATTCTCTGTAAACTTCATTGCTTTCATGGTCATTAGACCTGATCAGTTCATTAATCCTATCTATAACATCATCAGGAATTTCTTCGAGCAATCCGCGATCATGTAAAGTGATTAGAATTTCGCGTATTTCATAGTGATTGTACCTGCTTACATCTGGATAAGGGAGTTTTTGCCATTTTTTAAGCTTGAAGGCAAGAACCCATATTTTCATCACAACTTCATAAAGATTATATTGCCTGTTAGAGAAATACAACTCTAATTCACTAAAATAAACCATCTTCTCAAAACTCTTTTTCTGAAAAGCTGCCTCTACAGCTAATTCAAGAAGGTTTTCTATCTGTTCTGTTTCCCTGCACTCCAAGAAACTGCGCATCATCCATGATTTATTGAATGCTAGTAATGGATCAGGATTACCAAGTAAAAATTCAAGCCTTGCTTCTTCGTGCCATTTAAGATCCGTGTTGGAAGAAGTTTGCACCCAATGCAGAAGTTTTTCCAGCAACAGTCTTCGTTGCATTCCCATTTCTTCCTGCTGGAGTAGAAATACACTAAAGCTATTATGATAAACAGAAACACCTGACAAATTAGCCCTTATAAGATGTTTGATTTTCTTATATGCCGGAACTATGTCTGAGGGAAATGAAGTAAGTGTTCCGGCAAGATCAAGTAATTCCTCTTCCTGCATTTTGTAATCTAACGATACAATAGCAAGACAAATAGTTTTTGAAATCTCACTTAATTGGCGCCATAGATCAGCATAATATTCTCCAATCTCATTTCGGTATGGCAACACTTCCTCTAAATCATTGGGATGAACACTCATTCCCAAATTCTTTATCTCCCCAAGGACATAACGCAGGTGTAGCGGGTTACCGGCCGTTTTTTGATATAGCGCTTCTGAAAATTCTCGGGTTATTTCAGTCTGCTCTGGTAACCTTAATCCTGTTTCATTGCGTTTTACAAGATGCAAAACAGCTTCTCGGGTCAATCCCTTTATTTCAATCCAGTCCTCCCTTTTATGTTGGTGATAAATTTCATTCGGGAAGGCTGTTATTGCTATCTCTTGAGTTCCGAACAATATGAACAACCCTGGCTGTGGATAGAGTATCTCATGAAGGAATTCTTTAAGATCCTGCTCATTTTTACCTTCCCGAATAACATGATCCAGGCCGTCGATAATGAGAATAAATGACTCGTTACGACCAGCGAAATACCTGGAGATGCGTGATAAAAATTCTCGTAACGGGATATCCTCAGTATTCTGATAACTAAGATCGCCAATGACTTCCTGATCAAATTTTTTGAACTCAGCGCGAAGTGCTTCCACAACACGATCGCTGTTTAATCTTTCCCTGTAACTGCTGTCCTTTGGATTAAGATGATAATGATGCCTCACTGCAGCAATACCCTTCTTTTTTAGCATTTCATACAGTTTCGCCAAATAAGTACTTTTCCCAGCTCCCGGCTTTCCAATAATCACTCTAATTCCCCCATCTGGTCCGGATATTTCTTTCAAGAGTTGTTGGTGACGTGACTTATTGAAATATTCAAAATCCTCTGGAACAATGAATTCCTGGTTCAATGACCTCGGATTATCCCATAATAATTGTTCTCTAATATCTATCAAACGAATGGACGGCGGCTGGCTTTTAGATGCAAGGTTGGCAATATATAAGAGTAATCTGTTGGCTCCTGGTTCTGTAATTTTTAAATCTTGGTACATTTCCTGCCTAAGCAAACTTTCATACTGTTCTTGATCAGGCAACGAGAAGATAAAATGACAATTTTCAAAAAACTGCGCTAACTGCAATGCTGAGAATTCCTTTTCCAATACTGATATTTCAGATGGAAAAGTCTGTTTCAATGTTGGTAACGATAGATATTCATTTTGCAAGCAGGCAGCCAGCTCTGGAGAGGGGTTACCATTGGTAATCATATAACTGCTAACAAGTTCCGATGGCTGGACCCTAAAAAATGAACGTATCCATTTTGCCAACCCTTTGTTCAATAACTTATGAAAGGTCCACTTGTCGATATCGATGTTTTGCGTGTGTTTGACTTGGTAGAAAACATATTTGCCGTCTAGTTCCGTAACAATATCATCCAACGCAAATTGTCCCTCTACAGAATCAGGAACATACTGTACGCTAAGTGAGTGGTACAATAATGGATTTTTTAACCAATCGATGCAAAGGCGTAGTAAGTATAGATCTTCTAAGTTGTACCCTTTTCTGATAGGGCTGTTGGGGTTTTTTCGCTGTTTTGCCATTATGTATAAACCAAGGTAGAGAATTACAAGCATTATTTTATATAAAATAATTCACATATGGAAAACCTGGAAAATGCTGAAATGCTGAGGATTCTATTCAGTCAAAAATCACTCCCAATTAGACAAATACCGAACTTTGATTATTTGAAAACAGCATACGTCACTAACATTGCAAAATGATTTTCGACAATGAAAGAAAAAGGAATGATACAAATTGAATTCCGCATCAATGAGGTAAGTAATGCTTTCTTTTCACAACTACAAACACTTACTGAGTCAGTAACACATCTTTACCATGCTGTTCAACACTATTCGCCGACGGAATTCTTTCCTTTACAAACAGATAGTTTCCCTATCGGATTCGAAAACAAAGAGTTCCAACCTGATGCAGTAAGGAATAACTCATTAAAATGGTTATTTAAAAAGGCATTCGAAGAATTCATCATTGGCTTAACCAACTCATTGATCGAGGCACACAAATTTGCCAAGTACCGCGAATTGTCTATAAACACGGAGCAAAACAATTGGGTTATGTCAAAAGAAGAAATTGAAATTGCCATTGAGAAAATTAATATAAAGCCGCTTTCCATGCACTTTCCGGTATTAATAAAAGAAATAGAGGACCTTCTCGGTTTTACTTTTCAACTTCGCGATGAAATCATATCAATCAACCAAGTAAGAAACTGTCTAATTCACGGAAATGGAAGGGTTAGATTAAAAGACATCAATAATTTTGATACAAATTCACTCAGTTTACGCTATATAGATTTGGTATTTTACCATGAAAAAGAAGGGGAAATGGTAGAACTGACATGGGAACAAAAAAAGGAAGGCTTTCAGACTAATCGTCTTGGCTATAAAGTATTGCAAAAAAATATTGACTTCAAGTTGGAACAAGACATTATCATGAACCAAGACATATTTAATGGAGTAGCATATACCTGCGCAGCATTTGTCCAATACCTACAGGAAAAATTACCCAATCCTACCCCGATTAATCAATGATTTCATTTTCCTTTTACTTCACTTTCTTTCTTTTTTCGTTCCTCTGCTTCAACCAGCGGCTTATGCCATTCCCATAATTCTTGAAGTGTTTTGAAATGATTAGGAACGGGATTAGCTGCACTGAATGCTTCATCTTCTGTCATTGGAAAATTATGATGCTGATAGCTTTCAAATGTCCTTCTTGGATTCCATGCAAGTGAACTTTGAAAATAATCTGTCGTATAGTCGGTATGACCATGATATATAAAGTTCTTCCATTGATTCATCACGTCTTCTTCCGGGCGAATATCAATGATTTCAAATTGCTCATCACGCCGTGTTTTGCCTGTTCCCCATGCTTTATTCATTATCTCAACGGCATCTGTATCTGAAGCAGGAGCCCCATAACCGAATATAGTGAGGCGGCGTACAACTTTGTCAGACAGAAAACTTTCCAGCATGTCCCATTGGCTTTTAATAAATGGATCGTCACTGTAATTTTTCTTTGTGACAGGATATAAAAGTCTGGACGGTTCAAAATACTCATTAGTCGCCTTAGACCACATTCTTGCCGGACCTGCACGTTTTTCAACTTCACTATAACCTAAGGCTACGTTGCCATGTAAAAAGGCAATATATGGCCGCTCCTTTATATGACCGTTTCTCGACCAGGCCTTGTATAACAAAGGATCCCAGTTAAAGGTTGCTATTATATCCCTAGAGCGAAGTGCCAGAACGAGGTAGTCGTAAATTGTTGGCACATCAGGGAGTGTCATCGATTTAAAATATTCATAAATACAATTTTCCATTTTATCGATAACATTCTGGTATCCTCCATCATTGACGAGATTGCTATAAAAAGTTTCAAAATTTTTTGAGTACAAATTTTCAGGGACAAGTTCCCGGAAAGGATTCAGACCTACAACATCTATCAAGGTATCCATTGACGGCAGCAGTTGACCATTAGGTAGTGGGTTTCGTAAAGTTGCTGCAATACTCGCTCCAGCGCCAAGTATTACAACATGCCCACCTCCTGTAAAAACAGTATTAATTCGATCTTGCTTTGTTAGGCCAAGTTGTTTTGCCATTTATTCCAAGATTGACTGATTAATTTTTATCCTTGTGCATAGTATCCATAATATTCCGAATTTTTCATACAGGTTTGTTCAAATTTACAACAGTGATGACATACCGTTTCGGTATACTCCGGATTATTATAATTTCACCCACACTGAGAACCATTTTGCACAATAAGGCTTTAACAGCTCCTACTGCATCAGAGTTTCACTTTGGATGCAATAACCAGATAAATTGGCAGCAGGAGTACTGTTATTTTCTTCAGTAACACATTTCCTTTTCTGCTTGGTTATCTTCAGACTATCGGATCGGCAAATTGTATGATAGCCCCCCCGTTCCAAACACTTTACATAAACGCTCAACTGCATCCATGGATAATTGTTGTTGATCCCTATTGGATTTGATTACTAAACCAACTTACGAGTGATAATCACCGATAGGTTTATTCATCCTACTAAATTACGGTAGCCAGAATAATCATTGGTTTACTATAATATTCCAACTGGAAATAAAAGAGTACTACGGATGTGAAATATTCTCCTTACGAAATGCTTTAGCAGCATCAATCCCCTTCTCTGTAATAGAAAATTGAATCATATCCCCATGAAAAATTTGAACCGCTCCTTCTTCCGCTAAAGCGCTTAGGCAAGAAAAAATAGCAGACCAATCCAATGGCAAACGAAGGATCAACTCCCGAGGAATAAACTGGTATAAACTAGGTTGTGCAGATTCAGCGACCATTTGTGCGAGCGTAGACAATACCAGATCCTTATGTTCCATGCGCCGAAGATAAGCGCTGGAAAAATAACTTTAGATGGAGCCCGCCATTTCTTTTAAACATTCGCTTACATTTACTTATGCACGAAACCTTCGACCTACCTGTGTGGTATAATGGGAAAGAGATCATGTTCCCTGCCGAACTCCAGCCCTATGGATATACCCATCGCATCACAGTACACATCGAAAACTTCCCATTTATGTTTGAACCCGATGAAGAAAAAAATTACCGAGCCATCATTTCAATAGAAGACCAGAAGAAAGCAGAAAAAATAGACAAACAACTCTTACAAACGGTAGCAGAAACCTTACAAGACCTTTTCGGTTAATCATCCATTGATTTATACACCGCATTATCATAGCCAAGAAAAATAGTAAAGTATCCTTCTTCTTTTAAGTGATACCCATAACGATAACAGAAGATAAAATCTTTGTGTTGGTGGGTATAGTATCCCAAGTTAAAACCTTGCTTAATAATTTGCTCTCGCTTCTTTTTGACATGTTGTTTTCCACCCAAGGCCTTAGCTAGTATCTGAAAATTCTTCAGTAAGATTTTATTGATGCGTTTGATATCCGGATGTAGTTCAGCCCGCTTCGGATTATGATAAGCAGCACGACACTGCTCATTACAAAACTTGGCATCCTTGCGCATACGTTGATCCAACGGCTTCCCACACGCTGCATACAAACAATATCGCTCTGAAGGATGCTTTACAGTTTCCATACCCTAAATCTAATCAATTTACCCGTTTCAGAAACGTATAATAAACGAAACGGATATGCATAAATACGGCTCATGTTTCCGGAAGTTCCAAGTTTTGCAGTTCAAATGCATCAACATGAAAACAAAAAATTTCGTCCAGCTAATTGGTTACCTCGGGAAAGACCCAGAAATCCGTAATACGTCATCCGGTCAAATCTTAGGGCATTTACGTGTAGCAACAGATCATTACCACAAAAGAGAAGATGGCACAGCCACCACCATCACCACTTGGCATGACATCAAATTATGGAACAAGTTGGCACAGCAACTTCCCGGCAATTTCATCAAAGGCAATCATGTCCTCATTGAAGGTGAAATCCAATACCGCACCTTCCTTGATCATGTAGGACACAAACGCTACATGACTCAAATCAAAGCCTTCCACATCCTCAACCTCGACCGTTAAATAAATCAAACCCCAATGCGTACCAATACCTCCAAATTCACTTACAGAACCCCGACACCCGTCAAAGGTTGGGGATGTCATTTCGATTCATTGACTGAGCTCCGCTTTGCCATCTCAGTAATGGAAGACCATGCTTTTATGCGCTCACCGGTATCCATGTATTTTCATCCCGGCACGGGGCAATTAGCTCATTTCCCACGAGGCTGCTTTCTTCGATATACCCCGGACTTCCTGATCCGTAACTATGAAACCAAACAAGCTACCCTAGTTGAAATCAAGCCCCGTGCATTTGAACAGGAGTCCTCGCTTGTAATGCATCAGCAGATTGCCAACAATTACATCCGCACACTCAAATTTGATTGGCAGTACAAAATCATTTTTGATGACCAAATCATTCTTACAGAGGAACAACTTCATCAATACAATGATTGCTTGAAATTATCAGGAAAAGAAAGATATCGCTGGTATGAGGAATATTATCAAAGAATCACGGGTACAAAAACAGGGTCTGCGTATAAGTCAAATGCTGAACTTGATTTCCTCATGCGGGGTTGGTAATCTGTAAAGTAAGTTCTGATGGAAAATAGGTATTATAAAAAAAGAGCCTATCCATATTTGTACCAAGGGCAGTGGATGGACTCCTTATTAGAGTTGAGATATATTTTATCCATTGAAAATACCCACGCTTGGCAACGGGATGGTTTGCAGATTTATTTCTCAGTGAATAAGTCTACGGAAAGTATAGAAGCAGAGCTAAGAACGTATACCCCTGATTTTTTAATCCGGAATTACCAGACAGGCGAAGCTAAACTGGTAGAAATAAAACCCCAGCATTTCAAAAATAAAAGAGAACTGGTTCGGAGAAAAAAAATAGCAGAAAAATTCATCCGCTATTTTGGATACGATTGGACATTCGAAATCGTATTTGCCGATCAAATTTTCTTATTGCATGAAGCGGAGAAAAAATATCGCCAACTCATTTTAGACTTTACATACGGTAGACACTGCCCCTCACCTATCTCCTTATCTCAGCGAGAGTCATACATAAAGTTTATAAGAGTAGGTGTTTTGTCGGCTGAAGTTTCCAAGTAGGAGCAGTTGTTGCGACGCTCCGTTCATCTTTCTGTTCCATGATCATATCGTAAAGACCAGATCTATCAAACGTGCAATGATTTTTTTATCAAACCCCTCCATAGATGTTGAGAGGGGTTCGATAAGAAAACTCCTTTCATCATTTCTAACCAAAAATTGTATAAAATGGAATTCACAGGAAGAATTACAACAGATGCTAAAACTAGCGTTGTAAAAGGCGGTAAAGAAGTCGTCAACTTTTCGATTGCACTAAACGATCGGTACAAACCAAAAGGAAGTACCGAGTCCAAAGAATTCACCACTTATATCAACGTAGCATGGTGGATGAATCAGGCAATTGCCAAAATCTTAAAAAAAGGGGCAATAGTCACTATCTCAGGGCAGATCTATCCGCGTGCTTATAGTGATATGGAAGGCAACCCAAAAGCCAGTATAAACTGCCATGCCAATAAAATCAAAATCATCCATTTCGCTAAAAAATCCACACTGGAATCCATACCAGAAAAAGGAGAAATCATCGATCCAATAGATGACTTGCCTTTTTAATCAATCACTACAAAAAAAACAGTATGAAAAACAATTTTGAAGAACGAAAAGAAAGAAGAATAGAAAACGCCAAGCAAATCGCGATCAAAAACCAAAAACTTTCGGAGCAATTACATGCAAAAGCCAAACAGATGAGTTCGGTGATCCCTTTTGGACAGCCCATTCTGGTAGGCCATCACAGTGAAAAATCAGATAGACGTTATAGAGATAAAATTCATAACACATTTGGCAAATCCTTCGAAGCTGCAGAAAAAGCAGACTACTATAATGAAAAAGCTAAAACCATCGAAAATAATACAGCAATTTCTTCCGATGATCCACATGCAATTACAAAATTAAAAGAAAAGCTTAACAATCTAGAAAAGCTTCAGTCCTTTATGAAAGCTGCGAATAAATGCATTAGAACTAAGAATAAGGATGCTTTTCTGAAACTAGAATACGGATCCGAAGAAACATGGCAAAAATTAAATACACCCGATTACCTCAACAGACTAGGATTTCCAGGTTATGCCTTGACAAACAATATGGCCAATATTCGAAGGATTACCAAGCGGGTTCAACAACTGGAAAAGCTGGAATCATTGACCACCACAGAAATAACCATAGGTGATAACCGAGTTGTGGCAAACGCAGAAGCTAACCGCGTCCAAATTTTCTTCCCTGCAAAACCAGAGGAATCCATCCGACATCAACTTAAACAAAATGGGTTTAGATGGTCTCCATCTGAAGGTGCATGGCAAAGACATTTATCCCAATATGCCTTTCGTATCGCAAAAGAAATCATAAATACAACATCCAAACCTTGCTAAAAAGACAGAGGGTGCTGTCTATGATAGCGCCCTTTGCATCAAAAAATAAAACAATGAATAAGATAGAACAAACAGCACATCAAAAAACATGTTTGAACTGTGATAATATCATAAGGGGAAGAGCAGACAAAAAATTCTGTGATGATTATTGTAGAAGTGCTTACAACAATAAACACGCATTGAATCGACACGGTCATATCCGAGCCATTAACAACATGATGATTAAAAATCGAAAAATCTTGGAAAAATGGGCCAAGAAAAAAATGAATCTCGTATCACTGTATGACCTCTTAACGGACGGTCTAACACTTTCCTATGCAACGGAATGCATCAATCAGCCGATTGGTAACCCACATATCTACTGCTATGAATACGGTTACCAACTTCTACCGGATAACAAATGTCGAATTCTCAAACAAGAAACGACTGTTGAAACTAAAATCCTTCACCAAAATCATTACCAATGACTGACTTCCTATTCTTTCTCCAAGAAACTGCCTTCTGCGATCTGACTCGTGGCAATTTCTACGTTATTGAGAAATTTCATTTCCCAGCATTTGTATTGGACGAAAATGGAGAACCCAAACGATTTGACACTTATCGCGAAGCTGCAGACGAAGCCATGCTTTGTCAAAACGGATATGTGATTGCATGCTAAAATGGATCGTTATGAATCAAGTAGAAAAAAAAGAGTATTTCCCTGAAAACCGGATTTCTGAAGTAGAACTGATCTATAAATACAAAGCACCCTATTCAGCTAGGACTAAAATTACCTGCTCAAAAGACACCTATTCCATCCTTTTAGCAAGTTGGAATCCGAATAAGATTGAACTACAAGAACAATTCAAAATCTTGTTACTCAATAGGTCAAATGCTGTTTTGGGAATTGCAGAAATCTCCTCAGGTGGTATTACAGGCACCGTCGTAGACATCCGCATCATCTTATCCACTGCTTTAAAAGCCAATGCAACAAGTCTTATACTATGCCATAACCATCCTAGTGGTAATCTCAGTCCTTCAGTAGCAGATGAAACAATAACGACGAAAATAAAAACCGCTGCTGCCTTCCTGGATATCCATGTACTAGATCACATTATTCTTTCCAGTGAAGGATACTTCTCCTTTGCAGATGAAGGTCGAATCTAAGTAAAGTCTCTACTCCTCTCGCAGCCTTCCTAAAATTTAGGCAGGCTCTCCCCACCCCTTTTTTCCAACCTATTTTTGTTCCACTATTTCAACAGTATGCCAATCCTGTACAACTAGTAGCAGCCTTAACGGCATACGGCAAGATGTACAAACGTTTTACGTTTGGCATCTTGCCCTGCACTCGGAACTCGTGCAGGGAAGCATTGTTAAACCCGTATCATGGATCAAAACCAAAAGAATATCAGAAACATCATGATCATGATTCGGATGAATCGATTGGAATATGAGAGACTACTCGTATTAAGAAAGCGAACCACTGAAAAAAAGAACAGTACCTACATCAGAAAAGTAGTGCTCTCAGAACCTGTAACTGTGAGATACAGAAATGGATCAGCCGATGATTTTTTAGAAGAAATGTTACAGTTAAAAAGAGAATTACAAGCGATAGGGAACAATTTCAATCAAGCGGTGCATAAACTGCATACACTGAATAAAATCCCTGAGTTCAGAAAATGGATCTTGGACTACGGAAAATACCATGAACTCTTCATTGGAAAAACCCATGAAATATTCCATCGAGCTAATCGCTTTTACGAACAATGGTCGCAAGGATAACTTTTCCGAAATCAGTTTCAAAAGCGCTCAATTACAATGAACAAAAGCAGCAGCAAGGAAAAGCCATTTGTATCGGTGGAAATGGAACTTTAATAAATGCCAATGAACTAAATTTTTACCAGAAACTGGCAGTATTGGAAAAACGAAACAGCTTGAATGAAAGAGCCACCACCAAGACCTTACATGTATCCCTGAATTTCTCCCCCATCGAGGAATTTTCAGCAGCCAAACTCATGGAAATTGCCAGTGATTATATGCGTCAATTGGGCTTTGCGGAACAGCCCTACTTTGTGTACCAACATGAGGACGCCGGACATCCACATATTCATATCCTAACCTCCTGTATCAGAGCTGATGGAACAAGAATAAATACGCATAATATCGGTCGTAACCAATCCGAATTAGCTCGCAAATATGTGGAGGCAAAACATGGGTTAGAAAAAGCTGAAAATCATCACCTGAAAAATGAAACGGGCATACTCCCCTTTCGTTTGGAAAAATTGGATTATGGGAAGTCTGAAATACGCAGAGGAATGGCGGCCATAGTCCAAGCGGTGTATGGCACCTACAACTTCACTTCTTTACCCGAGTACAATGCCATTCTGAAACAATTCAATGTCGTGGCAGATCGTGGAAAGGAAGACAGTTTTACCTATCAAAAAAATGGATTGGTATATCGCGTGCTGGATGCGCAGGGAGATAAACAAGGCGTACCAATCAAAGCGAGCGCGCTACCCGGCAACCCAGGTCTAAAAAACCTTTCTGCTCGTTATGAAATCAACCGCAAACACCGCGAGCCCTTGCGACAAAAACTAAAGCAAATAATTGATACTTGCATCACAAAATCGCCTCCCCATTTAATGGAGTTAAAATCCTTACTAGAGCAGCAAAAAGTAAAAGTAGTGACCAGACAAAATGAATCAGGAAGACTCTATGGAATCACATTTGTAGACATGATGAACAAAAGCATATTCAATGGCTCTGAAATCGGCAAATCCTATAGTGTTTCAGGGCTAATGAAACAATTAAATGGATCACAGGAAAATAAAACTGCTTCAAATCGGATTCATGATAACAAAATAGAACAACACAAAGGATTAGTAGAATTTAATGGGTGGTTTATGGCAACAGAACTCATAAACCCTGTTCAAGAGACTACTCATATCCCCTATCATTTGAGAAAAAGAAAAAAGAAAATCAGACGCTCATGAGTAGTACCGGTGAAAACGATAACGATTTAAGAAAGGTATTAGACTTGACCCGAATACTCAGTGTAAGTTTACTGCTTTTGCATTTCTATTTTACTTGTTATGCTGCTTTTGAACAATGGCAACTCACCAGCTCTTTCACAGACAGGATCATTCGTCAATTAAGCAACGCCGGCTTTTTCTCAAATTTCCATTACGCCAAACTCCTTTCCTTGCTTTTACTGGCGGTAGGTTTGATGGGCGTGCAAGGCAAAAAAGATCCTACCAAGACAGTCAGTCAGATATTCATCCTATTCATCTTAGGCTGTCTTCTTTTTTGGGGAAGCGTAGGACTGTTTTATCTCTCTTTTTCATTGTCGACAACAGCCTTGCTCTACATGGGTCTTACCATTACAGGCTATCTGTTTTTAATGCAAGCCGGAACCCTTGCCACACGATTTATGAAGGCAACTAATATGGAGGATATCTTCAATGAAGAAAATGAAACCTTTCCTCAAGAGGAACGACTGCTCACCAATGAATATTCCATCCATTTTAAAGCCTCATATCGCCTCCGAAACAAAACCAGATCCAGTTGGATCAATATCATCAATCCCTTTCGAGGTTTACTGGTAACAGGAACACCTGGTGCAGGTAAATCTTGGTTTGTGATCTTACCGGCTATGAAACAGATGATTGAAAAAGGCTATGGAATGTTCATCTATGATTTTAAGTACCCCGATCTATCCAAACCCGCCTATAACTGGATGTTACAATACGCACATCATTACACCCAAAAACCCTCCTTTTATTCCATCAATTTTGATGATCTATCGACCTCAAACAGATGCAATCCTCTAGATCCTGCTTCTATGTTGGATATCACCGATGCAACCGAAGCTTCCAGGATCATTTTGTTGGGACTCAACCGAGAATGGATCAAAAAACAAGGCGACTTTTTTGTAGAGTCAGCGATTAATTTTCTGGCATCCATCATTTGGTATTTGCGCAAGTACAAGGATGGTAAATATTGTACCCTACCTCACGTACTAGAGCTCATGCAGGCAGAGTATGATGACTTACTGCCTTTGCTGAATTCCGAACCTGAAATCGAAGTGCTGGTCAATCCCTTTATACAGGCTTACCAAAGTGATGTAAGGGAACAGTTAGATGGACAAATAGCCAGTGCAAAAATTGCACTCGCAAGGCTCTCGTCTCCTCAATTGTATTGGGTCTTATCGGGTAATGATTTTACCCTTGACATCAACAATCCCAATGCGCCCAAAATTGTGTGTATGGGTAATAACCCGGAAAAGCAAGGCATTTATGGTGCTGCCCTATCCTTGTATATTTCTCGGATGATCAGAATCATCAACAAAAAAGATCGTCAAAAATGTGCCCTAATATTTGATGAATTCCCCACGATATATTTCAATAACATGGACTCACTGATAGCCACTGCGAGAAGTAACAAAGTGGCTACCATTCTAGGGATGCAGGACTTTAGCCAACTGAAAAAGGATTATGGTAAGGATCAGGCAGATGTGATTGTAAACATTTGCGGAAATATCATCAGTGGTCAGGTATTTGGTGAAACCGCCAAACTGCTCTCCGATCGATTTGGCAAAATCCTGCAGGAAAAAGAAAATGTATCCATCAACCGTATGGACACCTCAATCAGTAAATCTCGACAACTTGAGTCCGCCATCCCCGCCAGTAAAATCGCCGCACTATCATCAGGCGAATTTGTAGGGATGGTTGCAGATAATCCGAAAGATCGAATCAAATTAAAGATGTTCAATGCAGATATATTAAAGATTACCGAGCCTAATAAATATTGGGCGAAAAAAACACAAGAAATACCAACTCCAAAAATCATAAGCTATCAAGAGATACTGGATAATTATAATCAAGTTAGACTTGATGTGAAATTAATTGTTTTGAAAGAAATTGAAACTCTAATTGCTTCAAATAATGATAGGAAGGCTATTTAAATCAATTAAATTTTTACAATCTCTATAGATTAAAACAAGGATTCCTTTAAATAACACCCACTATATGATAATTTTCCTTACAGAGTTATATTGAAGTAACAAGTCGAATATCCTTTTCATTATTTAAGAATCATAAATTTTCAAATCTACAATTCCCGATTTTCAATATATGTATCAAATGATAATTAAAATTTAGATTATAATGCCCTTAAAAAAATACAGTGAACGAATCTCTACGAGATCTGAGAAAATGGGATCTAATTTAATAGAATTTACTGTGCATTAATCAAACTGTACTTTAGCTGAGTATTCTTTATCCAGAAGTGCCTATAGGCAACAAGCCTGACATAACTGATAAAATCAACAACATTAAATTTTTGTAACTATTAAAAGAGATTACCTGATTTTTGATAATCAAAATATGAAGCAGCTAACTTCTTCCCATCTTTTTTGTTAATACCATATTTTTTCTTCAACTGTTCAGCTATTTCGCTTGAATTGTGATTTTCAAAGACATAACTGATATCATCTGCTGGAATCTCAAATTTCCCTTCAATCACTTCACTATAAAAAGTTTTCTTTAACTGATGAGTATATGATTGAGATTTTTCGGAACTCTTAATTGTAGAATTGTCAATAGCGGTTTTTGACTTCGAAGCTTGTACGATTATTTGGTTGAACACAACTATGCTGTTCAGATATTCGTCGATTCGCATTTGCAAGTCCTTATTCTGTCGTTGAAAAACATTACTTAGGAAGTTTTGGCTCACTTGAGCAAACCCGTTAAACGTACACCAGAATGAAAATGCCATCCAAGATTGTCCAACATTCTTGGCTTCTAAGAAATCATTTAGCTTTTCTAAGCTGTCTGGATTGAAAACAAAGGCTACAAAATTTTTAAATACTACGGAATTGGCATTCTCAATAGAATAACTGTTGACAGTATTATTCAGATATTTATACAACTGTGTTTCCTTCCCTTTACTGAAAACACTCTCGACCTGGCGAACGACACTCAACAACTGATCCTTTGTAACCTCGCTTTTATTTTTCTTGGGATTTTGCAAAAGGATATTGACAATAAGCACATATTCAGAAAGCTCTTGCTTATGAATTGACAGGAATTCCGGAGCAATCGCTATAGAGTGTTTTTTATTATCGTATTCAATTTTATGTAAAGGAATGGATGGAATATTACGCTTATTTGAAACTGCTGAATCAAGCCATCTATTTAACTTCGACAAACCACTTTTAAAGTGTTCATAGGATTCGCTTCTAGCTAGCTTTGCTGAATCCGTTACCGATTTTGAAGCTTTTATAAAAGATACTAATGAATTACGTAATTCGGCAGCGATTGCGCTGGCGCTTTCCAGTTTTGAATTGGCTAGTATGTATGCCTTCAATCTCGCAAACTGTCCATCAGCGAATATTTTGTCGTTCACAAAGACGGAACGAAAATATGATTCCGCTTCTGATACTGAGCTGAAATCTTGCTCGAAAAGCTTAACAAAAATTTTTTTGAAGTCATCATCATTCAAAACCTCTTCTGGATATAGCGATAGAATTTGAGCGTCAAGTAGAGCGATTTCTTCGAGTATCCTTCTTTCTATGTTTGCTGTCGGATTGACTTTAACAGCTATTGGCCTTTGATAGTTCCCACTTTCAGCTGCATGGGTATCAATCCTATTTCTAAGCTCGGCAATGGAATTAAGCAGTTGACGCATTAGCCTTTTAATTGTCAGATCTTCTGGCGATACCTGATTGATGACACCTCCAACGATTCCATAAACTAACCCTTTAAAAAAATTAACTCTTCGGTCAAATTCAACATTCTCCTGTAAATTATCTTTTGAAAATTGTAGCTGCTTGATAGATTTCGTTTCTACTTTGACAGCTTCATTTTGATTAATCAGTTCAAACTTATCAGTGTATTTAGACACAGTCTTAGTTGGCAATGATGTTGCCGCTCGTAACTGCAAAAGTTTTCTGTCTCGTTCAGAAAAAAATAATACTTTGAAATTATTACTATTAAGATAAATTGTTCTTATATAGCCCAAAATATGAGCGTCAACGGCAATCAATGAATTTTGATCTAGCGCCTGATCTGAAATAGCAAGGATATAGTTGACATCTTGTTCGTTTTCAGTGGTGTTCCCAACGGATGGTATTTCCGTAAACAATATCAAAGCAGAATTGTGTGAGAACTTAGGAATTGAATAGAAATAATTAAATCCAAAATTGCGCTCTTCATAATATCGTTCAGGCGATATACTCTCGGTCGAAAAAATATTTTCGAATGTATAATTCCTGCTGCTTAGAGGTATGTAATAGTAGCGCATGAATTTAATTATTGGTACTTTGAGGATGGGATTTTATTAAAAAATGGACTTAACCTCTCGCTGTGTGTTAAATATAGGAATTTATACGGTCTTGTAAGCCCAACATAATAAGGCTTTCGATAAGCGTTTTCAAACCAAGAGTCGTGTTGTGGCGCATCGCAAAACGGTATAAATACTGTTTCAAACTGAAGCCCTTTACAACTGTGGAAAGTCATTACTTTGGGTGTAGTTGTGTCGAAATCAATGCTATTCTCACTGCCCTCATCCGCACTCATTTTACATTCATAAGGATAGCCCATTTCATCTAAGTATAACCTCAAATCTTCCATGTTTCGATGAAAGTTATTCAACAGGCCTTTTCTTTGTGTATTGAATGGAAGGAAAATTCCAACATCGGTGAAGTTACGCTCATTGATTTCGTTGAAAATGTAGTCAATCTCTTCCTTCCAATGATTAAATTTCTTAATAATCGGTTTATCTGCCCCTTCACGCTTACAAAAGCTTTTAAGATTTTCCTCAGGCATCAGATGACCTGCAAAATCTGCGATCAATTTTGGAAGCCGGTAGTTGTGCGTTAATTGCTTCAGTGGAATTTTAAGTTCATCAGAAATTTCCTTCATACTAAGAACTTTCTCCTCTTTTAGTCCCGCAAAAATCTGCTGACTGCTATCACCATAGTACATGATAGAGATTTCTGCAGCATTGAACATCGTCTCGATTTCAGATTGTGTAAAATCTTGTGCCTCATCGACAAGAACATATCCAATCGGATCACCATCCCATTGTTCGTAAGTTACCACCTGATCCATATCGTAGCCAAGATCTTGAATACCTGTTTTAATAAATTCCTTCAAAAGAGTTGAGAAAACAACAATCGTAAATCTGGCCTTCTTGCCTTCGGCAGCTGCCAGATTATGAATCTCCTGAGCTCTCTGCAGTGCCAGAATCGTTTTACCGCTACCGGCACTACCCTGAACAGCATAGCTTTTGTTTAGTGGAATACTGCTGATATCTTTTTGAAAAGCATCGAATTCGGAGGGGTCTTTCATCCATTTTTCCTTTGCCATTAGTATATAGTTCTAGTTACTGAAATGATTTAACAATCCAGGCAACTCATAGGATATTTACTAACGGGGGGAGATTTGAATATCAAAACAGTCCTAAGCTAGATATTCTAAGTGACATTGCCGTAACACTTACATCGAAAATTTTTGCAAGGTCCTCAATGGCATCATCATTTTTTAGGTCAATGGTATCGGCTAAATCACGCACCATGCTTGTTGGCATAAGTATCGCCGAAGCAAACATATTCGCCTCCTGTTCCATCACTTGTTCTTCAGGATTGTAGGCATTCTTGCTTCGATAAATAAACTGCTTGTCAATAAACATATTTGATTTATCACGATGAAGCTCGTAATGACCAAGTTCATGTGCAATAGTAAATCTCCTTCGTACACGAGGTTCTTCACTGTTGTATCCGATCACACCTTTACCATTCTCAATAGCCAGAACACCGGAAACGCCTTCCCCTAAAGGAAATGGTTGAATTTTCAAACCGCGTGATATTGCAATTTTTTCAATATTAATGGGCGGTTTTAAATCCTCAAATCCTCTAAGAATCGCATTTACTTTGCCGTTGACCAGCTTTATATTCATAATTCGATTTATTTTTTAACAGATGACAAAAATGCCATTAGAATATCCTGAGTTGATTTATCGACTTTAGTTTTATCATCCGTGACTACTTTCTTTTCTTTTACAGCTTTCTTAATCTTAGAAGAAGGTGATGGAATTGTATCTTTTTGGGAGGGGATCAGATCAAATATTTCCACATTCATCACCTTAGCCATAATTACCAAATGATGTATAGAAGGTCTATGTCGTCCGGTTTCAATATTGCTGACCGTCGATTTAGCCAAGCCAAGATAATTAGCCATATGGGTAAGACTTATATTCTTACGCAATCGGCAATCCTTGATGCGTTCACTTAGTTCTTTATAAAACTTATCAACGCTTTCTTCTGACATATTCTTAAATATACTGCAAATTTAATCAAGATTCCGAGAAATCCAAGAAAAAGTTTTCAAATACAAAACTAAAAAAAGTTTTGATTTTTTTTGCTCGAACCAATTTCCTTATTAAATTTGTGATATTCTAGCGTTAGCTAGGCAGTTCTTAAAATGACAAAGCCAGACTGTTACATCCGGCCTTGTATTGTAAAACGTTCCAAACAGCCCAGCGAGCTGTTCATCAAGTTTGTATTTCGCAGTTCAAACATACGGTGAGGATCTTACAATTCCAAGTATCGGTAGCAACATTTACGTAACCTTCTGGCAATCCAATCACCTTTAAATCAATTAGTTGCTAACCAGAGTTCCCTACTATCCATTTTAATCTTCGACAGGATCGATTGATTATCAACAAGTTAGCCCCGCCCGAGAAGTGGAGGTCTAATGGCATTTTTTTAGATTTAAACATTTTAACAAATGAAAACTACGTATAAAGTACGCGTTGATGGACAAACTATAGACTTCCATCAACCAAAGGTTACCGGCAGGGAAATCCTGTTGGAGGCCGGCAAAACGCCGGTAGAATGTTACACCCTTTATCAGAAACTTAAAGGTTGTGACTTTGAGAAGATCAGTCTGGACGAAGTGGTGAATTTAGCCGATAACCAGATCGAGGAGTTTATTACCAAAGAGCCGGAAATCTTCCATTACACAATTAATGGTGAGCCGGAAATGACCGATCAAAAGGAAATGACTCCGGACCAGATTCTAAAAGCAGCAGGTATCGACCACAATTACTTCTACCTCGTGCAGGTAATGCCGGACGGCACCAAAAAGGAGTACGCCTACCAACCACATTTGCCTATCAAAATGCTGTGTACCGGTTTGAAATTCCTTTCTGAAAAATGGCTCGATGTAGCGGTGATCGAAGAATTTGGCAAGCATTGTAATGAAGTGCCGCCAGCAAGGATTTACCGCTTCCGTGTTGGAAAAGTGAATGTCGATTGGGCACATCCAACGATCCCTACAAAGGAGATCATCATTAAGTCCGGCAGAACACCAGTTGAAGACTTTGAGGTATTGAAGTTTACAAGCAAACAGGCTAAACCAGAATTGGTGAAAACCGATGAGGTTGATTTGCGAGAAAAGTGCATTACACATTTTGTTGTATCTCCAAAATCACAGGATGATGGTAGGGAGCTGCGCAAGCAGTTCACCCTTCCAGCCGAAGATGTAGAATTTTTGAATGGTTTAGGTCTCCCTTGGGAGACCTTTACCAACGGAAATCATTGGCTTGTCATTGAGGATTATCCAATCCCTGAAGGTTATAATGTGCAAAAGGCACAAATCGCGCTTATGATTCCGGCGCAGTATGACGCCGTTCAGATTGATATGGCCTCATTCTTTCCCCCACTTGTAAAAAATTCTGGCACCGCGATACCTAATGCAACCCTGCACTTTATCGATGGTAGGCAATTTCAGCAGTGGTCTCGCCATCGTAAAGTAAATGAATGGATTCCAGGAGTCGACAATATTTCAACCCACCTCGCTTTAGTGGATAATTGGTTACGTAAAGATCTAAATCGTTAAGTCATGAATAAAGTAAGAATAGCTGGATTTCACTACGATCAGTTACGCGCCCATCTTTTCCCAGGCGACAACAAAGAGGCCGTTGCTGTAGCTTTATGTGGACGCAGTTTGCACAAAGGCAACCACTCGCTGCTCGTTAAGGAATTATTTCTTATTCCTTACGATCATTGCTTTGTAAGGGAAACAGACAATGTTCAATGGCCCACTGAATTAATCTATCCAATGATACAAAAAGCTGCCCAACATGGTTGGGCAGTTTTAAAAATTCACTGCCATCCAGGCGGGTATGATAAATTCTCAGAAAAAGACGATAGATCCGATAATGAGCTTTTTCGCACAATCCATGACTGGATTGAAGGAGAGTTACCGCATGCGAGTTGCATAATGCTACCCGATGGAAGAATTCTTGGTCGACTTTTTTTTAATGACATGCAACCCGTCGAGATCAATCACATCTCAATTGCAGGTAGCGACATACACAATTGGTATTATGGAGAATATTACACGCATGAAGACGAAGCACAGCAACGAAACCTACAAGCCTTCGGCAAAAAGACAGTTACAATGCTTAATCGCCTAAAAATAGGCGTTGTTGGTTGCTCTGGAACCGGTAGCCCCACCATTGAACAGCTCAAACGTCTTTCTGTCGGTGAGCTGGTTCTAGTTGACAATGATATTATGGATCTGGTAAACGTAAATCGTATCATCGGCTCAACTAGGCAAGACGCTATAGCAAAAACCCTAAAAGTTGATATAATGAAAAGAGAGATCGAGGCAGCAGGTTTCAATACCCGAGTAACGACGTTTTCAAGCCTAATCTCGGATCACAATGTAATTAAGGAACTTGCGGACTGTGATATTCTTTTCAGTTGTGTTGATAGCGCAGAAGGACGACATGTCTTAAATCAAATTTCGTCATACTATCTTATCCCGCTTTTCGACATGGGGGTAAAACTACAATCTGACGGTAAGGGAGGAATTTATAGTATAGACGGGGTTGTGCATGTGGTGTTGCCTGGAGGATCTAGCCTCCTGAGTAGAAATCAATATACGCTTGAACGCGTTGCCTCAGAATCGCAAAAAAGGCTTGACAAAGAAGAATACGAACGCAATCAATACCTCCTAAAAGCAGGGGAATCAAGTCCCGCCGTAATCAGCGTAAATATGCAGGCTGCAGCAACAGCAGTAAACGAATTCCTTGCGCGCATTCACCCTTTTAGAAATTACGACAACAGAGATTGCGATGCAGTAAGAATTATGTTTGCTGAATGTCTTATGTATCGTGATCAGTTTACTGAACCCTGCCCCTATTTTTCAAAGAAGATTGGATTGGGCGATGTTGAACCATTGTTAAACAGCATTGAATTTAGTAGAAATGAAAAAGCTGCTTAATTGGTTTTTTCAGTTCTTCAAGCGCGAGCGAAAATATCGTCATAAAATTGTTGAAGAGCTGCCCAGCAAATTAAAGCTGGGCACTCTTTACATACTAGATAACCTAGGATATCATTGGCAGATTGTTATGGTATGTCCATGCGGTTGCAACACACATCTTCACATTAACCTTGTGCCCGATCATTATCCACATTGGAAATATTCAATCGCTAGATCCGGTAGGATAAATATCAGACCTTCACTTCATCGAAAAAAAGGTTGTCACAGCCATTTCTTTGTAACTGATGGAATGATTGAGTGGTGTGATTGATAACCTACTGTCAAATTATTTGTTTGATTACTATAGAGAATACTTTTTATTTCATAAAAAGCAAAAAATACTAATAATTAAGCCATCTCTAAATAAAAATTTAAAGAAGCTTGTCACAAAAAAAGAGGGGCTTGCAATCGCTTTTCTCATTGGAATTATCAAAATCTACCTACTTATAATTAATAAGAGCCGAAAAGAAGGAATCACTGACATAAGCCATGCAATTAGTGAGTACGATACTCAAAAAGATTAAATTATATTGAAGCGGCAGGAATTAATCCTACCTAATTCAGCTATTGACGATGACATATCTAGTGAACTTGCAAGTAAAGTTGTTTTATTAGAAAATAATTAGCATACAAAAGTACTATTGAGTATTGCTAAAATCATCGAAAGTCTCTTGAAAAAAGTTTACAAAGACTTTAAGGATTTAAAAAATCACCTCCAAGAGAATGGAATAAGACAGCCAACTTTTGAATATAAAATTGAATATGTAAGAGTTAATAGCAAAATCAGCAATGAAAATTATCACTTATTTGAAGTTCGTAAATTTGATAGGAAAAGGGAAGCTTATGACCTTGATATAAAAAAAGAAAAAAGAAAAAATATTTGTTTGCTTTTTTGTGGGCCTCACTATCAGATATGGGTCTTTCTATAATAAAAAAGGCAATCTTATTGTAAAGAGATTTACTATTCGTTTTTTCAAAGCCTGTATCGACAAATCGATACAGGCTTTTATGTTATTTCATTAATAAAAAACATAAAAATTATCACTTTTACTAAATTTTTTAGTATTTTAGTGTTGTGCATATGCCACTTCTCGGTTTCTATATATAAAGCGGTCCTTGAGGATCGCTTTTTTAGTGAAATTTTGTTTCATTTTAGAATTAGGGTGCTACAGTTACCATGGATAGATTTTTCCCTAGTCAGAATTGGTATCAACAAAGACCCTTTTCAAATAAAAACAGTTAAAAATCCCATAAAGTAACCAGAAACATTTACCACGTAATTGTAGGTTATATGAATGTTGAATTAGATTTAATTCTACGGTTTACTAAAAGCACAACTCCTAATTACTCTAGTATCAGTTTCTACATTTTTTTAGACTGAAATTTCGAATAACTAAATATTGGTTCGAAAAGTATTCAAAACGGTTGAAAACACAACTCACTGAAAAACAAATAACTAAAACTAAAAAATCTCATTGATCATCTGTAAATCCCTTTGAAACTGAAACGAACGTAACTCAGTTCCGACAACGAAAAAAGAAAGCCTCACAGTAATGTGGGGCTTTTTCTTTTAAACTAATGTCCCGAAGTAATCTTTTGGAAAGTTTCGGAAATTCCCAAAAAGCGCATCGCACAAACCTATATTCATGCCTACTAGACTTGAAATAATTTTTTTTGAATAATTGCAGATATGTTGATAGCTCTTTGTTTTACTAAAAGCGCATTTTTCCCTGTGAATAACTCATCGACTGTACTAATAAAAAGTGCATTCCATTGTTGAAAATGGGCTGGCATGAGCGGCTGCACTTTATGTAAGTGCATATGTAAGTTGATAGGATTACCCTCATAGCCGCCTGAAAAAAAAAGTATGTTTTCCCAAAAATCACACAGTAATGGAATATGCTTCTCCCAATTAATGCCTGCAGACTCGCTAAATACCGGTCCCAACAAAGAATCGTTCTTAATCTTTTTATAAAAAAGATTCACCATCTGTTCAATGTCGGTCCGTGTACTGATATCGCGTTTCATTACACCAATTTTTAAAGCATTTGCCGAAAGCTATCCAGCAAATTTTCGCTACAACAATTCTCCAATAATGGAAAAAGTATTCTCTCTTCTTTGCGAATATGATCACTCAAATACATTCCCAATTCATGAAGAACTTCCCGGGTTGTGCTATTTGTATTCAGACTATTAAATTGTTTCCTAAGCAATGCATGTTCTTTTAATATTTCATCAATTAAAAGATCTAATTCTACGTTAATAGATCTAGCCATTGCCAATAAGGCTTCTTCTTTTTGAAAGTGATGATCCAATTCTTCTTGGTAACTCTTAACAGCGTATACGATTTTCCCTTTGGTATCAGTAGGCATTCCCTTATAGTCAGGCACATCCATACGTAGTAATTGCGCTAGTAATAAGCCTTTATGATGTTCTCTCGACAAGGGTTGAAGCGCCAGGTGTCTTTTCATATTTACAAGTCTTTATGACTGAATTTTTTCGCTGAGATCCAAACCGGTACTATAATCCATAAAAACATCGCCAAAAAGGAAATAATTTGGCCCCACAAGGTTCCAAAAAACTGCTGAAACACAGCACCAGTGTATCCCATTAATGCAGAAATATCCATTTTAAGTAAGATAAGTATCCGACCAAGATCAATGGGATTGAGTGCGCTTATGAATATCATGGGTTTCTCCATAGGATAATCAGCAAATTGAAAAACCAAAAACAACACTATAGCATCGAATAACAAAGAAAAATATAACCATAGTAAGATAGCAACGCCAATTCCCCTCGCTTTATCTCTGGTCATTACAGCGGCCAACATTGCAATTGCAATAAATACAATCGTAAGGATAACACCTATCAGCAACATAATCATACCTGTAGCATTAGGAACAAATAAAGTTAGAGGGATACCGCA
The DNA here is from genome assembly GCA_943368425.1 of Brevundimonas vancanneytii. GTDB lineage: Bacteria > Bacteroidota > Bacteroidia > Chitinophagales > Chitinophagaceae > Sediminibacterium > Sediminibacterium vancanneytii_A. The sequence goes on from CALRLC020000012.1 coordinate 68,424, forward strand.
ACCAAGTACAAATGCCAGTGTCATAGAAAAACTTATACCAACAAACAGACTTAACCAAATATTGATTCGTTTCAAAGGTTGGCTGACCAGCAATTCAATAAACTCTGTACTGTTATATATATAAATGGTAGCAAACACAATACTTACCATTGGAATAATGATCAATAGAATATTTAATAACCCTAATAACCCTTTTGTCGTATTTTCTTCTAATCCAAATAATATCAACGATATTATAAACAGACAAAAAGTATAGGCTAGCACTACTTTACTTCTCAGAATATCAATGATAACATATTTAATGATCTTCTTCATAGATAACTATTGTTTTGTTTCATAATAGAAGCAATAGCCTTAGTAAGCTTTATTTGTCCGGTAGCCTCTTGAATTTCTTGCAGGGTTCTTTGAAAACATAACTTTCCATCTTGTATATAAATGATCTGAGTAACCATATCATCCAATTCACTCAATATATGTGAGGTAATAAGTATAAGCTTACCTTTTTCTTTTTCCAGAATAATTTTGTTTTTTAATATTTCCGAAGAAACAGGATCTAACCCTGCTGTCGGTTCATCTAAAATAATTACCTGAGGATTAAAAAGAAAAGCCAATACAGCACTAACTTTTTGCCTTGTTCCACCGGATAATGTTCGCATTCTTTTATGCAGCAAATGATGTAAGTCGAATGCATAGATCAATTCTTCATCTATTTCTCGTTCGCTTTCTTTTCGAATATCCTTCATCATATTAATGACCTGTCCAATAGTCATATTTTCAGGATATCGACCTATCTGTGGCATATAGCCAATCTGACGTCGATACTCCCAGCTATTCTTGATATTTTGTCCATTGAAAGTAATAAAACCACTATCACAGATTACCATCCCTAATATCGCTTTTATCAATGTTGTTTTACCGCTTCCGTTAGGACCTATCAATGCAATACATTCCCCTTTATTACAAGTAACCGAGAGATCGTCTAGTACTTTTAATTTACCAAACTGCTTGGATACATTGGTTGCAATGATCATAGTTTTAAAGGTTTCATCAGTGGATTATTATCTTTTAGATTTTCAGGCGTAAGGGATGGGATGATTTTTTCTGTCTTATCAAATAATGCCGTTATAAAACTTCTGAACAAGATCATAGCTGTTGGATTTCTTTCTACAATCACAGCATACATACTTATCGGGCGATAAGGAATATCGCCTCTGTTATTCTTATTCAAATCATATCCTTGATATTTATCCCAATAGTTTTGATCAAACTTATTTAAAACAAGACTTCCGTTTGTTCCAACATCAAAAGTGTTTGATAAAAAATTATTGGAAGAAACCTGAATATCCATACAACTTGCTTGAATTTTTAAAGCCCATCCGTTACTTGAAAAAGTATTTTTCTGAATAAGAATACGATTAGCACCCTCCAAAAAAACAGCGACTGTATTCTCTTTAAAATGATTTCGTTCAATTTTACTATCACTAATCTCTTTTAGTAGAATACCATAGGCTGCATCACCCCAATTTTTATAGAAGTAATTATTAATCATTGATACATGATGCGAAAACATGACTGCTACTCCTGCTCCATTATTGATAAAATGATTACCGATATAACTATCTTGATTGGAAAACATAAAATGAAGACCATATCTAAGATTATCGGTAGATATGTTTGAAACAATACTGGAATTGGTTACAAATTCAAAATAGATACCATCTCTATGTCCACTAACCTTATTCTGTTTAATCTGCATGCTATCACTCTTCCAGCAGTGTATACCATTACCACTTTTTTGTTCATCTTTAGACCCGCCTATAATTTTATTTCCCTCAATAAAACAATTAGCGCCAAATTGAGTGTAGATACCAAAAAATGTATTGATCAGAATATTATTTCTGATAACCACATATTTACTTTCGCTTATTCTAATTCCAGCAAAATCATCCATACTGGAAATCCCTGAATTTATAACCTTTAACCCCTCAATTACAACACCATTTGCCTTAATAGTTAGTACTTCAAAACGATACTCACCATCTATAACAGGATAATTATTTCCGATGAGGGTAACCCTTTTTGAGATGACTATATTTTTTTCTTTGTATATGCCCGACTGAATCGAAATTGTATCATTATCTACTGCTAATTCTAATGCATGTTTAATAGTACGTACACTGTTAAAGGGCCCTACCCTGATGTTTTTCCCACACACCAGCTTAGTCGTAAATAGGAATATTAGTATGAGGAAAAGAAATTTCATGACTTAAGGAATTCATTCCATTCAATAATCTTTCCATTTAAGCGGAGCTCCGATGGAATGCTGCCTCTATATTGAAAAACGGCTATATCACCTCCCATAGGTCCTCTCAAAAGACTACTTTGAAGAATAACAGCATTCTTGACCTCTATTAATTCATTAGCGCCGGCATATGCAACTAAGTATATTCTATAGTTGTCGGTTGCATTTATTTCTTTCAAAAAGGCTTTTAGGCATATAGCATCATCGAATTTAAAAATCCTACCTTTCGGGGTAATGATTTCTGCTCCAAATTGAGCGTCAATGATTCTCATTTTACATGAGTAGCAATGATCAGAACCAACGACTATCTTCTCGGGATTTGTATTACAGGAACTGAAAATTACAGTTATAAGTATCATCATTACAACTGAATGGTTCAGTTTTTGTTTTTTTCTCCACTCTAATATCATTACTAAAAAAGAGAGTATACCAACAACAATAAAAATCCACCCGCCAAAGTCAGGAAAAGAATAAGCTCCAAAATTCAACAATTGTTTGAACCCGATCAATGGAGGCTGATAAGCCATCCCGGGAACTACAATAGCGGCATCAGGCATTAGATCGTGCCCGTAATTGTATTCCCATCTCCAGAAATCATACATGGATAATATACCAAAACATATAAACAGTATAAACAGCAAATAAAAAGGTTTCTTTCTCCCAATAAAAGCTACGATTATAAAAGACAAAGAGAAAAATCCAACCAGGTAAGGCAATATTTTGAATTCAATGAAATCATCTGTATGAAGTGTTTTCATACCAATATAATGGTTGAGTCCATTGATGATATCAACATTGCCTGCAAGTTTATTGGCAAAAATCAATAAGCGTAATCCTTCCGGATATTGTGGTGCAATTAAATCTATTCGCCATAATGGTAAGAAAAGAACTGCAATCAGTGCGAATCCACAAATCCCCAAAAGTATTCTAGATATGCCTAATAATGTTTGATTCTTCATAACAAAAACTTTTATCGGAACAAAAAGGGAGCAGGATCATTGCCTGCTCCCTCCAACTATCAAAACAACGCGTACAACTTTATTTGGCTGCAGGTGCAGTTTTACCGGTACTAAATTTTAGCGGCACAGCAGAACCTTTGGGTGATACACGGAGGTATCCAGACATTTCCTGGTGTAATGCGCTACAGAAATCAGTGCAATAAAACGGATAAATACCAACTCGATCCGCTACCCATTTTAAGGTTTGTGTTTCACCGGGCATGATAAGTAATTCTGCATTATTAGCACCCTTAATGGCAAAGCCATGAGGTACATCCCAATCTTGTTCCAAATTGGTAATATGGAAATATACTTCATCACCTTGTTGAATACCCTCAATATTATCAGGAGATAAGTGAGAACGAATCGTAGTCATATATACATGAACTTTATTACCCTCACGTGTTACTTTAGTTGCGCCTTCACCTTTGGCAACATAGGGATGCTGATTATCATCAATTTTGAAAATTTTCAATGATTTGTCTTTTATAACTTCTGCTCTTACAGCTTGCGCATAGTGCGGCTCACCAATTGTCGGAAAGTCAAGTATTAACTGCATCTTATCTCCACTAATATCAAATAACTGTGCACTTTGTGACAATTCAGGACCTGTTGGTAAATACCTGTCTTTAGTAATCTTATTATAAGCAATCAAATACTTAGGATCGGGTTTCTTACTATCGCCGCCCGGAATAGTAAGGTGACCAATAGAATAATAAGTTGCTGCTCTATCCAGCACCTTTAAATCTTTGATATTCCATTTCACTACTTCAGAGGAAACAAAGAAAGAGGTATATGCATTGCCTTTACCATCAAACTCAGTATGCAAAGGTCCAAGTCCTGGTTTTTGTAATTCACCGTGTAAGGCAGATTCATATTTAATCACAGGAATACCATCAAATTCGCCAATATAGTCTTTTGCTGCAATAGCTTTTTGAATCTTATCAAAACTAAATACAGGCACAACAGCTGCCAGTTTACCACTACCTACAATGTATTCTCCGGTTGGATCTACATCACATCCGTGAGGGGATTTAGGACATGGGATAAAGTAGCAGATATCTTTGAAATCTTTCACATCTAAAACAAGTACTTCGGTTTTTATCTGTGAAGTAGCCGTATGTGTTTTTTCATCATAACGGTTACTCGCATATTTTACAGATTGTTTCCTGCCTTTTCCTGCTTTGATATATTCTTCTGCTTTTTTCCAATTCACGGCCATAATAAAATCCTTATCACGCTGTGATGCATTTACTTCAAGTAGTGTACTTGCTTTCTCTGTGTTATAGCAGGAGAAAAAGAACCATCCATTAGACTTCCCTTTACCGGCATGGCTCAGGTCAAAATTTACACCCGGACAAACCAGCTGAAAAGCAATATCCATTTTACCATCAGTTTTATCAACACTAATAAAGCTTATAGTTCCTTTAAAATTGTCTTTATAAGTATCAATGGCCACATCTCCATTAGCATCATCTGTAGGAACACTAAAACGTGTTCCTGCTACTACGTACTCTGTATTTTCAGTAATAAAAGGAGAACTGTGATTACCTGCACTGTTTGGCAATTCAATGATTTCTGAAGTTCTAAAAGTAGAAAGATCTATACGAGCAACGCGGGGAGTATTATTGGCATTACCAAAAATCCATCTACCATCGATTTCACCATTGGTTTGCGATAATTCTGTGTGATGTAGATCATCCCAGGGAACCATACCATGTGATGTGTTCAGCATGGGTTTAGTCTCCTCGCTATAGCCCCAACCTTTTTCCGGATCAACCGAGAAAACAGGGATTACACGAAGTAAGCGACCCGATGGCAGTCCATACACACTCATCTGTCCACTAAATCCACCTGAAACAAAATTGTAGAACTCATCATATTTGCCCGGCGCTACATATGCTTTTGCTGCAGCATCGGCACCTACGGCACTACCTGTATTTTTAGGTTTACAGGAAAACATACTGAAGACCATAAAGGCTATCAATATTGCCCAGTTTTTAAAAGAATAATGTGTCATTATATATCAGTTTAGTTTATAAATACTTATTTAATACCGTCATTTTTCCTCATAAACTCATAAAGAGAAAAAGCTTCCTGATCAGTTAAACTTTGATTAGGCATTCTTACCAAACAAATCTCTAATTGTGCCTGAGCTTTAGGGTCTACATTAAGCATAGCATCAGTATTGGTAATGAAATTCAGTATCCATGCAGCCTCATTTCTTTTGGTAACATCTTTCCATCCAGGGCCTACAAGCCTTTCATCTGAAAGTTTATGACAACTACCACACTTGACATTGTAAACTTTCTCCCCTTCTTTTGCCATTGCAATGTCAAGTTTGGGGTTTATCTGTACATCCTTAAATTTTCCTTCCCCCCTGTTTGGATCATAGGAAGGATTCGCGTTAGGAGTAGCGTTGTTGTTACTTACAGCAGATGATTCCTCGGTTTTAGTGTGAGAATTGCCACCGCCACATGCGGCTATTACGGAACCTGCAATCAGGATAAAAATCAATTTTTTCATAGTAGGTTGTTTTTGTTGATTCAATAATTGAATACAAGATTACTTGCCAATTTTTCTAAATTTTATGCGTAGAATCATAAGAATCAGAACTGTTAAAAATCAGGATGAGTAAACCTCTCATTTACAATTAGTTCTAAATAAGAACATGATATATATCATGTTTGGTACTGCCCAAAGTCATATAGACAGCGATTTATCCTGTATAGCTTTACGCTAAAGAACCATTATGATCATAGATATCAATACATTATTGGCATGGGGTGCGGTATATAAAAAAGTAAATGCTGGCGATTTTCTTTTTCATGAAGGTGGATCAGCAAGTTTTTATTATCAGCTTGTGAGTGGTAGTGTGCGTTGGGTAAACATCAATGATGAGGGAAGGGAATTTTTACAAGTAATGATTGAGCCGGGGGAATCGTTTGGAGAACTTCCTCTTTTTGATGGACAGCCTTATGCTGCCAGTGCTATTGCGAATGAGAGTAGTATAATCATTAGGTTGCAGAAGGATGTGTTTCTCACCATGCTGAAGCAGCATCCTGATATTCATTTTGAATTTACCAAACTAATGATCGACAGGATCAGATTTAAATTTTATGTGATCAAAGAACTGGCACAACACGATCCTGAAAATTGTATATCCAGACTATTGGCATATTTGAAGCAGCGCAAAAAGAATATTTGTCCTGACTGTAATCGGATAAAATTAACCAGACAACAAATTGCTGATATGACAGGTATGCGGGTGGAGACAGTTATAAGAAGCATTAGAAGCTTACATCGAAAAGGACAGCTAATGATTGATAAAGGAAAAGTTTACTGCTAACATGATTATAATCATAAGAAAATTATAAGCAGCCGGCTAATTTACACTCAAATTACCGGCCTATGGCAGATCATTATCGGCGATGGATAAAAGTGACCCTTTTTAATCTAATACTGATTGCACTTTTAGGGTTGCTAATGAGGTATAAAATTGTCTTTTCGATGCCTTGGCTACATCAAAAGCATATTTTACATGCTCACTCACATTTTGCATTCTCAGGTTGGATTACGCAGCTATTAATGATTTTAATGATATCCAAGCTTGGTAATGATGAACAAATATTTTTCAAGTATCGACGCTTATTACTTGCTAATTTGATAACCGCTTACGGAATGCTATTTAGCTTTCCATTTCAGGGATATGGCCTGATATCTATCAGTTTTTCAACTTTATCAATTCTTGTATCATACACTTTTGTGATACAATTTTGCAAGGACTCCCAAGGTAAATTAACACCTGCTTTTAAGTGGTTTCGGGCAGCTTTGATTTTTTTACTTATTTCTTCTTTAGGTGCCTTTTCGTTATCATTTCTTATGGCCAATAAAATAATGTCGCAGCAGTGGTATTTAGCTTCTGTATATTTCTTTTTACACTTTCAGTATAATGGATGGTTCTTTTTTGCTTGTATGGGGCTTTTATTCGAAGCACTTGGAGACAACGAACCAACTAGAAAATATCATCATAAAATATTCAGATTATTTTTTGCGTCTTGTATACCTGCCTATTTTTTGTCAATATTATGGGCAGATCTTCCTTTTTGGTTATATCTCACTGTTATTGCAGCGGCTATTTCTCAAGTGATAGGAGGAATTTATTTATGGAAAGTAATATCGGTTAGACGCAACCACTTCAGCTTATCATGGTCACGACTATCGCAAAGAACAGGTCTACTTGTATTATTAGCCCTGAGCATCAAACTATGCCTTCAGCTCTTTTCTACTGTACCGGCTCTTAGCGATTTAGCATATGGCTTCCGACCGATAGTAATAGGGTATTTGCATTTAGTACTACTAGGCATCATCAGTTTATTTCTGCTGACATTTATAATTAAAAACCTTGACATCAACGCTCTACCTTTATTGCGTAAAGGTTTAATATTCTTCATTGCAGGAATACTATCAAATGAATTAGTACTTATGCTTCAAGGTCTATTTGCAATGACCTATACTGTAATACCGTACATCAATCAGCTACTACTACTTATAGCTTTTATATTATTCGCAGGTTCTACAATGATTTTTTTCGGTTTTCGAAAACACACTATGCGTACAAGCATAAAATAGCAAAAAGGTTTTAGATTTTTACATAAACCTATTTCTTATGCATTACGCTAATAAAACACTAGCTTCCTTCTACGCAGCGTGTACTTTATCGACTCTACACCCTCATCTTCAAAAGATGCAGCTTCCCCGTATCGTTTCCCGAGGTACGAGGGGACGTTGCGGTCACTACAACTTTTCTTAGGTATCATTCTATTTGACTCTTCGTTTTTTCACTCGAAATATACGTCCTGTAATTCTATGTATTTAATCATTAGATAAACAACTTGATTTTTTTATGGTTCGATAAAAATCCAATTCACATGCCTATATAAACCAATGATTTACAATCCTTCAATTAGTGAAACATCAGCAATTATCGCCAAATCCTTCCGAAATTGAAACGATCGTAACTTAGGTCGGGCAACGAAAAAAGCCTCACAGCAATGTGGGGCTTTTCTTTTGGGGCTAACCCTCGAAGTAAACTTTTGCAAAGTTTCAGAACTTTCCAAAAGTTATATCTCATTCATATCGAAATTAATACAGTAACCTATTGCTTGAAATAAAACGAAGTTAATTGAGGATTGGCATTGGTCTTTAAGGTGATATAAATCAGTTGATCAGTATCAAGTTGCTGTTGATTTATTTTTACATCAACAATTAAAGAATCCTTTGGGCTGATGATATCATTATTTTTTAAATTTAATGCAGTGCATTCGCAACTCGCAGTATGGTTTAAAATCTTCAAATCCTCATTTCCTTTATTATGAATAATAAAGTGTCTTAGTGTATCGCTCGTATTTTCTAAACCACGAATATCTACGAATATTTCTGGCTTCTTTTCACAGGCAGTAAATGTTGAAACTAATAACATTACTAACAATGAATGTAATTTCATAATTTAACTTTTATTTGCTGATATTATCTAAGAGGGTTTGAATTTTTTTTCTTTCACCTTCAAACCATTTTGTGGCTATTGCTTTTCCAAAGCCTTTTTCTCTGTATTGAACTTTTCCTTTTGCATATAAAAATTCAGTGGGGAATCCTTCAATATTATATTTGGAAAGCGATTTTTCCTGAGCGTAAAGGAAAATTATATTTTTATAGCTATTTTTTTTCCAATGTGCTATAAACTGTTCATATGTGGATGCGCTGCCATCACAGATTAAAACAATCTCTAAACCTTTATCTTGATATTCATCAACTAACTTTTTTAAATATTCATATTTGTCTTCACAGGGTGGGCACCCCACAAAATAGAATTCTAGTAACGCTACTTTGTTTTGAATGGTATCTTTTAGTTTGATTTGCTTACTATTGACTCCTTTGAAAGTTTCCATAGCAATTTCATTTTTCGAAATGGAAATTTCATTACTATCCGACTTGTACATCAACCAAAGTATTTCAGGTATAATATAGATTTCCGATATAATAAAAAACATTGCAGTTCCAATGAATGTGTGAATAAACCTTCTTGAACTATGCTGAAGCAATAGGCCGCATATGATACCAAAAATTGGATAAATTGTTAAATATGGAAACCTAAGAGGTATCAATTCAGGACCAAAGAAAATCGTGGTTGAGTCTAATAGAATTGCAGGAATAGCGATATACAGAAACTTTCTCTTTAATGAAATATTACCCAATCGAATAAAATAAGAAAAAAGAAAATAGCATATATACCTCGCTATATTAGGCTGTTTGAAGGGGCCAATATTTATATCTACTAAATAGACCAGGATAACCCGCAGATTGTAGATTAAAAAACTAGATATTGCTGCAAACAATATACTGATTAGAATAAATGCTATTTCCTTTTTTCTCATTGATTTTTTTTGTTTAATATGGGCTTCCTCCTAATGGATCGGGTGAGAGATTAGGTTCAGCTCCACCGCATCTTTTGGTGCAACTACTAGTGCCAAACATACCACACATTTCATAAGAATTATTTGTTGTACATCCAGTATTTTCACAATAGTTGGACGGTCCTGGACATCCCATATCATATAGACAAGTGCATGATCCTGTTTCTGTTTTTCCTAGGTAAGTAGGTCTAATGGTAATTACGTTATCAGACATACCCCCTTTTGGTGAAGTGAGGTTCATCATTGAAGCTAATGTAAATTTGGAAATGACCAAATTCTCATTCAAATATGGACTTTCAATTAAAATATTTAGCTGTTCTTTTGAAAAATGTTTACTAAAATTGGCAAGGTTTTCATGAAGAAATTTATTACCGATATCAGGATTTTTCATCAATTGCTCCATGCCTGTATTTGCTAAAAAAGTTTGTAGTTGCTTTACAATTTGCCTTTGTTCGAGTGTAAATCTTTCTTCTTTATTGGATAAGATAAAATTCAACTTTACCTTCCATAGAGTGGCCCTTTCTTCTATAGAGAGCATAGCCAGACCCTGTCTCATTTCTTGTAAGGTTGGTTTAGCAATTACTTCCTTAGTTAAGGAGCTGAGCTCATGAAACACATCCTTTTCTGTAGAGGTTTTTTCGCATGATGTCATAGCTAGCGTGAAAAATAAGCTTGACAACCAGAATAAATTGTTACGTAGTTTCATAGTATTTGCGTTTAATGGTAAAAAAAGGTTGATATATATAATTTTGTTACTCTGTAAAATATGGTTGATTTCTTTATGAAAACACTGGGAAAATCCCTCATTAGTAATGGTCTTGATTCAAATTGCTAATGAGTGATGGTAATTCTAATGGCTACCTTTAAAAACCTTTACATTGAATCAGCTTATATTGAATATAGACCTACTTCCAAGGCATATAATAATAAGCCTGATCGACTTTTAATATTTAGTTTCTTAAATAAATCATCTCTATATCGATCAGCTGTTTTTGGACTAATATTCAGTTTATTTGCTATTTCCTTGTAAGTAAGTTCTGTGTTGATACACCACTTTAAAAACTCTTTTTGACGGCTAGATAATTTTATGGAAGGCTTATTATTTTTCGAAAGGTGGGATATAGTTGAAAACATCTTTAGTTCATTGTCTTGCCCTATGATAACGGTATAACCCTCTTGAATCAATTCAAGACTTTTTACTAAATCAGAAGGATGTGCGCCTTTTGAAATGTACCCTGCAGCGCCATCAGTAATTAATTCTGAAATCAAGTGGTCGTGTTTGTAGACTGAAAGCACTACTATTTTTATTTCTGGATGATTCTTTTTTACGTTTTCAATTACTAGTTTTCCTGATTTTATCGGCATGTAATAATCTGTAATGATTATGTCAGGACGAATATTAGAATTAGATAGTATTTCAAATAACTCATCTGGATTATTCGCATCAATTATTACTGAATATTCTGGCTTCGAATTCAGAAAACTTTTGAATGAAAGTCTAAATAAATCGTGGTCGTCAACTAGTCCGATCCTAAGCATACTCAGTAAAATTCTAAATGCTACTTAGGGGGGGGGGTGATTGTAGCAATGTGTGGTTTAGTGAAGATATGAAATTAATTTAAAATACAACTTAATAACTGGAGTATTGATTCATTTTGATATGAGGGTTTTCCCTCAATGTTTCTTTTAACCATATAGCAGGGATTTTCATATTTCATATACTAGACTGAGGGATCATTCCCAGAAGAATCGCATTCTTTCTCCGCAGAGTGTACTCTCTCCACTCTACCCATCATCTTCAAAAGAAGCAGCTTCCCCGCATCGTCTCCCGAGGTACGAGGGGGACGATGCGGCCACTACAACTTTTCTTATGTATCATTCTATTTGACTCTTCGTTTTTTCACTCTAAATATACATCCTGTAATTCCATATAAGTAATCACAGCATAACCAACTTCAGTTTTATTATGATTCGACAAAAATCCAGGCCGCATGCCTCAATAAACCAATGATTTACAATCCTTCCATTAGTGAAACATCAGCAATCATCGCTAAATCCATTCGAAATTGAAACGAACACAATCCAGGTCGGGCAACCATCCAAATAAAAAGCCTTAAGTATCATCTTAAGGCTTTTTTATTACTGCTAGTTCAGTAGCGCATCTTATCTTCCAAAATCATCTTGTACCCGTACAATATCGTCTTCATCAGATGGATGGGTAGCATCAGTATGTTGCCATATTTCAGCAATCACACCCCAATCCTCCAACCCAATTAAACGATGACGCTCTCCTTGTTGAAGTTTAATGATATCATTAACCTGAAGCTCCTTTATATCCGATTCAATATCGGTATCACTAATGGCAACAGCCACTCGTCCATCAATACATTTCCATATCTCTGCCCTGCGGTGATGGTATTGCCAACTTAGCCTTTTGCCCGGTGCAACCATCAAAATCTTTGGGCTTAGTTTTCCGGCTATCTTGAGTTGATCGAATGATTCATCAGGAAAAAAGTGTTTTGCAAACTCATACGCTTGAGATTCATCAATCACATAAAATCCGCCCCAAGGTCTATTCTGATCTTCATCAACTACCTGTAAATTCAAATCTTCAAGCACCCCTTTGACTTTCTTAAATATTTCAGTTTTTGTTTTCATTTAGTTCTTTTTATAATCATTTATTTCTTTCATCACTTTTATTAAAATGATTTCAACTTTCTCAATTAAACGTAACAACTTATCAGATTGACCATAAATATCAGCATTCTTCTCAATCTCCCTTATCTCTTCTTTTAAAAGTTGAATACCCAAGCTATCAATAGATGGCTTAATTCTATGCGCTATTTTCTTTACCTGATCCATTTCATTTTTGCTATAGGCACTTTTGATTTCAGCTATCGTAAGGGTTGCTTGTTCAGTGAATAATTCTAGCATTTTTTGGATAAATACTTCATCACCATGACTTATTTCATGTAGTCCGGTCAAGTCGAAATAGGAATTACTCGTTATAGTGTCATTTTCATTGAATACATTATCCATATTATGATTTTTTTCGTCTTTATCTTTAAGCCAATTAGCCAAGGTTCTTAAAAGCTCTTCTTCTTTAAATGGCTTTGCCATATAATCATTCATACCAGCTTTGATACAATTTTCATTCTCACCCCTTACAGCATTTGCGGTAAGCGCAATAATGGGCATTGCATACCCCTCCTGACGGATCTTTTTTGAGGCTTCATACCCATTCATAATCGGCATTTGAATATCCATTAACACGAGATCCGGTTCTTCATTTTGAATGATTCGTATAGCTTCTTCTCCGTTAGAAGCTTCAACAATATCAGCTCCATAATTTTTCAAGATAGTAGACGCTAACAATCGATTCATTTGATTATCATCCGTTATTAATATTGTTTTATTATGCAAAAAGTTATGCCCTACATCTGAGGTTTCAGTTTTGACTTTTGGTAAATCTATATTGGTTCCTTTTTGGAAATTGATTTCAAAAGAAACGGTCGTACCTTTTCCTTTTTCACTTTCAGCATAAATCCGCCCCCCCATTAACTCAACCAATTCCTTACAAATACTCATTCCCAATCCTGTACCTCCATAATTTCTAGTCACAGATTCATATTCCTGGCTGAACTTATCAAAAAGCTTAGATACAAATCCAGCCTCCATTCCTATTCCAGAGTCTTTAACACTAATTCGAATGATCTGAGAAGAGCTTGAATCTTTTATTACATTCCAACTTACATCCACAGAACCTGCTTCTGTGAATTTAATTGCGTTACCAATCAAATTCAATAAAACTTGATTCAATCGATATGGATCACCGATCAAGACATCCGATAAATTTGTGTCATAATTTGAAGTGCCAAGTTTCAATCCCTTTTCCTCAGCCTTATGCATAAGAACCCTAATGGCATTTTCACAAACCATTTTAGGTTCAAATCCTATCCTTTCAACTGTCAACTTACCTGCTTCAATTTTTGAAAGATCTAATATATCATTTATGATCACTAGGAGATTTTCAGCTGCAGTCCTTATCGTACTAAGATAAAATGCTTGCTTTTCATTCAATGCAGTTTTCGCTAACTGATTTCCCATACCTAGTATAGCATTCATAGGAGTTCGAATCTCATGACTCATATTTGCCAAGAAAGATTCTTTGGTCTTTGCCAACATCTCTGCTTGCTCGCGGGACTTTATAAGATCTTGCTCTAACTGCTTTTGTTGAGTAATATCAAGACATATAAGGATATTACCGACTTGCTTGCCGGAAATATCATACTTCATGGCAGTGCTGATAAGCCACCAACTTTGTTTTCCGAGATTGGTCTCTACTTCAAATGCCTCATGTATTGCACTTTCATTCTGATTGATTTTTTCCTTGAGAATGTCAACGTATTCAGATTTCACAAAATGATAGACACTATGCCCCATTGCTTCAGACTCGCTAAGATTTGTCATTTTCAATAAAGTCTGATTGGCAAAATGAATTACCCCATACATATCTACCTCTATGAGACCAAGGTTCATATTTTCAATAATACCTCTGTACTTCTCCTCGTTATGACGCAAAGCATCTTCCATTCTTCGACGTTCTGAAATATCAATCCCATATCCAATGATAATTTCAACCTCTTGATTTGTATCCACTACAGGAAACCATCTTCTTAAGATATATTTCTCACTACCATCAGGCAAGGTTGTTTTCTCTTCCCATTCATGGGGTTGTTTATTGGCAAGCACTTTGTTAAAAGAAGCACGTCTATGTTTAGCCGTTTCTATAGGTTTATTTCGGTAGATACAATAATCTTCATCTTTTTTACCAATAATCCACTTTCGTATTTCTTCATCCTTAATGGCCATTGGATTTACAAAAAGATATTCATGCTTTGTATTGAATACAGCAATATCAGCTGGCATATTATTCAGTATACCCTCGTAAAATCTTCTCTGCTCATCTAATTGATGCTCTACAGTTTTTCTATCAGTAATATCTAGCATGAATCCGGTAAATACGATATCCCCATCTGAAGTTTGATAAGAATAAGAAGAGTGAACAGAGTGCCATTTAACCGGATGTCCGGGTATGACTAAACGAGCTTCTACATAAAAAGGAGATAAAGTTTCTCTGCAGTATTGATTTCTTTCAATAACCATTTCCCGATCATCAGGATGTATGTATTCAAGGTAATTTTTAAAATCACCCGGAGAAATTCCAAAGATCTTTTCAATGGCCGGACTTATATAGTTTAGCCCGCTAGAGCCATCTTTTCTAAAGACAAACTCATAAATAACCCCCGGTATATTTTCTGAAAGCGATTGAAACTGCTTTACACGATTAGCTAGTTCAATCTCATTTTGTTTACTATTTGTAATATCAGTGTGAGTGCCGATGATTTTCAATGGATTTCCAACCGCATCTCGCTGAATAATAACCCCTCTATCTAAAACCCAACGAACACTCCCATCTTTATGAATCAATCTATATTCAAGACTATGCGACTCTGCTTTCTTTTCTTTGTAACGTTTATCGTTTTCTATTAAAATATGCAAATCATCATGATGCACCCTACTCCACCATAATTCACTATTACTCGTGATCTCTTCTGGAGTATAGCCTAAAAACTGGTTATCAGATTTAGTAAAAAAGGTTTTACCATTTTGAAAATCATGCTCCCATACATTATCACCTATGCTTTCTAATGCATTTTTGAATAGATTTTCTGATTCTTTTTCTTTTGTGACATCTTCTTCTAGTGCAAAATATCCTACGATCTCACCCTTTTCATTATGAATAGCTTGACCTTGTATTCGCAGCCAATATTTTTCATGAGTTTTAGAATAATTGATAATATCTGCAGTAAACGGAAGCCCTTTATTAATTTGCTCTGATAGATACTGAACTGTAACAGGATCCGTTTCAGGTCCTTGTAATAAATGCCCCGGTCTATGTCCAACCACTTCAGCTATACTATATCCGGTCATTTTAGTGAAGCTTTTATTGACCCAAGTGATTTTACCTTCCGCATCTGTAATAATAACAGCATGTATATTTTCCTCCGCAATTTGAGACAAGACTTTCATCTTACTCTGACTTTCCTTTTCTTGAGTCACATCCTGAATAATACTAAAAAACTCTATGAGCTCTCCTTCAGCATTTATCAAAGGCTGGCCAAAAGACCTGCCCCAGAAAAAAGTCCCATCCTTTTTATAGTGAATTACTTCTTCAGTAAATCCAGTCCCTTTAAAAAAGCTGTTTCGGATACTATTCAAAGTATTTTCATCTGTTAAAAGTCCTTTACATAATTCTATCGGCGATTTTCCAATGATTTCATCAATAGTGTAACCGGTAAGTTGACAAAAACCTTCATTAGCCCAGGTAATAGAACCGGAAGGATCTGTAAATAGTACACCGTTTTTATTCGCACTAGCCACCAATGATAATCTAGCTAATTGATCTTGTGTTTTTTTCTTTTCAGTAATATCTCGTCCATAGATGTTGATATAACCTTCCTTCATCATAGTGACACAAACGAATGAGTATACTTTATCGTCTGACTCTGCTTCAATAATCCACCTTGGATTGTCTTTATTAATTTTATCAGCTATGATTTTGAAAAATTCATCATTGCGCAATAAAGTACCTTTATAAACAAAAAAATCAAGTAATGCTGCAGAAGGATTGTTTAGAAGTACATCGCCTTCAAAATTTATGCGAACTAACGGATCAGGATTTTGAGAATGAAACAATGCAATATCATGAATCTCCTTATTTGCCTTCTTTAAATCTTCCCTTTGTTTATTGAAGGATTGAACCATCTTCTTCAAGTCCTCATTTGTAATATCTTGAGCCTTTAGAACATGCAAAAGATCAATCAATGGGTCATGATATGCAAAATCCTTGATCGTCAAATTACTTGCTGCTACTTGCTCTACTGAGTTAAACCAAGGAGACCCGATAAATAATACTTCTTCACTACTTTCTAAATACTCAAACTGACCTCGGATGATTATTCGTTCATTTTGAATATTTTCAATGACGATTAATTGATTTTTTAGTTGTACTAAATCCTGAAAATCATTTACGATGGTTAAAGGTCGCGGTATATTAAAATGTTTTTCGAACGCATCGTCAATTTTTAATGCACACAACTTCTCAATGGATCTACCCATTGAACGAACTTTCGTCTCTTTATCAATTAAAAGATAAAAAGGGAACAGATCATTAAACTGGTCTTCGTTAAACTGAAAATGATGAGCCATATTACCAGCTTACTTTAAAGATTTCGTGTGTGCTTCCTTCATCACGTGTTTGCACTAACTCAATCGCAACACTGGTTTCATACAACTTTCCCAACCCACTTAATAATCCTCTGACGAATTCCTGTAACCCTTCCCGCTTCGAAAAGTAGTGCACATGAATAGAGTTACTCAAAATATCACTGACCCTAAATTCAGGAGGTGTTAATTTGGGATACATGAGCATGATTCTATTGTGAAAAACAGGTAGGTTAACAAGAAATTCCTTTAAATTGGCTCCACCGGCTAACATCAAACTTCCATATTTTTCCTTTCCGGTTTTCAGAACCCAATATTCACCGAAAGCATTTAATACCTGAGCAACAGTTAAACCCAAAACTTCCGCTGCTGCAGTCGCTAATTGATAGGTAATTTCATCATCATAAGGTTCGTTACTAAGAAAAAAATCCACATCAATGCCACTCTTCGTCTTTACCATCTGCCATTCTTGTTCGCCAAACTGCTCTGTTACCAAATCTTGAATAGCCTTATTTACAATACCATACATAAAAGATGTTTTAAGAGTGATTTATTCTTCATAAAAAGAGGTAATTGTCATCGTTTGATTATGAAGTTGACATTTTCCTCCTTCATTAAAAGGGCTTATTTCTCCATATGAATAAAACCCCGCTAATATCACTTTGTCTTCAAACTGTTTACTTACAGCTTTTACCTCGTCAACTGTTTTGTCTCCAAGAACAAGCTTTCTACCAACACAACTAATTAATAATGAAAAGTCAGGTTTCTTATGCACTGCCGCCACCACTTGAGCTGCCTCCGCTGCTGCATGAGTAAGTCGATCGAAGTTTGCTTTCATGAAACGCACCTTGGAACCAACAGGTATGTCACCTGCAAAAGTCATACTTTGATCCTCTTCATTAACCGATAAAATTGTTCTCACTACAGGCTTTGTAGCTCCAGGAATAATAACAGACAAAGGAAATAATAACGCAGAGCCAGGCAAATCATTCGATGCAGTTCCAAGATATTTTTTATAAAGTGTCAAAGCATTCTGATCTTCTAATTCCAATAGCACATTACCAGAAGCATTGGTTACCCTTTTTTCTAACCCAAAAATATCCCATCCACCCTGCGACCCATGCATGATATGAATATGACCTCCATATAAACCTATTGCAACAATTTTGCCTTCTTCCGGAAATTCATTCAATCCTACCAACGTAGATCGAAAATTAGCCCCATCTCCAGCCAATCCTCCCGTAATCAAAACATGTTTTTCGATTTGGGAAGACAATCCTTTCACCAATTCACTTCCATTCACTTTACTTCCATCAGAAATAACCAATAAATATTTGAGTTTGTCCTTAGAAAATTTCTTTCCTAAAGCAATGCCTGCCGCATAAGTACTATCAAAATTGTCAATTTGAACTGAATTTGACTCTATGACCGTTTTCTCAAAGTGAATGGCTGTAATCACTATTCCATCATTCAACACCTCATCTTGATAAATTTCACCGGCAGTACTACAGATAACAATTTCACTTTGAGGGAATTTCTTTCGGATTGATTGATATAAATCCGTATCGTGTTCTAGATTTTTTTTTGATGCGAAGCACAATACCATATCTGTCAACGACTCATCAAAGTCCTGACTGATCGAATGGCGAGACCATTCCTGATTGTTTAATTTGTAGAGTACTGTTTGCATATTTTATATTGTCTACAACTACGCACAAAAAGCCTACCATCTCTAAAAAATACTTAAATTATTGATAATCATATAATTACAAGAACGCGAAACAATCAACCATTCCACTTTTTGGATTTTTTTCTATATCCAAGACTCACTTACCCCTCAAGCTCTCCGTCTTGTATCATTTTATAGATTGTGCTCTTACCTATATCTAGAATTTTAGCAGTGGCTACCACATCATTGTCATTCTTTTCCAGATAATATTTTACAATATCACAAGTATGTTGTCTTAGGGTCTTTGTCTGAGAAAGAAAAAACTCTTCTCGTATTGTAGAATTGAAAGTAATATCATCCGCTTTTACTTCATTATTCTCACACATCACAACACTTAAATCAATAACTGCTTTCAATTCACGAACGTTCCCGGGAAAAGGATAGTTCAATAACTTTTGTTTTGCATCATTGGTAAAACTAATGGGCCCTAATTTGTTTTCCTTGGCAAACTCTTCTGCAAAATGTTTGGCTAGTATTAAAATGTCATTTCCTCTTTCACGCAACGGAGGTAATTCAATGGGTAAACCCATAATTCTGAAGTAAAGATCTTCCCTGAAATTACCTTTCTTTACTTCATCTGCTAAATTTTTATGCGTCGCAACCAACAGTCGTATATCTAGTTTGATTTTTTCATTTCCGCCAATACGAGTCACTTCTCTTTCTTGAAGCACACGCAAAATTTTACTTTGTAAGCTAAGCTCCATCTCAGCTATTTCATCAAGAAAAATGGTTCCTCCATTAGCTTCTTCAAATTTGCCTGATTTCCTGGCCAACGCTCCAGTGAAAGCTCCTTTCTCATATCCAAAAAGCTCACTTTCGATCAAATCCTTAGGGATTGCAGCCATATTTACAGCTATAAAATTCTTCTTTTTTCGATCACTATTATAATGAATGGCCTTTGCAACCACCTCTTTTCCTGTACCGGTTTCACCGGTAATGGAAACATTAATGTTGGTCTTAACAGCTTTCTCCATCATCATGAAAATCTTTTTGAGTTTTTCACTCTGACCGATCAATGTTTTTTCAAATGAATATTTTTGCCCTAATTCATGTCTTAAATTTTCTACTTCTTTTTTAAGCGATTGATTTTCTCTAATTCTTACAACACTATTCCATAATAAATCTTTGGTGGCTTCATCTTTCACCAGATAATCGCTAACACCCATTTTAAGTAACTTTACTGCTACCGCTACTTCTTCCTGTCCACTTATAATCACAACCGGTACATTGGGATTCACTTCTCTGATTTTTTTGAAAAGCTCATCACCTTGCATATCAGGTAATGAAAAGTCAATTGTAATGAGATCAGGCTTAGAAGAGAGTTTAGAAAGACAATCTTTTGCAGATTCACACCTAGTGACTCTATAATCAGGATTTAAACTGAGATGATAGGATAATATCTCGCCATACCAAGGATCATCTTCAACAATGAAAATATTAAATGCCATTTGCTCTGTTTAGTTTAATCGTTCAGTAACTAAATATAAATTTTTATTACAGCATTTGGATTTATTCCAAAAAATAGACGAGAAGAATAACGAGAAATTGTGTAAAACATTAATTTTCAATGATTTATAATCCTGGCACCGGCTTTGAAATTGACTTACCAACCAAAAAAGAACAAAATGACGTCTAAAAACATTCATGCAAGTTTTATGCATCACAAATATGCCATCATCGTTCCTTGTTATAATGAGGAAAAAAGATTTCCATATGCTGATTTCCTTCGTTTTGCACAAAAACATCCTGAGGTTTTATTATGCTTCGTCAATGATGGTAGCAAAGACAAAACACTAGCTGTTCTACATGCTATTCAGATGGAATCATCAAAAAACATTACGGTTCATAATCTTGAACAAAACAGTGGTAAATCAGAAGCAGTAAGACAGGGCATGATCTATGTTCACAACAACTTCAAAGTTGCCATGCTAGGATTTCTTGATGCTGATCTTGCTACTAGACCAGAAGAGTGGCTCCAGATGGCAAGGTATAAAGAAGCTTATCCCCAATACGGTGCAATCGTTGGAAGTAGAATTCAAAGATTAGGTGCAGAAATTAATAGAAATGATAGTCGCTCAATTTTTAGTTCGATCATAAAAAAGTTTATCAAGTTTATATTAAAAGCTCCATTTCAAGATACGCAATGCGGTGCGAAAATTTTCCAAAGACATTTGGTGCCTTTCTTGTTTAAAAAGCCTTTTCTAACCCCTTGGTTATTTGATGTTGAAATATTTCTCAGGTTACAAAAAAAGTTTGGAAAAGCAACACTGAAAAAAGGAGTACTGGAATTCCCCTTGATGCATTGGACAGAAATAGGTGATTCAAAACTAACACTGAAACATACTTTAAAAATTCCGGTACAGTTATTAAAACTACACTACCAATATAATATTGCTGAAAAGTTTGTTTCCAAAACAGGATACTCCATTTTCTCAAAAAAGCATACATCTCTTCTTTTCAAAAATGTAATCTTTCGCATTACCTCATTTCTTTTTTAACCCAAATAATCAATAACAATGAATAAAAATAATTATGCTGTAATTATGGCCGGAGGTATCGGAAGTAGATTCTGGCCAATGAGTAGAACCTCTTACCCAAAACAATTTTTGGACATACTTAATACAGGTAGAACACTACTCCAATCAACTTACGATCGATTTGCAAAAATTGTTCCTTCGGAAAACATATATATCGTTACTTCAAAAGACTACTACTCTATCGTAAGAGAACAAATACCTGCCATGCCCTCAGAAAATATCATAGGTGAACCTGAGAGAAAAAATACAGCTCCGTGCATAGCATTGTTGGCAATCAAACTCAAAAAACTAAATAACAATGCAAATCTAATTGTATCACCCAGTGATCACCTGATTGAAAATGAGGAATTATTCATTACAAATTGCAATACTGCCCTAGAACATACTGCTCATCATAATGCATTACTTACGTTAGGTATCCGCCCCACTTACGCGAATACCGGCTATGGATATATTCAGTTCGATCAAATTGAAAATGGCACGGAAATATTTAGGGTGAAAAGATTCACAGAAAAACCTAACAAAAAAACTGCCATTCAATTCATCAAAGAAGGATCGTATTTATGGAACTCAGGGATCTTCTTCTGGAAAGCCGAAACAATTATTAACTCATTTAGGACACTAATGCCCGAAATGTTCAATGTATTCGCTTGTGGTTTAGCGGATTTGAATACCGACAGAGAAGCCGATGCAATTCAGCATATTTATCGTCATTGCCCTTCCACATCTGTTGATTATGGTATTCTTGAAAAAGCTGACAATGTATTTGTCATTCCTGCTGAATTCACATGGAACGACTTGGGAACATGGAATAGCGCTTGGGAGAATTCATCAAAGGACGACGACTCGAATGCCATCGGTGGTGCCAATACCATGGTAATTGATTCAAAAGGCTGTATCGTTCATTCTACAGATAAAAAACTTGTACTAGTTGGAGGCGTTCAAGATCTTATTATTGTAAATACCCCTGAAGCATTATTAGTATGCAATAAAGAAAATGAACAACAAATAAAAGATTACCTGTCAGTTGTAAAAGAAACAAAGGGCGAAATGTATCTTTAAGAGAAATGGCAAATTAGAATGGATCAATCTGACTATAGAATCTGGGGAGAGTACAATGGGAAAAAGCTATTATTGATAGCACTTTCGTTGGCTTTGTTAACCCATGGCATTATTATCTATTACACACTGCCAAAAACGTATGATGCTTTCGTTCATATTTTTTTTGCAGACCATTATTCAAGATTTTGGTTTGAACCATGGGATTATAGATGGTACACTGGATTTCTTACCACCAGCTATCCTCCTTTAGTACATCAGGCAATTGCGATCATTGGTTTAATATTTCCTTTAAAAGTTGCCTTTTGCATTTATGCCATCTTGGTTATAGAGCTTTTATTGATCGGCATTTATAGATTCACCAAGCTTTTTTTTAATAAAAGTATAGCCGGCACAGCAGCCATATTGACCGTTGTTTTAACATCAGTCGTTGAAACATTACATGTGTATGGACAAATGCCTACACTAACAGGACTTGCTTTTTTATTGAATGCACTACCGTTTCTATACCAGTACATCATAAAAAGAAGACCGATGTACTTGATAATGGCACTTGCATTTCTTGCCGTAACGGTTTGTTCACATCATGTGACTGCCATTTTCGGTATGGTATTTTTTATTGCTCCTACCATTTACAT
Organism: Brevundimonas vancanneytii; assembly: GCA_943368425.1. Classification (GTDB taxonomy): domain Bacteria; phylum Bacteroidota; class Bacteroidia; order Chitinophagales; family Chitinophagaceae; genus Sediminibacterium; species Sediminibacterium vancanneytii_A. Next base: position 91,447 of record CALRLC020000012.1, read on the forward strand.
GGCCTTATCGGATGAAATACCGGAAAACAAAAGATCCGCCAACTTCTTACATTTCCTGAAAAACCTGATTCAGATTGCGTTCAGAAGGAAAATACAGATCATTCTTTTTGGGGCGCTAGTCATTCTTATAGCGATAGGACTCATATTTCCATATTGGCATTGGAGCAAAACAGATCCTATTACTCAGGTTTCTATACCCCATGGATCAAGGGATAACTTTTTAAGTCATACTTCTTCGGGATTGGTATTTTTTCTGATTCCTTTGATCCTAATCTTAGCATTATTACCGGCTATCAGTTATACACTAATAAAACAACGCCGCTTTCTTGGATGGATTGTATCTTTTTTCCTGTGTTTATTATTGGGAAGTGGTGGCACTACTCCTATTCCAAAACTCATTCTCGGAGAAAATGCATTCAATATTCTTACATTAGACAGATTTGGGTTCTGGGCTTCAATTATTGCGATCCCCTTCATGGCCAAATTCATCTACTCTTTTTTATATGGATCGATCAAAAATTTTTGGCATAAAAGATTTAGTCCTAAAATACACTTCATTCTTTCAATGTTTTCAGGATTTGCATACCTGATCTTTATCATTTTTATTTATCATCTGGGAAGCTTTCGCCCATTACAGCCTAAAGAGATTGATATTGATCCCATCGTTAATTTTCTGAATCGAGATGAACATATGCGCTGGCGCTACCTGACTTTAGGATTTGGCGATCAGATGGCTTGGCTAAGCTCAAACTCATTGGCAGCAACAGTCGACGGAAACTATCATAGCGCCAGAAGATTACCCGAATTAACTACTAGACCTGTAGAGAGAATAGAGAATGCAAAATTTAGTGGCAAAGAAGGACTAGCATCACTCAATGATTTCTTATCCAATGCTGAGAAATACAATCTAAAATATGTTTTTAGTAACGATCGCTATTATGACCCTCTATTATACTATACAGGTTGGAATAGAACCATAAAACTGGAAAATGGAATTATGGTATGGGAAAAAGGAAATATTTCAACAATTAAACCAACAGCTAAAAAAGAACTACATCCGTTACTAAAATTAACCTGGGGAATTTTTCCATTATCAAGTTTGTTATTGGTGGTTTTACTTACACTAGTATACATGAAACAATATAAAAAGTATGATTACTTTAATAACGTTCCAGAAATTCCTGATGAGTACCCCTCATTGATAAGCATCTCTTCATCT
>CALRLC020000013.1:0-88375 GCA_943368425.1 Brevundimonas vancanneytii
AGCCATGGTTTGTTTTGTCCTCACAATGCAATTTTTCTTTTGTTTCTACGATTGTTCAATCGGAGTGCACTTGGTTTATTTATAAAGCTTATTAATCAATAATGAATAATATTCTTTCGAAGTGTCATTGCATAATAGAGGTCTTATTGTCATGAGATTGTAAATATTCTCTTCTGTATAACTTGTTCAATTTAAAGTTAGTAAATAATTAGTAACTTTACATCTGTAAAATATACACTAATTGATTTACTACGGCAACTAATGGCCAAAGCAGTTGGTGCTTCTATTATGAACTATAAAACAATAAAAGCAATGAAAATGAATATGCTATTAACGCCTCTTGCCGTATTTATATGTATAGCCACATTGGGTCAACCATCAGCCTATGAAAAAAAAGAAGAGGTGTCCTCCAGAGGTTTCCATACCATTCGAGTGGCTACCGGAATCTCGGCTGTCCTTAAAAAAAGTAATCGCCAAGATGTTACCATCAGCGCTTCGACACCCATTTACAGAGACCGGGTATATACTAAAGTACAAGATAGTGTGCTGTATATTTATTATGAGGAGCCCAGGGGTGCCAATTTCTTAAAATTCAGACGTCAACCGCCGCGCAAATTGGAAGCTGTTATACATTACAAAACCTTAAAGAAAATATGGACTGAAACAGGTGCTATCGTTCGTCACGAAGGTCTTGTGCAAGGGGATTCATTTACATTAACAGCTGAGGGGGCTTCTATCATTACATTGGAAATTGATACCCGAGTTCTGTCTGCAACGGTTTCAGAAGGTTCGATTATCAATATTAAGGGAAACGCAGGGTCAACAAAGGTATTTGCAGAAACCGGTAGCGAATTTAGAGGAACGAATTTTGTAACTTCTACATGTGATGTAAAAGCGGAGACCGGTTCCATTGTTTCGATCCATGCTACGCAACAACTTAGGGCCAAGGCAGAAACAGGGAGTATTATACGGTATTGGTCAGGTGTCAAGGACTTGAAAAAGGAAGGTGATAAAGAGAGCATTGTTCCAAGAAACTAGTGATTTCTTTTTGTTATCCTATGGGATCTTTCACAGTAGTGTTGGGTTATTGTTTTTATTTATTTCCGAGCTTAAGGAAAGTGATAGCCATGGTAATGAACCAAATGGTCCAACCGAGATGGATCATTCTTTGGATTAACCCTGTATAATTGTGTATTAATTTTTCAGGGAGTAGGATCCTGCAAAGGATCAAGAGCATACAATAGCAACTGATCCTGCTCCATATTCTCAATGTTTTATATTTATCATCTTTCCATTTGATGGTGGATAATAGTGGACCTATGGCTAACAATAGTACTATCGGTCCAGCTTTTGAATGGAGCATATGGCCGGCATGAAATGTGGCTGCCCATCCAAACATGATACAAAATCCCAACACGCCCCATAAGGGGGATGTATTCAAGTGTAATTGGCGGCATACCTGATAAAGACCGATTAGAAAACCAATACCCAGCAACACACAAAGCCAAGTAGCTCCGTTCATTAAATTTTCGGATGGGGTACCCATGGCACCTAATTGGCTGATGGTATGTTTATAATGGTCATAATTGACTTGAGATTTTGCTGCAAGGACTGTCGCGATCCAAAAAATCAATGGCGTCAATATTCCTGTACACATGAGCAGGCGTGTAGTTGTTTTCAAAATTCGGGAGTTGTCGTATTCGTTTAGTGACAAGATTAAAATGTTTCAGTTGTATTATCTTACTGAGCGTTTCTTTTCTCCACAAATTGTAAAAAATCAAAAAATATTTCCTGCCAACGATTTTTTATTTTACCATTCTCAGAAATTTCTTTGAAATCATGATCACAATTATTGTATAATTTATATTCTAAGTTGGTTTTTTTTAACAATTGAAATTGTGAAATAATGTAATCAGCTCCTTCAATCGGCACTTTTGAATCATGTGTGCCGTGTACTAAATAGATCGGAATTTTTAATCGAATTAGTTTATAGATATTAGGTTCATTAGTTTGAAAAGTCCACCATTTGTATGTATCGCCATTAAAGTATTTTGTAATTGAATTTGGATCTTTGATTACCGATTTAATTCCAGTATTTAGTTTTTCAATTTCTTTATTTGCACTATCCACAGAAATTTCTTTCATGAACATTCTTCGTCTTATCAATTGTGTCTGGTCATATAGTAAATCATGCCCACTTCCTGCAGCAAAACATATGTGAGTTATTTTTTTGTTCAATAATGCCAGAGATGCGACCACGTCGCTTCCTTCAGAATGGCCCAATACAGCCACTGTTTTTATATTCCGATACACTTTCTTGAGTAAATAATTAAGGACTTTGTTGGCAATTTCAGCCCTATCATTTACGTTATTTCTTTGAGTGAATTTTGTCCCAGGGTTATATGGGTAATATTCTTTCAAATTTCTAATGTAAAACGGTAAACCCATTTTCTGGATGTATACAAAAGCATATTCATTTGGAAATGCTCGCATCAACTGTTTTGGGTAATTATTAAAGCAACATATATTTTCATCATCTCCATTGATCATTGGGTAATAGCCTGAGCCTTGCAGATAAAGAAATAATTTTGTTTTAATGACACTGTCAGGGTTGTAGACATAAAAACGAATGGTATCTCCTTTATCCGGAATTAGGTACTCCTGCAGCCCCTGTTGTTTTGGTGTTTGACCTAGTATAAAAATGGGTACGAAGAAGATAAGAATGAAAATTTTAGTCATTTCTTTTCACTTTTTTTATTGGCACTGAAAGGCCATCTGCTTTCAGTAAATAAATGAACTCGTTGTTTTTCTGCGTAAAGACCAATTCGCGGTCACTTTCATCGCTATAAAATAGTCTGGTTGGAGAGGATGGGATCAGGCGTAGTAAGGGTGCCCCTGTTGTTTTCCGAAATAAGGTATCATTGATTAATTCAATTTGGAATTGTCGGCCTCCTGCTTCATAAGTGCCACAAAATCTCTCCAACTCAGATCTCTTTAATTTTTTCTCTTGTAGTTTATTTGGTTTCAAGAGTATTTCGCCGCCAATTAATGACACGATTCCTTCTGAGGGGTCATTGGTGCGGTTCGTATTGGCCAATGAAATGATGATGATATCCTTATTTTTTAAATAGCGTAAAGTAGTTGAGTAACCCAGTGCACCTCCATTGTGAAAAATCATGGTGTCACTCTTCAGGTAATTGATGGAAAGTCCATATCCATATTTTTGTATGCCTGCTGCCCCAGCCACCACGGGCTCTTTGATCATATCCACGTATGTTTCAGGTTTTAGGAGTCGATTATTATTTAGTGCCAATTGCCATTTTAAAAGATCGGCTGTTGTGCTATAGATATTGCCAGCCCCAAATAGACCAGAGATGCGGATGGCTTTCTGCCAATCACTTCTCATTGAGGGAGGAAAATAAGTTTTTCGCTGGGAAGTATCACTCAGGTAGTCATAGATATAGTTTTCAGTTGCAGGCTGCTGCAAGGTTTCTATCATGCCGGTCGATTTCATTTGCAGTGGAGCGAAAATGCGTTGTTGTAAAAATTCAGGATAGGGTCGGTCGTTCACTTTTTCAATGATCAAAGCGAGCAGCATGTAGGGAATATTGGAATAGCGAAATTCAGCGCCCGGTTGGTTAAGTAAAGCTGGTTTTTTATCTACTAAAAGGGGTAATAAGTCAGTCATGCGCATATCTTCATTCCTCGACCATTCTTTGAATAAAAATTCTGAAGAGGGGATGCCTGAAGTATGTTGTAACATATGTCGAATAGTGACTTTGGAATAGGGCAGCTCCGGGAAGAAATGACGTAAAGAGTCATCTAGGGAAAGTTTACCTTCTTCTTTGCACAACATGATGGCGGCAGCCGTGAATTCCTTTGTGATTGAGCAAATATTGAAAATACTATTAGGGCTTAAAGGTGTTTTTATTTTGAAATCATTATATCCATAGCTTTTTTGGAAAATAATTTTTCCTGATTGGGCTACTAAGATATTACCATTGAAATTTCGATTTTGATGCATTGCGTCACAATGCTTTTCAATCAAGCGTACCAGATCTGTTTGCGCATTTACTTGGCAAACTCCCAGCAAGAGGAAAACAATAATATTTTTCATAAGTATGATTTTGAAATGAATATTATACGGTCAATCATTCGTTAAGTTGTTTTTATGAGTGAATTACAATTACCCTATACTTTTTTAAGATAATAAATAATTCGTATGTTTAGGCAATAGGTTTTCAAATTAGGGATTTGTAGGTCTCTTCTACCAGAACGCAAACTGCGTGCTGATGTTACAAACTATTTTTTCACAAGCATTTTAAAAGATACCAGATGATTTTTGTTTTTTGCCAACTCTTTCCTGTATCATCCATTTCATCGTGTCTTACATCGATTAAGTTAACAATACGGATTTCTTTTTCCTTTTGTTCCTCTTTAGTAGGTAATACTCCCTCATCGGCTTTCATATCGCTAGATCGAAGGGAACTGATTTTGGGAACTGCCGTTCTGGGTAGAGGAAATCTTCTATGATCGAGTGTAATGATCGCAGAAAGGCTGTCCGGGTATTTTTCGCCGAATAGTGACACAATATCTCCTCCATTCGAATGGCCGATTAAAGAGGTTTTAAATTCGTACTTTATTTGTTTATGCTTTAACCAATACCAAACAAAGCGTATATTCTCGACGCCCCTTTCCCAAAAGGGTCTGCGCACGACTTGCGGATTCCCGGTAGTTGGGATCAAGCTATCTGTGGGTAATTCATGTTGAATGCTCACGACATAATATCCTTTGGCAGCCAATGCATTTCCGATATAGGAATATTGCAGATAGGAATTCCCTTTATTCCAGCCATACCCGTGGTTGAGTAGGATGACATATCTTTTTCGAAATAGGTTACTCGCCGGATAATAGATGGCTATGGGGATATGGCGACTTCGAGCCTCATCTAACAGCAGTATTTTTTCTACTCTTATTGTTTTAGGCTTTGGTGCATTACTATCTAATGAGTAACCCATCAAAGGATTCGTCAGTAAAAAGGTTGCCAGGAGGATTCGATTTTTCAATGGTCTTTTTTTATTTCATCCATATTATTCTACATCGAGTTGTTTCAGTATCCAGTTGAGACATTCCTGCGGATCCATGATACTCCATGAGTGGGGATGTCGTTGTCCATTCATGCGTATGCCCTTGTTGGTCGTCACTTTTAGCAACGCATTTTTGTTTCCTTTGATTTGCAAGAGGTTGATCATTGCAGCAATATCTACGCAGTTTAAATCATAATAGTCGCGTTGGCGGTTTTTCATTTGCCAAAGGATATCCGGTTCCGTGTACAATAAAATCGGTGTATGGAGGAGGTATTTTGCATTGCCTCCATCTTTTTCGGAGTAAGAGAATATTGAATATCGGATATAGTTCTCTTTGTATTCCTCCGGTGATCCGCCAAATTCTTGGGTATATGAATCCATGATCCATTTTCCTTCACGAACAGCAGCCTCTGAAACATTTCTTTCGATGTCTTTTTTGCAATGATTCCATAGGTGGGCATAATCGAGCGGTGGATCGATTCCGAAAACAGCTCTTGGTTTAATATAGGTACTATCCGGGCTTCTATTGGCTTTTTGCGTATAGGTTAATGCTATCATACCTCCACCGGAAAATCCTCCAATGATACATCGGTCTTTTGGTATGTGATGGTCTTTTACGATTCGTTTGAAAATGGTATCTAAGAATTGGTGTTCAAAAAAGTGTTTATTGGTTCCCCAGTTGATCGATGGGAATACGACCAGCAAGCCTTTTTGAGCCGCCAATCGGTGTAGCGTAATTTGACGTTTGACATCTGCAATGGTTTCACCTGAGCCCGGTAAAATAACCAGGGCACCGATTGGTTTTGTGCTGGGATGAATGAGCTCATAGAATAGTGTGGTGGAGTCCTTGTCGATATTGGCATACAAATCCTGTGGGTCTTTATGGAATAGAACAGTTCTTGATTCTATCTGCCCACTACATGCGATACTAGCCATAATGAACAGGTAGGTTATACAACATCTCATATTGATTAGTTATTTTCTTATCCGCTTTTCTGAAGAACGACTTTTTTATCCAAGTTTCATTGTCAAGGTCAGCCATTGAATAGCTCTCAAAAGCATAAAATATGAATCGAATTGTAATTAATTCGTAAGTTACTGATTGATCTAAAAGGGTCAAAATTAATTTGTAAAAGTTACAGGAGTCATTTCCAAAAAACTTGTTAAATGATAGGTATTATTCGATGAGATGAAAATAATCATCTACAAATACGAATAAATTAGTAGCTTACGGAAATTTTATCATTCAACACATCATTTTACCATGAAATTTCTGGCTACTATCACACTTTGTTTCTTATGTTATTTGAGCAGTGCTCAAATATTGACTCCTTCCCAAATGGAGAAGGATCTTTCCATCCTTAGTTCTGCCTGGGAAAACTTACATCCGGGGCTTTACCGTTACAATACTCCCAAACAAATTCAGCAGCATATTCAAGAAGTAAGGAATCGTTGCCAGCAGCCCATGACAGAGCGGGCATTCTTTATTCTTTTATCACAACTAAACATTAAGCTGAAGTGTGGACATAGTTTTGTGAGTTTTTACAATCAAAAAAAAGTGATTGAAGACCGGATTTTTTCAACTTCTTTTTTCCCTTTATTATTTCGGGTCTTAGATCGTGAATTTGTGGTAACCCATAATCTTTCCAATGATCCATCGATCAAGGCGGGGGATAAGATACGGGCTATTAATGGGATCAGTGTATCTACTATTATCGATAGTTTATTAACGGTGAGTAAAGCGGACGGTGAATATGGGTTGAATAAACAGTTAGACAATATCAGTATTTATCCTCCTGATATCAGTCCTAAAAAGTATACCCTTTTTGATATTTTCTTCCCGCTTTTCTTTAAGTCCAACCTCAATGATTCCATTTTTGATGTAAGTATTGAAAATGCCAATCTTCAGAATCGAAGGGTTCAAGTCTCTGCCTTGAGTAAACAAAATCGTGAGCAGGTCTATACACAGCGGTATGGGTTTTTACCTGCCCAAGAGCAATCCTGGAATATCCGACAGATTGATGCCAATACTGTGCTCTTTAAGCTGGGAGATTTTGCGATCTACAATTGGAAATTTGATTTCAAGAAATACTTGGATAGTGTCTTCACATCCTTCAAAGCAAAAGGTTACAACAACCTGATCTTGGATATTCGACAAAATGAGGGTGGGGCAGAAGTAGCCAGGGATGAAGTGCTCTCTTACATTATTTCGAAACCGATTCCTTGTTATAATCAAATTCGCAGATTGTATAAGTATACCCGTATCCCGGATAGTTTGCAACCTTATCTACGCACCTGGGATAAAAGTTTTAGAGAACCCAAGGATCCTGCACTGTTTCGCTACACTGCAGATAAGTTGTATGAAGAAAAAAAATCGCTGGAAAGCTGCGACACTCTTTTTCCCAAACCTAATCAGTTCAAGGGTAAAGTATTTCTCATTACAGATGTGACCAATAGCTCCGCCACATTTCTAATGGCAGATATTGTCAAGAAATATAAGCTAGCCACAGTTGTCGGTGAAATGACAGGCGGTTCGCAACAGGGAATTAACGGGGGACAATTTTTCTTTATGTACCTCCCTAATTCCAATATTGAAATGGATCTGCCATTGGTCTTTCAAACATCTATCCAAAAAAGCCCCGATAGAGGTATTCGACCGGATTATGAAGTGAAAACAAGGTACAGTGATATCGCTAGCGGGAATGATCCTCAAGTGCAATTTATTCGTGAGAAACTGATTCCTAAATCAAAAAAATAGCAAATGGGCCAAGTTTGTTGATTATGCGATCGACGATGCTTCAGGTCAACCTTATGTTAACGATAAATCAATTGTTATGATCACCCTTGCACGCTTTTCAAAAACCGGTTCGTCCTGCTTCTTATGGGTATGCCAACTGTTGCTACTTTGTTGTTCTTGCTCCTTTGCGATCGGGCAAACGCTGGACAAAAAAACCACTGCGGAAATTGTTAGCAAAGCAAAAGCGATGATTGATAGTCATTATGTCATCATTTCCAAACGAAAACTGATCAGTCAATATTTGGATAGTAATTTTAAGCAAGGGGTTTACCATGCGATTAGTCATCCCGATTCCTTAGCAAAAAAACTAACTGTTGACTTAAGAAAAGTATCCAATGACCGGCATCTTTATGTGGAATATCTCCAATCCGGTGCAAGTACCGATTCAGTCGATTGGGATGCATGGGCAAAACAAGAGCGTATTGATGAGATCAATAAGAATTTTGGTTTTACCGAACTTTCAGTATTGGAAGGGAATATCGGGTATGTCAAAATGATTGAGTGCATGAATCCTGATCGGGGTATCAAAATTGCCCAAGCTGCGCTTCAATTTCTGGAGCATACGCGGGCACTCATCATAGATCTTCGCGGAAATGGAGGTGGATATGGTGGACTTCAAGAATTATTTCTGAGTGCTTATTTTGATGAAGAGCCAACTCATATTTCCACCTTTACTTCCAATAATGAACCACCGCATAAAACCTATACCCTTCCATTTACCCTTGGTAAAAGACGCGTGGGTACTCCTTTGTATGTCATTATTGATAAAAAGACGGGTTCAGCAGCAGAGTTCTTTGCCTACACTTTGCAAAGTTTTAAAAAAGCAGTGATCATTGGTGAGCCTTCTGTGGGGGCCGCCCATATGAATAGCTATTATCCGTTGAATCAACAATTCCGCATTTCGGTTTCAACAGGTGCTCCTGTCAATCCTATTACGAAATCGAATTGGGAGGGTGTGGGTGTTATTCCGGATATTACTTGTCCGCCTTCAGAGGCTAAGGGTATTGCCGCTAAAAAGATACTAGAAGGGTTTAATCAAAAATAATTTCGTTCCTTTTGTTTAACAGTCATCACAGGTAGCATTTACCAGGTGATGACTGTTTTTGTTTGTCCACTCGGTCCAAGGGCCTCCTATCAATGTCTTTGCGTTGATGGGTACCTCGTTTTATTCTATACTCTCATTAAAGTGATGCTTCTGCGCTACACTTTGCGTTCATCCCATAATTGTCAAAGATGTATTACATTCGTACTAAATAATTCTGAACTATGGCAAGAAAAAAGTCTCCAGACGGCGAGCCTACTCCTTTTGAATTGGAAATTTTACAAGTTCTCTGGCAACATGGTCCTTCGAATGTGCGTTTTGTCAATGATGAATTGAATAAAAAGAAGGAAGTGGCTTATACCACTACCTTAAAAATCATGCAGATCATGCATACCAAGGGGTTGCTTTTTCGGGATGATTCTGCCATGACACATATTTATATGCCAGCGGTCAAGGAGGAATCTACCAAAAAAATTATGTTGAGCCGTTTTGTGAACTCTGTATTTGGTGGTTCTTCCTCTGAGTTGTTGGTGCAATTGTTGGGTAATAAAAAACCCAATAAAACGGAATTGAATGCACTGAAAGAGTTGGTGAAGAAATTTGATAAATAAATACCCAATGAGCGTCGTACCTCTTTATATCAATTTCATAGAACTTATTCGCTCATTGACTTGGAGTTTATTTCATAGTTTGTGGATTGGTATGGTGGCTGCATTGGGAATCATCCTTTTACAATATCTATTCAAAGGCTTTTCTGCACGCAAACGGTATATCATCTTTACAAGTGTTTTTGTTTTCTTTTTTTTGTTGGTTCTCGTAAAATTATTGGTAGAGTTGGGCAAAGCGAATTTTCCAGTTGAAACGATCGTTATTAGTCAGGAAAGTACAGTCCTCATATTAGATCTTAACTACCAGCAGCTGGCCGCCTTTCCACTTAATTCGTTTATTGAGTTTTTCAATAGGGTAGCTCTTTATTTATTTGGTGTTTGGGGATTGATTTTTCTGGTCAAACTATCCAACACGATTTGGGGACAAGCAAGTGAGTTGGTAAGCAATAGTACATCATTAGCAGGTTCTGATTTGGCTAATTGGCTCGAACATGAAAAAACTCAACTGGGTATCAAAACACAGATTTCTCTGTATTCTTCTCAGCGTATTTCATCTGCTCTGGTGGCGGGATGTGTTCACCCTACCATCATTTTACCAGAAAAACTTGTCCATGAACTTGACCCAGATCAATTACAAACCATTGTTTTGCATGAATTGATTCATATCAAAAACAAGGATCATTGGTTTAATGCTGTTCAAGTCTTTTTTGAAACTGTATTTTTTTTCAATCCCGGGTTTCTTTGGATCTCAGAAACAATAAGGGAGGAACGTGAGGCGAGATGTGATTCAGGTGTCATTGAGCGTACGAATAACCCACCTCTATATTTAAAAACCCTCGTTAATGCTTACGAGTTTTCATTTCATTCCACCCATCAGTTTCTTTATTTCTTTCGAAAGAAATATGAAGTGCTTGAAAGAGTAAACCGGATCATGCATATCCATCAACAAAAGCTGGATTATCGAAATCTTTCCCTTTTTGCAGCCGGTTTTTTTGCCTTGTTTCTTTTGAATCCTGATTTTAAATCAGCACCTTACCATTCTCAACCTACTATTCCTATACAAGAAAAAAGTAAAAAAGCAGCCACACAGCAAGAGCCGCTTTCTACACAACTGATATTACATAAAAAGGATCATTTATAATCGCCGCTAAGCTCCATAAAATGGTAACGTCATTAACGGGGTACCTAAAAATAGTGGATGGTTATATTATTTTATCAACCTTTTGGCAATGCTAGCAACAAAATCATCCAGACTTACGGTTCCTGTATTGGATAAAATGATGATGGTGGCATTTTTCTCCAGGATATGAAATAGCATGGCCTGTGCACCCATGATAGAACCGGGTCTTTTGACAATGGTATATTTCTTTTTATTGATCATATAATCACTATACACCCAGACACCGAAACCGTATTCGTCTTTGTCTGCGGTGAACATTTGGTGCAGGGTTTCTTTTTGTAGCAGTCTGTAGGTAAATAGGGCATGGGAGAATTTAGCAATGTCTTCCACCGTTGCATACATCGCACCTGCACCATACCAATTGCACAGGTATACCGGTAAATCATTGGCTAATTTGTTGATGTCATCCCGAAAGAAATACGTATCCGCCAAATTGGGGATGATGTTTTCCTGTCGTATCAATCCCGTGTTCAACATGCCAAGGGGTTTCAAAACGCAGTCTTTTAAGTAGTCTTCATAGGTTTTGCCTGAAACTGTTTCAATGATCTTCCCCAGCAATAGATATTCAGCATTGTTATAATCAAACTTGGTTCCGGGTTCGTTGACCAATGAATCACTGCAGAACTTTACAATCATTTCATCGAGTGTATGGGGCAGTTGAAAGGGCGGCAATCCTTTTTTGAGTACGTTTTCCAATGTGGCTCCTTCATCCATGTTTCGCATCCCTGAAGTCATGTTCAACAATTGGCGAATGGTGACTTTGTTGGCCGCAGGGCCTGTATAGGCAGGTAAGTATTTTTTGATCGTGCCATCCAAATCGATTTTGTTTTGCTCATATAATTGCAAAATCATCACAGCTGTAAAAGCTTTGGTGATGGAGGCAACCTTATATTTGGTGGAAGGGGTATTGGGAACTGCAAAGGGTATATTGGCTAAGCCAAAACTCTTTTCGTAATTTTTTTTGCCCTCCTGTTGAATCAGGATAGTACCATTAAAATTATTCTTCTGAACAAAGGAGTCGATATACTTTGCTGTCTGTGCAATTTGACCATAGCTGATTTGGGAAAGCGCCAATAATAAAAAAATGAATAACCTGTATTTCATAACATCTTGATTAAGTTGTGGAAAGTTGGTTTATTACAACTGCTTAAAGGCATTTCTTTTATCCTGATGGTTTTTCTTCAATAATATGAGTGCTACCATGATCCCTGCGGCAGATACCATGATCGCAATCCAACCCCAAATCGGAAATTTATCGGGCATTAAGAAAGCCTTTTTTTTTAATGAGTTGGGTTTTAGGTATAGGTTATGCTGTTGGTAGTCGATCACGATGTTGAAACGTTTGATGATATCCATACCTAATAAATTATGGGCGGTCCATCCCTGCGGATTTTTAGTGGCCAGCCCAACGGGAACATTGATCAACTCTTCTCCCGCCAGTATGAGTTTGGGTAGCAGCACGACACTCGAATGTAAGTTGTTGCCACCAACGCCTCTTCCTTTTTGATGAGTAATGGGTGCTAGTTTTTCAAATTCCTTATTGACCCAGCTTGGATAGGTCATGAACAATCCGCTTTGCGCACCCATGTCAAAGACAAACTCGTTTATATAAGATTGTGTTCCTGTTTGGAGCATCAGCGGAATTTGGGGAAGCGTACCATCATAAATGATTTTGGACTTTACGTACCCCGGTCCCGGATCATAGGATTGGGCGTGGATGACCATGATGCCCTTGTCAAAATCTATTTCAACAACCTTGTCTTCAAAAATATTAAAGCCAATGATTCCATCGGCTTTATCTGCTTGGTTGTCGATATACATCACTGCTTCATCTTTCCAAATCATATTTCCCAACTGGATTTTATTCCGGTTGCTGATCTCTCGTGTATGGGTACCACCAAAGCCGGCATTTTCCATTTTACCATCAAAAAGTAGTTTCACTTTCTTGGCTCCTTTTTTATACAGCACTATTTGATCCGCTCCTGTATCAAACATGAAGTCCAATGGTTCTGAATCGTTGATCCGTCCTTTCAGGTGAACCTTGTTATCCGATTCCAATGTGAAGGAAAGGGTATCATTGGCAGTAGGGGAATTTCCATCCGCTTTTGTATAGGGCTTTCTCAAGGTAGAAATACGGGTGTAGCAACTGTCTTTTCCTTTTAACAGGATGATAAAATCATAGGTATCACCGGGGCTTACCATGAATGAAATGGAATCTATATCTGTATAAAAAGTTACTTTTTTCGTGGACGCATTTCGCTGCGCATAGTAGATATCCGGTTTGGCCTCCGGCATGATGGTCCAGTAGCTTTTACGAAAATTATTACCATCTCGGATATCAGCAATAGTGGAATTGGCTTTCAGAACAGGGAGGGATTGTCCACAAGTAGTAAGGCCGATCCAGAGACAAAAAAATAAGGTTGAGATACGAATCATTATTGATTTTTCTTTTTTGGAAAGATAGGAATTAATTCGTATTTTAATCTTACTCCTTTTGTTATTTTAAATGTCTTTAACAGTTGTCATTTTAGATTCGATTATTATTCTTGCCTTAAGTGGAAGATAATAATAGTTTAGGAGGGTTTTTCCGGTTGGTGGAGTTTTTCATGCGCCCAGTTTCATCTCTTTCAATACTCCTGTTGTTTACAAAATCACTCTGTTTATTATTTGTAAACAAGGATGTTTTGTAAACAAAAGATATTTCCCAAAAATCAAGGTTTACTATTCTAAAGTCTTTCAGGATGATTCCAATTCATTTGTCGAAGACATTGATATGTTATGGCGAAAATAACTTTTTTATGATTTCCCCAGTCTTCTGAATGCCTGTATGGTTTGGTAAAATCCATAGGCAATGATCACCCTAGAGAGAAAATCAATGAGATAAGAGCCAGGGGTTAGCTTCAAACCTCCAGCAGATTCAAAAATTTTTTCGGTCTCATAAAAGCGTAAGGGATTGATGAAGCGAAAAAAGCTGCCTAAGAGATTCGGATCCATATCCATTCTCCAGCCCCAAGTATATTCTTTTGTTGATAGGGTTAAGCCATAAAAGCAAAGGATCGCAAAGCCAAAGCTGAATCCAATCCCGCGAACCCAACTTCTACCAAAATCATTTGATATCCAATTCAGGAAGAGGTTGAATTTAGTGAAGCCTTCTTTCCAAGAGTTATTCCATTTTAATTGACGGTAGTGGGCAGCGATTTCACTGGATTGAAAATACAAAGCATTGACGGCATCCCCCATATTCAACATGGCTTTATGTAGTTGACCATAGGCTAACCTGGCTTGTTCTTCGTCTTGTATTCCACTTTCATTGTAAACTCTTTGGGGGAAGCTGGTACCTGCCACAAATACTTCTGCAATCTTGCTGTTTTTGAATATCCATTTGGATTCCTTCATGTTACAATGAATGAAGTCGGTTTTTTTGAGGTCAGAAAGAAGTAGCTGGAAGGATTTTTTTACTTGCAACTGGTTCAGTTCAAGCGTTCCTTCATTTTTCAGGTTAGTTATTTTAAATTCATCAAATTCACAATTAATGAATTGATGATAGCTTTCCTTTGCAATTTGTCCAGAGAAAATTAGTTCCCTGCAAAGTGAATCTCGAAAATGTAATTTTTGGATGCTTTCAATAGGAATTTGTGTAATTTCATTACACTTTATTTTGGTGCATGCTAAGTTTGAAGTTTTTAGATTTACTATCCTAAATGTTTGAGTACTAATAGCTCCAATCAATATTATATCTGTCACCTCTAAATCAAGAAGCATAAGATGTTTTGCATTGATCTTAAATAGGGTTAGCTCGTTATTTATTGATACCTTTTTATCAAATTCTAATGAAAAAACTTCTATCTCAGATAATGTTAGGGTTTTGTCTATTTGTGTGTTATGAATATAAATATTTCTTTTAGTCTTGATTCTTGATAATAATACATTCTCATGGGAATGAATATTTAGCATGAGATTATCCTCTAATTCACATTCCTCCATTAAAAGATGTTCTTGTGCAACTGTACCACTAATATTCACTGTTCCAGCGAACTTGCATTTTCTAATCTGAAAATGATTCTTTGTTCCTGAGAAAATAGATGCATCCTCAAATTGGCAATCGGAAAATTCAAGCTTTGTATGGTTCTCAAAATTTACCCCCTCCTTGAAAATACAATCTTGGAAAGAAAACTTCATTGTGTGGTTTCGCAAGATTTCGGAAACTAATTTTTCGGTGAATATGCATTTGGTAATTAATATACCATTGTTATTAATTACAACATGTCCCGCAGGGATCATTGGCTGATCTAAACTTCTTATATAAAGAACATCAGATTTCTTTAGTGTATAATAGGATTCAAGGGAATGCGAGTCTGCCATGGTTCTAAAATAACCTATTCTTTCAAATTGTTTGTGGTTCGTATTTGGATTTTTTTAGGCATGTATTGTGTTTGTAATCCCTTAGGCTGGTAACTAGTAACACATATGTCAATTCAATTTCCAGCTAGTTTGACTTCTTTACTGTTTTTTACGTTAGTAACCATTAAAATGACTCAACTACACCTCTTGCCATCCAACTGTTTTTATTCTATTATATAGGAATAAATTCGTAAGATATTGTATTTATTTGGTTTATATCATCAGTTAGGGCGGGTGATGGTTTGTATTACTTTTTTTATCCTATCCATTTTATTTTCCTGTCATTCACCTAATCATTCCGGTAGAAGCGGGGTATAGCCGAAAGTGTTTGGTATATACTTGCTTATCAATTATTAATCGGATAAAATGCATCATTTCCCGTCCATCGGTTGTCCATTTAGTAACACATTCTTAACTTCGGTTCATAGAGTGTTTTTTTATTGCTTATTTCGTTGCCCCTATTACCCTTGAAATGGCTGAACTACGTGTCATAACCTCCTCAGTATTATTGGTCCGTCGTTTGCGGGAGGGAGAGGTGGCTGCATTTACTGAAATCTTTGATGCCTATGCCGAACGATTGCTGGTCTACGGTGTCCATGTGTTACAGGATCGTGCAACTTGTGAAGACCTAGTGCAAGATGTGTTGTTATGGCTATGGGTACACCGCGAGCAATTGGATCCCAATCTAGCGCTTGAGTCTTATCTGTTTCGTGCCATGCGCAATGCAGTCATTGACCAGATCCGAAAGGGGCAGGTAAAAGAGCGGGTCTTTGATCAACTTGAAAAAAGGATTTGGCTGGAACCCACCACAGAGAACCAAGTGTACCAACGGGAATTGCAGCATCACATCAAAAGCGCCATTCAAGACCTTCCTGAAAAAATGCAGCAGGTGTACTTATTGAGTCGAGAAGAACATTTGAGTCATAAGGAGATTGCAGCGCGACTTTCTATTTCTCCTAAAACGGTTGAAAACCAGTTGGCATCTGCCTTGAAAAAGATTCGCGCATCACTTGGTGATTTTCTGCCGATGCTTCTATTATTCCTGGGTGGAAAATAATTTTTATAAGCGCATAGGGGATTGCGCTCTCTGATCCGCTATTATCATTGTATTACCTTTTTTAAAACAGAGATCCATTGCAAAAAGAGGCATTCTTATTACTCATTACCCGCTACCGTGAGGGCAAAGCTACCGAAGTAGAAGAGGAGCAAGTCATCAATTATTTCCGTTCGTTCCAATATGAACCTTGGGACGAAGGAGCTTATGGATCCAAAGCTGAGGCGGTATCCAGAATCCGTACCCAATTATTATCGAAGATGGATTCTGTTCATTCCAGTATACCTGTTTCCCCCATACATCGTGTACATTTTATCCAACGGTTTCGCTGGGTTGCCGCCGCCGTTTTTATCTTGTTGGTTGGCATTGCTTATTTTCTATGGTTTGATCCTGCATCGAAAGAAGCTATCCAACTTCCTATGGCATCCCAAATTATGCCCGGCAAAGAAGGTGCGCAACTCAAATTATCGGATGGTCGTATTGTGTTGATCGATAGTTTGCAGGATGGACTTATTGCGTCCGATGGACAGGTACAGGTCTACAAAGAAAATGGTCAATTGGTGTACCGAGGCAAAACCGATCAAGCTATCTACCATGAGATCGTGACCGATAAGGGGAGACAATGGTCGGCGCAATTGCCGGATGGATCGACAGTTTGGTTGAATGCTGCATCTAGTCTGCGTTATCCTTTGCAGTTCAGCGGAAAGGAAAGATTGGTATCCATGACGGGTGAAGCGAGTTTCAATGTCGTACACAACGCCCATCAACCTTTTCGTGTGCAGGTCAAAGATCAACTCATAGAAGATATCGGAACTGAGTTTAATATCCAAGCCTATGATAACGAAAACAAAATCGTTACCACCGTAATTGAAGGTGTGGCAAGTGTGCGTAGTCAAGGACAACAAGTGATTGTATCCGCCGGAAAGGAAGCGGCGAAGGAGCAAGGCATACTGAAGGTCAAAGAAGCCAATACGGACAAAGCCATTGCGTGGAGAAAGGGATTGTTTGATTTTGATGGTGCTGATATGCGTCAAGTGGGCAGACAACTGGAGCGCTGGTACAATATTGAAGTTGTTTATGAAGGTGATCTCTCTCCCTATCGTTTTAGTGGCGATACCTATCGCAACGGAAATCTGCAGGAGGTCTTAAAAGTGTTGGAGCTCAGTGGTGTAAAGTTTAAGGTTGTAGCAGGAGAGGGAACAACGGTTGGAAAACTGATCGTACTGCCGTAAATCGGTCAAGTGATCTATTCATATCCGGTTTACGGAAATAAAAACCGCCTGGTCTCGAACACCAAGCGGCAAAGTTTCAGGAACCGAAAGATAAAGTCAATACCCGGAGAGGTGTAAGACTATTTCGTCATCCCAAAACCATTGCAAAGCTATGCAATTAAATGCTATTGGCGTACCCTTGAATCAACGAAGGGGAGGCCGCCACCCAATTCTTCTCGCTATGAAATGTATCCTCATTCTCATGCTTGCGGCTTGTTTACAAGTCAGTGCCCGTGGTTACTCGCAAACCATTTCTGTCAAATTGCGCGATGTTCCTTTTGAAAAAGCACTGAAAGAAATCGCCCAAAAAAGTGGCTATCGGTTCTTTTATCTCCAGTCTCAGGTCAAAGAAGCCAAGCCTGTGCGTATCGAAAGAGTGAATACAGATGTAAAGCAAGTGTTGGATGCTGTCTTTAAAGAACAACCGCTCAAATATGAGATCAGCAATCAAACTATTGTGGTGTCTCCAAAGGAAGAAAAAAAACAGTCTCCAACATTCACCCAGGATTTAAACCCCCAGCTAAATCCTGTGCCTTTTGTTCCTATTACAGTAAAAGGTGTCGTCAAAGATGAAACCGGTAAACCTGTCATTGGCGCCAATGTCACCGTGAAGGGTGTCAATAAAGGAACCACTACCAATGCTGAAGGAGCATTTGTGCTCAGTGGTGTTGATGCTCAAGCCATACTCATCATCAGTGCGGTGAATATTGAAACCAGAGAAGTACCAGTAAATGGAAAAACAGACATTACTGTAGTCGCCAAAATTAAGACGAGTCAGTTGGAAGAGGTCTCCGTCAATGTCAATACTGGATATCAAACAATTCCTAAGGAAAGGGTAACAGGTTCATTTGAATATGTGAATAATGAAGAATTGAATCGGCGTTTAGGAACTGATATTTTAAGTCGTTTAGAAGGTAATGCCAACAGTGTTTTATTTGATAGACGACAATTACCCAGTAATCAAAATACAATAAATGCCAGTAATGTTATAATCAGGGGAATAAGTACACTAACTGAAACTATCAAGGCTCCATTGATTGTAGTTAATAATTTTCCTTATGACGGCGATATTAATAACATTAATCCCAATGATGTAGAAAGTATTACCATATTGAAAGATGCTGCTGCGGCGTCAATATGGGGGGCAAGGGCAGGTAATGGAGTCATAGTAATCACTACCAAGCAGGGAAATTTTAATCAACGACTAAGTATCTCTGTGAATTCAAATACAAGTTTTATTGAAAAACCTCGATTGTTCTTTTATCGAAAAATGTCTTCATCAGATTTTATTGATGTAGAGTCATTCCTGTTTGGAAAAGGGTATTATGATGGTGATATCAATAATATCGTTAACCGTCCAGCTTTGTCTCCTGTGGTTGAAATTTTGGAAAGAAGAAGGTCAGGTGGTATTTCATCACAGGACTCTGCTAATCAGATTGATGCATTAAGAATTCGGGATGTTCGTAATGATTTTGATAAATATATTTATCAAACAGGTATTGCGCAGCAATATTCGATTAATTTAAATGGTGGTAGTCCACTGATTAAATATTCTTTTTCATTAGGGTATGACAAATCACGATCTACTCAAATAGGGAATGAATTTAATCGATTTACCCTACGCTCAAATACCATATTTGCACTTTCCCAAAAAATACAGTTTCAGACAGGTATTGCTTTTTCTAATTCAACAAATTATAGAAATAGCTTAGGGAATATAGGAGATGCTTTTTATAATGTTCGCGGGAGTGTTAAATTATATCCATACGCTCAATTTGCAGACGGTAATGGCAATCCTCTGGCTATAGCAAAAGATTATCGAGTTGGATATGTAGACACTGCAGGAGCTGGAAAATTACTTGATTGGAAATTTAAGCCTCTAGATGAACTAAGAAATAGGAATAATTCGGAAAGATTGCAGGATGTTGTTTTAAATATCGGTTTTAATTATAAGCTAACTAACTATCTTTCCTTTCAAGCTGATTATCAATATCAAAAAAGTTTTGGTGATGAGCAGAATTATAATAGTCTAAACACCTATTTTTCAAGAAATCTTATAAATCTCTATTCTGTTATTCAAGGGAATTCAGTTACCAATAATCTTCCTAAAGGTGGGATATTAAACCAGGATTTTAAAAGTATTCAATCCCAAAATGGTAGGGGGCAAGTAAATTTTAATAAGAAATTTAACGGCACACATCAATTAGATGCAATTGTAGGAGGTGAAATACGAGAGCGAAAATCAGGAAGTGATTTTCAACGTATTTACGGCTATAATGACGAAAATTTGACCATTGCCAGAATTGATTATGTTAGTGCTTATCCTTTGTATGGGGGAAGAGGTAGTTCTCAAATTACCCAATTTAATTCTCGTCGTCGATTTGTTGATCGTTGGGTGTCTATTTATGCTAATGCTTCTTATACCTACGGAAAAAGATATACTCTATCCGCAAGTGCCCGCAGAGATGGTGCCAATTTATTCGGGCAAAATACCAATGATAAATGGAAACCTATTTGGACAATTGGTACTGCATGGAATATTAATAATGAAAAATTCTTCCGTGTTAAAGATATTTCTTTATTGAGGATGAGAGCCACTTATGGGTATCAGGGAAATGTAAACAATGCTCTTTCTCCATATACTATTATTCAATCAATCTCTGCTACCAGTAGTGTTTTTAATCTACCCTCTGCTAATATAACAATTGCTGCCAACCCTGATTTGACATGGGAGACAATCCGCCAACTTAATTTCGGATTTGATGCAGTAGCTTTTAAAAATCGACTTTCCCTGTCGTTTGAGTTTTATCGAAAAAAGTCTGATAACTTAATTTTACGTTCTATTGTAGACCCGACAACAGGCTTAAGCTCGTTAAATAAGAATAGTGCAGGTATTGAAGGCGGTGGTATAGATATTTCTGTCACTTCGGTTAATATTATTAAGCCATTTAAATGGATTACTGGTTTATCCCTGAATACAATTGCAACTAAAGTATCTAAGTATAACCTTAATGATAAAGCTAGGACGATTCAGGGTCTTGTTAGCGGGGGACAAAGTATAGTTCCAATTAAAGATCGTTCTCCTTATGCAGTATACAGTTACCCATTTGCAGGGTTAGATCCACTTACCGGTGATCCGCAAGGTTATCTTGGTAAGACGGTTAGTAAGGATTATTTAGCTATATCTAGGCAAACGATTGATACTGCTGACTTAGTTTATCATGGTTCTTCTATACCAACTTTATTTGGGTTCTTAAATAATAGCTTTGAATACAAAGGATTTACTTTATTGATTAATGCCACATACGCATTTGGCTATTATTTTAGGAAAAGTACCATTAATTATCAAGCTCTTTATACATTAGGTCAAGGTCATCCCGACTATAATAAACGTTGGCAAAAACCTGGGGATGAAACATTCACCACAATTCCTTCCATAGTTTATCCCCTATCTAATACGAATAGGGATCAGTTTTATGCTAATTCAACTGCAACCGTTGTTAAAGGAGATCATATACGGATATCAAATATTCGTGCTAGTTATTTGTTAAAAGCATCTCCAAAGCAACTGTTTTTCTCATCATTTGAATTTTATATTAACATAACCAATTTGGGAATTATATGGCGAGCCAATAAAGAGAGTCTAGATCCTGACTATGATACAGGCAATGCATCCTTTCCTGTTCCTAAAACCTATGCGTTAGGGCTAAGAATGAATTTATAACTATAAAGAAAAAATTATGCGAAAACTCTTTTATTTAATAATATTTCTTGCATCAATTTCAATGTCTTCTTGTAAAAAATATTTGAGTGAAAAATCTGATTTATCCTTAACTACTCCAAGTACTTTTAATGATTTAGAAGCAATGTTGGATCACCCTTTTTTAAGAAAAACACCAACAGGCCTACTATCGTTGAGCGACGAATATTTTTTGAATTATACAGATTGGCTTGCTCGGACTGAATTAGACAAGAATTTTTATATATGGGAAGGGCAAACTGATAACTTGTCTGATTGGGGAGATCAGTACACAAATATTTTCTATACTAATACAGTACTTGATATTTTAAATAATATATCCAGAGTGTCTGAGCCAGCTCGATGGGATAAAATTAAAGGTTCAGCACTGTTTTTTAGGGCGTATAGTTATTTTAATCTGGCTCAATTATTTGCTAAGCAGTATGAACCTATACCGGCAGCAACTGATCTAGGTGTGCCACTTCGTTTTAATTCGAATTTTAATATTCCTTCTGAGAGACTCTCATTACAAAAAACATATGATCAGATTTTTGCCGATTTGGCTGAAGTACTTCGTCTCTTACCCGACAATCTGCCGATCAGCGCAGCAGAGAAAGCACGCCCGTCAAAGGCGGCTTGCCACGGATTATTAGCAAGAATTTACTTGCAGTTAGGTAATTATGTAAAAGCAAAAGAGTCTGCTGATGCTTGTTTAAATGTGTATAATAGTCTTTTGGACTTTAATAGTAGCTCTGTTCAACCGAGTTCAAACACACCTATTTTAAAATATAATCAAGAACAAATTTTTATTTCTTATAATGATGGAGGTGTCTCTCCTACTAGTAGGGCCAGGATGGATTCAATATTATACTCTCTTTATAATGCCAATGACTTAAGAAAAACTGTTTTTTTTCGATCGAACGGAGATAATACTTATCGGTTTAAAGGTTCGTTTAATAGTGGTTCTTCTGATTTGTTTACAGGTATTGCAACTGGCGAAATTTACCTTATTCGAGCGGAATGCTTTGCACGGATGGGTAATATTTCTTCTGCTTTACAAGATTTGAGAACAGTTTTGCAAAAGAGATGGAGAACAAATACATATAATTCTCCTACTATATCCAATCCCGAGCAAGCGCTTAGACTGGTTCTTGAAGAACGCAGGAGAGAACTGGTATTTCGGGGATTAAGATGGCTCGATTTAAGAAGATTAAATCTTGAGTCAAATAATGCTGTTACTATACGAAGAAATCTAAATGGAGTCGTCCATAGCTTAGCTCCTAATGACCTTCGTTACACTTTATTAATTCCTTTCACGGTTATTTCACTTTCATCTATTCAACAAAATCCTCGATAATTTACAATTCAAGTATATATGAAAAATATAATCCTATTGATTGGCTGCTTTTTTTTGTTTACACTGGCAGTAAAAAGCCAATCGTACTTAAGTACTAGTAATGTTCCAAATGGAACCAGTGTGCAGGTAGCTCATGCTGCTGATTTCTCATTTTCGATGATTTTCAAAGGAAGTGAAAATATTTGGGATGAAGTTCGAGATACACTTATAAGCCAACTTGGACAGTATGAGTTTGAGCGAGTGAAAAAAAATATAACTATATCAAAAATGCCATGTGCGATGGCTTTGCTTTGTAAGGGAAGGATTAAAAATTCAGATAGTGTACTGAATAAATTATCAACCTTGAAAGTTCAAAAAGTCGCATCCTATATAAGGCATCATCTAGATGGATCTATTGGCTCTTATGATTTAATCCGGGTTCCTTATCCTGAAAATAAAGATTGGGATATTTCTGCTGTGTGGGATACTGTCTATTTTCAAGTAAAATCAGGGAGTTTTCAAGCTGTAAAACCAGGTATGAAAACGAAATTATTACCCTATACCGTTAAATTTCCGCAGGCAACCATTAACGACTGGACAAAATTGATTCATGTTTCGAAAGAGTGGCCCAGAAGTTGGCATTTAGAGGCTTCTGATTTTGGAAAGCAATCAAATACAACTACGCAAAATACAGTATCCGTTATTTTTCAGTTCTTAAAGCCATTTCCTGCATTTGATATCAATAATTATTCATCCTTCGAAAAATACAGTAATCGAATGAATGAATTAAAGATTTATTATGTGGGTGAAATAAAAGGAGAAGACGGTAGAAAGTATAAAATTCTGCGAATACCATATAAGGAAAATACAAGTTGGGATGTAAATATTACTTGGGACAATCGTCGAGATGATACGCAATATATAATCGCAGCTGCCGAGGTGGTAAGTTTAAAGGAGTCTGGATTTATTGAAAAACTTTAAAGCCTAGTATCATGAAATTTTATCTTAGTTTCTTTATTTGTACTTTTTTTGTACATACTTTAATTAAAGCGCAAGCTATCAACAGTTTCGGTTTTTCAAATTCATGTGCCATCACTCAGACTAGTATTGGACCAGCTATTTCTAAGCAACAGTGGTATCTTTTGGATAGTTCTGCTGGTGTAGCTGGCATCAGTCTTACTGAAGCATACAAACTGCTTTTGAAGAAGCAATCTGTTCCGGTAATTGTAGCTGTCATTGATTCTGGAATTGATACTATACATAAGGATTTAAAAGAAAAATTGTGGATTAACAAATATGAGATTCCTAACAATGGTATTGATGATGATAAAAATGGATTTGTTGATGATATACACGGTTGGAACTTTATTGTCAGGCGGAAAAGAGAAGATTCTTTAGTAAAAAAAGATTCAGTTTCTGCAAACGCCCGCAACAATTTACCAGAGAATAATAATGATTTGCGTACGGGAATCAATCATCATGGCACTCATATAGCTGGTATCATTGGAGCAGTTAGAAATAACGGTCTGGGCATTGATGGGATAGTCGAAAATGTGCAACTCATGATATTGCGGGCATCAGCTGGTAAGCAGGCTGATCAGGACATGAAAGAATTTGATTTGGGTATAGCAAAATCTATTGTATACGCTGTAGATCACGGTGCGAAAGTTATTAATATCAGTTTACTACATTCTGGTTTCTGTCATAAGAAGGAAGTTGATTCAGCCGTGCAATATGCAGAGAAAAAAGGGGTCTTGATTGTGCGAGCTGCTGGGAATGACGAAAATGACGTTGACATCGATATGGGGTATCCATCTCCTTTTTTTCTTAACGGTGAAAAGGCAAGTAATTTTATTATTGTTGGGGCCTCCAGTAGAGGGTTACATTCGGGAAAAGCTCCCTATTCGAATCGCGGGATTAAAAATATAGACGTATTTGCACCTGGTGTAGATATATTATCTACCATACCAGATAATCAATATCAGGAGTATGACGGTACATCTATGGCCGCACCCATTGTGTCAGGAATAGCCGCACTTTTATTTTCCTATTTTCCTCATTATGATTACAAAACTGTAAGGCAAATAATTGAAAGCTCGGTACGAAAACTAGAGCCTGGAAATAATCTTGAAAGATTTTGTAAAACAGGTGGTATCGTAAATGCATATGAAGCTGTCAAAAAAGCACTTGGACAATAGTAAAATCAGCTATTCTAGTTTTACTATTAGTAATCGATCAGTTTTTATTTAACATTATTAAAAAATAATAAGATGAAAAAAATATTTGCAACCCTTTTAGCCTTTAGTATGATAGGTTTTGTTTTTTGTCAAGACAGCTTAAATGATTATCAAAAGCCACTTGTGCGTGTTTTGAATTGGACGAATAAAACTATGATGATTACCGAGGAAGGATGGGAGAATATAAAGAAAGAAATCATTCCAATAATAGGCGAAGCAAAAGTAAACGATATTATGAGGCATTACGATTGGAAAAGTATTCCTTCACGGATGTCCATTTTTGATGGAGTAAGGTTGACTCCAATGCCTGAAATAAGTGCTAGATTAGACAGTTTAAAGGGTATTCGAAAAGTTGTTTCTTTTAAATATTATTTTAGGGATAAGTATTATGGTGATCGGGTGATTCTTGAAGTTTCTTATAATGGGAATGAGCAGTGGGATACTGGAACAAAATGGGATGTTGTTTATTTTATTCTAAATGAAGAGGATGTTGAAATAGTAAAGGAGACTAAAAAGTAAAATTTGTATCATTTTACAAGGTCAAAAATTATTATTTATTTATTGTAGATTTTTGATTGGGAAAGAAATGATCATTACAGTCAGATGGAAAATGATTCAAATTATTGTTATATACATTTGATCTAATAGTTTAGAAAGGTTATACTTTTTCAAATAAGTTTCTGTTAGAATGGAATCACTTTGCTACTCCTAATAATAAATTAATCTATAGCATCTTTATTTGTTTGAAAGTTAAGTTTACACAATTAAGACGAAAGTTTTCTCATGTGCGTCGGTTTTAAAATGGCATGCACGACCGGGTTTGTTTCTACCTACCCGGTTTATATTTAAAATGTTCAAACTAATAAGCTACTTGTATTTATCATGCAAGTATAGTAGAGGTAAAAATGAGTTTCCAATCCTCATGGGTTCATGTTTAGACAATATTAGATCGATCAAAAGGTAGATGTTTTGCAATTTTAAATACACTATTACCTAAATTTTCATACACCTATTTGGCGGCATTATTGAGTTCGGACTTATAGGAGTATGGGTTTACAAGTATAGGGCAGTACTCTCAATGCCTAGCGGGTGATGTTTATCACCTGCTGAATATTAATTTATTCATGATCAATAAATGATTCGAAGATTTGTCCGGCTTTATGAATTCGAAACGAGAATGAATTATAAGATTCATTTCAACGCGGGGTATTTCTATACTCTGTGTTTTTTTACAAGTAAGGTTTTGTCAGAAATGAGCAAAAAAATCAAATTGGGATTTCATTTGGCCATGAGGGAATCAGATTTTTCTAGCAGATTTCTTTTTAGTATTGTTTGCCTTGCTTGCACTTTTAGTTTTTAGTTCTTTGAATTTTTGTATATCTGAATCGGTGATTTTGTCGAAATGTTTGGCGAAGTCAATAAGGCTTTTGTCGAGGGCTGTTAAGACGGATAGTAGTGTTGTTAATTTTGTGGCTTTTTTACCATTGACTAAATCCGAAACAGTATTTTTTCTTAAGCCTGTTTCAAGGGCAATCTTTCCAATTGAATTAATAACGTGATTTGGATTATTTGCTATTCGTGAGTGACTGGACCCTTTCTTTTTGGCTTCATCAAGCATACTTGAGAGTACAATCGATGTTTTGATAATTATTATTGAATCTTGGGTTTCAATCATGGTGGAAAACTCCAAGAATTTTAACTTTTAAGTGTAACGCTAAAGCGATACACTTAAAAGTTTGATCTATCTTTGCCGATATTTCAAATCATGCATCCTCAAACAGTAAAAGTCCAAGAAGAAAAAGGACAAATTATTCGTGTAGAATTGTACTCCTTACAAAATAATCTACCCGTATCAAAAGACACGTATCATCGGATACTTCATGGTTTATTGGCAAAGGGATTGATTCAATTACTCGGATCCCATCCAAGAATGCGGGAAAGCCGCCAATAATCCTGCAAATGCCGTCATCACTTCCCTGACGACTGTACATAGTATTGCAACCTAAAATGTATACTATGTCTAACAATTCGATTCCACATTCTATTTCGCTACAAGAAGCGATTCAGTTGACTTCTCATTTTCAGGCCAATCGTCCCGCGGATCTGTCTGTTTGTGAGACGTTTGAAAAATCTTCTGTACTTGCTATGCTTGCTGTGGCAGGCGCAGAGAAGTTCCGTATCTATTACGGAAAAAAAGAAAACGGAGAAATATGCGCCGTACTGGTAGCTGCCGATGCCGCCGGATACGATATACTTCCTCCGACGTATACAACTGAACAAAATGATTCCGGTGAAGAGGAAGATCCCTTGTTGTTGGAAAACTCTTACAAGTGTCCACCAACCTGTCCACCAGAATCGCCCTTAAGACCTTAATTATGACCGCTTTTGAATTTTGTCATCTTACGGCTTTTTCGGTACTACTTCCACTTTCAGCCATTGGCTGGAAGTGGAAGCGTATCTCCAAGCAATATCCATTTTTGGTGGTGCTACTCTTGATTGGAGCCCTCAGTGATCTGATCAGTTATATCACGATTCGATCCTATGGTCACAATATGGTGAATGGCAATCTGTATCTGTTGATCGAGTTTGTATTGTTTGGATTGTTGTTTAAAAAATGGCCCTCTGAGCGAGGTAATCGTTTTCATGTCCTGATCATCAGCGCGGGTGTATTGGTCTGGGTCGCAGATAATTTTATTGTTCATTCTTTATTTTCTCCAAACTCTTTGTCCAGACTTGTGTGTTATATTTTACTGGTCAGTATCACCATTGATCAATTGATCTCAACACTTTTGCATCGGGCTACTTCTGTTACTCCATCCGATATTTTTATTTGTCTGGCTTATTTGTTTCATTATAGCTATCGGGCTTTTATTGAATCCTTTTTATTATACACCACTCATTTGGACGCATCCTACTTTGTCCGATTGTGGGTCATCGATAATGCACTCAATATCCTAACCAACCTAATGATCACCGCCGCTTTTTTATGGAACCGACACAAACCGACTTATTCCATTCTTTCCTCGCAGCCCTGACTGTGATTGCTGTTCTATTCAGCGTTTTTGCCATCTCCTTATTTTATCATCTGCGAAAGAAACAAAACCAGTTACGGGATAAATTGTTTCAGGATGAATGTTTTATTGAAGCCGATAAAGCCAGGATCGCCAAAGACCTGCATGATGATCTGGGCTCTTTATTGACAGGGTTGCAGTTTAGCTTTTCGACACTCGCTGAAAAGGATCGTAGTAATGCTTTGCTGCAGTCGTCCACTCAACAGATCAGTGCTTCTATTCAGCGGCTGCGCGAGATTTCCCTCAACCTGCTGCCCCGTGAGCTGGAGACGGAGGGGTTGAATGCGGCGATTGAACATTTTATAGAACGTATCAATATTGCCAACCGGATTACGATACTGTATACATCTATACCAGCGGTCGATCAAATCGACAAACAAAAGGCGATGGTGCTTTTCCGCGTGATACAAGAAATTGTCTGCAATGCGATTAAACATGCGAAGGCTTCTGTCTTAGAGATCGGCTTTGCCTTGCAGCTTCCATATCTTCAATTGGAAATCAGGGATGATGGTATCGGTTTTGATTTTGAAAGCTGTCTGCAACAAAAGCAATCTTCCGGATTAAAAAATATTCAGTCCCGAGTTGATATGTTGCATGCTTCGCTTATTGTTGCGTCTTCTCCCGGTAACGGCACTCATTATTTTATCAGAATACCTTTCCAATTACTTGGTCATGCAAACAACTGAGAAAATCAAGATCGTTCTGGCAGACGATCATGACGTATTTATTGATGGTATGCTGCGCATCTTTGAACATCATTCTACCTATGAGATCATCGATACGGTGCGCAATGGTCAGCAATTGGTGAATAGTGTCCGGGCGAACCGACCGGATGTGGTCTTGACAGATATTAGTATGCCTGTGCTGAATGGGATAGAAGCAATCAAACAAATCAAGGTCTTTGCTCCGGAACTGCTCTGTGTTGTGCTTACGAATTTTGATAGTGATCATTTGATCTTAAATGCACTGGAAGCCGGTGCATTCAGCTACGTGAACAAATCCATGCCCAAGGACGTGATCTTCACCGCGCTTGAATCCTCTCTTGATGGTATCCCACATTATTGCGATTCCACTTCTCAGCGGATCTTGCGTATGATACAAGCCAGTCATATCGGCAAGCCTTACAAATATGAAGAACTGTTCAATAGCAGAGAAAAGCAAATCATCTCTTTGATCGTCAAGGATATGATCCTAAAAGATATTGCGGCAGAACTCTGCTTAGGTGAAAGAACTGTTGAACGGTATAAAGCCAAGATCAAAGAGAAAATGGGTGTCAGGACCCGTGCAGGCATTGTTGTGTATGCCATTAAGAATAAGCTCGTGATCCTTGATGATAGTGGTGTGTGATCAGATTGCGGGAAAGCCGCCAGGGTTTTCGTGAGAGACGCCCTTTAATACGCTTGGTTTACGTGTATTTTCACATCGTCTTTATCCCCCCGTAAGACGCAGTTGGTTTTTGTGGGACGGGTATTTCGTTCGCCCGTCCCTTTTTTTAAGATATGAAAATTAGACGCTTGATGGATGAGTTTTTTGCCTATCTCTTATTTAATAAGGTTCAGATTCCAACTGATACTCAAAAAGCCGCCAGCCCTGATTCCATTTTCCGTGGGTATTGATTGTGGGGCGAGTGACCTCTTGATCATTTGATTTTCACTGTACTTTCCGTCAAGGGTTTTCCCATTTGCCAATGAAACACCCCCACTGATTATCAGCCTATCAGACTTTCCGAGGAGTAGGCTTGCTCCCAAATGATAATAGGCTCGCTGATCTGTACCCAAACTAGTACCGATCACCCCCCCGAAATTAATATGTGAGTTTAGTCGAGAATAAATGTGCATGAATACACCAAGTGATGGGATAGAAACGTTGTTATTTCTACTTCTTTTTATAGAGACACTGTCAGCTAAAGTCGTTGTTCCCACTCGATTCACTGAGTCATAATAATAGTTCTGATCAAAAAATTTCTTGTTTCCAAAGTTGAAGACAAGGCCTGTGCTGAAGTCAATCTTTACCCCGCCAAAAACAATTGCTGTGATCGGAATTTTACCGATCTCTTGGGTGCAAAAAACTTCCTTTTTCTTCTTTGCCTCAATTGTTAAGAAAACTTCGTCAGTTCGATACTGGGTTGGAGTAATAAATGTTTTGCTGATGCGTGAGGTCATGATCTTATTATAACTATCCTCAATAGCAGTGCCGACTTTTGCATCTTCAAAGTCTTTCACTTTTCCACTTAAAGACTTTATATTTTCAAGTATCTTATCAATGAGCGCTATTTTTTCTTTTATGTCTTTTTCAATACTCTTATACTCAGCTAAAGTTAAATTTGGGTCAGATTGATCTAGTATAGCTTGCAATTTATTTTTTAAAGTACCTCCCGAAGAGGCATAGGTATTAAGAGCTTGTTTTATGTCGTTGGTCTCTTTGGTAATTTGACTTTGTATTCCAATTGGTAGAGTATGGTCTGGTAGATTTTCTATCTTGGATTTAATATATGTATCTGCTTTAGATTTTAAGTCGGTAATACTGGAATAACAATCATACAGCAGCTTAGAGATATCATCGGAAATCTTTGCAAGAGTCAGAAGATCTTTCACATCGATTTCTTTACTTGCATATCCTGCAATAAATTTTTTTAGATCTTCATCTAAAGCTTTTTCTTTTTCTTTCTCCTTGCCTGCAATAGAACCATCTTTCGGCATTGCGCTTGCTACTTTCGGATCTGTGGATGGGGCTTCTGTAGGTGTTGGGTTGAGTTCAGGTATCTTAAACACTTGACCAAACAAGGTTGGTGATTCAACGCTATTAACTACTATTGAGTCTTTAACGCTTATGTCGTACAAATAAGGATTGATATTTTTTAAAGTGATTACTAGGTTTTGTTTGGGTTTTATTATTTCAACATCAGGGTATGTGGGTGAGGCAAAATCAATTATAATCTCTTTATTAGTGATTTTAGTGGTTTTGCAGCTAAATAGAAAAATGACTGTAAAAATCGAAAGCAGGTATTTCATGGTTTTGGGTTTTGCTGGGTTATTGACAATGTTTTTTCTCATAGATCATTTGAATATATTTTTTGTCCAGAATGGAAAGGTCTAATGGTTCTGGAACAGTAAGACTATCCTCAGTAAGTTCCGGAGGGATCATGTACATCATTATGGATTTAAGATCCGCTTCGCAGTAAATGCCTGTTAAACTCTCATACTTTTCCAAAACATTTTCCTTCACCCATGCTGAATCTACTTGGTAGGTATTTTTATAGTACTCATAGAGTTTTGATAGTCTCCATTTTATGTTATTGAATGGGTTTTGGTGTTCATGTAGTAAGCCTAGCGCATGACCGAATTCGTGTAGAATTACTGTTTTTATTTTCGCATTATCATGTTGAAATAGTCTATCCAAGGATAGTGTTACATCCTTTTTGTCAATTTCTGTTGAACCCGTTCCAATATAAGACCACCAACCATTTGTTCTGAAAGATACCCTGATGTCGGAAGCGTTTTGATCAAATGTTCGGACAAATTTGATTCCAGAGTAGGGCATCCAACTGTTGGCGATCCTCAGCACCTGATCTCTCATGTTGCCGTCGTCATCCATGAAGTAGACCAAGACCTGTTTTTTTGCCCACATGAGTGTTGATTCTCCAACTATTTGTTGTTCAGGTTCTACCTTACCCATCATGGTACATAAATGTGGTTTTGGGGTGGTAATCTTTTGTTCTTGGCGATTACAAGAATGAAATAGTAATATGCACGGGATCATGAATGCCATGAAGTGGCGATTGCCATTAATACATTGTTTCAATGTCTACAGGTTTAGTGATTAGGGCAGTTATCGAAAAAAGCATTCATGGGGGAGAAATGCTCCTAGGGGGTTATTAAAATTAAACACTGGATTTTATCTTACCAAGCTTTTGATATTAATTTTTTCTCTTAATTGGATATATGCAAACAATTTATTTGCCATCGAGTATCTGTGATTTTAACATTCAGCACACTGGTTATAATGGTAATGGTCTTGTTACATTCTTGCTATCAATGGGGAAGATCATTATTCTTTCGTAGGTTTAGGGAAAGCCGCCAAGATTTTCGTGAGAGACGCCCTTTAATACGCTTGGTTTACTTGTATTTTCACATCGTCTTTATCCCCCCATAAGACGTGTTGGTTTTTGTGGGACGGGTATTTCGTTCGCCTGTCCCTTTTTTTAAGATGTGAAAATTAGACGCTTGATGGATGAGTTTTTTCAATACCTCTCTTCACTGCATCCGCTTTCTGATGAGATCCGTGCAGCACTCGTGGGTCGATGTCATCGGTTTAGTTTTCGAAAAAATGTTCCGTTGTTGCGTACCGGTGAGCCGTGCGACTGGATGGCTTTTATTGAAAAGGGGCTGGTAAAATGTTGTTATGACATCAGTGGTGGGCAGGAGCGTATCATCTGTTTTCTGCGCGCCGGTGAAATCACCTGTGCGACCAGTAGCTTTCATGCACTTGCACCTTCTCGACTTTCCATTGTCGCACTTGATGAAACCGTGATCCGAAAAATCAGCAGGGTAGAGGCGGAGGCGATCGCCGACAAGTATCCTGTATTTCATTCCCATTTACGCAAGATTACTGAATTACAATCTGCGCAACTGGAGCAACATTATCTGCTGCAGGCGGAATCGGCCAAAGCAAGGCTTGCTCAGCTTCCTTCACTTTGCGGGTGGATGCTGAAAGATAAACGGATCAAGCAGTATATGATTGCGGATTATCTGGGGGTGGATCGGGCGACAGTGAGTCGGTGGAAGAGGTAGGGGGGATAAATGCCTATTTTACCGATTATCCTTTCATTTACCGAGTTTTTTGGAAATTAGAAATCAATTGCCCTATATTTATCCCGAAATTTTACTTAAAAGTGAAATAGTTCGGAAATATGGACCTATTTTTGTACTCTATTTTATGTATAAGTGAAATATCAAATCGTAGAACTAGCAGAACTTTCGGGAACCATGGCTACCGTTTACACTGTCCTTGTGGATGGTGATGAAACGAGCCTTTTCGAGTATTTTCTTAGCGAAAATGCCGAAAAATACCCGGATGAAGTGCAATCGATATTAAAGCGGCTACGTGAAATAGGGAGTTCAACCGGAGCAAGAGAAAAGTTCTTTAAACACGACGAAGGAATACCCGGGGACGGGGTTTGCGCGTTATATGATGACCCAGACTGCCAACTCAGGTTATATTGCATCCGTTATGGATCAGTTGCCATTATTTTGGGCGGCGGCGGTCCAAAAGAGGTACGGTCTTGGCAGGAAGATCCTAAACTTGAAATGGAGGCAAGAGAAATGATCGCTTTGTCAGCCAGTATTATTACTTGTATTTCTAATGGGGAACTTTCTTGGTCATCCGACGGAGCAAAACTTCTAGGAGACCTGACCTTCGATAATGATGCTGCAGATCATGCAGAAGAGGAAGATCAATAAATTGAGGATAGCCTTTCATAAAGGCTTGTGATATATGAAAACCAAATTACCAGACAACATGACCAGAGAGAGAGCAGTCAGCAAGCACAGCAGTAAGATTCTTGGTGACCTTCTAGCCAAGATCAGTCCAGTCAGCCAGTTTCAGACCAACACCAGGATGACTGTTGCCGCCAGAATTGATGATTTAATCGTTGCAAGGGGATGGGGTAAAAGTGAACTGGCGCAGAAACTGAATAAGAATCCTTCGGAAGTAACCAAGTGGCTGAGCGGAACGCAAAACTTTACGCTTGATACCTTATCAGAGATTGCGTTCATCATGCAAATTCCTGTTGCAGAATTATTTGCACCTATGCAGGTACAAATTGTTCAGAGAATGCATATAACGATCAAAGCAGAGATGGATCGCCCTGGGATACCCTATTTAACAAGGTCAAGTAGCGGAGAAATCTGTCTTGGTACCAAATTGGAAAATTCCATGTATCAACATGCGGTGATACCCCCTTTTTGTGTGAATAGAAAAGCTTCTCGTTAATATGAATAATGAACAAAATATAACATTAGAAGCAGCTACGTTTTCATTCAAGGGGATCGAGTTATTGCGAGGTAGTTTGCATTACCCACCGCAGGTGAATACACAACTTACAAATTTCACTTATGAGCTCGGAGTTGAAAACCAAATCGACTCTGTTCAGAAGTTGATATTTGTTATTGTAAAGATCCGGATCAGTTGCAATGAGAGCAAAGAACCAGTAGGTACATTAGAGGTAAGCTGTATATATGAAATCATTAACTTTCCTGAAGTCATCAAATTAGCTCCAGATGGGAAATGGTCTGTGCCAAAAGCTTTGACAGATACGCTTAATTCAGTATCAATTTCTACCACTCGAGGGGTTATGTTCTCTACTTTTAAAGGAACCTATTTGCATAACGCAATACTACCTATTATTGATCCTTCTGCTTTGCAATTGGAAAATTAAGGTTGTATATATAATAGAATAAGTTTTAAAACCTGCGGATGCAGGTTTTTTTTGTGACACAAACTCTGCACTCGTTCAAACTTGAGCAACTGAGATGACTAAATGATGTATAATCTCTATTCATGAATAATGCTAATATTATGAAAGCTAAAATGAAATTTATTGATATTCTTAGAGAAGCTATCCAACATAAAAAAGGTGAGGTATTCTTTGCTGAGGATTTTTTGCATGTGGGTGAACTTTCCAAAATTCGACGTGCACTATCGATTTTGGTTCAATACAAAGAGATCAATCGAATAGGTAGAGGTATCTATCATTTGCCTATTATAGATGAATTGATTGGTCCAATCGCTCCCTCTTTTGATGATATTGTTCAAAAAATTGCTGTACGAGATCAAATAATCATTAGACCCACGGGTGCATATGCACTTAATCGCCTTGGATTTTCAACGCAAGTACCTATGCGTATTGTTTACTTTACTAGTGGACCATCCAGAAAGATAAAACTAGGTAAAGCAATAGTCTTATTAAAGCATAGAAACCCCAAATACATGCGAGCAAAAAATGACACTGTTTATCTATTAATTCAAGCCCTGATTGAAATCGGAGACTATATTAAAAATAGTAAAGGACACCAAGAACAGCTCATCAAAATATTAAGGCTTATTCCATCAGAAATTGTCAAACAGGATGCAGGTTTTGCTCCTACATGGGTTACCCGTTATCTTCATTCAACTCTTGATATGATTGAGGAAAAAGAAGTTTTGAATCCATCAGTGTAATGAGATATTGTTTATTCCAAGAGTTTCGGTTCTTGAGCGTTTTCTATTAGAAAAGTACCATTTCCTAACTCTTTTAAATCATCTATTGCAGTTTCAATCATAGTGGTGGGCGTTAAGCCAAATCCCGGATAGATGATCATTTCCATCGCTTCGAGGTCAACGACAAATCTGACTTGGTTAGTGTTTTCATAAGTGATCTGACCTTTAGAGTCATCATCAGATACAGTGCCACCTCTTGATTTTTCTAAACCTTCAAAAAGCTCTACTAACCTATCATAGCCAAGTGATTCTTCCAAAGGAATTACAACTTCATCAGGATAATTAGGAAATATCTCATTAAATTTTTTTGTTAATTGATTCGTTGGTGTAGTAATTACAATGGTTCGTTTGATTACAGCAACTGCAGGTTTCTCATTATGCTGGAAAATAGATATTTCATATCGGAATTGATCAGTTTTGATTGTACCATGACCTCTTTTTATCGTCTTCTGTATCTCTGATCTAGTTAACTGAAGTATTTTCTTAGCATTCTCATAAACCGTTTGAATTTCTTCTTCAATGTCTTTTTCCCCACTTTCCTGAATGAATCTTCTTGTTGTATCATTCACCCATCTGGGTGCTGAGTTTCCTTTTTTAAACCCTTGCAGTTCTCTAGGATGTTTTTCATCGACTCTTCTTAAAAAGAGATCGGAGAACTGAAGTCTGAAATCTGACGTAGCAGATTTGGTAGGTTTTGCGACAACCGGCAATTGTCGCAAAACGATGGTATTGCTGGAAGAGATTGTTGCAAATGGAATTTGTGGTTTTGTACTTATTTTTTCGGTGGCGATGTATTTTGGAACTGCGCTTCGTAAATAGTTCTGTAATGTTTGATCGGTAATGTATACATCTTTAAAGACTGCTTCCGGCTTTTTACCTTTCAAGGCTTCGATCAAATGCCAAGTCCATACTCCATGCTGAACTTTTTCACAGGGAAATGATTTTTGTCCCTGACTACAGGAGTAAAAAATCGCATGAAATTTATCGGCGGTTCCAAATTCAGCAAATTCCTTAATTGACATACTGCTAATCATGTCCCTGCTACCTAAATTGTCCTTAATATATTCGGCACAGGAATCCAAAAAAATCATGCTTTGGTTACAGGCTGATTTTTCCAGTTGGGTAAGTAAAATATCTTTAATTGATACAGTTGTGCCTACCAGATTGTTTTTATGCGTATCCCAAACAGTAAGCCTATTTCCTTCGGCATTATGAAACCCATGCCCGGCGTAGTAAAATAGGAAGCAATCATTCTCTGAAAGCTGCAATATCTTATAAGGTAAGTCTTCTTCTATGGACGTTTTGTTTGCATCGGA
Source organism: Brevundimonas vancanneytii (assembly GCA_943368425.1). Classification (GTDB taxonomy): domain Bacteria; phylum Bacteroidota; class Bacteroidia; order Chitinophagales; family Chitinophagaceae; genus Sediminibacterium; species Sediminibacterium vancanneytii_A. The sequence continues at coordinate 36,397 of CALRLC020000013.1, forward strand.
ATTTATCCAGCATGTAATGTTTTCTTCTGGAACATTAAATAGCTCTTCCAACATTTTTTTAAAGGCTAAGGCATCATTATTGGCATAATGAACCTTGCTAATATCTGCATTACGGTATTGTTCTATTGCAACGATTACTGCAATTATATTAGGCTTCAGCGAGTTCGTTTTCATGCAATCACTTTGATTGATACAATGGCAGGAGATTGGATTCCGTGGTGGGGATATAAATATATGTCAAATATTTAAGTTATGACATTTAGCCGAATGGATTCATCTAAAAGTCAGCTTCATGGGCGTAGGTGGATTTCTTATTTTCTGATGCATCGTTGCAGTTGAAATGCGAATCACTATCTGTTGATCGAGCAGGCATTAGAAAGGAAGATTTTTCTTTTAGGTGTTGGTTATTTTCTACAAAATGGGTATATTTGTGGATAATAAGCAACAAATGAAGCCTAAAAAACAGATACTTTTTCCAAAATACCAGCGAGTGTTGGAGCAATTGGGGGAGAATATCAAGCTGGCGCGTAAGCGCAGGCACTTGACTACTGTGCAGGTATCTGAAAGGGCGGGGATCGACCGATCAACACTTTATGAGATCGAAAAGGGTAGTCCCAGTGTTTCATTGGGGGCTTATTTTAATACTTTACGGGTACTGGGTTTGCAAGATGATTTTCTTAAACTAGCGGCAGATGATGAATTTGGTCGCAGACTGCAGGATCTGGATTTAATTAATAACAAATAATGTCAGCCAATACTTCCATATACGTATATGCACACTGGCAGGGTATGAAGGATCCTGTAGAAATTGGCGTACTAACAGCTCAACAGGCAAAGGGTAAAAAAACTTTTAGCTTTGCATATCATAAGGAGTGGTTGGATGCCTTTAAGCCACTTGTGCTTGATCCGGATTTGACCAATTTTACCGGACCGCAATATCCGATTAATAATAAAGACAATTTTGGGGTGTTTCAGGATGCGATGCCGGATACCTGGGGTCGTACGCTCATGAAAAGACGAGAGGCGCAAATGGCAAGGGAGGAAAAGCGTCCTGTGAAAACATTGTATGAACTTGATTTTTTATTGGGTGTTTTTGATCAGAGCAGGATGGGGGCTTTGCGTTTTAAAACAGATCGAGCAGGAGATTTTCTAGATAACAATGATCAAACACCTACGCCTCACTGGTCGCATATTCGAGAACTGCAAAATGCTGCAAGGATCATTGAAGAAGATCAGGATGGTGAAGTAATCAAAAAACATATTGCTCTTTTGATAGCGCCAGGCTCTTCTCTTGGTGGAGCCAGACCGAAGGCGAATATTCTTGACGATTTGAGGCACCCTTGGATTGCTAAATTTCCTTCTGCCAATGATACCATTGATAAAGCAGCATGGGAGTTTCTAGCTTATCAACTCGCCATTAATGCCGGTATCCATATGGCTCCTTGTCGCATTGAAAAAGTGGCAGGAAAACACCATACTTTTTTTACGAAACGCTTTGACAGAGAGGCAGGTGAAAGGATTCATTTTGCATCTGCTATGACGATGACCAGCAATAGCGAAGATACTATTCGTGACAAACCCGGTAGTTATTTGGAGATTGCGGAAGCCATTCAGACTTATGGTGCCTCTATACCGGATGATTTGGCACAGCTTTGGCGAAGAATGGTTTTCAATATTGCGGTATCTAATACGGATGATCATTATCGTAACCATGGTTTTATCCTAACCGGCAATGGCTGGCAGCTTTCACCAGCTTATGATATTAATCCCTCTGTTGATAAAGACGGGTTAGCCTTGAATATCGATATGGATAATAATAACCAAGATTTTGAACTGGCTCAATCGGTGGGGGTTTATTTCCGACTCACACAAGCACAGATGGATAGTATCCTTTCTGAAGTGCTCTTGTCTGTGAAGCATTGGCGTAAGGTCGCAGCTAAAATCGGTATTAGCAGGAGTGAAGTGGAGGAGATGGAAAGGGCGTTTAGGGTGTAAAAAGATATTCGAATAAATTAATTGCAGGGTCATATAGCTGGCTGATTACTTTATATGACGGTTGATTTAAGCCTTAGTAAACTTGTAAGGAATTTCAATTTTACTCTTAAAAATTCAGTGAAGTGTTATGACACTAAAATCTATTTTAATTTTTTTAGATCATTGATAATAAAAATAATAAACCAATAAATGGATAATAAACAAACTCGGTTTGTTATTCATTTTAAGCTTTAGGATTTACTTTTGTCTATTGAAAGTTTTCTTGTAGATAAGCAGCTATGCAAGAATTCCATTTTTTCGAGGCTTTCTTCATGATTATAAAATAGCACTAAACAATTTTTATTAGGATCTTTCGAACTTGGGTAGATCATACCCATGACTTGCTTTTTCCCTTTAGGTTTTAAAATATAGCGGATGTATTCTGTTACTGCTTGTGTTGGGGTATATTCTATATGTTCTGATTTATCATCTTTCAAAATTTCCCTAGAAAGATCCGTTACGAAATCATTAAGAAAACTAACCCAATGGAATTTTGAAAATTGACGAGGGTTGAAGATTGATGGTTTTTTTGGTAGTTTGGAGAAATCAACCACCCAAATATCTTCTTTTGTACTAAATGCTGCAGTTGTACAATAAGGCTTTTCGCTTATAATCGACATATTTATTGTTTCGCATTCGGAAGTGTTCTTGTTAAATGAACCATAAAACATTGATATTCCTGCTGGACTCATCCGATTTGGATATAATGCGTATTGCTTAGAAGGCGAACACATTTGCGACGCATCAGTGATGTCATCTTTTTCATGTTGTCTACATCGATACACAATTGTTCCAGAAGGTAACGTCTTAATCATTTGAAAACGTTGGATCATTTTTCCAAGTTCTTTCAAAATTTCAGTTGCAGAGGTCTTAAATCGTCCGATTTTTACTTGCTGGGACTGGAATATTGTAAAACGTTGATGGTGCTGAATGATTGTTTTGAAATTTTCCCAATCTTTCATTAATAATTCATCACGACTATCCCCAAAAGGATCATCACGGCACCAAACTTTATCATCTATTTCATAAATTAAATCATTCAGAACTTTGTTATCAACTTCACCATCCAAATGATCTTCTATCAAATCTCGAGTATCGTTTGTTGATCCCTGATAACCACCTTCTTGTGATTCGAATGGTAACCAGTTTCCTGCATCATCATAAGATTGAAGCAAACATTCCTGAATAAACTCGCCAAGCTCAGAAATATCAATCACCCTTTTTTCTTTGCCGTCTTCACAATAATTACATTCTCCTTTCTCACCTTTCCGAGTAACATAATTATGCAAATTTTTATCTTCAAAATGTTTGGCACAAACGTATTTCATGAACTTACCTTTTAATATTTTAATGTAATAATATGTCTATTTGATTTTAAAATTTGAACAAAGTCAATTTAAATATTCTTTCCTGTTGACGAGTGTCAACATAGCCCCCTTATTGTATAGGTAGTTTTGAGTTGTCAAATTCAACTACCATGAAACTGTTTGTTTTGATCTTGCTTACACTCTTACATATTGCTGCCAATGCACAACTGGTTTCTATTCGTGCAGGCAAATCTTTTACACCTGCTGATTATCTTTCGCTACGTTATGAGCATTGGTCTTCTTCAAAACTACATCTATGTTTAGGCGGATACATGGAACGTAGCTTTAAAAGCGATTTGAATTATACATCCTATGGCGTTGATTTAATTATGAACTGTTATACCAGCCATCAAAGGTTTGAAGATGGTCGCTTTGGTTTTAAAAGTGGGGTAGGTGTCCACTGGCAAATAGAAAATGAGCCTTGGCTATATCGGGATTGGACTGCCCGACAAAGATCCGGTTTTGGATTGACAGGTGAGTTGTCCGGGTTGTGGTTCATGACAGAAGCTTTTACACTCAACAGTTTCTTGCAACAAAAAATACTTTTTAATCCCATGCTTGGTCGTTCACGATTTGTCTTAGGCTTAGAGCTTGCCTATCGGCTGGGCTTGTAATACTTAAAATCTACTCTTATGTTTTTATTCTCATTATTACATCGGTTTTGCCGGTGGGGGATTCTCTTGTGTCTATTGTTACCTGCGCTAGTACATGCACAACCCAATCCGGGTTCCAATCAAATCACGATCGAACTGGTGAGTGAAGATTATCAATGTGCAACAGGACAGGTCACGGTGCGTTTTAAAATTAAAAATGAAAATTTGGATGGATTGATGGGAAGGTATACTTCCAGTTTCCATGTGCAATCAGGTAGTCATATTGAATATGGTAGTGCAGGTAATAATAATGTGGTTCATGAATTTACCATTCCGCATGCCATCGGTAATATTGTTACCATTGGTGCATATGGGATCATCGATAATGATGCGCCTTATGTAGAAACGAGTTTTAATCCAAGCGCAGCGCAATTACCAGATCCCCCCACGATCAGTACGGGTTCAGCAATGCCGCTTTGTAATGGAGCATCTGCTGTGTTGGTGGCTTCGGGTTCAACGGGATCTTATGTTTGGTCAAACGGTGCAACAGGATCGAGTATCACAGTGAGTAGTGCAGGTACTTATACGGCACGCGCTGTCAATAACTGTGGTCAGTCTTCGCCGAGTAATTCCATTGTTGTATCGACGGATGCGATTCCTGCAGCTCCTAGTGTAACACCCTCAGGAAATCAAACTCTTTGTAATGGAGAATCCATTACACTAAGTGCGAGTGGATCCAATATTAGTTGGTCAACTGGGGCTGGTGGCAATAGTATTAGTACCAGTACTGCAGGTTCTTATTATGCCGTGAGTAGTAATGGCTGTGGCAATAGTGCCATCAGCAATGTGGTCAATATCACCACCGTTACTTGTCCTACACCATTGCCAGGTTCCTCCTTTTTTGTTTGTCCGGGTAATACCAAAACATTGGATGCAGGGGCGGGTTATGATACTTATCTCTGGTCAACGGGCGCCAGTTCAAGAACTATTACGGTTGGACCCGGTACCTATACGGTTACTGTTACCAAAGATGGTTGTCCTGCAACTTCTGCACCTGTGACTGTTTCTTATTACAGCGTTTCAACACCTACCATTAGTGCTAGTGGTGCTCTACAATTTTGTTCCGGAGGGTCTGTGACGCTAAGTAGTAGTGCTGCGAATAGTTATCTCTGGAATACCGGTGCTACGAGTGCTGCTATCTCTGTTGGAAGTAGTGGGGTGTATTATGTTACCATAACAGATGCGAATGGTTGTCAAGCGACCAGTGCGGCAACCACGGTTACAGTCAATCCATTACCCACAGCCAATATCAGCGGAGGTGGTAGTCTTTGTCAAAATGGTGGAACGAGTAGTGTAACGTTTAGTGGTTCTGGAGGAATTGCACCTTATACTTTTAGTTATCGCATCAACGGAGGTAATCTTCAAACCATCAGTACAAGTGGTGGTAATAGTGTAACCATCCAAGTACCTTCTAATTCAGTGGGTGTTTACACTTATAGTTTGGTAAGTGTTCGTGAGAGCAGCGCTACGCAATGTGTCAATACTGCAAGTGGTGATGTGACGGTTTCTATCCATGCATTACCTACGGCAACGATCACCGGATCAACCAGCGTTTGTTCAGGTGCGACTGCCCCGATCATCACATTCAGCGGTTCAGGCGGAACAGCTCCCTATGTATTTACTTATGAAATCAATGGTGGTGCTTACCAAACCATTACCAGTACGGGTGCTACTGCAACGATTGCAGTGAATACTTCTGCTGCCGGAACTTATGTCTATCGATTGGTGAGTGTGCGTGATGCGAGCAGCACCGCTTGTACCAATATCGCTTCCGGTACTGCTACGGTGGTGGTGAACTCGATGCCACTCACACCAGTGATTCAAACTACCAACACGCATTTGTGTAATGGTGCCAGTACAACGATTCAAATTAATAATCATCAAGGTGGCATCAATTACCACTGGTTTCGAAATGGTTCTCCTAATACCATTAGTACAGCAACATCTATTACTGTATCGACTGCAGGCGTATATACTGTTCGTGCAGTGAGTGCTGAAGGTTGTACAACAACTGTATCTAATTCCATCACTATTACGACCGGTACTGTTATCACACCCGTGATTACAGGGATTGCTAAAGTGTGCACAGATGGTAAAACACGATTGGTTGTAGGATCGGGTTATGAAAAGATTCAATGGCAGGATGCGTCAACCGGACGCATCCTTGGGAAGGGGAATGATTTTTTTCTCCTGCCGGGCAGTATCGTGTTTGGGTTTCGCAAGAAGGTTGTGCTGACAGTGTAGCATTTACTGTTAGTGCAGATGATACTGCATATCCGGCAGGTCGAATTGAACTTAGTGCACATGAAATTGGATATGGTGGTTTGTTGGGACTGACAGCGGCGGTAACTGGAGCTAGTCTTTACCGTTGGGATCTTGGTAATGGAAGAAAGGTTGAAACCATTCATCGCCAAATACAAGAATACTATTATCTCGCAGGTGATAGCATCCCTATAGCACTGATCGCCATTAGTGAACGCAATTGTATATCTCGATTTCAAACAACGGTTAAGGTGGGTAATAGACCATCAAGTGTATTGCCTAATCAATCTTTTATTGGGCGTTTAAAAGATTGGAATGTTTTTCCCAATCCCTTTGGTCAGCAATTAAAAGTTTCGGTAGTGATGAAAAGAGCAGGACAAATTAAAATAGATCTATGGTCTGCGAGTGGACAGTGGATGAAGACTTGGCATCGAAGCGTACAGCAAGGAGAAAATTTACTCTTGCTTGATGGGGTAGAAGGACTTCCCAGTCAAAGAACTTATCTCATCAGCTCTATTTATAACGGTATTCTTCACAGTGATAAAATATTTAAACAATGAAAACCATCGCTTCTATTCTTATTCTATTTTTTATTATCAAAGGTTGTACGCAGAAGGAGGTCGCGTTGCGCGATCAAACCAAAGGACCAGAACTTCAATTAGCGAGTGACACGCTTAGGTTGCGCGAACGTGATTATCTCAATTTGAATAACCAAGGTATTATTTGGCTTCAAACCATTCCTGCCAAAGAGCAGTTGCATTTGGAGTTGCACGATACCAGTGGGAGGGTTCAATTTTACTATCGCGGTCAGCGAATTTTTGCACAACAACCTTTTTTAGTAGCAGCAGAATGGAACTCACTTTTTTGCGCTGTGGATACTCCCGGTGTGTATGCGATTGAGATCGATCTGATCGATAAAATCGGAAGATCTGTTACCAAGAAATTAATACTTCAAGTTGCCAATGCTATTCGCCCGACTGCTAATTTGACCTGGATTCGGGATTTACGGGATACCACCCAAAGTCGGTATTATTTCAACGCCGGTGGCAGTGAACAACCCTTTGGAAAAATATTATCCTATCACTACCGCATCAATCAACAAGATATTGTGAGTAGCACGGATCGCTTGCTCTATATTTTTCATCAGTCGGGGCAACAGTCCATTCGCTTTTTTGTGGTGGATGATTTAGGGCAACATTCTGATACGCTTCATTATTCAATTCAAGTTCCATGAGAATGCTGCTTTGTTGGGTCTTGTTTCCATTGTTGATCCAAGCTCAAAACATTACTACACCTAGATTTCCTATTGCATCCATTCCCACGCATAGCAGGGCCATTGCCATGGGAGGAACCGGTATTGCCAGTTCCGTGGGTAATCAGCAATTGAATAGCAATCTGGGCAAGTCTGTTTTTACGCCCCATTTCCACCAATCTTCAATTTCGTATCAACCTTGGTTGCGTTCTTTTTTTACGGATACAAAATTGATGCGAGTAGATTATTTAAAGACAGCGGGTTCGTCCGCGACATTAGGTTTTGCACTTGACTATTTGGATCTGGGTAATCTTACCCTTCGTGATAACAATGGGGCTGATATCTCTATTCATCCAAACTATCAATATAGTGTCGGCAGTAGTGTTGGGATCAGGCTGAGTAATCAGGCAGGTATCGGTGTTGGTTTACAATTTTTGAGCGCTCGACAATTTGATCGAGGTTTTCCAACCACCGCAAATACAGTTGCAGGGAATTTGCATTATTATCAATTTGCTACACTTGGTCATCCACAACAACAACTCCAATGGGGCATCGTCCTCAATCATTTGACTGCTTCAAAACATGAGATGAGTAGTGTCGGTATCGGAGCTGCCTACCAAGTACAATCAACTAGTACCGATATGTGGACGATTGCTTTGGATCTGAAGCGAATGCTATTTGCATCAAAAGCACCTATTCAGGTTTCGCTTGGATCTGAATATGTTTTTTCAGAGCAATTTTTTATCCGTGGAGGTTTTGGATGGGAGTCGCTTCGAGCCGGTGGTCGAAAGATGATCACTATGGGAGCAGGGTATAAAGGTTTTGTAGCGGATCAGTCTTTTTGTTTGGATGTTCATTATGGAGTTCCTATCGGCATCGCGACTGTATCACCTTTAACGCATAGTTATGGATTGAGTTTGGGTATCAATATGGGTAATTTTCAATAGAAGGTATGTTAACAGGTATAAGTTGGAGTGATTATTTTATTGGTTTGTTGGTAGTACTCATTTTGTATTACAGTACACTTTATCTGTTGTATCAAAAGAAAGATTCCGCAGGGCATCAGCAACATATCATCAAAGGAGAGTCGAATGCTTTTGAACCGTCTAATGACGCAAACCTAATTGAAACAATTGAAGCATTGATTGTACAGGCTAGCAAGAATCAAAGCTCCTTACAAGAACTCTTTTTTGCCTTACAGCAACTATTGAAGAACTCATCTGATGTTGATGCATCCTTTAAAAGCAACATTGAAAATACTATCCAATCCAACATGCAAGCATTGGGTATGTCTGGCTTTGCGGAGGTTGAATTAGCGCGGTTATGGAAGCCATGACTCAACATACCTGTCCGATCCAAGCAGGAGATCTGATTGCAACAATGGTTTCGGATGGGTATGTTTTAAAAATAATCTTATGAAATGTACATATAAACATTTTGTCTTCGCAATTCTACTTGTGTTTATAACCAGTACTGAAACGCAAGCACAGGATGCCATCGCCGGTATTCAGGATGCGAATCAAAAAGTCCGGAGTTATTTCAGTTCGGGTACGCAGTTGATGTATGCAGTTGGTGCTATACTTGGTTTGATTGGCGCGATTAAAGTCTATCAAAAATGGAATGCGGGAGATCACGATACCGGTAAGGTCGCTGCTGCTTGGTTTGGGTCTTGTGTTTTTTTGGTTGTGGTGGTGACTATGATCAAAGCATTCTTTGGAATTTAAGCTAACGCGTACAAATAAATCAATAGCCTCTATAAAGTCTACTATCTAATCTTTTGAAACCCAAGGAATATTTCTATGAAAAACAAACTACAGGATTTATTACTGAATTATATCCGTGAGCATCATCCTTTATTACTTCAGCAGTTATTGGCTGATGAAACCCTACATGCTTGGGTGCTGGATAAAATACGTGTAGTGGATATGGTCTTGACGCAATCCAAACCCCATCATTTGTTGGAAGCTGAGTGCATGGAATTGTTGACGGCTGATCTTCGGCCTTATCGTTTTCGTTATATCCGAGATCTTTTCGAAGAGCGTTTTACGCATGAATATGAACAATTGTCCTTAACAGGGTCGCTTCACTACGAGCTCATTGCCATGACTGCCCTTTGTAAAGACTTATTTGATCAGGTTCCATTGATCGAAGGAATGGAATATCCTCATCTGGATCAACAAGTAGTTCAACGTATCAGTAAGTATTTATTGCACCAATATCAACCGGTATGATGTATTGCTACAAACTATACAAAGGCTTGGAGCAGCCCGTGGTATTCAAAGGGATGGTCGGAAGATATATTTGGTGGCTGGCAGCTGCACTTGCACTACAGTTGGTGCTGTTTACCGTACTCTATCTCCTCCAAGTTGCATTGTTGTTCTGTGTTTTATTCACGCTTACAAGTGGAGCTATGGTTTTTTTTACCATCATTCGACTCTCAAAAAAGTATGGTCAAAACGGATGGATGAAACAGCGTTGTCGTAGCAGCATACCTAAACACATCAAAGGATTTTATTTTTCATGAAGCATTTACAAGATATACTGCCCATCTATACCATTGAGAAGGATGTTATAGTTTCCAAGATGGCTGATGTTACCATCGGCTATCGTTTGCAACTGCCTGAGATTTTCACGCTGGGAGAACAGCAATTGGAGCAGCTTCATCAAAGTTGGGTCAAAGCATTCGAGTTACTTCCCATTGGTACGATTGTTCATAAGCAAGATTGGTTTGTACAGGAACCATATACTGCTGATTATTCTGCCAGTCATGATTTCCTGCAACAACACAGCGAACGATTTTTTGCTGACCGACCTTATCTGGATCATAGCTGCCAATTGTTTTTTACCCTTCGAGCCAAGCATCGAAAGCTGTCGAATTCCGCAGGATCCACTCTTTTGAAGCGTCATTTGGTCTCTGCTGAAATGCTCCAAGAAGAAACTATGGTTGCTTTTCTTGGGCAAGTAGAGCAGTGTTTGCAGGTTTTGTGTGAAGCCTCTACGATACTTGTTCATAGATTATCCAATCAGCAACTTAAAGCGTCGATCAACCGCTATTTGTCTTTGCATGCCGATGGAATGATTCGGGATATGGTTTTTGATGATGGTATTCAAATAGGAGAGCAGCACTGCACGCTATTCACTCTGGCGGATGTACATGATTTGCCACCACATGTTAGCAGCAGTGCCATTTATTCACCTTACACCACAGATCAATACAGATTCCCCATTGGGTTTGTCTCCTCTGCCGGTGCTTTATTATCCTGTGATCATCTCTATACGCAGTGTTTTGTAATCGATGATAGCGCTGTTTTACGTACTGAACTGGAAGCAAGGAAACTTCGTTTGCAAAGTTTGTCTCTTTATGCCAGGGAAAATGGTTTTGCTCGTGACAGCATACAAGAATTTTTATCTGTGGCAGTGGAAGGGCATCACTCGATTGTACGTGCACATTTTCATTTACTGGCTTGGACGGATCAGAAGGAGCAGGTGGCGATGATTCAAAAACAATGTGCAGCAGCCATTAGTAAGTTGGGCGCCAGACCGCGTATCGAAACCATCGGGGCACCTCAAATTTATTGGGCCGGTATACCGGGTAATGCAGGTGATCTTCCAATCAATGAAACATTTATCAGTTTTAGTGAAGCAGCAATTTGTTTCATCAACCAAGAGACTACTTATCAAAGTTCCATGAGTCCCGTAGGGGTTCGTTTGGGTGATCGCATTTCCGGAAGACCACTTCATGTGGATCTCTCCGATGAACCGATGCGTTTGGGATTAACCACTAATAGAAATAAAATCATTATTGGACCTTCGGGAAGTGGTAAGTCCTTTTTCACCAATCACCTCTTACACGGCTATCATTTGCAAGGCGCACATGTGGTGGTGGTGGATATGGGTAACTCTTATGCAGGTCTCTGTGAACTCTTAGACGGCACTTATTTCACTTACACGGCAAGCTCACCCATTGCCTTTAATCCTTTTTACCTAGTAGGTGATTTGGATTCGGAAAAAAAAGAGAGTATTAAAACACTGTTGGTCGCGCTCTGGAAAAAAGATGATGAAGCTTTTGTTCGGTCAGAGTATGTTGCTTTATCACAGGCACTGCAGTTGTATTATGAAAAGGAACTGGCTTTTCGCTGTTTTAATAATTTCTATGAATTCATCCGAGATGAATTTATTCCCATCCTACAAAAAGAAGGTATTCAGGGAAAGGATTTTGATGCAGCCAATTTTCTCTATGTCCTTCGACCTTATTACAAGGGCGGGGAGTTTGATTATTTGTTGAATGCAACCGAGAACTTGGACTTGTTACACAATCGATTCATTGTTTTCGAAATCGACACCATCAAGGATCATCCCATTTTATTTCCGGTCGTGACCATCATCATCATGGAACTCTTTATGGCTAAGATGCGTGGGCTGCCTGGTATTCGAAAAATGATGTTGATTGAAGAAGCATGGAAAGCCATTGCCAAAGCCGGAATGGCTGATTATGTCAAGTATTTGTTTAAGACTGTGCGCAAATACTATGGAGAAGCCATCGTGGTGACACAGGATCTGGATGATATTCTTTCTTCTGATATTATTCGACAAACGATTGTCAACAATGCGGATATGAAAATATTACTCGATCAACGCAAGTATGAACAACGATTCAGGGAAGTGCAGCATATGCTAGGACTACCGGATCGCGAAGTTCCCAAAGTGCTTTCCTTGAACAAGGCGAACGATCCAACCAAACAATACAAGGAAGTCTATATCTGGCCACTCGCCAAAGTGTATCGCGTTGAAGTATCTCCTGAAGCTTATCTCTGTTATACTACAGAAGAAATGGAAAAAATAAAAGTCAAAGAAGCTGCTATAAAACATGGGAGTTTGGAGCGTGGGATCAAATCACTGTTGATGTCCCTTGTTTTTGTACTGATGACGATTGGTGGTAAAGCCCAAGTTCCCATTGTTGGCGAGGTCGTTAGTCAAGTCATCAAAAGCTTGGACCTCAAGATTCAACAATTGCAAATGAAGGAATTGAAGCTACAGCAATTACAAAAGCTGATAGAAAACAAACTCCATGCTTTAGAACTACAAAAGATGAGTGAGTGGAGTCAGCGGACAAAGGAGCTCTATCGTCAGTATTATGAAGAGCTCAGTCAGATCAAATCGGTTCTGATTCGACCGAAGCAATTACATGCCATTCAAAAACAAAAAGTGCATTTATGAAACTAGTCTATTTCATTCCAATGTTGCTGTTGCTACAAGTCAAAGGACAATCGGTTGAAACGAAACAGCTGCTCTTGAATATCGAAAAATTGGCGCAGATGAAAGCGCATTATCAGACCATGGTTCAGGGCTATCGAACACTTGAAAATGGGTACAGACAGGTCAATGATTTGGCAAGGGGGAATTTTTTACTGCACCAAGAATACCTCGAAGGTTTATGGGCAGTGCGTCCATCAGTCAGGCAGTATGGTCGCATCCAGATGATCGTGCAACGTCATCGTCAGATGGTGGATGAATACCGCATATTGATACAGCAATTGCAGTCCAATCGGATATTGAAAGCAGCGGAATTACAACGTCTAAAAACTTCGATGGCAGCCATTGTTAATAGATCCAATGGTTTATTGGATGATTTGACACTGGTACTTACTCCCGGGAAGCTGCGCATGAATGATGAGGAGCGTATTGGACTTATCAACCGGGTGGATGGGGAAGGAGGTGAACTGTTACAGCAATTTCGAAATATCGTTGATGGATATAGTGCGCTTGTCGATCGAAGAATACAAAGACAGCGAGAAGTGAAATCTATTCGTTCACTCTACGGAATCAAACAGTAACAAATGTCAGAAGGAATGAACAGCTTACATCTTATTTTGGAGCGGTTGTACAAGGAGATGATGCCGCTTTGCGGTCAATTGATCGGCGTTGCTAGGTTAATTGGTGGTCTTGCCGCATTACTTTATATCTGCTCTCGTATCTGGAAACATATCGCCAATGCTGAGCCGGTGGATGTGTATGCATTATTAAGACCCTTTGCGATTGGGTTGGGTATTCTTTTATTTCCTGCTGTGATTGATGTTTTGAATGGTGTGCTGCAACCCACGGTTATCGGCACTTCTGCGATGGTTAAACATTCCGGTCAAGTGATGGAGCGTCAGCTTGACATCATGCAGAACCAAGCCACCGGATTGGATGCACTTAACCCAATGTACTGGATTCGGGAAATGATTCGTGAATTTTTGGAGTTGGTGTTTCAAGCGGCTGCGCTTTGCATTAACACCATTCGAACATTTTATTTAATCGTGCTGGCGATCATCGGCCCCTTGGTTTTTGCCATCTCTATTTTTGATGGGTTTCAACATACCATCACCGTGTGGCTTGCCCGCTATATCAATGTATTTCTATGGCTGCCAGTTGCCAATATTTTCGGTGCCATCATTGGTAAGATTCAAGAAAATATGTTGCTCTCTAATATGACGAATATGCCGGGTGCCATCAGTGTCCATGATGCTGTCTATCTCATTTTTATGTTGATCGCGATTGTGGGTTATTGTACGGTTCCTTCTGTTGCCAATTATATTGTCAATGCCGGTGGCGGGCACGCACTCGTCCAAAAAGTGACTTCCATGGGTGCTATGGCAGTTAAAGGAATTGGGGGCTCAATGAGTGCTGACAGTTTTGGGAATGCTGCATCCAGGATGAGTAACTCGATGTCAGATAACGCTTTGAGCAATGGGTATTTCAAAGAAAAAAAATAAGTTGATCATGTTTGGGAAAATCAAAAATATAGAGACGGCTTTTCAATCGGTAAGACTGTTTTGTATTACTGTGGTTTGTGGTTCATTTCTGCTTTGTCTGGTTGTTATCTTTTTGTCCTTTCAGCAAACCCAACGATTACAGGATCGGATGTATGTGCTTGCAGGCGATAAGGCGATTGAAGCTTTTGCATCTGAGCGAAAAGAAAATATTGCAGTAGAAGCACGCGACCATGTGAAAAATTTTCATCACTGGTTTTTTACGCTTGATCCGGATGAGCAACTCATCCAACAACATTTGGTTAAGGCACTCTACTTAGCCGATGGATCAGCCAAGCGTGTCTATGATAATCTTACCGAAACAGGATTTTACGCCAGTCTACTCTCCGGTAATATTAGTCAGGTCATCCAGATTGACAGTGTCTTACTGGATATCCGTGGGTCGCCTTTTACATTTACCTGTTATGGAATGATCACTATTACCCGACCTACCAGTATTGTAAAAAGAAACCTGATTACCCGTGGCACATTACGTTCCATTTCGCGTAGTGACCATAATCCTCATGGATTTTTAATTGAACGCTGGGAGACCCTTGACAATAAAGACCTCTCTGTTGAACCTCGATAATTAATTTGTATGCAAGATGCAGCCTTAAAAAATCGGAAGCGATTTCTGTTGGTGCTTCCTTTAATTGTATGCCCTTTTATCACCCTTATTTTCTGGTTGTTGGGAGGAGGAAAGGAAGTTGAATCAACGGCGGCTGTTCCAACCAAAGGTTTGAACTATCATTTACCCGATGCGAAGTTGGATCCTATTTCCCCTTTGGATAAGCTGAGTTTTTATACTCGTGCCAAACAGGATTCCTTGAAACGTTTGGAGTTGGAGCAACTCGATCCTTTGTATGATAAGGAACCTGAAGAAGAAATTGAACGAACTATTGATCGACCCTATCAGACCATTTATAAGCCAGCACGTCGAGCTAATCAAGATGATTATTCTGAGAAGTCTTCCTCTGAATTGGATCCATTGCAAACACTTGTTCAAACGCTTCAGCAACCCCAAAAGGACACTGATTTAGAACAGTTGAATCTGACTTTACAACAATTGGTAGCACTTCAGCAGCCTGCCACTACGCATGTAATCAAAGCAAATCGGTCGGCAGTATATGCTGTTCAATCCAGTCGTTCACAAAACACAATTGGGTTCTATGGAGAATCGGAGTTGGTCAATGATACCGGTTCTGCTTGTTTAGTATTAGCCATGGTGCATGGTGAACAACAAGTCCATCATGGATCCATTGTTAAGCTGCGTTTGCTGGAAGATGTTTTTATTCAAGGAGATAAAATTCCGAGTGGCAGTTTTGTATTTGGACAGGTGTCTTTAGATCAAGAACGATTACAAATCATTGTTCGATCCATTCACTATAAAGGGCAATTGTATCCCGTTTCACTTTCGGTTTTTGATCTCGATAGTATACAAGGTATTCATATACCCGGTTCTATTGAGCGGGAGGTGGTGAAACAATCGACTGAACAGGCAGTGCAATCTATGGGGATACTGGGTGCGACCCATTCATTGCCTTCACAGGTAGCTGCAGTCGGAATCGGTACCGCCAAACATTTACTGGGTCGTAAACTCAGAGAGGTGCGTGTTACCATTAAATCAGGGTATCAGGTTTTATTGAGAGATGAACAAGGAGGGCGCAATGAATAGTATTTTTTTGTTGCTAATGATGATGCTTTGTTTGGATGGATACGCACAGTCTTTGTCCATGAAGGAAAGAATTGCGCTTTCCACTACTAAGACAGTGAGTTTGATTTTTCCCTCATATGTTCAAAGTATTGATCGAGGTAGTGATTTTATCATCGTTCAAAAAGCTGCTGAGAATATTGTGAAAGTCAAGGCTGTTAAGGATTCTTTTCCTGAAACAAATTTGACCGTCATCACAGTAGATGGGAAACTCTATTCACTCATTCTTGACTACCAAGAAAATCCGCCTATCCTCGTCTGGAATTTCCATGAAGCTCATTCCATAAAAACACCGCATCCATTGCAAGCATTTATTGATCGTATACATCCATCGAAGTATTCTCTGCCGGGCATGAAGTACAGCTCCGGTCAGGTTTCCCTTCAATGGCTGGGATGTTTTATCCGTGATCAAACGCTGTTCTTTAAAATCAAATTGACCAATCGTTCCTCCATTGGATTTGATCTGGATCTATTGCAACTCTATATCCGGGATCATCAGATCAGTAAAAGAACCGCTACCCAAGAACTAATGCTGCGTCCGCAATTTATTTCGGGCGATACGGGAACACTCAAAGCCCGCAGTTCCAGAATTTGGGTGTTGGTACTTGACAAATTTGTTCTCCCTGCAGATAAACATTTTGCCATTGAAATATTGGAGAGAAATGGAGGGCGGCATTTGTATTTAAAAATTCATCAACGACAATTGATGAGCGCTAAAGAATTATAAGATGCAGGTACCTGATTTGATATCACCCGAAGTATGGGAAAAAGCCAGTCAAGCTTTTGAGCAGGGGGTATGTTATGTTGCCTATAACAATACACTGCTATTTGCGCACGAAGAGGATATCCGCTTTTTCACCAATCCAGAGGATGCGGATGAATTCACCCAGGATTACTCCAGCGATTTTGATAACTGGCAGGTCAAACGATTTACATCATTGGATGCCTTCAAATTACATGTTGAAAGTATAGTACCCGGTCTTGTGTACGAGCCTCCACAACAGTCTGTAACAGCGCATCCATCATTTTTTCCTATAAAGGAATTACACAGTAAAACAACCATTATTATGGACATTCAAAAATCATTGGAGCAGCTTTCCAATAAGCTGCTTTTCTTAGGGTTTGGTGAAGGACTCAACACCGAACTTGAAAGACAACTCAAAGAAGGTAAACCTGAATTCAGTCTGAACGCCAGCGCTGAATTTGGCAAGGACAAAATGGAAGCTGTCCTTCATTTTAGGTATGCAGAGAAGAACGGGAAGGAAAATTATTTTCTTAATAATTATGTCGCCACTTTAGTCAATGGTGACCATAATCCTTCTCAGTTTTTTTATGTGAACAATCGCGGGCAAAGCATCACTTTTAAAGAAGCCTGCAATTTGCTCAATGACCGCTATGTGTTCAAAACCCTTACCTCTAAAACAGGTGTTGAATATGATACCTGGATCAAGATTGATAAAGACAATATTGATCTGAAAACGGGGTATCCTAAACTGCATCAATATGGGGATCGATTGGGCTTTGATTTACAAGAAGCGGTGAACCGATTGCCGTTTAAGTTTTTGCAGTATGGACCGGAACTTAAAATGGTGATGAAGGCACTTGAAAAGGGGAATAGACCGGACGTGATTTTGCTCAAGGATGGGGTTGAACAAAAAGTCTCTATTGAAGCAAATCCACCTTCTTTGACTTTGAACATGTTTGATGTCAATGGAATGAAATTGGAATATCCTGCCAAAAAATTAGAACAGAAATATGAGCAGTCGGAATCTGTGGCAGTTTCAGAAAGACAATCTACTTACCACAAAAAAGATCTGCTGTCAAAAAAGCGTCAACCCAATAACCTCATTGAAAAAAAAGGCAATGCAAAAAGAGGACCTCGTAAAAAAATCCAGTAATCATGAGTTCATCAAATATTTCCGCTCTGACCAATCGGTTGATTTCACTCGGCTTTCCTGCATCTGTGGAATCGCAACTTCGCTGTCATCTCTGTTTTGCTCCGACGCAATTTGAACTTCCTTGGACGATGGGGGTCGGGGAGGATCAGGGCGTTTTTTCGGTGCGGGTGGAGCGGGATGAGCGTGGAGTGTATGCACTGAAGTATTATCATGCTTGTTTGCGGAAGCGGGTGGAAGTGCCGGAAGAGTTGGCTGGGCTTGATCAGCGGATGGCGGCGGTAGACTGGGAGGCGGTGGCATTGGGACAGCAGGTGGCAACAGTATTCGATGAAAAAACTATTCAAGCGGCGGCGGTGGTTGAAGCATTGCATGAATTAGGTTTATCAGCTGATCTGCTTCGCTATAAATATTGGCAGGGGACTTCTTTAGAGTCTTTGGTATTATTTCCTAGCCAGCATAAATCTATCTGGGAGATTTCGGAGCGGTTCTATTTTTTTAATGAAGTGGATCTGATCAGTTTTTCAGAAGCCATTCGATTTTTGAATAGTCGTTGGATGGAAAGGCAGCTGCAGGTGCGAAAAAAAATGGCGGAGCGTTCTTCAGAGGCCGGGGGTGGCGATAGTGGGCGGAGCTTGCTGATCAAAAAGAAACCACGCAGCGCTGCTAGAAAAAGTCTCCTAAAAAAATAGCGTTGATCTTTCAGCATTTAGCAGATTTTTTTGATGCCGTTTCTATGGATCCCAGAATCGGAGCCAATCATATTGTGGTGTATTTGGCGTTGGTCAATATTTGGCAGAGCAAAGATTGTCCGCATCAGATTGAGGTTGCTACGTATGAAATGTTGCAGGTAACAAGAATTCGATCGCCGGATACTTATTTAAAGCATGTCAAAGAGCTGGCGGTATTCGGATATATCCGCTACCAGCCGGCTTTGAATGAACATGTTAAAGCTGAGATTCAATTCAGGAAATTATAATAACAAGGCCGGCACATGAGCGTGTCGGCTTTTTTAATGGTGGTGTATGAAAACGTGCGAATTAGAACATGATATTACCGTGGAGCGTGTAATGGAAATCCTCCAAGAAAACGGTACATTTGTTACAGCTTCCGAAGCCAAAATCATTCTAGATTTCATGATTAATTTGGCCTCACTGTCCTTTGAAACAAAATCAAATGAAAGCCGATTTGTATATCCGCGTCAGCACTGATGAACAGGCTGAAAAGGGATATTCTCAACGTGACCAAGAAGAGCGGTTACGTAAATATTGTGACTTTAAAAAGATCAGTATCCGTAAAGTCATTTATGAGGATTATTCTGCCAAATCTTTTAACCGTCCTGCATGGAAAGAATTCCTCACTGAAATCAAGAGCCGGAAAAAATTAGTTGACTTCATCTTGTTCACCAAATGGGATCGCTTTAGTCGCAATGCAGCGGATGCTTTTCAAATGATCAATACGCTTCGTCGCTACAATGTGGAGCCTTGTGCCATTGAGCAGCCATTGGATTTGGATATTCCGGAGAATAAAATCATGTTGGGGATTTATCTCACGGCTCCGGAGGTGGAAAATGACAGGCGTTCGCTCAATGTTCGATACGGTATGCGCAGGGCTGTGAAGGAGGGAAGGTGGATGAACGGGGCACCCCTTGGTTATATCAATCGAACAGCTCCAGACGGTAAAAAGTATATTGCCATTGAACAGCCGTATGCGGATATTATCAAATGGGCTTTTGAAAGGTTATCACAAACGCAGGTCTATGTTGAACATTTATTCAAAGAGGTCAAGGAAAAGGGATTGCCTTGCGGAAAGAATCATTTTTGGAATATCCTGCGCAACCCAGTCTACTGCGGGAAAATTTTTCTCAAAGGTTATAAGGATGAACCTGACTGCATCCTTAAGGGGAATCATGAGCCGATTATTTCTGAAAGCCTTTTTCTTGAAGTACAAGACTATTTAAATAATCGAAAGAAAAAGTTCAAGACCTCGGATACTTGTCATCCAGACTTAGTGCTTCGAGGATATTTATTATGTCCGAATTGTCAAAAGCCACTCACCGGCAGTGCCTCCAGAGGAAGAAAACTTCGGTACTATTATTATCACTGTATCTCACCTTGCAAAGCGCGATTTAAAGCAGAGGATACCAATCAACTTTTCTTAAAGCAACTGGTGAAGTTTAATCCTTATCCGGGAATGTCGGAAGTATATTCAGAAATCATTCATTCGATTTACAAAAAGCAAGAGATAAATAATGGGGATGGGTATCGTGAGTTGAAATTACAAGTGGTAGAGTTGCAGGAAAAGATTTCAAAAGGCAGAGAGAAATTCATTGCCGATGAAATTACCCGTCAGGATTATCATGAGTACAAGAAAAAGTATGAAGATCAAATTGACAGATTAGAAAGTCAACTTTTTGAATTGTCTAAAAATAGAGTCGATATCAAGCCTTTGATCAAAAAGGCAGTTGATAACCTTTCAAGGCTCGCGGAGGCTTATAAGACCTTGGATACAGCCAAAAAACGTCGTTTAATTGGTTCGATATTTCCTGAAAAAATGACTTTTGACGGAAATAATTTTCGAACCACTCGGATGAATGAGGCAGTCGAGCTAATCTTCAATGTTGGCAAGGGTTTGCGGCAAAAAAAAAGTGGACAAAACGATGAGAAAATCGATTTGTCCACTTACGTTGCCCGACCTGGATTCGAACCAAGACATACTGAACCAAAATCAGTTGTACTACCCTTATACTATCGGGCAATCCGACCTATTCATTTCTGAATGGGGTGCAAAAATAAGGGGAGGAGGGAATTGTTCCAAATTTTTTAACCCTAGGAAACAGAGAAATAAGGAATAAGGAACAGAGGAATAAGAAAGTAAAGACGAAATACCCCCCTCTTTCTTATTTCTTATTCCTTATTCCTCTGTTTCTTTCAAATCCTTGATCAAATCTAGCGCTTCCGCCACTACATCACACATGATCGTGATCAGAGAGCCGGGTTTGGCGGTGTTATAGGCGTGCATGATGGCCTCTTTTTCATTATAAATAATGGTCAAGGGGATATCTTTTCCCTTGGTATCATTGATGCCTTCCACCAAGAGGTTAACGATCTCTTCTGCTGTTCTGCCCCTTAAATTTTTATCTTGGCGTATGATGATCTCATCAAAACTGCGTCCGGAGATACGTCCTAGTTCACGAATATCTTCATCTCTGCGATCACCCGTTCCACTGATGATACCCACTTTGGGAGTTCCATCCATCTTTCCTACAAAATCACAGAGCAATTCCAATCCTGCCGGATTGTGGGCAAAGTCTACGAGGAACTTGAAATGTTTAAATTCAAATAAATTAAGTCGGCCAGGTGTCTGCGAAGGAGAAGGGACAAATGTTGTCAGAGCTGTTCTGATGTCTTCTATACTAATATCTTTAAACAAATAAGTAGCGAGTACAGCTGGTAAGGTATTCATGATATTGTGTACTGCTTTTCCGCCATAAGTAATCGGGATCTCACTGACTTTGATGACCCTGATTTTCCAAGTGCCTTTTAATATTGATACATACCCATTTTCAAATACAACGGCATAACCTCCTTTATTGCAGTGTTCTTGTATACGTGGATTCATTTCATCCATGCTGAAATAAGCCACATTACAACTTAGTCCTTTGTACATATTGTACACCAGATCATCATCTGCATTCAAAATTGCAAAACCATGGTTGAAAGTGGTTTCAGGAATTACTGCTTTAACACGAGCCATTTGTTCCAATGAATCAATACCTCCCAATCCAAGGTGATCGGCTGTTACATTGGTTACAATACTGACGTTACAATTTTGAAATGCCAAACCCGCCTTCAACAAACCTCCGCGAGCACATTCTAACACAGCAAAATCAACGGTTGGATCTCTCAAAACGAATTGTGCGCTTAATGGGCCGGTACAGTCGCCTTTCATCATCAACTGGTTCTGTATGTATACGCCATCACTCGTGGTATAACCCACTTTTCGTCCGGCAGTTTTGCAGATATGTGCGGTGAGACGAGTAGTGGTGGTTTTACCATTGGTTCCTGTTACGGCAATGATGGGGATACGTCCATCAGAACCTTTGGGGAATAACATATTGATCACAGGTTCGGCTACATTTCGTGGTAACCCTTCGGCAGGTTCAATGTGCATACGAAAACCCGGTGCTGCATTCACTTCCAAAACAGCACCGCCATTTTCATAGATGGGTGCACGAAGGTCAGGGGCCATGATATCGATGCCACAGATATCCAATCCAATGATCTTGGCGATTCTTTCAGCAAGAAAAATATTTACGGGATGCACTTCGTCGGTTACATCTGTAGAAGTACCACCGGTACTGAGATTAGCAGTTGGTTTCAATAATACCAATTCATCTTTCGCAGGAATTGTTTCTAGCGTATATCCTTTTTCATCTAGCATTTTTTGTGTAAACTGATCAATGGTGATCTGTGTCAACACCTTTTCATGTCCATAACCTCTGCGAGGATCTTTATTGGTTTCATCGATCAGCCATTGAATGGTATGGACACCGTCACCAATGACAGACGCAGGTGTTCTCAAGGCAGCACAAACAAATTTGTAATTGATGACCAGTACACGAAAGTCAACACCGGTAATGAATTTTTCAACGATCACCGATCTGCTGTATTGTTTGGCAGCTTCAAATGCTTTGAGTGCTTGTTCCCAGGTGGTGATATTGGTGGTATTGCCTTTACCATGGTTACCATCAATCGGTTTGATCACCAATGGATAGCCAAATTTGGCAACGGCTTCTTCCAATCCGGCTTCCGTTCTGATTACTGTACCTTTTGGAACCGGTATTTCAGCAGCTTCTAGTAAATTTTTTGTTTCTTCTTTATCACAGGCAATATCAACAGCGATATTGGAAGTGGTGCTGGCAATGGTTGCTCTGATTCTTTTTTGGTGAACACCATATCCTAATTGTACAAGGCTTTGTTTGTTCAGTCGGATATAAGGAATCCCACGTTTAGCAGCTTCTTCCACAATACAACCTGTAGAAGGGCCTAAGCGAGTGTCTTCACGTATCTCTCGTAAACGCTGGATATCTTCTGATAAGTCATAAGCCACACCATCCACCAAAGACTGTGCGATACGAACCGATGCTTTGGCAGCATACACACCGGCATCTTCTTCCATATAATTGAAGACTACATAGTATTCTCCTTCCTTGCCGGTACCTCTGGTTCTTCCAAAGCCACAATTCATACCAGCCAGCGTTTGTAATTCAAGGGCAATATGTTCGATCACATGACCCATCCAGGTGCCTTCATCAACGCGCTGAAAAAAGCCGCCGGGTTTACCCACGCTACATCGATGAGAATACATGGATGGAAATAATTTTTCCAATCGATCACGAAAACCATCAATGGTATTGGTGGGTTTTTGTTCCAGTTCTTCCAGATTCAGTTTCATCTGAATCAATTTTGAGCGACGAACACTCCAGTAGTTAGGTCCACGCAGTACTTTGATCTCTTCAATTTTCATACAGTAGGTTTGGTTGGCTTATTTATTCACAGAGAATACCCAATAGGGAAGATGATGAATATAGTACATTTTTGGATATGCCTTAGCCGTTGAAATCACTTATTTTTGTTTGGAAAGAATTTCTACTGAATGCGTATTCCCAAAGGTAAACTGATCGCTATTGGCGGAGCTGAAGACAAAGGAACCGATCTTGAGAAAGGTGAGTTTCATCGTAACAATCTTAATTTTTTTGAGTTAGGTATTCTACGGCGTATCGTAGAAGAAATAGGCGGCATTCATTCCCGTATTGAAGTGGTCACCACCGCATCTACCATTCCTTATGAAGTGGGAGAGAATTATCTGGATGCATTTGGTAAAATTGGTTGTACGGATATTGGGTTATTGCATATTCGTAATCGAGAAGATGCCATGCGTGCTGATTATGTTGAACGTATACGGAATTGTGCCGGTGTGATGTTCAGTGGTGGTAATCAACTTAGACTCACCGCTATTTTTGGCGGGACTGTTTTTTTGAAAACGATTCATGAAAGGTATCAATCCGAACAATTCGTGATTGCCGGTACATCTGCGGGTGCTATGGCCATGAGCAATACCATGATCTATGAAGGCAATGCAACCCGGGCTCATTTGAAAGGGGAAGTGAAGATCACTACAGGATTGGCATTTATGGATAATGTCATCTTCGATTCACACTTTGAAAAACGTGGACGTTTTGCAAGATTAGCACAAGCAGTGGTAGCTAATCCATCTTGTATTGGCATTGGATTGGGAGAAGACACTGGCATGTTGATCACACAAGGCAACAGAATGGAAGCAATCGGCAGCGGTCCTGTGATCATTGTTGATGGACACGATATTCGTCATAGTAATATGGCTGATATTCCCGAAGGCAATCCGATTACTATAGAAAACCTGAAAGTACATTTCTGCGCTAAAGGGAATGGATATCTCGTTGAGGAGAGAACCTTTGTAGAGCAGATGGGGGCTAGTACCACGCCTGTGATGACGGATGTGTATTAGTCCATGGTCCATAGCTTATGGCTTATAGATCATGGCGAATGGGATGTTGTATTAAGTTTAATAAATAAGTTAGTATCCAATAATTAATCACCCGATTGCCCGATAACCCAGTATCTAGCACCCACCACCCATATGAACAAACTCATCCTCCTCACTTTATTCATTGCCGCAATGTTTGTGTTGTCTGCGTATCGTTCGGATAGAAAAAAGAAGGTTCTATTTTTTGGTGATTCTATTACTGAATTAGGGCTGAAGCAGAATGGATATATCCGTGTAATAGAGGAGATGATTCGTAGTGAAGATAAATCTACGCAATATGAATTGATCGGAAAAGGAATCAGTGGTAATAAAGTGTATGATTTGTTTTTAAGGATGGAAGAAGATGTCTTGAAGTTGCAACCTCATATTGTTGTCATTTATATCGGCGTGAATGATATCTGGCACAAGAGTATGATGGGCACCGGAACAGATTATGATAAGTTTGCAAAATTCTATCAAGCTATTGTCACTAAAATGAAAGCAGCAGGCATTCAAGTGATCCTTTGTACACCCGCTGTAATAGGTGAGAGGTATGATGGAACCAACCCGCAGGATGGAGAATTGAATCAATACAGTAATTGGATCAGAGATTATGCGGCTAATCATAATCTTCCACTTGTGGATCTGCGTAATGCTTTTCTCAGCTATAGTAAAGCCAATAATCCTAATAATCAAGATTCAAGAATACTCACCTATGATCGTGTGCATTTGAATGATGCGGGTAATAAGTTGGTGGCAGAGCAGATGTGGGAGAAGATAAAAGTGATCAAATAATTTGTTTGAATAGGATGGGACGCGGATTTTTATGATTGATTATGATAAACCATAAAAATCCGTGTCCCATCATACTACAACACTTTCACTAGGAAATAATTCTTTTTGCCCTTTTGAATAAGCAAGTATTTGTTTTGAAGCAAATCTGTTGTTGTGAGCGTTGCTTTTTCTGCACTGATTTTTTCTTTGTTCAAACCAACACCACCTGACTGCCACATTTTACGAGCTTCTCCTTTGCTAGGGAAGATATTGGTTTCAGCCAGAAAGCTCACCAAATCATAACCTGTTTCTAATTGAGATCTGTTGATCTCTACAGTAGGTACGCCTTCCATTACTTGTAATAACTGTTCTTCGCTCAAGCTTTGTAAGACTTCTGTAGTAGCGTTTCCGAAGAGAATTTCAGAAGCTTTAACAGCGAATTCATAATCTGCTCTACTGTGAACAAAACAAGTCAACTCTTCTGCCAATTTTTTCTGGAGCGCGCGTTGATGAGGCGCTGCATCATGGGCAGTGATGAGTGCATCAATCTCTGCAACCGGTAAAAGGGTGAATATTTTGATCCAAGTTTTGGCATCATCATCACTGGCATTCAACCAGAATTGGTAGAATTGGTAGGGAGATGTCTTTTTAGCATCCAACCACACATTGCCTTTCTCTGTTTTGCCAAATTTTCCGCCATCAGATTTTTTGATCAGTGGACAGGTAAACGCAAAAGCTTCACCCCCTGCTTTTCTGCGAATCAGTTCTGTGCCGGTAGTGATGTTTCCCCATTGATCGCTACCACCCATTTGTAGTTTACAGCCTTTATTCTGATACAGCCAATAGAAATCGTAACCTTGAATCAATTGATACGTAAACTCTGTAAAGCTCATGCCTGTTTCACCTTCCAGTCTTTTCTTGACACTGTCTTTTGCCATCATATAATTAACAGTGATATGCTTACCTGCATCACGGATGAAACTTAGGAAGCTGATGTCTTTGAACCAGTCATAGTTATTCAGCATTACAGCCGCATTGGGTTTGGATGGATCAAAATCTAAAAACTTTTCAAGTTGTTTACGAACGCCTTCCTGATTATGTAACAATACTTCTTCGCTTAATAAATTACGCTCTTCACTTTTTCCGGTTGGGTCGCCCACCATACCCGTTGCACCACCAACGAGCGCCATGGGTTTATGTCCGGCACGCTGTAAATGCACCAATAATAATATAGGAACCAAACTTCCGATATGTAAACTATCTGAAGTAGGGTCGAATCCAATATATCCCGAAACCATTTCCTTTTGTAATAACTCTTCCGTTCCGGGCATGATATCCTGAATCATTCCCCTCCAGCGCAACTCTTCAATTAATGTCATCTTTTGTTGATTTGCGGCAAAGATAATGAGTAGATAGTAGTGAGTGATGAGTATATAGTGGTATTTCGTTTACGATCTGCTTTTCATTTCATTCGGCAAGCTATATTGCACAACGGGTATGTTCAAATGGGTATTGATGCTAGAATGATCGTAAGGGATCACTGCCCTAAATATGCTTAGTTTTACTTGAGGAGAATTACTTAGTTAATATGCATATCAAAAGTTGGCTGGAAAAGTCTATTTGGAATCCATCGGATCTTAGATCCAAGAAAACAATCGCCTTTACCATCGGTGCATTTGTTGTTTTGGCACTACTCTTATTGGAGCCTTTTGGTATGGGGTTCGCTATCACTGACTTCTCGTTTCTAGGAAGCATTATTGGTTATGGGGTTTGTGCTTTTATCGGGATATATGCTGCGGAGGTATGGATAAAGCCGATAGTCCCTTTTTTTAATGCACAGTATATACCTCGTTGGAAGATATTAGTATGGTATCTTATGATGACCTTATGTATGTCCATCATCAATTACTTTTATTACGGGTTCTTTTCAAAAGCATTAGCTGATGTATACCAATATCCTTCCAAAAGCTTTTTTTCGTTCGTTTATGAAACAATAGCGGTAGGTCTGTTACCTTCCATTGGATTGATTTTATATTTCTCCAGAGATCTGAGTTTTCAAAAAAAGCTGTACGAACAACTTTCGGTCGAACGAGGGTATCTACAAATTGCTGATGAGAATAAAAAAAACATCATTCGGGTATTGTGTACAGATCTTCTTTTTTTAGAAGCTAGGTCTAATTATGTACAAGTGATTTATAGGATTGATGGGGAGATCAAAAAAGAACTTATTCGTACTACTTTGAGTAAACTATCAGAGGAATTGGTGAATACGCCTATACAACGATGCCACCAATCTTACATGATCAATACTGCTTTGGTCAACCAATTCAGTAAAACTGCCAGGAAAAAACTCGCTTATTTACCTGGGCTGAAAGATCCAATACCTGTTTCTGATAAATATCTTGATACAATTATGTTGTCCTTGCAAACAGAAGTATCCCAGTGATTGCAAATTCATCCCTCTATCTTCCAAATCGTCCCATTTCGTGTTTTAATGCTTCTATTATTACCTGATAGACGTTCTATTTGTGTAGATCTGATGTCAATATTCAATTCTTATCGTCAGATCAATTTTGATTTTTCACAAAAAATACTCCTTAAAACATGAATCGTTTATCTAGCCTGATCCTAATCATTGGGTGTCTCTTGGGTGCCCAAACACTTAAAGCACAGCTTATACAAACTGTTAAAGCGCTGCCAGTTAAAATGGTCACTTTTAAAGTGAAAGCTGATCCGTCTTCAATACTAGAAACAGATATGTATTTTACCGATACCTCCACTCCAATGCCTGTTATTTTGATGAGAACGCCGTACCCAAGGAGACAATACGCTGGAATTGCTCGTTATTTTTCGGCTAAGGGTTATATCATGGTGGTGCAAAGTGTAAGAGGTTCGGGAGGTTCGACCGGACAAATGGTGCCCTTTATCAATGAAACAAAGGATGGGTTGGCAATGCTGGATTATCTTGAAAAACAACCATGGTGTAATGGGAAAGTTGGTATGTATGGAGCTTCTTATGCTGGATTTTCAGCAATTACATTGGGTAATACGGGGCACAAAACATTAAAAGCTATTGTGAGTTTATCCGGCTGGGCTATTCCGAATATTACTGCTTATCCAAATGGGGTCAACCATTTGATGTTGAATATCCCATGGATGCTATTCAATTTTTCACAAGGCAAACTAATGCCGGGAAGATATAATGCCGATTCTTTGTTGCAAACTTTACCAATCAATCAAATGTTTAAAATGGCTGGTGTACCCGTCCCTTTTGATCAAATGGAGGAGCCGGTTAAATTATTCAATAAAGATTTTTCTTATAAAGATTTTTCTGTTCCAATTATGCAAGTAGCAGGAGCGTATGATTTTACAAAAGAAAGTACTTTATCCATTTATGACTCACTCAGAAAATACAATAAACCCCAAACAATGGTTTTTGGTCCTTGGATACATGATCAATTATTTTCCGGTGCCAAGAAGGTCGGCGATCATGTATTACCTAGTAATCAAGTAGGATATGGGGATACTATTCTTCAACAATCGTTGGCTTGGTTTAACCGATATCTGAAAGACGAGAAGAATGATCAGTCGTCTCAGCCAGGTACTTATCGTTTGTTTCCTGTATGGGGAGATTCAGCAGGAATGCTTTTCCAGCGATATCCAGAAGAACGAATTCAAACAAAGACTTGGTACTTACAAAAATCAAAAAGCAATCAATCGGCTCAAAATAGGGGTGATTTAAGTACTAAGAAGTCCAAGAATATTGCCGAAATGAGTTTTACAAGTGATCCTAATAAGCCGGTTCCCACTAATGGGGGCGCAAACTTTCACATGTTTCCTGAAAAGAATGGTGTAAGAGATCAGAGCGCTATGATATCAAGAACTGATGTTTTACTTTTTACATCGGAAGCATTGAATCAAGATATGTTTTTGATAGGTAAGGCAGGACTTCGATTATTTGGATCATGGCAAGGAAAAGATTGTGATTTTACGGCTAAAATTCTTGCAGTCGATCCAGAGAATCATGCCTGGATCATGAGTGATGCCATTGCCAGAATGAGTCTGGCTTCCAAAATACCAACCAATCAAAAAGACGCAGCTGGCAATAATATCTATGGTTTTGATTTGGATCTAGGTCATATGAATTTTATGCTCAAAAAAGGGTGGAAGATCAGAATAGAAGTGGCAGGTTCCAACTTCCCAAAATATGAACGTAATGCTGGCACTGGCGAGAATTCAACTTTTGCTACTAGCTTACAACCTGTTCAACAAAGTATTTGGATTGGTAAGTTGTATGATTCACAACTGGTACTAGAGACGTTAAAAAAATAAGTTTTTTAGTCAGGATCATTCACTCAAATGATCCTGACTTTTCCTATAAAATGAGGAATTTGTTACAGAAAGAAATTCCTCTGTCAACAATCAACTTCTATTTTACCACCCAAATCTCTTCTTACTATCTTTGCCCCATGCGAAAAGTAGGAGAGGGTACCCGCACCCTAAATTTTGTGATTGATACCTTGTTGATTTTGTTTTTAGCCATTGGTCTGAACAAAGGCTGGACATTTTACGTTCGCTACTGGGGATATCCTTATCTGAATTTTGGATGGATATTTTTCGGGACACTGTTTATCTATTACAGTTTCTTTGAGGTCATTTTTCAGCGAAGCCCAGCCAAATGGTTCAGTTATACCAAAGTGGTAAACAAAACCGGAGGTCGTGCTGCTTTCTGGCGAATTCTACTCAGAAGTCTTGCCCGCATCACTGTCATCGACCTTTTTTTCATCCCTATTTTAGGTAAACCCCTTCATGATTGGGTGAGTGGCACTGAAGTAGTGAGTAGTGAGTAGGTGCTAGGTACAAGGTACTTGGTGTTTGCTATTAATAACTTAACCCACTCACCAGGTATCCTGATTACCCGATAACCCCATTACCTAGCACCCAGTACCACCCTCACACCTCATTTATGATTTCCGATACTTTCTGATTCCTTATTCCTCTCTTCCTTATTTCTCTGTTCCTAAGGTGTATTTTTGCGGTTCAAATTAGGAATAATGGCAAAGATTGGGATCAATATAGCAACGGGTAGTTTACAACAAGCTGAAATGATCGTGGGCATCGATCTGGGTACCACCAATAGTCTGGTTGCGA
The DNA here is from genome assembly GCA_943368425.1 of Brevundimonas vancanneytii. Classification (GTDB taxonomy): domain Bacteria; phylum Bacteroidota; class Bacteroidia; order Chitinophagales; family Chitinophagaceae; genus Sediminibacterium; species Sediminibacterium vancanneytii_A. Next base: position 66,854 of record CALRLC020000013.1, read on the forward strand.
TCATCCACCCGGAAAGCAAAGTTCCGGTGGCGTTAAAGGAGTTTAATACAAGTAGCCTAGTACCCAGTGTTGTGCATTTTGATGGATTTGGTAATCCTGAGGTAGGGGAAGCTGCCAAACAGTATTTGGAAACGGATCCGGCTAATACCATTTTCAGTGCCAAAAGATTGATGGGTAAAAGCTATCGCGATGTGAAAGAGCATGCAGATTTGTTTACCTATAAAGTCATTGATGATGATACCGAGAGTTTGGTAAAAGTGCAGGTAGGGGACAAATTTTATTCTCCAATTGAGCTTTCTTCATTCATTCTCAAAGAGTTAAAAGGTAGAGCTGAACATATACTTAAAACGCCTGTAACCAAAGCTGTTATCACTGTTCCTGCCTATTTCAATGATGCCCAGCGTCAAGCCACTCGCGATGCCGGGAAGCTCGCCGGATTGGATGTGTTACGTATCATCAATGAACCTACTGCTGCAAGTCTTGCTTATGGATTGGGTGTCAACAAAGACGAAGAGAAAACAATAGCCGTTTATGACTTGGGTGGTGGAACATTTGACATTTCCATACTAAAAATATCGAACGGCATTTTTGAAGTGCTCAGTACGAATGGCGATACTTATTTAGGTGGCGATGATTTGGATAGAGTGATTGTAGATCATTGGATAAAAAAAGCAGGTATCAGTCATAATGATTTGAAAAACAATAAAATACTATCTCAGTCGCTTAGGCTTAAGGCTGAAGAGGCTAAAAAGTGGTTAAGTAGTCATAATGCTTTCAGTATTGAACTCAATGGGGATCAATTAAGCCTTTCCATAAGTGAATTTAATGAGCTCATTCAACCTTTGATAGCTCGTACTATCGAGTGCTGTAAGAAGGCGATGGCAGATGCGGGACTTAAAATGAAAGACATCGATACGATCGTGATGGTGGGGGGAAGTACCCGTGTTCCTGCTGTAAAAGATGCGGTAAGTAGTTTCTTCGGTAAACCTGTGAATGATAACGTTAACCCCGATGAAGTTGTAGCATTAGGTGCAGCAGTACAGGCCGATATTTTGGCTGGAAACAATACCGATTTTCTTCTTTTAGACATTACTCCCTTAAGTCTTGGTCTGGAAACCATGGGTGGATTGATGGATGTATTGATCCCAAGAAACTCTAAAATACCTACAAGGGTGGGCAGACAATACACGACCCAGAAAGACGGACAGAGCGGTATGCGTATTTCTGTTTACCAGGGAGAGAGGGATCTCGTAAAAGACAATCGAAAATTGGCCGAGTTTAACCTGACCGGTATTCCGGGAATGCCAGCCGGATTGCCAAAAGTGGAAGTGCAATTTTTAATTGATGCAGATGGCATTTTGGTAGTGAAAGCCAAAGAGTTACGTAGCGAAGTAGAGCAAAGTATTGAAGTAAAGCCACAGTATGGGTTGACTGATCAGGAAGTAGAACAAATGTTGCTGGATAGCTTAACCCACGCCAAAGATGATATGGTAACAAGGGCATTGGTAGAAGCACGAACTGAAGGTGAGCAGATACTCGGAGTAACCGAGAAGTTTATCTCCAAAAACCCTGATTTAATGAGTAAAGAAGAAATGCTCGCTACCGCGAATGCCATGCAAGCACTTCAATTGGCTTTAACTATGGAAGATAAAAACTTGATACAAAGTAAGATAGAAGAGTTAAATGAAATAACAAGACCTTTTGCAGAACGCGCGATGGATCAGGCGGTAGGGGCTGCATTGAAAGGGAAGACGCTATAGGATAAATGAAAAGTTAAAAGTCAAAATTAAAAAGTGAGATTGCTATCACTTTTTGACTTTTGAATTTTGACTTTTGAATCTTCACTTCTTCAGTTCCTTCATTCTCTCAATATACTTCCCCAGAATATCAAACTCAATATTTACCAAACTTCCTTCTTTCACTTGTTGTATGCTTGTGTGTTCAAAGGTGTAGGGGATAATGGCTACTTTAAAACTATTCCTGGTAATCTCAAAACAGGTCAGGCTGGTGCCATTCACGGCTATCGATCCTTTTTCAATGACCAAATGGGCAAACGATTCCGGTATTTGAAAACAGTATTCCCAACTTCCCGCCAATTCCTTTCTTTCTAAACAGGTGGCAGTACAGTCAACATGCCCCTGAACAATATGTCCATCCAAACGGCCATTCATGACCATACACCTTTCAAGATTTACGATACTCCCGGATTGCCAACCGTATAGATTGGTTTTTTTGAGGGTTTCTTCAATAGCTGTAACCCTGTGTTGTCCTTTGCCTAGCTGATCAACGGTCAGGCAAACGCCTTCGTGACTAACACTTTGGTCGATCTTTAATTCCTCGGAAATAGGAGACGCTACCCAAAAACTGATATTAGACCCATTTTTTTCCAGGGAAATGACTTTGCCAATAGATTCTATGATTCCTGTAAACATGACCGCAAGTTAAATGTCAGATCGCAGATCGCAGATATCAAAAATCTGACATCTGCAATCTGAGATCGAAAAATTTCCAAAAGGATTTGCATAATTATTCTGATACCTCTATCTTTGCAGTCCTAAAAAACACCCGAGGAGGTATAATCGTTATGCTTATCATTGATTCAAAAGATTGCGAAAACATCGACAAGGCGCTCAAGAAGTACAAAAAGAAGTTCGAAAAGAGCAAAGTATTGTTACAGTTAAGAGAGCGTCAGGCATTCACTAAGCCGTCTGTTAGACGTCGTGGTGAGGTGTTGAAAGCTATCTATAAGCAACAGATCGCAAGCGGCAAGATCGAAGGATAATCGCCTTCTTTCATCCGAATATATTCAGTAGCCTGAGTTTTGTAACTTTAGGCTACTTTTTTTATGTCTCAAACTGTCTACCCCGCCATACAACCCTTTTTGGATCACCTACGTTTTGAGAAGCGCTATTCCCAACATACCCTCATTTCTTACCAAACTGATCTGGAACAGTTTTTTGCTTACCTGTCCAGTCAATTTGATGCGCCTGCCATACCTGAGATAAGTCCAATGTTCATTCGCAGTTGGTTGGCCGAAATGAAAGAAGAAGGGATGGAGAGCAGAAGTCTGAACCGAAAGATATCAGCGCTTAAGTCATTCTTTAAATACCAGTTGAAAAATGGAGTCATCACACAATCGCCGATGACAACTATTGTGTCTCCCAAATTGAATAAACGCTTACCTGTATTTGTTGAAGAAAAGGATATCCGAACATTATTTGATTATGTGGAATTTTCCGACGATTGGAAGGGTAGGACTGAAAAGTTGGTCATGCAATTGTTTTACAGTACCGGTATGCGTTTGAGTGAGCTGATAGGCTTGAAAGAATCGCAGTTGGATGCATCTTTATCGCAGATCAAAGTATTGGGAAAGGGGAATAAAGAACGAATCATTCCGATATCCCAAGATCTAGTAAAAGCTTTACAGACCTATATCAAGGACAAGCCTGTTGAAGGCGCTAAATTGTTTCAAACAGAAAAAGGCAAGCCCTTACAACCCAGACAGGTCTATGCTTTTGTAAAGAACCATCTTGCAACAGTTACTACGATTCAGAAAAAAAGCCCACATATTCTCCGACATAGCTTCGCTACACACCTGATGAATAATGGAGCTGACTTGAATGCTGTGAAAGAATTATTGGGTCATAGCAGTTTAGCCGCAACACAGGTGTATACTCATAATACCATTGAAAAACTGAAAGAGGTGTTTAAGAAGGCGCATCCGAAAGCTTAATCCTGAATGGTGAATTGTCAATAATGAGTAGGTTTTGATCATTGATAAGCGGATCTTATTGACAATTCACCATTCATCATTCACAATTTGCCATGAGCCATAACATTCGTTATCTGCTTACCCCATGAAGACCTATTCTCATACTTAAAGTCCTGAATTTCTGTCAACTGTCAACCAGCATCGGTCAGCTTTTATTTTCCTCAAAAAATCCTGATATTTTTCTTCTTTTTATCGGCATAAAAGATTAACTTGTATCTACTGAAAAGAAACACGGGAAGTCCGTATAATAACCTCAGCAATAAGTTCTTTTAAATAATTTTTTCACCGATTAAACGTGAGTTGCTATGAACGTTAACATTCAAACAGTGCACTTTGATGCAGATGACAAATTGGTAGAGTATGTTTCACGTAAAGTTCAAAAATTGAACACCTTTCATGATCGAATCCTGAAAGTGGATGTTTTTTTGAAATTGGATAATGTGGTGCATACCATCAAAGACAAAATCGTGGAGATAAGAGTGCATGTGCCGAGGCATGATTTTTTTGTGAAAGCCTCTTCAAAATCTTTCGAAGAGTCATTTGACTCAGCCATGGAATCCATTGTATCACAAATCAAAAGAAAAAAAGAAAAATTAGCAGCCTAAAAAACTTCAAAAGCCCTGGTCAAAAGCCGGGGTTTTTTTATGCTTCAAGCCACAAGCTACACGCTGCAATTGGTGCTCAAAATCTTGCAGCTTGCGGCTTGAAGCTTGCAGCTTTCCCAACTTGTTAATAACTACCCGAAAAAATTCCAATCAAAATTTTGCTGAATAAAGTTTTCCATTACCTTTGCCATCCCAAAAAAGGGTAGTTCTTTGTATTTTTTAAAGCAAAAGCAGGTCAGAGAATTGGATTTTTGCCGCTCGTAATGACCGCTTTTACAATAACAAGCCGAAGTAGCTCAGCTGGTAGAGCATCCCGATATAAATCGGGAAGGTCGCGGACCTTTAAAAGAAATATCACTGAATTGTTAGGTAAACAAGCCGAAGTAGCTCAGCTGGTAGAGCAGCTGATTTGTAATCAGCAGGTCGCGGGTTCGAGTCCCATCTTCGGCTCTTAATTTTAAATAGCTTCGGACTTTAATCCGAAGTTATTTAAAGGGCAGGTTCCAGAGCGGCCAAATGGGGCGGACTGTAAATCCGCTGTCTTTCGACTTCAGAGGTTCGAATCCTCTCCTGCCCACGGAATAATGTTGTAATGGAAACATTGCTGCAGCATTCAAAAGTTCTTAAAAGCATTTGAAAAAGACTTAAGCGGGAGTAGCTCATTTGGTAGAGCGATAGCCTTCCAAGCTATAGGTGGCCAGTTCGAGCCTGGTCTCCCGCTCTTTTTAGTTCTTTAAAGAAACAACAGCTGAAAAAACAAGCCGTTGTAGCTCAGTGGTAGAGCACTTCCTTGGTAGGGAAGAGGTCGTGAGTCCGATTCTCACTAACGGCTCAAAGTGTTGTATGAAATGTGATCCGATGAATCGGGTAAGAAAAAAATAAACAAGTGGCGAAAGCCTTAGATTTTTAAAACACAACTAAAAACCGATAAAAATGTCTAAAGAGACCTTTAAGAGGGAGAAACCTCACGTAAACGTTGGTACTATTGGTCACGTTGACCACGGTAAAACCACCCTGACTGCTGCCATTACGGACATCTTATCTAAGAAAGGTCTGGCACAGGCTAAGAAGTATGATGAGATCGATGGCGCTCCTGAAGAAAAAGAGCGTGGTATCACTATCAATACTGCTCACGTAGAATATCAAACTGCTAACCGTCACTATGCGCACGTTGACTGTCCTGGTCACGCTGACTATGTGAAGAATATGATTACCGGTGCTGCCCAGATGGATGGTGCAATCCTGGTAGTGGCTTCTACCGATGGTCCGATGCCACAAACAAAAGAGCACATCCTGCTTGCTCGTCAGGTAGGTGTACCTCGTATCGTTGTATTCATGAACAAGGTTGACCTTGTTGATGACGTAGAATTGTTGGAACTGGTTGAAATGGAGATCCGCGAACTGTTGTCTTCTTACGGTTTTGATGGTGATAACACTCCAATCATCAAAGGTTCTGCAACTGGCGCTTTGGCTGGTGAAGAAAAATGGGTTAAATGCGTTGAAGAGCTGATGGAAGCTGTAGATACTTACATTCCATTGCCTCCACGTCCAGTAGATATGCCATTCCTGATGTCTGTAGAAGACGTATTCTCGATCACTGGTCGTGGTACTGTAGCTACAGGTCGTATCGAGCGTGGTATCATTAAAGTAGGTGAAGGTGTTGAAATCGTTGGTTTGATGGATGCTCCTCTTACTTCTACTGTAACTGGTGTTGAGATGTTCAAAAAACTGTTGGATGAGGGTCAGGCTGGTGATAACGCAGGTCTGTTGCTCCGCGGTATTGAAAAGAAAGATATCCGTCGTGGTATGGTAATCTGTAAGCCAGGTTCTATCACTCCACACACTGACTTCAAAGGTGAGGTTTACGTACTGAGCAAAGAAGAAGGTGGACGTCACACTCCATTCTTCAACAAGTACCGTCCTCAGTTCTATTTCCGTACTACTGACGTAACTGGTGAAGTTACTCTGCCAGAAGGAACTGAAATGGTAATGCCTGGTGATAATATCAACCTTTCTGTAAAACTGATCCAGCCAATTGCGATGGAGAAGGGTCTGAAATTCGCTATCCGCGAAGGTGGACGTACAGTAGGTGCCGGTCAGGTTACTGAAATCATCAAATAAGCTACGAGCGGCAAGCTTTTAGCTTCAAGCAAATAGGTTTTTTACTATATTTGCATACATAATCTAAAAGCTGTTCGTCTCTGGCGAATAGCTTTTAGCTTTCTACGGGCATAGTACAACGGTTAGTATAGAGGTCTCCAAAACCTTTGATCTGGGTTCGAATCCTAGTGCCCGTGCTGAGTAGCGGATAGCAAATAGATCATAGCAATTTTGTTGTTGATTCTTTTCTATAAGCTATGAACCATAAGCAATAAGCTATGAACAAAATCACCACATACTTCAAAGAAAGCTATCAGGAACTGATGGAGAAAGTAACTTGGCCTACCTGGTTACAACTTCAGCAGAGTACCGTTATTGTACTGGTAGCTACTGTGATCATCACCGCATTGGTTTGGGTGATGGATTTCTCCAGCAATCAGTTGCTGAAACTGGTTTATTCATTATTCAAGTAACAGAACATGGAAGCATCAGTAGTCGATAATAACACTGTTGAAACCACAGAAGTACCACAGGATAATACCAAGTGGTATGTTTTACGTGTGGTGAGTGGTAAAGAGCGTAAGGTAAAAGAGTATCTCGATAAAGATATCATTCGCAGCGGCTGGCAAGAAGTGATCAAACAGATCTTCCTCCCAATGGAAAAGGTTTATAAAGTGCAGAACGGTAAAAAAGTAATGCGCGAAAAGAACTATTTCCCCGGTTACGTAATGATGGAAGTATTGGATGGCAAACTGAATGATGACATGGTTCAGCATATCAGTAATATCAGTAACGTCATGCACTTCCTGACAGATGGTAAAGGTTCTAAAGGAAACATTATCTCTCTTCGTAAGAGTGAAGTAAATAAGATGTTGGGTAAAGTAGATGAGATGAATGATCAGGGTGTTACTATGAGTGAGCCATTCATTATCGGTGAAACCATCAAAATCATTGAAGGTCCATTTAATGATTTCAATGGAGTGATTGAAGAGGTGAACGATGAGAAGAAGAAACTGAAAGTAACGGTAAAGATCTTTGGTCGTTCCACACCTGTTGAATTGAATTACATGCAGGTAGAAAAATTAAGCTAAGATTCTTACTTGATAAATACTTTAAAAGGCCATCTGTATCAGATGGCCTTTTTGTTTGTCTCTACATAAATGGTAGCTATCTTTTTAATGGGTTGAGTACCTTAGTAATTCCAACCCAACCCTTTCAACATATGTTTGTACGAAGAATTCATTTTTTTTCTGGTATCACTATTGCTTTGTTTGTAATACTTCATCTGGCCAATCATGCTGTCAGCTTGATGGGTATCGAAAAGCACATAGAAGTTATGACAGCGTTAAGGAAAATCTATCGAAACGTTTTCGCTGAAATCGTTTTATTGAGTGCAGTAGGTGTACAAATTTTTTCAGGCATTCAACTTTATAGATCAAGGTATAAAATCGCAAAAGGATTTTACGAAAAATTACAATTATGGTCAGGGCTATATTTAGCGATGTTTTTTGTGATTCATCTCTCAGCCGTAATGGCCGGTAGATTCATATTAAAACTAGATACCAATTTTTATTTTGGCGCAGCAGGACTGAATCATTTTCCATTCAACTTATTTTTTATCCCTTATTATTCATTAGCAGTTTTTTCCTTCTTCGCTCATATTGCATCTGTTCATTATAGAAAAATGAAAGAGAGAAATACAGATGCTACCAATCAGTCTAGATTCATTATTCTTTTGGGTCTTGTAACAGTATTGGTATTGATGTATGGGCTAACCAACGGATTCAAAGGAATTGCAATTCCAAATGAATATGGAGTGTTGATTGGAAAATAATTATTTAACTTGTTCCTTGTACTTTCATTCTTGAATCTTGATTCGTTATGTCAAAGCCTATTTACCCTTGTATCTGGTTCAATGATAATGCCAAAGAGGCTGCAGAGTTTTACTGTTCTGTATTCTTGGGATCAACATTACTTGAATCCAATCCAATCGTTACCCGATTTGCAGCAGGCGGTATCACATTTATGTTATTGAATGGAGGGCCGAAATATACCGTTACGCCTGCTATTTCCTACTTTGTTTATTGCAATGGTGAATCGGAAATCAACAGATTATATGAGCAGCTAAAAGAAGGAGGAAAGGTTGTGATGCCATTGGATGCATATGATTGGAGTCCGCGTTATGCTTGGATCGAAGATCGTTTTGGCGTGAACTGGCAATTGGATGTAGAAGGGATCAATAGTCCACAAAAAATTGTTCCTAATCTTTTGTTTGTCAATCACAAGAATAACAAGGTGCATGAAGCAAGAGAAAAATATGTTTCTGTTTTCAAACCATCTATGCTGCTGATGGACATGACGTATCCTCCTGAAGCCGGCATGCCAACTGGTAGTTTGTTATTTGCGCAATTCAAACTCAATGGTTTCATCATGAATACCATGAGTAGTACACTGCAACATGATTATGATTTTTCACCGGGCAACTCATTCGTTATAGAATGTGATACACAGGAAGAGATCGATTATTTCTGGGAAGCTTTAGGTAAAAATGGTCGCTATGATATGTGTGGTTGGCTGGCAGATGAATTTGGTGTTTCCTGGCAAATTGTGCCATCTGTACTTTCTCAGTTAATGAGTGATCCAGAAAAAGGCCCTCGTGTCATACAAGCTTTTTTAAAGATGCAAAAGTTTGATATTCGGACTTTGTTGGATGCTTAAAAAAAACATTCATCAATGGCTTAATATTTTTGATACAAGAGCGACAAATGGAAAACAGTCATCATAAACATTTTCCATGAAGATCGCTATCCTTACCTTGGGCACCAGAGGTGATGTCCAACCCTACGCTGTTCTTGGTCATGCGCTAAAGCAAAGAGGTCACGATATAGTATTTAGCACGGCTAAAAATTTTGAAAAATTAGTGACTTCCTATGGTCTACGTTTTGTACCTGTTGAGATCGATTTTCAGGAATTGATTGAATCTGACGACGCAAAAAAGATCATGAAGAATCCTTTTCGGATGAAGAAGTATTTACGTGATACGATCTTTCCAAAGATGAGTGATGCTTTTCAAACCTTCTATCAACTTGCACAAGAAAGTGATAAAGTCCTATTCCATATTAAAACACTTTGCGACTATTTCGCTGATCGATTCCCTGGTAAAATGATCCGAACAGATGTGATACCTGCCGGTGAGCCTACTAGTGCATTTCCTAATCCGGTCTTCAGTGCTTTGGGATTGCCCTCTGTGATGAATAGGTTTACTTATCGGTTGACTGAGCTAGGATTAAGAATGTGGAAGAAGCCAATTTTAGCTATTCGCGAGAAAGCAGGATTATCATCAATGTTTATAAAACCATCATTGCCTTCTTTGTATGGAATAAGTGAACATGTATTGCCTAAACCACATGATTATCCTTCAACCAGTTGTTTTACCGGATTTTGGTTGGATAAAAGTGAACAACCTCTTGACGATGACCTACTCCAATTTCTTCAATCTGGAGAACCTCCATTACTTATCACATTCGGGAGTATGCCATTTGAAAATAAAGTAGGGCTTACAAATCTGATCAGATCAATAGTTATACAACAAAAAATCAGGGTATTGGTGATCAAGGGGTGGGGATTGAATAATACGAAAGAACTTGAAGACATGGAGGGAGTAAAAGTGATTCATGCAGCACCTCACAATGTATTGTTGCCATATGTAAAAGCAGTTGTACATCACGGGGGAGTAGGAACAACTGCGGCCTGTTTGCATGCGGGTAAGCCAATGTTCATCTGTCCAATACTGTACCCATTTGGGGATCAGTTGTTTTGGGGGAATATAGTTCATCAAAACGGCTGGGGTGTTAAACCTGTTCCGTTAAAAAAAATAACCGAGAAGATATTAAATGAAAAAGTACAGGAGCTTTTAAATACCCCAAATTTTTATGCTTCAACTAAAGAGATTTCTCGTTGCTTAAAGGAAGAAGATGGCATTGCAAATGCGATTCAATTGATAGAAAACGATTTTTCTCAATCAAAGACATAGGAAGTAGCATACGCTGAAACGATCCAACTTCCTTCTTTGATTTCCTCCTCCAATTGTTGAGGATCCCATCCTGCATAACCAATGAACAAACGCAAATCTTTTTCTGTAAGTGTTTGATCTTGTAAATGCATCAATACTTGTTGAAAATCGCCTCCATAATACACATCATCTTTGATCAATAAACCACCTTCAATCAAATCGGGTCTTCGATGTAGGAAGAAAAGATTTTCCTGATCTACCGGTCCGCCAATAAAAATAGGAATTGGTGGATAGTTGATAAACTCACTGAGCTCATTCAGGTTTCGCTTCAATGGAATGTGCAGAATAAATCCAACAGCACCTCTATCATTGTGTTCAACGATAAGAATAGGGGTGTTGACGAAATTTGGATCGTTGATATCAGGGGTACTGATAATGATTTTTCCCAATAATGAAGGACTATCCATGATAAAGCGTTATCAGTCAAAAATAATTGAATTCATTGTCTGATGATGTAATTTAGTTATTCATGAATGAAATACAACCAAATGAAAGTATACACTCGTATGCCTGCTTCACTGAAACCTTTTTTTAGAAAGGCGTTAGAACTTTATCAAAAAGCGATGTTGAGAAATGATCTCACAGAGGCTTGGCATCAATTGGAAAGAGCACATGTGATCGGACAAGCTTATCCATTTCAGCATAGTCTGGTGCATTGGAAGATGCTGGTGTTTGGTTGTAAGATCAAAAGTGTAAATGAAGTGCTTGGGCAAATTCCTCGTTTATTGGTAGGAGGGGTGAAGTCATTTGTTGGACAAATTCCTGTAGGTAATACAGGAGGATCGAATGTGCCGCCTATGCGCTCGATGCCTATTCAAGAAGAGATAAAAGAAATGTTTCAGAAAGCAGGTGTAGCTTATTAACCTATTACTTTTTTTTAAGTAATTGTTCTAGGAAAGATTTGTAATGGTTACCTACTGGAACTGATATATCTCCCAATTCTACAGATTGATTGCCAAATACCGTAATTCTGTTTTTACGTACAATATATGATTTATGTATACGGATAAAATTGGCAGAAAGTTCAAGTTCTAATTGTCCAATCTTGTATTTTATCATAAGCTTTTTCCCATCTGTAAAATGTAGTTGGACATAATCTTTAAAACTTTCAATGAAAACTATATCTGCTTCATTTACTTGATACGTTTTTGTTCCTGATTGAAGCAGTAATGCTTGAGGTGATGAATGATTATTCGAAACATCTTCAGTGATTCCATTAGCCCACCTCCTATAAAATTTTTCTACAGAAGCCATAAAACGCTCAAAGCTAATCGGCTTTAGCAGATAATCAACGATGTCTAGCTCGTAACCATCTAATGCATAATCCCGGTAGGCAGTCGTAAAAATTACAGCTGGTGCAGGCTTCAGCATTCTGAGTAATTCTATTCCAGTCAATTTTGGCATTTGAATATCAAGGAAGAGTAAATCAACTTTATTGACTCTAAGAAACGCACTCGCCTCCATTGCATTTGAACAAGAACCACTCAGCTCCAACAGCCCTGATTCGTGAACATGCTTCTGCAATAATTGATTTGCCAAGGGTTCATCATCTACAATTAAACATGTTGCATTCATACTAACGGAACCTGCATTTTTGCTTCAAAGATTTCATTTCTCTCTGTTACCTTTAACAAATAACGATTGGGAAAAAGTATTTCAAGTCTTTGCTTGAGATTTGACAAGCCTATACCTGAATCATTATTTTCACCAGACATGAAATTATTAGAGGCAATTAAAGTTAATTGATTGTTTTCAGCTTTTAATGTGATGCGAAATACGATAGGCCCTGTTGTTTGTTCAGCTCCGTGCTTAAACATGTTTTCAATAATTGGAACCAAAAGTAGCGGTGAAATTGTGTAAGGGCGGTCTGTTTCATGCGAAAATTGAATATTTAACCGATCACCAAACCTCATTTTCCCAAGCGCTAAATAATTTCTAAGGAATTGAATTTCGTTGTCTAATGAAACGTTGTTACCATTACATCTGTATAACAAGTAATCAAGCAGTTGCGATAGCTTATCAATCGTGGAGGCTGTTTCAGTTGACTGCTGAACCGCGAGGGAGTAGATATTATTGAGTGTATTGAATAAAAAGTGTGGGTTGATCTGCGCTTTTAGGGCATCAAGTTTCGCACTGATTTTTTCTTTTTCAATCTCGGCCTGTTTTCTCAAAATGCGTTGTCTGTCTATCAACAGATAAAAAATAATAAAGGGGAGCGCCCCTGAAGTAATACTGATAATATAGTACTTGAATAGTATTGATAGCTGACTAACTATTTGCAGGATCGACTCTTGATTACCAAAGTTCCCACCCAATATTGGTTCTAGTATATATATAACTGAAAGTCTGCTGAATATTGCGATTATATAAATGCCTGCACATAGCTCGATGATCCCCCGAATGACTTTTTTTTTATCGAGTAGAAATGGTAGTACTCTTATTGTGCTAAAATAACTGGCTACTATTACTGCTAGTAGGTGAAAGAATACGGTAAGGCCTCTATCATGTATACTGAACTGGTGTCGAAGTGTATCTGACCTCTCATTGAAAATGTATTGTGTGAGGTAGATGACATAAATAACTAGCCAGAATAATATATGTAATAAGTACCTGTTTTCTTTTCTCAATTTCATTGGGTTACAATATCTATAAAAGTATAAAATCTTCTTCCCGGATAATTTTTTGTAGACGAAAAAGCGAATATCGCCTACAAACAAATGGTGCACGAGTATAAAATAGGGATGAATTGTTTATCAATAATAGTTACCAATTGGTCGAATATGTTTCAGCTGCACAAGCCATAAACAGAGATTTGCTGAAACAATAGTACTATGGTGATTTTTCGTATATTTTTTTTCTTGCTATTAACGAGCACTATCAAAGGGTAGGTGTCGGCCGATCCATATAGTGTAAACAAAATGCAGGTGGGAAGTATTGTAAGACAGGTTAACATTTCAAAAGAAGTGCTGCACAAGGAGATACATCAATTGATGCAGGAAAACTCATCAGACATGGCGGAGTAATGAATGGCTTTTGTGCCAACTACCATTATTATGATAAGGATGACTTGACAATCATACTTCTCAATAATTATAGGAATCTAAGGATTCTTGATATCACATTTAACATAAAAGAACTTTTTTATGGGTATACCATCGGTCAAAGAAAGAATAAATACAATGAATAAAAGTTACACTCTTCGCAGGTTTATCTACATAATACTATTCCTGTCATTTGGAATGGATGTAGCTTGTTTTTCACAAAGTAATGCTAGCAGTCATAAGGAAATCAATATGCTTTTAAGTGATTTTATGAAAGCTATTCAAAACCGTGATTCAGTCAGTATGTACTCATTCTTCGCCGATGTGCCAGTAACATGGGTAGGAGTGTGGAAACCGGCTACCCAAAAGCAACGATTTCAAAAAGATAAAACAGCATTAGGATACAAGGTGTCTGACTTTAAAACATGGTTCAGAGCAGTATCTGCCTCAGGTAGTAAAGAAGAAAAATTTCGAAACCCAGTGATTGTAGTAGACGAATCAATTGGGTCTGTAACCTTTGATTATAGTTTTTGGGTGAATGGTAAGAAAGGAAATTGGGGAAAAGAGAGCTGGGGACTAATCAAACAAAATGGTGCATGGAAAATTGCCAGTGTTTTATTTTCAATGGACCTGGAATCTGTCAATAGTGAGCCGAATGATAGTCATGTGATTCGTGAAATAAAAAACGAAAGAATGGAGGCCTATATGCAATCCATTCTCAACGATACTCATTTCCAGGGAACGGTACTAGTGGCAAAAGGGGATTCAGTGATACATCATTCAGCATATGGAATGTTTGATGTAGAGAAGGGCATACCCAATACTATTCATACCCAATTTTTAATCGGATCATTGACTAAATCATTTGTAGCAGTTGCGGTTATGAAACTGGTAGAAGAAAAAAAAGTGGATCTCTATGCCCCCATCGCCATCTACCTGCCTGGCTTAAAAAAAGAGTTATCTGATGGATTAACGATACATCACTTAATGAAACAACAGTCTGGACTTGAAGCAAGTTTTGATAATCTGACTCAGTATGAAATAATGGACATTACTCCGGCAGAATTACTTGCGATCATAAATACATCAAAAAGAAGTTTTAAACCGGGTGAGAAATACCAATATACGAACATCAATTTTGCTTTATTGGCTATGATTATAGAAGCGGTAACAGGTACAAGTTATCAGCAGTATTTACAGCAAGTCATCTTTGAGAAGGCGGAGATGCAGTATACAGGTATTGAGCGGTTGATGCATATACCTGCTAATAGAGCTGTAGGGTATAGAAAAGTGAACAGGATATTTAGAAGGGTGCATAACTCGGTCTCTTATGCTTTTGGAGCAGGAGATATATACTCAACAACATCTGATCTTTTCAAATGGAAAAATAAACTGACTCGATTAGAGTTGATCAACGGCCAGAGTCTATCAGCGATGTTCGATGGAGCAGGGAAAGACTGGGGTTACTATGGCTATGGATTTCGGATTCAACCATATCAAAGTTTGCAGGAAGAAAAGGGTGGTGGATATCTTATCAGACATGGCGGTACCATGAATGGGTTTATTTCCAATTTTCATTATTACCGTAATGATGATCTGACTGTGATCATACTATCTAATTACAGAGATATTCCCATCCGTCGAATCACCTATCAGCTTAAAGAATTGGCACTTGGTTTTGGAGCAGAAGAAAGAAAAAATAAATACGAAGAATAAAACATACTATATGAAAATCAAATTCAAAAAAATAATGATGACATGTTTTTGTAGCCTCTTTATACTGTTTCTGCAGGCGCAAGAATCTAAAAGTGATAAAGAAATGATTATGGATGTATTGAATGCATTTATGAATTGTATTAAAAAGAAAGACAGCTTGGTTTATTACTCACTTTTTCATAAAGATCCTGTGATCTGGATTGGTATAAGTAAACCCCTTACTTATCAGAATGACCTGCAGCGGAATAAAAATGCCAGTGATTTGTATAACAGTAGTCATCATCGTTTTTTTCGTGGGATTGACGCAGCAGGTACAGAAGAAGAAAAGTTTTACAATATTCAAATTATCGAAGACGGAGCTATCGCATCTGTAATGTTTGATTATAGTTTTTGGGTTAGTGGGAAAAAACAGAATTGGGGCAAGGAAAATTGGGCTATGATCAAAACAAAAGGACAATGGAAGATCGTAAGTGTTACTTTTTCTATAGAAGACGAAAAGTTAAATCCGGAACCAACAAGGCTCCATTCTAATGATTTCTAATGAAGTTTGCTAAAACATTATGGGTTTCAGTATGATAGTAAACAAGAAAGAAAGGATGATGGGTAATATGACCAACGGCGCTTATCTTTAAAATAGATGATCTTATCTTTGTATCAACAATATCGTTACCCCATTCATAAATAATAAATTAAGGTAGTATGAAAAAGTTATTGATCGCCTTTACCCTATTTTTTGCTGTAAACACGCTGAGTGCACAGCCGCCTCAAGTACCTGCCGATGCCGGTGCAACTTTTGGTAAAGCAACCACTGCTGATAATGCAATAAGCATGGAGCAATATGTACAATTACTAGAGTCAAGAGGAGATGGTAAACCATTGGAAGGAAAGATCATTGGTGTTGTGAAAGAAGTATGTCAGAAAGAGGGTTGTTGGATCAAGGTGGAATCACCGAATGGTAACCTAATGGTAAAAATGAAAGATCACAAGTTCGCCGTACCGGTAATACTTAATGGTAAAAAAGTTGTGATCGATGGGGTAGGGACACTAACTACTACTTCAGTAAAACAACTGAAACATTATGCAGAAGATGCTGGTAAAAGCAAAGAAGAAATAGCCAAGATCACAGAGCCTAAAAAGGAGATCGTGATTCAGGCGGCGGGAATATTGGTTTTATAAGCCTCAAGCTACAAGCCACAAGCCGCAAGGAAGAAATAAGAAAAGCAATTAGCCCTTGGTTAGTTGCTTTTCTTATTGATAATCAATGTGTTAAGTTTTAGTTCTCCCAAAACTTGTAGCTTGAAGCATGCAGCTTGCAGCTTTTCCCCTCTTTTTCTTTGAAATTCCCCTTCATCTCCCTACCTTTGCCGCCCCAAAAGTTCTTTTTTTGAAAGAATGATTGAGTTTGGGAGTTCCGCCATAAGGCGAGACGTTATCACCAATTAAATCAAAAAGCAATGGCCAAAGAAATCACCGGCTATGTGAAGTTGCAGGTTAAAGGCGGACAAGCCAATCCAGCACCTCCCGTAGGTCCAGCCCTTGGTTCGAAGGGTATCAACATCATGGAGTTCTGTAAGCAATTCAATGCTAGAACTCAAGACAAAATGGGAAAAGTTGTTCCTGTTTTGATCACCGTTTATGCGGATAAGTCTTTTGACTTCATCATCAAAACCGCTCCAGCTGCAGTGCAATTAATGGAAGCAGCTAAGATCCAGAAAGGATCTAAAGAAAGTAATCGTCAGAAAGTTGGTAAAGTAACCTGGGATCAGGTAGAAGCAATCGCGAAAGACAAGATGTCTGACCTGAATGCCTTCACTCTGAACAGTGCTATGAGCATGGTTGCAGGTACTGCCCGCAGCATGGGATTAACTGTAGAAGGAAAAGCCCCTTGGGAAAACAATTAATTATTCACCTTATAAACTGTAAAAAATGTCACTGACTAAGAAAAGAAAAGTAGCAGCAGCCAAGGTGGATAAGAACAAAGCTTATTCCCTGAAGGAAGCTTCTGCACTCGTAAAAGAAATTAACTGTACCAAATTTGATAGCTCTGTAGATCTTCATATCCGTTTAGGTGTTGACCCTAAGAAAGCTGATCAGCAGGTGCGTGGTACTGTATCATTACCGCATGGTACTGGTAAAACAAAAAAAGTATTGGTACTCTGTACTCCTGATAAAGAAGCATCAGCTAAAGAAGCAGGTGCTGACTTCGTAGGTCTGGATGAGTTCATTACCAAGATCGAAGGTGGTTGGACTGATGTCGATGTAATCATCGCTACTCCTGCTGTAATGCCTAAGATCGGTAAGTTGGGTAAAGTATTAGGTCCTCGTAACTTGATGCCAAACCCAAAGACCGGTACTGTTACCAATGATGTAGCAGCTGCTGTAAATGAAGTAAAGGGTGGTAAGATCGCCTTCAAGGTTGATAAAGCGGGTATCGTTCACGCTTCTATCGGTCGTGTATCATTTGCTCCTGAGAAGATCGCTGAGAACAGTGCAGAACTGATCAACGCTATCATCAAGCTGAAACCATCTTCTGCCAAAGGTACTTACCTGAAAGGCGTAAGCATGGCCAGCACCATGAGCCCCGGTATCTCTTTAGACACCAAATCATTAATGAACTAATTCCTAGTGATCCTGACAATGTCGGGAAATGACCTGGGTTTTTAAAAAAGATCAGATATGACAAAAGATCAAAAAAATGAGGTGATTGAGCTCTTAAAAGAGAAATTCGCCCAATACAATAACTTCTACATCACTGATACTGAGTCTCTCACTGTAGAGCAGGTATCTAAATTACGCCGTACTTGCTTTAACAAGCAGGTTGAAATGAAAGTGGCTAAGAACACTTTGATCCGTAAGGCCCTTGAATCATTGGATGCTGAAAAGTATGCCGGTGTATATGATTCTTTGCACAATGTAACTGCATTGTTGTTCTCTGAGAATCCAAAAGAGCCAGCGTTGATCATCAGTTCTTTCCGCAAAGAAAGCAATGGTGAAAAACCAGTGCTGAAAGCAGCTTTCATCAACGGAGATATTTATGCCGGCGATAACAACCTGAAAGCACTCACTCAGATCAAGACGAAGAATGAATTGATCGGTGAAGTGATCGGATTGTTGCAATCACCTGCTAAGCGTGTATTGGCTGCTTTATTGCACCACCACGAGAAGCAGGCTGAAACTTCAGCAAGCGCTGAGTAATTAAAATGTATTAACTGAGATATTGAATTTTCGGTGTCTCAACTTAATAAAATCAAATTTTTTTAAACCATCCGACGGATTCGCTTAAGCGGATATGAAGCCGGAAAAAATTGAAACAAAATGGCAGACGTAAAAGCATTAGCCGAAACACTAGTAGGCTTAACAGTAAAAGAAGTTCAGGAATTAGCTGATGTATTGAAAGCTGATTACGGTATTGAACCAGCTGCTGCTGCAGTTGTAGTTGCTGCTGGCGACGGCGGTGGAGCTGCTGCTGCTGAAGAGAAAA
This sequence comes from Brevundimonas vancanneytii, assembly GCA_943368425.1. Lineage (GTDB taxonomy): Bacteria > Bacteroidota > Bacteroidia > Chitinophagales > Chitinophagaceae > Sediminibacterium > Sediminibacterium vancanneytii_A. Next base: position 85,641 of record CALRLC020000013.1, read on the forward strand.
CATCTTTTGATGTAGTTCTTGTTAACGGCGGTGCTAGCAAACTGAACGTAGTTAAGATCGTTAAAGAATTGACTGGTCTTGGACTGAAAGAAGCAAAAGACCTGGTTGACGGTGCACCAAAGCCTGTTAAAGAAGGTATCTCTAAAGCTGAAGCTGACGATATCGTTGCTAAGCTGAAAGAAGCTGGTGCTGAAGTAGAAGTGAAGTAATTCACGCACTTTAGTGTTAACCACAAAATATAGCCGCTCCTTTTGGAGCGGCTTTTTTTATGCTTCTGTTTTTCAAAAAAATATTCTATTCTGTTTACATGTAAAATCTCTGATCACTGATTCACGTTGATAGTTGGACTTGCTATATTACTTGTTTGGGGCAATATTCATTGTTTGTTCCCAAATGAGTTTGCCATTGTTATCAAAGTATTTGATACCGGTAAACGCTTGTTTATTTTGAAACCATTGTCCGTCTTTTTTGGACATACCAATCATGAGCCTTCCATTTTCACCACCAATGATCAATCCTTTGGTGCCATCTTCGAGAGCTACAATATGAACGGCTTCTCCATCCTTATCATCAACGCCCATGACTGATCTGGATTTGCCGTCTTTGGTTGTGTTGACACCAGCGCCGCCTAATTCCCATCCTTCTCGATCATTCCATAAGATGCCTGAACTCTGGAACATCCTTTTACCGATGTTGGGATCAGCAAGTTTATCACCCAATAGCACCCGGTCAAACCCATGTTCATTCATCACTACGATTCCTTCAGCACCATGATAATAATTTTTATACCATTCCATGTATTGGTGACCATTCCCAAATCGTTTGGCCCAATGTTTTCTTACCAGATTGGTATCATTTCTTACCCGATCTTTTGAAAAAGGAATAGGAGAGCCAATAAGTATACGATCTCTTCCAATGCTATCTTCAATGATAATACCCTTGGCTCTGATGATGCCAAAACTTTGTTCCGGATAGGTAAAGGCAAAAAGGACTACGCTTAGTAATAGACCGGATGTAATGAAAATGTACCAACGCATCCATGTAACTTGTTTTTGTAAATGTTGTAGTTCTGCTGACATAGAGTTTTATTTTCTTGTCAGTTATACGGGTGAATCTTCGAATAGTTACTTGAGTGTTCTCGATACTTTTAAAAATCACATAAACATGTTAGGTGATTTCTAACTTAGATAATACTGACGAGCATTCCTATCGCAGATCGTAAAATGTGTGGGGCGTTATTATTAAAAATGATAAAACAGCTGCAAACCTAAATACAACGATGCAAGCTGTATAAATCAAAGAGTCTCTCGCAAAGCGGAGACTCTTTGAAGAAAAGGTTGAAACAATTATTTCTTTTTTAAGTCATCTATTACCCATTGAATCCAGTTTTTATTACCACTAGGGATATAGATATCTGGTTTTATTCCGGTCGGATTCACTGGATTCTTGAGTATATCCGGACTATAAAAAGTAGGGTACCCAAAGAAATATCGACGTGTACATAAATATTTCAATCGAACGGTATTAACATTGACATAATCAATCATGCCATGTGAATTTTCTCCATAGACAGTCACTTTTGTACTGGATGATCTCAAAGAGTTTACGACTGCCTCTGCCGCACTTGCTACCCCTTTATCAATGATGACAGCCACATTTTGTGGGTTTTGGAAAACGATTTGTTTAGATGTATCGTGTGGGCGTGGATTATAAAATGAAAAACCCATAGTGGTACCTAAATTATTTTTAATCTTATCAACAAGTCTTGAATAGTACCCGATACCTGCAGTATCGCGATTCATAAAGTTTTTAAAATTTTCAAAATAAGCGGCATTGTCCAATGAGGCAAGCATCAAAAACTCATCTTTATTAGGGTCTGTTTTATCTAAATAAAGTTTGGTGTTTGCCATCATCAGAATCCCGCTCCACATATAGTTACCGCCTGTGTTGCTTCTTAAATCCAGGATGAAATTTTTCGTAGAAGTGATCAAATCTTTGTTTTTCATTAAAATGCTATCAACAATATGTCGACTAATGAGTGCTGATGGTACTGTTAACAGGATATTGTCTTTGTCTATTACCTTAAAAAAAGGTTGTTCCGGATTTTTGACATGTATGTAATTACTTTCCGGATCACTCTCTTCCAGTTTCACATATTTATTCATTCCAAATCCTAAGAGTAATCGTTTGAAGATGGCAACATCTGAAAAACGGGAAAAGGTAAAATCTGTATCATAAATGCGTATCAGATATTTGTTATGCTGTGTTTTGCTGATTTCCATTTTGATCATTCCCGGTTCCCACTTTGGGATGCTTGTATTTTTTACAACTGCATAAAAGGTTTTCTCGGTGATGCGAACGATTTCCAATTGCTCTTTTGCATTTTGCCAAGTACCTTCTATTGGATCACGCTTCCTTGCTGCGCTTTGCTGTTTAATAACGTACCGTGGATGAATTTTCGCGAGACTATCAGACTGAGCTGCTGTTACTCTTGGAAACTCAGTAATAAATAAATGGCCATCATTAAAATATTTTACATAACGATTTAGAATGCCATAGCAGTCTATGAAAGAAGTGTAAGTTGCAAGCGTTAATAATCCCTTTTTGAAACTGTTGTAAGAAGCGCGATTGCTTGCATTGACTTTATGCTGATAGCCAGCATAATTGGATTCTGTTTTGATGATGGTTGAGTCCAATAACTCTTTGCAAGTGCAATCTTGAGCATTTGCTATTTG
>CALRLC020000014.1:0-82097 GCA_943368425.1 Brevundimonas vancanneytii
ACCTGGGCTAGAATGCTATTTGACCGTGGGTGAAAGCTCATTTTGTAGCAATACACAGATAGTAAGGTGCTGCATGGCTGTCGTCAGCTCGTGCCGTGAGGTGTTGGGTTAAGTCCCGCAACGAGCGCAACCCCTATCATTAGTTGCCAACAGGTAATGCTGGGAACTCTAATGAAACTGCCGCCGTAAGGCGTGAGGAAGGAGGGGATGATGTCAAGTCATCATGGCCTTTATGCCCAGGGCTACACACGTGCTACAATGGGCAGGACAAAGGGCTGCAACACAGTGATGTGAAGCCAATCCCAAAAACCTGCTCTCAGTTCAGATCGTAGTCTGCAACTCGACTACGTGAAGCTGGAATCGCTAGTAATCGTATATCAGCAATGATACGGTGAATACGTTCCCGGACCTTGCACACACCGCCCGTCAAGCCATGGGAGTCGGGTGTACCTAAAGTCGGTAACCGAAAGGATCTGCCTAGGGTAAAATCGATGACTGGGGCTAAGTCGTAACAAGGTAGCCGTACCGGAAGGTGCGGCTGGAATACCTCCTTTTAGAGACGGCTTTAACCGGCTGTTGCTTTCACAAACTTTCATTATTTAGTTCTTTAAAAAGTACTATTAGTACCCGAATCAGACCCGTAGCTCAGTTGGTTAGAGCGCTACACTGATAATGTAGAGGTCACCAGTTCAACTCTGGTCGGGTCTACTAGTTAAGCTTCAACTCTGAAGCTAAAACCATGGGGGGTTAGCTCAGTTGGCTAGAGCATCTGCCTTGCACGCAGAGGGTCATCGGTTCGACTCCGATATCCTCCACATTAAGTAGAATAAGTGAGAGGGTGCGGTTTTTAAAAGTTCTTTCAAACATTAGATGTTGGCAACAGGCCAAAAGGATCGAATCCTTAACATCTGCAACTGTATCAGTTGTATCCTGAATCTTGGTTCTTGAACCCTGAAACTTGATACGCTATACTTTAGCTCTTTGACATATTGGGAAAGCGAAATCAATAACAAGAAGGTTATGACTCTTATGCAAGGTCATAACTGATAAATTTTTTAAAGCGAATAAGGGCGCATGGTGGATGCCTAGGGTCTGAGAGGCGATGAAGGACGTGGTAAGCTGCGATAAGCTACGGGGAGCTGCACACGAGCGTTATATCCGTAGATTTCCGAATGGGACAACCTAATATACTGAAGGTATATTACTCGAAAGAGAGCCAACCCCGAGAACTGAAACATCTAAGTACCGGGAGGAAAAGAAAACAACAGTGATTCCCCAAGTAGTGGCGAGCGAAAAGGGAACAGCCCAAACCGAGTCGGCGTGCCGATTCGGGGTTATAGGACTGCATTTAGAAAGTGTTATCAAATCGAATCATCTGGAAAGATGAGCCATAGCAGGTGATAGCCCTGTAGATACAAATTAACATGGACGAGCAGTATCCTGAGTAATGCGGGACCGGAGGAATCTTGCATGAATTTGCCAGCACCATCTGGTAAGGCTAAATACTCCTCAGACACCGATAGTGAACCAGTACCGTAAGGGAAAGGTGAAAAGCACCCCGAACAGGGGAGTGAAATAGTACCTGAAACCGTGCGCCTACAAGCGGTCGGAGCTCTGCAATATGAGTGACGGCGTGCCTTTTGCATAATGAGCCTACGAGTTACTCCTAACTGGCGAGGTTAAGTTCATATTTAACGGAGCCGAAGCGAAAGCGAGTCCAAATAGGGCGATTAGTCAGTTGGGGTAGACGCGAAACTTTGTGATCTATCCATGGGCAGGTTGAAGGTTAGGTAAAACTAACTGGAGGACCGAACCCGTTGACGTTGAAAAGTCTTGGGATGACCTGTGGATAGGGGTGAAAGGCCAATCAAACTGAGAGATAGCTCGTTCTCCCCGAAATGTTTTTAGGAACAGCGTTGCATATAGAAGTTTATTAGAGGTAGAGCTACTGATTGGGCTAGGGGGCTTCACCGCCTACCAAACCCTGACAAACTCCGAATGCTAATAAATATCTGCAGCAGTGAGGCTTTGGGCGCTAAGGTCCAGGGCCGAGAGGGAAATAACCCAGATTAGCAACTAAGGTCCCTAATACGTAGTTAAGTTGATCAAACGAGGTGGGATTTCTATAACAGCCAGGATGTTGGCTTGGAAGCAGCCATTCATTTAAAGAGTGCGTAACAGCTCACTGGTCGAGAGATCCTGCACGGAAAATAATCGGGCATCAAACTACGAACCGAAGTTCTAAATTCAGCCTAGCTGAGTGGTAGGGGAGCATTGAAATCTGCACTGAAGGTGTATGGCGACATATGCTGGAGCGATTTCAAAAGAAAATGTAGGCATAAGTAACGATAATTAAAGTGAAAAACTTTAACGCGAAAAGTCTAAGGTTTCCTGATCAACGTTAATCGGATCAGGGTTAGTCTGGTCCTTAGGAAAACCCGAAAGGGGCATCTGATGGAAAGCTGGTTAATATTCCAGCACCTGCTATACATTAAAAGTGACGCAGGGACGTGGTGGTTGCGTACGGACGGAAGTGTACGCCTGAGTGGAGTCTTCGGACAAAGCGAAACCATAAAATCCCTGCCAAGAAAAGCGAGTATAGCAGCCAGTACCGGAATCCGACACAGGTAGACGGGATGAGTATTCTAACGCGCTCGGGTGAGCCGTGGAGAAGGAACTAGGCAAATTGACGCTGTAACTTCGGGATAAAGCGTACCGCAGCGATGCGGTCACAGTAAAATGGTTCAACCAACTGTTTAACAAAAACACAGGGCCCTGCAAAAACGTAAGTTGACGTATAGAGCCTGAAACCTGCCCGGTGCTGGAAGGTTAAGGAAGGGTGTTCGGCGCAAGCCAAAGCTCCTGACTGAAGCCCCAGTAAACGGCGGCCGTAACTATAACGGTCCTAAGGTAGCGAAATTCCTTGTCGGGTAAGTTCCGACCTGCACGAATGGTCTAATGAGTTGAACACTGTCTCCTCCACGAGCCCGGTGAAATTGTAGTATCGGTGAAGATGCCGGTTACCCGCCACGGGACGGAAAGACCCCGTGAACCTTCACTACAACTTTGCATTGATTTTGAGCAACAAATGTGTAGGATAGTTGGGAGACTTTGAAGCAGTGTCGCCAGGCATTGTGGAGTCATCGTTGAAATACCAACCTTTTGTTGCTTAGAACCTAACCCTGAACAAGGGGACATTGCATGGTGGGTAGTTTGACTGGGGTGGTCGCCTCCTAAAAAGTAACGGAGGCTCGCAAAGGTACCCTCAGTACGGTTGGTAATCGTACGTAGAGCGCATTAGTATAAGGGTGCTTGACTGTGAGGCAAACACGCCGAGCAGGAGCGAAAGCTGGCTAAAGTGATCCGGTGGTTCTGCATGGAAGGGCCATCGCTCAAAGGATAAAAGGTACTCCGGGGATAACAGGCTGATCTTACCCAAGAGCTCATATCGACGGTAAGGTTTGGCACCTCGATGTCGGTTCGTCACATCCTGGGGCTGGAGAAGGTCCCAAGGGTTCGGCTGTTCGCCGATTAAAGTGGCACGTGAACTGGGTTCAGAACGTCGCAAGACAGTTCGGTCCCTATCTGTGGTGGGCGCTAGTAAATTGAGTGGACATGACCTTAGTACGAGAGGACCGGGTCGTACGTGCCGCTGGTGTATCTGTTGTGCCGCCAGGTGCAATGCAGAGTAGCTATGCACGGACAGGATAAACGCTGAAAGCATCTAAGCGTGAAACCTTCCACAAGATGAGTTTACTTTTAAGGGTCGTCAAAGACTATGACGTTGATAGGCTATAGGTGTAAAGCTGGTAACAGCAAAGCCAAGTAGTACTAATTGCCCGTAAGCTTTATTTTTTTTCTTGTTATTACTTCCTTCCCAATATGTAACTTATTGTCACTGGTTTATTACCATGATTTAAAATCTTATGGTGGTTTTGCCGGGGGTGTTCACCTCTTCCCATTCCGAACAGAGAAGTTAAGTCCCCCATGGCCGATGGTACTTGCATTACGCTGGGAGAGTAGGTAGCTGCCATATTTATTAAGCCTCACTGTTTATTCAGTGAGGCTTTTTTTGTTTATTGACAATTATTTATTTTAAACGCAAAACACAGATCATTCTTACTGATCTGAATAGATCTCTAAGCGTATGTCAATATTATACCAGCCTTTTAATCGATTATGCATTGATTTGATTGCTGCAGTCTATCATCGAACCAGAGAGGTCTCTATTCACTAAAATGGCTTCTTTGTAATTGTTTTTTGTTACAATTAATTTTACAACTTCTCGCAGTTCATTCACCCTTTCTTGTGTCAAACTTTTATTAGCGATTTATTATATTACTTTTCTTGCTACTTTCAGTCTCCAATGTCTAATAGAAAATTGCTATGAATTCCGGAATGAAGCAAAAACCTTTATTAAAATTTCTTTACCTCGGAATTCCCGATGATGCATCCTTTGTAGAGAGACAAAAGGGATACATGTTCAATCTCTTTATTCTAATCGGAGCACCATTTGCGATGTTGTCACTGGTCGTAAATTTAGTAGAGCAAGCTTATTTCCCGGCTTTTATCAATGTCATTCAAATCAGCTGTTTTTCATTCGCACTTTGGATCACTGTATCCGGGAAAATGAAACAGTTTCGAGTAATGATATTGATTATTCTCTCTTTGGTGGCAATGATAGCGGCCTATTCCTATCAAAATTCTGGTGAATATCGTTTACTAATTATGATCGTTGCAGCAGTTGTACTGTTTGATCGATCCTGGCAATACATCATCTTTGCTGCAATAGCCTGTTTAGCTTTTGTATACATCAGAATGTATCAGAATCCTGAAATTGTAAACTACCCTTTCGGTGAAATCATTTTTACAGCACTTAAAATATTCTTACCCATTTTATTGTACGTATTGTCACTCTTATATTTTAAAATCATTTACTTTAAAAACTTGCAGCAGCTAGAAGAAACAAATAAAGCCCTAGCTATAACAACAAGACAAAAAGACCAAATACTAAGTACTGTTGCGCATGATCTGAGAAGTCCGATTTCTAATATTTCAAATATTATAGAGCTGATTCAAACTGATGAATTATCGCAGGATGATAAAAAAAATTTTCTTCGCTTAATCAATCAATCATCACGTTCCGCATTGAATCTTATCAATGACCTGCTTCAAAATAGTGATACTCAAGTGCGGACATCTTTATTCAAAACCGTTGAACTAAATCAATTGATCAACTCTTGGATACCTTCACTTCAGTTGAGGGCTAGTGAGAAAAACATCCAAATACTAACACATTTTTTTTCAATGCCCATAGATATCTCTGTAGATGTAGATAGAATTGAAAGAGTGGTTACCAATCTTGTGAATAATGCTGTCAAATTCAGTCCTGAAGGCGGTAAAGTATCTATTCATGTCTCAGCAGAGTATAACAAGGCAGTCATTATGGTGATTGATCAAGGAATTGGTATTCCTAAAGAAAAACAAGCGATGATTTTTGAAATGTTTTCAAAAGCACAAAGAATAGGAACAGCAGGAGAGAAAAGTTTTGGTATGGGTTTATCTATCTGTAAACAGATTGTAGAACAACACAAGGGAGCTATTTCAGTACAAAGTGAGGAAGGGAAAGGCGCTACCTTTATCATTCAACTGCCCATACAACAACCATCGTCCTTCTAGGGGACGTCTTCTCCTGTGGAAGCGGTCCATAATTTGAACCAGTCCTCTTTTTCCATTTGGATAGTTGCCGCATTTTTTGCTTGAATTAACCTTTCAATTTTAGTTGTTCCAATTACGGGCAAAATTCCTGATGGATGTGTATGCAACCAAGTGATCAAAATTTCATTGACACCACACTCGTATTTTGATGCTAAGGATGTGGCAACGGTAATAATACTTCTAAAACGTGGATGTGTATCATCATTTAAAGCACCGCCACCCAACGGAGCCCAGGCCATCGGTACAATTTGGTGCTTCATACAATTCTCCAATACCCCATTTATAAATGCGGCTAAATGAAGAATAGATATCTCTACTTGATTGTATTCTACAGTTGTATATTTCGCCAGCATATCAACCTGCTGAGGTAAAAAATTAGAGACACCGAACTGTAAGATCTTACCTTGTTGTTTTAAGTGGTCAATCGCTCCTGCTACTTCAACCGGATGCAACAATGGGTCTGGTCTATGAATCAATAAAAGATCCAAATGATCTGTACCAAAATTTTCCAAAGATTGTTCGACAGAACGAATAATATGAGTAGCAGAGGTATTGTATGATTTGATCTCATGAGAAGATCGATTAGGAGTCACCATTTGTATACCACACTTTGTGATAATCCGTATTTCTGTTCTTAAAGATGGAGACTCTTTCAGTGCTTCACCAAATTCAGCTTCCGTAGTATAATCACCATAAATATCAGCATGGTCGAATGATCGAATACCATTTTCCAAACAGGAGTCAATGAGTTGGCGATATTCTTTTGTTGAAAACCCTGCTCCCCATTTGCCCCAACGCATACACCCGGCAATAGGTGCTTTTATGACTGAAGATATTTTCATGCAATTAAATTACTCAAATCAATGCAAATTGAACAAAGTGAGTGATTAGTACAAATAAAAAAGTCCTGCTTCGATTGAAACAGGACTTGAAAATGTTAGTAGTGTAATAGGATTAATATCTGTTATAACCTCCACCGCCACCATTGCCACGATCGCGGTTGTATCCGCCACCGCCACCACGGTTTCCACCACCACCGAATCCGCCACGGCCACCGCCGCCGCCAAAGCTCTTCTTCTTGAAGCCGCCTCTTTCACCTTCAGGGCGTGGGGTAGATTCGTTTACTACAATCTTACGGCCCAACACTTCAGTGTCATGAAGAGCGCTGATAGCTGTACGGGCTGCTTCATCATCAGACATCTCAACAAAACCGAAACCTTTGCTGCGGTCGTTATTGAATTTGTCTGTAACAATTTTAGCACTCGTTACTTCGCCGTAAGGAGTAAACAGGTTCTGCAGATCATCACTGGTCATGTTCCAGTTCAGATTTCCAACGTAAATGTTCATGTTCTTTTTAAAAATTAAGTGATCAAAAACCAATGAGAAACCAGTAACCAAAAACCCTGAAACATTTACGTAAAAACGTTCTGAGATATGGAAGACCTATCATTGGACTACCGAAGATAGTGATTTTGGCTGATTGGCAAGTTTTTTTCAGTTTTCGGACCTTAAATGATGACATTCGCCCGAAATACCGGTTCTTGGGTATTAAAAAAGCCCCTATTCTTTGGGAATGGGGCTTTTTAATATTTAAAGGAGGGTTGATTACTCTCCAACTACTTCAAAATCAATTTCAGTAACGTTACCATTACCAAAATCTATAGATGCTTTGTAAGAACCCAGTTCTTTCACATCATCTACAATGCTGATGCGCTTACGATCGATTTCATAACCTTTTTGGTCACGGATCGCTCTAGCGATTTGCAATGAAGTGATGGTTCCGAAGATCTTACCGGAAGTACCAGTTTTCGCAGTGAGCTTAACAGGAGCTGCCTTCAATACATCGATCACTTTATTGATCTCAGCCAGCATAGCAGCTTCTTTTTTCGCCTGAACTTTCAAACGCTCTTCTAATTGCTTAAGATTAGAAGGGTTAGCTTCAACCGCGAATTTCTGAGGGATCAAAAAGTTTCTAGCATAACCGTTTTTCACGTTTACCAGTTCATTACGTCCACCCAGATTGTCTACATCCTGAATTAAAATTACTTGCATGATTGTTTGTTTAGTTCCCAAGAGCCCAGAGAAGTTTTCGTCTCTGTCTCCCGACCTTATCGGGATTAGGGAAGGTGACTAATAATAGGAAATCAAAAGTCAAAAGTGAAAAGTCAAAAAACAGATTCATTTTTGACTTTTCACTTTTGACTTTTTACTTTAAAAGATCTGTTACATAAGGCAACAGCGCCATCTGGCGTGCTTTCTTAACTGCATCAGATACTTTACGCTGATACTTCAAAGAGTTACCAGACAAACGACGAGGTAATAATTTACCTTGTTCATTGATGAACTTCTTCAGGAACTCAATATCCTTATAATCAACGTATTTAATGCCATACTTTTTGAAGCGGCAGAACTTTTTCTTTGGCTTCTCCTGCTTAATCGCGGTCAGGTATTTGATCTCATTTTTTGCCATGATTAACCCTCCGTTTTTTCAGTTACAGCAAATCCGCCATTTCTTTTCTTGTAGTTGTACTCGACGGCGTATTTATCGAGTTTGGTTACCATGTGACGCATTACTTGCTCATCACGTAACAGCTGAATTTTCAGCTTTTCATTGAGGTCGGTTGGCCCACTGTATTCCAGAACCCAGTAAATACCTGTGGTTTTCTTCTGGATCGGGTAAGCCAGTGATTTTAATCCCCATGGATTGCTGTGTACAATCGCTCCACCATTTTCTTTAATGAAGTCTTCGTACTTTTTCTGAGAAGATTTGAAATCTTCTTCAGACAGAACCGGAGTGAAAATCACCATCAATTCGTAATTACTCATTACCTGAATTTTTAGGTTTTTAAATTGGTTTTTCCCAGTGGATTCTCCCAATCATGACAATCGGGGGAAAATCTGCCAAAACAGATTTGGGGCTGCAAAGGTAAGGGAAAAGAGGCTAAAAATGAATACGAAATGATAAAATAGGGAAGAAGAAATAAGAGACAAGTAACAAGTTATGTGATAATCATTATAGGTGCAGTTTGTTGATTCGATCAGGCTTTTCGCTTTCCGTGCAACTTATTGATTTTCATTTAATTGCCTTAGTAATACTGTGTAAACAGGAAAATGATCACTATAACCACCTCTGTACCTGGTACCTTCCCAAGTGCGCATTGGGTAACCCTTGAAGCGACCACTGTATTCTGTCAAATAGGATTTATTATAAATGTATTCGCGGAAAAAGAAAAAATGATGAATCTGCCTTTTCAATAAAGATTTTGATAAAAGGATCTGATCAAAAAGCCCCCAATTGTCTTTATGCGCCAATGTACCGTTTCCATTTTTTAACTGTAGTACCCATGGATTGTACAATTCACCATGAAGTAAGGCATTCGGTTTTGATCCGGTTCGTAAACCTTCAACAATACTTTTATCTTCCGGGTCATCATTCAGATCGCCCATTACAATGATTTTTGCTTCGGGAGTTATTGCTTGGATAGAATCGATGTGTTTTCTACAAACTCCTGCAGCTGCCATCCTTGCAAATGAACTTCGTTCTTCACCTCCTCTTCTGCTTGGCCAATGATTCACGTACAAATGAAAAGTATCTGTCATCAATAGTCCTTTTACATAAAGAATATCTCTGGTAAAGGACGCATCTTTACTTTTTCCCGGTAGCGGCACAAATAATTTTTCTGCTGAGAGAGGATAAAAAAAAGAAGGCTGGTATAACAACCCAACATCAACACCTCGCACATCTTTTGAAGAAGCATGCACAATGTGGTAGTTTCTTTTTTTTAGTAATGGATGTTGCACCAAAAACTGAAGCACAGTATCATTTTCAATTTCAGCCACACCCAAAATTGCTACACCAGATTCATGATCATCAGTTCCAATGTCTTTGATCACTGATGCCAATTTATTCAACTTATCACGAAAGATGAATGTGTTATATTTTCTTACACCCTTTGGAGTGAACTCATCATCATTGGTGATAGGATTGTCAACAGTATCATACAAGTTTTCGAGATTGTAAAAACCGATTATAGCAACTTGGTATCGTCTAAGCTGGGCTGTTGAGTTGAAATGATGAATCATCATAAGGATCAATACGAATAAATATTTCATAGAAAAGAGTTGATATCCTTCGCTAAATACAGCTTTTGTGTACCGTATTTCCCGCAAAAATGATTGATGGTGGATACGGATATTTTTCAGCAGTTTATTTTGATTTCAAATTCATCGTATGCCTCTTTTCATTTTTCTTTTTTGTTCGGTTGGATCGGTTGTTTGCATCAACGATCATCCTTTTGTTGATACAATTCCGCTTCATACCGATAGCCTATTGCTTTTATTGATAGAGCAACAACAATCTTTAGAGTCTGAAGCTATTGTAATGAATGAACAAGAAAGATCTATGACTCCAGCAACAAGTCATGCATCTCCATTGTATGCCGAAAAAGATATCTTTCATCAAATAGCAGGCTTTCAATTCAGTACTTTTCGATTCAGACCGCGTGGCTATGAAAGTAGTTTCACTACAGTATTGATCAATGGATTGAACATGAATCAACCGGATGATGGTAGCCCTGCTTGGTCGTTGTGGAGTGGGTTACAATCCGTTATGAAAAACAGTGTTGAATACATGCCCGTTCGCTTTCAGGAACATTGGTTAGGATATGCAGGGAATGTTGTATACACAGATATGCGTGCAATTTCTCAGAAGCCTCAATTTCAATTCCTCTACAGTAATGCTAACAGAAACTATTCACATCGTTATCAGTTAAGCTATACGACTATTCCAAATAATAGGGGATGGATTTTTTCTGGTGCTATTACATTGCGATCGGCAAAAGAAGGATGGAACATCGGCACTTCATTTTATGGAGCTGGCTATTATCTCGCAGTAGATAAACAATTGCTCAATAATCAATTATTGTCCTTTGTACTTTTTGGTAATGACCAGCAATCTGGAAAGCAAGCAGCCATTACCATTCCGGTTATGAAGCTTTTTGGAAATAGGTATAATCCCAACTGGGGTTATCAGCATGGAGTGAAAAGAAATGCAACTGTGGTATCTCAACATCGGCCAGTACTGATGTTCATGCATGAATGGCAGCCCAATAATCATAGTTCATGGCGAAGTAGTATTGGGATAAGTACTGGGAAAAAAGCAGACATGGGGTTGGATTGGTTTCAAGCAGCAGATCCTAGACCTGATTACTATAGGTATTTACCGGAGTATCAAACTGATAGTTCTCTCAGAGAGCAAGTCAGCACTATTTTAACAGAGGATATTTCTCTACAACAAATTAATTGGCAGAAACTATATGAGATCAATCGTAATAGTTATGATCAGATCGATAATGCTGATGGCATCTCGGGTAATAGCATAAGTGGTAAACGAGCACGATACTTATTGGAAAAAAGAATCAAGGATGTACAAGGTGTTTTATTTGGCAGCAACTATCAGAATAGGTTAAGTGAACAATGGCAAATAGCGGCAGGTATACATTTTAGATTCCAGTCGAATCATCATTATAAAGTCATCGAAGATCTACTAGGGGCCGATTTTCATGTGAATCATAATCAGTTTGCTGAGAGTGATCTTCCAACGGATCAATCCATCATACAATACAATTTGGACAAGTCTAATCAGGTGTTGTACGAAGGCGACAAGTATGGATATGATTACAAAATGATTTATACAGTTACAGATGGATGGATGCAATCCGAAAAGAAAGGAGAAAGAGTAGATTTGACAGTAGGCTTACATCTTTCTAAACAAACTTTTTTCCGACGAGGGTTAGTAAGAAATGGGTTGTTCCCGAATCAATCAAAAGGAGATTCAAAGACTGAACACTTATTCAATGCAGTTAGTAAAATTGTAGTGATACAAAAAATCACTCCTCGGCAATCAATTCTTTATTCACTCACCATGGGTTCAAAAGCTCCATTGGCTGAGAATGTATACTTGTCTCCAAGAATGCGTGACACAAAGCAGGATTCGGTCAAATCTGAGAAACTGATGTTAGCTGAATGCATGTATCGTGTTGTTGCAAAAAAGCTTCATTTCAGAATTAGTGCCTATTGGACAAAAATTTTAGAAGGTATGAATGTTTTGACATTCTACCATGATGGTTATAGAAACTTTGTAAACTATTCGATCAGTAATATCGATCGAGAACATATTGGGATAGAGGCTGGACTGGGATATCTTTTGAATGAACATTGGCAACTGAATTTCGCTGCATCTGCAGGTAACTACCGATATATAAGTCGACAGCGTGTAACAGTTTCTTTAGACAATAATGAGTTCTTACTTGATAAGATGGATATTTACTCAAAGAATTACAGGGTCGGAGGTTCGCCACAACTAGTTGTTGGTTCAGCAATTCAATACAGAAACAGTCAAGCCCTTTTTGCACAGATCAACTGGAATTATTTAGATCAACGATGGTTGGAATTTAATCCGGTTCGAAGAACCTACAATGCAATGCAAGGTGTTTCTTATGGGTCTGATCTTTGGAAAGAAATCATTCAGCAAAAAAAGTTGCCATCTGTAATTACTGTCAACTTATTTCTTGGCAAAGGATTTTCATTGAAAGCTATTAGAAAAGGTAAAAGCATTCGTTACTTCTGTTCATTGAGCATACAGAATTTACTGAATAAAAAAGGAATGATAGCTGGTGGTTATGAGCAACTTCGGTTTGATCAGGAAACCAAGGATGTAAATCGTTTTCCAGCTAAACTATTTTTTTCTCCTGGATTGAATTATGCAGCTTCTATTAGTATGACCTTATGATTGAATATATGACAACAAGATCTTGTTACTTTTTTTTATTGATTTTATTGACTATTGGAAGTGCAACCAACTGCGTGCGTGATTTTGATGAGCCGCCTGAATATACTGGACCTAGGATCAAAGCCAATATCTCCATAACTGAAATAAAACGATTACATATTCTAAACAATTTTGAAAAAATAACAGATGACTTGATTATTGAAGGCGTTGTTACTGCCAATGATAAGATGGATAATTTTTATAAATCGATTGTTATACAAGACAGTACTGCCGGGCTTACAATTAGACTGGATGGTTTCTCCTTATTTAATATCTATCCGATCGGCAGGAAAATTTTTATACGTCTCAAGGGTCTTTGGCTGGGTGATTATGGAGGAATGATACAATTAGGTGCTGGAGTGAATCGTTCAGATCCACAATTTCCGGAACTGATACCCATACCCCAACCACTTTTTGAAAGGGTGATTGTGAAAGGAGAGATGGATCAAAAAATAGTTCCTCGAAAAATGAAAATGGAAGAACTGAATGATTCTTTACAAAGTATGTTGATCACACTGACACAAGTAGAGTTTGCAAATACTGATACCGGGAAAACCTATGCTGATGCTGTCAATAAACAAACAATTGCACATTCATTAAAAACTTGTGGTATAGGAACCGTCTACGTTAGAACCAGTGGTTTTGCAAGATTTGCAACAGCATTGACAGCAAGAGGTCATGGTGAGATTACAGGTATCTTCAGCACGTTCAGAACACAGAAACAATTGTTGATCAGGGATACAAGTGATGTTCAAATGGACGGATTGCGTTGTACAGCCACAGGCCCACGAAAAATTTTTTCAGAAGATTTTTCAAGTCAACTTGCTGATAGTATTGTTTCAATCCCGCAAATGAAGAACCTGAGTGAGACAGGAAGTAAATTTTATTTAGCTAAAGTATTATCAGGTAACCCTTGTGCTGAAATCAGTGCCTTTGGTACCAAAGAACAAGTAGTGATCAGTTGGCTGATTTTACCACCAATAGATTTCGATCACTCAAGTAATGAAGTTTTGCATTTTGTCACCAAAGATGGATTTGATAATGGGGCAGTACTTCAGGTATTGGTATCCACAAACTACGATGGAGGAAATGCACCTTGGAAAGCAAAGTGGGCACTCTTGCCTGCCAAAATTGCTAAAGGTTCCATAAATGGTTACCCAAAAGAATGGGTGCCTTCAGGAGATATCAGTCTAAATCATTTAAAGGGAAAAGTGCATATAGCATTTCGATATGAAGGAAATGATCCCCCCGCACAGTCAGCCAAGCTTACGACAACGTTTCGTCTCGATAACATTGTTGTAACAGGTAACTAAAAAAAGAGCGTCCAAATAGGACGCTCTTTACATTTTCAAAAGATAAGATTATTTGATCTTGATCAGCTGGATCACTTTTCTTTCTGATCCTTGAATCAATTCAGCAAAGTAATTCCCCGGGTATAGTCTGTGGCCTACCTGTACTGTACTATTTGAGTTGAGGTTGTTTCTGTTTTCCATTGTCTTGCCACTCGCATCAGTGATACGTAATTGAACAGGACTTTGGTTCTTACCAGAAATTTTTAAGGTAAAATAGTGGGTACTTGGGTTTGGCAATACTATCACCTGCAATGCATTTTCTGTTTCATTGTTGAGCTTTTGTGTAAAGCTTCCGATGCTATTGCTTGTAGTAACTGTACAACCTTGTTGAGAACAACTTCCCAATTTATCGCCTGAATGATTGCGAAGATGAGCATCAACTGCATTGGTATTCAACTCAAGTGTTTGATTATTATGACAGAGATACACTTTTTTGCCATTGCTACCAGGTACTCTGATATCCCTTACACAGAAACTCACAGAAGAGGTTGTGGTACATCCTGACGCATTGGTAACAGTTACGGTGAACTGGTAATTACCTGCTGCGTTAGGCGTAAATACCGGATTAGCTATGTTGTAACTGCTTAAGCCGGCACCGCCTGTCCAAGTATAAGTATAAGGAGCACCGCCTGTTGTGGTAACATTCAATGTGGCTGATTGTGCACCATAACCTAAATACAAATTAGTAGTAACACCTCCCGTAAATGTAGTTTCAGAAGGAGTGATCTGAATACTTGCAGTAGGGGTATTGCCTATCACCGTCACGTTTACATTTGAGGTACTTACATTTCCATTGATATCAGTAACCATCAATTGAATTGTATTGATACCTATATTACTGCAGTTAAAGCTATTTTTAGAAATGGTCATACTTGCAATACCACAATTGTCATAGCTGCCATTATTTACATCGCTGGTTGTAATTGAAGCATTTCCATTCGCCAATGTAATGGTAACAGGTTTTGTGATAATCACAGGGTTTTGGTTGTCAATAACCGTTACTTTTTGATGTGATGTGTCTGAGATATTTCCATGAACGTCAGTAGCTGTCCATACTACAGTAGTTGTTCCTACAGTGAAAATAGCAGGGGCATTGTTCGTAATAGTTGCGATACCACAATTATCGGCAACAATCGGTGAACCAAGTGAAGTGATTGTTGCACCACAAGCCCCATTGTCATTCACCACACTAACAGGAGCCGGTGCCTTGATCGATGGTTTTTGATTGTCAGTCACTGTTATCAATTGGTCCTTTGTTGCCGTATTGCCATATTGATCAATGGCTGTCCATGTTACTTTGGTAACTCCAACAGGGAATGTAGCCGGAGCATTACTTGTAATAGAATTGATCGCATTAAATCCTGTAACTGTAGGTATAGGCAGTGTAGTTGTTGCAACACAAGATCCCTGATCGGTGAATAATCCCATATCTTCTACAGTAATAACAGGCTTGCTAAAATATCTCCAATCATATTTTGTAATGATTGGAAAGTGATCCGAAGTGGTACTGGCGTAGCTACTTACCATCGTTAATACATCCCTGTACACTTTCGCTGAATTCGGAACATAAGCGATATTCATTTCACTTGAAGTAATCACATGATCAATCATATCAGGGAAAGAAACAGTAGAGCTATTGCCATTTAAACTCAATGGTAAAGTGACAGGATGATAATTCACTGCATCATTCAGGAATGAGCTGTAGGAGCTAACAGTAATAGGCGCAACTTCTGTTGTTATAGTCTTGTCAAAGTCATCGTTCATATCTCCCAATATGATGATACGGCTATTGGAGAACATTACATCCAAAGAATCTTTCAGTTCATCTGCACCAGCTTTTCTTCTGTCATAAGATTCAATTTTGTCAGCTGTATTTCCTGTATTGGCTTTTGCATGAATCACAATAAAATCAACCATGCTCGTAGCACCATTCAGTGTTACTTCAGCCTGCATCAGGAAAGGATAACGGCCACTTGCCCAGCTATTGAAAGCGTTACCACTGCTGTTTCTTAAAATACCTCTGCTAGATATTTTCTTTACAACATCTTTGTTATAGATAAATCCTAGTTTTTGAGCGCTTGGATAATCTGGGTCATTGACATTGTCGGCATATGAGCCATAATCATTCACTACATACCCATAATTGCCAGGTAATGATTCAGCTACATTTTTAAAACGAAGCGTATCTACGATTTCGACTAGGGCATATACATCTGCATTCAAAGCAGTGAGTACTTGTTGAACATTTTGTTGTTGCAAATTTTTATTTGTTGGACCAAGACCTGAAGCTGTGCTTCCAAACCATTCCAAATTCCAATTCACCACTTTTAATGTTCTTAAAGAAGTACCACTCAAAGCAATGGCTTGAACATTCACAGCAGTATTGGTTATCGAAGCATTCAAAAAGCCATTATAATTTTGATCAGCAGCTGTTGGTTTGAATCGAACATAAACAGTTCGTTTTGTATTGGCATTCATAGCATCTATGGTTGCTGATGCTGAAAATGTATTTTGATCAAGGCTAACTTCAAAACCTACGGGAACAGTTAGAAGAATTGAATTCATTGCATTATAACCCTCTAATGAAAAAGTGCGAATAGCAGATGTTTGCCCGTTAGCAACATAATCAAAATCAATATTTCCTCCGCGAATATCAAGACCTGCTAGAGGCGGTGTCGAAGAGTTCGCAATATTGAAATCATCTAAGGTCCATCTTGCTGCATTCAAAGACGGTGAAGATGTATAAACAAATGCAACAGTCACATTAGCGCTTTTAAACGCTGAAAGATCTATTTGATCACTCGTTGTCCAAACATCTGATTCAGCTTCAGCAAAGCGACCATTCAGTTCTGTCCATTGTGCGGTATTGGGGTCACCTGTACCACTGTAATTTGTAGATACAAGTAGTTTTAATGACGGGCCTGCAAATCGTACACGTGATGCAAAACTCAAAATTGGGTAATTAAAATCTGAAAGATCAAAAGAAGGGGAGATCAACCAATCCTCATTGGCCTGTGCACCTCCCGAAAAACCATTGATTTGAACACCATTTCCTGTTTGTCCAAATGTGGTACATCCCCATATTTGAGCACCACTTACACTATATTGTTTAAAGCCGCCAGGTAAATTACTGATGCAATCATTAAAATTAAAATTAGTGGGTTGAGCACCTGTTGAAAAACTCCAGCTATTATTTGCAAGTCCGGCAAATGCATTTCCTGCCTGGTCAGTAACAATACCGGCATCTAGTGTTATGTAGTAAGACTTATTTGCATTGAGCGTTGCGGTGAGAGAAAGAGTATTTCCATTAATAGAAACAGCATTTGATCCAACTGCAAAATTTTGTTGGGTGCCATTGCTTGCATTATGCAGTGTGATATTACCAGTTCCAGCAACGATGTTTTCACTAAAAACAACACTGATATTAGTAGAGGGGGTAAGTCCGGTAGAACCAATTGCCGGACTGAATGTAGCAATAGTTGGGGGCGTTACATCACCTCCACCGGTGCCATTCACTGAGATATTATCGATCGCAAAACCCGCCCTAGAACCTGCTCCTGTTAGATCACGATTTGCCCAACGCAATTGAATGATTGGTTGATTATCACAAGCGGCAGGTAGTGTAATTGAGCGTGCCACTAAATTTTGAGGAGTGGTTATACCACTTGCTGTTTGTGCTGTTGTATTATTCTGGTATGCACTACTGCTTATGGTTGTGAAGTTTCCGGAAGTCCCAATCCGGTATTGAAGTGACATTTCATTGATACGTGTATTCGTAGTTCCATTGTAAGGATTACGAATGGTCATGGCATCATAAGTAACTATGATATTGGAAACACCCGACGTTGTGATGGCCAATACAAGCCCAAAATCACCGGATCCGCTACTTAAGAAACCAATTTTCTGGTTATAGTTATACATCGCTCCGGCAGTTGAAGAAGCAGACCCCACGGTTAATGTAGCATCTGCTGTACCTCCTCCTATATTATAATTAGATGGAGCACTACTACTTAAACGCCAACCGTTTAGACCGACGGGATAAGTAGTAGATGAACTTGAAAGAGAACTGAAATCTTGTGTGTAAGGAAGTGTTTGCGGTGCGGGTGCGGTTTGCGAAAACAACACCCCATGGCAAAAGAAATACAGAACTGCAAAGAGTTGCAGGTACAATTTTCTCATGGGTTTTGAATTTAAGTTTGGTATTGTAAAAGTACACTTCAAGGTGTAATGACAATTTTTCGGCTGATCAACCTATTATTAATTTTTCATTTTGTGGATAAGTTGTCAACCTGTCAGTATCACACGCTTTGGTATTTTCTTTGTTCATTTGCGCAAAAAACGTGCGCCATGCAAAAAGGTCAGATTCGTGTACAAACAGAGAACATTTTCCCAATTATTAAGAAATTCTTGTATAGTGATCACGAAATTTTTCTTCGTGAACTGGTAAGTAATGCCGTAGATGCCTCTCAGAAATTAAAAACGCTTTCTTCTATTGGTGAAGCAAAGGGTGATTTGGGAGAACTACGAATAGATGTAGTACTCGATACCAAAGAAAAAACCTTGAGTATCATTGACAGAGGTGTTGGTATGACTGGTGAGGAAGTTGATAAGTATATCAATCAGGTGGCTTTTAGTGGAGCGGAAGAATTTGTCAATAAATATAAAGACGCAAGTATTATTGGTCACTTCGGATTAGGGTTCTACAGCGCATTTATGGTGAGTGATAAAGTTGATATTCATTCAAAGAGTTTTAAGGATGGAAGCGGTGTTTTTTGGAGTTGTGATGGTAGTCCAGAATATGAATTATATGAAACAGATTATAATGAGCGTGGAACCAAGATTGTCTTACATGTTAATGAAGAAAGTAAAGAGTTTTTAGAAGCATCTCGTATCAAAAGTATTCTGGAGCGTTTTTGTAAATTCTTACCCATTCCTATTTATTTCTCAGAAGTAGGAGAGAAAAAGGAGGGAGAAGAAAAGCCGCTCAACAACACCAATCCAATTTGGATCAAAAAGCCTTCAGAATTAACCAAAGAAGATTACGAAAAGTTTTATCGTGAGTTGTATCCATTTGGTGAAACACCGCTTTTCTGGATACATCTGAATGTTGATTATCCTTTCAATCTTACAGGTGTATTGTATTTTCCTAAGATTAAACAGAGCTATGAGATACAGAAGGACAAGATTCAGTTGTACTGCAATCAGGTTTTTGTAACTGATGAAGTAAAAGATATTGTTCCTGAGTTCTTGATGTTGTTACATGGTGTGATCGATAGTCCGGATATTCCGCTCAACGTAAGCAGAAGCTATTTACAAGGTGATCCGAATGTAAAGAAGATCAATGCTCATATCACAAAAAAGGTAGCAGATAAACTAGAAGAAATTTTCCGTAACGAAAGGTCTTCATTTGAAGAAAAATGGGAGAGTCTCGGTTTGTTCGTGAAGTATGGAATGATGACCGATGATAAGTTTCTAGATAAAGCCAATAAGTTCCTAATCATGGAAGATGTGGATGGAAAGTTTCATACGCTTGATGAATACAAGACTGCAACTGAGGCTTTACAGAAAAATAAAGATGGCAAACACATTGTTCTTTATACTACCAACCCTGTTCAGCAGGATGCATATATACACGCATGTAAAAGCAAAGGATATACAGTGGTAAAAATGGAAACGCTTGTAGATGCCGCTTTCATTAATACCATGGAAATGAAGTGGGAAAATGTAAGTTTTGTAAGAGTAGATGCTGATATTGTCGATAATTTAATTGATAAACAAGAGTCTGATCAATCTGTTTTGAGTCAAGAAGAATCAGATAAATTGAAAGAGTTGTTCACACTCACCATTCCTGATCTGCATGTAACCACTGAGGTCAAAGGGTTGAGTCCGGAGTCTGCTCCAGTTATTGCCACACGTCCGGAGTTCATGCGTCGAATGAAAGACATGGCAGGTGTTGGAGGGGGAATGACAGCTTTTTATGCTCAGATGCCGGATGAAGTGACTTTAACAGTCAATGGTAATCATCCTATCTATCAGCAATTACTGAAAGAAGATAACAGTGATTTGAAACAAAAACAGGTACGCAACTTAGCAGATCTCGCTTTGCTTTCGCAAGGTTTGTTGAAGGGGAATGATCTGACCAATTTCATCAATCGTAGCGTTGAGTTACTGCAAACTGAGCAAATCAAAGCCTGATCAATAACATAAGCATATTTGTGTAACGGTCCGTATCCATACAGACCGTTTTTTTTATGACCATTGATAGAGAATAGCTATTTTCATACAGATCTAAATGAATGCTATGCAATACTTGGTAAAACAAGTGATTCGGGAGACGAATGAAGCGGTTACACTGGTGCTTGAAACAGGGGGGGATGCTGTTGATTATGAACCAGGACAATTCATTACACTGATTTTTTCAAATCGTAATGGTAAGGAAGAACGAAGAAGTTATTCTATATCATCTATTCCTACTGAACCGTTGAGTATTACAATCAAAAGTGTAGCTAATGGCGCTTATTCAAGGGTATTGGTTGGAAAAACAAAGCCTGGTGATCGCCTTGAAGGATTGAGACCCGCCGGATATTTTACTTTGCCCCATCAGGGTGATATTGTCCCAGAGCCCATCTTTATTTTTTTTGCCGCAGGTAGTGGGATCACGCCTATATACTCACTTATTAAATTATTACTGAAGGATCATACAGCAGCTAAAGTAGTATTGGTTTATAGTAATAAGTCAGAGAAGGATACAATCTTTTATGCAGATCTTATCAAATTGGCAACTGATTATCCTGCATCATTCACCACCTATTTTTTCTTTAGTGATGCATCGGATTACCGTAAGGCAAGATTAAGCAGTTCAATTGTTAGCGAGATATTGACCAAAGAAGTGGGCTCATATACATCCAAAACTTGGCTTTATATGTGCGGCCCTTTTGAGTATATGTTAATGCTTACAATTGTTGTACGAGGAATGGGTTTTGCTAATGAACAAATACGCAAAGAGCAATTTGTAGTGTCAAAGCCGGTTATAAAAATTGAGCCTCCGGATAAAGCTGAACATACGATCACAGTTTTATGGGAAGAGAAAAAAGTATCATGGCGCAGTCAGTATCCTGAAACAATTCTTCAATCAGCAAAACGTCATGGGGTTACATTACCGTTTAGTTGCGAAGCTGGGCAATGTGGCGCGTGTTCTGCAACTTGCACAAAAGGCAAAGTTTGGATGTATAAAAATGAAGTGCTAATGGATGAGGAGATTACAAACGGTAGGGTTCTTACTTGTACAGGTTACCCAATCGAAGGTGATGTAGAACTAAGGATCACATCATACACTGAGTCTTAAGTCGATCATTTTTAGTTGAATGGATTTCTCTCCGTTCCATTCATTTTCATCCAGTGTAAAAACTAGATCTAGTGGTTGCTGTTGTTGCACCAAAGCAAATTTTTCTGCCATATTGAATCCGATACCGCTGAGAGTGATGTTTTTTTGTTTTACTACAAAGCGAATATGTTGGTCTTTTACGATTTTGGAGAACCCGGTATCATACACTTTTTCAGCAATAAAAACAGGACGCATATTGTCAGGTCCAAATGGCTCCATTTGTTTGAGAATATTGTATAGTGTGGGTGTGATCTCGTCAAATTGAATGGAAGCATCAATGATGATCTCAGGTATCAGCTGTTCGGGTTTGATTTGTTCTTGAACCGCTTTTTCAAAAGCAGCAGCAAAGTCATTCACCTTTTCAGGTAATAAAGTCATTCCCGCTGCGGCAAAATGTCCTCCATATCCTAAAAGATGTTCACGGCATGCATGGATGGCCTCGTAGAGATTAAATCCAGCCACACTTCTTGCACTCCCTGCAACATACTCTCCGCTTTTTGTAAGTACGATCGTTGGTCGATAATGCTTTTCAATCAACCTGCTCGCAACAATTCCCACCACCCCTTTATGCCAATGTTCCTGATATACAATGGTTGTCTTTTTATGTAAGAATGCGGGGTCTGCTTCAATCAATGCCAAAGCTTCTTCTGTGATAGAGCTGTCGGCTTCTTTGCGATCTGCATTGTCACTATGTAACATTTCTGCATAAGCCATTGCTTTGACAGGATCTTTTTCAATGAAGAGTTGAACTGCTTTTTTTGCGTCATCCATTCTTCCAGCTGCATTCACTCTTGGTGCTATGATGAAAACAAGATTTGTGATATGCATGGTTTTTTGAACAGCAGCTAACAACATTAGTGCTTTGATACCTGGACAAGGGTTCTGGTTGACCTTTTCAAGGCCATAATAAGCAAGTATTCTATTCTCGCCTGTAATTGGTACAATATCAGCAGCGATAGCAGTTACTACTAAATCCAAATATGCAAAATGCGTACTCTCTGGAAGTGAAAGCTTTTCACTCAATGCGGTCATCAGTTTAAAACCAACACCACATCCGCACAATTCTTTATAAGGATAACTGCAATCACTTTGCTTCGGGTTCAAAATGGCTACAGCAGGTGGTAGTTCTAGATCGGGTAAGTGGTGATCACAAACAATAAAATCAATATCCAGTGACTTCGCATATTGGATCAGATCAACAGACTTTATACCACAATCAAGAGAAATGATCAAAGTAATACCTGTTTCTTTAGCATAATCAATCCCCATCTTTGAAACACCATATCCTTCACGATATCGGTGAGGAATATAATAATCTACCTGATCGTAAATAGCTGAGAGGTATTGGTACATTGAAGCAACAGCTGTTGTGCCATCCACATCATAATCACCAAACACCAATATTTTTTCATGTTCTTGGAAAGCATGCAAGATTCTGGCGACTGCTTTGTCCATGTTTTTCATGCTCCAAGGACTATGCAATTGAGAGAGCTGGGGTCTAAAAAAATCTTTTGCTTTGTCGTACGTATCGATACTTCTTTGAACAAGTATACTGCAAAGGGTCTTGTTGATTTTCAACGCCTCGTGAAGTGACAAAGTCTTTTGCGGATCAGCAACTGATATGTTCCATCGTTTCATCATCAGTAATTCCTGTCTGTAGTATATCTAACAAGTTCTTCTAGCGCATCTCTAAATGGGGTAGCGGGAAACTGATGTAATATTTGTAAGGCTTCATCACGGAATTCGAACATTTTCTGTGTTGCGTAAGCAATACCACCCGCAGCAACCACATTGTCAATCACAAATTTTACTTTCTCCTTTTCGGTGTTCTCATTCTTGATGATATAAATGATCTTTCTTCTGATATCAGGAGTGCAATGATTGAGTGTGTAGATCAAAGGCAAAGTCAATTTCTTTTCTTTGATGTCATTGCCGGTAGGTTTTCCTATATCAGCGGTGCCATAATCGAAAAGATCATCTTTGATTTGAAAAGCCATACCTACTTTTTCGCCGAAGAGTCTCATTTTTTCTACGTCTTGTTGATCGGCAAATGTAGTGGAAGCCCCTGCGGCGCAGGCGGAGGCTAAAAGAGAGGCGGTTTTACCATTGATAATTTCATAATAAATTGACTCTTTCAGATTTAGCTTTCTGGCTTTTTCAATTTGAAGTAATTCTCCCTCACTCATTAATCTAACAGCCTCTGATAAAATTCTAAGTACCTCATGGTCTTTGTTGTTTAATGACAATAAAAGGCCTTTTGAAAGCAGATAATCGCCAACGAGTACAGCAATTTTATTTTTCCAAAGGGCATTGATGGAGAAAAAACCACGTCTCTCCATGGCATCATCAACCACATCATCATGAACCAAAGTGGCTGTATGGAGTAATTCTACCAATGAAGCTGCACGATACGTGCTATCATTTACTTCACCACCCAGTCGAGCACTTAGTAAAACAAACATGGGTCTTAATTGCTTACCCTTCCGTTTTACAATGTACTGCATGATACGGTCGAGCAAGGCTACCCTGCTTTTTACTGCTTCCCTGAAATGCCCTTCAAAATGAATCAGTTCCTCTGATATTACTTTTTTAGCTAATTCCATTATCCTGAATAAGCTGCAATATAGCTATCGAAACCAAGAATTGGTCTCTTTTAAGCAGCGGTTTGCCTTGAAATTGAGTCTGGTATGAATATTGCTGACGAAATGATTAAACAATATATTTGCATAAATATTGTGGATATGTATCATAAGATGTAAATTTGCAATGTTTTTTACTATCAATAAGTTCTCATTAAATATCAATCAATAATTATGGCAAGCAAAAAGAACATTTTAGCATTAGCACTGATCGTTCTGATACAGTCGATCGGTATGGCGCAAACAGATTGGGGTTGGGATTGGAAGGATACTTCTAAGATTTCTGTAAAGAAATTACCCCAACATAACGAGTTCCTGAACAACCAGTATCCTTATCCTGCAGCTCCACGTAATCAGTGGGAATTAGGTTTTGGTCTGGGTGCTTCTTCTATCAAAGGTGATGTTGATTCTAAAATCGGCTTTGGTGGAACTGTTTCTCTTCGTAAAGCATTGAATCATGTGTTTTCTGTAAGAACCGGATTAACTGGTTTGATCAATTCAGGAACACCGAATGCATTCGAAGCTTCTGTACTTCGCCGCGCTTACAAAAACCAAACTTATCAGTTAGGTATTGATGTAATTGCATCTCTGAATGGAGCTAGCAATTATCGTGGTAACCCTAAAACAAATGTTTACCTGCTTGCAGGTTATTCATTGAATGCTTCTCGCGTGCTTTACCAAACACCAATTCCTGGTGGTGGTCAGGCAGGTGGATACAGCGTTTTCTATGGCTTGAATGAGCCTGATGTTGACAGAGGTACCATTACTACAGTTGGTGGTTCTACCGTTAACGGAAGAAATGCATACACTTTATTGAGTGGTTTGAATTTAGGTGGTGGTATCGCTTTCAAGCTGAGCAATAAAGTAAACTTCGCTCTTGAGCAGAAGTATACTTTCACAGCTCCTGGATATGATTATCTGGATGCCTCTAGAGCGGGTAACAGCAACGACTACTTTGGATTTACAAGTGCTCGTTTGAACATCAATATTGGTAACTCTTCTAAAAAAGTACAACCTTTATGGTGGCTCAACCAGAACAACTTTATCTACAGCGAGTTGAATTCTCCTGCTCACATGAAGATGCCAAAAGTTGTACTGCCTGATGCAGATAAAGATGGTATCACTGATCAGTTTGATCTTGAACCAAATACGCCTGCTGGAGCGCCAGTTGATAGCCGCGGTCGTGCAAAAGACAGCGATGGTGATGGTGTTCCTGATTATAAGGATAAAGAACTGTTGACTGCTCAAAAATGCTTCCCTGTTAACAATGACGGTATCGGTACTTGTCCTGAGCCTGCATGTTGCAAAGAGATCAAAGACATGATCGCTAACATGAAGGTTGCAGAACCAGCTCCTCAGTGTAATATCGGTAGCTTACCTAGCATTCAGTTCAAAGGAAAAGCAACCCTTTCTAAAGATGCTCAGAACATCTTGAATGGTGTAGCTGCAAGAATCAATGCTAATCCTGCTTGTAATATTAAAGTAATTGGTTACGGTGCATCTAGCAAATCTGCGCAGCAGTTAAGCTGGGATCGCGTTAACGCTGTGATCAAATACCTGGTTGAAAAGCAAGGTGTATCTGAAAGCCGTTTCATCTTTACTTATGGTCAGGATGGAGATGCTAACACAGTTGATCTTCAGGGAACACTGGATGCTGGTCCAAATAACGTACCTGCTCCTCACCCAAATCTGAAAAGCAGAAACTAATTTCGAATTAGTTACTTATACAAAGAGACCCGATCAACATTGATCGGGTCTCTTTTTTGGTTAATAGTTAATAGACAATAGTCCATCGACTATGGTCTATTGACTAAATCAAAATGAAGCTCACCAAAATTTTGTAGCGATGATAACTTTAGATCAGCTGCGCCCCATCTTTCATCTTTTAGTTGAGACACATGAGGCACGATCACACATTTCATTCGGGCAGCTTTTGCCGCAACCAAACCATTGAAAGAATCTTCAAAACAAATGCAACTCGTTGGCTGACTACCTAATGATGCTGCGCAATTCAAATAAACTTGGGGATGAGGCTTGCCATAAGCAAGGTCTTCTGCAGAAGCTGTAGCATGTAAGTATTTTCCGATACCTGCAATGTTGACAACTAAATCGATAAGAGATGGAGGTGAAGATGTTGCCAAGCCAATTTTGAAAGATTTACGCTCAAAAAAATCAAAAATATAATCCACGCCGGGCAGAATTTTTCCCTTCTTTTCAATTTTATCCAATACCAGTTCCACAATTTTTTGTTCTGCACGTTTCATTTCAGATTCGCCAATATTGAAATACCGAAACCACCATTGTACAAACTCCTTGGTTCTTAATCCAGTAGTACTTTTATATTGCTCCTCGGTCATATTAACACCATACTGCCGAAACAATTCTGTAGCTGCTTCATTCCAAAGTGGTTCACTGTCGATCAATAGTCCATCAATGTCAAAAATCACTGTATTCAATTCCATAATCTGATTTTACTGCGCAAAAGTATCCTTCCGCTTCTATTTTTTTAACCTCTGTGAGGCATTTTTTGAACAATCACTTAACAATTTGATTACATTCCTTATTTTGCACGACTTGCCAACTATCAACCCTATGCGATTAACTGAACGTCTCAAGCATATTAAAGTTATCCGTTCGATTGTATATGCCGTTGTGGGAATCTTTTCTTACCCTGGTCTGGCTATCGTCAATAAAATAAAAATTGAAGGAACTGAACACCTGGCACATTTGCCAAGAAAGAATGTTCTCTTCGTCAGCAATCACCAAACATATTTCGCAGATGTTATTGCGTTTATTCATATTTTTTGTGCTGTTAAATGGCGAAGAAAAAATAAACTCGGACTTCCATTTTACTTGCTGAATCCCTTCACGAACGTATACTTTGTAGCTGCGGAGGAAACCATGAATGGTAACTGGTTAAGCCGATTATTCAAATTGGGTGGTGCATTAACCGTTAAGAGAACTTGGCGTGCTGAGGGTAAAGATGTACAACGTAACCGTGATGAATCAGATACACAAAAAATCGATGAAGCATTAGATAAAAGCTGGGTCATCACTTTCCCGCAAGGAACCACTAAACCTTTTGCTCCAGGTAGAAAGGGTACCGCACATATCATCAAAAATAACCAGCCTGTAGTTGTACCTGTTGTCATCAATGGGTTCTGGCGTGCTTTTAACAAAAAAGGATTGGCCTTCAAGAAAAAAGGGTCTGTATTGTCTATCAGGTTCAAAGAACCTATGATAATAGACTATACACAACCCATTGATGTTATACTTGATCAGGTAATGGATGCGATTGAACAGAGCAAAGATTACATGCTAAAAGGCAGACATCATTTACTGAGTATACTTGATAAATAATATCAATTTAGTCCTTGATGAATAATGCTTTCAATTCATTTGCATCATCAGGCTTCATTTTTCCTGCGAGGATCAAACGGATCTGCCTTCTTCTCAATGCTCCGTCATACAATTTCTTTTCTTCTTCTGTTTCAGGAAGAAGTTCAGGTACTCTTCTTGGTTTGCCATTCGGATCTAATGCAACAAAAGTGAAAAAAGCTTCATTGCTTTCATACTTGTATTGATGTAAAAGATCTTCACCCCAAACTTTAATATGAATTTCCATAGAGGTATTGAATGCTCTGCACACTTTGGCCTCTATATGTACCACATTTCCTAATTTGATCGGATTCTTGAAACTTAGATTATCAACTGAAGCAGTCATGCTGGGAGTATTGCAATGTCTACCTGCAGCAATACCTGCTGCAATATCCATCCAGTACATCAAACGACCGCCCATCAAATTGCCAAATGTATTGGTATCATTCGGTAGTACCAGTTCATTCATGATGGTAAAACTCTCACTCACTTTTTTCCCTTCCATACGTATTAAATTTTGGCAAAGATAAGGGAGATGACTGAGTAGTGAATGATCAGTAAAGTGTTGAAGTTGATGATAATGTTAAATAACAATACTTTCTAGCTTAGACAAGTATCGATCATCTACATCTGCGCCAATACCATGAGCGTCATTTAACTGTAGCTCCATACCTGCATAAGTAACCCCTCCTTTAACAGGGTCTTCTTTATGTCCAAGTAAACAAGTATCCAGGTCATAAAATTTGATGTTATTCTTTGCCATAGCAAAATGAACTTTGGCTGTAAGTGCAACCCTGCTCTCTAACATACCACCCAGCATACATTCTATACCATGTTGCTCAGCTATTTCATTGATACGAATGGCCTCCCTGATACCACCACTTTTGGCAAACTTAATATTGATATAATCACAGGCCTTGTTTCTGATAATATTTGCAGCATCATGATTTGTGAAAACACTTTCATCTGCCATCACCGGTATAGGAGAAATTTTACAGAGTTGAGGTAACAAGTGGTCATTCCATTTACGCATTGGCTGTTCACAAAATTGAATATTGTATTTGCCAAGTGATGTCAGTGCTGTTACAGCATCTTCATATGACCATCCCTGATTGGCATCAATGCGTAAGATGATATGATCACCAATAGCTTCTCTGATCTTTTTGATTCTTTCAATATCGGTGCTCACATCTTTTCCGAGTTTCACTTTGATCATTGAGACACCTTTATCCTTAAAAGCTATTGCTGTTTGAGCCATTGTTTCAGGATCACCTATGCCTATCGTAAGATCACTTTCAATTTTTTTTATCTGACCACCTAAAAATTGATAGAGTGGTTGTTTGGCATTCTTAGCTGCGATATCATATAAGGCAAGATCAAAAGCGCTTTTGGCTGTATAGTT
The DNA here is from genome assembly GCA_943368425.1 of Brevundimonas vancanneytii. GTDB lineage: Bacteria > Bacteroidota > Bacteroidia > Chitinophagales > Chitinophagaceae > Sediminibacterium > Sediminibacterium vancanneytii_A. The sequence goes on from CALRLC020000014.1 coordinate 28,703, forward strand.
CCCTGCAGTAAAAAGGTCTAACTCATTCAAACGTTCATCAATCAATAATGGATCTTTGCCTTTCCAAAGTGCAGCAAAATCTTTTGCCATTTCAAAACAAGTGGCTTGGGTTTCTGCTGCGATCATGGGAAATGCAGAACATTCACCCACGCCCATAATACCCTCACTCGTGTGTATTCTAATGAAAATATTCTGAGCATAATGCATGGTACCTGTTGCAATTGTGAAGGGTACCATTGGAATAGAGTACTTATAGATCTCTGTTTGTGTAATGGTCATTCGCGAATTTCTGAAATTATCGCAAATACTTTTCACATTTCTTCCAATAAGCAAAGAAAGATGGGTAATACCCCATTACTTCGGGGAACATCCACTCTCTCGGTTCTTGTACTCCCTTGTAATGTTGTGTAAGGGGATGTTCTTTAAAATAAATCGTTGATGCTGAAAACTGTTGTTGTAAATCTTGAAATGATCCGGTAAATATTTTAATAGCAGGAATATTTTGTTTCGCCAGGTTGATAATGAACGATAATACCTTTTCACTTACAGGGAAACGTTGGAAATGATCTGGTTCCAATAAAAGAATTCGTATTCCTGACTCTCCTTTATGCCATGCAGGATCTAATTGATAACTGTTATAGATAAAAATAGAATCATTTGATGCATGTATTGGATCTGACTCAGGTAGTATGGTTTTTAAGGATAATGATTCCTTTTCTTTCAAGCTATTTGGAACAACAAATGTTTCGAAAGCATCATACGGTACAGAAAGAAAGGTGTTCGATTGATTACTTCCTGTGTATTTATTGATATTCTCCTGATTGGCCATATATTTTTTACTACTAAAGCTACCTGCTACCCATTGCCAGCTCAGTGTATTGCTGGCCAGGTCTCCATCAATTAAATGATAATACATCCATTGAGCTGGAGCTAGCCAGTGAGCCCTTCCAATATTGCAACAAAGCATTGAAGTGTACATGCGTAGATGATTATGCATGTATCCCGTTTGGTACAAGGTATCAATACCTTCATCGATAGCTTGTATTCCAGTTGCGGCCTTATGTACCGCTTTAGGTATTTTATAATGATCTGTGTTTGGTTGTGTTTGTTTTAGATCAGAGAAGATCAAGTCTCCCTTTGCTTGCCATACCCTTTGGTAATATTCTCTCCATGCAAGCTCTTGCAATAATTTTTCTGACTGATAGACTGAAAATTTTTGTAAGATCGATGATTGAATTTGCGGCAAAGAAATCACACCTCTTGAAATATAAGGTGAAAGCCTTGTCACTGCACCTTTCAAGAAATTTCTCGTCTTAGCGTAAGTAATGGGATTGATCGCTGACATGCGTTCTTTGATGGCAGATAATGCTATGGGGAAATCTTCATGAATCATATTCTAATCAATTTGTATGCTCTTAGTGTGTCTAATGTTAGAGGATTACCTTCATTTAGATTTTTGTATTGTACCACATCACATAAAAAACCTGTATGATCTCCACCTGGAAAACTACTAATGTTATGCAATAACATCACTGCTAATGCATCTTTAAGAATCGGGAACCCATTCCAAAAACTCAGTAGTTTCCTTTTTTCCAACCTCTCTATTTTATTGAGTTGGTGTCCGGATTTTTTACCTAGTAATTCAACCAGCCTATATTGTTTCTCTGATAAGAGTTGTAACACAAATTCTGGATGACCGATTACATTCTCAAGTGTTTTGGTGCCTTCGTAAATGCCACAAACAAAACGTTTAGGATCCATACTGATCTGGCTGGCATAGGTTATGATATGCATATTATAATTGCCATTTCCATCAGTGCTAGCGATAGAATACACGGGCAAATTCACTCGATTCCAAGGTCTTTTTGGCATAGCTAATTTTATAATAAAGTGTTAGGAAAGTGATGCAAGAAATGTTTCAGCTGTTTTCAAATGTTCATTTTTCTTTTCTTCTTTCAATTTATCAAAAGTTTTGACCAACATTCCAAGTCGAGGATTTTGTAAGAAGAAATCACGATGTACATGCATAAAGCGCCAGAACAAGCCATCCCATATTTGTTGCCAGTTTCCTTTTTCGTAGTTGCTCATTTTCATGATATAGTTGCTCCCACTGATATAAGGTTTGGTAGTCATCAGCCCGCCATCTGCAAATTGTGTCATTCCATACACATTTGGTACCATTACCCAATCATACGCGTCAATGAATAATTCCATAAACCAGCGGTACACTTCATCAGGATCAAATTCACATAGAAGCATGAAGTTGCCTAAAAGCATCAAGCGTTCAATGTGATGCGCATAACCACTCTTCAAAACCTTTCGTATCACATCGTCAACAGGTACAATGCCTGTTGTACCTGTCCAGAAAGATGCTGGAATTTTTCGTTTAAACTCCCAATAGTTACGAGTTCTTTGGGTAAGATTTTCTCTTTGGTACACTGCTCTGATAAACTCTCTCCATCCTAAAATTTGTCTGATAAATCCTTCTAAAGAATTTAAAGGAATTTCTTGTTGGCTACCTACTTCTAAGGCGGATGCAATGATATCGTTTGGATCTAATAAACCTATATTCAGCATAGGTGTAAGAACACTATGGTGCAGAATAGAAGCATCTTTCACCATTGCATCTTCATATGGCCCGAATAGCGCAAAACGATCTTTCAAAAAGGCATTTAGCCATGATACAGCTTCTATACGTGTTGTAGGATAAAAATGTGAGTGATTGCCAAATGGGCTTCCGGCTTTGCCGGGGTTATTGGGGTATTCCTGTAATACATATTTTACCGCTTCTTCTACATAACTATTTGCTATCGGAAATGGTTGGGCTGGCTCAGGGGTATTTTTGGGGTATTTCTCACGATTATCCGTATCAAAGGTCCATTTACCACCTAGGGCCTGACCTTGTTCATTTAAAAGAATCTTCCTTTTTTTTCTTTGATGAACATAAAAATCTGTTTGAAAATAATTCTTCTTATTTGCGAAATAGTCATCAATTTCCTTTGTGTCATTGATAAAATTTGGATTCTCATAAAGGACCAATGACAACTTATTTTTTTCACATCCCTGCTGTATCCTTTTCAAAAGCCACTCATCAGTAGGATCTGTAACATGAACACTAGTAATCCCTTTTTTATTCAATGCAGGTATGAATTTTCGTATATCACTCAGCGGATCTTTGGATTCGATATAAGTGACATCGAAACCTTTTTGTATCAACTCATCTGTATAAGCTTTCATGGAAGCACGGTGTAGGATGAGTTTTTGTTTATGGAATTCGTATTGTTTAAAAAAAAGAAATTCCTCTATAATATGTACAGGCCTTCCTTGAACAAGTGCCTTGTTGTTACTAAACAGTTGATGGGGAAATAAAAGAGATATTTCAGCATTCATGGTGTAATCTCAAAACAAAATGGGCTGGTTATTGTTTATTAGCACATAAAATCTTGTTATGGAATCACTCAAAGGGAAAAAAGTGTTGGTTATCGGTGCATCAGGAGGAATTGGGATGAGATTGGCGAAGTTATTGACAGGTTCAGGAGCTATTGTATACATAACAGGAAGAAACAAGGAAAAATTGATACTCGCAGGAGAGCAGGCAGGTATTCCCATGGACAGGCAATTCCAGTTAGATCTTACAAGTGAGAATTCGGTATTTGATACCATTGCAAATATTCAGCAAGAAGGTCCGGTCGATATTTTGATTAATGCAGCAGGAATCGGGATTATTAAATCGATGGATACACTTACAACAGAAGATTTTTTACAAACTCTTCAAGTGAATTTAATTGGAAGTTTCTGGGTTACTAAAGCCGTTTTGCCTGCTATGAAAGAGGCTAAAAAAGGCTTGATCATTCATATACCAGGGGTATTAGGCAAGGTTCCAATGGCAGGTGCTGCTGCGTATAGTGCAAGTAAATATGGACTTGTAGGAATGATGCAGAGTATCAGAGAAGAATTGAAAAGGACCGAAATACGTATTACGAATCTTTTTTTAGGCGGTGTAGACAGCCCATTCTGGGATAACATAGATCTACGGGTGCAGCGCGATAAAATGGTGGTTGCAGAAGAAGCTGCAAAAGCCATTTGGTTCCTCTGCCAACAGCCGGCCAGTGGGGTGGTAAGTGAAATGGTACTACAGCCATTCAATCATCAGGCGATTTAGTGATGGATTGTCCCATTGCTGTATAAAATCTTTTTTTTAAACGTTACAGCACCGATATTCGCAGTACGAACGAACGTTAGCAATGAATATCTCTTTTGACAACACCGAAAATGCATTTGCGTACAAATCAGATAAAGAACTGAAAAGTGCCAAATTTTTATTCAGCACCATGGGCTATCCATGGTTTGTACAATTGGGCACCAGATTGACCCCCTTTATCATGAAAACAGGATTGCCTGTTCATGGTATCATCAGAAAAACCATTTTCAAACAATTTGTTGGAGGAGAAACCCTTGAGGAAACAGCTGTGGTTGGCTCCATATTGGGTAAATATGGTGTTCAGGTGATTTTAGACTATGGTGTTGAGGGGAAAGAAGGGGAGGATAGTTTTGATCATGCTACAGAAGAGTTTATTCGCGTGATCAATTATGCTTCAACCCAAACAAATATTCCTTTTATCAGTATCAAAGTAACCGGATTAGCTCGCTTTGCGTTGTTACAAACATTAAATGAAGCTCCGCGTTTACGAAGCGGTATTCATGATCATGAGATGGAGATTGATGAGTGGGACAGGGTTCGCGAGCGCATGTATGCGATTTGTGAGATTGCTTCTGAGAAAAATGTTGGGGTGCTTATCGATGCGGAAGAAAGCTGGATACAAGACCCTATCGATAGACTTACGATGGAAATGATGGAGATATTTAATAAACAAAAAGTGGTGGTCTATAATACGATTCAATTGTATCGACATGATCGCTTACACTTTTTGAAGCTATCACATCAAATCGCGCAGCAGAAAGGATTTCTTTTAGGTGTGAAACTGGTTCGCGGTGCCTATATGGAAAAGGAGAGAGCAAGAGCAAAAGAAATGGGTTATCCTTCTCCGATACAGCCGGATAAAGATGCTTCTGACAGGGATTATGATCTTGCCGTACGTTATTGTATCGATCATATAAATCAGATTGCCGTCATTGTTGCATCACACAATGAAGCCAGTAATTTATTGGCAGCCGAATTATTGGATCAAAAAAGCATTGCCCATAACCATCCTCATATTCATTTTTCCCAATTGTATGGAATGAGTGATAATATCACCTTCAATCTTGCAAAAGAAGGGTTTAGCGTCAGTAAATACCTGCCTTTCGGTCCTATTAGGGATGTGATTCCTTACCTGATGCGTCGTGCACAGGAAAACAGCAGTGTAAGCGGACAAACTGGTCGAGAATTGTCGTTAATCAAAAGAGAGCTTGCTCGTAGGAAATCTGCATAGAATTCACAGCTTCTCAACATTCTTAATTTCACTTCGTATCATCGGAAGAGGTAACGTATTTTGCGCCCATGCAGCAATACCATCAGTTACTTCAACATATTCTTGATCATGGTACACAAAAGACCGATCGTACCGGAACGGGTACCATCAGTTGTTTTGGTTATCAAATGCGTTTTGATCTCCAAAAGGGGTTCCCTTTGGTGACAACAAAAAAGTTACATCTCAAAAGTATCATTTACGAATTGCTGTGGTTTTTGAATGGAGATACGAATATCAAATACCTAAATGAACATGGTGTAAGTATTTGGAATGAATGGGCGGATGCAAATGGTGAATTAGGGCCGGTCTATGGAAAACAATGGCGTAGTTGGCAAGGAGCTGATGGAGCGGTTACTGATCAGATCACAGACTTGATCCAGCAGATCAAAAAAAATCCCGACAGCAGAAGATTGATAGTGAGTGCATGGAATGTAGCTGATCTCCCTAAAATGGCATTAATGCCCTGTCATACATTGTTTCAGTTCTATGTAGCAGATGGTAAACTCAGTTGTCAATTATATCAACGTAGTGCTGATGTGTTCTTGGGTGTGCCTTTTAATATTGCCTCATATGCATTGCTGACGATGATGATTGCACAGGTTTGTGATTTGCAATATGGAGATTTTGTACACAGTTTTGGGGATGCTCATTTGTACAATAACCATATCGAGCAAGCAAAGCTGCAACTAAGCAGAACTCCTTATGATTTGCCAACCATGAAAATCAATCCTGCTGTAAAAGATATTTTTAGTTTTAAGTTTGAGGATTTTACATTGGAAAATTATCAGTGCCATCCGCACATTAAGGCGCCAGTAGCGGTGTAGTTGAGATTTGTGATTTTTTGATCTTTGATTTTCATTGGATAATCAAGAAATCAAAGATCAAAAAATCAAACATTCCTCCCATGACTTATCTTTGATTATGCTCATTTCTCTCATTGTTGCTGCTGCCACTCATCATGGAATTGGAAAAGACAACCAACTGTTGTGGCATTTACCAAAGGATCTCCAGTTCTTTAAGAAGATCACTTGGGCGATGCCTGTTATCATGGGAAGAAAAACCTTTGAGTCATTATCAGGAAAACCATTACCAGGGAGATTGAATATTGTCATCACAAGACAAAGAGATTGGAAGCCTGAAGGTATTGTGGTGGCCCACTCCTTGAATGATGCTCTTTTTGTAGCAAAATCAGCAGATTATAAAGAAGTATTTGTAGCAGGCGGTGGAGAGATTTATAAAGAAGCTTTGCCAATAGCCCATAAAGTATACCTGACAAGGGTTCAAGCCACTCCGGAGGCCGACACTTTTTTTCCGGAGCTATCTGATGATTGGCAATTGGTATTTGATGAACCCCATTCTGCAGATGCCAAACATGCATTTGCTTTCACATTCCAACGCTGGGAGCGTTCATAAAAAAGTAATAGCATGGCTTTTATCGAAATGGCATTTGCTATCACTGCTCCTTTTTTGATACTATTTTCTTGGTGGAAAAAGTTTCGCTATCGAGCATATGCAAAAGCCATATTATCAGCTTCCTGTTTGATCATGATCGTTTATACCATTTACTTGTTACAACAATTGGTACGGATGGCGCAATTAGCACAAGAATGGATCAAACAAGCAGGAATAAAAATGAATGAACTTCCTCCTTTTGAGCCAGATGCTTTTTTTTATCGATTAATGGGTATGATCATTCTTCCTTGGCTGTTTCTGATCAGGAAGTGCAGAAATACTCCTTGGTTGGCCATGATTTTACTTGGTATTATCTATTCCGGAGGTACCGGTTCATGGAATGATTTCGATCTGCTTTTTAAAGTATTAAATTACCTGAGCTTATTGTGTGCCGTTTATGCTTTACTTTGGTTGCTTAGGGAGCTTCCGTTTCAAAGGAAAACTCGGAAACTGAGAAAGCTGTAAACCTTCTTAATTTATGTATTCACCTATTCAACTTGCCTATAAATACTTGAACTATTATGTATCAGCTCATAATGGCAAAGGGCATGGTGTACATTCTCCGTTTGTTTTTGATTTTATTCAGCATGTTTTAAATGATGATCGGATCTTTTATGCCTATCAACCCATAGAGAATCTAAGAAAACTGATGTTAATAGACCCGCGTGTCTTATCAGTGGAAGATTTTGGAGCAGGGTCGAGGGTGAATAAAACCAATCAAAGGGTAGTGTCAAGTATTGCTAAATCTTCATTAAAGCCAGCTAAATACGGACAATTGTTATTTAGGATGATCGATCATTATTCTCCTGAATATTTGGTTGAATTAGGAACATCTTTGGGTATTACAAGCTCTTATTTGGCGATGGCCAATCCATCCGCATCCTTGACCACAATGGAGGGGGCAACAGCAATTGCTGCCATAGCAAAAGAAAATTTTCAAAAACTTGGTATTAAAAATATTCGTGTGATAGAAGGTAACTTCGATCACACTTTACCAGCATGGCTGGAAAATAAACCTAAGATCGATTTTGCATTTATCGACGGAAATCATCAGTACGCTCCAACAGTTGATTATTTCAAAAGAATACTTCCGCAAACAGATGAATATAGCATACTTGTTTTTGATGATATTCATTGGAGTAAGGATATGGAAAAGGCATGGAATGAGATCAAACAGCATTCTTCTGTGACATTAAGTATTGACCTTTTTTTTATTGGAATTATTTTCTTTCGGAAAGAGTTTAAAATAAAACAGGATTTAAGTATTCGCTTTTAATAGGGCGATATTATTTCTTAAAAACCTGTTGATATTTGGAATCCAAGTATCGTTTGCCTTTAATCGAAAAATAGCTTAAATTGTAAACATGATTCTTGGTATACTCAATGAAACAAACGATAGAAGGGTCTCACTTCTACCAGAGCAGGCAGAGGTATTGACGAAACAACAAGTCACTGTTTGGATAGAGCCGGGAGCCGGCCAACAAGCTTTTGCTGATGACCAAGGGTACGCAGCAAAAAATATTGTCTTGAAAGATCGATCAGAGATTTTAAAGCAAGCAGACTTGATCCTGATGATCCACCCTCCTTCCAATGATGATGTGGCTTTACTTAAATCAGGTGCCATTTTAGTGGGTGTATTTCAACCTTTGTTTCATGCAGCGTTGATGAAACAACTTGCCTCGAAAATGGTGACAGTTTTTAGTCTTGACATGATACCACGTACCACCCGTGCTCAAAGTATGGATGTGTTGAGTAGTCAGGCCAATATTGCAGGCTATAGAGCTGTATTACTTGCAGCTACACTTTTTCCACGTTATTTTCCAATGTTTATGACAGCAGCAGGAAGTATTCCACCTGCAAAAGTATTGATCATTGGAGCGGGTGTAGCAGGTTTACAGGCAATCGCAACGGCTCGCAGACTAGGAGCAGTTGTGGAAGTGTCTGATACAAGACCTGCGGTAAAAGAAGAGGTGATGAGTTTGGGTGCAAAATTTATTGAAGTAGAAGGTGCTGCGGATGCTTCCAAAGCAGGCGGTTATGCAGTGGAACAATCTGAAGAATTTAAGCAGCGTCAACAAGAAAGATTAGCTGCTTCAGTGGCTAAATCAGATATCATAATAACTACTGCGCAAATACCCGGTAAGAAAGCTCCATTGTTGATCAATGAACAAATGTTGAATAGTATGAAAGCTGGTAGTGTTGTCATAGATCTTGCTGCAGCTACCGGAGGCAATGTGTTTGCAACCAGAAACAATGAAACAATCATGCATCATGGCATTACCATTATGGGTAACAGTAATCTGGCAGCTGATATGCCTTGGGATGCAAGTAAATTGTATGGGAAAAATATTCTGAACTTCCTACAGCTTGTCATCAGTAAAGAAGGAAATATAACACTGAATTTTGAAGACGATATTGTTAAAGGATGTTGTATCACACACGGAGGAAATGTAGTGAATGAGAGAGTGGTGAATAGCTAATAGTGAGTAGTGAATAGTCGGTAATGAGTTTTATTCTTGATTTTACTCTTACTCACTGCTCACTAATGACTATTAACTAAAATTGACGATTAAAATCAACTAATAATCATGGAACCAATTTTAAACTGGATACAATCTCACATTGAGATCATTTATATCGTGATACTTTCTGTGTTTTTGGGAATTGAAGTAATCGGCAGAGTCCCTAGCGTTCTCCATACGCCATTGATGAGTGGTGCAAATGCAATACATGGTGTTGTTATCATCGGAGCCATTATTGTGATGGGACAGGTGCAAGCTGGAAACTATGCGGCATTGATCATTGGATTTCTGGCTGTTGTTTTGGGGACATTGAATGTCGTTGGCGGATTTGTGGTGACTGACAGAATGCTGGAAATGTTTAAAAAGAAAAAATAATACTGCCTCGAAACAGTAGGAAAACAGATGCTATGGAATTAAGTCTGCTTACAATTTGTTACCTCATCGGATCATTGACTTTTATCATTGGTCTGAAAATGTTGTCACATCCTGATTCTGCAAGAAAAGGCAATCTTGTAGCAGCAGTAGGTATGACCATTGCCATTTTCGGAACGATCTTCTTGTATGAAAAAGATGGTGTTAAGCTTGGAAACTATGAATGGATTTTTGGAGGACTGATTGTAGGAACTATCGTTGGTGTTCTTGCAGCCAAAAAAGTGAAGATGACAGCCATGCCTGAAATGGTCAGCCTTTTTAATGGTATGGGAGGAGCATGTGCTGCATTGATTTCTGTAAATGAATTTGGGCATCTCGCAGAGGCGATAAATCATGTAGCGGATATTCCAGGATGGCATACCACCATTATAGCATCACCGGAAAGTGAGACGAATATGGCGGGAACTTATCTTACCATTTTTCTTGGATTGATCATTGGTACTGTCTCTTTTGCGGGAAGTATCATCGCATGGGGTAAATTGAATGGTAAAATAAAAGACTTTGCTTTTCCGGGTCAGCAAATCTTTAACCTAGTATTATTAGCAGCAACTTTGGTGACAGCCGGATATTTAGTTTTCAACTTAGATGCTGATAATGCCTTTCTGTTTTATGTAATTGCTGCTGCTGCTATGGTCTATGGAGTTTTGTTTGTCTTGCCAATTGGTGGTGCAGATATGCCCGTTGTCATCTCTTTATTGAACTCATTCACAGGTGTTGCAGCGGCTTGCGGTGGATTTCTTTATGATAATCAAGTAATGCTAACAGGCGGAATCCTAGTTGGAGCAGCCGGCACTTTGTTAACAATACTGATGTGTAAAGCAATGAATAGAAGTTTGACCAATGTTCTGATCGGATCATTTGGCGGGTCAACATCCGGTACAGTTGCGGCAAAAGGCGCACAGGGTAGCTACAAAGAAATATCGTTATCAGATGCAGCAGTTTGTATGAGTTATGCTAATAAGGTGATCATTGTACCAGGATATGGATTGGCAGTAGCGCAGGCCCAGCACGTTTGCCATGAGTTAGAAAAATTGTTGGAAGAGAAGGGTGTTAATGTTAGTTATGCGATTCATCCTGTAGCAGGACGTATGCCTGGTCATATGAATGTATTACTGGCAGAAGCAGATGTGAGTTACGATAAACTGCAGGAAATGGAGCAAGCCAATGATGAGTTTAAAACAACAGATGTTGTATTGATTCTGGGAGCCAATGATGTTGTGAATCCTGCAGCAAAAACAGATCCTTCTTCTCCTATTTATGGAATGCCGATACTGGAAGTAGAGCAAGCAAAAACAGTGATTGTTAATAAGCGAAGCATGAAACCGGGTTATGCCGGCATTGAGAATGAATTATTCTTTCAGCCTAAAACATCAATGCTATTTGGCGATGCAAAAGCTGCCTTGCAAAAACTAGTGGCTGAGATTAAGTCATTGTAATGATTTTTGATGCCTTGTTGCTTACTTTTGCTCTATGGCATTACCGAATGAACTGATTCAATCCCTACAATCTGTCAAAGGCTTTCGGGAAACTTCTTTCAGACAAATTCATGAATCTGGTGAGCAGGTCACTGCCATTCGTTTTCACCCTGTTAAACAAGGATGGTTACAACAAAAATTAACTGGAGAATCGATCCCTTGGTGTCCATTAGGTATATATTTGAATGAAAGACCCTCTTTCACTTTAGATCCCGCCCTTCATGCAGGTGCTTATTATGTTCAGGATGCCAGTAGTATGTTTTTATGGGAAGTGATCTCACAATTGATACCGGAACCTCGGAATAAAAAAGTATTAGATCTCTGTGCCGCTCCTGGTGGTAAGTCAACTTTACTGGCGTCTTACTTTACTGATTCATTGCTTGTTTGTAATGAAGTAATCAAATCCAGAGCAGCAATTTTGGTTGAAAATTTAACCAAATGGGGTAACAGTAATGTAGTAGTCACCAATAATGATCCATCACATTTTAGTCAAGCAGGAATCACATTTGACGTAATAGTCGTAGATGCACCATGTAGTGGTAGTGGATTATTCCGGAAAGATCCTGAAGCAATTGCAGAATGGAGTCTGGATCATGTTCAGCACTGTAGTCTGCGTCAACAGCGAATATTGGAAGATATTATTCCTTCACTGAATGAAAATGGAATATTGATTTATGCAACTTGTTCTTATTCGCAAGAGGAAGATGAAATGATCGCTGATTGGTTAATGTCTTCCAATACATTTGAAGCGTTATCAATTCATGTTTCCGATGAATGGTGTATTGTTGAAACTCACGCGGAAAAGAGTAAGGCACCTTGTTATCGCTTCTATCCTGATCAATTGAAAGGGGAAGGTTTTTTCATTGTAGCTTTTAAGAAAAAGACACCTGCTACAGTTATTGGACAAGGTAAATCTACCGTATTAAAACAGCCGCAAAAACAAGAGTTAGCACAGATAATGGATTTCTTACCTGTTACGGAATCATTCAAATTGTTCAAGCAGGGGGAGCAGTTTCGTCTCTTTGATCAGCAATGGTATGACGATCTTCAACAAATTGCCGATCGTTTATACATTCGAAAAGCAGGTATAGGTATTGGGGAGATCAAAGGAAAAGATATCATTCCATCTCATGAACTTGCCATGAGCCTGATACCACTGGATCATTTCAATCTGGTTACAGTCAATAAAGAAGAGGCTCTCAAGTATCTACGTAGACAAGATCTTTTAATTCAAGCACCCAAAGGTTGGAACTTAGTCATGTACCAACATTTGCCTTTAGGATGGATCAAGGCACTTCCCAATCGAATCAATAACTACTATCCTCAGGAATGGCGCATCCTAAAACAATAAGAAGTCTTTATTCTAATGCTTTCATCCCGCTATAAGGGGCGAAACCCTTAAATTTGCCACTCTTCGTACATGTAATGGATATGAAAAAGGGATTGTTTTTAATGTTTATGATGGTTGCTTGTATCAGTGTACTTGCACAACAGAAACTATTCTTGAAAGGGAAGCCTAATGCCATGTACATTGAACACAGGGTTGGAGAGAAGGAATCTTTGTCGTCTGTGGGACGCATCTATGGTTTGACAGCTTCACAGTTGGCTCGCTTTAATGGAAGAAGTCCATCTGCCGTTCTATCAAAAGGAACAACCCTTAAAATACCGGTACGAATTGAAGATATAGCTCAAAAAACAGGAATGCCTGTTTATCATGTTGTCGGAAAAGGCGATAATCTATTTAAGATCAGTCAGCAATACAATAAAGTACCTGTAGCCCAGCTAAAGAGTTGGAATAAATTGGGAGCTACAGCTGTGAAAAATGCTCAGGAGTTGATCGTTGGATATATTAAGATCAATGGAGAACAACCTTCACAAGTATTATCCCAAAAAGAGTCTATCAACGAAAAAGTTACTGAAAATAACGTTGCTACAGAAGTTGCAACAAAACCTCCTGTCACAGAACAACCCAAAACAGTTCCTGTGAAGGAAAAAGAACCGACGCCTGTTTTTCATCAGCCTAATGAAGAAAAAAAGGATTCTCTTGCCATTGAAAACAACACAGTGCCGGATGAGGGATTTTTTGCATCATTGTATGTTAGAAATGATCTGACACTTGTACAGCAATATCGTTCAGGAGATGCTGCAACGTTTAAAACAATTAGTGGATGGACAGATCGTAAGTATTATGTATTGATCAATGACATTACACCAGGAACCATTGTACGTATTACTGCACCCAATAACAAAAGTATTTGTGCAAGAGTGCTTTCACCATTACCGCTTACAAAAGGTGATGAGGGACTTTTACTAAGAATGAATAATGCTGGTGCAGCTGCATTGGGGATGAAAGACGAAAAATTTGCTGTAACGCTTACTTTTTTTGAATAATTCATTCAATCATGAAAAACTTATTACTGAGGTATTGCTGCTTTTTCATTTGGATGTTCTTTACTGCTTGTGAAACTAATGGTCAGAATACGCTTAGTATTTCGGTGGCTGATTTTGACTCTAAATTAAATTCCGGGACTTTTCAAATACTGGATGTTAGAACAGCAGGAGAGTTTAGATCAGGTTACCTAAAAGGAGCATTACAAGCCGATTGGTTGAATAAAAAAGAATTTGAAGATCGTGTCCAATATCTGAATCCAGATAAACCTCTCTTGGTTTATTGTGCTTCAGGAGTAAGAAGTGAACAAGCTGCCAAGTGGTTACTAAAGAAAGGATTTAAGCAAGTATATAATTTGAAAGGAGGAATCTCTGCTTGGCAGTTATCAGGTAAGCCGATGGAGGCATCAGCAATAACAACGCAATTATCCATTAGTGATTTTGAGAAAAAAATCCAAACAGGTATAGTATTAGTTGATATTGGAGCGGAATGGTGTCCACCCTGTAAGAAAATGGAGCCTGTGATACGTCAGTTGGAAAACGAATTGGCAGGAAAATTTCAATTGGTGAAAGTAGATGGAGGCGTCGATATTGAAGTAATGAAGCATATTAAAGCAGATGCTCTTCCTACTTTTATCATTTATAAAAATGGGAAAGAAATTTGGAGAGATTTTGGCATCGTTTCAAAAGAGTTGATGCGATCAAAATTAAACCAGTAGTAGTTCTTATTGGGGTCGGTATCCTCTCAGAAAATCTGTAATGGACATTCTTTTTTTGCCTTCTAGTTGTAAGTCTAGAATGTGAACGTAGCCATTAGAAGCAGCAAATTTCAGATAATTTTTTCCATCGGTGTTTATTGATCCCAGATCATCATGATGTTGCTTAACTTCAGTACTGCTTTTATATACTTTTAAAACTTTACAATCCAATTTGGTCAATGCACCGGGAAAAGGAGATAGACCACGAATAAGGTTATGTATCTCTGAAACTGATTGATGCCAATTGATCACGCAAGTTTCTGTAAATATTTTCGGTGCATGTTTTAATACAGTATGCTGACTCAGTGTATCCTGTGGACTTTCTTTCAATGTGCCTGATGATAGTCCTTCTACTGTGGCTACCAAAAGTTCGGCTCCCATTGTCTTCATACGATCGTGTACCTCTCCTGCAGTTTCATTATCTCCAATAGGGAAAGAACGTTGTAGTAGAATATTTCCGGTATCGATTTCATGCTTCAATTTAAATGTAGTGACACCAGTCTCTTTTTCTCCATTGATAACAGCCCAATTGATCGGAGCAGCACCACGATATTGTGGTAATAAAGATCCATGTAGATTGATGGTGCCTAAAGCCGGCATATTCCAAACAATTTCAGGTAACATGCGAAAAGCAACAACAATTTGTAAGTCTGCTTTTAATTGCTGTAAGGCATGAATGAAATCAGGGTCTTTCAGTTTAATCGGTTGAAGTATTGGGATGTGATTGGCTAACGCATACTGCTTTACAGCACTCTCATGCATTTTAAGACCACGACCTGCAGGTTTATCAGGGGCAGTTACAACAGTTATGACATTACATCCTGCTTTTATCAGTGCATCCAGTGATGCTACTGCGAATTCAGGTGTTCCCATGAAAATGATACGCATGTGATAAAAGTGAAAAGTCAAAAGTGAAAAGTCAAAAGTGAAAATACCATTTCACTTTTGACTTTTCACTTTCCACAGTTTTATTCAAAATCTCTGTACAACAAGTATTTCTTTCGGATTTTCTTAAAGGCGTCTAGTCCGGGTGCCCAACTATCTCTAATCTCTTTCTCCGTTTTACCTGCTTTGATCTGTTTCATGAGAGCATCAGAGCCGGCTAGTTTATTGAAAAAATAATCAGTAGATTTCTCTGTTTTTGGTTTGATAAAGAAATTTTCCTTATCAGGAAATAGTTGATACGCCTCTAATAAATATTTCAGTTGAATTTTATTATCGATCTTCTTCAAGATTTCATCTTGTGTACCTGATAGGTTCCAGCCATAACATTGTTTGTCTTTCAATTTTGGTTCCTTAGCCCCATCACGGCTTATAGGCGTAAATGCATACATGTTTTTGGGTAAATAAGTATGACCAAAGATCACAAACGGATGTTCAGTACCCCGACCTTCACTCAATACTGTTCCTTCAAAAAAACAGGTACTCGCATACCAATAGATAGAAGCCATGTCTGGTAAATTCGGAGAAGGTTTTACCGGCAAAGAATATTTGCTTTTATGATCATAATTCTCATTTTTTATGACCATAAAATGAAAGAGCGTATCACGAGAATTCTCTGCTCTTCGATAATAATCGTAGCGCTCATTGGCTTTAGTTGATAACCATTTCTCTCCTGCTAGCATCATGGCATATTCTCCCATGGTCATGCCATATACTATTGGTACAGGTTGCATACCTACAAAACTTCTGTAAGCAGTATCTAGTATTGGTCCATCAACATAAAATCCATTCGGGTTGGGACGATCTAGTATAAGTAATGGTTTGCCATGTTCAAAAGCAGCATCCATAAACTCTTGTAAGGAAGATATATATGTATAGAATCTGGTGCCTACATCTTGAATATCAAACACTAAAACATCGACATCGGCAAGATCTTCAGCGCTTGGTTTTCTTTTTTTGCCATATAAGGAAACAACAGGGATACCAAGCTTGGGATCTGTGTAAGTATCTATTTTTTCTCCAGCATCAGCATCACCTCTAAAACCATGTTCAGGACCAAATACTTTACTAATCTTGACGCCTAAAGTAAACAAGCTATCTACCAAGTGTCTTCTTCCTAAAGTAGCGGTATGATTGGCGAAAATGCCAACTCTTTTTCCTTTCAGAAGTGGTAAATATACTTCAGTACGATATGCGGCTGGTTTGATGGTTATTTCCTCTTTTTTATCCGCTTTATTTCCTAAGCCGGATTTAGGTTGTGCCATCACTGTGGAAGAAAAAGCACTGATCAGTAAAACATATAAAAGATGCTTCATATAGGCATTTTTGAAGCCCGAAAGTTAACGAAAAATACTTGGCGATACTTGATTCAGAGATTGTACTTTTGTCGTTCGGTACGTTTTAATCTGAACTTAACTTTTTATTCTCGTCTTCATCAGGCAGATGTCTTGGATAAGTTCCGTAATTTTTCAACACAACAAAAAAATATGCAACAAGTAAAAAAAGGTGATACTGTAAAAGTGCATTATCACGGTAAACTTACCAACGGAACAACCTTCGATTCATCTGCAGGTAGAGAGCCATTGGAGTTTGAAGTAGGTAGTGGAATGGTAATCCCAGGATTTGATGAGGGTGTTACCGGTATGACTATCGGAGATAAAAAAACCATTCATATTCCGGCTGACCAGGCTTATGGACAAAAAGAAGAACACATGATCATGGAGTTTCCTCGTGATCGTTTCCCAGAGGATATGGTTCCTGAAGTAGGCATGCAATTGAACATGAGTAATGGTTCTGGACAAAATTTCCCTGTTGTCATTACAGAAGTTCGTGAAACAGTAGTAGTATTAGATGCGAATCACCCTTTAGCTGGAGAAGACCTTATTTTTGATTTGGAATTAGTAGCTATCAATGGCGCCAGTTCTTTGATCATTACTCCATAAATGAATCAATATAAAAACAAAAAAGCTCCGGATATTCCGGAGCTTTTTTGTTTGGCGATTTAATTTCTTCTTAACCACCATCCCAGCCATAATCCCGTGAGTCCCCATCCAACAACGGCATCAATGAAATTGGCCATTAGGTCTCGCGATTGGAACCATATATGATTGGTGTATGACCAGTTAAAGAAGCCAATCAGTCCAATACATAATGAGACTGATAGTATTGTTGAGAATGCAGGTGTTCCCATTTGCTTGAATATCCAGCATACCATTAGCAATATCACAATATTGATGGCCAACCCTCTTCCCATATTAACACCCATGTTCATGTCCATAGATTTGTGATAAGCAATTTGTGCCCATGGTTTACCCGCGGCAGCCTCGGCCATTTTTTCTTGCTCTTCCATACTGGCTCCATCCGGATAAGTAGGTAAGAAATAAGTCCCATCTTCGGTAAACTGTGAACTGAGGTACTGCAAAATACTATCCTGTTTAGGAGTGTAAGCCTGCGCAGGTCTGTGTAGTTCTGCAGCAGTCCAGGAAACAAATTGCCAGAGAAATAAAATAATCGCTCCAACAATTGAGCCGATCAATGTTTTTTTCATATGGTTGTTTTTTGGTTGCACACAAAATATACAAGAGGATTGGTATTTGCAAGTACGAGGTCTTCGACCTCGAATCTGTTCAATAAAAAATAAATTACTTTGCGTTATGCAGTCATATACATTTACCGTTGCAGAAAGATTTTTGAGGTACGTTCAAATAGATACGCAAAGTGATCCTCATAGCTTATCTAGTCCCAGTACAGATAAGCAAAAAAACCTATCTGCGTTACTTGCTTCTGAACTCATACAAATGGGTGTTCAAGATGTTGAAACAGATGCTTTTGGATATGTTTATGCAACCATCCCAGCTAATATTGATCGACCTGCTCCCGTCATTTGCTTCTGCAGTCATGTTGATACAGCTCCAGATTGTAGTGGTACAAATGTGAAACCATTCATGCATAAAAATTATCAAGGAACAGATATTATATTACCTGACGATACTTCACAGGTCATTAATACAAAAGATCATCCTTACCTGGCAAAACAGATAGGTAAGGATATCATTACAGCTAGTGGGCTTACATTATTGGGTGCAGATGACAAAAGCGGCGTTGCTATCATTATGGACATGGCTCATTATCTACTCCAACATCCTGAAGTTCCTCATGGTACTATTAAAATACTCTTTACACCCGATGAAGAAGTGGGACGTGGTACTGATCATGTTGACTTGAAAAAAATAGGTGCAGATTTTGCATACACTTTGGATGGAGGGGAGCTAGGAACTTATGAGGATGAGACCTTTAGTGCGGATGGATGTATACTTCATTTTTATGGGGTAAGTGCTCACCCGGGTTATGCAAAAGGTAAAATGGTGAATGCGCTAAAACTTGCCGGAATGCTTTTGCAACAATTGCCGGTAGCTGAATGGTGTCCTGAAGCAACGGATGGTAAACAGGGATTTGTTCACCCTGTTCACATACATGGAACCGCAGAAAAAACCAGTATCGAATTCATTATTCGTGACTTTGATACAAGTCAATTGAAAGCGTATGAAAATAAGCTAATCAAAATGGCTGAGAAAATTGTATCCGAGTATCCCGGCGCTAAAGTAGAAGCAGAAGTACATGAACAATATCGGAATATGAAAGAGATCATTGATCAGTTTCCTCAAATGGAAATCAATGCTAGGCAAGCTTATGCAATGGCAGGTATCCCTTTTATTAAGGAACCCATTCGAGGTGGAACTGATGGGAGCAGATTTAGTTTCATGGGGTTACCTTGTGCTAATATTTTTACCGGTATGCAAGGTATTCATAGTAAGCAAGAATGGGTGAGTGTATACGACATGGAAAAGAGTGTAGAAGTATTGGTGAATCTGGTACAGGTATGGGCAAAATAAAAAAGAACCACAATTAGTGTAGTTCCTTTTTATGACGAGCTGAGTGATATCAAATGATCTGTTCTGTAATTTTTCCCGTCTGTTTGTTTTTTAGTATCAATTTTTTAGTTCCGAAATGGGTCATTTCCTCTTTGATCAGATAATGATCATTGTCATAAGAGATCAAATGACTTTCTTTTGTGAGACCTGTTTGTCCACGCCAAATATCTAATTTCACGGGTTCCCATTGTTTGCTTTTAGCTGATTTGTAAGCAGCATCTAAAATTGAATTCACTACATAGCCATCGTAGAATGTTTCCTTAGGGGGAACACCTTTTTCCATGGCATTGAACATATCCATGAACATGTGATTATAACCAAGTTCGTTCAATTCATCACCAACAGGGAATAGCCATCCTGTATTGCTTTCGGCTTTTTCAGCAACATAATCAGCTCCTTTTCCGGTAGTGAACATATCAAAACCCGTTCTTAAGAAACTATTGATCCAGATAGTGCCTTCACTACCCATGACTTCATCACGAAGATCGAGTCCACCACGAAATGTCCAGCTGACTTCGAATTGCCCGATAGCACCGTTTTCATATTTTACCAAACCGATGGCATGATCTTCGGCATCGATAGGTTTTACTTGTGTATCAGCCCAGCACATGACTTCCACAGGTTTGATATCTTTTCCAATATAACTGCGAGTGATCTCTACACAATGACACCCAAGATCGAGTATACAACCACCACCCGCTTGTTCAATATCCCAAAACCATTCACTGTGTGGACCGGGGTGAGTCTCTCTTGATTTTGCCCAAAGAATTCTTCCTAGAGCACCGTTCTTCACACTTTCCATGGCTTTAATGAACTTAGGAGTATAGACCAAATCTTCTAGGTATCCATTGAAGATACCTGCTTCTTCTACTGCGAGTAACATTCTCTTCGCTTCTTCCGCATTTCTGCCCAGAGGCTTTGTGGTCATCACTGCTTTTTTATGTTTGCAGCATAATAGTACAGCAGCTTCATGAAGATTATTGGGAAGAGCGATGCATACTACATCCACATCAGGATGTGCAATGGCTTCTTCCATTTGGGTGGTCCAATGATCACAATGATAATCATCTGCAAATTTCTTAGCGCTTTCTTCCCTGCGTGAATAAATACTTACAATTTTATCTCTACTTCTATAACCTTGTAATGAGTCGGCATAAAAACGGCCAATAAAGCCAGAGCCGAGCATGGCAATTCTTTTCATAATGAGCTATTGTGTGATGTGAATGGTGAATGGTCAATGGTGAATGTGAATATATAGGTTCATTCTATTCACATTCACCATTGACCATTCACGAACTATGCTGTTTTCTTTTCCTTAAAGAACAAAATAAAATAAATCAATACCCCCATTGCAATATATGCGGGTACGAACCAGATGTTAAGCCAGTTGTGTGTTTCACCGGTTTTATACATATCAACGATGTATCCGCTGAACCAGGTTCCTATGAACATACCTACACCGTAGGTTGCAAAAGTGAATAACCCTTGAGCAGCATTTTTGATTTTTGCACCCGCTTTTTTCTCGGTATACATATATCCTGTAACAAAGAAGAAGTCATAACAAATGCCATGTAGTACGATACCTGCATATAACATCCAGGTGTTGTTACTTGTATCGCCATAAGCAAAGAATACATAACGTAGAATCCAAGCGGCCATGCCTAATAAGATCATATTCTTCACCCCAATTCTATTGAACAGGAAGGGGATGGCTAAAATAAATACCGCTTCAGATACTTGCCCTAAAGTCATTTTACTAGCAGCATTTTCAAAACCCAATTCATTCAGGAATGGATTAGCAAATCCATAATAAAATGAAAGAGGAATACAAACAAGAATAGCTGCAATAAAGAAAATGAGGTAAGGTCTTTCTTTGAAAAGTACAAAGGCCTCAGTACCCAATGCCTTGGAAGCAGAGCCCTCAGCACCATTCGGAGGTGTATTGGGTAATACAAAACTTAGTAAACCTAATCCAATTGATACGGCAGCAGCCATATGAAAAGTAGAAGCTGTTTTTTCAATTCCCAATTGTCCGATCAAAACGCCTGCAACGATCCATCCCAATGTTCCGAAAACACGTATCCAAGGGAATTGTTTTCCGGGATCAGTCATTTGAGAGAAAGCAACACTATTGCTCAATGCGATGGTAGGCATGTATAAAAGAGAATAACCAAGGATCACCCAATAAAAAGTACTACTATCGGTGATCTGTGTTGCCAAGAAAAGGAGCGCGCCACCAATTAGATGTAAAACTCCCATAATCTTCTGTGCAGCAAAAAAGCGGTCAGCGATCATTCCTACAAAAAAAGGAGAGATCATGGTGGCGATAGCAAGTGCGCTATAAGCAGCACCTATTTCAACCCCTGTAGCCTGAAGATGTTCACCCATATAAGTACCCATGGTAACATACCAGGCGCCCCATATGAAATATTCAAAGAACATCATGGAGGCAAGCAGCGATCCGGTTTTGGTATTCATATTGCTTTGGTTTTGGTTTGTTTCTTTATCGTTCTTTTAAATTGGAAGTGATGAATTTACAGATAATTCACTTTCAATCCTCGACCCGGTTCAATTTTTGAGACCAATTATAGGATTGAACCCTTTATTCACGAATGTTTTACTGAATTTAAGGTAAAATCTACCTCATGTTAGATACTCTGATGTCTTGCTGGATCGGGGAATGATAGTTGTAGTTGTGAACTTGAAAGGTGTAAGAAAGATCATGTAAAGTGCATTTCTAAACTAATTAGTTAAAGAAATCTATCTCCTTTTCATACTTGTTCTTATTAGCAGTAGACCACTCATAGATACTGGCCAATCTTTTCCATTCACCATCTACTTTTTCATAGATCCAGAATGCTCCTTCTTTAGAGAAGATATTGCTTTTGCCTAAGTAGAAGAAACAAAGTGTATTGTTTCGTAAAAAGAAAGGAGTGGAAAAATGATGAATTTCCGTACAGATCTTTTGTTGTGGTTTTAATTTACTTTGATCTGCTTTGGAGATAAGAGGGTCAACATGTTCTAATGGTATCATATAGGCAAATGGGAACATTTTTGCCGGCCATTTCATATTTTTGATGAGATCTAATTGCGCAACGATATACCTTCTTTCTTCAAGAGTAAATCTTGTTTTTCTTTTTACATATGCTACCTGATCGGGATCCCATTCTTTGAATTCTTTGTCGGATAAAAAATTGATTTTTACTTTATTGATGATTGCTGTATCTACTTTATCCGTATAAAAAAATGTATCACATTCCTGATAGGCGAATGGTCGGTCATTAAACCAATTGCTGTAAATATCCCTAATTAGTGTTGCAGCCGACGAGTTTTCCTGAGCATTCACATGCAGAGAAACAGTAAGGAAAACAAGAAGCAGGGGCGTATAAAAACGCATTGACCAATCTAAATTGATGTCTTTAAAGATATTTAGTTTTTTGAAACCTCCTCTTTAAAGATATTAGAATGATATTAAGATAGCGCTTGCAGTATATCTGATAGGATATCATCCCTATGCTCCAAGCCTACTGAAATTCGGATCAATCCGGGCGTAATGTTTACTGCCAGACGCTCTTCTTCTGTAAGTTTTGCGTGAGTGGTGCTGGCAGGGTGAGAAGCAATGCTTCTGGTATCACCTAAATTGGCCGTTAACGAAAGCATTTTCAATCGATCTAAAAACTTACGACCGGCTTCCAAACCACCCTTTAATTCAAAGCAAACAATGCCACCCCCATTTTGCATTTGCTTGGTTGCAATAGCCTGTTGTGGGTGACTTTTTAAAAATGGATATTTCAACCAGCTAAGTGAAGGATGATGCTCTAACTTTTCGACTATATAAAGGGCATTGGAAGCATGTCGCTCCATTCTTACATCCAATGTCTCCAGACTCTTACTTAATATCCACGCATTGAAAGGAGACAACGCTGGCCCTGTACTTCTGCAAAACAGATAAATATCTTTGATCAATTCTTTCTTACCAACGACCACTCCTCCTAATACACGACCTTGTCCATCCAACCATTTGGTCGCCGAATGTACCACTAGGTCTGCTCCATATTCAATCGGACGTTGATTTACCGGTGTTGCAAAACAGTTGTCTACATTTAAGATGATCTGATGCTTACGTGCAATCTTTCCGATCATTTCCATATCTAGAATATCCAACCCTGGATTCGTGGGTGTTTCCAGATAAATCATCTTTGTATTGGGTCTGATAGCGGCTTCCCATTCAGCTTCTGTTGCATTTGCAGCCATATACGTATGATCAATTCCATACTTAGGGAGGTATTTGGAAATAACAGTATGGGTACTGCCAAAGATTGAACTACAAGACAATAAATGATCACCTTGTTTCATTAATGCCATGAAAGATCCAAATACAGCACTCATGCCTGAAGCAGTTGCATAACCAGCTTCTGCTCCCTCTAAAGCACATATCTTATCAATGAATTCCTGAACATTCGGATTACTAAAGCGACTGTAAATATTGTCATCCGTTTCATCTGCAAAAGCCGCTCGCATTGATTCCGCATCTTCAAAGCAAAAACTACTGGTCAGGAACATAGGAGTAGAATGTTCCATTTCATTTGTCTTATTCGTTTGTATACGGATGGCATCTGTGATTTTATGGTGCATGCAGCTTTATTTAATTGTCAGATATAGGTGTTGATGCTTTGCTAAAAGATTTTTACAAATGTAATTCACGCAACCCCTTATTTTGCTGTTGAAATGCGAAATAATCAACTAAAGTATTTTGAAAGCAAACAGCCGTTTGTTTTAGAAAGTGGGGCAGTTTTACCTGAAGTGACCATTGCATATCATACTTATGGCATCTGGCGTGGAGCTGATACTAAAGTTGTTTGGGTTTGTCATGCATTAACAGCCAGTGCTGATTGTGCGGATTGGTGGAAAGGACTGGTAGGCAATGATTGTCTGATCAATCCTGAAGAATACTTTATTGTTTGTGCCAATATACTTGGATCCTGTTACGGTACTACCGGCCCAACGAGTATCAATCCGGATAATGGTAAGATTTATTATAGCGATTTTCCATCTGTTACTATTCGCGACATGGTGAATGCTCATATTCTGTTGCGGACACACCTCGGCATTGATAAGATCTCTTTATTGATGGGCGGAAGTATGGGTGGTTATCAGGTACTTGAATGGGCTATGATGGAAGCTGACCTGATTCAAAAGATATTTTTGATCGCAACTTCACCTTCTGAAAGTGCCTGGGGAGTAGCTGTACATACCGCACAACGATTAGCGATTGAAGCTGATCAAACTTGGAAAGACAGAGATGTAAAAGCAGGTGCCGCCGGACTAAAAGCTGCAAGGGCAATAGGAATGCTTACGTATCGTAACTATGGAATATTTCAACAGGCACAAACAGATCCTGATGTTGAAAAAATTGATGACTTCAAGGCTTCATCATATATCAACTACCAAGGAGAGAAACTAGTCAAACGTTTCAATGCTTATGCTTATTGGCTACTCACCAAATCCATGGATACACATCATTTGGGTAGGGGAAGAGGAGGAGATTTGATCAAAGCATTGAATAGTATTCGTCAACCCATACTCATTATTGGTATCAAAAGTGATATCCTTTGTCCGGTAGATGAACAACGATTCATGAAAGAGCACATACCTCATGCCACACTCATTGAAATCGATTCAACTTACGGGCATGATGGATTCATTATTGAGACAGCCCAGATCAGTCATCATTTAAACGGATGGTTGACAGAGAATAGTTGACAATTATTTCGGGTGATAGATTTGAATTGCATTTTTGTAAGCATCCTCTTTTTTCAAACTCATCTTTTTCGTTTTTTGCTCCGCAAACATTTCCATTTGATTGGTATAATGTAGACTCCCTTTTTTGGCAGATGCTCCATAAGTATTGATGCTTTCAATGATAGGTCCATCTTTTGTAAATCGAACCAGTTCAATATAACTCTCTCCCTGATTACCTTTTATCATACCGTCTTTCCAGGCAACCGAGTACATGGCAGTTAATACATCAGGTAAACCGGGAAGAGGAATGACTTTATCTCCACGAACATGTTTTTGATAATCGCCTAATGGAACATTGGTTTTGCTAAAGTATTGTAGCAGATCTTTCTTAGTATTTTCCAGTAAACTGATGCAAATAGGAGTAGTGAGTGTTGAAGGTCTTTTACCCTGTCTGGCCAAGGCATAGATCTGATAATTAATGTGTGCAAAAATGGTGGCACCTGTATTTTGTATATTGCTATTGCGATCCCATTTTTTTAATGATTCAATGAGTGCTGCAATTTGCGGATGCTGCAAGGGATCCAACAAAAACAAAGTATCGATATTGATAGGAAAAGAAAATTTTTCAGGATACCTCCCATCATACTTTATTTTTTTAAAATCCTCATAAGATACTTTATCATATTGTTTCACCAGTTCAGCAAAACGCATGCTTCTGTTGTTTTCTAATGTTTCATATCCCATGGTAGGATCAATCATTTTGAAATTATCAGGTCCTTCTGTTGCATGGAAGGGTGAGTGATTGGTATTGTACACAAATCCGGATGAAGGTTGTAATACTTGTGGCAATTTTTCAAGTGGATGAATTTCAGTCCATAATGTTTTGGAGGTATTGCCGGGTAAAGTACTACGCCAGTTATAGGCTTTATCACGAACAGGAATACGGCCATTACTTAAGTAATAAATAGTGTCATAACGATCGGCATAGACAATATTATAACCCGGTATCGCCATCATATTCAGCGCTTTCTTGAACTCGGTAAAATTTTTGGCTTTGTTGAGCCAATACCATTCTTCCAGTCCACGAATATCCATTTGTGCAGGCATGCGAATAGAGAATGTACCACGTTCTGTGATCACGGTAGGTCCGTATTTACTCCAGTATACTTTTCGTTTAACGCCAATGCGAATGCCTGATACTTTCACTTTAAGATGAGCTGTTCTTTCTTCCAGCATTTCCCATTGGCCATCAAATAGGTATTGTAATTTATTATTCGGGTTGATACTTAGTTGGTACACATCTAGTTTATCAGGTTCATTCACCGTGTGTGCCCAGCCAAGGTATTCATTCACACCACTGAGAATGGTAGGTGCACCGGGGAAGTTTGCGCCAATGATGTTCCATCCTTCTTCACTGTTTAAATGTGCTTCGTACCAGCTCACAGGTCCTTCGAGTGGTTGATGTGAATTGATGGCTAAATAAGTTTGTCCGTCTACAGTTTTTTTGGAGTTAAACGCAAAAGCATTACTGCCACCTGGTTTCATCTCATCTAACACTGGAACTGTTCCTCCGAATATTGATTTTAATGCTCCATCAGCGCCTGATAAAACACATAACTGTAGTACAGAATACTGTAACATATCTTTTGGAGTGATCGGGAAAAGCCGTTTTAGTAAAACTTCTTTTGGATGTGCTTTGGCATATGCATTGAAACCGGCAGCATATCCTTCCAATAATTTTTTATAAGCAGGAGAGATGTCTGATTCATATTTGGCAGCTACCAATTCTTTAATCCGCATAAGATGTACGATATAATCAATTGTAGCACCATCTTTTCCTTTATAAGCACCTAACATGGCCTTTCCTGCCATGTATGACTGTTGAATGGTAGCGAAATCATCTTCTGCATGTGCCCATGCCAATCCATAGGCCACTTCAGCATCTGTTGGAGCAAAAATATGTGGTGCACCAAAACTATCTCTGACGATATCAATCTTGTTAGTATTAAACTGTGCTTTGGCGAAAAGAGATAAAAAGCACAAACTGATGATGAAAGCAAATTTTTTCATGGCAATAGAATCAGAAGTATTGCAAATCTACCTGAATAAGGTTTGCAGAACCAAATCCGTTCAGACTTGTTATTTTTGTTTAAATTAGTCGTATGGGCATTTTAAAACAATTGGCAGAATACCTGTATCTGAGGAAAAAAGATCCTAATGAGCCACGTACGCAGTGGATGAAGTACATGCATGGTATGAATAGGATATCACTCATTATGTTCATTCTGGCTGTATTGGTGATCATTTTTAAGTTGGTGATATTGCCATTGTTCCGAGGGTAATTATCTTGCTAACAGATTTAGATGCATCTAATCATCGCATTATTTCTACTTATATTTTCAAATACTGTTGCAAGAGCACAGCAGGACACATTGGTATGGAATCGTGGCGCGGAATTAAAATGGTCTGATTTCAAAGGAATTCCTGACAAACAATCTCATTACGCAGCACTTACTCATGCGGAAATAAGATACACCGTCACCATGATCAAGGGGCTCGTGCGTTTTGATTTTGCTAATCTTTTTCTCAAGAAAGCTTCTTGGACGAAAAATAATACCAACTTGTTTTTATTACAACATGAACAAATTCATTTTGATATAGCAGAGTTGCATAAAAGATTATTGATTGAATTATTGTATATACGTGATTTTAAAAGTAAATATTTTGAAAGGGATGTGAAATTACTTGGCGATTCAATCAATGCTGCCAGAAATAAAATGGACGAGCAATTCGATCAAGATGTTTTATACAGTGAAGACAGAAATCGATTGGTACGGTGGCAAAACAAGATCAATAAAGAGTTGGATAGATTGAAGTCATATGATCGAAACATTATCCTAGTGAAACTAATCGATTGATTTGGATACGAGCTTCATGATTTGTTGAGCAGCTTGTGTTGAAGCATTACCTCCCTTAGATAAAAGCTCCTTTAGTGCTGAATAATCAGCGATCATTTTTTGTCGATGATCGGTATTATGTGTGATCAGTTTTAATTCTCTTACAAGATTTTCAGTCGTTAGTTCATTTTGTATCAATTCTTTTACAATAAGCTTATCCATGATGAGATTGACTAGAGAGATGTATTTGATGTTGATCAGTTTCTTTGCAATTTGATAACTGATGTTATTGCCTTTATAACAAACAACTTCCGGTACACCAAATAATGCTGTTTCTAATGTTGCTGTTCCACTGGTAACCAATGCAGCATGTGATTTCATTAACAGGTCATAGGTTTGATTGCGTACACTAGTTACATTTGGTGCAGCATTTAAAAAGGGTGTATAAAACTCATCTTCCAATCCGGGTGCTTTTGCCACAACGAATGTATAATCAGGAAAATACGAAGCTACACTTAGCATGATCGGTAACTTCTTCGCAATTTCCTGTTTCCGACTGCCGGGTAGGAGGGCGATGATGTTAGTTGACAGTTGAGAGTTGACAGATGACAGTGTTGTTATGTTTTCTGTATTCTCTTCTGTCAACTGTAAACTCTCAACTGTCAACCCTTTCTTCCTCTCCACCACTTCTACCAAAGGATGTCCTACATATTCAACATTCCAGTTCCATTTGGATTGATAAAATTCTTTTTCAAAAGGAAGGATACAAAGCATTTTATCGATGCATTGTTTCATCTTCTTTACCCTATTTTCTTTCCATGCCCATACTTGTGGAGAAATATAATACACCACTTTATATCCTTTTTTGTGTGCCCACTCGGCAATTCGAAGATTAAAACCAGGGTAATCGATCAATACCAATACATCAGGCTGATACGCTTCAATATCTTCTTTACAAAATTTGATATTGCGTAAAATGGTGGGCAAGTTTTTAATGACTTCCACAAAGCCCATGAACGCCAAATCTTTATAATGCTTAACGAGGGTAGCTCCAGCTTCTGCCATTAAATCACCCCCCCAACAACGAATGTCTGCGTTGAGATCTTCCTTTTTTAACTCCTTGATTAGGTTACTGCCATGCAAATCGCCACTGGCTTCACCGGATATGAGGTAGTATTTCATGTGTTATAGTGAGTAGTGAATAGTCAATAGTGAATAGTCAGTAAAGCTATCTCGACACTCACTACTGACTACTCACCATTCACTCACTCCTCGCAAAATACATTCCCCTGACGCATTCTGGCAATTTTTTTCAGAATAACTAAAAAAATAGTTGTAAAACTAAAAAATTAGTTTTAGGTTTGTTTTGTCATTAAAAAGTTACCCCATGAAACCTTTGACAAAAGCAGAAGAACAGATCATGCAAAGCATCTGGAAATTAGAAGAGGCCTTTCTGAAAGATATTCTGGAACTACAGCCGGAACCCAAGCCACATTCAAATACGGTGGCTACGATTTTGAAAATATTGGTGGAGAAAGGCTTTGTGGGCATTACACCCATTGGGCGGATGCATCGTTATTATCCATTGGTTTCTAAAGAGGAGTATTCATCCAGCACCATTCGCACATTGGTAGACGGATATTTTGAAGGCTCTTTTAGTGAAGCAGTATCATTTATGGTGAAACAAAAAGATATCAGTATCCGTGAATTAGAACTGTTGTTACAGGAAATTAAAAATGCCAAAAAATAAGGTATGCTAAGTACTGCTTATTATTTTCTGCAAGTTTTATTGTGTAGTGCCATTATGATGGGCTATTACTGGATCGTATTACGCAATAGGCGATTTCATCAATACAATCGCTTTTACCTTCTAAGTGTAGCGATATTGTCGTGGATCATTCCTTTGATCAAGATTCAGTGGACGAGTAGCTTCGGTGATAATGAGCAGGTGATTCGTTTTTTGACGGTTGTGGCAGATAATAATACAGAGCTGGAATCGGTTGTGAAATCAAAGGGATTTCATTGGAGCACAGAAAGCTTAGTTTCCTTACTTTATTTTTCTGTGGGTATTTTTCTACTGATGGCGATGCTACATGCATTGTATCGTATCTATCAGCTGTTGAAAAAAAATCCATGCAGACAAATTGAGGACATATTTCTGATCATCACACAGGCAAAGGGGACGCCCTTTTCCTTCTTTCGATATATTTTCTGGAATGATGAGATCGATATCCGAAGCGCATCGGGTAAACAGATCTTACAACATGAACTTACGCATGTACAGCAACGTCACTCAGTAGATAAAATGCTGATACAACTGGTACTTGTTGTAGGCTGGTTCAATCCTTTCTTTTGGTTATTAAAAAAGGAAATGGAGATGATCCACGAATTCATTGCAGATAAACGATCGGTACGTGATGGTGATACGGCTGCATTAGCGAAAATGTTACTAACAGCGGTATATCCGCAACAACAATTCGAACTAACGCATCCATTCTTTTTTTCACCTATTAAAAGGAGGTTACAAATGTTGACGAATAATAAAAACCCAAGATTCAGTTATCTGCGAAGATTGGTGGTATTACCCCTTCTTGCAGTACTTGTAGTCCTATTTGCTTTCAGAAGTAAGCAATCCAGAATCGATAATCCTATTTCTGTTGCATCCGTTGTTGAAAATGTGATGGATGACTTTAAGTCGCATGTTATAGGTGATCCGACAAAGGCATTCTCAGCTACCTCTAATAAGCCTTTAGTCTTGAATAAGACATATACAATCGTGGTTAATCCGGGTCATGGAGGTCAAGATGTAGGTGCTAGAGGACATGACGGAACAAAGGAATCTGATTTAAGTCTGTCTTTTGCAAAAAAGATCAAGGAGTTAAATGTCAATCCGAATATTAAAGTGGTATTGACAAGAGAAACAGATGTATTTAATACAGTTGTTCAGGTTGCCGAAATGGCCGAGAAGTTTTCTCCTGATTTATTTATTTCTGTACATGCAAATAATGCAATGCCTTTAAGATTGGAGGGAAATAAAAGAGCGGAAAACCCTTTGAAAGGGGTTGAAATTTATATTGCTTCAAAAGATAAAGCGCATGATTATGACAATAATTATCAATTGGCAAATATGCTTGGTAATACAATCAGCAGCGTAGCCAATCCTTTTCTAGGAATTAAATCGCGCGAAAAAGGAATCTATGTTTTACAATCACTGAAATGTCCATCTGTACTTGTTGAAACTGGTTTTGTTAGTAATAGTGAAGAGTTGAAATTGTTAAAAGACGAGTCTTATCAAAGTAAGATGGCCTTATCAATTTTACAAGGTGTTGAATTGTATTTGAAGCAAAGAGAACAAAGCCAAAATAAGCCGGATTTTATAGCAGTTACTGCAAACAATACCGAGATATTTCAAGCAAAAAAAGACGATCAGAATGAAGACCCATCCGGTATGAAGGATTTCAGAAAACGTCATCCAGATGTAAAGCAGGTGTACTGGCGACATACACCTCTTAGAATGACTGTTGAATTGAAAGATGGAACGGAAGAGGTTTATAATTTAGACAAAGCGGACAGTAAGAACCGTGCTATTAAAAAATATGGGAAGCTTCCAATTGCAGCTCCGCCACCGCCGATGTCGCCGCCATTAAGTCCGGAATCAAATGATAAAGCAGCTTCTCAAGTAAAATCTCCTGCTCAGTTTCCAGGTGGGGAACTAGGTTGGAAAGCATATTTAGAAAGAAATTTGAATTTGGATATACCTGTAATGAACGGAGCTGATACGGGTAAACACATCGTTAAAGTTTCATTTATTGTTGAGTCAACCGGTAAACTCAGCGATATTAAAATCGAGCAGGATCCAGGCTTTGGAACTGCAGCAGAAGTAATTCGGTTACTTCAGAATGGTCCTAATTGGAAACCGGCTGTAGACAATGGAAAGCCTATTGTTTCAAGATGTTCAAGGTCAGTTACTTTCGTAGTATCCGACGAATCGGAGCCTGTTCAGGTAAAAGATGTGGTGCTTGAGAAGTTATATGCGCAAACAGATGTACCACCTTCATTTCCCGGAGGGATATCGGCTTGGGCAAAATATTTACAAAGAAATTTAGATGCTGATCTAGTAAAAAGAAAGGGGGGACCTCCCGGTAAGTATACAGTACAAGTCACTTTTATTGTAGATGAAAATGGTATGGTTAGCACCATACGAGCAAATGATCCCGGTTATGGTACAAAAGAAGAAGCTATAAGAATGATTGCGAAAGGACCTAATTGGAAACCCGGTCTGGTTAAGGGGCAGAAAGTAAAAGCTCAACACAAAGTTTCAATTGTATTTACTGTGGTATAAAATATAGTATTAGCCACAGATTCACAGATTAATGGACTAATCTGTGAATCTGTGGCTAAAAAATTACAATAACCACTTAATGGTTAAAGTAATCAATGCATAAATACAAGTAGCAATAAAAATACCCCTGGCTGTTTTATCTTTTTGTTGATTCACATAGATCGTAAATACAACAGCATTCGCAATCAGTGCCAGACTGATAATGCCTGTTAACAGAGAAGGTTGCACGCGTAATACATGCAAAAACTCTTGAAAAGTAAAGAGCCTGAATTTGATCAGGTAATAGCCAAAGAAACCTACTACAGGTGCCAGAAAACCTAATACTACTCCAAGTTTGAGATTGTCTTTTTTCAGCATCAGAATTTCCATTTGGTTTCCAGTTGCTGTTTCAGTTTGTAGTTGGTAAGATCAAACTGAACAGGAACTACACTCACATAATTATTTTTCAATGCCCACACATCGGTGTCTTTTCCCTTATCGAAATTCACAAATTCTCCGGTAAGCCAATAATATTTTTTACCATGTGGATCTTTTCTCTCATCAAACTCTTCTTCATATTTCGCATAGGCTTGTCTGCATATCTTAATTCCTTTGATCAGCTTTTC
The DNA here is from genome assembly GCA_943368425.1 of Brevundimonas vancanneytii. Taxonomy (GTDB): domain Bacteria; phylum Bacteroidota; class Bacteroidia; order Chitinophagales; family Chitinophagaceae; genus Sediminibacterium; species Sediminibacterium vancanneytii_A. Next base: position 61,661 of record CALRLC020000014.1, read on the forward strand.
ACTTACGGCAGGAATATTGACATTCAGGCATAAATGTTTATCCAATGCTTTTCCACTCAATAATTTTTCAACGATGATGCGCGCATATTTACCTGCTGCTGTGAAGTCTGCATCAATACTTAGGTCTGTTAAACTAAAACCAATACTCGGAATACTTTCAATAGAAGCTTCCAATGCAGCAGACATGGTGCCGGAATAAATTACATTGATAGAATGATTGGACCCATGATTGATACCACTGATACAAATATCTGGTTTACGATGTAATACCTTATCAACCGCAATCTTCACACAATCTACCGGTGTGCCACTGCAACTATATGCTTCAATACCTTCAAATACATTTGATTTTTGTAAACGCAGTAATTGTCCGATTGTGATCGCATGTCCCATGCCACTTTGTGGTTTATCAGGTGCTACCACAATGATTTTACCTAAACCCCTCACTGCTTCTACTAAAGCACGGATACCCGGTGCATTGATACCGTCATCATTGGTCACTAAAATGACGGGTTTGTTTTCTTTTTTAACTGTTTTCGACATATCCGCAAGATACGAACCCTCCCCGACTTCGTCCCTCCCCCTTCCCCTCCCTACCAGGGAGCGGTGACGAGCGTAGCGAAGTCGGGGAGGGATAAATAAATTTGGCAGAACTAAAAAATTTAGTATTTTGCAGCTAAATCAATTAGCTATGTCAAACGCCGGAAAGAATTTACGACACCTGCGCAAGCTACGTGGCTGGACGCAGGAGGAATTCGCCAACAAGCTTAAGATCAAAAGATCATTGGTAGGTGCCTATGAAGAAGAGCGTGCTGAACCAAGGCTGGAAGTGGTGAAAGAAATCTGTCAAATTTTTAAATTAAGTCTGGAAGACTTCTTACTCAAAGATCTTACTGCTACGAAAGGTGGAGGTTCTTATATCGAGAAGCGACGTCAGATGAAAATGGTGGCAGAGGTTGCAGAAGTTCGATTTGTGCCAGTAAAAGCTGCTGCCGGTTATCTGGCTGGTTATGCGGATCCTGAGTTTGTGGATGAACTGAATACATTCACTTTACCGATGCTTGCTCCAGGTCAATACCGTGCTTTTGAAATCGTAGGAGATAGTATGTTACCTACACCCAGCGGAAGCGTGATTGTTGGAGAGAGAGTTGAAGATCTGGAAGACGTAAAGAATAGTAATACCTATGTGGTACTTTCCAGAAATGAAGGGGTTGTCTACAAACGTATCATGAAGAATAACAGGGTAAAAAATAAGATCACGCTGATCAGTGATAATCCTCAGTATGAACCCTATAATGTGAGTTCTGAAGATGTACTGGAAGTATGGAAAGCAGTGTACATTCTTCAAAAAGCCAATGCAGGTCCTCGCTGGGATGTCAATCAATTAGCAGGAATGGTCAATAACTTACAAGAACAAGTAAGTACCTTGAAGAAGAAATTGAATTAAATATTTTCCCCAAAGCCTGTGATACAACATCACAGGCTTTTTCTTGTTCCGTCTGTACAATTTTAATGTCGCCGCAACCTGATTCCGCTATTTTTGCGGCACTTTTATTCGCATGAAAAAATTGTTGCTATTCATTACCTTCTTTTTCACCAGCTTTCTGTTTGCTCAGGAAAGAAGTCTCAAGGCTTTAAAAATCAACGTACCCATTAAAATAGATGGACAACTGGATGAAGCTATCTGGAAAGACGCTGCGGCTGCAGAAGATTTTATTCTTAATAGTCCCAAATTTGGAGATCCGGCTAGCCAACGGTCAATCGTAAAAATACTTTACAGTGATCAGGCAATATATGTGGGTGCTTATCTCTTTGATGATCCATCACTGATACGTAAACAATTGACATCACGCGATGGAGAACAACGTAATGATGTTGATTATTTCAGTGTGTTCTTTGATACCTATAATGATGATCAAAACGGATTTCAATTTCTTGTAACATCGAGAAATGTGCAATCAGATGGCCGTTTATTACCCAATCTGAATTCACAGTTTGGTCCACCTTCGGATTATAGCTGGGATGCAGTTTGGGAAAGTAAAGTGCAAATACAAAAAGATGGATGGACGGTTGAAATGAAGATCCCTTATTCTGCACTTCGTTTTTCTCAGAAAGAAATACAGGATTGGGGTGTGAACTTTCAGCGCTATAGCAGAAGAAACAATGAAAGTTCCTTTTGGAATAAAATTGATCCCAACCAAAATGGTTTTGTCAATCAATTTGGAAATCTGCAAGACATCAAAAATATTGTTCCGCCCTTGCGTCTATCTTTTCTTCCATACGTAACGGCGGGTACCAGAATTGTACCTTATGCCAATGGAGAAACAAAAACAGAATTTTTACGCAATGGAGGGATGGACCTCAAATATGGTGTCAATGAAAGCTTTACGCTAGATGCAACATTGATCCCTGATTTCGGACAAGTGATCTCTGATAATGTAGTATTGAATCTGTCACCTTTTGAAGTGCAGTTTCAAGAAAACAGACCTTTTTTTACAGAAGGTATCGAATTGTTCAATAAAGCAGGGCTGTTTTACTCCAGAAGAGTAGGTAATACACCTGCCGGATATAATGCGGTGAGGAATATGGTGAATAACAACCCCAATCTTAACATCATTTCTAATCCGGGCATCACACAACTATACAATGCATCAAAATTTTCGGGGCGTAATAAAAAGAAATTAGGTATTGGAGTATTCAACGCCATCGGTGCACCTATGTATGCTGTGATAGAAGATAAAACCACGGGTAAGCAAACAAGAATTGAAACAGAACCTTTGGCCAATTATAACATTTTCGTATTGGATCAGGCATTGACCAATCGTTCATCTGTAACCTTTACCAATGCCAACGTATGGAGAAGTGGGGGAAGTAGAAACTCTAATGTAAGTTCCATGGATGTGAATCTGTTTGATAAAAACAATCGAACTAATTTCAAGTGGAGTGGAAGATTTAGCCACATTACAGGTAAAGAAAACTACAACGGATTTACCAATGTACTTTCTTACGGAAAAGTAAGTGGTAGGATTCAATATTTATTTCAAAATGTGATCGAGTCTGACAGGTATGATCCAAATGATCTAGGATTTTTGCAAGCTCCGAACGAAATCACCACTACCGCTCGTGTCAGTTACAATCAGTTTACACCTACCAAAAACTTTTTAAGTTATAATTATAGCCTTACACTGATACCCACTTACCTATACAAGCCCAATGCATATTCAAATTTTGTAGTACAGACAAGAGCTTTCTGGTTTTTTAAAAATTTCTGGGACCTGAGTATCAACTTCAATTGGCAACCGGATTGGCAAAGAGATTATTTTGATTTACGCACGCCGGGAAGAATGATTCGTAAAACCCCTTACTGGTATACTGGTGTTAGTGGAAGTAGTGATAGTCGGAAAAAATATTTTTTCAGGTTTAACTTTGGCTTTGCAGAATCTCCCATACCTAATGACCCTTACATTGTAACCGGAATAGGGCAGCGATATCGTTTCAATGAGCATTTTAGTTTGGATATTGAAACAAGACGTGATCTTGATAACGGACAGTTTGGTTATGCCTACAGAGATACAAATGGTGAACCGATCGCAGGTAGAAGAAAAGTGACCAACTTCACTACACTTATTAATGGTATCTACAATTTTACACCAAGGATGAATCTTACACTACGTACACGTCATTATTGGAGTAGAGTAAGATATGTCAGTTTCTTCGATGTAACTCCTGATGGATGGCTTACTTCAAGACCTTTTACGCCGGGTAGAGATCAGAACTTTAATGCATTCAACCTAGATATGTTTTATACCTGGGATTTTAAATATGGCAGTCGTTTTATCATAGGATGGAAAAACTGGTTAGGTACTGATTTTCCTATATCAGGAGTTTCACACAAGGGTTATATTGATAATCTCAGACAAGTATTTCAACAACCCTTAGGCAATGAAATTACTTTTCGATTGATTTATTTTATCGATTATCTCAGCTTACAGAAAAAGAGAAGAGATATCTAGTATAGATCAGCAGCCAATCTGAATGTGTTGCAATGTGCTTCAACGATCACTCGTACATCAGGAGAGTACCCACCACCCATGGCTACTACGACAGGGATATTGTTTTTTCTCAATGAATTAAAAACAAAGCGATCTCTCTCTTTACATTCCTCTAACGTTACTTTTAATTTCCCGAACTTATCGGTTTCAAGAATGTCTACTCCTGATAAATAAAATGCAAAGTCTGGTTTTTCTTTTTCGATCAATTCAGGAATCGTGTCCATTAATAAACGTAAATACTCTTTCCCTGTGGTTCCGTCTTTTAATGGTATATCCAGATCAGATGTTTCTTTGTGAAATGGATAATTATGAGCACCATGCATACTGAAAGTGAAAACAGATGTGTTGTTTTCAAAAAGTTTAGCAGTGCCGTTTCCCTGGTGTACGTCCAGGTCAATGATCAAAATCTTAGATGCTTTTTTGTTGTACAATAAATGATTTGCTGCTACTGCCATATCATTTAATAAGCAAAAACCTTCACCTCTATCTGCGAATGCATGATGGGTTCCTCCGGCTACATTCAATGCAACACCGGTTTGAAAAGCAAATGTGCAACAGTCGATAGTCCCTTGTGTTATGATGAGTTCTCTCTTAGTCAACTCAGGAGACTGTGGAAATCCGATGCGTCTTTGTTCTGATGCACTTAATGTTTGCTGCAGTAGTTTATCGAGATATGACTTTTCATGAGTTAATAATACTGTGGCTTCATCACATTGAGCTGGAGAAAAAAAATATTCTTTGGTAATGGATCCTTCATGTAATAGTTGCTCAGGTATCAGTTCATACTTAAGCATAGGAAATCGATGACCTTCCGGAAGTGGATGTGCATAGATGGGATCAAAAGCAATACGAATCATTGTATCTGTAAAATGGTCTTATTTACTATAGCGTACACCTGGTCTTTTTTCTTTGGTTCGATAACTGCTAAACCGGAAAAATGACTAAAAGCAGGTAAAATGGCTTGTGTTTCTGTAAAATAGAAACAAGGGAAGCGAAGTGTTTGTTTACCCATGCCACGCATAATGATCCCGGGGTGCAAATGACCGGAGAAAACAAATCTTGTTGCATCTATTGTTGTTGCAGATTCTGCAGGATCATGGATGAAACTGAACTGATGTATCTGATAATCGTTTCGTACCTCGATAGCTGCTTCTTGATACCAGGTGGTCGGTAAAATATCATGATTACCCTTGATCAATAAAAAGGGGAGTTGTGATATGTCTTTTCTCCATTTCAGAAAAAAGTCCATCTCTTTGTTTTCAATACTGTGAAAGAGATCGCCGACAATCAATAACTGTTCTGCTTTAAAAAAACTAATCTGCGAAAACAGTCTTTGAAGGTCTTCTTTGTAAACAGACTGAGGTACGGCAATTCCACTTTTTCTGAAATGTCCGGTTTTGCCAAAATGAAGATCTGAAACAATCAATGTTTTCTCCTCCTCCCAAAATAGAACCCTTTCCGGTGATACCCAGAAATGATGATCCATAAGAGTGTGAAGGAGTGGAGCTGTCATGGCGGGCAAAGATATTGATCAGGGTAACAAACCTATTGTAATTGTTGCTGCATTTTTCTTACACGATCTTCCAACTGTTCTGATGACATATTCTCACGCATACTGTCTACTTTGATGGGGAAACAGAATGGGGTCAACTGTTGCGGGAATTTGATCACAATTTTGCTGTTCAAAATTCTTGATAATGCATTTCTAAGTCTTACTTCTTCCATCTGCTGATCAAATACTTCCTGATACGCTTGTCTAAGTAATAAGTTATCAGGTTCGTAATCTGAGAACACTTTAAATAACAATGAAGCAGATGATTGTAAATGTCTTGCTTTCTTTTGTTCTCCTGGATATCCTTGGAAAATCAATCCCCCAATCACAGCAATATCTCGAAATTTTCTGTTGGCCATTTCTACTGAGTTTACACTTTGTGTAATGTCATTCATAAGATTTTCAGTGGTAAATAATTCATACACATTCGTGTCATCAAGAGGGATTGGCTGGTCACTTAATAATTCAAAGCCATAGTCATTCATCACAAATGAAAAAGTAATGGGTATTTTCCTACTGATTCGCCATGCCAATAATGCTGCCATCGCCTCATGTACCAAACGCCCTTCGAATGGATAGACGAATAAATGAAACCCATCTTTTGTTTCAATATGCTCTATGAGTAGTTCATTCTCTTTAGGAATATGTGATAACTGTTCCTGTAATTCAAACAATGGTGTCAATGCTTTTAATTCAGGGTCTTTGGCTTTTTTGGTCAATGCAATGTCCAATGTTTTTCTGAGCATCAAACCAAGATTCGCTGTTAAGGGCATTCTTCCTCCCATCCAACTTGGTACAATTGATTTCTTTGAAGTAGAAGGTTTTACAGTTACTGTCATTTCTTTGATTCCGATCAATTCCAGATTTCTTCCGGCTAGTGTGAATACTGTACCCGGCTCTAGTCTGCTAATGAACCACTCTTCAATAACGCCAATGAACTTCCCATTCATCAGTTTTACTTTTAACATCGCATCACTTACTATAGTACCGATATGCATCCGATGACGCATTGCAATTCTTCGGTTTTTGATTTTATAAACACCATTTTCTATTTCCACTTTTCTATATTCATCGTATTGCTGTAATGCAGTACCTCCTTGTGTGATGTGCAATAGTACCTCTTGCCATTCCTGTTCATTTATTTCATTGAAACAATGTGTTGTTTTGATCTCTTCAAACATTTCGTTTGCTCTGAAACCTTCACTAATAGCTAGTGTACAGAGATACTGCAATAAAACATCAAAACACAAAAGCAAAGGATCACGGGTTTCAATTGCAACTTCACCAATGGCTTTTTTTAACGCAGCAGCTTCTACTAATTCTAGCGAATGTGTAGGTAGGAAATAAATTTTACTGATCTCTCCGGGTTGATGACCACTTCTTCCTGCTCTTTGTAAAAATCTCGCCACTCCTTTAGGGGACCCCACTTGTATCACTGTATCTACAGGACGGAAATCAACGCCCAGATCCAGACTAGCCGTGCATACTACAGCTTTTAGTTTTTGAGTATGCAATGCATCTTCAACCCATAATCTCAGTTCTTGCTCAATACTTCCATGGTGTAATGCAATGGCTCCTGCTAGTTGTGGAGCTACATTGAGTAGGGTTTGATACCAGGTTTCACTCATCCCCCTGGTATTGATAAAAATCAATGTGGTATTGCTTTGTTCAATTATTGGAATGATTTTTTCAGCCAACTTGATACCCAAATGCCCTGCCCAAGGATACTTTTCAATCTCATCGGGAATAATCGAACGTACTTCAATGGGTTTATGAATGTTTGCTCGTATAATATGTCCTTTATTCTTTGATGGATACAACAATACCTCCATTGCTTGTTCTAAATTCCCGATAGTAGCACTAATGCCCCATATGGATAATGGCTTTGATTGCTGTTTAGACAATGCTGCAAGTCGGGATAAAGCTAGTTCGACCAATATGCCTCTCTTTCCGCCCATTAGTTCATGCCATTCATCAACTGCTACCAAAGACAAGGATCTGAATGTTTCCGGATATCCTTTCTGTGCGAGTAGCAAATGCAAACTTTCAGGAGTAATGATCAATACTTCAGGCATATTTCTTTTCTGTTTCTGCCTTTCAGAAGTATCTGTATCACCATTTCTGATTCCTACCTGCCAGGATATACCTATTTCTTGGATCGCCTCTTCCATGGCTCTTCCTATGTCTTTTGCAAGAGCACGTAGGGGAGTGATCCATAATAATTGTAACCCATTTTTCTTGGATGATCTGAATGTTTCAGGATGTTGATTGATAAATTGTATGACAGCACCAAGAAATACAGAAAATGTTTTACCACATCCTGTAGGAGCATTTACCAAACCGGAATGACCTTTTAAAACATGTTCCCAAGTTTCAGCCTGAAAAGCAAACGGGCTGTATCCTTTAGAGGATAACCACTCTTCAATTACTTTATATCCCTGGGTATTTGTTAGTTTCATTTTCCATATACAGCCAAGAGCTGCTTTAGATCATCTAATGTATTGATTTCATCAGGCTTTTTATCGGTTCTCCATTTATTGATTCTGGGAAAACGCAATGCTACGCCACTTTTATGCCTGTTTGATGCTGCAATTCCTTCAAAAGCGATCTCAAATACCAATTCCGGTTTTACAGTTCTTACCGGTCCAAACTTTTCAATTGAATTGTTTTTCACAAAAGCATCCACCTGTGCGAATTCCTTATCAGTTAGTCCGGAATATGCTTTGGTAAAACTTACAAGTCGATCTCCATCTTTCACTGCAAAAGTGTAATCGGTATAAAGATTACTTCTGCGTCCATGTCCTTTCTGCGCATAGATCATCACTGCATCAATGGTCAATGGATCTATTTTCCATTTCCACCAATCTCCGGTTTTTCTTCCTACTTGGTAAGGGCCTTTTTTTCGTTTCAACATTAATCCTTCCGCATGATGCTCTCTAGCATTTTCTCGAATTGCGATAAGCTCATCCCAATGATTGAAACCGATAGATGGCGATAGGTATAGATTGGACGGATATTGAAGCGTCGACAATAAATTTTCAAGTAAAACTCTTCTTTCATCAGTTGATAGATGTCTGATATCATTTCCTTCCCATTCTAAGAGATCATAGGCAAAGAAAGAAACGGGAGCTTCTTGTAATTGTTTTTTTGTTATGGTCTTTCTGCCAATTCTTGTTTGTAAAACACTAAAGGGAAGAGGAACACCATCTTTAGCGGGCATAATTTCTCCATCCAATACTGTTCCATTAGGTATGGAATTAACAAAAGAGAGGTATTCAGGAAATTTTTCGGTCATGAGTTCTTCACCGCGACTCCAAACATAATGTGTACCATTTCTTTTGATGATCTGCCCTCTGATACCATCCCATTTCCATTCAGCTAGCCATTCAGAAGGGTCGCCTAATTCATATGGCTCACCATCCAATGCATGTGCCAAGTAAAATGGGTAAGGCCTTGAATCGTCATTATTGCCTTGATCATCCAATAATAACTGTTCAAAAGAGATGGTTTGGGGGTTCCAATTACCACTGATTTTATGCGCTACCAGAGAGGCATCTAATGTTGTAGCCTTGGCTAAAGCATTCACCATCATTTTTTGTGAAACACCAATTCTGAATCCGCCTGTGATCAACTTATTGAATACAAAAAGTTCATCTCTTTCTAACTCTTGCCAGACTTGTGTTATGAATTTCTTTTTTTGTTCTTCGTCCTCGTTTTGTAGTAGGATCAATTGCTCTATGTAATAATGGAGTGGTGGATTTTCCTTTTTGGAAGAAACGGCAGGTAATAATAATCCGATTGTTTCAGCAAGGTCTCCTACAGTGTGATAACATTCTTCGAAAAGCCATTCTTGTAAAGATGTTGATTCAATACACCATTGTTTTAATTGACTGGTGCTGATAGCTCTTTTAGGTCTTCTGCCACTAAAAATAGCAATCACCCAAACCCTGTCTTTGGGGTGTGCGGTAGAAAAAAATTGTGATAAGGCGTTCAGTTTTTCCAGAACACCGGTTGCATTTCCCAACAGCTGAACCAATGATGCAAAAGCTTTCATAGTTCATCTGAATTTTCAGTGAGAGATATAGTTTCTTCTTCACCATATGCTGTTTTCACCTCTGCTGCTTCAATACCTTTTTCATTCAAGTATCGACTTAATACAGATTGAAATCCATGCGTCACAAAAACTTTAGATGCACCTGTTGCTTCTATTGCACTAAGTAACCCGTTCCAGTCAGCATGATCACTTAGTGCGAAACCGGCGTCTGTATTATTTCTTCTGAAATTTCCACGCACCTGCATCCAGCCGCTGCAGACAGCCGTTGCATAGGGTTGAAATCTTTTCATCCAACTACTTTCAGTGGCGCCTGGTGGTGCAATAACAACTGACGAGCGAAATTTTTCTTTTGGGGTATCAGGTGTTACTTTTTGAACATCCGGTAAGTTGATGCCATGATCTTGTAATGTCTTATGCGTATTCCAGATAGCACCATGCACGAAAATATTTTGAGTTACAGGTGTGATGGCTTGCAAAATTCTTTGTGCTTTTCCCAAACTATATGCGATCAATACACTGGTCTTTCCTTGTTGTTGATTATCATCTATCCATTTCCCGATCTTCGTAAACATAGCTTCCTGTGGCTCCCACTGATAAATTGGAAGTGCAAAGGTTGATTCGGTCAAGAATGTATGACAACGAATGGGTTCAAAATTTCCACTGATACCATCAGGCTCTGTTTTGTAGTCTCCGCTTACTACATATACTTCTCCTTTGTATTCTATTCTTATTTGTGAAGAACCAATAATATGACCAGCGGGATGCAATGATATTTTAACGCCATTTTTATAAACAGCTTCACCCCAGGCAACTGATTGTGCCTGAATGTTACCAAGTCTTAAACGAAGAATGGGTAAGGTATCGTGATGACAGAGATAGTGCGCCGATCCCCAGCGTGCATGATCACTATGTGCATGTGTAATAACAGCATGGTCAACGGGACGCCATGGATCAATGTAAAATTGACCCACTTCACAAAAAAGTCCGTGATCTGTAAAAGTGATAAGTGCCATGATAAGCTGTAAGCCTCAAGCTACAAGCTTCAAGCTTTGCAAAAAAAAGTTATGAACTAATTTTTATTATTGCATCTAATTTCTTTTTAGCCAGTCTCGTGAAACTTGAGGCTTTCAACTTCTTCCTTGTAGCCTGTGGCTTGCAGCTTGTGGCTTCCTCCTGCATTTGTCCGAACAATATTTTACCTCATCCCACACTTTTTCCCATTTTTTGCGCCAAGAGAAAGGTCTTTGACAGGTAACACAGATCTTTGAGGGTAAAGAAGATTTATTGCCTTTAAAATCTTTCATGCAACAATAACAAGGAGACCCATATTTTGTTGGGATTAATTAACGGAACGGATCTGACCATCCATTTTGCGGATGTAGTACAGTTTTTTATTTTCCAAATAGTCAACTGCGTTGGAATTGTTGCTATAGGGTTTTACAGGTTGGATATCGAAATCATTAAAAAGTTTCAAGCTCTTGTCTGAAAGATTTTTTATGAGTGCCCCTTCATGTTTAATCAATAGTTTGGTAAAACGATACATGGCTTCAAACCCTTTAAAAACCATGTCACTGGGTCTACCTGAAAATTTGTTTCGATAAGTATTGGTAATATCCAATCCTAATTTATCTGTTCTAATGAAATGATAGGGCGTGGTATAAAGGATCTCCACATTTCTATCAACGCCTCTTAAAGCATCCCATGTAGGCATACCAATTGCAATACTTCTGTATTTTCTGGATTCGCTGAGTGATTTTACAAGATTGGTTCCAAAACTTTCATTCAATGAGCCACAGATCACAATATTTTGACGACTGCTATCCAAATACGTGATCACTTGACTAGTGGTAAAGCTGTCTGTTAGTTCAATGGTTTTGATCTTTAAAGGGACTGATTTTGAACTTTTGGCGATTTCCGCAAAACTATTTTGTATCATGTCTTCTACCGAACCTTTTCTTCTGAACATGGTCATTGTGCTAGTAGGATAGACTCTTTGTAGATAATTATAAATGCCCTCTAAATGTGTTCTCAGTGTTGGATTGATCAGGATGAAATAAGGATTTTCCGTGAGCCCTGCATCATTTGGGTACGTAGCGGAGATCAAAGGGATTTCGTGTTCCAATGCAAAATCCGATAATGGTTTGATCTCATTTCTGTTGTTGAAAGAAGCAATGATCAATGAAACATCTTCAAGTGTTGAATCAAGAGTGGCGATGTTGGTATTGCCTTTCAAGCTTTTTGAATCATAAAAAATAACTTCAACAGGTTGCTTCTCCGCATTGAGTGAATCGATGGCTAACATCACACCATTATAAAAATCCAACCCCGGCATCATATAACGAGGTAATATCTGATTACCTAAGCGGTAATTGCCGTCTTGGGTATAAGCAGAGTCTAGATAAACGGGCGCAAATACAGCTACTTTCCAAACTTTTGGCTGTTCTTGAGCATTAGCAGAATAGTAACTGATCAGAATGATGAATACGAATATGAACTTTCTAAGTATACGCATAAGTGATCTTAACTATTCAAAAATAATGCCTATTCCCACTCAATGGTGGCAGGTGGTTTACTACTGATATCGTATACCACTCTATTGATGCCTCGAACGTTATTGATGATCTCGTTGGAAACATGTGCCAGAAATTCATAAGGCAAGTGTGCCCAATCAGCGGTCATGCCATCTACAGAAGTAACAGCTCTTAGTGCTACTGTAAATTCATAAGTTCTTTCATCACCCATAACACCTACACTCTTAACAGGTAATAAAATAGCTCCTGCCTGCCAAACATCTTTGTAGAGATCAAAAGATTTCAATGCTTTGATATAGATATCGTCGGCAGCTTGCAATAAAGCTACTTTTTCAGCAGTTACTTCTCCCAATATTCTGATGGCAAGTCCAGGTCCCGGGAATGGATGACGATTGATCATATCTGCCGGAATACCCAATTCCAATCCTACTTTTCTTACTTCATCTTTAAAAAGATATCGCAATGGTTCTACCAGATCTAAGTGCATGGTATCCGGTAAGCCACCCACATTGTGATGCGATTTTATGGTTTGTGAGGGTCCATGAACACTCACACTTTCAATTACATCAGGATAAATAGTGCCTTGTCCGAGAAATTTTACGCCGGCTACTTTTTTAGCTTCTTCCTGAAATACATCAATAAACAATTTGCCAATTACTTTTCTCTTGGCTTCAGGGTCGGTCTTGTCTTTGAATTCATCATAAAAACGCTGACTGGCATCAATACCAGTAACGTTGAGACCGATGGTTTTATAAGTATCTAGTACCTGCTTGAATTCATCTTTTCTCAAGACGCCATTGTCTACAAATATGCCATGCAACCTGTTACCTATAGCCTTACTGATCAATGTAGCAGCAACAGTACTGTCTACACCACCACTCAATGCCATGATCACATGGTTATCACCAATCTGTTGCTTCAATTGTTCTACCGTTTCATGTACAAAAGAGGCCGGAGTCCAATCTTGTGTACATCCACAAATATTGACAAGGAAATTTTTGATGATTTTCTTTCCTTCAGTTGAATGATATACTTCCGGATGAAACTGGATACCATACAATGGACAAGTATCTGTACCATTTTTTTTGAAGGCTGCAACCGGAATACTTTCTGTTACTGCAGTGATTTCGAATCCTTCAGGTAATGCAACAATAGAATCACTATGACTCATCCACACTTGAGACCCATTAGCTACACCCATTAATAGTTGGTCTTCTTTCAGCACTTCCATTTTTGCACGACCATATTCTCTTTTGTTCGATTTATCTACACGTCCTCCAAAGTTCTTAGCAGTCAGTTGCGCACCATAACATACCCCCAGTACTGGTAATTTGCTGATCATTTCAGTGATATCAACGTTGGGAGCATTTTCTTCATTGACACTGAAAGGAGAGCCACTGAGAATGATCCCTTTGAGCCCTTTTTCATATTGAAAAGGTTTATGAAAAGGGATGATTTCACAATACACATTGGCTTCACGAACAGCCCTGGCGATCAATTGGGTATACTGACTACCGAAGTCAAGAATGAGGATTTTTTCTGTCATGGCGCGAAGGTAAATGAAATTTGGTGGTCTTGAAACCGTATAAATGGCCATAAAATCCACAGGAATGGTGATTAATTCAAGGGTCTTTTCGATAATTTCGAAGTCTTAAACCAACAACATGAGAATCTTTTTCATCACGGTTGCCTTTGTTTCCCTTTTGGGCTCCTGTGTATTTATCGGGTCAAAAAGGGTGAAAGGAAATGGAAATGTGACTGTTGAAGAGAGGTTGGGGCTTACGGCAACCAAAATTCATTTAAAAGGATTTATGGATGTAGAGTTGACCCAGGGTACTGGTACAACCGTAAAAGTAGAAGCAGATGAAAATCTACAGGAATACATTGTAACGGAAATGGAGGGTGATGAATTAGTGGTCAGAATGAGAGGAAACATCAATTTCATCACTAGTGAAAAACTGAAAGTGTACATTACAACTGCCAAACTTGAGCAACTAAAATTATCCGGTTCTGGTAACATTGTTGGTATGAATAAGTTTACCGGATCTGATCGATTAAAAGTAAGTGTTTCAGGTGTGGGTGACCTTCGTTTAGAAACCAATACCCCCGAATTAGATGCAAAAATCAGTGGTAGTGGATCCCTTGTACTTTCAGGTGAAACCAGGGATGCCAAAATTCAAATCAGTGGTATTGGAGACTGTAATGCCGAAACTTTAAAAGCAGAAAACGCTTCTGTAAAAATTTCCGGAAGTGGAGATGTCAAAATATTTGCAGACAATAAATTGGATGTATCCATCAGTGGAATAGGTTCTGTCTATTACAAAGGAGAAGCCGTAGTATCCCAAAAGGTAAGTGGAAGTGGAGAAGTGAAAAAGGTGCAACAATAAATGAAAAAAGGTAACTCAATCGGGTTACCTTTTTTATGCAAGGTTATTAACCTTATCCCCGGATTTTTTAAAAGCTGATTATGAATTGGAAAGAAAGGATTTTATTGATCTTACTGGCAAGTGTCAACTTTACCCATATACTTGATTTCATGGTGATGATGCCCTTGGGTAATTTTTTGATGCCTTATTTTAACATTACACCCGGACAATTCAGCGTGATCGTGGCTTCTTATAGTATCAGTGCGGCTGTATCAGGCTTTGCTGCTGCTTTTTATGTAGACGGGTACGATAGAAAAAAAGTATTGTTATTTGGTTATATCGGATTTACGATCGGTACGCTTTGCTGTGGTATTGCTCCTACCTATCTTTTGTTATTGCTAGCAAGGATCACTGCCGGTTTGTTTGGTGGATTGATTGGAGCGCAAGTATTGAGTATCGTTGCGGATAGTTTCCCATATGAGAAAAGGGGACAGGCCATGGGTATTTTGTTTTCTGCTTTTTCTTTGGCTTCCATTGTAGGTGTTCCTTCTGCTTTGTATTTGGCCGGTTGGTTAGGTTGGCATTCTCCCTTTTTATCGATTGGTGGGTTAGGTATCATCATAACAGTACTGCTGATGCGTTATCTGCCTTCCATGTCTTCTCATATCCATGGACAAAGAGTAAAGCCCATCGTTATGCTAAAAAATGTGATGACCAGCAGAATGCAGTTGGTAGCATTGGGTTTGTCGGGTGCATTGATGTTAGGGCATTTTCTGATCATCCCTTTTTTAAATCCATACATGGAATTCAATGTTGGCTTTACAGATACACAACGTAACATGATTTACATGGTAGGAGGGATTGCCACATTTATTACTTCTCCTCTAATTGGTAAGATGGCCGATAAATATGGAAAACATAACACTTTCATGTTCTTTGCATTGATATCTCTTATTCCCATTTTTCTGATCACCAATATGCCTGCCATTAAGTATTACTATGTGTTGATCGTGACCGGTATCTGGTTTGTATTAAGCACGGGAAGAGGTATTCCGGCGCAGGCTATTATTAGTAATGTAGTGCCTGCAGAACAAAGAGGTAGTTTTATGAGCTTCAATGGATCAATTCAGCAATTATTTTCAGGAATTGCATCTCTAATTGCAGGCATGATCGTTATCAGCAAACCGGATCATACCATTGTTCATTATTCATGGGTAGGTTATCTCAGCATAGTAATTGTTCTAGCATCTGTGTTTATCGCGAAGAAGTTGAGGGGGTATGAGGAAAAGTAGAATAGCTAATGGTTTATGGCTAATAGCCGTATGATGTTTGATTAACTATACATTACATGCCATTAGCCATAAACCATTCGCCATCAACTACCTCAACCTAAACACTGGATACTTCATATGTGCTGGCTCGTAGTAAGGTGATTTCTTATAGACAAAATCCAACTGAGCATTGGCGGATGCAGCAAATTTTTCATCGGCTTTCTTTTTTGCATCCAATTCTGCTTTTATTTCAGGATGTTCTTTTAGATAAATTGCTGCCACATCTTCCCATCTGTAATTGCTATAACCTTCTTTTTGTTGCAGGATCGCATCAAAAAAATTCCAGGAAAAATAACTATCATCGGTTCCTGTTTCCAGTGTTTCAATCAGGAAACGATCGGCTGACTGTCCGGTATAAATGATATAATCTCCTTTTAGAAAACGAATATTTTCAGTTTGTTGCGACATACGAATACCAGATTGACGATAATGTTTTTCAAATGATCTGGTCGCTGTTCTAAAATCTGTGACTCTTGATACTTCTACCTGTATAACCGTATCCTTCTTTAAACGTTGCATTTGAACACGATTGATGGATAATCGTTCAATGACCTCATGCCATCCTTGTGGAATGAGGTAAGCTTTGGGTTTGGTAACCCATTGCTCTCCCTTGAAATAATTATAGTAGCGAATATCTTTTGTGTAGGGTTTTGAACGATCATAGTACATTCTGTTCAAGCCTGTTACTTCACTGATCTTTTGAGCAGATGTATATCCCATGAATTTGATATGATCAAAACGGGTGGTATCAACACGATAGGTTTGAGGGAACTCCTGTTGTTGTTTTACCGCATCTATTGCTTTCTTTCTGGTTGTTTTGATTTCATTGGCTTGTTTAGTGCCTTCCTCTAAAAAAGTTTGCATCAAGTCATAGGTACTCTTTACACGTTGGTCATAAGGCTTGAGCATATGTGTCTCCGGCATAAAAGCCATGGTTTGAAATAATGCAGCATAGCCACTGCTGTATCGTGGGGCATCATAAAAAGCTGTCCAGTTTCTTTCAGGGTTTCCTCCTTCAAAACTTACATATGGAATCAAGTTCCAGCTTTTTTGTTCCATTCCTTTGTAAAGAGAAGGTTCAAATACATCATGTAGGTAAGCACCCATAATTGGGCCTAGTTTATTATGCTGTGAAGTGAGTAATGTCATGGTATGTTGGTAATCTGCACCATCACTAACATGATTGTCCACTAAAATATCAGGATTCAAATAATGAAAGATCTTGGCAAATTCTTTGGCGTTACGACTATCATTCTTGATGAAATCGCGGTTTAGATCCAGGTTTTGGGCATTACCTCTGAAACCATAGCTCTCCGGACCGTTTTGGTTGACCCTTGAGAATGCACTTCTATTCAAGCTGCCGCCAATATTGTATACAGGAATGATACCCAATACCACATTATCGGGGGCTTTGATCTTTCCCGTTGCGAGGTCTCGTAATAACATCATGCTGGCATCTATACCATCGGGTTCACCGGGGTGTATCCCATTGTTGATCATGATGACTAGTTTGTTTTTTTTGTGCCATATCTCAGGGTTATGTGTCTTATCAGTGCTGAAAAGCACAAGGTGTAGTGGATATCCGGCATCGGTAAGTCCGAATTCCTTTATAGTAATGGTTGCAAAAGATACATCCAGTGACTTGTAATAACGAATGCATTCTTCGTATGTAACAGTCTGTCTACCTGATGTTTGTTCAAAGATGGTTTGCCATTTCTGTGCAAATATTTGTTGAGACAGAAATAGTTGTAGGATAAGCAGTGTTTTTTTCATTATTTTCAATTTGAAAATTTATTCAAAGTAATGGAAAACCTGCATAGTATTTTACTGGTTGAGGATGAAGCAAAACTTGGACCTATTGTAAGAGATGAGCTCAAGCGTCAGGGATACCAAGTGGACTTAGCTGTAGATGGAAAAGAAGCAGAAGAGGCATTTCAATCAAAAGCTTATTCTATTGTTTTATTAGATGTGAATTTGCCTTATAAAAGTGGACTAGAACTTTGTAAAGAGTTTAGGGCAGCTAATAAAACCATTCCAATCATCATGCTTACAGCCATTGGTCAGATTCAAGATAAAGTAGAAGCATTTGATCTGGGTGCAGATGATTATCTGGTAAAACCTTTTCATTTCGAAGAGCTATTTGTTCGCTTAAAGGCATTATTGAAAAGAACAGATAAGGGACCGGAAGATGAAAAGATAGTTGTAGATGACTTGACCATTGATATGAAGAATAAATCAGTAGTAAGAGCAGGGATCAATATCAACTTAACAGCGAAGGAGTTCACCTTGCTTACTTTGCTAGCCCGTAATCGGGAAAGAGTGATTTCAAAACAAGAGATCTTAGAAAAAGTATGGGACCTGAGTTTTGATACAGGAACCAATACAATTGAAGTATATATCAGTTTCCTGCGCAATAAGATCGATAAGCCTTTCGAGCAAAAACTGATCCATACCAAACCAGGATTTGGTTATTACATCAAATAAATAGGGTAGGATGAGTTTTAAACTCCGCTTTGTACTTCGTTTTACTGCAGTAGTAGCCGTGATTTTACTAACATGTTTTGTAGCAATCTATTTCCTCTATGCAGATTTTAGAAAAGAAGAATTCATTAAGAGGCTGCAACATGAGGGTGAAGAGTTTTATGGATTTTATCAAAAACAGCTTCGCTATCAGTCTCCGGTAGAATTGGTTTTTTTTAATGAGATACAGAAAAATATTCTTGCAGGCGAAGAAATCTTGATCCTAGATTCTGCGCGTAACATCGTTTTTGCATATCCTTCAACCATACAGCTTGGTACCTATCGTAATATCATAACAGACTTAAAAGAAAACAGAGAATTAAAAAGGGAAGCGGGGAATAGGCTTTATGCCAATGTATATTTTCCTTCAAGTAAGGCCAACGCCATCGTTTCAGGTATTGATATAGTAGGTCAGAATCAATTAGCCAGATTGATGTGGATATTGATCTTCACCTCTATTCTAGCATTAATGGTCATGGGAATTCTTTCCTATTGGTTAAGTAAGTCGTTCACGCGTCCGCTTCTTGAACTGGGAAAGCAGATGGCAGATGTAACGGGCATGGATTTGAAGAAGCGAATACTGGAAAACGCGCAAATAGCTGAGATTGATATGATTGCAAGTAAATTCAACGCGATGCTGTCACGCTTGGAAAAGACCTTTGAGTTTCAGCGAAGTTTTGTACACCATGCGTCTCATGAATTGCGTACACCTCTTGCTACGATGTTGTCACATACAGAGTCGGCATTGAAAAACAAATTGAATGAAGAGGGGTATAGAACTGTATTGGCATCTTTACAACAAGATCAGGAACGGATGATTGAGTTAACGAACTCATTATTGCTGATCTCTCAATTTGAGCAGCAGGGTTTTGATGAATCATGGCCAATATGTAGGGTAGATGAAATATTGTATGATAAAATCAGCATTAGTGTAAAAATGTTCCCCGATATTGGAATATCGCTGGTCTTTTTAAATACACCATCTTCTGATGATGATTTGAATGTACGTGGGAATGAAGCTTTACTGAAATCCATGTTCAGTAATCTGATCAGAAATGGATATCTCTATTCTATAAATAAAAAGGTAGAGATCATCCTAGAGTTTGTAGAACGAGATATTTTGGTTCATGTAGAAACTAAAGGAGAGCACTTGAGTGAAGAAGAGCGTGAGAAGATCATGATTCCATTTTTTAGGGGGCAACAAGCCCGACAAAAAATTTCGGGAGTAGGGTTGGGATTAACCATAGTGCATAGAATACTCACCATGCATAAAGGTAGTTTGACTTACACACCGATGCCTAATCAGGTGAACCGTTTTACTGTGAGTTTACCAAAGGCGAATATGCGGTAATAAAAAAACCAGCCATTGGCTGGTTCAATATGTTTCAACGAAATGCTTAAGGATTAAGCAGTTACGTTTGCTTTCTTAGCTAATTTGCTCTTCAGGTTAGCCGCTTTGTTTTTGTGGATGATACCACGCTTTGCTAACTTATCGATCATAGAAATAACGTTAGGCAGCTCTTCGGTGTATGCTTTAGCATCTGTACCGGCTTTCAAGTCGCGGATTGCGTTACGGGTAGTTTTACCATAATAACGATTACGATCACGACGCTTAGCAGCTTGTCTCACATCTTTCTTAGTAGCTGAATGATTTGCCATTGTTCTTTTTTTTCAGGACGGCAAAGGTAAGGACTCCGAACCAAAAGAGGAAATTTTTATCAAAAAAAGTCCAAGAATCCTGATTTATAACGCAATATCCATAAAACCTATGTACTTGGGGCTTGATTTCTGAGCGATTAGGCGCTGTTAATTTTCAATGGATTTTCGTCAAAATTTAGACAATTTTTCTGCCTTCAATGACCGATATTTGCCAACCTGTTTATCAAATCAGTTGTACAATCATTACACATGAAGGATTTTTCGTATATCACAAACTCCCATCCTGCATACATTGAGAGTCTATACCAGGAATTTGTTCAGAACCCTGAATCAATTGATCCGGATCTGAAGAAGTTTTTTGAAGGTTTTGAT
>CALRLC020000015.1:0-77621 GCA_943368425.1 Brevundimonas vancanneytii
AATGCTTCCTTCCGCATAATCGGAATCATTGTAACATTAGGGAATTCATGGAGTTTGGTTCCATTGATCTCACCTACCAATAGGAAGTCAAACTCAGGTAAACTGCCCACTAGTTTTTCCATTTTATCAAAACCAAACCAATAATGCAAATAATCACCTGTACCTACAAAAAGAATAACGGGTCTTCCATCAGGCTTTTGTGCTTTTTTTGAAAAATATTCCTGTAACTGTTCCGTCGTAACCTCTTGATCATAATATCCATTGGGTACGATTGATTTATTCTTGAGATCAAGTGCATATTTTTTTTCAAAATAATTGGCCAACTCATCAGTAACAAAAAAAACGCCCCTACTCTTTTTAAACAGAAACTTTCGATATCTATTACCCAGCGGTTGTATCAATTTTTTCAATCCTGAAACAGCTTCTGCATCCATTGAATTAATATCAATAAAAAAGGGAAATGCATAAGCCATAATAAAGGCAAAGCTTAATGTAGATATTCTATAGAAGCAGAAGTCATACTTTTTCCCGACATATTTAAAAAAAATGAGTAAAAAGTACAGTTGTTTGATGACTTGAGCCAAGAAGAGTCGATTGATCAGTGGATTAGCCGGCACAGTCCAAAAATCAATGCCCACTTCTTTGAGCAATCTTTTTTGTTCTTTGTTGTGCCTTCCAATAATAATGGGCGTGCAGAAGTGCCCTTGTTCTCTCCAGGTTTTAACCTGGGCAACTACTTTACGCTCAACGCCTGAGTAGCCTGTAAAATCCCATTCAACTAAATATAAAAAATTCATGATGCTGCGTTAGTAAAAGCGTTTCAGGGTGTTAAGATATCAAAGTACAGAATCTTTCTTTGATAGGGACTATTAAAAAACAAATCCCTGCAAGATCATTTTCAAATTGAATAGATGAATGCAGAGATTGTAATGCAATGATGATCAAACAGCTGGTTGGATAATAAACGTATCCAGACTGGTTGTATACGTTTAGAGATTGATCCGAATCAGTTCAAAAGCTTCGGCAAAAAGTGTACCTGCCTGAACACCTCTCACTCTTGCCAAGGCCTCCATTACAGTACCATCCGTATACGTTCTGCCCTTTTGTGATTCATAACAATCAATAGCCGCTTTTTTTGCTTTCAGATGATTTTCTTGCAGCTTTACAAAAGCGCCTATATTAAAAGATGAGGTATTCCAAGGAAGCTCATACCCTAATAATGTTGAAAATTTAAAAGCTCTTTGAGCTTCTTCCGCTATGGTTTGATGATCCTGATGTATATCATGGGTAGCAGGACAAAATACAATATCGGGTTGAATTCTTTGTTTAAGCAGAATCATTTCATCTAAAATATCTTGTCTTCTGTTGGCAAAAGTTCTGACGTCAAAATCCAGGATCGATACTTGCTCATTCCCAATACCAAGAGACTGCATAGCTGAGAAGAGCTCTTTTCGCAGAATATCTTGAGGAAATGGGGATGGTACAGAGATCTTACAATCAGAGAAAGCCACATAATGAACCTCACAACCGGCTTCTAACATTTTCGCAATGGTTCCACCACAACCCAGCTCTCCATCATCTGTATGTGGCGCTAGTATTAATGCTTTTTTAAAATTTTCAATCATTCTTGTTTATTTTGACTCAGGATGATACTTATCTATCAGAAGTGTATGAATTCAAAAAAAGAAGTAAGCGTGGTATTAACTTTTTTTCAGGATGGTTCTTTTAAACCGCTCCCACTTTTTGCGAAGCTTTTCATCTGATTTATAATCCAAATGCTGCTTGGGTGCTGATTGCATGATATGATCAAACTCCTCTTCCGAAAACCCAAGCTTTTTTAGTACATACAATTTCTCTTCCTTAAAATCGTGCTCATCAACAGGAGGCTTTGATAACTCGACCACTGCCTCATCTCTGTTGATTTCACTATTTCTGATTTGAGCAGATAAGTGTACTCTACGCTTATCATATCCGAATTTCTTGGGTAAGTAATACGCCTGATAAAACTTTGTAAACGTTGATTCATAATGCTTACCGCCATAATTCTGCCAACCAAACTCTCGCGTCAATGTTTCAATGGCGTTTTTCTTAGAATAATTCACCAAATTCAATATCTCTATGTATCGGAATCCCAACTTAAAACTTCGTAACAACTTGAATTTCCAGGAACTTAATGTTGGATAATCTTTAAGCCTGCGTGCGTCCCCAAATTTTCCGTGTATGTCAAGAATATTCGTCAGATCTTGCTTGCGCCATACCCAACGAGTAGGTAATCCATGTTCTGTTGTATAATTCGTACCGGAAAGAATATATTTCAGTTTGCTCTTCCTTGCAAGCTTGTACATAATGGCTGTAATGGCATGATCGGTCAGCATTTCTATATCAACAACACCGGCTTTAAAAAATGCCCTTTGCAGGTCTCTGAATTCATTCCAGTCTATCACATAGGTTTGTAAATCAAACCCACATTGAGCGATCATTTTGTGAATATTACTAACAGCGATATTGGAGTTCCAGCCATTGTCAAAATGTACACAAAGTGGATTCAGTCCCATTTTCCATGCCAGATACACCACATAAGAACTATCTATTCCTCCACTTACACCTACCAAACAATCATAAGGCCCTTTTTTAGACTGAAGTACTTGCTCTTTAATAGAAGCCAGATTAGCGGCTTCTTGTGCCGGAGTAAATTGGTATTTCGATAAGTTAACCTCAGCCTGTCTACAATGACTACAAATACCCTCCTGATCAAATTGGATATCAGGATCAGAAGTATCCATTACACATTTTTTACAAATCTGGTATGACTGCATGTCAATCTTTTTATATCGCTAAAAGCATGAGGTAAACAAAAAAGACACCCTTGTCATTGAGGGCTTTTATATCGAATCAGTTTTTTCACAAAAGATTTAAGATCTTCCAATCCATCCCACAACCAATTTTCAGAACCATAAAACTCGTGCGGAATTTCAGGTCTAGAAAGATACTCGTTAAGTTGTGCTTCTGTCCATCCTAACTTCTTCAAAAAATACTCTTTATCATCTAGCAGATCTTTTTCAGATGGGTAAGGAATATGTTTCAACTCTGCCAATGCCTCATCCCGTGTCATTTGATCGGTAACCACTAAAGTAGATAAATGCACTTTTCTTTTATCGGCATTGAACTTTTGAGGAAGTATGAATCCCTGATAGAACCTTGTGAAAATAGATTCATAGTGCTTATACTGATAAGGGCGATACCCCACTTCTCTTTGAAGCGTTTCTATAGCTTCAGCCTTATTATAATTAAAGTAATCCAAGAAGCGTATCCAACGAATTTTACGTACGTAGCTATAGTACATAAAATCTAAGAAGCCATAAGTAGGGTACGTATGTAGTTTGGTTCCCGGACCTTTCTTTTTCCAGATCGAGAATATATTCTTCTTGTCCAACTTGTTTCGATAAGCCCAATTCAAAGGCATTTGCATACCCTCTGTAGCCGTATTACTACCGGATAAGATATCGCGAATATTGTATTTCGCTGCCAACGCATGATTTACTTTGTATAAAGCATTATCATATAATAATTCAATATCAATGACATCCGCATCAAAAAAAGCTTGTTGCAGTTGCTTATATTCATTCCAATCGATCACATGGGTATAAAGATCAACATTGAGCTTTCGGACTAAGTTCTCGATATTTTCTTGCGACAACTCAGAGTTCCAACCATTATCCATATGCACGGCCAATGGTCTCAATCCATTTTTTACAGCGAGATATAACACATAAGAACTATCTACACCACCGGAAAGTCCAATGATAGAATCATATTTTTTACCTTTCCCTCTTTCTTTTACTTCCTGTAAATATTTTTCGAGTTGCTCCTGACGATTACTTTTGTTCCATAACCTATCTCGTTGCATTCTTTTACGAAATCCAATACAATAATTACAACCTTCCGCTCCATAAGAAACAAAGTCTTTTGCGGTATGATCCATTACACATACTGAACATATAGTGTGTGACGATTGAGAGCTGCTCATGCGAGTTGTTTAGATACTTTTAATTTCTTTTCGATCGGGGTAGGTAATAAGAACGGCTCTGTGTTTTCCCTGAAACACAAAGAAGCTACCTGCTGCTACCGCAGAAGCACCTTGTTTCACAGCTGCGCGCATGTGATCCAAGGAACCGGCTCCACCACAGGCTATCACCGGTATCCCTACTTGACTACTAATATTTTTAACGAGGTCAAGATCATACCCATTCATGGTACCATCCTGATCTATAGAGTTCAACAATATTTCTCCTGCTCCTTCAGCTTCCATCTTTTTGGCAAATTCAATGGGAGAAACCTTATTGTTTTTTGAACCTGATTTGGTATATACAGAGTATCCGCCAAAAAGACTCTTTTTCACATCTATGGAAACCACAATGGTTGAACTACCAAACTTTTTAGCGGCTTGATTCACCAGATCCGGTATTTCAGCTGCAGCAGTATTCAATGATACTTTCTCTACCCCGGCATACAATATCTTTTCTATTTGTTCAATAGAACGAACACCTCCACCATAACATAAAGGCATGAAACATTCAGAAGCAATATCAGCAAGAATAGCATAATTGGGCTCTTGCTGATTTATGGACGCAGTGATGTCCAAAAAGACCAATTCATCCACCTCTTTCTCATTGAAGATCTTGATTGCATTGATCGGATCTCCAACATATTTATGATCCTTGAACTTAACGGATTTGTATAAACCCATATTCCTGAGCAAGAGAACAGGAATGACTCTGACATTCGCCATGATTAAACTTTTACAAAATTCCTGAATAACTCCATTCCATACCGGTGACTTTTTTCTGGATGAAATTGAACACCCATTACATTGTCGTGTTCAAAAGCTGCCGGAAACTCATACCCATATTCAGCCGTGGCCAATACCTGAGTAGCATCATTGAATTGAAAATGATAAGCATGTACAAAGTAGAATCGCTCTTCCACAGAAGGGTCATTCACCATTAGCGAATTGTTTTTCTGTACTTTGATATTCATCCATCCCATATTGGGTACTTTCAATTTTGAGCTGGTATCAATCTTAAATTTTACAGTCCCCGCATTTACCCATCCAAACCCTTTTTCCACTCCTTCTTCACTTCCCTGGGTCATCAATTGAGCTCCGAGACAAATTCCAAGGATCGGAGTACCACTACTAACTTTTTGCTCAATGGCATCCCAAAGTCCTAATTCCTTGATATTTCTGATACCATTGTCAAATGCGCCTACTCCGGGAAGTATTAATTTATCTGCATTCAAAATGGCAGTGGCATCGGAAGAAATCTCTGAAGCATGACCAATTTTTTTCAGCATGTTCTTGATAGAACCAAGATTGCCCACCTTATAGTCAATGATTGTTATCACTTTAAAAATTTATATGAAGCAAATTTACTTATTCCTGCGACTTCTGATGCGTCCTGCCAATTTAAACAAAGGTTGCGCCATCTTCATGAATCGATGGAATAATTCCAACATTTTTAATTGGTTAGCATAGTCGTGTTCGGTTTTAGGCGGCATTTGCATGATCTGCTCCCATTCTGCCTCACTAAAACCTAGCTTTTTAATAAAATAAGACCGGTCTTCCTGTAGCTGTGTAGCCTCATACAATGGCTCCTGCATTTGTCGAAGAGCCTCATCTCTACTCATCTGTCCGGAAACGATCAAACTAGAAAGATGGGCCAGTCGCTTATCAAACCCATATTTTACCGGAAGATAATGTGCCTGAAAGAACTGTGTAAATTTTGATTCAAAATGTTTCCCGCCGTAATCCTTCCACCCCATTTCTTTTTTCAAAAACTCTTTTACCTCCGCTTTATTGTATGTGATGTATTCAAGTGGCCTGTGAACCTTCATGCCGTATACATAAGGATACAATATTCTTCGTTGAAAGAAACTGATATGAGGATACTTTTTGAGCTTTACCTCGCCAAATTGACGATGGATATCTTTGATATGTACCCAATCGGATGCTTCGTACCCCCAAGAAGATGGCAGAATCGATTCTGTAGACATATTCCCTCCATTAAGAATATGCTTCAGCCCATATTTTCTTGCCTCACTATACAAAGCCGCAATAAAAGCATGGTCCTGAGGTATATCACAATTAGGAACACTCGATTTAAAGAATGCTCTTTGTAAGTCTCTGATCTCTTCCCAATCTACTACCAGCGTATGAAGGTCAAGCTGAAGAGTTTTGACCACATTTTCAATATTTTTCACTGCCAATTCAGAATTCCATCCTGCATCAACATGCACCAATAATACACGTAGGCCTAATACTTTGGTTGCATGATAGGCCAGATAAGAACTATCAACACCCCCACTAATTCCCATGATACAATCATAATCTTTTCCTTTACCGGAGGCCTTGATCAAAGAAACCATCTGAGAAGTATAATCTTGGGCAGCCTGTCCTTGAAGTAAATAATGATCCTCATGTTCCTTGTAAGCATGACAATGATTACACACCCCCTGTTCATCAAAACTGATCATAGGATCCGTAGTATCCATGATACATCGCACACATTGCTGATACATCTTCGACTGATTATTGCTCATTTGAATTTTGAAGTTTTTTATATGCACCTATCATAATAGATTCCTGATTGGCCCAACAATATTCTTGTTTAACTGCTTCGATACGAGAATGAAATTCATTATAATCGAAATACTCAATGGCTTTAATGGATTGTACTAAAGCATCCGGTGTAATTGCTTCACAAACGATCCCTGTTTTGTTCTTACGAACATAATCCCCCATTTCTTTCATGTTTGAAACAATACATGGAATCTCTGCCATCAGGTATTCAAACAACTTATTGGGCAAACAGTAGTAGTAACTTAAACATACATTTTCAATAAGGGAAATACCAACATCTGCTGACGATGTATATTCCAATACTACAGATGGATGAACTGCTTGCTTAAAATGAATATTCGAATACTTTGCAGCCATTTCCTTAATATCATCTACCATTTCTCCATACCCCATCAACACCAATGTGAATGCAGGATCATTGATCTTGGCAAACGCCTCCATCATCACTTCAACACCTCTTCCGTAAAAAAGCGCTCCCTGATATAAAAAAATTTTGGCACTTGCCGGTATATTCAATTCTTCTCTAAAAAGATTCTTTTTTTGTACGGGTTGATATACAGGACAGTTCATAACTGTCACGATATTACTGATGCGATATTCATCTCTATACCAACCTTCAATAGCAGGACCAACAACAATAACCAGTTTAAACTGCTTAATAAACCATCTTTCAAATAGCTTAAATAGTTTTTGACGAAATCCCTTCAAACGATTTGATTCCGTTTCTAATTCATGGGTATCATAAATCATCTTTGTTTTAGATGAAACCCATCTTATAAATGGTACTAAGGGAAGCAACATCACTTGATGAATATTCACATACGCCGGCTTCTCTTTCTTAATCAGGAATATATATTGAAGAAAAATATCAATGAGTTTAATCGCTTGAAGCAGCTGCGTTAAGCCTGGTATATTTTTTGTTCCACTTACAAAACGAGATTTGATTCGATATACATATCGATTAGTATCAAATTCTTCCACCTCAAGAAGCCCTTCTTTCCACTTAGCTAAAACAATAATCTGATCTACAATATCATGTTCGATCAAACTTTTTGTTTCTTTAAGAATTCGACTTTCATTTTCAAAAGTGGAATAATAAATATGAATTGCTTTCCTGACCATTCTTACATACAATAGTTAAAATTAATCCCCGCAGTTTGGCAGAACATCCTGATCATGCAACTATTTCAAAAGTTGACAGATCATGATTTATTTTCCAATTTTTTATAGGCTTGAATCATCACAGCCTCTTGTGTTTCCCAGCAGTATTCTCTTTTTACAGATTCAACACGCTCACGGAATCCTGCAAAATCAAAATGGTCCATGGCTTTAACAGATGCAATCAAAGCTTCTGCATTAGTACCCTCACTAATAATGCCTGTTCCATTCTTCTTCACATAATTGCTCATCTCCTTCATGTTTGTTACAATACAGGGTATCTCAGCCATCAGGTATTCAAATAACTTATTCCCTAAACCATAATCATAACTTAAACATACATTCTCAGTGAAAGCAATCCCAACATCAGCCGAAGAAGTATACTCTAATACAATTGAAGGATGAACCGCTTGTTTAAAATGAATATTACTGTATTTAGCTGCAGCAGCTTTAACATCTTCAGCCATTTCACCGTACCCCATA
The DNA here is from genome assembly GCA_943368425.1 of Brevundimonas vancanneytii. Lineage (GTDB taxonomy): Bacteria > Bacteroidota > Bacteroidia > Chitinophagales > Chitinophagaceae > Sediminibacterium > Sediminibacterium vancanneytii_A. The sequence goes on from CALRLC020000015.1 coordinate 8,279, forward strand.
AAGACAATGCTATAAGCTGGATCGTTGATCTTAGAAAAAGCCTCTATTTGCTCTTCAAGACCTCTTCCTGCAAACAGTGCTCCTTGGTAAATGAATATTTTAGCATTTTCTGGTATTCCGAACTCTTTCCGAAAATGATTTTTCCTTTCAACTTTTTGATAAAAAGGGCAATTCATAACGGTGATTATATTGTCGATCTTGTATTCATTGCGATACCATTGCTCAATCGCAGGCCCTACTACAATCACCAACTTGCAGCTCTTAATGAACCATCTTTCAAATAACTTGAATAATTTTTTCTGACGTCCCTGCAGTCCATTTGATTCTGTCTCAAGTTCATGCGCATCATAAATGAATTCTGTCTTCGAAGACACTAACCTGACCAAAGGAATCAATGGTAATAAAAGTACCTGATGAAAATTTACGTACAAAGGCTTTTCTCTTCTGATCAGTGAAGCAAACTGAAAGAAAACATCCAATAATTTAACCAAGAGAATAATCGGTTTCAAAACCGGTATCAGTTTTTTTCCCCGTTGGAAACGAGGTCTAATCCTATAAACAGATCTTTGATCATCTATTTTTTCAAAGTCAGGAAGACCTTCTCTACCCTTAGCAATGACAATAATTTCATCTAAGATTCCATGTGAAATTAAACTCTTGGTTTCTTTCAGTATACGACTCTCATTTTCAAATGTGGAGAGATAGATATGGATTGCTTTCCTTGCCATTATTTATCTGAAAAGTTTTGAAGTAATTAAAAAATACCAACTGTTGTCGCCCAGTTCACTGGCATTGGTGGCCTGAGGTATTGCCTCAGCCGCAGTCTTTGTAAGAATATGCTGTTGATACAGTAACTGTTTCCCTTGGTAGATCAGGTCTTTAAAAATCGGATCAGACATCCAGTTCTTCTGTGGTGGTTCATATCCAATTTTATCTTTACGCCATGTAATTTCAGTTGGCATCAACCCTTCTAAAGACACCCGCTGAATCCATTTACTCCATCCATCCCTGATCTTATAGTCATTGGGCAGTGATAGTACAAATTCAACCAACTCATGATTCAGAAAAGGAAGTCGAACTTCACGACTATGTGCCATACTATTTCGATCAGCAAATCGTAATAGGTCTTCCAAATTACCCATGGTAAGGTCATGTCTCAAATGCTCATACAAAACAGTATGCTGTTCATCAGGGTAAGAATATTGTAACACTTCTTCAATATAATCCGGATGATATCCCTTGTCTACATAATGTTGCCTCAAAAACTTTTGACGCTTATAATGGCGATATTGGTTATAAATAAATGGAGCCCATCGTTTGACCTGTTGTTTAAATCCTAATTGATTTTGTTGTTGTTGTATTTCTCTACTGAGAGTAGTTTTATAAAAATCATACCCTGCCAGCATTTCGTCTGCTCCTTGTCCATCAAGCAAAACAGTCACCCCCTTTTCTTTGGCCAATCGCATGACCTCCCATTGTGCGTAAATACTAGCACTACCAAAGGGTTCATCCTGATGATAGTACATTTTCTCAAACTGCTCAATAAAACCGCTATGCTCCGGGTAAGTAAAATGAGGCGTCGCTTTTACACTTGCTAAGACCATATCCATGTATTTTCCCTCATCTTTGGCGAAACCGGGAAAACGGGCACTAAAGGTATTTTGTGAAAACAAAGCATCGGCATTCAATGCATTGATCATACAAACCACTGCCGAAGAATCCAATCCGCCGCTTAAACTACTACCAACAGGTACGTCGCTTCTAAGCCTACGTTGAACAGAAGATTTGAACAAAGTAAAAAACTGATCTTTTATAGCTTCCTCATTCAACGGCTTTTCGATAGCTGTTGCTTTTTCAGGCAAAGACCAATAACATTTTTCTACCGGACTTTTTTGTTCTGAAGGTCGCAGCATCATGTAATGAGATGGCTTTAACCGAACTATGTTTTTAAAGAAAGTCCTGTTCCTGTCATAAGGATGATGAACCCTCCCCATTTGCATAAAGTAGAAAAGTGTTTCACGGTCGGGTTCCTTGGGAACACCTACCGCCCACAAAGCTTTGATCTCACTGGCGAAATATAGTTGATCCTTCCAAATAGAATAAAAGAAAGGCTTTTCGCCAAAACGGTCTCTTGCACAAAAAAGAGTTTGGGTTTGTTGATCCCAAATAGCAAAAGCAAACATCCCATCCAGCAAAGACAAACAATCCGCTCCTTTCTGATCATACAAAGCCATCAAAACTTCTGTATCTGATGTTGAGCGAAAATGGTATCCTGTTTTTTCTAATTCCTCTTTGAGTTCAATATAATTATAGATCTCTCCATTGAAAACCATGGTATATCGATCCATGTAATGCATAGGCTGCGAACCTGAATCGGAAAGATCAATGATAGATAATCTTCTATGTCCAAGCGCTATCGTTCCACTTGCGTTGATCCAATGCCCTTCTCCATCCGGTCCTCGATGGGCAATAACGTCGGTCATTTGTTTTACAACCTCAACAGCAGTTGTTCCATTCTTCAAAGAAATGACCCCGGCAATTCCGCACATAATAGTTGGTTCTGAATAATTAGAGGTAAAAAATAGTTATGAGTGTAAACGCAAAAAATTAGAAAATTAATCCCTCTCTCTCCCCCTTTTTTACAAATGTCTGGTACCATGGCTCATGCTGAAGGGTGATTGTCCAGCTGTTCAAGGTATCTTTTTCTTCCTGAGAAGTGGGAATATAATGGTCACGGAAAAAACTGGGTATATAATCAAACTCAATTTGTTTACCCTGAAGCAAGTCAATTACTTTTTTACAGAAAATGGTAATATCCAGGTACTTCTCTACATAAGGTCTACCCTTTTTGGCCAAAGCTGCTCTCAATTCATAATTGGTGATCAGCTCAATCAGTTTGCTTTTTAAGGTATCAGGATTCACATCCACGATCGGGCAGTCTGAAGGGTTCTTTTGAGGATAACGGTCATAAGCCATATGCGACATTACAATTGCGCCGGCTGCCAAAGCTTCTGTAGAAAGCTTACCTGCACCGGGACATAACAACTGGTCAATCACAATATCAGCATCCGCATATATTTTAAGTGCTTCTAGATTGGATACATTTTCCAACAACCGCACTTCAAAATCATATCCTGCTGATTTAAGTTCATCAAAAGTTTGCAAAACATAATCTGTGCCTTTACCGGCTCTAGTACTGGGAGCATGTACAATGACAGGTTGATGAATTCTTTGCCTACTATTCTCAATGATATTGCTAGGATAGACCATCATATTCCAGCGGTAATAAGGGCGCAACTGTAGTTGTCCCTGATCAAGACGACTGAATATAAAATCTGAATTTTTCTCGGCCATTCTAATTCTAGTGAGGCGCTCGCTTAATGCTTTATGGGTTTTAACATAAGCACTATCTTTTTCATCATAGTTAATTGGACGTAATCCAAAACTTTTAAACTCTTGTTCCATACCATAGTACCAACGAACATCATCCCCCACAAACACACTGATGATTTTTTTCCCTTTGCGCTTAATATATTCCAAGTCCGTAAAATCATCCCGAAATGAATCTGCTAAAAAAATAAAGGCATCACATGATTTTACTGATTTTCGAATGTAATAGGTCTCAATTATTTTACCCCAAACATTCTTAAAAATATTTGTGATTCGTCTTGGTTTAAACAAAGGAAACCGATCTTTTATCTCTTGAAGGTTTACATCATACTCTTCATTAATAATGGCAGAATTTTTAATATAACGTGATACAATAAATGTTTCTACTCCCTGATTTGAGAATCCTCTTTTCAAATCAGGGAATATGGATGCTATATTATTTAAGCCTATGAATAATCTCATAAAGAAAACAATGCTATTCTTAAGGTTCAAAAAAACTCATTCACTATTTTTCTTGCGACTACACTTGGATTATCCTTTAGGTCTAGCAGGATTTCCAATCACTATTGTGTCTTTAGCAACATTTTTAACAACAACAGCGCCTAATCCTATTAATGCCTTTTCCTGAATTTCAATATTGTTAATAATCGATGCAGATGGAGCTACCCATACATCTTTACCAATAATAACGCTCCCACCTATCATACAATTGGCGATAAGCATAGAGTTCTCTTCCACTTGAACATTATGAGCTACATGTACTAGATTATCAATTTTTACATTTTTTCCTATGACTGTACTTCCAAGCACTGCTCGATCTATACAAGTATTATTACCGATATGAGCAAATTCATGGATCACTACATTTCCTATATGGGGTATTAACTGATAATATCCTTCTTCATCTTTCTCATATCCAAAACCTACTCCACCAATAGTACAATTACAACCGATCCTAACTCCACGTTTAATAATCGTTCCTTCACATATCACAGTATTGGAACCAATAACTACATCGTCTTCAATAACACAGTTTTTTTCGACTACGACATTGTTACCAATACAAATTTTTTCTCCCAACTTAACTGAGGAGTGAATACTTGCCGATTCTGATATCGCATATTCTAAAGAGGGTGAAAAAAACAACTCAAGTAGTTTTCTGAAATAGGATCTCGGGTTTTTAACAACTAATAAATTAAGTTCCGGAAATTTACTCGCATCAACATTTTCAGATACAATTAAAGTTCCTTTATTTAATCCATATGCATTGCCTATATAAGTATCTGATGCCCACATAATAACATCATCTTCTTGATTAGAAGAGTTCAACTGAATAGCACGCCTTATAACTTGCGATTCATTACCTAAAAAAAATTGAACCGGAATTTTTTTAATGATGTCTGAAATTGTAAACATATATACTTATTTAAGTAAGATTTCTCTTTTATATCCATATGCTGCTTCTGTTGCCAGAAACTGTTCTTGCATAATATAAAAATTGTCTTTAATGGCATGATTCCAAGCATCTTCAATTACTTTATCCTCACATATCCACCATATCGGATGTACTAGGATTTGAATACGATCGTACTTCTCTACATCAAAAACAGAAAATGCATTGTGCTCCTTCCATACCCTATTTGAATCAGAACAATAATACCAGCCCGACATTTGGTTTTTATTATACGTATTTACAATACCGGGTATCAATAAATCTCCTTGTAAAATAAAGGGTGAAGGTTGATGAAAAGAAACAGTATTAATGGGTGTACCGGTTAAAGAAGCTAAAATATCAGCCTCCTTTTTAACATGTTCAACAATGGTATTTTCATGAACAGCCGGGTGTGCAGCATCGAAATGCAAGGCAATTTCATGCCCCATTTCTTTGACCCCATTCAATACTTCAAAAGCATACCTGCTAAAAAGGTTGTAGGCAGGTGATCGCAACATAAAGAAGAACGTAGATTTAACCCCTAGAGAGTGTTCAATCTGAGCCATTTCAAATGCACATTTGAGGCTAGTATCTATATCGTGACGCATCAAACAATACCTACCATTATTCGTATCAATCAACTCTCGTTCATCAAATCTGATAAATTGATAGTGAAGATCTTTTGCATTCGTTAGAACGTCAGTATATCCTTGATGGGAAAAAATAGGATTTCTCATTTTAAGCTATAGTAGATCAATAATTTTGTCCCTCAGAAAAATCTTGGGCGTAAATATTCTTTGCTTTAATAAATCGATGTTTGCAATACAGTTGTTACCAGCAACTTCACTGATTTCAAATTTGGGTGTAACACCAACCTTCTCTCCAATAATTTCAGCTATTTCTTTTAAGCTTAGTACTTCAGGACCGGCAACATTAAACGTATAACTTCCGTTTGATTCAATTAAAGATTCCAATAACTGAACCACATCACTGACATGTATGGGATTAATTTGTATGCCTCCATTGGCAGTAAGTTTTATAGGAATTCCATTCCGAACATTATCTACCAAACGAGGAATTAACATTGACCTCCTTTGTCCCTTGCCATACATAAAGAATAGCCTCAAAAGTGTTACATCAAAAAATTGAGTATAGTTATGCGTTAGTATTTCACTACAAAGTTTGGTTGCAAAGTAATTACCCAATTGGCCAAACGTGTTGATAGGGGAATTCTCATGCACAGCCTCTAAACTAGCATCGTAGATACCTCCTGTAGAAGTAAAAATGAATTTTTGAACTCCTATTCTGCGAGCGTAATCAAGTAATTTCACTGTAGAAGTAACATTTACATGATACACATCAAGTGCATGATCAGGAAAATCACGAAACAATTCTGACTGAGCAAGATGGAAGATAGTGTGTATGCCGGTAGGAAGTTGGTCTGTTGACCAATCTGTTTTTAAATCATAAGGGTAGTAGTGCACTCCATCGATTGGATCAGTGGGAACAGAACGCACTATGGCATGCAGCTCATATTTTTCTGAAAAAGCCTGCAAAACATGTTTCCCCAATAAACCATTAGCTCCTGTTACTAGAATACTGAGTTTACCCATTATTTATTACTTGAAATTGACTATTAATTTATCTACTCTCTTATATTGGGCTATCAGATCACCTGTTTTACAGAACACAATTCCGTGATCAGGTTATAACCATCCCAGATATAATTAAATTCCAATGCCCGTCCTACCGGTACAATTCTGTCGACACCCTTACCCACTGTTTGTGTAGCAATGGTGTTCATTTGTTCTTCATTAATTCCGAAATAAGAAAGGGTTTGATAACGTGTATCCACCATTTTCCCGATTTCACTCACATCCTTAATGGTGCGTACTTCAAAATAGCCGCCACCACAACTATGCACTGAATCATTATTACCCGGCCCACTCACGGCGTACAATCTATTTGAGAAAGGAATATATTTTTTTACTTTCTGCTCAATAATATCTGTAACCAATTGATTGTATTTCATGGATGCCAATGAGAAGATGTCCTGACGGTATTCTCCTGCTGCCACCTGATCTACCATAGAAAAGAAGCTATGCATACAAGTATCACAAGCTTCCGCAGAACCCATGAACAACACTTTTTGCGGAGAAGAACATCCTTTCTGATCAAAAGTATAAGCATCATTGAAAAATGATCTTGCCAGGGTTTGCTTTTCTTTCTCATCCAATGCAATAAATGCATCAGCACCCATCAAGGTCATGGAAATACGATCAGAGAATACAATATCTCTGCTCCTCACATTCTCATTGATCTTCTTAAATGTACGTGCTGTTTCATCACCACCCCACAACACCCGTGCATTCACTTTACCTGATATGAATCGATTGATTTCATCATCTCTTTCATATGATACCACATTGATATAGTCTGCTAAGAAAGGAGCACTTTCTTGAATTTCAGCATTGATGAGTCCAAACAAATAATCGATCTGATCATCTTCTGTCTTGCTGGATAAGCGCAATACATTCCTGTTACCCATCAATAAGGACAGAACCAAACTGTATACAAACATCGTATCTACATTCGACGGACACACATGAAAAACCGTTCCTAAAGGAACAGCTTTAATATTCGGCTGCTGTATCAGATGATTGTTCTGCTCGGCAATACGTTGCAGGTTACTTTTTCTCAGCCAATAAGCCAACGCTACAAAAGGCACTTCACGGCCCAGTGTTTTATCACGAAGAATACGAATAGATAAGCTATTGGCAAATGCAATGGTTCTTGCATCAAATATTTGTAGTTCATAGGGCATTTCTTTCCAAACAGGAAGTTCAGAAAGTTGAATGCTCGTCTTATGAGGAATGATCAGTTTTATTTCTTTCATGTATCAACTTTTTGAAGCAGCGAATGTATCACTGCAACCACGGAGTTCTGCTTTTTTGGCACGACGAAGAATTTGAAAATATTTTCCCTTCCATTGAATATCCGGATTGTCTTCTCCCATACACACGCCAATATCTTCTGTAAGTATTGAAAAGCCCGGATAACTTTTTGGCAAGGCACTTACCACTTGTATCAATCCTTCTTCACCATGAGGTTGCACAGAAAAATCAACCGGATTTCGGATGATCACATCTGCGAAATTGGGGCAATGCAAATAGCCGAGTTCATTCTCCAGAAAAACAGAACCCACTTGCTCTACCATGCCATAAAAATTATAGCTGTGCTCCAATCCAAACTTGTCTTTGAAGGTCTTGCGGAAAGTTTGACTATCTACCGCCATCTCTTGTAGTTTCTTCCATCCGCCACTGTGAATCAATATGGCTTGACTAAGATCTAATTTAGATTTCATCTGCAGGTTCAGGTAAGTCCATACCATGAATGTAAAACCGAAGATCAACATTTTCTTGCCGCTGTATTTTTCCATGAAGGAATGTAACAGGGCTTCATCAATTTCAAAATTATCATCAAGAATATAATGATGATCTTTTCCAAAAACCGAAAGGCCTAATATACCTGCACCTCTAGCAGAAAAGGAAGTGCGATCCTTTAATACAGATTTAGAATCAATGATCAGCATGGGTAATCGCTCATTTCCTACTACATGCGAAATGATCTTTGATAATGCATAAGTCTGTAAGCTGGCCGTTTCTTTATCTAAATAAATTCTGCTGGGGACACTACCTGTTGTACCACTCGACGTCAGTACTTTGTAAACATCTGCTTCAGGAACACTTTTAAGTGCATGGTTCTTAAAAACAGATACGGGTAGAAAAGGGATATCGCTAATCTTTTCAAATGATTGATCCCTTGCAACACCTGTTGCAGTTGATATCAACTGATATTCCGGGCATTGATCAAAATGATGTTGGTGAAGTTCCGTCAGAAAAGGAACCACGTTCTCCTGTTTTTCTTTTGCCCCTATGGAATATTGAGGCAGGTCCAGGTATTCTTTAAAAGTCATATCATCTGCATTATCGCTGTATAATTGATCTTACCGTTGGAGGTCATCGGCATATCTGTTACCGATACCAGTTTTACCACCGATAAATGTATTTTGAGTGTCTCGCGCACAAAATTCTTGATATCTGCTTCAGGACACTTGCTCAGATCTGTTGCGATCACGAGTTTATCGTCTGTTCCTGTACAGGCAAAAATAGAGGGTTGAAATTTTGCTTTTAGCAAAGCTTCCGTTTCATCAAGATTGGTTCTCGTACCAAAGAGTTTGATGAAACGTTTAGCACGTCCTGTGATATAGACAAAACCATCATCATCCATTCGAGCGAGATCACCGGTCAATAAACATTCCGGTTGCTCAAAACTGGCAAGGTCTTCAGGTTGTGAAGCATAACCACCGAAGATATTATCACCTCGATACATCAATTCATGTGTATCAGGATTTACCTCAAAACTTCCACCCGGAATGGCCTTACCAATAGAGCCCAGTTTTTCCAATGTGAAAGCAGGATCCATATAAGCCATTCTTGCGGTGGCTTCTGTTTGACCATACATCACAAAAAATTGCTTCCCATAAGACCTACAATAGCCTGCAAAGATCTCGATCAAATGATCGGCAAGTTTCCCTCCCGCTTGTGTCATATAACGCAATGAAGGGTATTCTTTTTTGGTAAAACCAAGTCTATTCAACATCTCATACACATACGGAACACCTGCCAAAGAAGTATAGCCGAAATGAGCAAAGTCATCCCAGAAATTACGCTGTATCACATCTTTAGAAGTACTTACAATCGTACCTCCTTTCAAGCAATTAGAATGCAGCACTGATAAACCATAAGAATAAAATACGGGTAGATTCAAAGGTGTTACATCATCCTGAACGATCGGTAAATAACCACAAATAGAAGTTGCATTGGCTAATAAATTAGTTTCTGACAATTTCACAAACTTGGGAGACCCTGTTGTACCGGAAGTACTCAATAATACTTTGATGGAAGGATGAATGGCCAGACTTGCTGTATCGTTTACACGTTTCCAGCAAGCAACTTCGGCGCTGACCTGTACTACTTGATAAGTATAATTTCTTTCAGTATCAGAAGCATCATAAATGTATGCAGGCTGATATACCCGTTCCAGTTCTTTCTTCATATCTCCATGCAAGGCAGGATTTAACAATACCAATGCATGTTCAGTCGTAAGAAAACTGAAATATACCTTCAGCGATACCAAAGAATTGGATAGATACAAGAACACCAATTGCTTGGAACCATCTTCTTTTCCCGGAATGGTATGAATCAGCATTTCAATAGCAGATGCTGAAGTTGCTGACTCTGCATCTTTGAACTGCAATGCCGAATTACTGAGCAATAATTGTTCGTAGAAACTCTTTGTTGCCATTCAATTATATTAACATGCCACCATCCACACCAATGATCTGTGCAGTGACATAAGAAGAGAGATCTGAAGCCAGGAATAAAGCTACATTGGCAATATCTTCTGGTTTACCGATACGCTTCATACCGATACTTTCCAGGTTTCGCTCATAAAATTTAGGATCCATCGACTTAGTCATATCCGTATCAATAAAACCGGGTGCCAATGCATTTACGCGCACATTGTATACTGCCAATTCTTTTGACAATGATTTTGTAAAACCAATGATGGCCGCTTTTGCGGAACTATAAATGGTTTGACCTTTATTACCATTCGTACCGATGATAGAACTGAGGTTGATAATAGAACCACCCCTGTTTTTGATCATGAATTTTGAAGCTTGCTGTGCCACGTAAATACTACCCATCACATTCACCTGAATCACTTGTTGGATCATTTCAGGAGTAGCCATGGTTAATACTGCATCAATCATAATGCCCGCATTATTCACTAATACATGCAGTTTTACATTTAATGCCCTAAGATTATTGAACAATTCTTTCACGGCATTTGCATCTGAAATATCGCATGCAAAAACGTGCACAGTGATACCGGGATATTTCTCCAACAAACTCGCCTGTACCTCTTTCAGTAAAGGTTCAGTTTTAGCAACCAAAATCAGATCTGCACCCTGTGATGCAAATAACTCAGCTGTTGATTTACCGATACCCCTTGAGGCACCCGTGATCATACAGGTTTTCCCTTTCAACATTTGCATAGATTAGAATTGAAAATTGTATTTGCCAAGAATTTCTTTGGCCTTCGCCACAGAACTCATATCAATTACATCATTGGTATCAATAGAAATACCAAAGGCATCTTCCAGTTCAGTGATCAATACCATGTGAGAAACGGAATCCCACTCAGGAATACCTTGGTAAGAAAGACTATCTACTACTGCAGCTGCATCAATATTCAATGCGTTCGCAAATGCATCAACTAATTTTTCTGTGTTTGTCATTGTTATGCTTATTTAAAAATAAAATGAAAGTTTATTTACTCGGACTTCCCGGTGTGATCATTTTTTTGGCAGGATTACCAAACCACATTTCTTTTTCACGAATGTTACGAATGACCACAGAACCTATACCAATTTTACTACCACTTCCGATCACGGATTTGGCCAATGTACAAGAAGGTGATATCCAAACATCATCACCTACAACAGTCTTACCTGCAATTTGCGCATGTGCGATCACCATAGTGCGCTCTCCAATAACAACATTGTGTGCTATATGTACCAGATTATCAATTTTTGTCCCTTTCTTAATCCATGTATTACCCAGCGTACCTCTGTCGATACAAGTGTTACCTCCTATCTCTACGTCATCTTCAATTACTACGCCCCCAACATGCGGAAATTTTTCCCAAATATCTTGTTCATTTTTTTGGTAGCCATACCCTTCACCTCCAATAATTGTACCCGGCTTTACAATTACTCTTGAACCAAGACAAACATTATCATACAGATATACATTACCATGTAAAGAACAGTAATCCCCAATAGTTACTTTACCAATGATACAATTTGGTCCAATAAATACCTCTTTTCCAATCACTGCTTCAGGGTGAATCACGGCTGAAGGATGTATGCCTTTAGGTGATTCAGGAGTGAAGAACTTACGCACCACATTCAAAAAATACAATCTGGGATCAGCTGTAACTATAAGTGTTTTCAGGTCTGTATTAATTTGCGAAATATCTACAGTCGAATCACAAACAATCACATTAGCGATAGCCTCGTTAATGAGGGTTTCTTTTGCTGGTTTATTTTTGGCTACCCATATCAGGCTCTGCTCATCAGCCTCTTCCAGTGTACGTACTTTATTGATAATAGCTTCAACATTACCTACAATGGTTGCAGCAATATGAACCTCCTCTACAATTTTCGCTACCGTTAACATAAAATGATTTATATTATTTGACAATTTTAGTACCCAAGTATTCAATATTTTTTAACTTATTTGTTGGCACACTAACAGAATAAACATTATAAACATAGTGTCAATGGCATCAAATAACTATAGTATTATTTTTAAGTGGGTTATCAATTTTGGCCTTCCCAACCATGTACTCACCATAGATAGGATGATACATATCAATCAGTGACCCTCTTCTCTTATAGATAAAATCTATAATTTGTTTAAATAAATATTGACATGATTCTAGACTATGATACTTTTCTACGTATTGCCTACTAGCATTACCTAATCGATTACGCAATTCTGGGTTTTCAATTAATTTTATCAAAACTTCTTTCAAATTTTCTGGGCTTCCAGAAACGATGGGACATTCAGAAAGGAAAGACCATCGTCTAAATGGCAAAATATAAGTATCGTCTTCTAGATTCGATATAACACATAATCCTGAGGCCATTCCCTCTATTCCATTTAAACCATAGCTGGGCGCTATTATTTGTTCTACCAATATATCTACTTCTGTTTCGAACTTTTTTCTTAACTCTTCATTCTTCATTTTCTCAATCAAAAAAAGTTCAACTTTATATCCCTCATTTTGTAATTCCTTAATTACTTCTATGATAAACTCAGTACCCTTAAACCCTCTATGATTGGGTGCGTGTGCTATTATAACTTTTTCGTCTATCCCATTTGCCATGCTATTACGCATTGATTTCTTCCATTGGCTTAGATCAATAGATAGCGAGCTTGGTAACAGAACATCCCATCTACCAAAGCCATCAATACCCATGACAGCAGGCATCACGAAGTCCGCATTAGCGATCCAGTAATCCAATCTTCTAGATTTTTCTTTTTGAATTTTACTAGCCTCTGGATATGAAAGTAATAAGCCATGCAATAAAGAGCTTGAGCGAACTCTATTATAGACAAAAGAGTCACCCCCATAAGGGATTACCACTATTTTCTTTCTTGAAATTCTAAGTAATCTTGATTCAAGTTTCCAAAAAGGGGTGAGACCTAAGAAAAATCCATCAAATGAAATAAAGAAAATATCATATCTAAATATTGATTCAATAAATGCCAGATATGGTTTGAATCTAAGTGGTGTAAAAGAATATTTTTCAGACATTAATAAATCCCAATCCTCTCGGTTATGTAAAGTTTCATAGTAACAATCTGTAAAAGTTTCCGATACAAATCCGTACTGTTTCATAGCTCGCGACCAATAAATATTATTAGCAAGAGGTGTACAACCCCATACTAATTTTTGGGGGGCTAACCCCATACGCTTAGTCATTCGTACATATAGAACAGCAATTAATATAAATATCAAACAAAATAAGTGTCCTATGCCCAAAAAAAAATCCAGAAATAACCTTCGAAGTATATTTATTATAAGCATACTATTTATTAAGTGATTTTTTGAGGATTTCTAGAAATTGGGCATGTGGCAAAGCAAAATTTCCTGTTACATGCTGATGTTCACTAACATTTCTTGTAACAACTGAGCCCAAGGATATAAAACCATTATTTTCAACCGTCACCTGAGGGGCAATATTTGCATTAGGACCAACCCATACATCATCCTTTAATGTAACACTACCTGCTACCATAGAAGACGCAATAATAAAACAGCGTTTGCCAGTTTGAACACCGTGCGCAATATGAACAAGGTTATCAATTTTTGTATAGTCCCCAACAATTGTATATCTACTACTAAATCCTTTATCGATACACGCATTCGCACCGACTTCAACATTTTTACCTATTATAACCTTGCCATCATGGAACACAGACAGAATTCCTTTTGAAGTTCTTTTATGCTCAAAACCCTCTGAGCCAATTACAGCTCCTGATCTAATAATAGAATCATTTCCAATTTCAACATCTGCTAGAATTGTTGCATTGGGTTCTACAACTACATTATTTCCAATTTTTACATTGACTTCTGATATAAAAGCCCTTGGATGTATATTAGCTGATGGTGAAATAATTGATGGAGTTCGGGTGTATTTAGACTCTGCTATTTTATTCATTAAATTGTAAAAGTCATACCTAGGATCCTCAGAAACTAATATAACAATATCTTCTCGAGTGATATTTATGCTTTGTGATTTATGAATTAAGACTCCTGTAATATTTTGATTTGCAATGAGCTTATCAAGATATTTCATTTCATCAATAAAGGTGAGTGTATTAGGTATATCACAATCTACTAAACCTAGGTTATTGAATTTCAAAGTAGTGCTACCACTTAATTCAACTGACGTGTTCTGAATTAAAAAATCTGAATTAATTATCATATGGAATTGGTTTAAATAAATAATGACTCAAATCCGGAAGACTATATTACAATGTCTTTCATTAAAATTGTATTAACATTATTTGCCTTAATTGTTTCAAGAAGTTGAAGCAAGTAATCTCTTGCTCCCAGTCGACTTGCATTTCTCTTACTCAAGAGTATTGTAGGTTCCTGATAATGCGAACGAGCTTGATTGTAAGTTTCAACTCGATCAGTATTTAAAAAAATATGAATAGGATGAAAATCAAATACATTCAAATCATCATCCATATTCAGATTTGACAATTCAAACTCATAGCCGAATTCAAAATGAACATCATCTTCCCAGAAATAAGGGATTCGAAATAACCCATTACTTGATTTAAAAGGCTTTAGCCCAAGATGATAGGGTAAAAAAATATTTGAATCGTACAATAACCCTATTTCTTTAAAATAACTTAGCATAACAGAGCTATGCAAAAGAGAATGACATCTTATTCCAACGCTATCCGGATAAATATTTAAAAGTTGTCTAATAACCTGTTTATAATTTGAAGATTGTTCACCCGATAATAAATTATTGAAATTCGGATGTAATCCAATCTCATACCTCTTCTTGTCTAAAGAATGTAAAATAGGACTACTATGGGTCGCAAAAAAGGTAGCTTTAACATCGTAATTGTCTAAAATACGGATCGTATCATTCAATACTTCTTCAGGCGCCCAATCAACATCAAATGTTAAAGCTACTTTAGAGCCGTGTCTCATTTATTCAATTTTGTATTATACTTCATACTCAATTTTAATTGCATTCTCATAAGTATTGCCGACCTCCAACACTTGCTCAACACTTTCTCCGCCAATGATCAAAAATCCTGCTCTATCCAATCCTGTCTCTACTCTTTTGATTGTATCTCCAGGCTTAACCAACATTTCGAAATCAAGTATCTCAGTTCCTTGAACAGCAAAGTTTTCAGGGGTTGAAATATTTTTTACAACACCAGGAGTCGGTGTGATAAAATGGTAATTACATGCCCGTTTATACATCGGTTGAATAGCTTCTACCGGATCACCTGCTAAACTCTTAATGATTGCAACAAAATATTCAACCCCTGTGACATAAGGAATAATTGGTTCTGGGGTTCCACCACCACCGCATCTCGCCCCTAATTCAAATAATACCGGCCCTTTAGTGGTTGTAGCAATCTCTACATGTGCTGCACCAACGTGGATATTTAAGGCTAATACTGCGTCACAAATTGTTTTTTCCAACAATCGATAGGCCTCACCTGAAATCTTTGTGGGATACAATACATTTTTATCGACACGAAATGGTAGTGGCGACTTGATTTTGTCTGCAATAGCCAATACAACAGGTTTTCCATTGATGACCAAAACTTCAGCACTATGTTCTACTTGCGCATCAATAAAAGATTCGACCAAGAGCGTTTTGTCGGTATAAAATCGAGTTGCAAAACTGATCGCTTCTTCAATTGTTGATTCATTGTCAATTACTATAACACCCCTACTTGCCCCGCCATATCCACCTGTTGGCTTCAAGATGCATGGTAATCCAATAGACTTAATAGCTTCTCTTGCTTGTTCAGCAGTTTCAACCAATTCAAGTTTCGGACAAGGCACACCTGAAGCGACCCATTTTTTCCGCATTGCTCCTTTATTGGTGGCCCAATAAGCCGTTTCCTCCGATATGCCATGCAAGTCAAGTTTAGCTGCAACATATGCAGCTGTAGGTACTCCATAATCGTTTACAGGAACGATGGCATCGATAGCATATTTTTTTGCTACTTCTAGTACTGACTGTTTATCGATAATATCACAAACTTCACTTGCATCAGCATATGCAAAAGCATAAGATTGAGGATTACGATCTGCAGCAATTACATAATAGCCCGCTCTTCTAGCTGCTTCAATGCTTTTAGAATAGTATCTTGAAGCCCCCAATATCAGCACTTTCTTTTGCTTATTCATTTCCAAAACGGGCTGTTATTAAGTTTTTGATTTCATTCAATCTTTTTTTATCAGCATCAGATAACTGTTCTTCAGCAAACAAAAAGCCTTGCCCATTTGCAATTCCAAATATTTTCCTAGGCTTATTCACGTTGTCCACTATAACTGTTCCTTTTGATGCAACCCAACCTCCAGATGCTATTGCTATACCATTGATCTCAGCAACACCTTGTATGGTTGTATGTTTTTGATTAGCTCCTAAACGAGCTTCCAATTCTGCAAGAATATAAGAGTGCATATTAGGCCTTAGGATTGTGCACTTATGATTGGTAAGTTTTTCCACTGTTGATGGGTTAATAGAAGCTAAAGCTGCATCTATTACTAGTTTCTCCTCATGCATATATATGGATAATAACTCATCGGGTACTTTACTGAATAAAATCAAAGGCTCACCTGTTTTTTCGATCGCTTCGCTTATTTCAAATCCCATATTGCGTAACTGCATTTCAACATTGGTACGCAACAATGTATCTCCCCATATTGCTACTGTTCTTTGTTGACTTAATCTAGAAAGCAAAGAGCCAACAGTAGCCTTTGCCCAGATTTCTGTATCACTATATCGTATTACTTTACTATGCTGATCTAAATGCGTTATCGCAGATAATATTTCTGCACTTTTTGCTGATTTCATATCAGCGTCAAACAATATATAATCAACTTTCCCTTGTGCATTATCCCCAATAACTTTTATGTCATTGGCATTATTTACCAAAATTGATATGACACTAAAGTTTTCACCCTCATTGATTACCTGAGAAAGTTGGTTTCCTGCTGGTGTATTTTCTGTTGATTGAACAATATTAAGTACCGACTTTGATCCATGCTTTTTAGATACCACTTTTACTAATTCAAGCGCCGATGATAATTGTTCAGCAAGATCATTGTTTGAAGAGAAATGATATTCAGGTACTGCTAAAGAATATATTCGAGCATCCCCTTTCTTTGCTTCTGCTTTTAGTTTTTCGGCTTCTTGTTTTACCAGCTCATCTGTTACTTGTATTTTATTGATACGAGAAACATTAATAATAAGTTTACATGGATCGACATTATACGATTTTGCATATTGGGAGATCATACCCATATACGAGGAGTGAAACTGAGCATACCCTGAAACAATTCCAATAGAGTTTACTTGATCATAGTTAGCCAACAATGGGTCAATGTATTCTTCTGCGATCTGTAATATCTGATGGACATCGGTCTTCATAGTTTGACCCATTCTATCCATAGAAAATAACAACATTTCTGTTACAGCATTTCCAGCGCTTCTACCCATACCACGAATTGATGTATCTACTACATCACACCCTAATTCAACGGCTTTTAGTGTATTGGCCATTGCTAGACCCATATTATTATGGCCATGAAATCCTACCGCAATACTAGTTTTATCTTTAATAGCTTTAAAATACCCTTCTACATCAGCAGGAAACATCCCACCAGCAGAGTCAACAATACATACAATATCGGCTCCAAATTTCTCTGCCATTACAGCTCTTTCTGCCACATCCTTGAAGTCTAATGCATAGGTTTTCATGAAATTTGAAGCAACATACATTCCATGCTGCTTAGCTCTTTGAATATATTTCTCTGATATTTCTGAATGATCTACATCTGTTCCAATACGAATAAATTTCATTCCATAAGAAGCAGCTAAATCAATGTCTTCTAATTGTCCAATACCCGGTATAAAAAACATACCCCATACTGAATCGCCTAAGTTTTGTGCTGCTGCCTCTAAATATTTTTCATCCGTTGCAGGTGATTTCATGTGAGGTTTACTACCTGCACCTAAACCAAGACCATGCCCAATTTCTATAAAGTCAACACCTGCATTTTTTAGTGCTTTTCCAATATTGATAGTATCAGTAGGAGTGAATTGAAAATCGATCACATAACTGCCATCTCTCAAAGTAGTATCTAAAAGTTTTACCATGACTGATTATATTAATGAAACATTTTTTTTCTAAGGTCTAATAAAGTCATAAAGCTTACACCAGTTATTGAAGTAAGCCATCTGAGATTTTCCTTGAAGACATGTAAAGAAAATGCTAATGGACTTTTAATTGACAAATCGCTTTTCATGATCTCATAAGGATGAGATATAGTAGTAAGTATTGACCCCGTATGCCCTTGAACTGCTTTTTTAAATGTTGCAGAGTGATACGCCGGATTGATATACCTAATAACTCCTGGTATACTATCACCCTCAAAAGGGAGTGCCACGGTACTAATAGGAACCTGTAATAATCCTCTTGTAGTTAATCCCCTCATCTTATATGTTCCATTAGCAGGATAAAATGGATCACTTGGAGCATTTTCCCAATCTTTCAACCCTTTATCCCATGCATATACAGGACGGGGTATGGCACTACTATCAACGATGAAGCCAGACCCTTCTAGAAAATCCGTAATTGATGCTGACTGTGTACCCCAACCCATTCTTGACATTTCTAAACCCTTCTCTCGAGCAATTGGAGCAAATTTTTTAAGCTGAGTAAGTACAACTTCGGTGTTGCTCTCCGGAATCCACTTGCCCTCAAAAAAGGTATATGCATGATGATGCCACCCTATTGCATGACCATTCTCTTTGAGCCATCTTAGTTCATTTTGAAAATTCGAAAAGATATATTCCGCATCGCCAAACAGTGCTTCGATTTGCTGATCAATTCGAAAAAACCAAGTAGTCTTTATTTGAGGGAATTCGCTTAAGACTTGACAGATCAACGGAAACGCCGTCTCCATTTCTGAAGAAGATGCATCTGATAAATAATTTACCAGATCAACATCAAAAGTCACACAAATTTTTTTTACTTCTTGCCCCATCCTTGAAAATCGGGATACATGTATATACAAAATTCAAAAAGAGGATAATCATGTCTTACACAAACTCTTTTTGTAATCGTTTTTGCGATACTAAACATTTTTTCAGGGCTATAATAAAAAGCCTGCTCTGGGTTTCCCTTAAAATCTACATAGGATGACAAGAAATCCATCGCAACACCTTTCTGAGCAACAGCATAACACTTACGTAAAAGGTTTTCGATAAAACTGTAGTTATCTTCATTTAATAACTTAAGATTGAATGAAGATGTGGAAACAACATAATCGAAATTCTCTATCGAAGCTTCTTGGATATCTACTACTCGAAAATCAATTTCAGGAAATCTAATTTTCGCATTTTCAATAATAGCAGGATTAATATCTATACCAGTGTATTTGACATTAAGCCCTATTTCTTTGAAATAAGCAAAGAGATCTCCAAATCCACAACCAAGATCAAGCACAGAATCGCCTTCGCTAATCCCTATTTCTTTTAAAATATTGAATCTCATTTTTCGTCGATCATCTGAACCTGAAGCTAGCGCTTCAATTGTTGCACCATAAGTTTTTAAGCGCTCATCATATCTTTCGATGATTCTTGCTTTATCGTTCTGATTCATATTTCTCTTTTGATAAAAAATTATTTACCTCGTCAATAATGATCCCCTGCTCTTCATCAGTCAGAGATGGATAAATAGGTAAGCAAATTGTTTGTTCGTATACATGTTCCGCTGTTGCAAAAAGCTTATTACAATTATATTCCTTGTGCAACATTGCATCTACACCTTTTCGAACAGCCACTTGTTTTTTTTCCATGAATGGAACGAACTCAGATATTTGCTCTGGCGATAAGCGTAATGGAAATCTAAAAAGCATTGAGCTCGGAATCAGCATTTTCAATTCTTCTGAAATACAAACAGGTGATAGTTGCTGCAAGTATCGTTCGGCAATTTGTCTTCTTCTATCTAAAAAAAAAGGGTATTGAGCAAGCTGACTTAATCCTAATGCGGCTTGTATATCAGTAAATCTTGTTTTAATAAGTCCCTTATTTGTAATACTTCTTAAATTATCGAATAATGCCTGATCATGTGTTGCAGCAAAGCCTCCCTCGCCCGTTGTAAGACATTTTGTTGCCTGAAAAGAATAAAAAGAAGCGATACCTTGTTGTTGACTTGACCGATTTGCTTGCAATCCAAATGCTTGACAAAAATCTTCAATAATAGGAATACCCAAGTCAGCGAATCTTTCATCCCATGCATCAAATCCAAAAATATGTACAAGTACTACAGCTGCAGTTTTAGATGTAATACAAGGGTTCACTGTTTCATAAGTCATTAACCAGTTACTACCTATATCACACAATACCGGTATGGCTTTTACGGCAACTATGGCATCATATACACTCTTACATACGTAAGTTGGAATGATTACTTCATCACCTTCTCCAATTCCCAATGCCAATAACAATGCCATCTGTGCTTCTGAACCAGAACCTGTAAGAACACCGCCTTTAGCACTTAAATAATCAGTTAACTTATCTGTGAATTCTTTTGCAGCTACGCCTTGAGACAATTGTAAACTATTCAACAATGAAGTAATTGCTATTTGATCTTTCTGCCCAATAGTTGGTTTAGAATGCGGGATCATTGAGGCAACTTTTCATTGTTTAAAAAAATCCTACACCACCATTCGAAATTCATTAAACTCCAAATCAACAAACGGTGATTGATTCGCTGATCACAATGTTCATGAATGATCTTTCGTATATATTCTTCTTGAATAAATTCTCTGGAAACAATATTTTTTCCTAACAACAACTCCTTTACATAAGCGGCATTCTCACCCCTGTACCAACTTTCATCAGGTGCACTAAATCCTTGTTTTTTTCTATTGATGATCTTTTCAGGTAAGATATCAGCCATGGCTTTTCGCAATACATTTTTTCCATCATCAAACTGACGATACTTCGCCTTCTTTTGAGGTTCATTCTCGTCAATGGTTTTCATTTGCTCAAGATTTCCAAGCTTGTGACGAACCGGAATCTTTTGTGCAAAATCAACCAATTCGTTATCCAGGAAGGGGAATCTTTCCTCTAATCCATTGGCCATTGCCAACTTATCACCTACCAATAAAAGCCCGGGTAAGAATGTTTTGATCTCGAAGTATAAGCTATTTTGTATGTGCTGTTCCGGTGTATTGTAATGAAGGTTTTTATTAAACGTAAATACCCGTTCAAAGATTTCTCTAGGCTCATCAATACTAATATTGCTATAAACATTAGGCTGGAACAATTGCGATTTCTGTTCATCTTGTACCAAGCGCTGCCAAAAACCATAATATTGGTTAAAGAAATCTTTCTGATCCAGTGATTGAAATACGCGATAATATCTCCACGGATATCCGCCATACAATTCATCCCCTCCTGTTCCTTGTAAACATACTTTTACAAATTTACTCGCGAGTCTGCTGATATAATAATTGGGATAGCTCATCCCCACACGCAAATCTTCTAAGTGCCAAACCACACGAGGTAAACTCCATCGCAGGTCACCGGCATTGATCACCTGTTCGTAATGTTCAGATTTAATAAAATTAGCTGTTAATTCTGCATCGATCCTTTCATCATAACCCGCCTCAACGCCATGTACTTCACTCATTTCAAAGCCTGCAGTAAAAGTGTACAACCGATTTACATGCTTACTGGCTATTACGGCAATAGAACCGGAATCCATCCCACCTGATAAATAAGAACCCACCGGCACATCCGCTACCATTTGTTTGGCCACTGCTTTTTTCATTAAGCGAGCAGTTTCTTCACGCGCGTCTTCAAATGAAATCTTTTCATCGGGGTTAGAGAAATCATAATTCCACCACGATCTATGTTTCACAAAAGTACTTTCACTATTAATGCTTACCGTATTGGCCGGAGGCAACATGGTAACCCCTTTGAAGAGCGTATGATAAGAAAACACATTCTGAAAAGTGAAATACTCATTCAATGCGCTATAATCCATCTCTACTTTAAAAGCAGGATGAGCCATAAAAGCTTTTATCTCAGAGGCAAACAATAATATCCCGTTCTGAAACCAATAATACAAGGGTTTTACACCATACCTGTCGCGACTTAACCACAATGTTTTGGAGGTTTTGTGATAAGCACCCACTGCAAACATTCCATCCAATCTTTCAAAAAAAGAAGGACCGTAAGCCGATAAGCCTTCTGATATTACTTCTGTATCAGTAGTAGATTTGAACACATGTCCTCTGGATTGTAACTCTATTTTTAATTCCAGATAGTTGTAAATACAACCATTGAATACAATGATCCATTCCTGGTCATTGGAAGGCATGGGTTGAGCACCTTTAGCCGAAAGATCTAGAATAGACAATCTTCGATGACCTAAGGCTATGTTCTCAGAAACGTATACACCTTCTCCGTCCGGCCCACGATGAGCCAGTGCATTCGTAACAGATTTGATCTCCTGTTCTGAAACAGGATTACCATTCACTTTAAAAATACCTGTAATGCCACACATACTACTACCGGACGATTAATGATTATAAACTGGTTAAAGCTTCTACAACGTATTCGTAATCTTCTTTCACCATTTTGTTATGCAATGGAATAGACATAGAATATTCATTGGCGGCAAAAGCACCCGGAAAATCCAATGGCGCGATCTGAAAATGATTTTTATAAAAACCAAGCATATGAACAGCATGTGTACCCGGACGAGTACTGATGCCTTTTTGCTGGAGATATTCCATCAGATCATTGCGTTTGATGGGTGATTTTGTTTCATCTACAAACAGCACATAAGACTGCCATCCATGCGTATAACGTTGATCATACCTAGGCGTACGCAGCCATGGTATAGAAGATAATTTTTCATGGTAATAATGGGCCCATTCATTTCTTTCTGCAATGAACGTATCCAATTTCTTCAATTGCACTACACCCAGTGCACCCTGCAAATCGGTCATTCTGTAGTTAAAGCCAACCATATCAAATTCAGGTAGAATGTATGGTTTAGGGCCTTTATGTCTTTGTTCTTCTGAAATAGAAGCTCCGTGGTTACGGAGTTTATTCATGATATCTGCTAACTGATCATCATTGGTGGTTAGCATACCGCCCTCTCCTGTTGTAACTGATTTACGTGGGTGGAAGGAAAAACAACCAATATCACCTAGGCTACCTGCCGGCTTGCCATCCAATGCAGAACCCGCAGCACATGCCCCATCTTCTACTATTTTAAGATGAGGTGCTATTCTTTTGATGGCATCAATATCCGCACACAATCCAAAAAGGTGAACAGGAATAATGGCTTTTGTTTTTGGGGTAAGCTTTTTAGCAATCTCTTCGGGATTGATATTGAACGTAACAGGATCTACATCTACAAACACAGGTGTTGCATTACAGTACATCACTGCATTGGCAGTAGATACCCATGTAAATGCCGGCACCAAAACTTCATCACCTTCTTTGATACCTAAAGCAACCAATGCTAAATGCAGCGCAGTAGTACAGTTAGAAACAGCGAGTGCATGTTTCACTTGGTGCCTTTCCGCAAAAATGGTTTCAAACTCTTTTACTTTAGGACCTTGTGTGATCCAGCCGGAAAAAACAGGCTCTTTTAATGCTTCCCATTCTTCTTGTCCCATACTAGGTAAAGAGATCGGAATGTTTCTTTTTTGATTCATACAATTAAATACGTTTAATGTTCCACTCAGATCGTGGTTTTAAGAAGCCATGTACGGTTGCCCAAGGGTAATCCAATGCATGATCGATCGAATCACGAAGCACTCTTACATTCCCAACTGATTCTAAATAATCTACATCAGATCCTGTATTGTATTTCGAAATGGACAAATTAAAAGAATATTCACCTGGCATTAAGATCTCATCGATCTCAATAGCGATTTGATAAGTACCTTTTTCAAGCAATATTGCTTTATAGTTTTTATCAGGTGTCATCATCAATATCTTCTCGCCATAAATGTTGACAAGATGAATACCTATTACTGCGTCGGTTATATTTTGGTACACTTCTACTTCAACCAATAAAGAAGGTTTTTCGCCAAAGAAAAAATCTTCACAACTAATATTATTCTTTAATACTTGAAACCGTGTATAACGAGCTTCCCCAGTTCCATGCATGCTGAGTCCTTTAGGTATCAAACCATCTCCTGTTTGTGGTGGTGCATAGGCAGATAAATATTGATTGATAACATCCCCAGTTTCTCCTATTGCTCTTACACTTCCTTTCTCCATGAATACAGATGTTTGACACAAAGCTTTGATGGCTGCCATATTATGACTGACAAACAAAATAGTTCTGCCACTAGATTTACCCAACTGGTTCATCTTTCCCATGCATTTTTTCTGGAACTCAGCATCCCCTACTGCCAATACTTCATCTACGATCAAAATATCTGATTCAAGATGCGCTGCTACTGCAAAAGCAAGTCGCACATACATACCTGATGAATAACGCTTCACAGGTGTATCAATATAACGCTCAACACCAGAGAATGCAACGATCTCATCAAACTTCCGCTTGATTTCTTGTTTCCGCATTCCTAAAATAGCCCCGTTCAAAAACACATTTTCTCTCCCTGTAAGTTCCGGATGAAATCCGGTACCGACTTCCAACAAACTCGCTACCTTACCTTTGATCTTTATTTGACCTGTAGTTGGGTGTGTAACTTGAGAAAGTATCTTCAACAAAGTACTTTTCCCTGCGCCATTTCTACCGATCACACCCACAGAATCTCCTTGTTGTATATCAAAAGAAACATCCTTCAAGCTCCACACAACATTACTCGAACCGGAAGAAGCTCTGTCATTGTCTTCAGCAATTTTCAGAAACGGATCTTCTTTGCCACGTTTCAAAGCCCACCAACGTTTCAGATCCGTAGAGAATGAGCCCGTATTAATAACACCTAACTGATAGGCTTTTGAAATATGCTGGATACTAATTGCTGTGCTCATACTAAACGGTATCTACAAAGGTTTTTTCAGCTTTATTGAAAGAGACAACACCCATGACCAGAATCACTACAGTAATCACTACCAAGTACAAAAGTCCGTTCGTATGAATGGTACCTTTATTGAACATCGCATAACGAAACAACTCAATGGCATAGGTCAATGGGTTGGCAGAAACAAACAACTTTAATTTTCCTGTAACACTCGAAAGTGGATATACTACCGGGGCCACAAACATCAGCAACTGCATCGCAAAAGTCAGCAGCAATGCAACATCACGGTATTTGGTAGCAATGGCTGATACAAAAAGACCAATGCCCACTGCCTGCATGGCTATGATTACGATCACCAAAGGAAGCAATAAAATAGCCGGTGTTATAACAATGGCGTCTGATGTGATCAAGTAATAGGCTGTCATCAAAAACAACAATGTCAGCTGAATACTCAGTTTGAACATGTTTGAAAATACAATACTCAAGGGCATGATCAATCTAGGAAAATAGACCTTCCCAAAAATGGAAGCATTATCCTTCAATACTCCGGATGTTTTTGTGAGCGTTTCAGAGAAATAGGTCCATACAGTGATGCCCGCAATGTAAAAAAGTGGAGCCGGTATACCATCTGAAGACAGTCCTGCCAAATTACCAAACACAAAAAGATAGATCGCCGTTGTAAAAAGCGGTTGTATAAAAAACCATAAAGGACCTAATATGGTTTGTTTGTAAAAAGCAACAAAATCTCTTCTTACCAACAACCATAACAAGTCCCTATATTGCCAGACCTCTTTAAAACTAGATCTGCTTTTGGTTTCTTCAGCATCAATGACTACATCCCATACAGGTTCACTCATAGTATTCATTACTTTCTTTTGTCTACACCGGTTTCAATTCTCCAATCAATGAGTTTTTGTAACCCTTCTTCCAGATTATATTGGTAACGAAAACCGATTTCTTTTTCTGCTTTTTCAGCTGAACCAATTCTGTTTTGTACCAATGCTCTTGCATCATCTGCAGAATAGGGTTTGTAATTCACTTGTAAAGATGATCCTTTCAATCGCAGAATCGTATCACAAAGCGTTTTGATACTGGTTTGCACTTCAGTACCTACATTATAAAATCCATGATTTGTATCACTGGTCAATGCACACACATTGGCACGTGCAACATCTTCTACATAAATAAAGTCATATGCCTGTGAGCCATCGCCGTTAATAGTGGGAGCTTCATTGGCCTCAATCTTGTTCAGCATAATCGGTACTACACCTGTATAAGCAGCAGTTTGATCTTGTCCCGGACCATACACATTCATGTAACGTAACCCAATCACAGGTAAATTATATCTATCATTGAAGGCTGTACACATAGCTTCTCCTGCAATTTTACTTGCGCCGTAGAAATTCTTGTTATTGAAAGGATGTGTTTCCTTCATCGGCACTTCAACCGCATCTCCATATACAGAGGCTGAGGAAGAATAGACCAATTTTTTGATATTGTTTTTTACACAAGCTTCCAGCACATTGAATGTACCTGCTATATTCACTTCGAATGCAGTGCGTGGAAAGTCTTTACAGTGCAATAACCACATCGCTGAAAGATGGAATACATAATCCATACCCTTCATAGCAGCATCCAGGATATCAATATCTCTGATATCACCACCATTTGGATAAATACTGCAACGACTGTCTTTTAGACATTCTTCTATGTTGTCCATTTTACCACGTGCAAAGTTGTCGTAGATCACCACAGATTTTACCGGGTGTTTCAGTAATTCCTTCACTACAAAACCGCCGATAAAACCGGCACCACCAATCACTAATATATTTGACTGTTCTAATTTCATCATACTATTTTTTATCGATCATTAAATTTGAAATGGATGTTTACTCAAAGGCAATTTCACAAAAGGATGATAATCTCCTTGTGCACCAATGGGTTTCTGTGAACGGATATCATGTACGATTTCGATAGCCGTTTTTGCTTCCATCAGTGGGAAACCTTGTCCGGATAAAATATGCTTATAGCTTTCTGTATGTAATTCTGTAAAACCTTCACTGAATTCAAAAGCATCACCGTCCAATGATAACAATCTGTAAGTACGCTTACCCGCATTTCTTACATCTTCGGGAATCGTATCATAACTAATACTCAGGAACCATCTTACACGGGCACGTTCAAATTCTAAATAACCCGCTGCACGATCATGCTCGTGCACATGCACCACATTCTTTTTCAAACTACCAAATACCCATGATAACATATCATAGAAATGGACCCCAATGTTGGTAGCAACTCCACCCGACTTGTTTACATCTCCTTTCCAACTGGTATAATACCAACTACCTCTTGATGTGATGTAAGTAAGATCAACATCATAGATTTTATCTTTAGGACCATTCTGTATTTTTTCACGCAATGCGATAATAGCAGGGTGTAAACGCAACTGCAAAATATTGTATACTTTCTTGCCGAATTCTTTTTCCATATCAGCCAGAGAATCAATATTCCACGGATTCAACACCAGTGGTTTTTCGCAGATCACATCAGCATGATTACGCAAACCAAAACGAATATGAGAATCGTGTAGGTAATTGGGAGAACAAATGCTCACATATTCAAGAGGCGTTTTCTGCAGTCTTAACTTTTCTGCGTGACGATCAAAACGTTCAAACTCAGTAAAGAAATCCGCATTCGGAAAATAACTATCAAGAATACCTACGCTATCGAACTTGTCCATTGCAGCTACAATGGTATTACCGGTGTCTTTGATGGCTTTCATGTGTCGCGGTGCGATATAGCCTGCAGCACCGATCAATGCAAATCTTTTCATATCAGATCTTGGTTACTTGGTTGTTTTGTAATTGATATTTATCACCTGATTCAGGACAGATAGCGATTCCTTTTTCATCGAATGTTAAACGATGTCCATATTCACTCATCCACCCCAACTGACGGGCAGGATTCCCCACCAGCAATGCATATGCCGGAACATTTTTGGTTACCACAGCACCGGCACCTATAAATGCAAACTCGCCTATATCATGCCCACAAACAATCGTGGCATTGGCACCAATGCTAGCTCCACGACCTACATGTGTTTTGGAATATTGACCTCTTCTGTTCACCGCACTTCTCGGATTGGTGACATTGGTAAATACACAAGAAGGACCAAGAAACACATCATCACCACAGGTTACACCTGTATATAAGGATACATTGTTCTGCACTTTAACATTTTTACCCAGTACCACTTCAGGAGAGATCACCACATTCTGACCAATATTACAATTGTCTCCTAGTTTACAACCGGGCATGATATGTGAGAAATGCCAGATCTTGGTGCCTGCACCGATCTCACAGCCCTCATCTACCACAGCGGTAGGATGTACGAAATAATCCATAATTATGATTTGAAAAAAGACTTGACTGTATCTGTAATAAATACCTGCTGCTCTTCTGTTAATTCTGTATGCATGGGCAAAGAAAGCACAGAAGCACATAAGCGCTCTGTTTCGTTTAACGAACCCACTACTGCTCCAATGGTACGGAATGCTTCCTGCTCATTCAGCGGAACAGGATAATAGACCATTGCAGGAATACCGGCAGCTTCCAAGTGTTGCTTCAATGCATCTCTTTTACCATTCGCAATCACCATTGTATATTGATGGAATACATGCGTTGAGTTTTTAGCTCTTACAGGTGTCTGTAATCCATCTATTCCTGATAACAATTGATCGTAACGGTCAGCTGCAGCTCTGCGTGCAGCACTATATTGATCGAGGTATTTTAATTTGATATCCAGAATGGCTGCCTGAATAGTATCCAATCTTGAATTCACTCCGATATACTTGTGTACATATTTTTTGACTTGTCCATGATTGGCCACCATTTTGATTCTTTCTGCCAATACAGGATCATGCGTATAGATCGCTCCTCCATCTCCATAGCAACCCAAATTTTTAGAAGGGAAGAAAGAAGTGCATCCAATATGCCCCATCGTACCGGCTTGCTTTTGGGTACCGTCGCTGAAGGTATACACAGCACCAATAGCTTGCGCCGTATCCTCAATCACATACAATCCTTTTTCTTTGGCAAGCGCAAGTATGGGCTCCATATCAGCACATTGTCCGAATAAGTGAACAGGAACAATGGCTTTTGTTTTAGGACCAATCGCTTGTTCAATATTAGCCTTGGTAATATTGAAATGAATCGGATCCACATCTACCATCACAGGTTTCAGTTGTAGTAAACCGATCACTTCAGCTGTAGCTACATAAGTAAAAGAAGGTACAATCACTTCATCACCTGGCTCTAACCCAAGTGCCATCATGGCAACTTGTAATGCATCAGTTCCATTAGCGCAAGGAATCACATGTGCACCACCTAAGTAAGCAGAAAGATGTTTAGTAAATGTGGCTACTTCCGGACCATTGATAAAACTCGCATCGCGAATGGTCTTTAATACAGCCGCATCTATCTCAGCTTGTATCTTGGCATATTGACCTTTCAGGTCAACCATTTCTATTTTCATAACAACAAAAAATTAAAGTCTGGCATCTACCAGAGAACGATCTAAGAATGATTTGGTATCAAAAATAACAGAGTTGCCATCAGCACATAATGACTTAAAGTCAAGTGTCAGAAACTCTTTGTGAGAAACAGCCAATACAATGGCTTCATATTTTGAAGAAATTTTGTCGATGAGGTGAATGCCATATTCCTCTTCTACTTCATGTTTATCTGCATGGGGATCGAATACATCTACCTGCATACCAAACTGAATCAGTTCACGATAAATATCGATCACTTTGGAATTTCTGATATCCGGACAATCTTCCTTGAAAGTAATTCCTAAAATCAAGGCACGAGATAAGTTGATCTTATGTCCTTTTTTGATCATCAGTTTCACTACTTTGTTCGCAACGAACATACCCATCGTATCATTCACACGACGACCACTCAGAATCACTTGAGGATGATAACCTAAACTCTCTGCTTTATGGGCAAGGTAATAAGGATCAACGCCAATACAATGACCACCCACCAAACCCGGACGGTATTTCAGGAAATTCCATTTGGTACCTGCGGCTTCTATTACATCAGTCGTATCAATACCCATGCGATCAAAGATCAAAGCGAGCTCATTCACAAAAGAGATGTTCACATCACGCTGTGCATTTTCAATAGCTTTTGATGCTTCAGCCACTTTCAGACTTGGGGCTTTGTGAGTGCCTGCCGTAATAATGCTCGCATACAACCCATCTACAACATCAGCGATCTCAGGAGTAGAACCGGAAGTGACTTTTTTGATTTTCGTGAGCGTATTCACTTTATCACCGGGATTGATTCTTTCAGGAGAGTATCCACAGAAAAAGTCAACATTGAATTTCAGTCCGGAAAACTTCTCTAGTACAGGCACACAATCCTCTTCTGTACAACCGGGGTATACAGTTGACTCATAGATAACAATATCATCTTTCTTCAACACTTTACCTAGCATCTCAGATGCTTTGATCAACGGTGTAAGATCCGGTGCCTTGAACTGATCGATAGGGGTAGGAACTGTTACGATGAATACATTACAACTACTCAGTTCGGATGTGTCATACGAAAAGCGAAGACCTTTTCCTTTTCCATCTTTATAGTAATTCATCGCCTCTTGCATGCCATCAAGATCTGCTTCTTTGGTACGGTCTTTTCCGGCAGACAATTCTTCAATACGAGCTTTGTTAATATCAAAACCAAGTACTGTATATTTTTTCCCGAATTCAATGGCAAGAGGTAATCCAACATAGCCCAATCCAATGATGGCTATTTTTTTTCCTGAGAGCTGACTTTCCATGTATGTTTTGTAATTAGTATGAAATGAATAGTTAAGTAGATTAGGAAGATATTTTCGGAGTTCTTTTCGATTTACGAAGTACCCATATCATTAATACGATATTGATCAGTAAAGACAATAAAAATCCATACACCAAATACATGGTAAAAACTTTTCCATCCGGAGCTGTTTGCTCAGGGATGTAAACAGGTTCCACAACACTAAATAAGGGGGTATCTTTTTTAAGCTGAATTTTAGCTTGCTCCAATTGTGCTACCAACTCATTGTAGATGCCTGCGTAGAGTGAAAATTCATTTTCCAATTGTTTTTCTTTGGATTGGATACTTTCAAACACAACATTGTAGTTATTGTCTTTAAAAGATGCAACCCTTAACTGACTTTGACGATACTTCTGCTCAGCTTCAGCAGTGCGAGCTTCCAAGAAGCGTACATTTTCCAGTTGCTTACCCACTTTAAACCTTGTAGCATACTGAATAAGCAGGTTCAAAACGTTTTTTGTTGCTTCCGCACTAAGCCTTGCTTCAGGCATACGAACAGAGAGCGTGATCAACTTACCTACCTGTTCAAATTTGATTCTGGACTGCAGGATATCAATGATTCTTTTATGTGCTCCGGGAAGTTCTGTAACGTATACAGAATTGATAAAACTTTTATTAGCACTATCTGTCTCTACTCTTTTTTGTATTAAGGTCAGCTCTTTTTTATCAAATGGTGCTGCTTCACCTGAACCGCCTCCCATGATACGCGAAGGCAATCTCTTTAGACCCGTCCAAAATTGGGCAATGGCATCCTTTTCAGGTTCCTTCCAGAAATATTCAAAAAGAGTTTTTTGTGTTCCGCTTTGATCAATAATAACGGGTTTAACCGCCAGTTCAACCAAAAAAGGTTTGTTCTTTAAAATCAATTGATAAAAATCATTCCCTTCAGTACCGGAAGCATTGGCATTACTACTTCCCGGAGCAGCACCCGTGAGAGCAGCAATAGCAGCAAGAGATCCTGCAGCACCTCCAACTGCTGTTGGAGACTGGTCTGTCATTAGAATACATTTTGCGATGTATTCTTTAGGGGATGTCTTTTGCGCTATTTTACCTAGAATACCAAAAAGTACCAGTAACACGATCGTAATGACACCCATCTTTTTAAGATGAGGCTTCAGTGCTTGTAAAGGTTGCAACAATTCCTTTAGTGAAATGTCTTCCCCGGATGCTAGTCTTTTAAATTGGTCTTTCATTCTTTTTATTAAGTGAATGATTACAGAGTTCTTAACAAGAAAACAAGGGTAAGCGTACTTGTAACAGTTCCAAGAATACGCTCATAAGAGAATGGTGCTTTGGTAGCCGTTGATATGGGAACGACAACTTCGGCACCCGGCTCAACTGATGGATAATTTCTAAAGAATAGAAAAGTTTTCACTCTTTCGACTTTACCATTTGCCTGAATCACATAAGCTCTTTTTCTGATGGCCTGAGGCGAAAAACCACCTGCTCGATCGATGTATTCTTTGAAAGCAATCCCTTCTTCATAACGAACTGAAACAGGATACAATACACCCCCTTTGACACTCACTGTCTCGAGTTTTTCCGGTATTTCCAACAAATCACCGTCTTTTAAAATAAGGTCTGCATCCGATCCCGGATTAGAAACGATTTTATCAAAATCTACTGCTACCAGATCTTGTTCCTTTTCAGTGATCTGAGCCACATTGTTTCCCGCTGTTAAGGCTCCAGTCTCTCTGATTTGTTTTTGCTTATTTTCTTCTTCCAGCTTTTTTTCTTCTTTTAATTTCTTTTCCTTTTCTATGGCTTCTTTCACAACTTCAATCCTTTTGGATATCCTTTTGTATACTTCTGTGTTGGTTTCACTTACAGAAAGAACAGAATCCTTATCCAAGTTATTTTTGATCTGCTCTAATCTTTCTAATTCCAATTCTAAAGTGGTTTTCTCTTCTTTCTTTTTCAATTTTCTGATCAAAGTAGCCCCTTTGGTATAAGCAAAAGGTGATAAGCCCCCTGCACGTTTCAAAAGATCAGAAATGCGCATCTCTTTACGATCAATCACATAATCACCGGGATACTTCACCTCACCTTTAACAGTCACAGTTTTTGATTCTTGAATACCCGGAAGCGCTCTCACAAAAACATGATCAAAAGGTTTGATGATGAACTTTCCATCATCAGCCGCCAGCGAAAGATCTTTATTGACTGATATGGAATATACTTCAGCGATTTTACCATTTTCATTGCCCTGTCTTCTAGCGATCTCCAGAAATGAGCCTGAGGCAGAATAACGAAGCCCCCCTGCACGTAATAAAAGATCCGAAACCGTCATACTATCGGAATAAGGATACAAACCGGTATTATTCACTTCTCCACTAACCTGCACATAATACTCTTCTCTCAAATCATAGATACTGGAAACACTTAGTACATCTTCTCTTTTTAAGACCACATTATTAGCGTTAGATGCATTCTCCAAAGAAGAAAGATCAACGGGAATGGCCTCTTGTGTAAAATCTGATTTGGTCCTGTAAAGAATAGCACGCTTCAAAAAAGCATCACCTTTTAATCCACCTGCTTTTTGAATGAGATCAAAAAGTTTCATACCCGGTATCAGTGCATAAGGACCCGGGCGATTCACTGAACCGGATATTTGAACTCGATTGGTGAAACGATCCAATATAGGTCTTACTTCAATCAGATCTCCATCCTGTAAGCGAGCAGTAGCATACATGGTTTCGGAAAGATCTAATACCTGGTTCTCGGTTAACCCTCTTCTGGTAACTGACACCATTCCTTTGTAGGCATTATCCGCAAATCCTCCGGTAAAACGCATAAGATCATTGAATGATTCTTGAGGTTTCACTTCAAAGATCCCTTCAATACGTACCGGCCCTGTTACTTCTACTTTTAATTGCGCAGGCTTGATCAATACCACATCATTGTCTTCCAAACGGATATTCTGACTAAGCTTACCCATGGAAATGTAATCGTAGATATCTATGTCACCAGCTACACGACCATTACGAATAACTTGTACAGATCTAAAAGATCCTTTCACAGTAGGCCCACCCGCTGAAAATAAAGCATTGAATACATTCACATAAGAAGGAAGTGTATAAGTGCCCGGACGAGTTACTTCGCCCACCATATTCACTTTGATACTGCGAATATTGGTAAGCGTAAGTTGAGCAAAAGTATTTGGCTGCGGACCTCGCATACCTGCATATCGAATCGATAATTTTTCTCTCAACAATGCTGTAGCAGACTCAATGGTCATGCCACCAATATTTGCCACACCAATGAATGGAATAGATACTTGCCCCTCATTGCTTACTTTTAATGAATAGGTACTTTGCGCTACCCCGTATACCTGTAATTGCAAATCGTCACCCGGACCTATTACATAGCCTTTTGGGGTAGCCATATTGAGATTGGGCGTAAAACTCGCTTCTGAATTTTTGAAAAGTTGGAAACCAAATATTTTTCTTTCAAGCTCAGCGTTTTTGTCCAATGCAAGAGATTGTGCATTATCAAATCCTTTATCGCTGCCTAAACTTATTTCATCTCTTAATTCACCCATGGGTCTGCGCGTACCTGTTCCGGCAGATTGTCTTAATCTGTCAATCAAATTGGATACTTCCGTATCGCTTAGCCCTCTGGCAGTAAACTTGGCAGCATATTGACTCTCCGATAATCCGGAATTACGAAAGTCATTGACAACGGCCTGCCATTGGGTACCCGATAAGTTTTCAATTTTGAAATTAGCTAGATTTCCTCCCGGCAACTGCGCCATCATCTTGATAGAAAAAAGAAGAAAGAAGCTAAAAAGGATAGAGAAAACCTTTAAAAAGCTTGAACGTTTATTGAACATAATATCTTGGATTATCGTTTATAGAGAAATAACGAAAATACTGAACAAACATGGCTTCGCCTATCTGACTCCCATAAACCCACTACAATACAGGCTCATATCAAATAATGGGCGTAACCTATACAGGTAAAAACCGGACAAACCGGTAACACAATTTACCCGTAATGATACAGAAATCAGTCTTTTTCAAATCCTTAAGTGCCAAACGGGGGGACAAAACACATGGATTTAAATCGATTGCAAATATAGGGGGTTGGGGGCTGTATGTAAAAAAATAAATAATCCCCTGTAAAACAACCCAACATACAATAAATGAAGGATTTATAACAAAGTTCTTTGAACTAATTTAGACCCATTTTTTGTCCTTTATTGCCATGCAAACTTGGGTCACACCATCTCTCAACTTAATACTAGGTTTCCAGCCCAAATGATGCAATTTACTGCTATCCAGAAGCTTTCTAGGTGTTCCATCCGGTTTCGTACCATCAAATACCAATGATCCACCATATCCCATCACCTCTGCTATTAATTCGGCCAGTTTACGAATGCTGACCTCCTCGCCTGATCCAACGTTCACAGGGCCTTTACCGCTAAAATGATCCATTAGAAATAGACAAGCATCTGCTAGGTCATCCACATGTAAAAACTCCCGTAAAGGTGAACCAGAACCCCAAATCTCAACCGATGGGAGATTCTGCTCTTTGGCTGTAGCCACTTTTCTAACCAAAGCCGGCAAAACATGAGATTTTTCTAGGTCATAATTGTCGTTGGGACCATACAAATTCGTAGGCATGGCCGAAATAAAGTCGACCCCGTACTGAGCTCTGTAAGCATCACAAAGTTCTATCCCGGCTATCTTGGCAATAGCATAGGGTTGGTTTGTGGGTTCCAGATATCCGGAAAGCAACGATGCTTCAGTAATGGGCTGTGAAGCCATTTTTGGGTAAATACAAGAAGAGCCCAAAAACAACAACTTCTTCACCCCATATTGATATGCCGCATGTATCACATTGGCCTCGATCATGAGGTTCTCATAGATAAACTCTGCCCGATAAACATTATTCGCCTGTATACCCCCTACCTTGGCAGCAGCCAGAAAAACATATTCGGGTTTCTCACTAGCAAAAAAATCTTGGACAGCAGCCTGATTACGTAGATCCAACTCAGAGGAGCTTCTCAACACCAGGTTATGATACCCCTCAGCATCAAGTTTCCGAACTATGGCGCTACCTACCATTCCACGGTGACCGGCTACATATATTTTCGAAGTTTTATTCATTTTGTTCAATTTTGAGGTTAGCCAATTGGCTGTTGGCTTGTTAGCTAGTTAGCTGTTGGCTAATGGCTGTTGGCTAATAGCTAACAGCTAACTAGCCAACAAGCCAACAAGCCTATCTCCTAACCATTTCTCTATACAAATTCATCTGCTTTTGTAAAATATTCAATTCAGCTATCAGTAATTGGGAATGTGATTCATTGATATATGTTAACAATCGACAAACTTCAATCTGACTTTCTAACTCAAAGGAAGACCCAATAGCAATTTCCAAAAATCTAGCAAGTTCAATTTTTGAATTTCTGCTACATCCTTCTGCAATATTTGATGGGATAGAAATGGCTGCTCTATTCATTTGAGAAGTCAACCCATATTTTTCATGCAAAGGAAGTGCAGCTGTCAAACTATACACTTTTTTTACCATTACAAGTGATGCTTTCCATATCTCCAATTTTCTGAAATCTCTCATTTTTGCAAGATATCAAAAAACACTTCAAATCCTTTGTAGAATTGAATTGTAGAGGAATTTCTATAGGGCGTAGCGGTTAGCTTGTTGGCTGTTGGCTATTGGCTTTTTACTAATGGCCAATTGCCAACAGCCAACTAGCCAACAGCCACCCCCCCTACCTACTCAAATTCGTTTCGGATATCGTATCCACTATTTTTCAAGAACTGCTGCTTCTCAAACAAACGAACATCGCTCTCTACCATTTCCTTTACCATATCAGTCAATGAATACTTAGGCTGCCAACCTAATTTCTGTTTTGCCTTGGTTGCATCACCGATCAAGAGATCCACTTCTGTTGGACGATAATAGGTAGGATCTACTTTCACCACTGTTGTACCGATGGGTAATTGATATGAACCACCACAAGTCTTTACTTTTCCAACCTCTTCAGCTCCACTTCCTTCAAAACTCAATTCAATTCCGACTTCAGCAAAAGCCATTCGTACAAAATCTCTGATCTTGGTAGTGACCCCTGTAGCAATAACAAAATCTTCGGGTTTATCTTGTTGCAGCATGAGCCACATGGCTTCCACATAATCCTTTGCATGCCCCCAATCTCTTTGTGCATCAAGGTTACCGAGGTATAAGCAATCTTGTAATTCCAATGCAATACGTGCAACAGCGCGGGTGATCTTTCGGGTTACAAAAGTTTCACCACGTACCGGTGATTCATGATTGAACAGAATACCATTACAAGCAAACATATTGTATGCTTCACGATAGTTTACCGTGATCCAATAGGCATAAAGTTTTGCCACACCATAAGGAGATCTGGGATAAAATGGTGTGGTTTCATTTTGAGGAACGGCTTGCACCAGCCCATACAATTCTGAAGTAGAGGCTTGATATACTTTTGTCTTCTGACCCAATCCCAACAATTTCACCGCTTCCAATATGCGCAGTGTTCCAAGTCCATCTGCATTTCCGGTGTATTCAGGCATTTCAAAACTCACTTTCACATGACTCATGGCAGCGAGGTTATAGATCTCATCCGGCTGCACATCCTGAATGATACGGGTAAGATTAGACCCATCTGTCAAATCGCCGTAATGCAATATAAAGTGACGATTAGGGATATGTGGGTCTTCATAAATATGATCGATACGAGCGGTATTGAACAAAGAACTTCTTCTTTTAATACCATGCACTTCATAGCCCTTTTTCAAAAGGAATTCTGCCAAATAAGCACCGTCTTGTCCGGTAACACCTGTAATTAGGGCTTTTTTCATACTGATGGAATATGACTGCAAAATAATTGGTTTTAGGCTATATATGATTAGTAGATAGAATGAATCATAAAAACCTATTACAGGATATGCATATGAATCAAACAAATACCGCTATTATATAACCCCTTCGCCCAAAGAGTTGATCAATGATGCCAACCATATTTTAACCCTACCCTACCTCCAAATATGTCACCATTGATAGTCATCACATTTTCAACCTCTCCCGAAACCCAAAAAGGAGTACTATCAGAATAGCAACCACATATTGAACCCACCCAACCCCAGAGGGGTTGCAGACTGTAGCAACCATATATTGAAATCAGCCCAACCCCGGAGGGGTTGCACACTGATTATTTGTGAGTATGATTCATTGAACCGTTTGTATATTCTGTTAGTCAACAAATCGTTTCTTAATGATACCCTGGCGTTTTGGGGCACACCTTCTAGGTATTCTCTGCTTCACTTGCAATTTGCAATACCTTAAGAAATAATTTAATGATGCAATTGACGCGAAAAAAAATAATTTTTACAAAATAATTGCATGTAAGAATTTCGGCTTACCATCGGCACAGCAATACTTAGCAAGCAAACAAACTGAACCGTTAGCAATAGTAATTCTCCAATACCTAAAAAGGATACCCTATCAATTGCTGCTAAAAATAATTG
Organism: Brevundimonas vancanneytii; assembly: GCA_943368425.1. Classification (GTDB taxonomy): domain Bacteria; phylum Bacteroidota; class Bacteroidia; order Chitinophagales; family Chitinophagaceae; genus Sediminibacterium; species Sediminibacterium vancanneytii_A. Next base: position 46,934 of record CALRLC020000015.1, read on the forward strand.
CATGGCATGGAATAGTACACAAATCATACATAAGGCTACTACAATAAATAAGATTCGTTGTAGGGCAAAAGAAATATTTGATAGCCAGTTAATGGCTGTATAACTCAGCTTCTCTCTCAACGAAAAAGAAACTACTAAAAAGGCAATTTGTATATACCAGCAATACAACACACTAGGAGCATTCCATGTAGACATCCCTTTCATAAGTGCTTGAACCATCACAGGCATAAAAGCATGCAAACACCAGTTCAAAAAAAATAGTGCTGAGAGTTGAATCAAATATTTGAAAAAGGAGTGAAAAGAATTTGAGTATGACATAGTATTGAATGATTCATGAATGACATTCAAAATCTACCGCAACCCCATTCTAATAGAAAAAGAACAGCCAAATAAAACATGATCCACTGTAATCTACTCCATCCTCTATCCGGATATTGGTTACGCATAGCATTAAGAATTGATCAAAAAGATAACTTTATTTTCCCTCGTAATACTTGAAAATACTATCATTGTAATAAATCTCCCCCTAGTTCACTGAAAGAAGATTTCAGCATTTTCGCAGATGTGAAAAATGTATAAATCAATTACAAAAAAATAAGTATGAACGAAATATTAAGGGAGTTAGATATTCTTATCCACGATAGTACACAAACCGATTTTACAACAACCCTCAAAGAACAAAAAAGAAAAGAAGCAACTCAAAAAGCACGAGAACTGGAAAAAAATTTAACCGGTTCTTTTCTAATGGTACAGGGGAAAAAAGCAGTGCGAGGCTTGGTTACAATTCTAGTAAAAACCTTACACATTTGGTTGGAGAAATTGTACCGACATCGCCCCAAAGAACATAAACGAAATCGCACCAATGAACAATTAGAAATCTGGTGTACAGATACTTTGGATTTTATTCGTCGCCACTTTTCAGAACACTTCAATCCTTATGAACCCATGCCTCATTGTTTATGGGAAGAAGTAAAGGCAATACAGGATCAATATTGGGAAACATTGACATCAACAACTGAAAACAATCTGATACCTATACTTCGCAGCATCTATCATTCACAGCTACATAAAACAGGAACCCATAGTTACTATCATACAGAATACTGGACCGAGTTACTTTCAGTATTGCCATCTGAACAACCCGGGTTATATGAAGACACCACCACTGCCATGCTATTCACGCTCATCAGACGCAACTGCAACCATGCACTCTTTGTACATTTTGTAATGGAGCGATGTACATTGCTGCTTCCTGAATCAAACGATCACATTCAACATTGGGCCAGGTACCTTCATTGGGTAGACAGAATTCCATTGATCGATCAGATGGGTGCTGAGCCAACACAAGCTTCCGTTAAATACCAATTAAAGGAAGCGATACAAACAGAGTTGATACATTGTCAGCAGGAAAGTAAAAACGATACACAAACGCTCCAGCATACTTCTCTTTTTCTAACGAGTTTATCCGTTTCACAGTTAGCAGCACTATTGCGATTACTTGTAGAATCTGGTGTCTTGATCTCAAACAACAATAAAGAATTAGTAAGAGCCATGTCACAAACTTTCAGAACCAGCCGAACCAACGCACCAATATCAGAACGTCATCTGTACGATAAATTCTACACATTAGAACTTCCGGCACTTTCCATCATCCGCACCCATCTTACAACCATGCTACAAAAAATTACAACACTATCTCGCTAGTATCACTTCACTATTATTTGATTATGGTTTGACTATAGTTTGGCTATCAAATAACTATGATCCTCTTAACCCTCCCTTATCCTTGCCTTAGAACGCCCTTAACCTTCCCTTGTACCACTCAGTACCCTGTCAAGCACCTGTCTTAGCCTTACGCTAACATTTTCCTAGCCCTTAGAAATAGATCAAAACAACCACCACCACTGAGGCTTCAAAAATTTTTTGACCACAACTCAAATATTATCAATCAGTTAGAAGGGCTGATACCAGCCCTACCAGCCCTGGAAAGATATCACCCATAGTAGCTTTGATCTCGTTAACAAACCACCGGTGGACCCGTCTGCAGCGGGAATAAAAAAAACAAATGATTGTAAACACACAAAAAACAAAACAATGGCAGCAAAACAATTTGGCACCCATAAGTTAAGCGGTACAGTAGGCGATGTGACTTACTCACACACCAAATCGGGATTTAAAGCCAGACAAAAAAGCAAAGTCAATATTGCTGAACGTCAATCGGGAGCACAATTCCAAGCTTGGAGAGATCACACCAGTGAATTTGGAATGATGACCAAAGAAGCTAAGCTTTTTCGCCTCGCATTCACAGATCTGAATTGGAATGTCAAAAACAAATCACTGGTACAACAAACAACCAAGTTAATGAACGAAATACGTAAAACAGACAGCACCAATTTGAGAGGGCAAAGGCGTGCAAGTTTTGGCGATTTAAGTTTATTAACTGGATTTGATTTCACCGGTAACGGCTCTATTGACCTGGCACTCAATGGCGGTTATACAGCAGCATTCAATCGTTTAACAGGTGAGTTAACGGCAACCATTCATGAGATGATTCCTAATCAGCGATTAACAACTCCCGCAAAAGCCTCTCATTTTGTATTGACATTAGGTGCAGCTACCATCAACTTTGATACAGAGGAAATCCATAAAGTACAGATCGCAAGCCCAAAGCTGTTACTTGATGACGAGGTTTTAGCAGAAATGACATTGACGGAAACCTTACCACCCAACAGCACAGATCCGGTAATCATCGCACTGAAACTAGAGTTCTACAACGAAGTTAACGGACACTTCTATCCGGTCATGAACAACTCCGCCATCAACAGCACAGTAATAGGCGTAGATCAGTTGTAGGATAATGAGGGGTGAGGGAATAGGTGTGAGGAGTTAGGTGTTAGGAGTGTGGTTAAGCTTATAAATAGTTCCAAAATAGGAATAGCTGACCCACCCCAACACAATCGAATCCAACTCCTCAATCCCAACACCTCATACCTCACTCCTAACACCTAACCCCTAACCCCATGCACCTAACCATTCATCGCACGTATCACGATGAAGGCACGAATGGATTGCTTACGATCGGGAGTCATAGCGAACCCTTGTGTTATACAATAGAACTACCCTGGCGCAACAATGAGCTCAATCGATCATGTATACCCGAAGGCACTTATGTACTGAAAAAAAGATACAGCCAAAAATTTCGATGGCACCTGCAAGTAGCAGACGTACCCGGAAGGAGTTACATACTCATACACCCGGCCAACCATGCCACGCGCGAATTAAAAGGTTGTATTGCACCTGTACTATTGCTTTCCGGCCCCGGAACCGGTGAACAGAGCCAAAGGGCATTTCAAAGATTGATGAACACTTTATTAAGCGCACTTCAAAGTAAGGAAACCATTCTGCTGACGGTGATACGATCAAAAGCAGATCATTAAAAATTAAGTATGAAAAAAATCATTCAAAGGGCGAGATCACAACCGCCGCCCTTTTTCAGAAAAATCAGAAATGTAGGTCTGATACTGACAACTGTTGCAACAGCACTCGTTACGCTACCGGTGTCCCTACCGGCACTGATCATAACCATCTCAGGTTATGCAGCCGCCGCAGGTGCCACAGCAACCGCCATCAGTCAGCTAACATTGTATGAAGAGCCACTAGACTGGCAGCAAGATCAAGAAAATTGATCCACAGCGCCCCTGATTTTTCAGGGGCGTTTTCCTCGTCATTCCGACGAAGGAGGAATCTCCCACCGCTAACAACTATGCACAAAACATTTTAACTCAAAAACTAAATCATAGCCCCAAGTGGCGCGAGATTCCTCCTGCGTCGGAATGACATCCCCCCGATCACCCCACCACCCCACCACCCCATCAAAGATCCCAAAATCAAAAATCCTCTCTCTATCTTCGCAACATGAACATACGAATAGGCTACGGCATCGATTATCACCAATTAGTGGAAGGAAGAGATCTATTTATTGGTGGCGTTAAAATACCACACGACAAAGGCGCATTAGGACACAGTGATGCGGATGTACTCCTTCATGCTATCTGCGATGCACTATTAGGTGCTGCTGCATTGGGCGATATCGGTGTTCATTTCCCGGACACTTCCCAAGAATTCAAAAACATTGATAGCAAGATATTACTGGCCAAAACAAAGACCCTGATTGAAGCTGAAGGCTATAAAGTGATCAACATAGATTCAACACTATGCCTCGAGGCACCCAAAATAAAACCCTTTGTACCCCAAATGCAAGAAACAATCGCCTCCATCCTAGGCATCACCATCAAAGACATCTCCATCAAAGCTACTACCACAGAGAAAATGGGATTTGTTGGCAGACAGGAAGGGTTGGTGGCGCATGCGGTTTGTTTGCTGGGGGTAAGGGGTTAGGAGTTAGGTATGCGTGATTAGGTGCTAGGTTTTAAAAGCTAATCGCTTCGCGATCATAACCTAACGCCTCACACCTAATACCTAACACCTAACAACTACTCCTTCGGCTCCAAACTAAATACCACTCCCACCCTCAAAGTATTCGAAAGCGGATTACGGGTAACACCACTTCCAGAGGGCACCAGATAAGAGAAGTTGATATCCATAAAGTCGAGATGGAAACCGGCACCTACACTGAAATATTTTCTGTTGCCGCGATTTTTATTTTCATAGAAATAACCACTTCTAAAAAAGAACTGATTATTGTAACTGTATTCCGCTCCGATAGACACCTGCAATGACTTTCCTACACCCGAACCATCGCTGAAAGATTTCATCCAACTACTCACTACGCCTGTTGTTCTATAATTCGAAAGATTGGTTGAATCGGTCGTGAAATTTCCTGTTGCCACCGGAGGAGCCGGAACCAACAGCTTATTCATGTCCAATGCAAAATTGATCTTGTTATTAACATCTAATACTTTGGTATAAGAAACACCAATACCTAAGTTAGCCGGAATAAAATCTTTGTTTCTGGCATCATTCGTATAACCGATTTTACTACCTAAGTTAGACAACACCACACCCCAATTCAATCCCTCTCCATCTTCATTCAAACCATTATGATAAAGTGAGACATCACCAGCCACTGCATTACCTGCTTTATACACAACACCTGTACCAACATCTCCCACCACCAATCTTGAATTGATGTAACGCAATGCCACACCAATGCTCAGCTTTTCATTCAATTTTCTGGAATAACCCAAGTCGAACGCAAACTCGCTGGGTCTAACCGAGTTCAACACATTACCCGAAAAATCTGTCAATTGAATATTCCCTAAACTAAAAAAACGAAGCGAAGAAGAAATGGCCTGTTCATCATCCAAACGGTGATAACCCGCCATACTCGCGAGATATACGTCATTCAATCCTAGATCTTTTAACCATGGAGTGTAATTCACTGCTATTGCTGAACGTCGGGGAGCAAACATCACTTTTGATAAATTCCAGAAAGGCGCATTGGCTTCGGGGGTAGTTGCAATAGCTACATCACCCATACCACCTGCACGCGCATCCGGCGAAATACGTAAAAAGGGAACAGCAGTAGAAACGATATTAACAGAGTCCTGTGCAATAGAAGCATAAGACAACATCAATCCAACAATGGCTGTCAGGGTTTTCTTTGAAGTAAAAAGCATGAAGCAATATATTTAAAAAGTTGGGAATCTTAGAGGTAATTGGCTCTTAGCTTTTGGCCATTAGCCATTGGCTATTGCTACAAAAGCCAACTGCTAGTGGCCAATTGCCAACAGCTAATAGCCAGTCGCCAAAGTCAATACCAATAAATTACTCAAGTAAAATTCAACCCATAGAGTCAATTAAAGAAGAATAAGTTGTCCGGCATGAAAAGATTTTTGGGTGCCAGATTGAATTACGACGTTGTAAATATAAACAGCTTTTTGGATTTTCCGCCCCGATTCATCTCTTCCATCCCACTCAATTTCCACATTTCTGGAGCCAGGGGTATTCAGCAATTTTGAGATTCGTTTAATGAGCCTGCCATTAGATTGATAAATATAGACATCCACTTTCAGGTCTTGCTCCGGTTGGTTGTGTTCAAAAGAGAAACGAGTACGCTCAAAAAACGGGTTAGGAAAGTTCATAACCTTGCTTACTTTGAGTTGATCTTGCCTTACAACGATATAATCTAATACCTCTTCTGTGGAATTATTAGCACCATCCCAAGCCTTGAGTCTCAGTTGATGCGAACCAACACCTTGTACAGGCAAACGAAATCGAATACTTCCGGATGACCAACTGTTTCTATCTGCCACAAAAAGATCATTCAATACCCGCTGATTTCTGACTTCATTATCAATGATCAATGTGATATCATGTCCAACACCGTTACCCGATGTATTGATACCGGAACTATCCGACAACTGCGCAATCAATAAAGGAGTTTCATTTGTCAATCCACCATTTTTAAATCGGGTATCATTCAAGTACAACTGTATGGATGGACCAGTGCGATCTGTTAGCGATTGATCACTGCCCATAACCACCAAATTCGTATCTACTCCAGTAGCATCGCGCTTGGCGTCGTAAGCATACAGACTGATCTTGCCTTTTCCGGGTTGAAAACTTACATCTTTTGGCAATATGGCTTCTATGCGAAACTTACCGGTATCCACTGAGAAAACCCCTTTGAATAATACTGCAGACTGTTGTTCGAAACGGGTGATAAAACTACCTGTCTCGTTGGCCAGTGTTGCGATACTACGCGGTTTATCTTGAATGATCGCTTCAATGGTTCCTGTAAAATCGCGTAACCTGTTTCCATTAATGGCAACGATCTCTCCTTCCAGAACATAACGCCCCGAAGCTTTGAGTGTATCGGCAGTATTTAATAATTTTCCATTCACAGTGATCAACCGGATACGATTCGATGGAAATGCCAATTGCATCGCCGGATCACCTAACAACATGAATTTTCTTGTATTCAGAATTTCTCCGGATTGAATAACAGCAAGGTTTTTAGCCCTTCGTACCGATTCACCCAATGACAGGTATTGTTGAGTTGTTGGATCAGGTTGAAGCGATTCTTGAATAAAATATTCATTGATGATACGATTGCTCGCAGCCAATACCAAACGAGCCGTACTCAATAATGCAATAGCACCTGTGGAATCACCTGTAAGCATTTGTGCACCCAATGCATTTTTTGAAGGATCATCGAATGGATAAAAATCACAACTTGCTGTCACCATCAATGGCAATCTGGATGCATTTTGTAAACGACCTGCTTCATCTGTGGTAAATACTGCTTCATCTGCCAAACGAATATGATTCCCGTGACCACTATAATTGACAATCAAAGCACCCTGGTTCATTCGATTGACGATATCTTCATTCACTGCCGGATATCTGGCACCACCACTTCCACTCACCAAGGGATAAGCATCCAAATAAATTTTCTGTGTTTGAAAAAATGTGTTTTTTGCCTTGGCAGACACTCCTTCCGCATCATTGAGATGTAGATTTTGATCACGATCATCGGCAATGAATAACAAGCGGTTTCTCCATTCACCAAATCTTGATGGATCATGATAACGAATGATCTTATCAACCATTACATTGGCTTCAGTTACATTACGTGCAGGTATTCTTCCTACGGCTATATCCAGCGCCTGTAAGGCATTCCCGCGATTGATATCAACCGTATCATTCAACATTCCAAAGAAGTCATCAGAAGTATAACTGGATATCGGATCTAATGATTGATCACTTTGATGCGTTGGAATAAATCGATAATTATTGGCCACCCGATTACGTGGATCATATGAACCACTACCCAGTAACAAAAGATATTTAAGGCTATTACTATTTCTATCGAACAGCATTTTAACAAAATTGCGTATGGCGCTAGGATCAGCGATGCCACTTCCAAACTCCTCATACACTTGGTCCACTGATACCACTTCAACAATACGCCTATAATGTTGTCGATGAAAAGTTGCTAATTTCTGCGCTGCGGTAATAAAAGCAGGGTGTGTGATGATAAGGTATTCCGGAGTAGAAAGTCCATGTAGGTTTTGATTATTGATTCGACCAATACTGGCAGGTATCAATGTTTGCGCATCCGTAAACGCTATGTATTCTCTTAGTCGACTAGCATCCTGATGAAAAATAAAATTTCCGGAAGACAAATTACGCATGGCCACCGGAGATACTGGCGTTGTTACATCCCACACCTTTATACCTGCAGTAGCTCCTGCTATCTCAAAACGTGCTACAGCACCTGTACCCACTGATTGCCAGTCGCGAAACAATAACATTTGATCTGCTTGTTTGATCAAGGATCTTCTTCCGAAAATTTCAAATTGATTCAACCAGCATTCAGCACCTGTTGCGGCAGACTGATAATCAAAACGAACCGTGATTGTTGATTGTGTTGAATTATATAGTTGTTCTTGTTCCAGATGAATGGCATGACGATCCAAAAAAGTTCCTGTAACAGCAGGGAAAATCAATGGAGTTGACTGGGCACCGTTGACAGTCGTTACCATAGAAGCCGTAGCCCCTACATTTCGTGAAGCAAATGAAGCTCTCAGTCGAAGTGGTGTTTGTGAGATACTGTTGGGCCAGTTGAAAGAAAAGGTTCTTGATAAAGTTCCCGAAGAAAATCTCTCCCCATACCACTCTTTACCGGAACCAATCAAATTCACAAGATCATTTTCCAGCACTGTACGCTCATTGAATGAGTTGACAGTGACCGTTGACAGTAGTGAATTGTTTTGTTCTTGTATTCTTTTTCCAACACCTCCAATTGAGATGTAGTAATAAGCCGAATCACTGTACAAGTTTTTAACAAATCGAAAACTTTGTTGCAAGCTGTCTTTAACCCAGTGACCACTTCCGTTGAAATAAAACAAAAAGTAATCGTTGTTATTGAAAACGCCATCACCTCCATCAATAACTTGTATAGCATTTTCAACAAGATCATCTGTATAAGCAGCATTGCCTTGTTCCCCCTGCATGGCACCTCCATTTCCGTAGAGACGTATCGATGAGGATGTTACCCCTGCTGCCCCTAAAGGGGTTAGAATAGAAGCATCTACTTTGTAGACCCCGGGGTCTTTTACGGCTATCTTTAACCAATTACCGGAAGCCAATACTGAAGACGAAGCATATTGCCGCTGGCCTTGCACTTGTGCCAACATCAAAAGCACCCCAATCAACCCAAGTAAACCCTGCTTCATTACTGCAATCTATTTTATTCTTCGATGTAATGTGTCATGATCTTTGAACTCACCGGGTCAATAATGACCTCGTTGGTCTTCCACCCCCCTAGTTATCTGTCCACCAATTCAACAATTTCCCGTAGAAATCGCCCTACACTAGCCAAATCAGGAGTGAGGGGTTAGGTGTTAGGAGTTAGGTATTAGACAAGAGGAAATACGCCCCAACAGCTGATTACCCGATTACCTAATCGCTCAACAACCTAATTCCTAACTCCTAACACCTAACCCCTCACTCCTAACCCCTTTAAAATTAGCCTTTTACTAACAATAGAATTTCCCGGTCCTTAATCACCATAAACATAAAACTTCTATATTCGCATATACGTAAATTGAGACATTAGCGAAACATCTATACTCCACAAACACGAGAATCACATGCAAGTATTGAAAACAACACGGAATTTGCTCTTGTTGTTGACGTTAACAGGCGCTATGTCATCCTGTAAAATTTTCAAAAAGAAACCGCAGAAATCAACGGTTACCGGATGGAATTATAATGACAAAGACCAGGGTAACTTCAATGTGGCCAAGCCTAAGGATATCAAGGCGGCTCCGGGTCTGGTATTTGTACAGGGTGGTACTTTCACCATGGGTGCAACACAGGAAGATGTGATGGGAGATTGGAATAATATCCCACGCAGAATTACTGTTAACTCATTTTTTATTGATAAAACTGAGGTGGCCAACGTACATTATCGTGAGTACCTCTATTGGCTAACCAACGTATTTGGCGGTGCAGGTATGGATTCCATTGTGGAAGAAGCCAAACCTGATACCCTTGTATGGCGTAGTGAATTGGCTTATAATGAGCCATATGTAGAATATTATTTCCGCCATCCTTCCTACAATTATTATCCTGTGGTGGGTGTTAGCTGGAAGCAAGCTACAGATTTCTGTATCTGGCGCACGGATCGTGTGAATGAATTAACCCTCATGGGTAAAGGTTATTTGGATGCAAGAAACCAAATCAAACGAGAATTGAATGGTTCCGGACAAGATAACTTTAATACCAAAGCTTATTTAATGGATGAGTATCAGGCTACTCCTGGTAGAACTGCTACTTCAAAGAAAAACCCATTAAAAGATGCGAATGGTCGCCCTAGAACCAAGGTTACTTTTGAAGATGGTATCTTGTTTGGCGACTATCGTTTACCAACAGAAGCAGAATGGGAATATGCCGCTTACGGTTATATTGCTGAAAATCCCCAGAAAAAATCCAAAGGTTCTAAGAGAGGAGAAGAATTGATTGCCAATAAGCAGATCTACTCTTGGAAGAACAATGGTTATGATAATGTTCGTTACACACAGAAAAGTGCTTACCAAGGTGCATTCCTTGCCAACTTCAAAAGAGGTGCGGGTGATAACATGGGTGTAGCCGGTGGCTTGAACGATAACGCTGCTATTCCTGCAGAAGTAACTTCTTTCATCCCTAATGGTTACGGATTGTACAATATGAGCGGTAACGTAAGTGAGTGGGTTGCTGACGTATATCGTCCGCTAAACTCTCTTGACGGTGACGACTTTAATATGTTCCGTGGTAATGAATTCCGCAAGATCGATATGAGTGGCGGGCAAGGAAACCTACGCGATGATAAAGGTCGAATCAAAACAGTATTGGAAGAAGACTCAACATTACGTAACAGAAGAAATTATCAGCGCTCATATGCTACCAACTATTTAGATGGTGATTCATCTAGTGCAGTATATTACGGTTATGGCACTACATCTTTGGTCTCTGATAAATCACGTGTTTACAAAGGAGGCAGTTGGAATGATAGAGCATTTTGGTTAAGTCCGGGTGCACGTCGTTTTCTTGAAGAGGATTTAAGTACAAATACCATTGGCTTCCGTTGCGCAATGAGTCATTATGGTGCTGCAGAAGGAATTTCCAGAAAAGCAAAAACCGGACAATTCTTCCCTCCTCGCCGAAATAAACGTTAAGAAGGAAAAGGTAAAAATAGAAAGAGCCGTCTCTGATAAGGGGATGGCTCTTTTGTTTGGGGGGCTTGGGTACTAGGTACTGGGTGCTAGGTACTAGGTTTTGGGTTTTGTAAATCAATAGCCCCACACCTAGTACCTAGCACCCAGCACCTAGCACCCAGCACCTAGCACCCAGCACCTAGTATCTCACTCCCAATCCTTTTCCATAATTTACCATCATCTTTTGAAGTATATTAAGTTCGGATGTAACCGATTTATAAATATTTGAATTTATATAGCTGCTTAAATATGCAATTTCAATTTGCGTTTCTAATTCGTAGGAAGATCCTATAGCGATATGAATAAAATGTTTTAAATCAGGTATCGTTCTTCTACCACACCCTTCCGCAATATTAGACGCTATTGACACCCCTGATCGGTTCATTTGAACAGCCAAGCCAAATTTTTCATGAGAAGGAAATGATTGAGTCAATTCATTAATATTCCTAGCCAAACTAATTGCTCGCTGCCAAATCTCTAAAGTCTTGAAATCTCTCATAAATTTATTTCGTTGTAATCTATATAGTTGAACCATTTTTACCCTTAGGTATTTCCCGTATTTTTTGCCATGAGATACAGGTACTGGGTACTAGGTGCTAGGTACTAGGTTTATTATTTACCTTGCAAAGCAAAAAATCAGTACCCAGTACCCAGTACCCAGTACCCAGTACCCAGTACCCAGTACCCAGTACCCAAACCCCATAACTCATGACTACCGCAGAACTATATCAACTATATCTCCAGTATCCCTCCATTCAAACCGACACCAGGAGACTCAAACAAGGTGACATTTTCTTTGCTTTAAAAGGCCCCAACTTTAATGGTAACACCTTTGCTGGCAAAGCACTAGAAGCAGGTGCTGCTTACGTAGTGATTGATGAGGTGCAGGACAATGAAGATGAAAGAATGATATTGGTTCCTGATGTTTTACAAGCATTACAAGAACTTGCATCTTATCACAGAGATCAATTCAATATTCCTTTTATTGCCATTACCGGAAGTAATGGAAAAACAACTACTAAAGAACTGGTGTCATCTGTTCTCGCCTCACATTATACAACCTACACAACACAAGGTAATTTGAACAATCACATTGGTGTTCCCTTGACCATTTTAAGCATTCGTAAAGATGCAGAGATGGCCGTGATTGAAATGGGCGCTAATCATCAAAAAGAAATCGCAGGTTATTGTGTGTATACCAAACCTACACATGGTATCATTACCAATTGTGGCAAAGCGCATTTGGAAGGCTTTGGAGGCATTGAAGGTGTTAGAAAAGGAAAGGGTGAATTGTTTGATTACATCAAAACTCATAACGGCGCTATTTTCATGTATGATGATTATGAGTACTTACATAACATGAGTAATGGCATTGCTCAAAAACAAATCTATGGAACAAAGAATGGTACTGTAACCGGACATGTAAAAACTAGTGAACCTTTTTTGGAAGTGAACATTACAAATGGCTTAAAGAAAGAAGTGATCAGCACACAACTAGTAGGTGATTATAACTTGCCAAATGTTTTATGCGCTGTTGCTATTGGTAAATACTTTGAAGTGCCTGAAGAAAAGATTGTAACCACAATTGAACAGTATGCTCCTTCAAATAGCCGCTCACAGATGCTTGAGAAAGATAGTAATCATATTATATTAGACGCCTACAATGCCAATCCAACCAGTATGCGGGCGGCTATAGAAAATTTTGCAAAATTCCCTTCCACAGAAAAAATATTAATGTTAGGTGGAATGATGGAGTTAGGTAAAGATAGTATTGAAGAACATCAGCAAATCATTCATCTTATTAATCAACATAATTGGAAAGAAGTGGTATTGGTAGGAGGAGATTTTGCACATACAGAACATCCTTACATCTTTTTTCCTGATTCAAAAGCAGCCTCAGATTGGCATCAACAACAACAATTGAAAAATACGTACTTGCTCATCAAAGGGTCGAGAAGCATGCAGATGGAGAAGATTATAGGGTGATATTCACCTAACCATGTTATTTCAATATAATACACCCTAACATCCATTGTTCAACCTCTCCGGGGTTGGAATACTCCGCAATCATTGGGGGCTACAATCTTGAACCCCTCCGGGGTTTGAAGATAAACTTGCATCTTTCATAAACACCTCTCAGCATAACACAATAAAAAATCACCACAATACAACCGTAACCCCAGAGGGGTTAAAGATTATAAAATCTATACCATTAATATGCACCCAAACATCCATTGTTCAACCCCTCCGGGGTTGGAATATTCCGCAATCATTGGGGGCTACAATCTTGAACCCCTCCGGGGTTTGAAGATAAACTTGCATCTTTCATAAACACCTCTCAGCATAACACAATAAAAAATCACCCGCAATACAACCGTAACCCCAGAGGGGTTAAAGATTGTAGCATCATTAATACCAGAATTCATTTTACCCCGGAGGGGTAACACAAAACAGAGAGTAACAATTTATAAACCATATACATGCTCAGCAAAATGATCATATACCAACAACAAGTTTCATATAATCTCAAACAAACCGCTACTGGCAGACTGTAACCACCGTATAGATGTGCATTATCTTGCTAGCAAAAAATGAAACCAAACACTTATACACAATTACACATTCACTTTGTATTTGCTGTTAAATACAGAAGATCGCTTATCTCATTCAATTGGAATCAGCGTTTACATGAATATATTGGCGGGATCATTAAGAATAATGGTCATCAACCCTTGGCCATCAATTCTATGCCTGACCATATTCATATTCTTATCGGTTTAAACCCCAATCAAACAATTGCAGATCTGATACGGTTTATAAAAAAAGATAGCACTGTGTTTATCAACAAAGAAAAACTAGCAACTTCCCATTTTTACTGGCAAGAAGGATATGGGGCATTTAGTGTTTCTCACAGTAGATTAACAAATGTCGCTGATTACATTCATCGACAACAAGAACATCATAAAACTCTATCCTTCAAAAAAGAATATACTTCATTACTGGATAAACATAACATACACTACAACACTGTTTATCTGTTTCAAGATCCCGCTTAAAACATGACTTTTATCACGATTGATCTGTTACAATCAACCGATCTTTACGATTCAAAACAGTTCATATGTTTTCAAGAATAAAAAACTTTGACTGGCCATTGATAATCAGATTAGGAGTAGCCAGTCTTTTCAGTTGGATTGCCATTGAATTTCACGATTGGACTCCGGCTGTATTCGGATTAACAATAGCAGCAACTGGCATATACGCTTCCTCCAGAAAAAAAGGATGTGGGTATGAGCAGTGCAGTAGCATAAAGTAAGTGTTCATTCAAACGAACGTTACTGCTTTCTAAAATAGATGATCTACAATCACAATTGTAATTCTTTATAAACAATTGGTTATGAGCTATGAATAACTCGCTACTAGCTATTCACTACCTTTACACCACAAACAATCAAAGATGAACGGCAAATCGAAAACACCTTGGTACTTATGGAGCGTTTTGAACAATCGCTGCCCAAGATGTAGGCAAGGAAAAATATTCAAGAGTCAAGAGCCTTATAAATTCAAGACCAATGTAGATATGCATGAGAGATGTCCGGTTTGTAACCAGCCTACTGAAATCGAAGTAGGATTTTATTATGGTACCGGATATGTTAGTTATGCACTATCTGTTGCTTTTCTGGTCGCAACTTTCATTGCCTGGAAAGTTTTAATTGGAATGACATTTTCCATTGATGACAACCGTATCTTTTACTGGATGGGTACGGCATTCGTATTACTCTTCGTATTCCAGCCACTCATCATGCGTTTATCTCGTTCTTTATGGCTTAGCTGGTTTGTAAAATATGATCCAGATTGGAAAGAACATCCGATCAAAGAGCCGGAAAGAATTGTACCAGAGCAAATGAATAATTGGTAATTGATTACCGGCTTTTCTTTCGAAATGTATTGATCATAGATGCTGTTGAATCAGACATATTGATCTTTACTGCCACACCCCCACTTTTGATGTATCCGATGTAATGACAACTATCCTTTTTTGCAGCAACGTATAGTGTCTTAACAATTTGCCCATCAGCAAAACAAAAGAATTTAACATCATACTCGCAAGGTGGATTCACAGCAAATGAATTTTTCATTTCGATGTATGTAATCTTTTGAATGAATGTAGTATCATTCACACCTAATCTTGTATACACTTTCTGATCATTGATATCAGGAAAGAAATGCATATCAATACTATCTATCTTTTTAATCTCTGGTAATGGATGAAGATCAGCAATCAGTGAATCAGATTCTACAACTTCAATAACTCCTCTCTCCTCATGAGATTGACAAGCATACAAAAAGCTAACAGAAATGAATAAGCATATGAAGTAGCGCATCATAAAATCATTTAATCACAAAGAAATAAAAAAACCGCTCTTGTTCAGAGCGGTTTTTCAATATGGTATTCAATATTATTGTCCTTTTGCAGGGAATCTTGTCCAAGTAGCCATCCAGTTGGTAGTACCAAAGGCACCAACATGAGTAGTTGCTGTAAAGAATGCATCTAAACCTGTAAAGCTTGCACCGGTCAATGCATCTGAACCTGTAGCAGGTAACAGATTAGGATTGGTAATAGTGAATGGAGAAGTCAATTTGATATCAGCTGCATTCGTATAAGTCTTACATCCTTCTGATTCAGCTTTGGTTCTAACGGCAGCAGCAGTAAGTGTTGCGGCAGTTAAGCCAGATACTCTGTATGGATCAGCAACTGCATGTACCAGGTTATTCTTGAATTCAGAAGTACCACCTGCAGCGCTGTAGTCGTTTGCAGTACCATCAGATTCCATTGAGAAGCCACCTTTCTGCCAGCCCATCAGGATTGAGTTACGTAAAACAAAACGTACCGCTCTTCTCCATCTGTTACCAAAGTTGTGGTTAGCTGCAGTACCTGCAGCGTTGTTTGGTCCTACAAAAGTAAAGTTGCTCAATACCGGACGAGTATATGGAGTAGCAGTTGTACCTGAACCATCGTTATCAGCTTCGATACCATTACCGGCATCACCATTATCAACGAATGCAGGATCGCGTAATGCAACAGCAAATTGAATTTTACCAGTATACCCGAAATCAAAATCAAAATCATCATCAGCAGTAGCATATGCAACCAAGTATTTTGCATTTACATTACCACCAAAGAACTCATACGCATCATCATTACCGTATACGATCTGAATATTTTCAATAGTTGTTCCACTACCCACACCACCTAAGGTCAAACCATTGATCTCAGAGCCAGGGAAAGCAGCGATACCTGCATATTCAATACGGACATACTTCAATGTACCTGAGTTATCTGTAGCATTGCTACCGCCATAAGGACGATCCAAACCACCTTCGATTACAGGAGTTGAAGTACGGTTGGTAGGCGCATTACCCAAGATGATCAATCCACCCCAGTCACCCGGATTTCTTGCTCCAGCAGCCTGACCAGAAGTCATCACAATAGGTTTATCAGCGGTACCATTTGCCTGAATTTTTCCACCACGCTCAATACAAAGAGCTCCTTTTTCTGTATTATCACTTTTAATTGTGGTACCTGCTTCAATGGTCAAAGTAATTCCATTAGGAACATACACATAACCTTTCAATGTCCAAGTTTTATCAGCTGTAAGCGTTTTATTCGCTGTTAATGTACCAGATAAGATGGTCTCATTAGGATTAACAGGAGGTGCAATAACATCATCTTCATCATCATCTTTTGAGCAAGATGTCATAGCAGCAACAGCTAGCGCCACTAAAGCAAGACGGGAAATCATAAGTGAACGTATCATTTTCAATGTTTTTATGCTGCAAAAGAATTGCTTTAATGTAATGGGTATGTTACGCCAGCGTTAACTAATTGTTACCTGATACAGGTCAACAAAAAAGGCCCCCCGCAATGCGGGGAGCCCCATCTATAAACGCTACATCTTGAATTAAAAATTATAAGAGAATCCAACCCCAAAACTGGCTCCAAATAAATTGCTCCACTGGATTCTGTCTTCACTGCTCTTATATGCTCTATTCTCTTTCTTAGACTCTACGTTATTGTAGAAAATCTGTCTGGTATTCAATAGGTTTGCCATATTGATCTTTATCTCCCCTTTTTTCTTCATCACTTTTTTAGCCAACTGAAAATCCAGAATACTTCTGCCATTCTCATATACATCCGGAATACCAAATGCACCTACAGTTTCAATACGCTGACCAATTCTATTAAAGAGCACTGTACTGCTCCAATCTGCTTCTGAATCAGCATAAGTCAAACTTAAATTCACCAGATAAGGTGATTGTCCTTGCATTGGTCTTTTGGTATCGTAAGGATTGGATGAGTTGTTCAGGTCAACCGTAGACTTGATCAGTGAAGTATTTGCACTGAAAGTGGTATTGTTCCAGAACTTACCATCGCCAAAGAAAGAGAGCTTTTTGCGGAGATCCAATTCAATACCATAAGCATATGCATTATCAGGATTGAAGTAAGTAATCACTTGGTACTCGAGTGATGATTCTCCAGACATACGCTGTTCAATAGGCTTATTAAAATGCTTGAAGAACAATGAAGCTGAAATGATCTCTCCACTTTGAGGATAGGTTTCAAAACGAAGATCAATATTGGTGTTCTGACTTCTTTCCAAAGCACCATTACCACGAATGATCGCAGCTCTTACGAAATCAAAGTAAGAGAAGTTGGCTACTTCACGGAAATCAGGTCTTGATACCGTTCTTGAAGCAGAGAAACGAAGGTTTGACTTATTGTTGAAGCTATAGATCAAGTTCGCAGACGGAAGGATATCCAAATAGTTTTTCTTGATGATCGTATTTGTTCCGGACACGTTACCGGTTTCTACTTCATAGTTGAAAGTTTCTACACGTACACCCCAGATCAATCTCCACTTTTCATTGAATTTATTATCCAACATCAAATAAGATCCTGTCAATAATGAGTTCGCATCATAACGGTCTGTGTTGTTGGTGATATCATTCAAATAAAATCCTTCAGCGTACATGTTACCGTCGTTGAATACTTGTCCGGCAGGTAGTGTTAGCAATGCACTATTAAAGTTATTATTGCTGGCTGCCTCATAACGGAAAGCACGTGCATCGAATTCGCGAATTTTGTATTGTGCCAAGAAACCGGCTTTCAATACTGAAGTCGTATTACCCCAGTTCAACTGTTTGTTGTAATCTGCTTTACCACCTAAAGTATTTTCCAATAATTCACTCCAGAAACGGTAAGTGTTTCTTAATGCGATACCGTAAGGGATTGATTTATCATTTTGTTGAGATAAACTTTTCTGATAAGGTTGTGAACGGTAATCAGGTTGATCTTTTTGCGTAAAAGCATAGTTCAGGTTCCATTTGATCTTATCATTCTTTTGTCCAACTGCGTGTTCACCTTCCAATTGTGTACTGAAGATGGTTTTCACCATTGCAACGGCGATCCTATTCTTATTGATGTATTGAAGATCATTGAAGTTAGCACCTTCTCTAATGGTATTGTTATTTTCAAAAACCCTATTGAACAAGTTCTTTAACACAAACTTATTTTTTCCTTTTTTATAGCCCACGTTCAATAAAGCGCCTAAGCTGGTACTGAATGAATAAGAAGTATCTGCATAATCAAATAAAAGGTTGCCGGTACCAGTAGCATCACCATACTGTTGTCTGTCGGTGATTTGAATGGTCTGTGAGTTTCTGTAAGTCACCGCACCTAATACACCATAGGTTCCACCTTTTTTACCGTTGAACTTCTTAGCAAAGTTGATTTGTCCATTCAAGCCTGGCAATGCTTTTGAAATATCATCGCCATAAGTATTATACATTCTTCTAGAAACCTGAATTTTTTGATCTAACGAAAGTGCTCTCCATCTGTTAGTAGAAGGAA
Source organism: Brevundimonas vancanneytii (assembly GCA_943368425.1). Lineage (GTDB taxonomy): Bacteria > Bacteroidota > Bacteroidia > Chitinophagales > Chitinophagaceae > Sediminibacterium > Sediminibacterium vancanneytii_A. The sequence goes on from CALRLC020000015.1 coordinate 66,071, forward strand.
AACGAGAAGGGAAGGTTCTTGTACCATCGTCAAAACCAAGGTAGTCGAGGCTACCTCTATGACCGATATTAAAATCTTTACCTGTAGAAATGGTGTTGTAGGAAGTAGAGAAAGCCAATCCGAAAGCGTTCTTGTATGGAATATCTTTAGTAGTTACCTGAACAATACCACCGGAAAATTCACCGGGCATATCGGGAGTAGCAGTTTTATTGATCAATACGTTATCGATCATGTCTGAAGGCACTACATCAAAAGAGAAGGTTCTTCTATCAGGCTCAGTGCTAGGCATTACCGCACCATTGATGGTAGCAATATTATAACGGTCATTCAATCCACGAACGATTACATATTTATCATCCTGAACACTGGTACCTGTAACACGCTTCAATACTTCACCCACATTACGATCCGGAGACTTTTTGATAGACTCAGAAGAGATACCATCCGATACACTGGTATTGTTTTTCTGCATACTCAAAACTGCGTTGGCAGACTCGCGACGAGCAGGTGTTGCAGTTACTACTACTTCATCCAATTCCTTCTTTTGCTCTACCATTACGATATTGAGTTCATTCAGCTGTCCGTTGGTAACAGCAATCTCATTGATCGTTTTGGTTTTGTATCCTGTCAGAGAAAAAGTAAGTTCATAAGAACCCGGAGCAAGTCTGATGCTAAAGCGACCTTCCACATCAGTGGTAACATTGATCTTTTTAGCGGCATTATAAATAGTTACCCCGGTAAGTGCTTCATTGTTAGAAGCAGAAGTTACTTTTCCGGAAAGTGTTCCTGTTTGAGCAGATAACACAGAGAGAAACAGGAAAGATAAAAGGGTTAAGAACGTAGATTTCACAGTGTTTATTTTGCCGCAAAAGTATTACCGCAATGTTACCGCTATGTTACGCCAATGTTAAGGGAATATTACCTGACGGTATTTAAGGGGATATTAATGTAAAATCCTAGGAGTAAGGTAGATTAAAAAAATAGCCGAAGTAGAAACTTCGGCTCTGCTTTTAATCCGTACCCTATGAAAACAATCTTTATCCGGATTTTACCGGAATTAATCATTTAAATCGCCTGTTGATTTTTCCTCACGGGATACGCCACTAATAACGCAGAGCATTGTCTTTTTATTTTATACGGATAGAAAAAAAATTAAATACTGTGCTTAATCGTTATTTATTGTGAATTTTGCAGGATGATGTTGATTGATACCCACTGTCATTTATATTCAACTGAATTCGGAGACGAAATACCCGATATTATTGAAAAAGCCCAAAAAGTTGGCGTCGAGAAGTTTTACTTACCTGCTATCGATAGTGAAGTGATCCAAGCCATGCTGGATCTTGAATCTACCTATCCCAACATATGTTTTGCGATGATGGGACTTCATCCTTGCTCTGTGAAAGAAAATGTGGAACATGAGCTTGCTATTGTAAAGGGATGGCTTGACAAAAGGGATTTTGTGGCAGTGGGTGAGATAGGCCTTGATTTTTATTGGGATAAAACCTTCCTAGCAGAACAGAAAAAAGCATTTGATGTACAAATGAATTGGGCACTAGCGATGAATAAACCCATTGTCATTCACACTCGTAATGCCATGCAAGAAACCATTGATATGGTTAAACCTTATGCAAAAAAGGGATTGAAAGGAATATTTCATTGTTTTAGCGGCAGCTATGAATCTGCTAAACAAATTATTGATATGGGCTTTCTTTTAGGTATTGGCGGCGTTCTGACTTATAAAAATGCCGGATTACCTGCTGCATTGGAAAAAATTGGTTTAGAGCATATGGTATTAGAAACTGATGCCCCCTATTTAAGTCCGGTTCCGTACCGAGGTAAAAGAAATGAAAGTAGCTATCTGCTGGAAATTGCGATTAAACTGGCGGAGGTTAAGAAAGTACCTCTAGAGGATGTTGCAACTATCACCACTGCCAATACTCAAAAAATATTCGGTAACTGAGGAGCGAAGCGCTATTTTTGCAGTCCCCAAAAAAGTTCTTTCTATCAATAAATTACAAATACAGAGAGGTGTTCCGCCGCGGCGGATAGAAGGAAAAGGTCTGGAAAGTGTGTATACGGGAAACCGTATCGAGGGCTTGAATCCCTTCCTCTCTCGAAATAGTTCTTTATTTAATATATTACACAGAGAGGTGTCCGAGTGGTTGAAGGAGCACGCCTGGAAAGTGTGTATACGGGAAACCGTATCGAGGGTTCGAATCCCTTCCTCTCTGCCAGAATCAATTTAATAAGATATACTAAAATTAAAAAAGCCTGCAAAATCAAGTGTTTGCGGGCTTTTTGCTTTTTAGCATTACCCCAATTTACCCCACTTTACGACCCTAGTTGAGCGCGTAAATCGTGGAACTCACTCCATTTTACAAAAGACGCACTAAAGCTTACGCAAGTCATTCTTTATTAACACTTTATAAGAAAGCAACTATTGATTTCAGGTATACAATAAACCTAATTTTATCATCTTTCAAAGTGCGTAAAATGGAAAAAAGTTTTGGGTTGTTTTTTTACCTCAAAAAATCAAAAAAACTCAATGGAAATGAGCGTCCTGTTTATTTACGGGTAACAGTAAATGGGGTTGCTTGTGACATTTCTCTCAAAAGAAAATGCGATTCGAACTCTTGGAATACAAATGCAGGAAGAATGGATGGGAAGACAGAACAAGCTAAATCTTTGAATTCTTATCTGGATGTTTTACAAAGAAAAGTGTATGAAGCTCGTAAACAATTAGAACAAAACGATCATCCTGTAACAGCTGAAAACATTAAAAAGGTTCTATTGGGACAAGAGATCAGTACTCATAAATACATGTTAATGCAAATTTTCAAACACCACAATGATCAAATGTCGCAACTTGTTGGAATAGAATACGCCCCTGGAACTATAGAACGATACAATACCTCATATAAACATACCCTGTCCTTTTTGGAATGGAAGTATAAAGTATTAGATATCGATATCAATAAACTAGATTATGAATTTATTTCTGAGTATGAATTTTGGTTTAAGAGTGTTCGAAAGTGTGACCACAATACAACTATGAAATATTTGAGCAATTTTAGAAAAATTGTCAACCGTTGTTTGTTAAATGGCTGGCTGGAACGAGATCCTTTTCTTAGATTTAAAATGACCAAGAGGGAAGTAGAAAGAGTGGTATTAACAGAGTCTGAGTTGCAAGCATTATCAGCTAAACAATTCTCCGCCGAAAGACTCAATTTAGTCAGAGATATTTTTTTATTTAGCTGTTATACCGGATTAGCTTATGCGGACGTTCAAAAATTAAGACGTAGTGAAATCATTATTGGTATCGATGGTGAAAAATGGGTGGTGAGTCGGCGCCAAAAAACGGACATTACTGCAAAAATTCCCTTACTACCTCCAGCTCTTAAAATAATTAACCAATATTCCAATCACCCGCAATGCCAATTACAAGATCGGATTCTGCCTATTTTAAGCAATCAAAAAATGAACGCTTATTTAAAGGAAATCGCTGATCTCTGCGAAATACCTAAAAATCTGACTTTTCATATTGCCCGGCACACATTTGCAACGACTGTTACTTTGAGTAATGGAGTGCCAATTGAAACTGTTTCGAAGATGTTAGGGCATCGAAATTTAAAGACCACTCAGCACTATGCAAAAATTTTGGATACTAAAATCAGCATGGATATGAAACATTTGCGGAGTAAGTTTGGTAACTGAATGGTTTCATTTCTGCCTTGATCTTTTGGTTGATCATATTCTTTCTTTAAGAGCAATACCTCTTAAGTTTCATAGCATAATTTCAGATGATCACCGAAGAAATATATTAGTTTTAGATGAAAGGGGAAACATTAATTATCCAATCCACAGCCGAACTTCCCGGTATTCCTTCTTTGCTATGTACTTGTGACGAAAAAAACTAAGAATTAATCCGTCAGAAAATAAATATACTCACAGTGTCTATCTAGTAACATAAAAAAGTGATCTTTCATTCGCGCGATATCCGCAAATGTGAAAAGAAGTTCCAAGTCTTTTTTGATATGAATCTTAAACAAAAATTTTATGAAGGCATTAATAAAATTGTGTTTTATTTTACGAGTATAAAATAATTTCCGCTAACGACCGAGTATTACCGCAGATGGGATAATATATAGCTGTGTCTACCCGCAACCGCTGCCGAATAATGAATAAAAGCACAAGTTTAAAACTAACTGTCGGACAGAATTCTAGTCAAGACCGGATTCAGTACAGTAGCGATTTGCAGCTGATTGTACTTCCGCCAAGCCTCATATTCAGCAATACATTTGTTATTGGTAGTGTTTATAATTCTAAATCAATTTTATCATCATTAATTTCTTGCTCCTCCTCCATCTTTTTATCTAGGCCGTGCTTAATAATAAACTCGTCAGTTTTAGTGTCAATAATATCAAAAACACTTGGATCGTCTAGATTAATTGATTCTATAGTTTCCTTTTGAAATTTTTCTATCTCGGCCTTCAATTCGTAATTTTGAATTTCTTTTGACGAAAGGTTTACAAGTCTATCCATGATTCTTGCACCTAAAGAAAGGGTTCTTTCACTGAATGTTGCAACCGAATGAACTAGCGAGATTAACTTAGATTCTGACATTGGTTTAGAAAGTTCCGTTACTTGCAAAAATTTAAAAGCATTTGTTATCCAACCCTTAAAATAGTCTGTTTTTGAAAAGTTCACTAATGACCTATCGTTTGTGAGAATAGCCCATATTTCCCCATATTTTATGATTCTATCATTTGTTGCTTTTAAAGTATAAATGTCGTTATTAAAAAGATGAGGCTTTTTCATGATACTTAGATCATCTAGAATTTCCCTGTATTGCGCTTTGATTTCTTGCACATCTTCATCCTCATAGTGTGGAGTATCAATATATTCAACACCATTAGAGGTGAAGATTGATTGCAAGTCGGTCATTATACTTCGCACCCAGTTTTTAATATCGGACCTCTCTGTTTTAATTGAGTTACTGAAAGTTGCTAAATATTCCGAAACAGTTTCCGGAACTTTTGCCCCCTTATTTTTTAAATGAAAGTAATTTGATATAAAAGCATTATTTGAATACTCCAATTCTTTATTTTGGTATTCAAAACCAATATATTTTCTAGCGGTTAATAAATGGCCTGCACACTCGTTGAAATAATAATAAGGCATATAGACAGGACAGTCTAGCTCCATTGCCTGTTTAACGCTTTTTACAGAATTTTTAAAAAATCGATTTGTGTTTCCTGAGTAAAGTAAAGAACATAAAAAAGGCAATGCAACGCTTGGTTCAATAATAATATTGACATCTGACCATCGACTTGCTCCAATAGCTTTTGCTGATGTGATAGGATTGTTCCCGTCCAGTGCAACATAAACGGATGCTCTTGAAATTTTAGTAATTAGCGGATGTGCTGAAGCTAGATCCAATAAGGCATTTGTCACATCGTCTGCAACTGAAACATCCACTTGTTTTTGTTTGATGAAATAATCTTTAATTTTACTTATACCATTTTCAGAAATGTTGTAAAAATTATTATTAATAACCGAAGCATTTATGTCTTTTAAGTTTTCGAGTTGATTCGAAATGTAGGCATTTGCTATCCAAAGTGATATCTTTTTTGATTCTTCTGATGTCCATGTAAGTCCGTAGTCTTTTAGAAGATCAGTTTGAGCGGAAGATAAATTATTCAATTCTATTTCATAAAGGCTTTGTCTATTTTTGAAATCGTTAAATGCAGTGGGCAACAAAGAAATAACTCCATTTTCATCTTTTTGAATTAAAGGCTTTCCGAAAAGTCCGCCAATCCTTTTTTTAATAATGCCTTCGCTTTCTTCATTTAAATTCAAAAACCTTATTACAAATTGGACTAATTCGTCTTCAGTCATCTTTTTGTTGTAGAGAGAAAATAGAATTGTATCTTCATATACACTATACTTTAATTTACCTGCGTCATCAGAAAATACACTGTAGCTGTGCAGCGCTTTTTCTTTTATATCTATAAGATTGCCGTGTTGTCTTGGTAATGGTAAATCAACAACATCTAAAAATTTATTCAATTTGCCTTTTGATAAAATTAATCCAGCAATAATTTTTGGCGAAAAGCATATTGCAGTAATACCTAAATCTTGAGAAATTTCAGTTTGTATAAGTACTTGATCAATTTCTGTCAAATTATATGTTGTCAAAAAATAGAATTTTCGAACAGAAAGTTTATCAATAGCTTTTTTAGCGTCCCTGTATGCTTTATTTTTTATATCAGATTTCTGCGTAGTAATTTGATATGCAACTTTTTCCCTTTGACCATTATTAATAGTTACAATATCTGTTCCTCCATCATAAGATCCATCTATGTTTATAGGAGTTAGATTTAAAACCTCTGAAATAACTACATGGCAAGCCTTATCAAAATATTGTTTACCAAGTTTTGAAATATGATTTGTTAAAGTTTCTACGTCCATACCATTTTATAAGAAATTCGAAGATAAAGATTTTAATTGTTGCTTTGATTTAGAGAACATTACGAATGCTTATCTAAAAGAGATTGCTGATCTCTATAAAATTCACAAAACCCTAAGTCTCATATTGAGCAGCACACATTTGCAACAACTATTACCTTGAGTAATTGATTGCCAATTGAAATTGATTCGAAGATGTTAGGGCATCGAAATTTGAATAAAACCCAGCATTTTGCTAACATTTTGGGTATAAAAATCAGCGCGGATATGAAACGATTGAGGGATAAACTAAATAACTGAACTTGATTTAAAACTTTTAACTGACTATAAACAACAGGAAACCAACAGTGTATAAGAAATAGGTTATTCTTTAGCCTTGATGATATGCTATTAAATTTAAAGTGTACCTACCCCGTTCGAATTGATAGATGCTATATTAGTTCAATATTTAAACCTTTTTGTTTCGCCTTCAATTTCTGAATCTCTTTTGTTTCATAAAGGTTTAAATAGAAAGGGTAGTAAACGAATCTTAAATGCTTTTCCCTGAAAGTGTCTCGTAAACTTTCATGATTAGTAACCCTCGATTCCTGTAAGATCAATTCTATTGTTATTGATCCTAAGTCTCATCGTATTTCTTTCTTTCATTGCGTTAATGGCCTCCACTCCACCATTAACTCTGATTTGTCCTTGCGAAAGATCGATATCAATCTTATTCTTTGCATAATTGATCTTGGATTTGTAGAATTGTTCTTTGCTTAACGTTTGTGGTTTGGCAAGTGGATTGTAGGCAATTCCTTTGAGTTGCTTTACTCCCGTAAGATTAAAAATGTAATGTTGGCGGCTATCCACCATTTTTACAATAAGACCAGGAAGATTATTAAATACAAACGGGCCATCACTCACAGGTATTTCGGTCGTGAACCATGCATCCCAATTTCTTTTTCCATAAGTGCAGGTTGCTTTCTGGCAAAAGTATCCGTTGATAGTTGCAGTGTCAGATTGGATGGACCAGTTCAAAATACTTTTGTTAAAAGTAAATTCAAACCTTTCGCGATTGATAATATCTGTATAGCGCGTAGTGCCATTCGGTTCTTTGAAAATGATAAACCACATATTTTCATCCTCGTTGGGACTGAAATTAAAACGGATCGGTGAACCTGGTGCCCGCTCTGGTTCAGGGAATTGTGCGATTGAATCTGTCCTCAAAGCACTGATGCGTTTAAAAACAGATCCTTTTTCGCCAACAAGCAATACCATTTCCTGCATGTTTTGCTTGTCCAGATTGTTGGTATCGGGATGATAATCCAGTTTATAATCGAACCGTAATGTGTAAGGAATGTTTTGTGCAATGACCACACTGGACAAGAGAATTGCGGGTAGCAGCAAGAAAAACAAAGATTTTTTTTGTTGGGAAGTGAAAAGAAAGCTCATAGTGGTTTTTAATCGTTTAAATAAATATATGATCTCTCAAGGATAATGGCAATCATATCCGATCAAAAAATAAGGCTGAAAAATGACTTTCAGCCTTATTCTTCAACCAGCGGGGGTTATCTCATCGGGGTGCAAGAACCGCCCGGAGGGGGAGGACCCCAAGGGCCACCGCAGATGGCCCATACATCGTTGTACATGTCGCCACCGTCAGCCGTACTGCAATACGTACCTTCCCATTGCCCCCATTCAGGATGCCATGTCCAGCCGCAGTCGCAGGAGTAGGTGCGACACTCTTGCATGTTACCCCCTAGCAAGTTTTTTAATTCGTTTCTGGATAAAACTCTCATAATAAGGACCATTGTTTGTAATCTTAAAACATGGCAGAAAACTTTAGTTGTGTCACTAAATGTACCCCCCCACGAACGAATTAAAAATGGTGATTTTCCCCCATGTTAAAAAGCTGTAGCTGATTTGGCGAAACCCTGTTAAAAACTAAATCGGACTAACGCTAGTAATTGCCTTGGGCGCATTTTGATTTGATTTTCAACAATGATAAAACCATCAGAAAAATTCGTGGTGAAATTGTTAGCGTTGAACAGGTTGGAGCACTGAACCTCAAAGTCTATTTTCTTCTTCTGAATGGCATAACGGTAAACCATATTCACAAAGGCTTGATTGGTTTGTGACTGCTGATTGTTCTGATAAAAGGTGGCATTATAGGAGATCATATGTGAAGCAGCCGGGAAATAGCTCGCGCTGACCTTGTGCTCTTGTATTACGATATTGTTGATGCGCGTTCCGTTCAACGAATTGTTAGATATGTTAAGCGAAGCATTATAACCTAGTACTAGGTGATCGAGTAAGCTGTTGTTAAATCCGAAGCCAAATCCGTATTGCTGCATATTGATCTGGTTAACCACATTGTTCACGATCTGCTCTGAATGCCCGGCTTGAATTCGGCTATTGAATGAAAAGAGTGTCTTCACGGGCTCGACGAATTTGCTGATTGTCCCGTTAACTGTGTGCATTCGTTGGTAATTGTCTCGCAATAGAGTTTCCAATGTGGATGATCCGTCCAGGTTATAATAATTATTGTATATGAGATTTTTCTGGGTTGAATTATAATTGTATCCAACCGTAAAGAAAAATGCACGTTTGGGCAACTTGTATTTGAGCATAAACCCACCCGTATAGCTGGTATTCTCAGGTAATGTAGGATTCAGTTTTTGTAAGGTACGATACGATTGTAGGATATATGCGCTGTATAGCTGACTGATTTCGCCAAAATACCGGTTTAACGATCCGAACATATTCAGTTCCCATCTTATTCCTAGCTTGACTTGTGAATTGAACTGTGGTTCAAACAGTACTCTTTGTGTGATATTCTTGTTGTTACCAGTGCTTGGAAAAAGAGAATATTGTTGTTCGCTTAGACGAAGACGCAGCGATGAAACAAAACTACCAATCTTATATTGTGATAACAGTTCCTGGAAGATATTCAGCTTGTTGAATCTAGTGTTGTTGCGGAAGTTGTTACCAGCATCCGAAAGAATGCCCAAATCCTCCGTTGCAATATGGCTCTCTAATTTCTGGTGTGTATATTCCAGTCCAAGCTTAGGTGAGAAAGTAAATCGTCCAGCCGCTTTGACAATGCCTAGGTAATGAGATGCTTGCGATTGTTTGATAACTAGATGTTGGTATGTTGCATCGTAGGGATGATTGTTGTTAAGCAAGGAGTCAAATACACCTGGCGAAGTGCTAAACATTTGGGTAGATACAATATGGCTGATCTGTGAGCTGATAGTGAGCAATTGCTTACTGATAGGGACAATCATGCTCATTCGATTGGAAATGGATAACGGCTCATCTTGCAGTTGCTGCCTAATGCTGGCGGGCTTGTTATTGAAAAGTTGCCCAATCGTTCTGCTAGTCTCTTTTTCAAACTGAAACACATTTTTAATAAACTGTCTTTTTGTATTTTTTTCCAGTACGAAGCCTGCTTTGAACAGATTCCTGTTTACACTGTTGGATTTGACTTCAGCCAATTGAATGTTTTGTCCGGGAGAGAATATAGTTGTCTGCGTACTACCTTCGCGATGAAGTAAATCATTGACATAGGCAAAGTCCATTTTGATCTGTATTGCTTTGCTTAATACCTTAAGAATATTACTCGACAGGACATGTTGGTTATTGTCTAGCCAATAGATAGGATCAAAGGGAGGCTGTGCAACCGGTAATACATTTAAAAGTTGGGTGTTTGGCTTTCTTACGGGGTCCAAAATATTATCGGTTGTCAACGTTTTGAGCTGTGCACTTTTATCTTTACCTATATTATTCGACTGATAAGAATTAATAGCTTGAAATGTCTTGTTAAAAGTGATTGGAGTTAAGTTCACATCCCATAACAATGGCTCAGTTCCAATGCCCAACTGACCAGTTCCTGTAGTCAGGTATTTCTTCAACTGGATATTAAGTGTCGTTCGATCAGAATATATTAGGCTGTCAAGGACCTTGATACGTTGGTCATTTTCGATCACTTGTACGTTTTTAACAGCGTCATAAGGAAGATTGTTGCTAGCAAGCCCATACCTGCCTTCCAGCAGATCGAGACCGTTGACCAGAAAAGCTTGTATACTTTTACCTTGATAAATGATAGTGCCATCTTCTTGTACTTCCATTCCTGGCATTTTCCTGATCACATCCGCAATTGACCTATCTTCTTTAGTTGCGAAAGACTGAACAGAGTAATTCAATGTATCTTTGCCTTGTCGCACAGGCGCATTCTTCACGGATACATCTTTCAATATTACAGCAGATTCCTTGAGTACAAAGTCATAAAATTGTGTTTCGTTTTTGATCTTTTGCTTAATTGGGGCGTAACCAAGCAGGGAAACACTGATAATAAGCGAATCATCAGAAGATAATGTGGTGATCTTATAGTAACCTTTATTATCGGAGATAGAGAATGCCAAAATACCCGACATATTGGATTTACTAAGCGATACGGAAACGTTTGAAAGCGGTCCTTTGTTTTCTCCGCTGATAGTCCCCTCTATCACTTTCTGCGCAAAAACCGCTACACTAACCGGTAATAAAAATATAAGTAAAAAGACTTTTCTCATAATGACTGACAGATGGTTCGTTCAGGTTGAATGCTCTGGCTGTTCAAGATTCAATAAAAACCTGAAACGATCCTGCGTTATTTGCTTTTTAAGATACAATGCTAAGCTTTCTTTGGCGACCGACTCATTGGTTTTTTAGGTTTAATTTTAAGTATCTCATTTTAAGAACGTTCGCTAACAGGCTGCCGTTCCTGTTGGTTCAGCAATGGATCTTCTGACAGTTCGTAAAGAAATGATTCAATATCAGCGATCTTATAACGCTGAGGGAGTTGGCGACCATTGATAAATATGGTAGGTGTCTGATGAATATCGTTTTTGTTACACCAATCTAGGTGAGCTTTCATCTGGGGAATGGCATCCGCTGAATATATTGTAGGATGGATTAAACTCCAAGTTGCAAAGTTCATCGATCCATACCATTCATCCAGCAGATCGAAGGCATTCAAAGAGGTTGCATGTGTAAAAAGAGATTTGAGAATACGGGTTTGGGAATTATCCTGAGTAGATGTTGTTTTGAATGCAAAAAC
>CALRLC020000016.1:0-68245 GCA_943368425.1 Brevundimonas vancanneytii
TAAACTAATTTTTTTAGTAAAATTTAGCTAATTCATTTAGTTGAGCCCTTTTTCTCCTCGTGAGGACATAAAAGTAGGGGTTTCGGTTCTTGCTGCTATAGCGTATTTATACGCATTTTTCTGACAGTGTGCGAGCTGCACATTCTTTGGTATCAACAATACGGCTTGGGGTTGCCAATGGGCCGCAGATTTTCATGATTATCATGATCTGCGCAGATAGATTTGATTGACTACTTGTGGCTTGCTGCTTGAAGCATGCGGCTAATACGTATTCGTCATATCCTCATCCACACAAATAATATAATCAGCCTTGCCCAGGTGTTCTTTTTCAAGCTGATGGATATTCTTTTGTGATACCGTACTAATGGTGACGATCTTCAGGGATGGATTTTGTCTTTTTAAATACCAGTTGATGCCATCATAATAATCCGAATGATATGCTCCATTATAATGAATCAGCATGGTACCCGGACGATGGTATTTCAAAATAAAATGCGCCATGGTGGCGTCTTTCAATGCTTGTGCTTTGGGAAGGTTTTCACCTCCATGCCCCCCCATCATTTCTATCATTTTTTTATAGCCGGGTAATGCTGCATCATAAGCAATAGGAAGGGGCGCTATCCATGTTTTTTCTTTGGCAGATAAAGTATCGAGCACAGCAAATCCACCTCGTGATACCATAGATGCATATCTTCTCGGAACATTGGTAGCCGCAAATGCAATTTTATTTTCTTTCGCAAAATTTACCAATGGCGCATAATCTGTTGTATAGTTTTTCCAAAGTCTTGCCATTGAATCCAGCTGCTTTTGCTTGATGCTTCCCGCAAGGTATAAATCAAGCGCCTCTTGATTGTCTTGTTCAAACATTTCTGCTCCTAAAACAAGTTCTCGTTTTTCTTTCAGGTCTTTGGTCACCTCCAGTTGCAGCCAATGTGCAATGGCGTTGTTGTGGTATTCGCCAAATAGCAGTACGTCTTTATCCGTCAACCGCTTCATCATTTTTTCATAATTAACTTTTTTGCCTTTTGCATCATAGATGATATACGGCTGCTTTTTCTGAGCATATACAGAAAGAGAAAGCAAGAATGTTGATATTAGAAAAAGATACTTCATAATACGCAATGTAAACAAAAACTCTGTGTAACCATGTGCTCAACTCCTTTACCTGTGTGGTAAAAAACCACGGAGGTTCACAGAGTACGACACAGTGTTACACGAGGTTTTTAGCGATTGTATTCGCTCAACCAATGAAATTGTTTTTCTGCTAAACGGTATTGTTTGTTGGTTCGTTTAAGTCTTACGAAAACCGTATCTCCTTTCACAGGCCCGCGTAAAACAATAGTACTGCTATCGGGTAGAGAATATTTGAGTGTAAACAAACTATCTGATTGTTTTCCTCCCCATCTGAATTCGATCTGTTGTTTAACACTGTCAACAAAATACCCAAAATAAGATCTTCCATATGCCTTCCTAAACAAGGTGTCTGAGCTGATCAAACTACCCGTTGTTCCGGGTTGTAAAATGAAATGAGTCCATCTTGTTGAATCTCCCACTATGGCCGGAATCGTATCCTTATTAATTGCAAAATCGGCTACATCATAAATGCCCGACCGAATCGGTGGCTGATCCGCAATTTGATTCCTATCCGCATAACGCTGGTAACTATCATAAAAAGGTATGATGATAACAAACAACACAAACAGGCCTTTCAGCACATATCGTGCAATGCGTTGCCATTTTTTGGTGATGACAATTTCATAAAGACTACTTGTTGGCGCTGGTTGATTAAATACAAAGAATGCCAGTATTCTTTTATACTCTTGGGCTACCAGAAAAAACGACATGACCACCAACTCTGTAGAGAATAGTTTTACAGGAATATCGTAGCTATAATTCATCGCCATAACATTGGTAAATACCGCCAAAGCTACCATTGCGCCAAGTGTAGCAGTTTTGCGATTGAATAAAAGCAATCCTGCCAACACCTCTGCCGCACCGGAAAATATTTGATAGGGTGATGAATAGCCGATGAACATCCACGAAAAGCGCATCGGTAAATATTCTCCCAACGGTGTTGCCAACTGACTCAAAGAAGGAAACCACATTTGTAATGCAAATAGTTTGATAATGCCATAGCCAAATGATACCATGGCCACCTGGTAACGAACCACTGTTACCAATACATAATTCCATCTTGGGTATGCAGATTTGTTTCTATCTACTGCAGACCATACCGCCGCAACAACCAGAGAAAATAAAATAAAAAACCAAAGATGTGTCCAAGCCCAGGATGTATCACCGCTTCCGTTCAACGGAACCAATTCTTTGTAGACTTTGAATATGGACTTGTTGGCAAACTGTACAATTTGATCCTGTAGCCAATACCAGGGAACGGTTGCTTCTGCTACATATGGAATGTTCTCAAGCCATGTCCATGGGGCAATAGATATCATGAAAAAAATAAAGCAAAAACGAAAGAGGAATTTTTGGGTGAAATTCCAATGTGTGTTGTTGGTATTCATACGGGTTTTGTTGGTCGTATGAATTTATTAAAAAAGAGGAGGACATTTTATTTTCCTCCTCTTTCTTTCAAAATTTATTGCCGCCGAGGGCACAGAAAATCACAGAAACTTATGTTACCAACCAATTCCATAATCCTCCCCATGATTACTGCTTCCTCCCCAGAAGCTTCCGTGTTTCCAATCAAACCAAATGGCATTAATGGGGCCGCTGGTGCGGTCTTCAAAACTGAGAGTATAACCCATGCTGCGCAATTCTTTTCTTACCCAATCCGGTGTGTTGCTGTGTAGTAAAAGATTTCCTGCGCGCGGTGCACGATCCGATGTTTTATTTCCGCCGAGCGATAACCATAATTGATTGGTATTGATATTTGCCGCTTCACTCGCTTCTTGTACGGTCATTCCAAACTCTACCATGTTCAGGAAAAACTGTAATAAGTTTTGATCTTGCGTATCACCTCCTTGTACCGCAAATGATAGCCATGGTTTTCCATCTTTTAATGCCATAGAAGGAGTAAGTGTTACTCGTGGTCTTTTTCCCGGAGCTACCACATTGAAAGGATTGATGGTGGAGTCTAACACAAAACTCTGCATCCGCTGACTCATGCCTACTCCTGTTCTTCCTGCTATACAAGCGGGTAACCATCCGCCACTTGGTGTAATAGAAACAACCCATCCTTCTTTATCGGCAGCTTCTACTGATGTTGTTCCCATCCACAATGCTTCTTTGTATTCCGCATCATTCAACATCGCTGTTTGCCTTTGATCATGTGTGGGAGCGAAGCCTCTTTTATTGCTGGTATCTTTTATATCATAGCCTCTACTCTTTAATAATCCGATGTATGGATTGGTTTTTCCTTCAAACGGATATGGATCTCCCGGACCCGCATTCGCATCATTTCTATCCATGCGTATTTGCGCTGCTCTTTGTTTTGCATAGGCTTTACTGAGCAATCCTTTCATAGGCTCTTCCGGAGGAAAATAAGAATCGCCATAATAAAAATCTCTGTCTGCAAAACTTAAGTTCATCGCCTGATAAACGGTGTGTATGTAGCGCGCAGAATTATAACCCATGCTCTTCAGATCGAAATTCTCTAAAATGTTCAGCGCTTGTAATAGCATCGGACCTTGTGTCCACTGTTTCAATTTATAAACATCAATTCCTTTGTAATTGGTTTGCAATGGTTCTTCTTCTATCGGCTTCCAATTAGCCAAATCTGCTTTGGTGATGAGTCCTCCTTGTTCCTGTGCACCTCTTACAAACTCATCGGCAATATCTCCTTTATAAAAACGATCATATGCCGCATAGATCGCCTCCTTTCTATTCTTTCCTGCTTTCAAAGCATTCTGCTCTGCTTCTACCATTTTAGTCAGTGTATTCAGCAGATCTTTCTGTACAAATATTTCACCCGCCTCAGGCGCTTCTCTTTTTTCACCGGGATGGGTCAGAAACACTTGCTTACTATAAGGCCATTGTTTGATTTGATCTTTTCCTCTTTCAATGCTATTCGCTGTTTGTACTTCTATCGGATAACCCGCTGCTAGATCCATTGCCGGTGCTAATACTTCTTTCAAACTCATTGTTCCATACTCTGCCAGCATATAACAAATACCGCCCGGTGTTCCCGGTGTTGTAGCTGCTAACGGACCATACTGCGGCGGAAAATTCATTCCCTTACTTTTAAAAAAATCAGGTGTTGCTCCGGTTGGTGCTACACCCATGGCATTGATGGCAATTACTTTTTTGGTTTTCGGATTATAAATGAGTGCTTGTGTTTCACCTCCCCAACTTAATACATCCCACATAGTACAAGTAGCGGCAAGCATTGCGCAAGATGCATCTACAGCATTTCCGCCTTTTTGAAAGATCATTGATCCTGCTGTTGCAGCCAGTGGTTTACCGGTGATGGCCATCCAATTTTTTCCATGCAATGGTGGCTTCTGTGTTTGTTGTGCAAATGAAAAAGAGGTGATAAAAAGAGAAGCGAATAGAAATTTTTTCATGTGTATTTATTGATGCATAAATATAACAATAAGCTCTGTGTAATACTGTGAATGAATTAGACATTCAATATTCTCTATTCGTTATTTATTACGCCATCACTGTCAACATAGACAACAAATGCTCACCAGCATCCTTGTTTCCTTGTACCTTCATTCTTGATTCTTCTCTATTGATTCCTTTTGTGAAAAGTCGCCAAGCGATTTCTCCATCAATGGTGATTAGATTTTCTTGTACAGGAATATCTTCCACCTGCAACCATTGTTGTCCATCATGAAATAAATGCCAGATTCCGCCTGCTTCACCGGTGATCTCAAATGATAATACCTCTCCTTTTAATCCGGGAAAACTTTTATAATGATAGGGTAGCGCTCGCATTGATGTATCTAAATGCGGATAATAAAATTCACGGGCGTACAATTCTTTTTCTTTTCCAACAGCAAGTCTGATCTGTTGTTGATGATGCCATTTCTCAGTATACTCTCTTGCCCAATGAAACCAATTAGCAGATTGTTCTTCTCCGGCCCAGGCAACTGAAAATAAAGCTTTTGAAAAGGGGTCTATCGTTTGTAAATATTCAGCTACTGCTGTATTAGTAATTCTCAGAAGATCCAATACTAACCTCGGACTCATTCTTTTTGCAGCGGTGATCCAATCCGCATTCAATTCATTGAGATAATTCAATAAGTCTTGATAACTGTTGATGTTTTGTGGAGGAACTCCAAAATATCCATCTCGTTGAATCGATAGAATCCGAATATTACCATCTAATAAATGCAAGATCACATCTTCAACTTTCCACTTGGGTGCAATGGTTTGTTTTTTCCAATCTTCAGGAGAAAGTGTTTCAAGTAATTCTATCAACTTAGCATCCAATAAAGGAATACGATCAATGATCAATATTGGATCAGGTGTTTTCATTCATGTAAGTTAAGAAAACAGACGAACAGAGGAATATCCAATATTCAATATCGATTGATGAAATAGTTGGATATTAAATATCCCTCTTTTTACTATCCCAGTAATCCAGCCGCTTTACTAATCTCCAGCATTCTATCCATAGGTTTTTTAGCAGCTAATCGTAATGTTTCATCCATGATAATCTCCGGTTGTTCATACATCATACAGAGGTATAATTTTTCCAGCGTATTTAGTTTCATGTGCGGACAATCATTGCATGCGCAATTATTATTGGGTGGTGCAGGAATAAATGTTTTATTCGGACTGGCTTGTTGCATCTGGTGTAGAATACCGGTTTCTGTTGCAACAATGTATTCCTGATTATTATCTGTTTGAGAATATTTCAATAACTGTGTAGTACTTCCAATATAATCAGCTACTGCCAGTACAGCTTCTTCACATTCCGGATGGGCGATGACTTTTGCGTTAGGGTGTCTAACCTTCAGTTTAGTGATCTTTTCTAAACTAAAGATCTCATGCACCATACAGGCGCCATTCCAAAGAACCATATCTCTCCCTGTTTTTTTAGCGAGATAGGCACCAAGATTTTTATCCGGTGCAAAAATGATTTTCTGGTCTTTAGGTACACTTTCTATAATCTTCTCTGCATTACCACTGGTACAAATGATATCAGATAGCGCTTTAATCTCTGCTGTGCAGTTGATATAAGAAATGACGATATGATCCGGGTGTTTCTCTTTGAACGCCTTAAAAGGTCCTGCAGGGGCACTGTCGGCCAAAGAACAACCAGCTTTAAGATCCGGAAGGAGTACTTTTTTTGAAGGGTTTAAGATTTTGGCCGTTTCTGCCATGAAGTGTACACCGGCAAATACGATAAGGTCGGCATTGGTTTCACGGGCTTTTTGAGCCAGTCCCAAACTGTCGCCAATGTAATCTGCCACATCTTGAATATCAGGTTCTTGGTAGTAGTGTGCGAGTACGATGGCATTTTTTTCTTTCTTTAGTCGCTCAATCTCGGCAAAAATATCCAGACGGGCATCTATTTCTATGTCGAGGAAACCTTTTTCTTGAATTTTTTCTTTCGCTTCAGAAATGTTCATAATCACGGTAATAATATTTAATAATACTTATTTATATAAAAGACCTATTACTATTACGGGTGTGGATTTCGGGATAACTTATTTATCCCCAGAGTGCAAAGTTAACCTGTACAGATGTATCCACAGGGAATTAACAGGTTTTTCCACGACTTAACATTCCGTTAATACTGAAAAGACTGTATTTCAATCACATCTGTGGAAAGAGGAATACACAATCACTAATTTTCACAATCCACTTTTCTTCCACTGTGCGTTAACGTGTAGTAAAATGAGAGGAATTTGAGATGTGAGATCTCAGATGTGAGATTTCGGGGTATTTATTCGAGCTCTTTCCACATTTGAAATTAAAAAAAGTAGGGTTTTCCACCGAAAATGGAGGTTTTTAACACAGGGATGTGAATTGTTTATTTCTGATCTCAGATGGCAGATGTCGGATTTTACGATATGGTATTTTTAGATACTTTATCACCCAATAATAATAGGTAAGTCTAAAGTTTAGTAACCATCTAAAATCCGACATCTGACATCTGACATCCGAGATTCCCCTCAGCCTTTGTCTGGCTTGCACCGAAAAGGGTTTTCCACAATTTGTTCAAATGCTTTAAACCCCTATTTTTGCCTCCCGCCGCTTGGCGGATTTTATTTAATTATACCAATTAAACTGTATTATGTCTGTTATTCAAAGAATTCGTGACAAAGGTGCCTGGATCGTATTTGCGATTATTGCGTTGGCCCTGATTGCTTTTATACTTCAGGATGGAGTGGGTCGTGGTGGTAGTGCGTTCTCTAATACTACTACGATTGGTAAAGTAAACGGACAAAACATTGAGCGTCTTGATTTTGAAGAGAAGCTTGCGATGCAAGAACGTATGTATGGAGCACAAGGAGCGCAACGCGATCAACTGATTGGTGCATTATGGAACCAAGAAGTAGAGCGCATTGTACTGGAGCAAGAATATAAAAAATTAGGTCTTCAGGTTTCAGGTAAAGAATTATCTGATATTTTATTCGGACCAAATTCTCCATTGCGTCAGGAATTTACAGATCCTAATACCGGTGAATTCAAAGTAGCTGAAGCCAAACAAGCATTTGCTCAAATCAAGAAAAGCACCAATCAAGAGCAAGTGAACATGATACAGAAGGCTTACATCGAGCCTACGATTGAACAGACATTGAGAAGTAAATACCTTGCTCTTTTACAACAAGCTGCTTATATCCCAAAATGGTTGGTAGAAAAGCAACAAGCTGATAACAATGCTATCGCAAATATTTCTTACGTGTATTTCCCATACGCAGCTATCGCAGACAGTGCAGTAAAAGTTACAGATGCTGATATCAGTGCTTACCTTAAAAAGCATAGTAAAGAATACCAGAAAGAAGAAGAAACAAGAAGTATCAGTTATGTATTTTTTGATGCTTCTCCTAAAAAGGAAGATAGCCTGAACACATTGAATCAACTAATGAGCTTGAAAGAGGAATTCAGAACAACCACTGATATTCCTTCATTCTTGAATCGCGCCGGAACAGAATTACCTTATTACGATAGCTATTTTGGTAAAGCCAGAATGCAGCAACCCAATAAGGATTCTATTTTGACCACTCCTGTAGGTGGTTTGTATGGTCCATACATTGATGGCAACAACTATACCATCGCAAGAATTGTGGGTGCTAAGCAATGGCCAGATAGTGCTAAAGTGCGTCATATTTTGATCTCTACTTTCAATCCACAAACCAATCAGGTATTAAGACCGGATAGTGTTGCTAAAAAATTAGCAGACTCTATTGAAACAGCTGTTAAAGGCGGTGCTGATTTTGATGCACTATGCAAAAAGTATTCTGAAGATCCGGGAAGTAAAGACAAAGGCGGTGTATATGAATATTTCCCTCAGGGACAAATGGTGATTCCTTTCAATGACTTCGCTTTTGATAAACCGGCAGGATCAAAAGGAGTAGTGAAAACAGATTTTGGTTACCACTATATAGAAGTATTGGGACAAAAGAATTTCGGTCCGGCTTATAAGATCGCTTATTTGTCGAAGCCTATTCTTTCCAGCGGCGAAACCATCAGTGCAGCAAGTACTGCTGCAGCACAGTTTGCATCAGGAGCAAAAGGAAAAAAAGAATTTGATGCGTCTGCATTAAAAGGAAATCTACAAATACTTACAGCTACTGATATCAAACAAAATGATTTTAGTATCAATGGTATCGGACAAAGCCGTACACTGGTTCGTTGGTTGTATGAAAATAAAAACGGAGCGGTTTCAGAACCTGTAGAAATTGGTGATAGATATGTGGTTGCCATTATCACAGGAATTAATCCGGCAGGAACTTTATCACCTGTTGAAGCAAGACCTCTTGTAGAAGGATTTGTACGTAATGAAAAGAAAGCCAAGCAAATTTTGGATACTAAATTCAAAGGAGCTACACTTGAAGCGATCGCTACTGCTATCGGATCGAACGTTCAGCGTGCTGACAGTATCAGTTTCTCAACTCCATTCCTGGCGGGTATTGGTAGTGAGCCAAAGATCATCGGCGCATCTTTCAATAAATCCCTGGTAGGAAAAGTAAGCACTCCAATTGCGGGTGGCACGGGAGTATTTGTTATTAAAGTTGAAAGCAACAGCGCTCGTCAGGGTAGTATGGATGCTGAAACGGTAAAGCAAACGTTGTTACAAGGGAATAGAGTTGCTGTATTCCGTGGTGTTCAATCACTGAAGAGTGCAGCAAAGATCAAGGACAATCGATTCAAATTCTATTAATAGAACCGGTTTACATCATTGAAAACCCGGCCATTAGGTCGGGTTTTTTGTTGCCGTCATAGGATTCCGCTTACCGAAAATGCGGAATGAACAGGATATGGTAAATTTGTGTTTTAATTCCGTGATATGGCAGACGTGATCGTAAATAAAGTAGCAGAAAGCGGATTGATCAGTTTTGATCTGGAAACCTTGTATCCTCAGCAAGCAAGAAAAGTGTTTGACCTGAAGGAGCATTTGTTCATGGGGCTGATACTGAAAGAAAAAGATTTCAGGGCCGCGTTATTGCAGATAGATTGGAATGAATACAAAAATGCGGCAGTAGCCATTACTTGTTCGGCTGATGCCATTATTCCCATGTGGGCCTATATGTTGGTGGCTAGTTATCTTGAGCCGGTGGCATCAACTGTTTTCTTCGGAACAGAAGATCAAATGATTCAGTATTTACTATTGAAGAATATAGACAACGTGAATGCAGCAGAGTATGCAGATAAAAGAGTTGTTGTAAAAGGATGTGGTGATGTGGCTATCCCTGAAGCAGCATATGTAGCCATCACACAAAAACTTCGTCCGGTAGCGAAGAGCATAATGTATGGAGAACCTTGCAGTACAGTGCCCATCTATAAAAAGAAATAAATTTTCTGTGGCATTTTATTGCCACTGAGCACATAAAGGAACACTGAATTTATTTCGAAGCCAAAGATCTCTCTTTTATTTCATCGAATCGGTCTTCGTAATCTTCCCGGATAGTCCCTAGTATTCTATCCCAGAAAAGGAAATACAATCCATAATTCCCCTTGAAATATTGATGATGTTGATTGTGGTTCACAGAAGTGTTGATCCATCTCCCAAACCAGTGTTTTCCAAAACCTTTCGGGTATAACTCATATCCCAAATGCCCATACACATTATAAACGATCATGAATAAAAAGAAAATCAATAAATGTGTTTTATGAATAGGGATCGTAAATACAAAAACAAAAAGAATTCCGATTTCAATAAACGCTTCTAGTGGATGAAATGCATAGGCCGCCCAGGGAGACGGATTGGTAGATTGATGATGCACCAAGTGTACGTAGTTAAAGATCTTTTTATGATGCATCAATCTGTGACACCAATAAAAATAGGTATCGTGGATGAATAGCATGATAGGGAAGGCAGCAAAATAATAGACCCAACCGTATTCAGAAATATTCGTGTACATCGTTGTATGGGGTCTGATACGCGGATGTGTAAATACAAAGGAAGATACCATTGCAAAAATGATCATCGTTGTAATCGAATAGAGTATCTCTCTTGCGTAATCTTTGTTCTTTGGAAAACGCTGCTGAATTTTTTTGTGCAACCATTGATTGCGAAACACGATATAGAATACAATAAATGCAATAAGCGCCAGAACAAAATAGCGGGTGCCTATCAGCTGTAGGTTTCTGAAGAAAGCTTCCCAGTTCATAAACTATAGAATGGTGAATATAAAATTACTTCCTTTTCTGTGTCCTTCAGTGTTCTCGGTGGCAATAATTGCCACAGAATGCACAGAAAACCACAGAAGATTACTGATTCATAAACTTCTGAAGTCCCATCTTGGCCTTCAACTGTAGTCTTTTGTGAAAGTAACCGGACCAACCCAACATCAATCCTGTAAGACCAAAAGCCTGCCTGCTCCAGCGATAGATAGGAAAAGCATCAGAGTGTTCGCAGATGAGTCCGTCTTTGAAACGCATATGTGCTTTGATCTTGTTCACCACTTTTCTACCTGTTTGAGAAAAAGTATATACGGCAATCCACTCAACGGTGGCATATTCATCATCCAACAGTTGAATGTTTCCGTAAGACAGTTTAAAATCCTTTGCCCGTGTACATAGCATTTCCCACATAGCACGCACTTCATTGCCATCCAATAGACCAAACACCGGATCACTAAAAACGGCGTCCGGTGTATAACAAGATTGCATGGTGGCATAATCCAGTTGCTGAAAAGCGGTATAAAATTTATGTATGGTTGCTTCCATAAAATAATAAGTATTCAAGAATGAAGAAAGAAGGTACGGGGAAGATTCAAGAAATCAATTTTTATATAGCTCAAGGCCTAGGCCCGGAGCTATATAAAAAGAACGATATTCAATATTCCCCATTTCTAATGCGCTTCAAGCCAATTATGCCCCATTCCAACTTCGGCTTCTACGGGCACTTCATTGGGCAATGGCATGGCTGTTGTCATACAGTCGATGATCAGTTCTTTGAGCTTGGGCACTTCTGCTTCCACCGCATCAAAGACCAATTCATCATGCACCTGCAAGATCATTTTTGATTCCCATTTACCTGTTCCCATTTCCTGATGGATCTTGATCATGGCCATTTTGATCATGTCTGCTGCGGTTCCCTGAATCGGAGAATTGATGGCATTTCGTTCCGCATAACCCCTAACAGTAAAGTTGCTACTATTGATGTCTTTTAACCAACGCTTTCTTCCCGCAAGCGTTTGAACGTATCCATTCTCTTTGGCAAAATTTACTTGCTCATCCATGTAACGCTGAATGTTGGGGAACTCTTTTTTATAATTGTCAATGATCTCTTTCGCTTCTGTTCTGCTGATGCCCAAGTTGTCTGCTAGACCAAAAGCGCCTTGTCCATAAATAATTCCAAAGTTTACACTCTTTGCTTTGTAGCGCATTTCTTTTGTAACCTCACTCTCAGGAACACCATATACTTTTGCAGCAGTGGCAGTGTGAATGTCTTTATGTTGTCTGAATGCCTCACACATATTCGGATCTCCGCTGATGGCTGCAACGATGCGCAATTCGATTTGTGAATAATCCGCACTCAACAATACACGCCCACTCTCTCTTGGAATAAATGCTTTTCTGATCTCTCTTCCTCTGGCTGTTCTGATAGGAATGTTTTGCAAATTCGGATTGTTACTACTCAATCTTCCCGTAACAGCAACCGCCTGCGCATAACTAGTATGTACACGACCTGTTTTTGGGTTGATCATTTCCGGAAGCGCATCTACATAAGTTGATTTCAATTTTGTGAGCTCACGGAATCCGAGAATATCATCTACGATCTTATGCTGATTAGCAAGTTTCAATAGAACATCTTCACCCGTAGCATACTGACCTGTTTTTGTTTTTTTAGCTTTTGGATCGAGTTGTAGTTTTTCAAAAAGTACTTCACCCAGTTGTTTAGGAGAAGCAAGGTTGAAACGAACTCCTGCTTGTGCATATACGCTCTCTTCACAACGTTTGGCTTCTGTTTCCAACTCTTTACTATAGTCTTGTAAAAAAGGAACATCAATCTTAACCCCTTCAAATTCCATATCTGTCAATACGCGCACCAAAGGGTTCTCCACCTTTTCAAACACTTGTGCTACTTCTTTTTCTTTCAATAACGGAACGAATACCTGCTTGAGCTGAAGGGTAATATCTGCATCCTCTGCTGCATATTCTTTGATCTTCTCCAATTCCACATCGCGCATACTTCCTTGGTTCTTTCCTTTTTTGCCGATGAGTTCTTCAATGTGCACGGGTTCATAACCAAGGTATTGAGCACTCAGCAGGTCCATGCTTCTTCTTCCTTCGGGCTCAATCAGATAATGTGCCAACATTGTATCAAAGAGTTGTCCCTTTAACACTATACCGTACCATTTTAGCACCAAAAGATCATACTTCGTGTTTTGTCCTACCCACGTAACATTAGCGGCATCAAACAATGGCTTGAAATGTGCAAGAAGCTCATGAACTTTCTCCTGATCTGCCGGACAAGGAACATAATATCCTTCACCCGGTTGATAAGAAAAGCTTAAGCCTACGAGCTCAACATTATTGGCATCTGTTCCCGTGGTTTCGGTGTCGAAACAGATCTCGGAGTGTTGTAGAAGGTCCTTCACCAATTTTTGTATGGCTGCGTCGCCTTCAACAAGA
Organism: Brevundimonas vancanneytii; assembly: GCA_943368425.1. Taxonomy (GTDB): domain Bacteria; phylum Bacteroidota; class Bacteroidia; order Chitinophagales; family Chitinophagaceae; genus Sediminibacterium; species Sediminibacterium vancanneytii_A. The sequence goes on from CALRLC020000016.1 coordinate 13,222, forward strand.
TGATAATTGTGCGGAGTGTTATGAATGTTTTTATCAGCGATCAATCCTGATTGTTCTGCAGCAGATCCATATACCGATTCTGTTTCGGATTCTTTTTCTTTGGAAGCTTTTGTCTTTGGAGACGCTACCGCGTTTCCAAATAAATCTGTTTGTACACCCTGTGGTGCTGCGTGGAAGGCGTTGAAATCATCACCCAATATTCTTTTACCCAATGTTTTGAATTCGAGTTCAGTAAAGACCTCGGTCAGTGCTTCACGATTCCATTCTTTTAGGCGATAATCTTCTTCATGAAATTCAACGGGAACATTGGTAATGATGGTTGCCAATTTTTTACTCATGATCGCAAGATCGGCGCCGTTTCTCACCTTCTCACCCAGAGCTCCCTTGATCTTGTCGGCATTGGCCAATACATTTTCAAGTGTGTCGTATTCTTTCAACAATTTTGCGGCTGTTTTTTCTCCCACACCCGGAATACCGGGAATATTATCTACTGCATCACCCATAAGACCCAGCATGTCCACCACCTGTTCTACTCTTTGTATATCCCACTTCTCACAGATCTTGGCAGCATCTACAATTTCCTCCGGATTACCATAAGCGGGCGGTTTGTAAATGTATACACCGGGATGAATGAGCAATTGTCCATAGTCCTTATCGGGCGTTACCATGTACACCTCGTAACCCTTGTCTGCGGCCTGCCACGCAACCGTACCAATTACATCATCAGCCTCATAACCATCCATTTCCACCACGGGAATGTTGAAACCACGAATGATGCGTTGAATATCAGGAATAGAGTCTAACAGATCCTCCGGCGCTTCTTGTCTGTTGGCTTTGTAATCTGTAAAGTCTGTATGACGCTCTGTAGGCGCATGTGTATCAAAACAAACTGCTAAATGGGTTGGTTTTTCTTTATTGATCAAGTCGAATAAAGTATTCGTAAAACCAAACTGTGCATTGGTATTTCTTCCCTTTGAAGTGATGCGCGGGTTACGGATGAGTGCATAATAAGCGCGATAGATCAACGCCATTGCATCCAGCAGAAATAATTTCTTACTCATGAAGCTAAGGTAGTGAATAGTGAGGAGTGAGTAGTCAATAGTGAGTGGTTCCTCAAAGGATTTTTACTCACTATTGACTACTCACTCCTCACTATTTTATCCCCTCTTCTTGAGGCTCAAATAATCCAAGAAATAGATCACACGAATAGAAATACTGTTTTGCTGATCAGAGCGTAATGTATTACCAAAGTTTTTGAAATAGTTGGTGTTGACGTCTCTATTAAAACTACTGATGGCGTCTTTCCAAACCACATTGATAAAACTGCCAAGTGCAAACTGCCAGGTATATACCATGTCAATATTAAAGTAGTTTACGTTGAAGTCTACATTGTTGCTGATGCCGCCTGGTATATGGTTCAGATAACCATCTTCTCTGAGTTTATAGAACTCTTTGTTAGCTACTTTACTCCAGTAATGTCTGGCACGAAATGTAAGTCCCATTTTGTTGTTGAAATTGTATTTCACATTGAATACGTTTTCAACAGTGTTTCTCTTTCTTAAGGCAAAGATGATACTGTCTGCACCATACATGGTTGCATAACCCAGGTTGTTATGAGAGAATTGAAGAAAGGTGTTGATGGATAATGTAAGCTTTTTGTTGAAGCGATAATTATGGCGGAAAAAAATATCCTGACCATTGCTACCGTACTGGTTAAAGGACCTATTAAAGAATTCAACCGATGCAGAGTATTTTTTTGCATTATTGGTTTCAAACCAAAAACCACTGGCCCAACTACCCGGACGCTTAAAGACCTTTCCATTTACACGAGGTTCAAAGAAATCGTTTTGTTCGGGGTTGATATTAATATTAAACCCCGCCCACCATAAATTCTTTAACTGTGTATTGGCATTGATGTTGAAATTGAATCGTTGATAGTCCATCGGCTTGTAACGCATGGAATAATTGAGGTTGATATTGGCTTGAATACGGTTATACCATTTCTTGGGTTGTAACCACCTGTAGCCCATCCATAAACCATTGTTGAAATAGTTATTGTTGGTAAAGTATCCCATATCATTATGGTTGTACTTATTATCAGCCAACTCCTGCCAAATATTGAAATTGAAGCGACCACTTGTTTTTCCAAATCCCAACATATGGTTATAACCCGTAAGTGTTTTGCCGGGAGCTTCATATCCGATCAATTGACTCACTCCAACTTGTCCGTTTACATTCCAGGTATTTTTCTTGTCATAAATGTCCCACAGAGCAGCCGTTACATTAGCATCGTAATCGGTGCCACTTCTTGTTACATTGGTGTTGATCAAAGAAACGCTTGAGTTGTTTTTCAAGGATTGATCGAACACAAGAATGTTATAGTTGGTCAACGGATTGGTTTCAATCTGTCGGGTCTCTTTTCCATTGCTTTCTATGGTAGCATGTTGTGCTTTTGTAACAGCATTGAAGAGTCCAATACCCAAACCCTTGCTAGTTCTTCCGCTGATCTTACTGGCATTCAGCAGTCTGGTTTCTAATGGGTTGTTCGCGATGGTTTCCCCGGGTTGCAATTGTCCTTGTACTTTGCCTAAATGTATGGGTGTACCACCAATTCGTCTGCTATAAAAAAGATTACCCTTTCCAAACAGTTCGGTTCCCTCCGTGAAGAAGGTTCTGTTTTCATTGAACTGCACTTCAAAAGGAGTAAGGTTCAATACTTGGTTGTCGCTCTGTACTTGTCCAAAATCGGGTACCAGGGTCATGTCTAATGTAAACGCCTGATTGATTCCATATTTAACATCCATACCACCGTTGATGGATGTTGTTGTATTCTTTACACCGGGTGTGTTGTAAGGAAAGTGATTGGCATAGGTTGATAAATATGGAGAGAGAGAAAGACGCACGGGAGGTTTGATATCACGAATACCCGTCCACAAACCAAACTGTGCTAAAAAATTACCACCAATGGCGGGATCTGTTGGGCTCCACATCAATTGTTTACCACTCTTGCTTCTTCTTCGTGTAATATTAATACCCCAGTCCTGAACTTTAGTATTACCAAAACGAATAGCACCATAGGGTATTTTCATTTCAAAGGTCCAGCCATCCGATTGTAGTTGTGCATTGCTTTCAAAAACACTATTCCAGCTCCCGTCTTCACCATTGGATGAATACTTTGCATCAAACTGTTCACCCAAAGCGGTTACATAATAACCAAAGCCATTGATCTTGTCATTATAGGTATCGAAGATCACACCCACAAAATCATTCACACCCACAACATCACGACCCACCAACTCTTTGGTGATGCTGTCCGGACTAGCTTCATGTGCATATCCTGCAATGTAAATCGCGTCATTATCGTATAGGATACGAATCTCTGTTCGGTTTTTTTCGTCTTCTTTATTACCGAATGTTGGGCGCCATTCAATAAAATCAGTGGCTATAGGAGCAGACAACCATGCAGAGTCTTTCAGGTTGCCGTCAATAACGATCTTGTGAGTAGTTCTCGTTGCTTCTATCTTTTTTACAACACGATTCGTGTTTTGTGCACGAAGCGTAAATGCCGATGTCAGCAACAAGATCAATATTGGTATAGATCTCATACAGTTGGTTTGCAGGTAATAGTTTTTCTTCATGATGTACTCTTTTCTGGTTGCAAAGGGTTAAATGCAACCTGTATTACGAAAAGAAACGTAGTAAAACTAAGAAGGTTACAAGCCAAGCGCTGTTAAGGACTGTACAAGAAAGATGAACGGTAATTGGTGGCGAAGGATGGTAAATAGGCGTGATGTTTCTGTAAATATTTTGTTAACCGAAAACAAAAACCCCGATCAGAATTCATCCGATCGGGGTTTTTCTTTAGCAATAAAGATTGTCGCTTTTTTACTTGATACCGTATTTATGCTTGTATCTTTCGTAGAGCTGAGTATGTTTACTGCTCAGGTTGATACCGCGTCCTTGGATATAAGCATTCGTGATAATACTGCTCTTCATATCGAGAATATCACCTACGCTGATAACGATGTTGGCATCTTTACCTACTTCCAGCGTTCCTGTTTTATCATCAATACCTAAGATCTTAGCGGCATTGAGTGTGATTGCCTTTAAGGCTTCTTCTTTACCCAAACCATATGCCGCTGCAGTTCCTGCATTAAAAGGAAGATTTCTTCCTCTGTTCTGAGGATCATCATCATTCAAACAAAACAGTACACCGGCTTTATGCAATGCTGTAGCAGCCTTGTATGGCTGATCTACATCATCATCATCCAATGTGGGTAGATTATGTTCTTGCGTTAGTATCACTGCAATATTGTGCTGTTTGATGAGGTCGGCAATTTGCCAGCTATCTGTAGCGCCCACCAATACAACATCGAAACCGAACTCTTTTACAAAGTCAATAGCAATGAGCATTTGCTTTACCTGAGTACAATGGATGTATAGCTTTTGTTTTTTCTCAAACAAGGCTTTGGTAGCTTCAAATTTCAAGTTGATCTCTTTGCCCGCATCTTTTTGATGATACGCTTTTGCTTCTCTGAAGAATGCTTTCACACCTTCAATTCTATCCAACGCAGCTTTTACCGGATCAGCGGGTTGCTGTGGTCCGAGCAATGCAAACAAAGCGGCAAAGCGACCACCGGGACGTGCCAATAAACTTGGCATGTAAAAGTGCATACCGTTATCAACCTTGTAAGCAGCATCTTCATAATTCCAAGCATCCAGCTGAACAACAGAAGATTGTCCGGCAACCAGTTGTCCGCCCGGCGCTACATGCGCCAACAGAATACCGTTCGCACGCAAAGTGTTGGTAACAATGGATTCGGCTTTATAAGCAACGATGGAATGAATCGATGGATTCAATTCACCCAATTCATTGATATCGGTACTTCCACGAACACCGGAAATTTCTTGCAAGCCTAAAGTAGAAGCGGGAAGAATGATTCCTGGATATACGTGTTTACCTTTTGCATCCACTGTTGTTTCTGCAGAAGGTGCACCGGCAGCAGCGCCACTGTAAGTGATCTTTCCATTATCAAAAACCAGAGTGCCGTTTTCAATCACGGTACCGTTTCCAACATGGATCACCGCATTGGTAATCGCGGTTCTTTTGTTTTGTTTGGGAGCAGGATAAACATCATCCTGCGCTGTTGCCGTACTCAGCACCAGCGAAAGAAGTCCTGTATATAAAAGTGTTTTTTTCATGATGCGGTAGTTTATTGGTTTTCTGCATGGATTTCCTCTGCTTCAATTTCTAACATGCCCAGTTTATGGGAATGATCCAGACAGGTATGAACATATTTGTAACTAGGTGTTGCCGGCATGGTTGGACGACCGCCTCTTTTTTCACCGACCATTTTATTGATCAGACGCATGCGCTCTGCCAAAACTTGTTTGCGCATTGCAGCATCTTTTTCGCGATCAAAATAAATGATACCATCTACCATGGTCTTTTCTGCTTTCGCATAAATACTTAACGGATGATCGCTCCAAAGAACAAGGTCAGCATCTTTACCTGCTTTGATACTTCCTACTTTATCATCTACATGCAACATCTTGGCAGGATTGATGGTCACCATTTTAAGCGCTTCTTCCTCGGTCAAACCACCATACTTCACACTCTTTGCAGCTTCCTGATTCAGACGACGTGCCATTTCTGCATCATCAGAATTGATAGCAACATTCAGTCCTACTTTGTTCATGATATAGGCATTGTAAGGAATTGCATCAGTTACTTCTACTTTATAAGCCCACCAGTCTGAGAAGGTAGATGCAGCAACGCCATGCTCTTTCATTTTATCCGCTACTTTGTATCCTTCTAAGATGTGTGTGAATGTGTTGATACGGAAACCAAATTTCTCCGCTACGCGCATGGTAGCAACGATTTCATTCTGTACATATGAGTGACAAGTAATGAATCTTTTCTTATTCATAATCTCAACCAATGCGTCCAATTCCAGATCACGGCGAGTGCCTTTTGGATCGGCCTTCAACGCTTTCTCATAAGCAACTGCACGAGAGAAAGCATCTGTCAACGCTTGCTCAACACCCATACGTGTATCAGGGAAGCGGTTGTTGTTGGTAGACGACGTACGTTTTACATTTTCACCCAATGCAAATTTGATGAAAGGATCTGCACCTTTGAATTTCAAACCTTCGTCATTCGTACCCCAACGCAACTTGATCAATTGTGTTTGTCCGCCAATTGTGTTGGCAGAACCATGAAGGATATGAGAAGTAGTAACACCACCGCTTAATTGACGATAGATATTAATATCATCCGGATCGAGATTGTCTTCAATACGAACTTCGGAAGTTACGGTTTGACCGCCCTCGTTTACAGATGCTGTGGCAATGTGTGAGTGTTCATCAATAATACCTGCTGTTAGATGTTTACCTGTTCCATCGATCACGGTGGCAGCTGCGTCAGAAAGATTTTTTCCAACACGAGCAATCTTACCACCCTTTACCAACACATCTGTTCCTTCCAATTTACCTTCTTTCTCGCTGGTCCAAACGGTAGCATTTTTGATCAGATAAGTTCCTTGAGTTGGAATCGCATTTTCAGGAGCGCCATATGCGGTGAAAGGATACACGGTAGCTCCGATCAGATTTCCTCTGGTATTCATTTTAGTAGCAGTATCCTTTTTCGCAACAGGAGCGGCGCTCATCTTTGCAGTCCAGGTCATTCTGTTGCCTTCAGCATCTTCTGCTGTTCCATTCCAGCTATCACCATTATTGAACCCGCTAAAACGAATATTATTGCGAGAACGCTTTTCAGGAGCAAAAGAGAACTTCACCGCTTTACCATCAAAGTTGAAAGTAGCAGTAACGGTATCTTTTGCGATCACAGTAGCAGCGCTGTTGCTTTTTACATCCATTGTATACGATGTAGTTCCATTTGCACCAGTGATCGATAGTTGATAAGTACCGGCAACATTGTACCAGTTGCTTTCGTTCACTGCATATTTTTTACCCTGTACCCAGTTTTGCAGAATTGAAGTTCTCTCTGCGAAAACCGGTCCGGTAGTGATTACGAAGTTGGCAAGTTTGCCGTTATCGAGACTACCTACTTTATCATACACACCTAACCAAGTTGCAGGTGTTTTAGTAAGAGCCTCCATGGCTGCCTTTTCAGATAAGCCCATTTCCATGGCTTTTCTCAGGTTGGTCATGAAGGTTCTGGCATCTCGAACATCAGCTGCAGTTAACGCAAAAGAAATCCCGGCTTTTTCTATAGCCGCAGGATTGGTAGGAGCCAATTCCCAGTTTTTCATATCGGCCAAAGAAACCAAACGAGCATCGTTCGGATCTTCTACATCCATTGCTGCAGGAAAATTCAATCCAACGATCAGTGGTGCTTTGGTAGCAGCTACATCTTTGATGCGTTGGTATTCCTTACCGGTTGCTTTTAAGATATACTGAACACCAAACTCATCACCTACGCGATCAGCACGCATCACATTCCAAAGATCTACCCCCGCTCTATCAGAAGGATCCATGATTTGAGGAAGGCTTTGCTGGTCATTGAAATATTTTAAAGTGATGTTGATGCCATCACCCTTATCAGTTGTAGCGGCGGGATTGTTTTTGTACCACTGAGCATCTAAATAAGTTTGACGCAGCAGCGCAATCGTTCCCATCAAGGAACCGGGATATGATTGAGTAGATGTGCCCTTATTGAATGACAAGTGTGAGGCAGCTTTGTCTTTCAATATCAAAAAATTGTCTGCATCATTGGCCAATGTTACAACCGTTCCTGTTCCACGAAGGATACCATCTTTTTGATGTGACAGCACAGCGCCAAAACCCATTTCACGCATAGGGCGTGCACGAGAATCGTCTGCCGTAAACATCTTATAAGCATGAACATCAGACTTCAAAGCCTGGTTCCAGCCGTAAGCGCCTTTTTGATTGGAGGTTAATTGAGCAGGTGCATTAAAGTTAAAGCCCCCCGCTTGTTGTCTTTGCTGGGGCATACCATAATCACTATAAATGTCAATGAAAGAAGGATAGATGTATTTATCCTTACAATCCACCACTACGGCATCTTTTGGAATGGCAACGCCATTGCCAACCGATACAATTTTTCCATCACGAATAACCATTGTGGCATTGGTTAATGTGGTCTGTGCATCTTTCACGATCGTGGCATTGGTAAATGCGTAACAGCCGTCACGCTTGTCTCCAATACCATTGATGTGAAATGTTTCCTGGGCTTGTAGCAATGTAGCGAACAGCAGCCCCGAAAACAGGAACTTGAGTCTTCTCATGGTAAGTTAGATTGGTTTTAGGAAGAGTTTAAAGCTACTGAATTACACCAGCGTATAAAACAGCAATTTTATTTTAAGGATGAATGGATGAAAACAATCGGTAAAATCCAAATTCCGCTTCAACTAGCTCCGGGCTTAAGCACGGAGCTAGTTAAAAGAATTATTTTCCTGTATCGGTGTCTTTGATGAATTGGATCACACCATTCATAAATACTTGTTGATCATCCCACATAGACAAATGACTGCCATTGGGACAATACAAATACTTTCCGTTTTTCACTTGTTTACTCATCCATTCCATATGTGCGGGATCCATGGTGTCGTATTTAGCACCAACAGTTAGCGTAGGAACCGTGATTTTTGGAAGGTCTGCTTTTCTGTCCCAAGTGAGCAGTCTGCCGCCGACTTTAAACTCACTCGGACCTTGCATCATCACATAAATACTTTCGTTCACATGTTTAAATGTTCTGTTCACGGGGTCTGGCCATTCCGGTAAACGACATAGGTGTTTTGTATAATATTCACTGAAAACGAGTTGCTGATAGACCGGATCTTTAAACTGTCCCTTTGCTTCATACTGCTGAAGCGAGTCTACCAAGGAAGGACGCATTTGTGAGCGAAGCACTCCATTATACTTTTCATAATCGGGAATACTCGCCATCATATTACAGATGATCAACCCTTTCAGGTTTTGCTGATACTTCAGCGCATACTCCATTGCCAACATGCCACCCCATGAATTTCCCAGTAAATAGAAATTGTCTTTGGTCAATCCGAGAGCGGTTCTCACTTGTTCTACTTCTTCCACAAATCTTTCAGTCGTCCATAAGCTGCTATCAGTCGGCTGGTCGCTATAGTATGAACCCAGCTGATCATATTCAATGATCTCAAAACCCTCTTTGGGAAAGAAACTTTCAAAAGCTTCCATGTACTCATGTGTCATGGCCGGGCCACCATGCAATAACAAGATTTTTACGCGCGGATTGTTACCAATGGTTTTGGTCCATACTTTAAAAGTGCCAACATCTGTTTTAATCGGAATCATTTTGATACCTGCCATTTGAACACCGGAATCTTTGGTGGCAAAGTATTCTGCAACTGTTGTTGATTTTTGTTGACAGGATACCAAGAATGCAAGCGATAGTAGGGCAATTAAAATTCTCATAGCAATAGATTTTATAAAAAAGGCTTATCCTTAAAGATAAGCCTTCGTTATAAAATTTGCGAATCGTGTAATCTTATCTACCCATATAGACCATCAATATCTGAACATCACTTGGATTCACGCCGCTGATGCGACTAGCTTGTCCAAGTGTACGAGGGCGAATACGTTTGAATTTTTGTAATGCTTCATTGGATAAAGCAGCTACGCGATCATAGTCAAAACTATCGGGAATTTGTGTGTTCTCCATTTGGCTCATGCGTGTAGCGATCTCTTGTTCCTTTTCAATGTATCGTTCGTACTTGATCTGTATCTCTGCTTGTTCAATTGTGTCTCTGTCAAAAGAATGAAGCGCATCTGCTAAACCGGGAATGTGTTGCATTAAAGAAGGCAGATCCACATTCGGGCGTAGAATGATCTTGGACGCTTTTTGTTTTTCTGAAATGACTGCAGAACCAATCGTAGCAAAGAAAGTGTTGATATGATCCGGCTCAATATTAAAATCCAGTAAGATTTTTTTGATGGAGGCTACACCGTCTCTTTTACGTACTACTTTGTCCATTCTATCTTGTGAAGCAAGCCCTAATCTGTAACTCAGTTCTGTCAATCGTAGATCAGCATTGTCTTGACGCAGCAGTGTTCTAAACTCTGCTCTGCTGGTAAACATGCGATAAGGTTCATCGGTTCCTTTGCTGATCAAGTCATCGATCAATACACCAATATAGGCTTCACTTCTTTGTAAGATCACCGGGTCCAACTCTCTTGCTTTTTGGTGCGCATTGATACCTGCCATCAAACCCTGACATGCCGCTTCTTCATATCCGGTGGTTCCATTGATTTGTCCGGCAAAGAATAAGCTCGAGATCAGCTTAGTCTCGAGAGAATATTGCAATTGTGTAGGCGGAAAATAATCGTACTCGATGGCATAACCCGGTCTGAAGATTCTACAGTTTTCAAAACCCGGAACAGTACGAATTGCTTCGTATTGAACTTCTTCCGGTAATGAGGTAGAGAATCCGTTGACGTAGATCTCAACCGTATTCCATCCTTCGGGCTCAACAAAGAGCTGATGTCTTTCGCGATCTGCAAAGCGATTGATTTTGTCTTCAATACTCGGACAATACCTCGGTCCCGTTCCTTCAATTCTTCCCTGGAACATTGGACTTCTATCAAATCCGGTTTTCAGAATATCGTGTACTTTTTCGTTGGTATACGTAATATAACAGCTGCGTTGTTCAGCGGCTTTGATGCGTGGAACATCCGTGTAAGAAAAGCCTACGATCTCATCATCGCCTTTCTGTTCTTCCATTTTGCTGTAGTCCAAACTACGTCCGTCTACGCGAGGCGGAGTTCCTGTCTTCAAGCGATCGCTTTCGAATCCCAGCTCCACCAATTGCTCGGTGATACCGGTGGCCGCTTTTTCAGCTACACGCCCACCGCCAAATTGTTTTTCGCCAATATGAATGATACCGTTCAAGAATGTACCACTGGTTACCACCACGGTTTTCGATTGGATCTCATGTCCCAATCCGGTCACTACACCACAGGCCCTACCGTCTTTAATAATGATAGAGCGAACCATATCCTGATAGAAATCTACATTCGGGGTATTCTCCAACATCTCTCTCCACTTGGCAGCAAAGAGCATGCGGTCGTTTTGGGTACGAGGGCTCCACATGGCAGGCCCCTTACTGCGGTTCAGCATACGGAACTGAATGGTGCTGAGGTCGGATACAATACCACTGTATCCACCCATGGCATCGATCTCACGAACGATCTGCCCTTTGGCAATACCACCCATGGCCGGGTTGCAGCTCATCTGGGCAATGGTTTGCATGTTCATGGTAACCAATAAAACCTTGCTACCCAAATTGGCAGCAGCAGCGGCAGCTTCACAACCGGCATGTCCGGCCCCAACTACAATGACATCATATTGCGGAAACATAGTTTGCAAAGATAGTTCAGGCTACAGGCATTAGCTGAACTTTTTGAGTATTTCCCTTTCGAGTAATAGGTCTTCAATGCTCATACCGGCGTTATACCTAGCAAATTCCTCTTTGGTTAACTGAGCAATTTGTTCAAGAGCAACTTTATTTTCTAGAATAAAGGCTTCCATTGATTGACTACTTTCTATCTCTGATATCTCAAGTGTAGCAATTTTGTCCAACATCTTTTGACAAAGAAAAAAGCCTGTTTGCTCATAAAGCTTTTGAAAATAAGGCCTGACAGAAATGACATCGATTCTATTGCCCCTGTTTTTATTCTGATCTATTGGCTCAACCCTCAGGTTGATAAAGCTCCAACAAAGCTTTAGGTCTTCCTCTGAGGAATAATCAAAGTAGGCCGCAGGAACAATATGGTCAAATTGCCAATGCGTTCCGAAGTTATCCCAGCCGAGCCCATCGGTAAATTGTATTTCAAACCATCTTCTGAGGGTTGTAGCGCTTAAACCGAAGTATGGCGCGTAAAATTCACTAGGGGCGCCTTCCAAAACATACCTCCTGTATGCAAGCTGCCACTTCCTCTTTTCCCTAAACTTTAATAGAGAGTCTGTTACTTCCTCCTGTGGAGTCCATCTTTTTCTAGCCATATTCCAAAGTTAGGCAATGTTTCAACCTGAAACTGGGATACGTGGAACAAATCAATGCTTTATGTTTCAGGATGAAACTGTGTTTTGTGGAACATCCTCGATTTAATAAAAGCTTGATTATGATCTGCGAAGCCAGTCTCAACTCTAATTTTCTCTCCGCGCCATCTCCGTGTCCTCTCGTTCTCTGCGGTTAAAAATATTCATCTTACCGCGGAGAACGAGAGGACGCGGGGGTTCGCAGAGGATAGGTTTAATTTTTTGAGAGATAAGTAGAGAGGTAGTGGTTTTCTTTTTCCCGCATCAGTGTGGTATCGCTTTTCTTCTTGTCTTTATAACCACACAAGTGCAAAGCGCCGTGGAAGATCACCCGTAAAATCTCTTCCTTGAAAGAAACACCTAGTTGACCGGCATTGTCCTTCACACGGTCAGTACTGATATAGATCTCAGCTTCTACCGGCTGACCAGGCTCAGATAGACCAAATGTGATGATATCGGTATAGTAATCGTGGGCCAGAAAATCGCGGTTGATGTTTAAGAGGTAGGCGTCTGAGCAAAAGACATAATTAATATGCGTCAGTTTCTTTTTCTCTTTCTTAAAGATGGTCTCCACAAAATCCTGAATGGCGGTCTTCTGTGCCAACGCTAATTTCCTGTCTGCATACCGAAACGTAACTCTCTTCATAACCGTATATCTATTACTCCAAAATTCGTAACAAAAGCCCATTCAGCCATGCTACCTTTATATAATATTTATAATCAGACGATGAAAAGACTCTCAGAGTTAGAAGCCGGACAAAAAGCCATCATTAATTCTTTTGAAAAAGATGAGATCTTTATCAAGCTCATGGAAATGGGTTGTATTCCGGGAGAACTAGTTCAAGTAGAACAAGTTGCTCCCCTGGGTGATCCGATCTCTATTTCTGTGGCCGGCTACCATCTCAGTCTTCGACTGAGTGAAGCCAGAAGTATTTTTGTAGAAGACGCGATTTGATATAATTAATTGATAGTCAATATATTAGATGAATATCGGACTCTATTTTGGCTCTTTTAACCCCGTTCATACCGGACATTTGATCATCGCATCTCATGTTGTAAACTATACGGATGTACAACAAGTATGGCTGGTGGTTTCTCCGCAAAATCCTTTTAAACAGTCTGCCTCACTATTGAATGAATACGACCGACTTCATCTGGTGAACCTTGCCATTGATGATGAAACACGCATCAAAGCGTCTGATGTAGAGTTTAAATTACCACGCCCCTCTTATACCATCGATACGCTTACCTATCTCAAAGAAAAATATCCGCAACATACATTCAGCATCATCATGGGCAGTGATGGTTTTCAAAACCTACCTAAGTGGAAGAATGCAGAACTGCTCATCAAAGAATATCCCATCATTGTGTATCGCAGACCGGGATTTGAAATCACAGATGATTGGAATGCACAACTCACTGTACTCGATGCACCGATGCTTGATATTTCTGCAACGCTTATTCGCAACAATATCAAAGAAGGAAAATCTATTCGCTATCTCGTTCCGGAAAAAGTAAGAGAAGAGATTGAGCGGAATAATTATTACAAACAATAGAACACGGATTTTCTCCTACAGAGTCCTTTGGACATGATCGTCATGATGTTTCATGATTTTGTTCATCTGCGTAAATCATGATAATCATGAAAATCCGTGTTCCGTTTACCCACCCATAAAATTCATTTCTTCATCCCCTATTGATACAATAGATTTATCGGATTAAAATTTCCGAATGAAACATAAACTGCTTTTTACCGGGTTAATGTTGGTATGCCTTTCTTCATTTGCCCAGTTAACCGTTGAGAAAATCATGCGCGATCCGAAATGGATCGGCACTTCACCCTCCAATGTTTTCTGGAGCGCAGACAGTAAGAAAATTTATTTCAGCTGGAATCCGGACAAAAAAATATCCGACTCTACTTATGTCTACACGGTTGGTGCTAACGGAGCACGAGTGCGCGCATCATTACAAGAAGTACAAGTTGCACAAGCACAGAACAACGCAGTGTTCAATGAAGCCCGCACCAAAATGTTGTATGTATTGCGTGGCGATTTATACCTCGTAGAAATGGCTTCAGGAAAAACAACGCGTATCACACAAACACAAGACCAGGAATTTGCGCCGCGTTTTATTTTGAATGACGGATGGGTGGTCTACAACCGCAATCAAAATTTATTTGCCTGGCATACTCAAAACGGTAGCACACTGCAATTGACCAATATCAGTCGCGGAACGGAAACGGCTGTTACGGCTGTACCGCTTGGCGGTGGTCGTGGTGGTGCACAATTCGGCGGTGCAAGAAGCGCAGCTCCCGCTATTGCCGCACTCGCACAATCACAAGAACAATGGTTGCGTGATCAACAACTGGATCTGTTTGCAGTACTGAAAGAAAGAAAAGAAAAAAGAGATGCTCGTACAGAATTCCTGCGCGCCAATCGTGATACCGATACTTTAAAATCCATCGGTATCGGCGACAAACAATTGCAAAATTTACAGATCAGTCCCGACGGACGTTTCGTAACCTATCGTTTGTACCAGGCTCCTGCCAATAGCAAAAGCACGATCGTTCCGGATTATGTAACGGAAAGCGGATTCACAACGGATATCCCCGCCAGAACAAAAGTGGGTGCACCCTTGGGTAAATATGAGTTGTATGTGTTTGATAAAACAAAAGACAAACTCATGATGGTGGTGATCGACTCTGCCACCATTCCCGGTATCATGGATCAACCGGATTATGTAAAAGATTATCCCAAACAATTTGGTAATCGTCGCGCACCCGTTCGTGGTGTTATGATCAATGGTCCGTACTGGAATGCTGCAGGAACAGTTGCCATCGTCGATATCCGTTCTCAGGATAACAAAGACCGCTGGATCATGCAATTGGATGCTGAAACCGCTAAGCTAAAACTCATCGATCGTCAGCGTGATGAAGCCTGGATCGGCGGTCCGGGCATCAGCGCTTTTGGCGCCACATTGGGCTGGATCAACGATAACCAATTCTATTTCCAAAGTGAAGCTACAGGCTATTCTCACCTGTATGTGTATGATATGACATCCGGAAAAAAGACAGCGCTGACACAAGGGAAATATGAAGTGCAGTCTGTTTCGCTGAGTAATAACAAACAACATTTCTATTTACTCACCAATGAAGAGCATCCCGGTAAACTCAACTGGTATCGCATCAACAAAGACGGAAGTGCAAAAGAAAAGATCACAAATATGACCGGTGGTTATGAAGTGAGTATGTCGCCGGATGAAAAATGGATCGCTTATCGTTATTCTTATAGCAATAAACCTTGGGAATTATTTGTACAGGAAAATGCAGCCGGAAAAACTGCAGCACAGATCACCAACAAAGCGGTGACCGATGAGTTCAAAGCGTATCCTTGGAGAGATCCGAAAATGATCACGATACCCGCACGTGACGGACAACAGATCTATGCTCGTTTGTACGAGCCAACCAAAGCCAAAAACAATAAAGCAGCCGTGATCTTTGTTCATGGTGCAGGATACTTGCAGAATGTACACTATTGGTGGAGTTCTTATTTCCGCGAATACATGTTCCATAATTTATTGGCTGATCAGGGTTATACGGTCATCGATATCGACTATCGCGCCAGCAGTGGTTATGGTAGAGATTGGAGAACAGGAATCTACAGACATATGGGCGGAAAAGATTTGGATGACCATGTAGACGCCGCTCAATTCCTTACCAAGAATTATGGTGTGGACGCAGGAAAGATCGGTATCTATGGTGGAAGCTATGGCGGATTCATCACACTCATGGGACTCTTCACCGCTCCTGATGTTTTCAAGGCCGGTGCTGCATTAAGACCCGTAACTGATTGGGCACATTACAATCATGGTTATACTTCTAATATTTTGAATGAGCCGGTGAATGATAGTATTGCGTATGCAAAATCTTCACCCATCAATTTTGCGAATGGATTGAAAAACCATTTGTTGATCTGTCATGGTATGGTGGATGTGAATGTTCATTTCCAAGATGTGGTACGACTCTCACAAAAACTAATCGAACTCGGGAAAGACAATTGGGAGCTGGCGGTATACCCCATGGAAGACCACGGCTTCGTAGAACCCAGCAGCTGGACAGATGAGTATAAGCGAATTTTGAAGTTGTTCAATGAGCGGCTGTTGAGGAAGTGAGTAGTGAATAGTCAGTAGTGAGTAAATAAAAAGCGAAGTGGTTTCTGATCACTTCGCTTTTTATTTTGGTCAGCCGCTAATCATTCATTACTCACTACTGACTATTCACTACTCACTATTCACTAACGATTCATCGACGCTAGGAACTCTTCATTGTCCTTCGTTCCTCTCATTCGTTTCAGTAATTCGTTCATGGATTCTTCGGTGTTCATGTCATTGATATAGAGACGAAGAATATTCATACGTTGTAACACTTCTTTATCGAGTAACAGATCATCTCTACGTGTAGAAGAACCCACCAGATCGATGGCAGGGAAGATGCGCTTGTTGGCCAAACGACGATCCAGCAACAATTCCATGTTACCGGTACCCTTGAATTCTTCAAAGATCACTTCATCCATCTTACTACCGGTTTCAATCAAGGCTGTTGCAAGGATGGTGAGTGAACCACCGTGTTCAATTTTACGTGCAGCACCAAAGAATTGTTTGGGTTTTTGCATCGCATTGGCTTCCACACCACCACTCAGTACTTTACCACTGGCTGGTGCAACAGTATTGTGTGCACGCGCCAAACGTGTGATAGAATCTAATAAGATTACCACATCATGACCGCACTCTACCAAACGTTTTGCTTTTTGTAAAGCGATGGTAGATACTTTCACGTGTTTTTCAGCAGGCTCATCAAAAGTAGAAGCGATCACTTCTGCTTTTACGCTGCGCTCCATATCGGTTACCTCTTCCGGACGCTCATCGATCAATACCACCATCAGGTAACATTCCGGATGGTTGGCAGCAATGGCGTTGGCTACTTCTTTCAGCAACATGGTCTTACCCACTTTAGGCTGGGCAACGATCAATCCACGCTGACCTTTACCGATAGGGGTAAACAGGTCCATGATACGGGTGCTGTAATTATTGGAAGTAGTGAACAGGTTCAGTTTTTCGTAAGGGAACAATGGCGTCAGGTAATCAAAAGGAACGCGGTCGCGCACTTCATCCGGACGTTTACCATTGATATGATCCACTTTCAATAAGGCGAAATATTTCTCCCCTTCTTTTGGTGGACGAACAGATCCCGCAACGGTATCACCTGTTTTCAGACCAAATAATTTGATCTGAGAAGGAGATACATATACGTCATCGGGAGAAGATAAATAGTTGTAATCAGAAGAGCGAAGGAAGCCATAACCGTCTGGCATCATTTCCAATACACCCTCACCACTAATGACACCTTCAAATTCAATGTTGAAAGTAGGCTCTTTGCGCTGGTGTCTGTGTTGAGGAGGAGCGGGTGCCTCTTGTGGCAAACCGGTTTCCGGAGCAGATTCAGCAGGGGCTGTATTAGGGTTGCTGTTTTCTTCTGTTGGTTGAGCAGCTGTTTCCTGAGATTCGGTAGGCTGTTTATCGTTGCGGACTTTTTTCACCGGACCGCGTTTAGCTGCAGCTGCGGGTTTCTCGGGTGCTTCTTGCATGATCTCCGCTTCTTCGGTACCGTTGGCAGTTTTCACTGTAACAGGTTTGCGGGCACGGGCACCTTTTTTGGCGGCACTGTCTTTGGTCTCACTGGCCTGAACCGCCTGGTTGTCCAGGATCTTGTAGATCAGTCCTTGTTTGTCTAATTTCTTGGCACCCGTAATCTTAAGTTGCTCTGCGATGTCGAGTAACTCGGGCAACAACATGTCATTTAATTGCAGAATATCGTACATAAAGTCTATTGTGGGAAAAAATCAAATTGTCATCATTCAACATCCAGTCTAAGGAAATGTAAACTCAGATCGGAAAATCTATTGGGTATAAAACTGATTGGAAAGAAGATAAACTGATGTGTCGAGAGCTAAAAGAGGACCTTATCAGCTTGGTTTCCGGTGCAATGTTAAGCGAATTTTCTTAAAAACAAAACAAAAAATCTTTCCGAAAACCGTTAAAAATCGGTGTCGTACTGGGTTTTATCGACGATTCTGCTGATCAAACTGTCTAATTCATGTACACTTTGCTTCAGATATTGCAATATTTGTTCATTTTCCTGGATCGATTTATCCTTTAGATCTATCAAATCGGTTAGTCCCATGATATTGGCCACGGGTCTGCGGATCTCATGCGATTGTATTTTAGCGATCTCTCGTAAGGAATCGGCCTGCTTCTGAATTTGTAATTCCTGTTCTTTTCTACTGGTGATATTAATCGATGCGATCACGATGCCGGTTAATTCGTCGCCATCATCAAAAACCCCATAATAACGTCGAAGGAACCAGCGATTCTCACCATCAGGATAGGTGAGTTCGTGCTCATAAGAGATGGTCTTTTTTTCCTTTCTTAACTGACGAGAATGTTCCAATGCCCTTTCGCGTTCAGATTCAGGATAATAATCGGTCAGCTTCTCACCCACAACAAACTCTTTTCCAAACAACTTTCGGGCGTGTTCCTGAGCTCTTCGATTTGCGTACCGAATCGTGAAGTCATTGCTCATATAAATGAGCACATTATCGGAGCTGTTGATAATGGATTGAAGTGTTTGCTCAGAAGCAATGATCTGATCTCGTTTGGCTTTTAATTCAGTAATGTCTTTTGAAACACCTACCACATACTCAATGGCACCATCCTCACTTGTTATGGGGAACAATTCGCTTAAACTGGTGGTATGATTTTCAAAACTTTCTTCAAAGCTGATATTGGAACGTAAGCGAACACATTCTGTAAAACGTTGTCGAATACCTGCAACAATCGAAGGTTGAAGCATATCGCGGAACTCTTTGCCAACCACATCCTCTCTAGTAACCTTGAACTTGCGGAGATAGGCATCGTTTACATATTCCATAACAAACTCTTCACCACCCGGTAAGACCCGTACAATGAACACAGCATCTGTTGTGAGTTCAATCAATGACCGGAACAAAGATGGCTTCATTGTGTGCTATTGGATTTGAGAGTAAAATGCCATTAAATATAGTGAAAAATGAGTGTTGGGTGTTAGGTGCTGGGTATTAGGTATTTGAAAATTTTAAATTCAGCCATCATCACTCAGAAGAAAAGAAAACATTTTCCTAGCACCTAGCACCTTGTGCCTAGCACCTATCACCCTGTCTCTTTCCTTCTTATCTTTGCCGCTCAAAGCCCGAACCACGGGCATTTCAAAACAGCAAGCAATGTTTAACAAAAGAACCAAGATCAAAGACCTGCTGAGTAGCGGGGTGGCCGGACAAGAAACCATCGTCATGGGTTGGGTGCGAACTTTTCGTAACAATCAGTTTATTGCATTGAATGATGGTAGCACCAACAATAATTTACAGGTAGTAACAGAACTCGGCTTGCTGGATGATGCCACATTGAAAAGAATTACGACCGGCGCTTCCTTGAAAGTAACGGGAACAGTCGTTCCTTCTTTGGGAAAAGGACAGTCGATTGAATTAAAAGCAACACAAGTAGAAATATTGGGTGATAGTGATGCAGAAAAATATCCGCTGCAACCCAAGAAGCATAGCCTCGAATTTTTAAGAGAGATCGCACACTTGCGTTTCCGTACCAATACATTTGGTGCAGTATTTCGTATCAGACATTCACTGGCATTTGCGGTGCACAAATTTTTTAATGAAAAAGGATTTGTGTATTTGCACACACCTATTATCACGGCGAGTGATGCAGAAGGTGCAGGAGAAATGTTTCGTGTGACCACATTGCCATTTGATAATCCGCCACGCAAAGAAGATGGCAGCATCGATTTTGCAGAAGACTTTTTTGGAAAGAGTACCAATCTTACGGTGAGTGGACAATTAGAAGGCGAATTGGGTGCGATGGCATTTAGTGAGATCTATACATTTGGTCCCACCTTCCGTGCAGAGAATTCAAACACTACCAGACACCTTGCAGAATTCTGGATGATAGAACCCGAGATGGCGTTTCATGATATTGAAGACAATATGAATCTTGCGGAAGAGTTCATTCAATATTTGATTCGTTATGTGATGGAACACAATGCAGATGATCTGGCGTTTTTAGATCAGCGACTGGCAGAAGAAGAAAAACAAAAACCACAGAATGAACGTCAGGAGTTTGGATTGTTGGAGAAGCTGAAGTTTGTTACAGACAATAGTTTTGAAAGAATCACTTACACAGAAGCCATTCAAATATTGTTGGATTCACCCGCGTACAAGAAAAAGAAATTCAAGTTTGATGTGAAGTGGGGTATTGATATGCAGAGTGAACATGAAAGATACCTGGTAGAAAAACATTTCAAAAAGCCGGTGATCGTAACAGGATATCCTGCAGCCATCAAAGCATTTTATATGCGATTGAATGATGGATGTGAACCGGGTAAAGAAACAGTAGCAGCCATGGATATTCTGGCTCCGGGTATCGGAGAAATTGTAGGCGGCTCACAGAGAGAAGAGCGTTTAGAAAAACTGGAAGCGCGCATGCAAGCGATGCATATTCCACTAGAAGAAATGAGTTGGTATTTAGATACCCGACGCTTCGGAACCGTACCCCATGCAGGTTTCGGCCTCGGCTTCGAGCGCATGGTACAATTTGTTACCGGCATGACCAATATCAGAGACGTGATTGCATTTGCAAGGACGCCGAAGAATTGCGAATTTTAGGAGTTAGGAGTTAGGTGTTAGGCAGTCAAATTGTTTTAAACAATAACCTTCTTCCTAACACCTAACGCCTATCACCTAACCCCCTCCTCACAACCATTTCCCCTCTCCACACGTATATATAGCATGGAAAATGAAAAGATAGTTCAGCTGAAACAGCGGCTGGAAGAAGTAAGACCGGATCTTGTTGATCATTCTCTGTACCATAGCCTACAAGACCTTGAACAGTTGCGCAGATTTACGGAGTATCATGTGTTTGCGGTGTGGGATTTTATGAGTTTGTTGAAATCATTGCAGCATCAATTGACCTGTACTACTACACCCTGGGTGCCGGTAGGATCAGCGAATACACGTTACCTCATCAATGAAATTGTGTTGGGCGAGGAGAGTGATATAGATGAAGCCGGCAACAGAACCAGTCACTTTGAATTGTACCTCAAAGCCATGGAGCAGATGGGTGCCGATACCACAGCCATCACACAGTTGCTAACCTATATAGACAATGGTGCGCCGGTGCAACAGGCCTTGCAACAATTACAATTACCCAGAGCTATTTGTGATTTTGTAGGATATACATTTGAAGTGATCGAGAAAGCGCCAGTACATGTGCAAGCAGCTGTATTTACATTTGGCCGTGAAGACCTGATACCGGATATGTTCATGGGATTGGTGAAAGATTTGTCTGTGCAGTATCCTACACAACTGGCGGTCTTCAAATATTATCTGGAAAGACATATTGAAGTAGACGGAGACCATCATAGTCACCTGGCGATGGAAATGGTAAGTGAGTTGTGCGGTGATGACAGTTTGAAATGGGAGCAAGCTACTGATGCCGCGCTGATGAGTTTGAAATATCGTAAGCGATTATGGGATGCGGTATATGCAACGGTTTGAATCGTCCGTAAATAAAAAGCCTGCTCTATATGAACAGGCTTTTTTATGGTGAAGCGAATGATTAAAGTTTGGTGGCTTTATAAATTTTCACCAGACCGTCATTTTCGCTGCTGACAACTAAAAGGCTTTGTTGGATGGGACTCTTAGCAGCAGGGATAAACAAAACACCTTCAGGAGCATCCCCCGTTTTGATGATTTTTATGAATACGGGTGCTGTAGGAATGGTAACATCATAAATGGCAATGGCGTCTGCTCTTTCCAAACCAACAAAGGCGATGATTTTGTTCCCCACTTTGCCAATGGTAATGGCTTCGGGTTCTACAGATTTATCATCGCTTCTACCATCATCGTAAACAGCAAGGTCTTTGGCTTTTACATCCAGTTCATTTTTACTGTCGAAAATCAATGCACCATTGGAGGCATCCCAAATACTGAAAGATCTTCCACCCAAACTGTAAATGGCATCATAATCACCATCATTGTCGGTATCTCCATTGGTGGTAAGAATGTTGAGACGTCCGAGTTGAGCATCCGTTTTCAATGTGGCAGCATTGGGAAATGCAGTAGCGTCCAGGTTTACAGACGATAATCTTTTTACATCTGAAAACGTGTTATATTCTCTGGAATCACCTTCATTGGCCGTGAACAAATAAGTTTTACCCCCCAAAGAGAAATTAGCAATGGCATCAGGCATATAGATACCAAAGACTTTCCAGGGAGCGAAGTTGATACCGTTATCGCGATCAGAAACATCAATGGCGTTTGCGGCAGTATTAAAATCTTTAAAACCCAACGGAAGAATATTGGTAAATGTCTTACTCGCAAGATCAATGGTTGCAATGGCATTGGCTTCTTGCAGCGTCACCCATGCTGTTTTAGAATCGGCAGAAACGGTGATGTATTCCGGTTCAATGTCTTTCAGGAAGTTTTTATTAGGTCCGCTAATGCGCAAGCCTTTTGCAGCAAGCGCTGTTTGTTGTGAAACAAAAGCTGAAAAGTTAATGGTGGTAACGGCATAATTATTATCAACGCTGATAATTGAGACAGAGCCTTCGGGGTCATTGCTATAATCAGCATTGGGTTCACCTTCATTGGCGGTGAGGATGAATTTTCCATCCGGACTATAGGTAACCATATCAGGCAAAGCACCAACGGTGATTACTTTTTCTTCAGCGTAAGTGGATGTGTTGAATACCACCACTTTGCCCGCATCTTGTTTGTTGATTGATTCAATAGCAGCAGCCAGTTTTCCATTATGAACATCTACACTGTTTACAAAACCGCCATAGGGTGCCATGGTGATGGAGTGGATGATGGAAGCATTCGCAGGGTCAGCAATATTGATGACATCTATTTTATTGGTGGTACCATTGTTGACGGCGAAAAGTCTTTTAGTGGCGGGGTCGTAAGTGGTAATTTCGGCAGCACCTGCACCTCCCAGGTTCAGCGAGGCAATTTCAACATAAGAAGCAGGATCTTCATTCACAATTTTTTCAATCGGATCGGTATCTTCTTTTTTACAAGCAACAAAAGCCAGTAAGCAACAGGCAAATGCGATAAATCTCATAGAAGTTTAGTTTTGGCTGCAAAACTGGAGGAGTAAGGTTATCGCAGGATTATGAAGCTGTTACCGAATTGTTATTGAAAAGGAGGTTCCAAAAAAGCAAAAAATTGTCATTTCCTGTGGATTATATGTGAAAACCCCCTATTTTTGCTGCCCCGAAAGGGGTAATAAGCTTCAAGTATCAGGCTTCAAGCCACAAGCTAAACCTTGTATCTTGTTTCTTTGATCTTGAATCTTCACCGAAGGTGCGGTAGCTCAGTCGGTAGAGCAAAGGACTGAAAATCCTTGTGTCGCCGGTTCGATCCCGGCCCACACCACAAAGACCTCAACAGACATGTTGGGGTCTTTTGTTTTATCACCGCCACCTCACTTTTTTAAATACAATCTCCCCATACCCTTTTCTTTCATACAAAACTCCGATGGTTCTTTTGTTGACATATACCAGATCTGAATAAGCTGCGTAATCGTTCTTTGTGTTTGAAGGTGCTGCATCAATGAGTTGTTGGTGTGACCATGTTTTCCCATCATTAAAACTTATCCGTAAAGTGAGCGAGTCTCTTCGGGTAACAGAGGCTGCATTGCTAAATGCAAGTATGGCTTTCCCTTTTTTATAACCAATGGTAAGTAAGGATGCCTGATTAACAGGATCGGGTAATTGCGTGTCAAAATAACTAGTATCCCAACTTTGTCCGCCATTGCTACTCACAGAAACTATTCTTGCACGGATATCTCCTTTCTGATTTCGACTGTTCATCATCAATCTGCCCTTGCTTAATTCAGTTGCAATAGATTCATTGCTTCCTTTGATGTTAAGGGACGTGGAGAGCTGAAAGGTTTTACCATGATCATCCGTATAAAAACCATGCGCTCTATAATCTTCGAAATGATTGTGTGGCAGTCCCGCAGAATGATTGGCTGCAATAAAAATGCGACCGCGATATGGGCCTTGCTGAAATTGCATCGCATGTCCGGGTGTATTGGCATAACTTCTCCAGTCTTCACGAAATTGATAAGTCGAATTTTTATTGGGCTGAAGTGGACGATGCACTTGATCAGTAATATTCACCGGAATACTCCAGTTTATGCCATTGTCTGTAGAAGTTATGTACCATACCTCTCTCAATCCATTTCCTTTACGTACTTCATATTCATGATGATCGCCGGTGTTGTAAAAAAGAAAAATACGCCCACGTGGATAAGCGGGATCTGATAAGTCTACTACCGGTGCCGGATTCCCCACTTGTAAGTTTCCCATTTCTGCTACAACTTGAATGGGCAACCAGGTTTTACCATCATCTGTACTTCTGCGTAATACAATTTTGATGTCACCAAAATCTCCGGCATTGTTCACACGACCCTCACAAAAAGCCAGTAGGGATTGGTCGGGTGCCCGAACAATGGCAGGAATGCGGAATGTGTGATAACCCGCTTCACCAGATCGAAAAACAATACTGGCCGTGTCGGATGCTTTTGCTTTCCAACAAATGCAAAAAATAAACAAATAGATCAAGCGCATATGGAAAGTTAAGTTTTGTGATTGTAAAAGAAACACCTTAAAAAACACTTATATCTCCCACATTATCACCGAATTATACCCTATTTGTATAAATTGTGTGCGCTTATACCAAACCAACTAACTGATGCACCCCTGCCGCATACTCATTGTGGAGAATGAATCTCTTGTGGCAATGGATATGGAGCGCATGCTCCAACAACTTGGCTATACCATCGTACCCAATGTAAATAGTTATGATGATGCAGTAAAACAACTCAATAGTTCCAAACCGGATCTTGTTTTACTCGACATCAATCTGAATGAGACCAAAACGGGTATTGATCTTTCACTCAAACTGCAACAAGAGTATAAAATTCCTTTCATCTATATCACATCTCATTCCGATAAAACAACCATGGACCAGGCATTGGTTACCAAACCCAATGGGTATTTATTAAAACCCTTTGATGCCGATGATCTTTATGCAGCCATTGAAGTGGCCATGAATAATTTCAGTGGGCATACCATGAATAACGATGATACAGCAATGCTCGGTAAGGATGCACTCTTTATAAAAACCGATAAAAACTTTGTCAGGGTGGACATCGATGATATCTTTTGGATAGAATCTGAGCACAACTACCTGTATATTGTTTCTCAAAAAGGGAAACACATCATCCGATCTAATTTCAGGGATTTTCAGCAAAATGTTCCTGCAACAAAATTCATACAAGTACATAAATCATACATGATCAACCTCAATAAAGTAGAGGCTTTTTCTCATGCGGATATAACCATTAACGGGAAAGAAATTCCGCTGAGCAGAATGTATAAGGATGAGTTTTTTGGCTGTATGAAACGGATTTTATAAGTAGTGGCCTAGCTATGGTACCTAAAATTCAGCAGTTGGTACCTATTTTTTGTTGCCTCTTCTTATTTGCCACAAATTTATGAAGTAGCATGTTGTGCGTGTTGACCATACTGAAACCCTGCAGGTCTTTTCTGTTCTCCTGTTTTTTTTGTTTTGCATTCTTGATAGAATCCGGAGCTCAATACAATTATGTAGATACAGATTTGATCAGACAACAGATCAATGTTACCAAAACCGATTCTACCCTAAGCAGGCTCTATGGAATATTGGCCTGGGAAATGCGTTTTTCGAATCAGCAAAAAGCGGTATCGTTGGCAGATAGCATGATACAACTTTCCGGGCCAAGTAAAGATTATATCAGATTAGCAGAAGCATACAGGATTAAAGGTTTTGTGCAAGTGTTGAACCAGGATATCGAAGGATGTTTGAAACTGTATGAACAAGGTATTTTCTATGCGAAAAAAGCCAAGAGTAAATACTATGAGTCTGCCATACTGAACCTGATCGGCGGTATGTATCAGGATAAAGGAGATTTTGATCAATCCATTCAATTTTTTTTAGAGGCCAACAAAGCAGCAGAAGAAAGTAAGAGCTCTGAAATGATTGCATTTAGCGCCAATTGTATTGCAGAAGCGTATTCAGACGCAGGAAGACCCATCAGCTTCACCAGACCCTTTTATGAAAAAGCTTTGCAGGAAGTGCTTCCCAGAAAAAACTGGCAATATGCGGGAATGATTCATTCCAATATGGCCAAGGAATACATGATGGCCGGAAATTCAGATTCCGCTTTGATAGAAACCGAAGCTTCTATAAAGTACCTCAATAAAGTGAATACCAAAGGGTATGTATATGCCACCTGTGCAACAGATATCGGCGAAATGCTTACCAAACTAAAAGCATACAAAGAAGCAGAGCAATATTTATTGCAAGCCTATCGAATACTCGACAGTCTCAATACAAAAGACAATAGGCTGATTGTATTGTCAGCCTTATCTACATTGTATGTGGAAAGCGGTCAGTATAAAAAAGCAACCGAGAAGGTTTACATGCTCTTACAGCTTGCACAGGCATACAAGTCTAAAATATTTCTTCGCAACGCATACAAAGTATTGTCTGAAATAGCTGAGAAAACGGGAAGAACAGATAGTGCACTCCGTTATTATAAAGTGTATCATGAATGGAACGATAAAATTTTCAATGAAAACAAAGAGCGAACCATTGCCGATGCTGAAAGTAGAATGAAACAAACTTTGCAAGCAGAGGAGAATGCGCAACTAAAATCATTGAATACCAAACTGCGCAACAACAGCTTGATTGCAGCAGCAGCATCTTGCATATTGTTGTTGTTGGCATTGTTGATTGTTCGGGCCAACAGAAAGATCAAACAAAAAAATTTGGTGTTGGAATCTCAGAAGCAGATGATAGAAAAGCAATCGGAGGAAAAAGATATTCTATTGCGAGAGATACACCATCGTGTAAAAAATAATCTTCAGGTTGTATCCAGTTTGTTGAATCTGCAGGCAGCCAGTATATCCGATCAGAAGGCCAAAGAAGCGTTGATGGCCAGCCAAAAAAGAGTAAAAGCCATTTCATTGATTCATCAGAACCTTTATGCTTTTGAAGACCTGAGTACGATCTCCTTTACGTCTTATGTACAGGAACTCTACCATGATCTTCGCCAACTGTACAATAAAGGCAATATTGAACTGGTTTGTACTGCTGCTAATGAACAACTAGAATTTGACATTGAAAGGTCTGTACCCCTGGGTCTTATATTGAATGAAGTGATTACCAATGCATTCAAGTATGCGTTTGTGGGTCGTGATCATGGTACCATTACCATTTCCTGCGATGCAGATGAAAATGGTATAATCACAATTATGGTTGCAGACGATGGTATTGGTTTACCCGTATCTTTCGAAGATTACAATTCTCCTACACTTGGTTTTAGTATTATACGCGAGTTGACCCGTCAACTCAAAGGAAGCGTTCATTGTAAAACAGACAATGGAGCGGTATTTATTTTCAAAATACCCTATAAAAGATGTTAGAAAATAAGCAGGCTTGACGATTTCGTACTCATTTTCCTGCATTTGGTACCATATATTATGTATTAAGTACTCCACAATCTAATTTTCAACTCATTTAGATTTCTAACCGTACAGTTCAATCGGTCGGTATGAAAAATCTAGTCCAGTATCCTCAAGTTGTGAGCGATTTGTCGTAAAAAACAGATCATTCACCTGGAAATCCATCTTACGAAACCAAACTAAACTGAATGAAAAAGGTAAGCCTTCTGCTACTGCTATTGTCATGTTATGTCCTGAGTTTTGGACAAACAGAAGTTTCCACAAAAAATCTTACAGCCGGTGCTGATGGCTGGATCAAATTACAAGAGTCATCCCAATACTCGATCAGTGTAAAATCCGCTAATTGTAATGGTGTTGCTTCTTTTTTACTCCGCCTGGAGAATAAGAGTGGTGATGACATGGCCATCAAGTGGCATCACCGAAAATCAGGTGATGCAGCAGCAGATGTATCGGCATTTCAGACCATCTCTGTTGAGAAAAACAGTCTGAAGGAAGGCGTTTGTCCAACAGCAGAAGCCATGACCATACGACAGCCATTGGTTACCTATTTATATAATGGTCTAACCTTACAGGATCTCACTTTCACCCTTATAATCAACTAAGCACATAGCACATGAGAAAGAATCTTTACACAAAACAATTTGTACAGGTATTTATTTTTTGCTTGTCTGCTTTGTTGATCAATGCCCAGACCAGCGTATTCAATTATACAGGATCTATTCAGACCTATACCGTACCTGCCGGTGTTACCAGTATCAGTATTGAAGCCAAGGGTGCACAAGGTGGATCTTCTACCGTTGCAACCGGGGGTAGAGGGGCGATCATGAAAGGTAATTTTGCAGTTACTCCCGGACAGGTGATCAACATACTCGTGGGTCAACAAGCGCCTACCATTGCATCGGGAAGCTTTGTTGGAGGCGGCGGCGGTGGTGGAACCTTTGTGGTGAATCAGTCTAATAATCAACCTTTGGTAGTAGCCGGTGGCGGTGGCGGTGCGGCCGGACAGTGTTGCGGCGTTGTCAATAATGGGGTGGATGCTGTAGTAGCGATCAATGGTACGGCGGGTATCAATCAATCAGGTGGTACAGGTGCCGGCGGTGTGAATGGTAACGGTGGTGGTGCAGCTACGCAGGGTCAGAACAGTGGAGCCGGAGGTGGCTTTTTAACGGATGGTGCCAATGGTGCCGGTGCTACAGGTGGTAAAGCATACTTGAATGGTGGAGCCGGCGGGTTGAATGCAGGATCAAACAATGGTGGATTTGGCGGTGGTGGCGGCTCACATTATGGAGCCGGCGGTGGCGGTGGTGGTTATAGTGGTGGTGGTGCAACAGCCGGTGGAGGTCAGTGGGGCGGTGGTGGCGGTGGTGGCTCCATCAATAATGGAACCAACCAACTTAATACTCCGGGTGCAAATACAGGAAATGGATCGGTAACTATTACAGTACTTGTAACACCTGCAGGTGCATTGAATTTTGTAAAATCAAACAATACCTATATCAGCGTACCGCATAGTGCTACATTGAATCTTAGAGCTGAATTTACCATTGAAGCATGGGTGAATTATACAGGTGTAAATAGTACGATCATTGATAAAGGCAATTATAATTATCTGTTACAGGTGAACTGTAACAATCCGGGTTTTGCTCCCAACAGACTTAATTTTTACAATAGAAATACCGGTTGGGTAAACTCTACCGGTATTGTACCTGAAGGCGTGTGGACACATGTGGCTGTTACGCTCAAGAATGGTACAATGACATTTTATATCAATGGAGTGGCTTCAGGAACAGCTCCGGTGAATGTTGCTCAGGATAATGGTCCTGTGAACATTGGACGTCAATCTCCATCCACTTGTGCATGTAACATATTCAATGGTAACATGGATGAGTTGCGTGTGTGGAACAGAGCCTTGTCATCCTGTGAAATCAATGCCAATAAAGGTTGTGAACTCAGTGGTGCACAAAACGGATTGGCAGCCTATTATAAATTCAATCAAGGGGTTGTCAACAACAACAATAGCGCAGTCAATACCCTGACCGATGCGAGCGGTAATAATAATACAGGCACACTCACCAATTTTGCACTAACCGGTGCAACTTCTAACTGGGTGGCCGGACAAGTTTCAGGAACCTGCGCAGCTTATGTTGCACCGAATGCAAATATCACAGGTAATCTTGTGATATGTTCCGGAGCTACCACTCAGTTAAGCAATAGCATTGCAGGTGGTGTATGGAGCAGCAATAATAATGCTGTGGCAACTGTTAACGGAAGTGGTTTGGTAACAGGTGTATCTGCAGGTACTGCTACAATCACTTATACCAATAATTGTGGTGGCGTATCAACAGCTACCGTTACCGTGAATGCATCACCAGCCGCAAGTATTAGCGCGGTGGGTTCTACAACACTTTGTGCGGGAAGTGCTATTACATTAAATGCTAATACAGGAGCCGGACTAACCTACCAATGGCTTTTAAATGGCAACCCTATTTCGGGTGCTACGAATGCAAATTATATTGCTAATGCGGTAGGTTCATATACGGTAGTTACTACCCAGAACGGATGTTCAAAAACATCAAATGCGGTAGCAATAGCAGCAGATCAAACACCTCCGGTGGCAGTATGTAAAGATGTTAATTTGGTATTGAATGCAAGTGGAACAGCTTCCATCATCATTCCTGCTACTACAACCACTTTGTTGTATGAAGATTGGTCTGGCGATAACCAAGGTTATTATGCAAATACCAGTACGCTGAATTGGAATGTAACAGGTGATATTGATAGAGCAGACTATGT
Source organism: Brevundimonas vancanneytii (assembly GCA_943368425.1). Taxonomy (GTDB): domain Bacteria; phylum Bacteroidota; class Bacteroidia; order Chitinophagales; family Chitinophagaceae; genus Sediminibacterium; species Sediminibacterium vancanneytii_A. The sequence continues at coordinate 43,746 of CALRLC020000016.1, forward strand.
TTCCGGAATGCCGGGTATTGAAATAGACCTTTCAGGATTTGGAAATGGAACCATTGAAACGAAGCAAACATTCAATTTCACTCCCGGAACTTATACCATTAGTTTCCTTCAGGTTGCGAATACGCTTGGTGGTAATGCCGTAAAAGTAGACATAGGTTCTTTGTTTAGCCAAACATTCGTTACCGCATTAACCATATCCTCTGAAAGCGCAACCTTTACGGTTACGTCTAATACATCCGCTACATTAAAGCTTACACAATTAGGTACGAGTGATCCTGCAGGAAGCTTTGTTGGCCAAATAAAATTGGTACGGAATGAAGCGGCAACTTTGGCCATTGAAAATGGAAGTACCGACAATTGCAGCATTGCAAGTATCACCGCATCAAAGACCAACTTTACATGTGCCGATATTGGAGCTAATACTGTTACGCTAACAGTAACCGATGTAAATGGAAATGTTGCAACATGTCAAGCAACCGTAACGGTGAGCGATAACATAGCACCGGTTATGAGCAATGTGCCTTCCAATATTACCGTGAATGCAACCAGTGCAGCAGGTGCAGTAGTCAATTATGCAACACCAACAGCAACTGATAATTGCTCAGTAGCGGTAAGTTTAACATCAGGTTTAGCAAGTGGATCAACATTCCCGCTTGGAAACACAACCGTTACTTATACAGCAACAGATGCCGGTGGTAATACAACATCACGTTCATTCACGGTAACAGTTTCAGGAATCGCTCCTGTAATTGTTTGTCCATCGAATATTACAGTGAACAATGCTGCAGGTCAATGTGGTGCGAATGTAAATTTTGCAGTAACCGAGGCAACGGCTATCCCTGCATCTGTTATTACATACTCACATGAGCCGGGTAGTTTCTTCCCTATTGGAACAACAACTGTAACAGCAACGGCAACCAATGCAGTGGGTACAAGAACTTGTTCATTTACTGTAACGGTGGTTGACAATATACCGCCGGTGTTCAGCGCTCCTCCTTCAAATATCACCGTGAATGCAACCAGTGCAGCAGGTGCGGTTGTAAATTATACAACTCCAACAGCAACCGATAATTGCTCTGTATCTGTAAGTTTAATATCAGGCTTGGTAAGCGGTGCTACATTCCCAATTGGTAATACAACCGTTACTTATAGAGCTACAGATGCAGCGGGCAACATAACATCGCAGTCGTTTACGGTAACAGTTTCAGGAGTAGCGCCGGTAATTATTTGTCCTGCGAATATTTCAGTCAACAGCGCAGCGGGTCAATGTGGTGCGAATGTAAATTTTGCAGCTACTGAAACAACGGGTATCCCTGCATCTGTTATTACGTATTCACATATACCGGGTAGTTTCTTCCCAGTAGGAACAACAACAGTAATAGCTACTGCAACCAATGCATTTGGCACAAGAACTTGTTCGTTTACTGTAACGGTTGTCGACAATATACCACCGGTTATTAATTGTCCGCCACCGATAACAACAACTGCTCCTTCAAACCAATGTGGCGTGGTAGTCAATTATCCTCAACCAACAACCAGTGATAATTGTGGTGCAGGCAATGCGGGCTTACAGACACTTACATATAGCGCTCAATTCTTCGATTATGCCGATAACAGATTTGAAAATCAGTATAGTCCGGGTCTGCCTATGACATTTGTACCAACTGATGGTCAGAAGCTCGCAGTATTCCTGGTGAATTGTGGTTCTACACATTATATGTACCAGAATATCACCCTGCCTTCAAGCGGTCCGATCAATTTGGGATTGGATATGAAATACACCAATCACAATGGATCCGGTTTTAGTAATAGTCAGTTTATAGCGATCGAGTTGAGAAATCCTTCTACGAATGCACTGATCGCAACACTGTTCAAAACGAATCCGGGAGCAGCACAGTCTACACCAATGACGCGTTATAATTTTGATCTGTCTGCTTATGCAGGTCAACAGGTACGATTACAGGTCATTGATGCAACCATTAATAATTATTATATCGATGTACAACTAGACAACATCACGATACCGGGTAGTAGCCTCGTTAATGGAAGTTTTGAAACCGGTAATTATAGTGGATGGACGATTGGAAGTGCAAACAGCGGCTGTGGTACATTCGGTATTGGATCCGGTCCATCTTTGAGTGTGGTACAGAAAGCAGGTTTGCCATCAGGATCTGTCTTCCCGATCGGAACAACCATCAATACATTTGAAGTAACGGATCTGGCAGGCAACAAATCAACTTGTAGCTTTAATGTAACCGTCAATGCACCGGAGATCAGTATCAGCGGAAATGGTAATGAGATTGTAACAGGTGATAATACACCATCTACATCAGACAATACAGATCTCGGAGGTACCATACCGGGTAATAGTATCAGCAAAACATATGTAATTGCAAATAATGGTACTTCTGCACTTACTGTTTCTTCCATCAATATCAATAATGCTGCATTTACTAGAAGTGGCATTAGCTTGCCAACAACCATACAGCCGGGTCAAACGGCCAGCTTTACCGTAAGCTTTGCTTCGATGTTGCTTGGCGTACAAACTGCAGTTGTTACTCTAAATAATAACGATTGTAATGAAGGCGCTTACAACTTTACGGTAAGAGCCGAAGTAACTTGTACTGATCCGGTATTCGTAAATGTAAACCCACAGGTAATAGCCAATACAACAGCAACTACATGTAATGCGGTGGTGACTTATCCGCTGGCCGTAACAGGCACTCCGGCACCGGGCTTGACTTATAGCTTTAGCGGTGCTACCTCTGGAACGGGTGTAGGAACCGGTAGTGGACAAACATTCAATAAAGGAACCACGCGCGTGATCGTAACTGCAGTGAATCCATGTAAAACTGTGGTGGCAGCATTTGATGTCATTGTAAATGATATCACACCGCCAATCGCGATCGCTCAAAATGTTACTATTCAACTTGATGCGAATGGCACAGCAAGTATCAATGCTACACAAGTAAACAATGGCTCAACCGATAATTGTGGTATTGCCAATATCAGTATTGATAAAACCACTTTCGATTGTAGTAATGTGGGTAGCAATACTGTTGTATTAACAGTAACCGATGTAAATGGTAACAGCAATACAACAACAGCTACAGTAACAGTGGTAGATGCAATTGCACCATCCATAGTAGCACCGGCCAATATTAATCAAGGTACGGATGCAGGTTTGTGTGGAGCTGTTGTGAACCTGGGTTCACCGGTTACAAGTGACAACTGTAGCATTGCTTCGGTATCAAGTGATGCACCTGCTGTATTCCCTGTAGGTACAACGATTGTAACATGGACAGTGACCGATGTAAATGGTAATACCAATACAGCAACTCAAACAGTTGTTGTTAACGATACAGAAAAACCAAAAATCAAAGCACCTGCATTGGTAAGTGTGGTGAATACACCGGGCCTATGTACCGCCACGGTAGATCTTGGAACACCTGTTACCAGCGATAATTGTGGTGTAGCTTCAGTTACCAATAATGCACCTGCTGTATTCCCTGTAGGTACAACGATTGTAACATGGATGGTAACCGATATCCATGGTAATGTTACCGATACAGCGAAGCAAAAAGTAGTGGTGATTGATAACGATAATCCAACGATTAGCGTAACTGATATCAGTGTAAATAATGATGCGGGTCTTTGTTCAGCATCATTGAACATTGCCTTACCAATTACCGGTGATAATTGTGGCGTGGCTGCAGTAATGGGTGTGCGTAATGACAATCAATTGCTGACTGCTGCATATCCTGTAGGTATTACTACCATCACCTGGACAGTAAGAGATGTGAATGGTAATACCAGAACAGCGATACAAACCATCGTAGTAGCTGATCAAGAAAAACCTGTCATTGCTTGTGCAACCAATCAAGTGTTCTGTGCAAATACAGGAGGAAATACACAATACACGATTCCTGTATTAACGCAATCTGATAACTGTGGTATTGCCAGCACAACTTATACGATCACTGGTGCTACCAATAGAAATGGTACAGGTACTAACGCAAGCGGAAGCTTTGCGATCGGTACTTCAACCGTGACCTTTACCGTAACAGATATTCATGGTAATGAGAGCACATGTAGCTTCACAGTAACCATCAATCCGTTACCTGTTGCAAGCATCACAACCACTTCACCGGATGCATTGTGTAATCAGTTGGTATTAACTGCCAACAGTACACTGAGTGGACCATTTACATACCAGTGGTTGTACAACAATACCACCAAAGCAACCACACAACAGTTGAGTCTTGGTTTATCAGATGCTGATGGTGTATACAGTGTGTATGCAACAAATGCAAATGGTTGTAGAAGTGAATTACCTGCAACATATAACTACCAAAAACAAAACCTGGTAAGCAGTTACACCATTTTGGTAACCAAAGAAGTGAAGCTGGGTCAATACAACAAAGTTGAAAGCGGTAGTGTGGGTGTGATGAGTAGCAGAGGTGAGGCAGAGTTCGATAAGTATAGTGCGGTAACAGGTGCAGGTAGTTTTGTAAAAGCACCTCGAATTGATACAGATAAGGGTGTTACCATCAACAGTAAGATCTATGGTGTAGTAAGTGTATCACTGCCAACCATGCAGTATAACACCAGCAGCACCAGATACCTGCAAGATGTATCAGTTAGCAATAACACAACGCTCAATGGTAATTATGATGATGTTACCGTGAAGAAAGGAGCCAATGTAACACTGACAGGTACTATATTTGGAAAGGTTAAGTTAGAGGAAGGAGCGAGCGTACGCTTTACTTCAACCACACTGAATCTGGAAGAATTGCAAATTGAGAAAGGGCCTAAAGCCGGTGGCTATAGCTATATCCGTTTTGCACCAAATACCAGTGTACGGGTAACTAAAAAAGTAACCATTGGTAGCGATGTGATTGTGAATCCGGAAGCTTATCAGGTTACATTCTATTTGGCAGACAATAAAAGAGATGAAGAGAAATTCCATGTCAAAGGTGATGATACCAGAATCACAGCCAATATCATCTTACCGGATGGTAAACTGAAAGTAACCGGAGGCAATTACGGAGATAATAAATGTGATCACCGTGCACACAGTTCTAAAGATTGTAAACACAAAGGACATGGACACCATGATTGTGACCACAGGGCCCATGGTGACAGAGATTGTAGAGATGATGTGTTCATGACCGGATTGTTCGTTGCTGAAGAAGTAGAGGGTGAGGGTAAAAATGTGATCTGGAATTCTTACAACTGTTCCGCACCTGCTGCACCTGTAACAGTGCTTACTTCTAACAATAGTCAGACGACTATTACAGAAGAGACTACAAGCTTCAAGCAACAAGCTACAGCTCGTTCAGAAGAGGAGTTGAAAGTAACAGTGATGCCGAATCCGACAAGAACCTACTTCACGTTGAAACTGGAAAGCAAATATGATGCGCCGGTTACATTAAGGGTAGTAGATGCTTCGGGAAGAGCTGTTGAAAGCAGAGCTAAATTGGGAGCAAACAGTACGGTTCAGATCGGACACAACTATCAAACCGGTAATTACTTTGCAGAGTTCATTCAAGGTAATCGCAGAAAAGTGGTTCAGTTGATCAAAGTAAAATAACAAAGAAGATAAATCCTATACCATTGACCCTGAAAACCCCTATAACCCGCTTCAATTGAAGCGGGTTTTTTTTGCTAAAACGATTGATCAAAAGGTAGTTACATATAACTACTATTGGGCGATGTAAATTTTCTACACAATCAAACAATTTTATTTATCGTTATATTTATGCAACGTTTTGATCATTTGCGCTGCCTTCATTTTTAGCGCAACAAAGAAAACATATGAGAAAATTGTTCTTACTGCTTGCCGGTAGTGTGCTATATTTTGCATCCGCTGCACAAGACACTGCTGCTATTTACCTGAAACTTCAGGAAATTGCCATTATCGATCAGAAGGTCATGATGCCGATGCGCGATGGCATCCGTTTGGCCACTGATATCTACCGACCCAAGGGCAATCAAAAAGTTCCCATTGTATTTTCCAAAACCCCTTATCAGTTCAATACCTGGGTAGATGGTAAAATGACCACTCGTACCCTTGAGGAAGCCTATAATGCGGTTTCCAGAGGATATGCCTACGTAGTGCAAAATGAACGCGGTCGCTATTTCTCCGAAGGTGAATGGGATATTTTGGGCGCACCTATTACAGATGGATATGATGCTTTTACCTGGATGGCTGCTCAACCCTGGAGCAATGGTAAAATTGGTGTGATTGGATGTTCATCCATTGCCGAGTGGCAAATGGCCGTTGCGTCTCAAAACCACCCGGCATTGGCTGCGATGGTAGCTCAGGGATATGGTGCAGGAATTGGTCGTGTAGGTAAGTTCATGGAACAAGGAAACTGGTATAGAGGTGGTGCCGGACAAATGCTTTTCACTGCATGGTTGTATGGAACACAGAATGATAAATTCAAACCAACCTTCCCTAAAACAGTACAGCAAAAAGACCTCCAGCGTTTACAACGCTTTTATGATATGTCTACAGAAATGCCAAGGGTTGATTGGTCTGTAGGATTACGTCATCTTCCGATACAAGACATTATTAAAAATGTAAAAGGACAAGAAGGTGTATATGAAGACATGATTCGCCGTAAACCCAATGATCCGAAGTGGTTCAAAGGTGGATTGTACCATGATAATATGCCAATGAATGTACCGGCATACTGGTTTGTTTCCTGGTACGATGTTTCATCTGCTCCCAATATTGCCCTCTTCAATCATGTTCGTAACAGCGCCAAAGACAAGGCCATTGCCGATAATCAATACCTGGTGATTGCTCCGGTATTGCACTGTTCTTATAAAAGAGCTACAGAAAATACCATTGTAGGAGAAAGAAGTGTTGGCGATGCAAGATTGAATTATGATGAGCTTACCTGGGGATGGTTTGATATGTTGCTGAAAGGAGAACAAAATGATTTCAAGCAAAAAAATCCACGTGTACGCTACTATACCATGGGTAGCAACAAATGGCAGCAATCAGAAACTTTCCCACCAGCCGGAGCTGAAATGCAATCTTTCTATTTGAGCAGTGCAGGTAAGGCCAATACCAGAAATGGTGACGGGCAATTAGTAGCTGCGCCACCGAAAGAAAACAAACCCGATGCTTTTCAATATGATCCTATGAACCCTGTGCCATCGTATGGTGGCAATGTTTGCTGTACAGGTAATGCAGTTCAAGGTGGTTCTTTTGATCAGTCAACCATGGAATTGAGAGAGGATATTCTCGTGTACACTTCTGATGTATTAAAAGAAGGTGTAGAAGTAACAGGTTTCATCGAATCAACACTCTTTGTTTCTTCTTCAGGTCCTGATACGGATATCACCATCAAATTAATCGATGTACATCCTGATGGCAAAGCATATAATCTGGATGAAACCATTCAACGTTTGCGATACAGAGAAGGATACGATAAAGAAGTATTCATGGAGAAAGGGAAAGTGTATAAGGTTGATCTCACGCCGATGGTAACGAGTAATTATTTCGCACCCGGACATCGTATCCGTATTGAAGTGTCGAGCAGCAATTTTCCACGCTTCGACAGAAACATGAATACAGGAGGGAATAATTATGATGAAGCAACAGGTATTAAAGTAGAGAATAAAATCCATCACTCCGTACAGTATCCGTCTGTCATCAAATTGCCGATGATAAAAAAATAGTCTCTATATCCAAGTTTGATATAACCATTTCAAAAACCCAATTATTCACAAAACAAAATGCTGAGTATGCAGAAACGTTATCTACTGAAAACGCTGTTTCTGTTATTCTTCTTTATGAAGATGATAGATGCAGGCGCTCAGGGGTTCACAGCCTCGGGCACAGTCAAAGAAAGCGTAACAGGTAATCCACTTGCAGGAGTATCTGTTACCATCAAGGGCACCAAACAGGTGACCACTACCGACGCGAGCGGTAATTTCTCTATTAAACCGGCCGGAAGAACGGCTGTATTGGTACTGAACTATGTTGGTTACAAAGCAACAGAAGTAAGTGTATCAGCAGACAGACCTACCGTGAACATCATGATGGAAGAAGAGGTTAATCCACTGAAAGAAGTGGTTATTACAGGTCTTGCTTCTTCTATCAAGCGTTCCAACCTTGCCAATGCTGTAACCACTGTTTCTGCGCGTGATCTGACAGGAACCACGCAGATTCAAACTACAGATGGAGCGCTTTATGGTAAAGTTCCGGGCGCTACCATTCGTATGAACTCCGGTGCACCGGGTGGTGGTATCAACATTCAGTTGCGTGGTTTATCAAGTCTAACACAGGCTTCTGCACCACTGATTGTATTGGATGGTGTATATATCAGCAACGACTTTCAGCGTACAGGTCGTGCATCTGTAACAGGTGCAGGTGCTGCTAACCAGGATGATGGCGCCAACCGTTTGGCAGATATCAACCCTGCAGACATTGAAAGCATTGAAGTATTGAAAGGACCATCTGCAGCTGCTATGTACGGTACTCGTGCGAATGCAGGTGTATTGGTGATCAATACCAAAAAGGGTGCTGCAGGTAAAACAACCATCAGCTTTGCACAAGACATTGGTTTTGCAACGCCATTAAAGTTGATGGGTGTTGACAATTGGAGTGAAGCAAAGATCAATTCTTTCTTCCCTGCTGCCAGAAGACCGATTGAACTAACGCGTTACCAAAATGCAGTTGCTTCCGGTACTTTCATTGACTATGAAGATTATTTCTACGGCAATACAGCCACTTTGCTGAATAGCCGCTTGAGTCTTCGTGGTGGTGATGAGAAAACCAAGTTCTTTATTTCAGGATCTCTGACCGATGAAGGTGGTACTGTTAGAAGAACAGGTTTTGAGCGTCAGTCTATTCGCGCAAACATTGATCACAAGTTAACAAAAGACATCACATTGACTGTTAATTCAAATTACAGTCGCAGTAATACCGATCGTGGTTTCACTGGTAACCAGAATAACTCAGGTGCAAGTATTGGTTATAACATTGCTTATGTACCTAACTATTTTGATCTGAGACCAGTAAATGGTATCTATCCTGCGAATCCATATTTCGCAGAGAATCCGGTTCATGTAACTGATAAAGGTGTCAATAATTCTTTGGTGAACCGTTTTATTCAATCGTTTGGTTTAGATATCAATCTTCTTCGTACAGAAAGATCACAGTTGAAGTTCAAAGCGAATGGAGGTTTGGATTTCTTCCAGAACTCAACCAAAGTGTATCTGCCGGATGATCTGCAATTCCAGCGTGCACAAGCCAATCCGGGTGATGTATTGGTGGGTAAACAACAAACCATGAATACGAATTTCCAGGCGGCAATGGTATACAACTGGGAAGTTAAAAAAGTAAGCATGACCACTCAAGCCGGTATGGTTCGTTTGGATTTCAAGAACGATGGACTCTTCAACCGTGGTCGTGGTTTGGCTCCGGGACAGTCAAACATCAAGCAAGCAACTGTTCAAGAAGTAGAAGCGCAATTTGAGAACTCTCAAAGAGATGTGGGTATCTTCTTACAACAAGAAGCAAACTTTGAAGACAAGATCATTGGTACAGTAGGTATCCGTTGGGATAAATCGAATACCAATGGTGATCCTAATAAATACTATGCATTCCCTAAAGCATCATTGGCAGTGAACCTGACCAATTTTGATTTCTGGAAATCTCGCACCATCACACAGTTGAAACCACGTGTGGCTTATGGTCAAACAGCGGGTCCTGTACCATTTGGTGCAACCTTTACTTCACTGGGTGGTGTGAACATCGGTGGATTACTGGGTTCTACAGTAGCAGTGAACGTGGGTAACCTGAACATCAGACCTGAAAGAGCGGAAGAAATTGAATTTGGTTTGGATGCGGGTTTCTTCAATAACAAGATCTTGTTTGAAGGAACTTACTATATCAAAACTACCAAAGACAATTTACAGCCTCTGAACTTGTCTCCTGCAACCGGTGTAGCTCAAACATTGAGTAATGAAGCAGAGATGAGAAACAAGGGTATTGAATTGGCTTTATCAGGTACCGTGATTCAGAAACAAAACATCAAATGGTCTACTCGTTTGATGTGGTGGAAGAATGATGTGGTGTTAACCAGATTAGGTATTCCTTCTTATACAGCGGGTGCATTTGGTACAGCTTTGGGTACCTTCCTGTATCAGCAAGGCGTAGCGCCAACCACTATCGTAGGTACTCCGGCTATTTCTCCGGGTGTGTTTACAGTTTGGGGTAATGCACAGCCTGACTGGACTTCATCATGGTCTAACAACATTACTTTCCTGAAGAATTTTGATCTGAATTTCTTGATGGAATATCGTAGCGGTGGTGATAACATCAACCTGACTTCATTCTTGACTGATGGTGGTGGTACTACCAGAGGTTGGTTTGATGATGATAATAAAGACGGTATTCCTAATGGACGTCAGCGTCCACCTGCACCATATAACAATGCTGGTCGCTGGGTACAAGATGCAACCTTCTTGAAAGTGCGTGAGATCGGTTTGTATTACACAGTTCCAAAAGAATTCCTGAGCCGCACATTCGGAAGAGTGATTCAGCGTGCAAGGGTTGGTTTCTCAGGAAACAATGTGTTCCTGGCAACAAAATATGTTGGTTACGATCCTGAAACATCCACATTTGGTGCACAAGCTGTTGCCAATAACGTTGATGTGGCTCCTTACCCAACAGCCAGAAGATTATTCTTTCACTTACAAATTGACTTCTAAATCACAAACACATGAAAAAGCTTCAAATACTATTAATAGCGGGAGTTGCAGCATTTCATTTTGCATGTAACCCTCTGGAGGTAAAAGAGCTGGTTGACCCGAATAACCCAAGTGAGGCGAGTGTGTTGAACAATGCTACTCGTCGCCAGGTTCAGTTTCTGGTAACCGGTTTGGAACAAAGACATAGAGGATATGTAACCAACGTATCTCAGGCATGGAATACTTTCGGAAGAGAGATATGGTATCTCAATGCGTCAGATCCTCGCTTTCAAACAGACTGGTTAGGTCAGGCAGGTCGTGTACCTGATGCTGCTTATTTTGGTTTTGGTGCAACAGGTGGGGGCTCTTACGCTACACCTTACCAGTGTATCAAACAAGGTTATGTATTGATTGACGCTGCGAATAATTCCGGTGAATTAAATGCTCAGGAAAAAAGAGCTGTTGCCGGTTTTGCAAAAACCATCATGGCCTACCAGTTCATGATCCCTGCCAATTGGCAATATGAAAACGGTATCCGTACCGATGTTAAAGATCCTTTGAAACCCGGTGGTTTCAGATCTTATACAGCAGCGATGGGATTTGTGGATTCCTTGCTCAATGCAGGGTATGACGATCTCAACAATGGTGGTACCACCTTCCCTTTCACTTTAACTGCCGGATTTAATGGTTTTAATACCATCGATGGTTTGAAGAGAGTGAACAGAGCTATTGCTGCGCGTTGTGCGGTATATCGTAAAGATTGGCAAGGTGCTTTAACAGCATTGAACCTTTCTTTTATGAGTCTGACCGGTGCTTTGGGTGCAGGTCCTGCACATACTTTTGGTGCACCACCGGATGCTTTCAATCCATTGTTCTATGTATTGGATGCAAACATCAATACTATCATAGTAGTTCATCCTTCCGTATTAGCAGATGCTACTCCGGGTGATGCTCGTGTGGCTGCTAAATTCCATCAGCGCGCAACTCCTGTAACTGTTACTACAGATGCTACACCATTGGTGGGAACACATCAGGATAAAAGATGGGCTAGCAACACTTCACCAATTCCATTCATTAAAAACGAAGAATTGATCCTTATCAAAGCAGAAGCGCATGCTCAGCTCAATCAAACTGCTGATGCTGTGGCCGCCATCAATGTTATTCGCAATGCTGCAAGTATTGGTAACTATGGTGGTGCAACTACGCAAGCGGCTTTAATTGATGAAATCCTGTATCAACGTCGTTATTCTCTGTGGGCAGAACCTTGGGGTCACCGCTGGATTGATGCACGCAGATACGACAGACTCAATACGATTCCTACTTCATTTGATAGAGGAACTATCTTCAGACAATTCCCTCGTCCTCAATCAGAGATCAACTGGGATTTGTATGCGGGTGGATAGTATTAGCTTATAGACCATAGATCATGGTCCATAGTAAAAAAGAAAGACCGTCTTTTTAAAGATGGTCTTTCTTTTTTTATGCAGTAGAAAGAATGATGGTGTGTTGTGATGATAAATAAAAAAGCGGATAAGAATACCCGCTCGCTTTTTTAAAAACTGATAATAGAGAATTGTAGTGCAATATTATCTATCAGCTATTGATCAAGGGCACAAGAAAATACTGAAGACGAATATTGATCACCTCAACTGTCATTTATATTCATTGATGTAAAATAGTGATCAATGTATCCATACACAGTTGAGCATTGTAATAACATCCTCATTGTGTCATCATTTTGTAAAGCCGTTTTCTTCAGTTTCTAAATAAGCCGATTCAGTTGTTAAAAATTGACTTTGGGTTTTTTGCATACCTGATCAATACATTGTTTGAGCAAGTTTTGCTGTCTTGCACAACTATAAAATCAAACTTTTATGCAAAAAATTGTACTGCTATGTTGCTCCTTTTTATTGGGGTTGACAGCGATGGCACAGACAAGAACCATTACAGGGAGAGTAGTGGATCGGGACAATAATAAGATTTCGAATGCGAGTATCGTAGTCAAAGGAACCAATTCCGGAACATCTGCAAATGATGATGGAGTTTTTTCACTGGTTGTTCCGACCAATACAAAAACACTCATCATTTCAGCAGTGGGTTATAACAACCGAGAACTGACACTTACTGAAGTAAGTAATTACACCATACAGATTGATGCTGCGGATAAAAGTCTGGATGAAGTTGTAGTAGTAGGTTATCAAAGTGTAAAGAAACGCGACCTCAATGGAAGTGTATCTGTGATTGATAATCGAGAAATCGCTCAGAAACCGATTTCAAACTTTACACAACTATTACAAGGTAAAACCGCAGGATTACAGGTTGTTGGACAAAGTGGTCAGCCCGGTCAGGCAGGATATCTGCGTTTGCGTGGAACAGGATCCATCAATGCTTCTTCTGAGCCTTTGATCATGGTGGATGGTATTGCTATTACTTCCACAGCATTTGCATTGATCAATCCGAATGATATAGAAAACCTGACCGTTTTAAAGGATGCATCAGCTGCTGCAATCTATGGTGCAAGAGCAGGTAATGGTGTAATCGTAGTTACAACAAAAAGAGGTAAATCAGGAAAGCCTGAAGTAAGGTATTCTTTTCAACATGGATTTGTAGGATTACAACCGCTCAACAATGTTCGCTTGATGAATGCTCGCGAAAAACTTCAGTATGAATTCGATGCAGGCTTTACCAATGCCATTGCTGATTCAATGATTCGCAATCGAATTACAGCGGGGGTGTTTCCTGCCGGCTCTACTTTGTTTACACTCACACAAACTCAACGTGAACAATTGTGGAGTTTGATGGAAAGCAGAGGTGCAGGTGATTGGGGTCAATACTATTTACAAGATGCTTCTACAGATCAACATGAAGTATCTCTTTCAGGATCTTCTGAAAAGATCAGGTACTTTTTATCCTTGAATAAATTCAATGAAGTTGGATTGTTGTATAAATCACGTCGCGATAGAACCGGCGGTCGTTTCAATATTGAGTACCAGGCCTATGATTGGCTGAAAACAGGCGTGAACCTGGGTGTTACTCATGCCAATGAATACCAGAACCGTGAACTGAACAATGTTCAGAGTCCATGGAGAGCTTATTTTACAACCAATCCTTATGAGCCTTTGTACATGCCTGATGGCAGTTACAATCTGACACTACAAGGTTTTTCTGCATTGGAAGGACAAGACAAGAATACTTTCTTCATTGACCGTATTGGAACCTTTGCTACCATGTTTGCAGAAGCTAAGCCTATTGCCGGACTAGCTTTCAAAACCCAGTTAGCCATGAACTATAATATTCTGAAAACAGAATCTTATTTGCAACCGGGTTCAAATCTGGCAGCAATTTTAGGTTATAGTCAAAAAGAAGATGGCGGTAATACAGACTTTCAATATGTATCAACCAATACACTGAATTATCTGAAGTCTTTGAAAGGAAATCATAACATTGATATCTTAGTTGGACAAGAATTTACCAAGCGTAATTTTTACTCATATCGATTGGCAGGTAATGGAATGCCAACTTCAACAGTGAACACTATTGATAATGCATCACAGGTTCAAATAGCCACTTCTTCAAGATCACAATTTTCAATTATCTCTTATTTTGCTTCTGCAGGATATGATTGGAATAAAAAGTATGGTGTAAAACTGAGTGCCCGTACCGACGGTTCGTCAAGATTTGGTGCAAATAATCGTTTTGCGAATTTCTGGTCTGCCAGTGCATGGTGGAACATTCGCAAGGAATCTTTCATGGATAACTTAACAGATGTATTCAGCGATCTTCGTTTAAGAAGCTCTGTAGGTACTTCCGGGAATGTTCCGAATGAATTCTATGGTTCATTAGGTACCTATGCTTTGAATTCCAACTATAACAGACTACCTGCAGCAGTGCCTGCACAATTGGCCAATCCTGATCTGACTTGGGAGAAAAACTTCAATTATGATATCGGATTGGAATTTGGATTATTCAATAACCGCATCACAGGTACATTCGATTATTATAACAGAACTACAAAAGACTTACTATTTCCTAAAAATGTAAGCATTACCACAGGTTTTGCAAGTGTACTCAGTAATGTTGGATCAGTAGTGAACAAAGGTTTTGAAATCAGTTTATCCGGTGATGTGATCAGAAAGAAAGACCTGGTTTGGAATATCGGATTCAATTATTCTCAGAATGATAATGAAATAACAGATCTTGTTGCGCCAGACTTGCCTTCTACCACCAACACCCGATTGGTGAAAGGAGAAGAATTGAATACGTTCAATTTGGTGAGATGGGCCGGTATCAATCCTGCAAATGGAAGAAACCAGTATTACAGAGCTGATGGTTCTATTACTGAAACTTACTCATTGAATGATCAGGTATTGCTGAAAGACAAATCGCCATTGGCTAAATTTTTCGGAAGTATCAATACTTCTGTAAATTATAAAAACTTTGATCTGAGCCTTCAGTTCTATTATACAGGTGGTAACTATATCTACAACCAAGTATATAGAAACGGAACCGGTGATGGTGGTAATGCATCTAGTCTGCAATCGAACCAGTTTACCGATGCCTTGGATTACTGGAGAAAACCCGGTGATGTTGTAAGAAACCCATCTATCACTGACCCTACACAGAAAGTAAATCTAGCGAGTGATAAGTTTTTGGAAAAAGGTGACTACATCACATTGAGAGATCTGGTAGTTGGTTATAATCTGCCTTCAGCCATTCTTAGCAAATTGCGCTTAACAGGATTTCGCTTCTTTGTACAAGGAACCAATTTATGGTTGAGTACAAAATTCAAGGGCAACCCTGAAGTTGGATTCCCTAACCGTGAAACAGGTGCTGCAACATTCTCTCAGCCCGGACAATTGGCACTGTATGGTTATCCTCAAGCAAGAACCATCACTGTAGGACTGGACATCAAATTTTAATTTCAAATCGTGATTCATGAAAAAGATATTCTTCACCATATTTACAATATCCACATTGCTGGCTTGTAAAAAATCTGAACTGGATCTTGGTCCGTTCAATCAAATTGAAACAGAAAAAGCATTTACAACACAAACAGATGTATCGCTTGCAGTGAATGGTATGTATGCTGGAATGCGTACTTCCTATGTAAATTCTACTTGGAATATCCTGGCAGATGCATTGGCTGACAATGTAATACTGAGTACTTCCGGACGTCAAACCCTGGTGAATTTCAGCGAATGGCGTTACAATGGAAATGCCACTTCCAATTTTGTTACAAGCGCCTATTCGGTGATCAGAAGAGCAAATGCAATTTTGGAAAACATTGATAAGTTTCAAGCTGGTGCATTCAAAGACAATGCAAGAGGAGAAGCCCTTGCTGTAAGAGCATTGCTTCATTTCGATATTGCTCGTTTATATGCTAAGACCTATACAAATGCTACCAATACCGATTCAGTAGCACCTTATATTAAGTCAACGGCTGCCGGACAATTGCCTTCCAAAGAACCGGTAAGACCTTTTTACGATAAGATCGTTGCTGATCTAATAGCAGCTGAGCCCCTGATTGCTGTGAACAACGGTGCCGGCAAATTAAATAGAGCCGCTGTTAATGGGTTACTCTCACGTGTGTACTTGTACATGGGGGATTATGCCAGGGCTGTAACTGCTGCTAATGCAGCATTGGGAACAACACCTGTATTACCTTCCATTACAGACTTTCCTCGTATCTGGACAGATGAGACCAATAATGGTGTTTTGTTTAAAGTGATGAACACAAGTCAGGATGATATCAATACTCCGGGTGTGAACTACTACCAGATCACAAGCGGTAATATTCGTTCTGAGTATGTGGTGGAGTACAACTTGAGACAAGCATATGCTGCCAATGATGTAAGAACCGGTGCTTATATTGTTACCAGTCCTTATAATGGTGTTGTACAAAATCATGTCAATAAATATCGTGGAAGAACTGGTGGTAATCTAGGTGTATTGGATATAAAAATTTTACGTACAGCAGAAGTATTATTGAATCGTGCTGAAGCCAGTGCTCGATCAGGTAATGAAACAGCTGCATTGGCAGACCTCAACCTTTTAGGTGCACAGCGTTATACCAATTATCAGCCAATAACCAATCTTTCAGGAACTGCATTGATCACTGAAATTCTTAGACAGCGTAGATTGGAATTGGCGTTTGAAGGAGATCGTTTTTTTGATCTGAAGCGATTGAACTTACCCATTAACCGCGACGGAACAAGAGGTGATCGTGCCGATGGAACAGGAACCACCTATCTATTCCTGAATATGGGTGTGAATGATCATCGCTTTCAATTGCCTTATCCAAACGCAGAGATCAACTTCAATAATAACTTCAAGCAAAATCCAGGTTATTAATCCCTAGTGTTAGTTTTTATACTTTGAAATGCCGCAGCAATGCGGCATTTTTTGTTGAATAATTTTGAGCATGTAAAAAAGAGATTTTTTTAAAAGGCACTATACATAAACGAACGGGAACAAAATCTACCGGATCAATAGGATATTTAACATCTCAATGATAGGTTGAAGTAAGAAGAATAATGGTTGTTGGAAACGATCGCTATTTCACTCTTCTTCAATACTGGATCCATAACAAATCTGCTTTTATTGCCCAACTTCTGTATTTCCTTTTAATAAAAGGAGGTCATGAAGTTTTATCTCTTGCATCAATATCAATGCACATAACCTTTAAGAGGAATTGGAATCATTAGTTATTAGTAATCAAGTAAAACAGGAAAAGAATGCTCCTTAAAAAAATGAGTTATAGTACCGAGAGTGATCATCATGATGCAGACAAAATGGTTGTTCCCTTTTCTTATTCATCGTATAAGCCTAAAAAGAAAAGAATTATTGCCAAGTTAGGTACCGAGTATATTATTTTACCGGTATCAGAACTTGTAGTGATTTATACGGTCAACAAAGTTGTTTTCTGTTTATCTAAAACCGGAAAAAAATTCATCATTGAAGGAACCAATTTAAACTTGTTGATGGAGGAATTACCAGAGCATCTTTTTTTCAGAGCCAATCGTCAGGTGATCATTAGTATTCAATACATTCATTCCTTTAAACCTATTGGTGGTGGAAAAATAATGGTGAGTATGCAATTGGAAAGTTTTCAACCGGTTCAAATTAGTCAAGAGAATGCTGCTGAATTTAAAAAATGGGTTGGACAATAAAATGTTATTACAATACGAATCAATAAAAAGAGACCATCCTTTAAGATGGTCTCTTTTTATTATCAACTATTAGCCATGGACTATGCACCATGGTTTTAATACTAATTCGCATCCCACCACAATCTTGTGGTCAACGCACCCACATTAGGGGTCTTGTTGTTTCTTGTTTTTTCACTGGATGGATAATCCAATCTTCTGATAGGTGAAGAAAGTATAGCTCCTACCGGTAATTGAAATCCGGTGTAAGCATAGTTGAATCTTCTTGCATCATCGAAAGTAACAGGAGAAAGGAATAGGGCTTTGTATTTCTCTTCCATAATTCTGGCTTGTGTAAGTGCGCCACTTCCTACACCTACTGTTGCTCTTGCGAGATAGGCATCTCTGTCTGTTGCACTTACTCCTATCTTATTCATATTGGCTCTGATACCTTCAAGATAAGCTGTGTAAGCCCTGGTAGGGTTGGCCGCTCTTAATGCTGCTTCAGCTTCAATGAATTTTACTTCTTCATAAGTACTTACAAAAAGTGGAGAAGCATCACCGCTATAAAAACCAGCCAACACCAAATACGATTCATCATTGGTAGTTCCTGTTCCAACACGACCTACACCATTGCGTGTTCCTCTATAATCATTGAAACGAGTAAGATTAGTGAGTCTGGGTAAACGAGGGTCTTGTGCTGCAGTATTTGCATTCATGGAATTATTGATGAACTGTGTGCTCAACCAACCATCAAGAACAAGACTGGCCTGATTTCTTGCTACTGTTGCCCATGGATTACGTAAAGTGAAAACAGTTACCCTGGATTCCATCGTAGTATTGGTATAGGCACTGTCAACTGCAGATAAAACAGCAGTTGCACTGTATCCTGTGGTCTTTGATAATTGCTGTAAAAGTCTTGCTTTGATGGCGTATGCTGTTCTGATCCACCAGATTCTATTGGTAGTATTCCATGCTGTTGAACTGGCTGCAGCATTACCATGCATAAAATCTGCAGCAGGTGTAACACTTACTGTAGGTGTTTTACGCAGCTCGGCAATTCCTTCATCCAATAATGTGATACACTGTGTATGTAATTGTTGTGCATCATCAAATTTTGGTGTCAGGTTATCTCCTTTGAAAGCTTCCGAGAAGGGAACATCGCCCCATAAGTTGGTGGTTAAACTAAGATTGATGGCCATCATCACTTTTGCCATACCTAAGTGAGCAGAACTGTTCAGTTTAATAGATAATTCTTGCAAATCATAGAGATCTGTCATGTTATCGTACAAGCTTCTCCAAAGTGTGCTGTAATCTACACGATCATAAATATCGGTAGGACTAGATGCATTGGGTGAAGCAAAATATTGCACATAATAGTTGGGTCCAGCATTCGCTACACGAAAAACATTGAGTCCTGTATTTTGTGTAGTTGCAGCTAACAAACCATTGATCGGTGCTTCGGTAGGTCTGTTGGGGTCATTGTTGATGTCTAAGTATTTCTTACAACTACTGCCAATGATTGTTACTGCCAGTAACAAACAGCAGAGAAATTGATTGGGAATTAAAATATTCTTTTTCATGATCTTCAGGTTTGGGTGTTAGAAATTAACGTTCAGTGTCAGGAAATAACTGCGTACACCGGGATAAGTAAATCCGGCGAAACCATCAGCATTACTATCTGCACTTGTTGAACTGTTTTCAGGATCAAAACCCGAATACTTGGTCCACAATAAAAGATTGTTTCCTGTTAATGTTACAGAAGCATCTTTAATGAAGTTTTGTTTTTTGAATAGCTTAGCAGGTAAGCCATATGATAAACTCAAAGTGCGTAAGCGAGTCCATCCGGCATCTTCTACAAAGTTTTCTGTAACACCTCTGTGGATGTTTCTATAGAAACCATCGCCATAGTTTCTTCCATCAGGTCCTACTTGTTGTCCTAGCCAAACAGTTTGTGTGTTGGCGGCACCTCCTGCAACTACACCAGGGAATACAC
The DNA here is from genome assembly GCA_943368425.1 of Brevundimonas vancanneytii. GTDB lineage: Bacteria > Bacteroidota > Bacteroidia > Chitinophagales > Chitinophagaceae > Sediminibacterium > Sediminibacterium vancanneytii_A. Next base: position 63,600 of record CALRLC020000016.1, read on the forward strand.
GTGTACTGTTACGGTCTTCTGTGTATTTAGCAATACCAAAGGCACTCATGAAATTTCCTAACTGATTGAATCGCTGAAAACCACTTCTGATATCAAACAGCACAGAGAGGGTAAGATTCTTATAGGTGAAACTATTGTTGATACCCCAGATAGCACGTGGCTGTGAATTACCTAATAAGCGTTGGTTGGTTACATCACGAATCGGGAAACCCGCACCTGTACCTGTTGTAGCGATCAACATCGGAAGATCTCTGCGGAGGGTGATTCTGTCATCTGTTGCAGAGCCATAAAAACGCTGATAAGCGATACCATACAAACCACCTACCGGCTGACCTACAACCCAACGTTGTGTTGCACCACTGTTGAGATAACCAAACTGACTTCCAATAACGATGTCTGTTAATCCGGGAGCCAGGCTAATTACTTTATTTCGATTGCTGGTGAAGTTCACACTCGCATCCCATGTAAAGTTATTCGTCTTAACAGGTGTACCATTCACCACCAACTCAATGCCCTTGTTCTCTATTTCACCTGAGTTCAAGATAAAAGAGTTGAACCCTGTTGAATTGGGAACCAGCACCGGATTCACAACATCTTTACTATTGATCTTATAATAGCTAACATCAAAACCTACACGGTTATTGAGGAACTGCATTTCTAAACCTACTTCACGGTTATCAGTAAACTCAGGTCTTAATTCTGTAGCACCTCTTACATCGTCTCTTGTCCAACCAATCACATTGTTTACCGGTTGTCCGAATGCATTGTTGTAATAAGTGTTGGTAAGATAAGGTGTTACAGGAGCAATACCGATCTTGGCAAACGAGGCACGCATTTTACCATAAGAGATCCAAGATGGTAATTCGAAATGCTGACTAAACACATAACTCAAACTGGCACTTGGATAGAAGAAACTTTGATTACCACTGGCAACAGAACTAGCCCAGTCATTACGACCCGTGAGTGAGAGGTATAAAAAGTTGCGATAGCTCAAAGTTGCATCACCAAAGATACCCATGGTTCTCAGTGCTGTTTGACGACTATTCTGTGTTACAAATTTTGCATTGTTCAGAGAGAGAAGTGTGGGTACATCTAACTCACGTCCTTCCGTTTGCTGAAAGTTATAAGTTTGATCAACCAGATCATGACCCGCTCTTACTGTTAAACCAAATTGATCACTCAAATTGAATTTACCCGTTACCAATAAATTGCTGTTGAGGATCTTGTTGAGGATGCGATATTCACCTACAAAGCCCAATGCATTATCAGCAAAATTGATGACACCTGTACGTGCAACCTGTGCAGGAGCTGTTGCTCTTCTGCTATCTGATGTGAAATCATAACCTACACGATAGCTAATATCAAGCCAGCTGATGGGCGCATAATTGATGGCCACATTCGAGATCACACGGTCTACCTTATCCTTGAACAAGTTGTAGTATGCACCAAAGATCGGATTGTTATTACCATAAGTTTTGTGAGTTCCATCCTCATTTTTGTAATCACGTACATCCCATCTTGGACTCCAATATGTAAGACTTTCATTGAAGCGATCTGCGTTGTAGCGAAGACCACCACTACTGATATAGTTAACAGATGGATTCAGTTTTAACTTGTCACTCAATTTCAATGTTGCATTCAAACGTGCATTGAAGTTGGAGTAATCAGTATTTGGCAAAACGCCTTTGTGTTTGAAATATCCAAAAGAAGAGTTGATCAATGCCTTTTCAGTTCCACCGCTGATGTTTACAGTGTTACGATACTGATAACCTCTTTCATAGGCTCTGGCATAATGGTTGAACAGTTGATCGGGGTGTGTTGGATCTGCTGTTTTACCTGCTGCTACGGTTGGACCAAATGATGGGAAGAAATCATTTCTGTTGTATACGTTGTTATAACCTTGTGTGTATGTGGTTTGTACATCAGGAAATTTGTTGACTTCTTCAGTACCCACGGTAGAAGTGTAACTAACTCTCATTTTACCGGTCTTGGCGCTCTTGGTAGTGATCACGATCACACCATTACTACCTCTGAAACCATATAAAGCAGTAGCTGCTCCACCTCTTAAAATAGAAAGGCTTTCGATATCATCAGGATTCAAATCAGAGATCCTGTTACTCATACCTCTCAAGGCAGCATTGCCACCTTCTACAACGGTACTGTTATCAACGATCACACCGTCAATTACAAATAGCGGCTGGTTACTACCTAATGAACTTTTGGGTCCGCGAATTACAATTCGGGCACCCTGACCTGGGCCACCACCGGTAGAGTTGATCTGAACACCGGCAACACGTCCTTGGATGGCATTGATAAGATTGGGTTGTTTGCTTTCTAATAGATCTTTATTACTGATCTCAGTAGCAGCATATCCCAATGCTTTTTTCTGTTGTTTTACACCGAATGCAGTAACAACCACTTCACTCATGGCGGTACCACTGCGCATGGTAATGGAAAGATTATTGTCGGCTCCAACTTCTACCTCTTTGTCTTCATAACCAATGGCTTTGATAGCCAATGTTACTTTTCCTGAAGGAATGGAAATTGTAAATGCGCCATCTTCATTGGCATTGGCCCCTGATTTGGTGCCTTTGATGATAATGCTTGCATAGGGAACGGGTTGTCCCTTGGCGTCTGCGACTTTACCCGTGATTGTGCGGTTTTGTGCAATACTTAGTGTGCTGCAGAGAAACAAACACCAGCACCACAAGAGTGGTAACATTTTTTTCATAACTGTCAGTTTAGGAATTAGATAGTGAAGAAAAGATACAAAAAAATCAATTAATATTTATTTGTGATGTATAAATGGTCGTTTTCATTTGTTGAATGCACAAATGATCGAAATAAAATTGATAGGTAGCTAATCATTCAATATCAATTTATTATTCGTTTTTCTGCGGTTTTGAAGATTCTTCTACTGACCTCAGACTATTTGATTTTGGTTATCTTCATAGCAAAATGTTTGTATGATCTATCGTAATCTGTTTCGTTTTGTTTTCACAATGCTTACCTGCCTTGTCGGACTAACAGCATTTACTGAAAAAAGAGTGGTTGTGGCCGATAATGATGTAATTGGAAGATGGGATCTCACCATAAATATGGGCGACCGTATTGCTCCTTCTTGGTTAGAAATCAAATTATCCGGTGTGAAAACACTGGTTGGACAATTTGTTGCTGATGGCGGCAGCGCCCGACCCATTGCACAGGTACATGCAAAAGAGGGGAAGATTCATTTCGCCATCCCACCACAATGGGATCGTACAGATAAAGACATGGTACTGGAAGCCGTACTTGAAAACGATCAACTCAAAGGAACCATTCAGGCGAGTAATGGTAAGACCTATACTTTCACGGGAGAACGTGCACCCTTATTGAAAAGAACCAATTCGGTGGTATGGGGAGAACCTATTCAGTTGTTAAATAACAAAGATCTTAGTGGCTGGCATGGACAAGGAAAAAACAATCAATGGCAAAATATCAATGGCATATTGACCAGTGCAAAATCAGGAACCAATCTTATTACTGATCAAACATTTACTGATTTCAAACTACATATTGAATTCCGTTATCCGGCAGGAAGTAATAGTGGTGTGTATTTGCGCGGACGTTATGAAGTGCAAGTAGAAGACAATGCAGGTAAAGAACCTTCATCCACTTATTTTGGAGGCATCTATGGTTTTTTAACACCCAATGAAATGGCTGCTAAAGCTCCGGGGGAGTGGCAGAGTTTTGATATTACGCTTATTGGTCGCAGGGTAACAGTGGTTGCCAACGGAAAAGCCATCATCGTTGATCAAATCATTCCGGGAATTACCGGCGGTGCTTTGGATAGTAAAGAAGGAGAACCGGGACCTATCATGTTGCAAGGAGATCATGGTCCGGTTGAGTACAGAAACATTATCCTGACTCCGGCAAAATAATATTGTTATCAAAGAATCGAAAACCGACCTTATCAGTATGGTCGGTTTTTTTGTTTCGGTAATCCTTGATCTTGCGTAAACAGTATTCAATTAATAAGTAACTTAATTGCAAATACAGACGACATGCATAAGAAGCTTGCCCTATGGTCCATCACAGTTGGTTTGGGTGGATTGTTATTTGGTTTGGATGTAGCCGTAATATCCGGTGCAGAACAAGCCATTCAATCATTATGGAATCTCAGCGATTGGATGCATGGAACAGCTATTGCAATGGCATTGTATGGAACTGTATTTGGTGCAGCATTGGGTAATATTCCTGCCAATCGTATCGGAAGAAAAAAGACATTGTTCTGGATCGGTATTTTATTTCTGGTAACATCTGTAGGCGCAGCATTGGCTCAGGATGTGTATACATTCATGGTCTTTCGTTTTTTAAGCGGATTGAGTATTGGTGCTTCTTCTGTTGTAGCACCTGTTTATATTTCTGAGATCGCACCTCCTAAGTATCGCGGACGAATGGTCATCTCATTTCAGTTGAATGTTGTAGCAGGAATTTTACTCGCCTATTTTTCTAACTATCTGTTACAAGGTTTAGGTGGTAGTAATGATTGGAGATGGATGTTAGGTGTTGTTGCCATTCCTTCTCTGTTATTTTCCATCATGATGCTCTTCACGCCTGAAACACCACGGTGGTTGGTCTTGTATAAGAATGATGCAGCAGCGGCC
>CALRLC020000017.1:0-45312 GCA_943368425.1 Brevundimonas vancanneytii
GGATATTTATTATAAAGCTGACATCGGTTTAGGATCTCTTGCATTGCACAGAAAGAAAATGCATGAGGGTTCAGCGCTAAAGGTAGCTGAGTATATTTATTTTGGATTACCGGTTGTGACTGCTTATTATGAAAATAACGCAGCAGGTAACTGGTATTATCTTGAAATTCCCAATACAGAAGAGAATATTTCAAATGAGCATATCAATGCTATTCGAACCTTTGTAAAGGAAAACTATAGAAAGGTATTACCTCCTGAAGAAAGAGCTAAAGTTAGCTTGGCAAGTAAAGAAGCTCTGCGTCTTGCATTCATACAAGCTTGTTTACAACAAAATGTTTAACTGATTTTAATGAAGGGGATTATTCATTTTATTGATTTACCGGTTAATACAGCATTACGCGGTGTTATTTTTGCACTGCTGTTTATTCTTCTACTATTTGGAGTTACTTTCTCTAAATTCTCTATAGGTGGTGCTTTATACGTTAATGATTTAATTCTAGCGACTGTAACAGGATTAGCTTTTTTTGTAAATCCGAATGCAAAAATTCCACTCGGCTTCTTTCTATTTTCTTTAATAAGTCTACTTTATTTTATCATCTCTTTTGCTTTGGCAGGAAATGTACCGATGGTCTATGTTTTTAGACAGTTTATGATTTGCGGCTATTTTATGGAAGCCTTGATCATCTTTACTTCATTATTTCAACAAAAAGAGAGATTTGATCAATTATTAAAGTTTATTAAACGTTTTGCTTTCGCCTCAGTAGTCATTGATTCGCTTTATTCATTGATACTCTATGCAACCGGTACTTCGATATTCGGGGATCATGTGTATGTATATATTAGCCCTTTGGCTGTTTTAGGTGTCATGGTTTATTATGCGTTGGTTTTGAATAGTAAAGAACGATTTCGGATTTTCAAACTTATTTGGGCGTTGGGTTTATTGATCCTTACAGGACATGCATCTGCAGTATTGGGAGTGGTTGTGATGACAATGTTATACATCGGCACCTACATGCGTCCTGCTTTAAAAGTATTAGCAAGTTCATTAGGCTTAGTAGCGATTCCTGCTTCCATATTTCTTTTTACGAGTCTTTCTGATGCCAATGCTATTTGGCGATTGGTGTACTGGGGAGTAACTGCTAAAAAGATATTTATTGAAAAAGTAGGTATCATTGGCCATGGTTTTGGCGTACGTTATGCCGATGAAGAACTATCCCGTATTTTAGAAGAAGTCTACAAATTCTCTGCAACACTTAAACGCGATGAAGACGCTTTTATCACACCTCTTCATAACGCTTTTCTTACATTCTCCTTTCACGTTGGATTTTTGTTGACCCTTGTAATACTGATACCGATCATTATGGCATTCATGCGAGGTCAGGCGTATAGAGGCAATAAGATCCTTATTACTAAGGATGAACGTTTTTTGGCCCATGCATTGGCCGGATTGAGTATTTGGGTTGGCTTTAATGTGATACTTGAGTTACCTCACAGCTCTTTGTTTTTCTGGCTTATTTTCTTTTTGTTTTACATGTATCGACGTTTTTATCCACCGGAGATAAAAGCTGAATAATAGTGCTCTTGAAAAAGATTCCATCCATACTTTTCGTAGTTCAATTGCCACCGCCATTTCATGGTGTGTCGGTCATGAATGAACATGTGGTGAACAATCCATTACTCGAAGGTCATTATGAAAAGCGACTGTTGCACATGGATTTTGGGCAAACACTGTCAGACCTCGGTACATTGAATTTGAAGAAGGCTTGGTATTTTCTCGTGTTTCTTGCTAAACTCAAATGGAATCTACTTTTCAAAAGACCAGATCTGGTGTACTTCACTTTTATGCCTCGTGGACTGAACCTCTATAGAGATACAGGTTTATGTTTGCTGATCAAAATTTTTGGGTATCGCCCTTTGATTCATTTGCATGGCAGAGGGATCAAAGAAGCAGCAGCTGCTAGTAAGATCAAACGGTGGCTTTATCAAATGGCTTTTCGTGGTACGCAGCTGATATGCTTATCTGAATCTCTCAAACAAGATGTAGCCACTGTTTATAAAGAAATGCCTTTGGTATTGGCCAACGGTATTGATGCTCCGATATTAAATAAACCTGACCGTAAGCATGATGGCATACCGGTTATCCTTTTCTTCAGTAATCTCTTTATTGCGAAGGGTATTTATGATTTTTTAAACATGCTTCGCGAGTTGAATAATGCTCATGTGGCATTCAAAGCCATTATAGCTGGGGGAGAAGGAGATGTTACTATTGAACAAGTGATAGGTTATGTAGCGAAAGAAGGGTTCAATGAAAAGGTTGAAGTACTTGGCTCAATCACAGGTGCTGCAAAGTGGAATGTTTTTCACCGTTCCGATATATTCGTTTTACCTTCTCACAATGAGTGTTTCCCTTTGACTATTCTTGAAGCTATGAGTGCTGGTCTACCTGTCGTTGCAACGCGTATTGGAGGAATACCCGATATGATTCTGCAAGAACAGGATGGTTTTATTGTTGAAATGAAAAATACAGATTCATTGTATGAATATGTTAAGGTATTGTGTACCAATCGTATCCTGCTTGAAAAGATGGCTCTAAATGCCTATAAAAAATATACAAGCTTGTATACCATTCAGCAATTCAGAGAAAACTTTTTGAAAATACTTGATGCTTATTACATGTATGGTAAATAAATAAACCGTTACATATCACTTCAAAGAATGAATAGCTTATTATTAAGCTATTTGATTTGGCAACTTGGTTTATTAACGATACTTATTCATAGATCTTCCATACCACTCTCTTCACATAATCCGTATAAGACAAAATAATACGGACAACTTTCTCAGATACATTGGGCATGCTATAATCTGCTACTTGTCTGAGGTATCTCGCTCCATTTTGCTGATCTTCCAGTAATACCAATCCCTGCATGATTCTTTCAGGGGTCAATCCTGTCATCATTACGGTTCCTTCTTCCATGGCCTCGGGTCTTTCGTGCGATTCGCGTATGTTCAATGCGGGAAAATCAAGAATGGAAGACTCTTCTGAAATGGTACCACTATCGCTCAATACAGCTTTGGCATGTATTTGTAATTGGTTATAGTCATGAAAACCTAGAGGTTTCAACAGTTGCACCAATGGAGATAATTGTACGCCTGTTTCTGCGATTCGATTTCTGGTACGTGGGTGTGTTGAAACAATGATAGGGTATTTATATTTTTCTGCGATCTGATTCAAGCTGTTGACCAAATGCTGAAAAGTGCGGTCGTTGTTGATGTTTTCTTCTCTGTGTGCACTTATCACAAAATATTGCCGGGGAGTCAATGACATGCGTTTCAATACATCAGATGCTTGAATTTGTTTTTTATAGTGTTCCAGCACTTCAAACATCGGGCTACCTGTTTTGATAATACGATCAGGAGAGATACCTTCTCTTAGCAGGTAATCTCTGGCAATATCACTATAAGGCAAATTGATATCACTGATATGGTCAACGATACGTCGATTGGTTTCCTCAGGTACCCTGAAGTCAAAAGATCGATTACCTGCTTCCATATGGAACACCGGTATCTTTCTTTTTCTGGCAGCGATGGCGCAAAGGCAACTGTTGGTATCTCCTAATACCAGAAAAGCATCAGGTTGTACCGCTTCCAGTACGCTATCTATTTTCGCAATGATGTTTCCGATGGTTTGTGTAGCATTACCACCCGCTGCTTCCAGAAAATAGTCCGGTTTGCGCATACCCAGATCATCAAAAAAGATCTGGTTCAGTTCATAATCATAATTCTGTCCGGTATGTACCAATGTGTGGTCTACAGCAGCGGTAGTGTCCAAACGGGCAATGACTCTGGAAAGACGAATGATCTCAGGGCGGGTACCTACTACTGTAATAACTTTTAAAGGTTTCATAGCATAAACTTACACTTCCCTTGAATAGGTATCGGGAAGGGCTGGATTAAATATTTCATTGGCCCAGAAAAGTGTGATCATCACATCTGTTCCGGTGTTGGTTATATTATGTGTATACCCGGTTGGAATATCTACGATCTCGGGTTTGAGGCCTGATACAGGATATTCAATCACATCTTGGCTATCTAATTTTCGAAAACGTATGATGCCTTGCCCCTGTATTACAATGAATTTTTCCGTTTTGGTATGATGAAAATGATTGCCTCTTGTGATACCGGGCAGGGTAGTAGATACGAATATTTGTCCACTCTGATCTGATTTGAGGATCTCAAACAAAGAACCTCTGTTGTCTATTTTCAGGTCTGCTGGATGAGAGAAATCATTTTCCGGCAAGTAAGACAGATAAGTGGAATATAGTTTCTTAATGAATGGGTTGCCGATATCAGGAATCGCCAATATTTTTCTTCTTAACCTGAAGTCATGTATTAAATCGGATAACTGTCCTAGTGTAATGTTTTCAATCGGACCAACTTCCGGACGAGCACTAATACCCGGTTCAATGATACCTTCTAAATGATTGGTAAATGCTTTTATCACATCATCTATGTAAACAATATGTAACAAATGATGCTCGTCACGAATATGGATAGGGATTTCTCTTGCAATGTTATAACAGTAAGTGGCTACTACTGAATTATAATTGGGTTTACACCATTTTCCAAAGACTCCGGGTAAACGATAAATGAAGAGATCTCCTTTCTTAACTGTTTTTTCAAGAACCGCTTCTCCTTCTCTTTTACTTTGTCCATAAGGATTATCGAGTGCCGCTTGTGTAGAAGAAGAGAAAATAAATCGATAGGGTTTGTTACCTGATTCAGCAATTTCAACCAGTTGTTGTGTAAAGTCACGGTTGATCAGGCCAAATTCATTGTCATCTTTTGGTCTGTTGGTTCCGGCCAGGTGGAAGATGATATCAGCATCTTTCATTTTTTCTTTGATGCTATCAAGGGTATCCTCTCTAAGAATGATTTCAATCGTGTAAATGCCTGTAGCCTGTAAGTAGGTGTACAGGTTTTTACCAATAAAACCATTAGCCCCGGTTATGATGATTTTTTTCATCAGAGTTCACTTTGAATATAATCCAGAGAGAGCAACATTTCTTTCAGCTCTTGGTTACTAAGTTGATGTGTATTGCTACTGTTATAATCGTCTTTTTGGCTGATGGTACTATCTCCTTCTGAGAAATATTTGCTGTAGTTAAGGTCTCGGATATCGGGTACGATGCGGTAATAATTACCCATGTCTTCTGCCTTGCTATTTTCTTCTCTGGTTAACAAGGTCTCATATAATTTCTCACCATGTCTGGTTCCAATGATTACTTCGCCTGTTTTCTTTCCAAAAATCTCTTGTAGAACAGTTGCCAGTTGTTGTAGGGTACAGCCGGGTGCTTTTTGTACAAAAGTATCACCGGTATCTCCATTATTAAATGCGAATAATACTAGGTCTACGGCATGTTCCAGACTCATCATAAAACGAGTCATTTGCGGATCGGTGATGGTTACCGGTTTGCCTGCTTTGATTTGATTTACAAACAAAGGAATCACGGAGCCTCTGCTGGCCATTACGTTGCCATAGCGAGTTACCATAATAGTGGTGTTATCGGCTACACGCGATTTTGCAATGGCAATTTTTTCCATCATGGCTTTTGATATACCCATGGCATTGATGGGGTATACGGCCTTATCGGTACTTAGTACAATTACTTTTTTTACATTCGCCTGAATGGCTGCATTCAGTACGTTTTCTGTACCGAGTGAATTGGTCTTTAATGCTTCTAAGGGATAAAATTCGCAAGAGGGAACTTGCTTTAAGGCTGCAGCATGGAACACATAGTCTACATGGTCCATGGCATTAGCAATACTTTGAGGATCTCTCACATCACCGATAAAAAATTTCACTTTATCACTGCGGAGTTCATTCCGCATATCGTCTTGTTTCTTTTCATCTCTACTGAAAATGCGTATTTGTTGAATGTCACTATTCAGAAAGCGTTTCAATACCGCATTGCCAAAGGAACCAGTACCTCCTGTGATCAAAAGTGTCTTTCCGGCAAAACTCATGGTCTTTTTTATTGATATTTAATAAAGTCTGTATTCTGCAAAAATTATATATTTTTGCCAATCCCCCGCAATATACAGGTTATTTTATATTGATAATGTTTGGCACTAAATAGTGCTTTTATTGTTATTTTGCAAAAGTACTGTTTGTAAGTAGAAGATTATGAATAGCATGCGTATCAATTTGTTCGATTGCCCTATAGATGCACTGACATTGGATCAAACCATTCAGAAGATCGATGATGCTATTCGACAAAAGAAACATATTCACCATGTATTTGTGAATGTGGCCACAATTGTACATCTCCAAGATGACCCCGTTTTAAAAAGGAGTGTTGTAAACTGCGATATCATCAATGCGGACGGATTAGGAGTAGTTTGGGCCGCTAATGCTTTAGGTCTTCGCATACCGGAAAGGGTGAGTGGTCCGGATTTAATGGAAAAGATTGTTGAATTGTCGCATCAGAAAGGGTATAAGATTTATTTCCTTGGGGCTGAAGAGTGGGTAGTAAAAAAAGTAACGGAGGTTTATGCTGAAAAATATGCGCCTGATATCATAGCCGGTTACCATCATGGTTATTTCAGTGCCGCTGAAGAGCCTGCGATCGCCCAAATGATCGCTGATGCAAAGCCCAATATTTTGTTTGTAGCAATGACCTCTCCAAAAAAAGAAGACTTTTTATATCGAAATAAATCGATTTTTTCGGAAATTAACATGATCACTGGAGTAGGTGGATGTTTTGACCTGGTAGCAGGTAAAACCAAACGAGCACCCAAATGGATGCAAAAGGCGGGGTTGGAATGGTTTTACAGAATGATTCAAGAGCCAAGAAGATTGTTTGGTAGGTATGTTACCACCAATGCAGCGATGGCAAAAATGGTCTTATTCCGAAAACTCAAACTAAACAGGAAATAATGCAGCATAAATACGCCGCTTTCATACGATTTATCAATGTTAGTTTTGATTTTTCGGTGTTGAATCTGGCTTTGCTTCTGGTTATATTTTCTCAAGGAACCTATAGTCAACTCAACTTTAATTTGATCAATGATCATAAAGTGTTGATACTATGGATCAATCTTCAATGGATCATTGCTAGCTTCGCCGGAAGGGTTTATGAATACCGTAATCTTGTCTATTTTAAAGATGGTATCAGGCGATCTGCTTCAGGATTTCTTTTCTTTATCTTTTTTGAAGCTTCATTAGATCTAATCTTCTTTGGAAATACATTCTTTGATCGAAATGAATTACTTCGTTTCCTGGTTTTATTTGGTGTTTTTTACTGGTCTGCGCGACTGATCTTTTATGCACTGAAAAAAATATATGCACTGGAATTATTTTCCGGTAAGCGTGTGCTTCTGGTGGGCAATGATCAGCATATCCAAATCATTCGTCAGGTTTTTAGAGCCAAAAAGGAATTGGGATTTATTTTTTCCGGCTGGATGCCTGAAGAAGAATTCCTGAATAATTATGATGCCGCAAGAAAAGATTTATTTGAGCGAATTGAAAAGCTAAATGTAGATGAGGTTTTCTTTATCAAATCATCCATACCCAGTAACCGATTGTATGATCTGGTACATGACCTAGACAAAGAAACTTTGCGTGTACGAATTGTTCCTGATTTTTTTAATTTCTATACAAAACCTCAAAACCTTTCCTTCATTGGAGACATACCCATTTTATCACTAAGGCAAGAGCCATTAGAAAGTTTATTCAATCGTATGATGAAGAGGGCTTTTGACATTTTCTTTTCCATATTTGTCATCGTTTGTGTATTCAGTTGGGTGTTTCCGATCTTGGCTATTCTAATCAAACTAACGTCTAAGGGACCTGTATTTTTCCGGCAACAAAGATCAGGAAGGGATAACAAACCTTTTTGGTGTTATAAGTTCAGGTCTATGAGAAGGAATAGTCAGTCTGATTCATTACCTGCCTCTAAATCTGATGATCGTATTACTTGGATCGGTGCTATTATGCGCAAGACCAGCATGGATGAAATGCCACAATTCTTTAATGTATTGTTTGGTAACATGTCTATTGTAGGTCCACGTCCGCACATGTTGATACAGACCAAAGACTACTCCAATATTGTTGATAAATACATGATCCGTCATTTCGTAAAACCGGGTATTACCGGCTGGGCGCAAGTGAATGGATATCGTGGAGAAATTACAAAACTGGAAGATCTCGAAAAAAGAGTTGAATATGATATTTGGTATCTAGAGAATTGGTCGCTCCTTCTTGATATTCAAGTGATCCTTTTAACGGTTTATTACGTTATTAAAGGACAGGAGAAAGCATACTGATCCTTATCCGTCTGATCCTATAAATTGAAATTATGAGTCGCATGATCCTCCGTGGCATAAAATTTTTATTCATATTGCTGTTGGTGATTCAGTCAAGCCGGTATTCTCTTTATGCCCAAACGGTTACATTAGGATCCGGTTATGCAGATGAGTTGTATCGTGTTGCACAAGTTGCGGGCTGGGATAAAAGCAATGCCTCTTTTGCATTGCGTCCTTTGGTATTGAATGATACCAGTTTTTTTGCAAAGCAAGATTCTGCACGTGTTCCTGCATTCATTCAACAAATGCGTAGCTGGTATAGTGGAAAAACAATCTGGAGGAAGCAAGGAAAGAACCCATATTTTAGTCCTACAGTGAAATTGTTACCGGTAGATTGGGTACAACAATATAATACCAAACATCCTTACGGGTGGAATGATGGTGCGATGGTTCCAGCAAGAGGCTACCAAACATTGGTTAGGGGAGGGGTCTTTGCTGAGTATGGTCCATTGACCATTCAATTAAGACCTGAGGTTGTGATCGCTCAAAACAGAGCGTTTGAAACCTTTCCAACAGAGCATGCCCAAGTTACCTGGCAGCAATATTATTATTTCTTGAATCGCATTGACAATCCTGAAAGATTTGGTACAGGTGTTTATACAAAAGTATTACCAGGGCAAAGCAGTATTCGACTCAATTATAAATCATTGTCATTGGGCGTATCTACAGAAAATCTGTGGTGGGGGCCAGGGGTTAGAAATTCACTGGTAATGAGTAACAATGCTTCCGGATTTTTGCATGCATCATTTCATAGTAATCGACCTGTGAAAACACCTGTTGGTTCTTTTGAATGGCAGTTGATCGGGGGTAAGTTGGAAAATTCGGGAATACTTCCTCCGGAAACCAATCGTGGGTTTTATACTGCAAAACTTGATGATACCAGATACATCAATGCGTTGTTAGTGACTGTTCAACCTAAATGGACGCCGGGGCTGTATCTCGGTCTTTCGAGGGTTTTTACAAAGTATTCAAGTAAAGTATCCAACTCTTTCTTTTATGGATATATGCCAGTACTGTCCGGTATTTTTAAGAATAACAAGTATTTCAATGCGAATGCTGCAGGGGAGAATGATCAGATGGGGACTTTTTTCATCAGACAGGTATTACCCAAAGAAAAAGCTGAAATCTATTTTGAATTCGGCAGAAATGATTTTGCAGTCAATCTCCGTGATTTCTTAATGCAACCGGAACATGCGAGAGCGTATATTTTAGGTGCCAGAAAATTATTTGAGCTCAAAAAGAATCGTTTCCTTGAGATCCATATTGAATCTACCCAATTGGGGAATTCAAAAACAGCTCAACTCAGACAATTAGAAGGATGGTACCATCATTATCAAGTGCGTCATGGGTATACGCATAGAGGCCAGATATTGGGTGCTGGTATTGGTTCAGGTGCTGAAAGCCAATCGTTAGATATTAGTTTGTTGAACAAGAAAGGGCGTTTTGGTATTTTGTTTGAAAGATATGTTCGTCAAAATGATTTCTATTATCTGGCCTTTGTTGCCACACGTGATTTTCGCAGACATTGGGTTGATTTGTCTACCACTTTTCATGCGGATGTTAATTACAAGAAATTCATGTTATCGGCTAAGCTGGGAATTATACGCTCACTCAATTATCAGTGGTGGTATGTTGATGTAGTTCCTTTAACGAGCCCTCAGAACTATTTTAGGAATGGATACGATGTACTGAATTATCATCTCAGGATCAGTGCTTCTTATCGATTATAACAGATCTGTGGAATTCTTATCATTGCTCTTCTCTTTTGCGGAAAAAGAGCAATACAGTTGCGGCCATTATTAAACCACCGATACAACCAAATACCAAAGCCTTGTACCAACGTAATTCATTTATCTTGAGTGGTATTTCCGGTTGATCAATGACTTGGAACGTTGGCGTTTCTTGTAATAACAACATTTTGTTGGTTTCCAGATTTTTAAGCAATTCTGCATACAAAGTGGATTGAACAAATTTATCTCTGGCCGAGATCTCAGCTGATACTTCCGAAGTGGCGTATATTGGATTGGCATCCAGTAATAAACGTGTTGCTTCTGCTGCTGAAAATGTTTTTCGATTCAATATATACGCAATGCTATCGACTCTTTGTTGTAAACGCTCTACATTTCCTCTAATTCTTTTTGTTTTTGTATCAATATAAAAAGTAGCTGTTTCCTGTAAGAGCCTTTGTGTAATCAATGCGCTGAGCATTTCATTTCTCGTAGTGATCTGTAATGCAAATACAGTGAGCTTTTTGTCCGGCTTCGCAATGGATAACTCTTTATCTGTAATTCTTTTGATGATTACATTTAATAAGCTGTCTTCAGTTCGGCCACGTTTGGCTGTTCCTGAAGGCTTAAATGAAATGTCTCTGCCAACTTTACGGCTGTTTTTCCATTTTGTTTTATACTTGTAAGAGATGGCGTATACATCTGCCAGTGATAAACTAGTGTCTGAAGGCCATTGACTCAGCAGTACTTTTTTTAGTAAAGATTGGCTTTTTAGAAGTTGTAACACATTATCACCTGCCAGCATACCGTTACCTCCAGCAACATTACCTAAATCAAACCCGAATTGTCCGGCCAAGGCTGAAACGATAGAGCCACCTCCGCCCTTTGATTCTTCAACTACAAAAGTTGATTTAGCGGTGTAAGTATCATCTTTTATAAACCAAATACCCAATCCTACAATGATGCCGGCAACTGCACCTAAGAATAATTTTCGCCATTGAGCTATTGTATAGCGTAAAGAATCGATCCAGTCAGCCAATAGGGTTCCTGCGGTATACGGTTTTTCTTCGTGATTGGGGTTTGACATGGTATAATCGTCTTTAACTTTATCTGAGTACACTGATCAAACTGATCAATGCTGACAATGATCCGGTGATCGCAGAAAGTTCAATAATATTCAATCCTTTTCTTTCATTACCTGTTTTTTCGGGTACAATGATCTTACTTCCGGGTAATACTTTCGGATAGCTTCTAAAGAAAAGGAATCGATTGATTTTTTTACTGATACCGTTACTATATTGAATATAAGCTTTCTTCAGGTTCCCATTGTCGGTAACACCTCCGGCACTGGAGATGTACGACATAAAACTGCCGTTCTGATAACTCAATATCTGCGGATTGAAAACAGCTCCCATGATTTCTACAAACGGTTCATTGCGTGGTATGTGTACACTATCTCCGGGTTGTAATAAAAACTTCCGTTGGTCTTTATCGTCTGATAACAACGTAGTGGCTACCCTGAGTCCTTTTCTAAATACCTGTACATCGGCCAATGATGCGTATGGGCTGATGCCGCCTGCTCTTTCTATCACTTCCTGCACTGTTTCATTTCTTCTTTCTAATGCATAATCGCCTGCATACAGTACCTCTCCTCTTACTTTGATGCTTCCCAGGTTGCGGTAATTCAATAGACGAGGAACGAAGATATAATCCAATGGTTTCAGTGTTGTTTTGGCTCCCGCCTCATACAGTGCAGAATCTACAGATACAGTCATAACGTCTAACAACTGATTAGCGAGAGTATCTGCTTTGTTTTTTTCCAATCTGGATATTTCTACTTTATGATTTGCTGCATCATTGGTAAAGCCACCCGCCATCAAGATGATATCTTCCAGTAACATTCCTTCACGGTATACAAAAGTTCCACTTTTGCGAACAGCACCTGCTATGGTAACAGTAGGTAATTCTCTAAGGTCTTTCATATAACTGATGCGGATGGAATCATTGCGCATCAGCATGATATCTTTTTGTTTCCCACTTATAATATCATTTACATTGAAAGCGATCATGGTGGGTTCACCATCCGGAAGTTGGCGCATCAATACAGCTCTGTTCAAAAAGGCTTCCGGTGTTGGGCCATCGGCTTTTTTCAATAAATTCGAAAGAGTCATTGCTGTTGTTAACTCATAATTACCCGGTCTGTACACAGCGCCAGTGAGCACGATCTTATTCTGGAATCCGGTTGCTAATTTGTCAAAATGAACGGAGTCTCCATTTTTAGGGATAAAGTAGCTAAAGTCTTTGGCCGGAAGATCACGCATGCTGTAATCTCTCTCATTGGGTTGTACGATTTTAGCTACATCTTTGATTGCATATTCCGTAAAGCCACCTCCAAATAATAATAAATCGCTGAAGGTTTCTTTTTCTTTCATCTCAAAAATGAAAGGTCTTTTTACCTCACCGCTTAATACTACTC
Source organism: Brevundimonas vancanneytii (assembly GCA_943368425.1). GTDB lineage: Bacteria > Bacteroidota > Bacteroidia > Chitinophagales > Chitinophagaceae > Sediminibacterium > Sediminibacterium vancanneytii_A. The sequence continues at coordinate 12,571 of CALRLC020000017.1, forward strand.
TTTTTTCATACAAAGGATAACGGATAATGTCGCCATCTTCCAATCTGATATTCTGATCAAACGTACCGTTTAACAAGAATTGGTAAAAATCAAGTTTGGCAAATACTTTATTGTTTCTGATCAGTTCAATATTTCGCAATGAACCGTTTTCGGAAGGTCCTCCGGAGAGATACAATACATTGGTAATACTAGCAAGCCCTGATATGACAAAGTCGCCAACAATCTCTGCTTCTCCTACTACCGTAACCCGTATGGAACGAATACGTCCGAGCGTAACATACATTTGGGTACCTCCCGATTTAATAGCAGGATAAATCGTAGATAATTTGTTTTTTATCTTCTGTGTTGCTTGGTCAATGCTTAGTCCACTCACGGCTGTTAATCCTACATAATCGAGTTGAATACTACCTTCCGCAGTTACGATGGTAGAGATCTCTTTGATATTGATTCCTGTTAATGTGATGGATAGTTCATCACCCGGCCCCAGTACATAATTCTTAGGGGTTGCGATTCGCAGATTGGGTTGTAAAAGAGGTTGTAGGTTATTAAAGAATTGGTAGCCAAAATTTCTGTTTTTACGAACCAATGCGGGGATCTCTTTTACCCAGGTACTATCGCTAAGAAAATTTGTAGTATCCCTTACAATTGAAGGTTTTCCTGATTTACTATTGGCTTGATTCAACTGTAATAATCGTTGCTTGAAATTGTTTACCTCAGAGGGGTCCATTCCTCTCCGTACGAGCATACTAATACCATCTGCCTCAGACATTCCTGATCTTTGAGATTGCTGCCAGAACTGGAGCAATTGCTGATCTGTCATATTGCCTACTCTTAATCCATTACTACCGGTATTATTCAATTGGGCATTCGCTTGTAAGTGAAGCAAACACGATCCTATTAAATAAACAAAAAATAATATACGTCTCATTTGAATATATAAGGTATTGCAAATATGCAGAATATTTTGTGGAATTTGTTTGATAAAACCCTTGTCAGATTTGATTTTTTAAAGCTTTTACACAATCGTAAAACAAAATTATAATCCGAAATGAACACCCAATGTGAAGAGATTTTCCTTTACTCTGGTATTGTTGTTCATGTATCTGGTGTGACGTCTGTTAAAACTGCCTGATATAGTAAGGTTATTCATCCATTCGTAAGATACAGATCCAAAGACTTCTTTTTGATCGAATTGTTGATCGAATAAAAAAGAGGGTTGTGGTTGTTGAAAGTATTGTTGTGGCAGACTTCCAGGCGCACCTTTTCTGATTTTCTGATAACGAAGATAGGTCTTCAACTTGGGTAGTGGTGTATATCTCAAAGCAACCAGTAAACGATCTGCATTATTACCCATCCAATCGCCCATACTATAGCTGTGATGTGTATAGTTTTGTGCGGGAATCAGGTTGGCATATGTAAAGGGTGTAATCCTGCTGTATTCTAGGGTTGCTGTCAAATAGGGGATAGCCAGATCGGTAGTACTTGCACCAAGGGTATAGCCAGATTGGTTTCTTCTTTTAACAGGATCAAAAAGAGTACCGATCCTTACTTCATCAATAAAGAAGATGCCGTATAAATGTGTTTTCGGGATATGGTTTCTTGAGCTTAACTGAAAAAATAATTGCCCGTTTGAGCCGGCCATGATATCACTGTTATTGACGATGTTGTCATAGACCTTAAAGAAATTAAGTGGCATCAGGTAGCCTATGTCCATTCGATCTGAATAAACGATTGATTCACCAACTGAAACGTCTAAGCCTTTAAAGGGTCTGACAGTAACACTGTGTGTCGCAAAATATTTGGGAATAAATACCCTTCTTTGTCCACCAAATACCGGGTTGCCTGTACTTAGAAGTCTGTTGGAGTCTACGATTTTAGAATTCAGCCATGCATGTGTATAGTTGAAGCTGAGCCAAGAGAAAGGACGATAATCCAAACGGAGATAAGGGAAAGTAGGTGCTTTATCCGATAGCACCACTCTTCCGTTTTCACCGTAGCCCCATAACAAGTGATCGTTACCGAAGCTAACTGCGCCATTGTTCCAGCTATAAGAAATAACGCCTCTGAGTTCCGTATAATTAAGGCTTCTTGTAAGTGTTGTATCTTTTTGGATAATGCCGGTTTCCGGTGTAAAGTTTCGTTTCACATCAATACCGGTTCCATTTTCGTTGACATCATTGAAGAAAAAATGATAGCCCCAACGTTTTCCCGCCTGACCCCAAAATTTCAGACCAGTACTGGTTTGTCTGATGCTTTTACCGGTGCCGTTGATGGTAGTGGCGGTAATCACCGGATCTATCTGAAGCAATTGGTCTTTGTTTCGTACCGAAAAAGCTCGCCAGCGTCCATACCTATCTTTCTTTAAAATGCGTTGGTCTGTGGTGGTACCGTCAAAGGTTTTTAAATCTGAATATTCCTGCTGGTAGAATTTGAGCTCTTTCCGCTCAATACTAGTCAATTTAGCTTCATGCAAGGATAAGGAGTCTAGGCAAGCAGCAATATAGGTTCTAGGTATTGGCCTAATTTGGTCATCAAACCTGATCATACCCTTTTGCGCCATACGATATAAATAGTTATATACCTCACTGCGATGGTTCTCAAAAATGGTTTGTGAAGTTGCAGTTTGCACTGCCAGGATCATCAGATACAGAAATAGACTCTTTTTCATACGATACCACGAAGATAAGTAACGGTTGCTAAGCTGTTCAGCTCTTTATGAATACCTTATATATTGGAATTGGTCTGCATTGGAAAATACCAAATCTTTGCGATTCACAATGTTTTCAACTCACCGTTAAATACGGGTTTCACCATGACAGTATCAATTATTGGATCTAGAGGCTATCCTTATGTTTACAGTGGTTATGAAACCTTTGTAAAAGAGTTGTCTGAGCGGCTGACGACTCAGGGGGTTCATGTGCGTGTGTATTGCCATCGTCCATTATTTAAAGATAGACCTGCTCTCGTCAATGGCATAGAATTAGTCTATATGCCTGCAGTTCAGAGTAAGGTGCTGAGTCAATTGGTTAACTCCTTTTTGTCAATTGTTCATGCATGTTTTAGCGATGCGGATGTTATTCTTGTAGTCAATGCTGCAAACGGCCCTTGGGGATTGATTACTCGTTTGTTCAGGAAACCTACGCTCATTAATGTGGATGGTATGGAATGGTTACGTCCTAAATGGAAGGGGGTTGGGGCTCGTTATTTTAGGATGGCTGCCTGGCTTTCAACACGTTTGTATGACCGCATCATTACCGATGCGGAAGCCATGAGGCAAGTTTATCTAAAGGAATTCAAGAAAGACTCTACCGTTATTGCATATGGTGCCAATATTCGTTATAGCAGTCGCCCTGAATTATTATCGACCCTTGGATTGATCCCGGGTGAATATTATCTCATTGTTGGCCGATTGATACCTGATAACAATTCCGATCTGTTGCTGGATGGTTTTCTAAAATCGGGGTCTTCGAAAAAACTGGTGATCGTGGGGGATGTGCCATATGCAGACAAGTTTGCCAGTCAGATGAAACAGAAAGCTTCATCATCTGTGTATTTTTTGGGATATATTACAAATAGTGAGATATTAGCTGAGTTATACCATCATTGTTTTGTCTATCTGCACGGGCATGAATTTGGTGGTACCAATCCAACAATGCTCAAAGCAATGGCCTACGGTTGTGCTATTCTCGCATTAGACACGGTGTTCAACCGAGAGATGCTAGAAGAGGGAAAGTATGGATTGTTTTTTCAAAAAAATCCTGAATCGCTGGGACTTCAGATACAGCAAATTGAAAAAAATCCGGCTCTTTTAGATACATTGAGAGAATTATCTAGAACCGGGTTGACAGATAAGTATAATTGGGATGTGGTGACGAAGCAATATTTGGATGTTATGAATGAATTGCAGCAAGGAAAAAAATAGCAGGATTAATTCCTTGCATTTGGATATAGGGACTTGATCAAATAAAGAGTAATGCCAAAACCGTATAATAGATATACGCTTATTCGATACATAATTGATGCTCCCGTGGTAGGGCTTTCTTATTTGATGGCCTTACATTTCTCTAATTTGCAATCCACCATCGGCGCCAATCTAAATGATTATCTTTTTACTTTCATTTTACTCTCTATTTGGTACATAGCCACTGGGGTATCTCGACTTTATAAAGACAGAAGGTCCAACAAGTTTTCTGAAGAGATTATCTTCATCATGTATACGTTGATCATATTCACGATCTTGTTGAGTTCAGTTTCTTTTTTTCTCAGACACTATTTCAGGTTTAATGCTTATTTCTTTGGGTACCTTATTGGGATACTTTTTCTTTTTCTGACTTTCACGAAGTATATCATTCGTAAGTATCTACATTCAGCCATCTACCAGGGAAAGTTATTGGATAATATTGTTATCATTGGTGCTACTCCTTCCGCTTTGGATTTTTATGAGACAATCAATAAGTATTACTACTACGGATATAAATGTTTGGGTTTTCTCGATGATCATAACAATAAACTCAATGGGTGTACCTATTTTGGAACCATTGATCAGTTGTCTTCTGTTTTGGTAACACAGCCTATTGATGAGGTTGTGATTGCGTTACCCAATACAGATGGGCGCCAAATACAACGCTGTATTGAAGTGTGTGATTTTCATTCTGTAAAAACCCGTATCGTTCCTGATCTTCAACAGTATACTTCAGCACATATTCAGGTAAATAATATTGGTCTACTTCCTGTTATCAGTGTGCGCGCCCTTCCGTTGGATAAATGGGAAAATCAATTCCTGAAAAGACTTTTTGATATTTTTTTTGCTATCCTTTTCTTCGTGGTGATCGGATGGTGGTTGTTACCCTTGATTGCTCTTGCAATTAAATTGACCTCACAAGGAGGGGTGATTTTTAAGCAAGAACGTTGGGGGCTTAACAATAAAAAAATTGTTTGTTATAAATTCCGAACAATGATAGTCGGAAGTGAAGACATTGACGAATCAGGCAATTATAGGCAGGCTTTTAAGAATGATCCACGCATCACTTGGTTGGGTGGATATCTTCGTCGTACCAATCTAGATGAGTTACCGCAATTTTGGAATGTTTTGTTAGGTAATATGTCTGTCGTTGGTCCAAGACCTCATCCAACTCCATTGAATTTGGAATCTATGCATACCGTGGAGAATTATATGTTGAGGCATCTGGTAAAGCCAGGGATTACAGGATGGGCTCAAGTAAATGGGTGTAGAGGAGAAACAAAGACCCCGGGTTCTATGCAGCGAAGAATCAATTTTGATCTTTATTATATCCACAGATGGACATTTTGGCTCGACTGTCAGATCATTCTTCAAACGATCATTAATATTTTTCGTGGAGATCAGAATGCGTATTAAGTAGTTGTTTCTTCGATCACGGAAAGTAATCTCTTGCTGTACGCTTCAAATGAAAAGGTATTGATGACACGATCTCTTGCTGATTCTCCCATTTGTTTTTTCAGTGTTTCGTTGGAGAGTATTTCCTGTATCTTAAAAGCTGCTAAAGCTGCATCATTATAAGGAATCAGTAAACCATCCTTACCCGGGCGAATCATTTCAACAGCACCACCATGTGAAGTTGCGACGACTGTAGCTGATGAAGCCATCGCTTCCAATAATACAGTAGGGAATGGGTCTGGTGCTGTGGATGGTAATATGAAAAGATCAAAGCATTTCAATAATTCGGCAATATCTTTCCTATAACCAAGATCGGTCACATCTTTCTCGATATGGTATGCTTGCTTTATTTCGTTGATCTTGTCATATAAAAATTCATTTCCCGGAAATACATCACCTACCATTACAAAATGGATGTCTTGCCGATAGGTTTTCAATTGTGCTGCAATTTCTAAAAAGTAATCCTGTCCTTTCCAGTGATGCACCCGTCCGATCATGCCTATTAAAACCTTTTTATGCGCAGGTAATAGTTCTTTGCGTAAAGCCATTGAATTGGTATCTGTTTGCAGATAAGCTGAGTAGTCAATACCATTGTAAATGCGAATGATTTTTTCAGCACTTACTTTTTTTTGCCAGTGTGAGGCTACAGCATCTGATACCACAATTACTCGGTCACAGTAGTGATTCATGCAATAAGCGATGATATTGAATAGCAATGCAGGTTTCTCAATAATTTCATGAACATGCCAGAGATGTTTTTTACCGGTTTTGCGTGCTACTCTGGCACCTACCAATACAGCTGTAGTGTTTGAATAAATCAATGGAATATTTTCAATCGTCACCAAGTTAGATAGTGTCTTAACTGCCTTTCTAAAAGTTATGATCCTGTTGATAATACCGGAAATAGAATAGTATTTTCTTCTAAGGATTCCTAAACGTATGAATCTTACCTCAATGCCAATGTCTTGTAGTGCTTCTGCTAATGGTCCAGGAGAGGAAAGTACAACGATCGGTGTATGACCATTTTTTTTAAGTGTGTGGACGGATAAGAGTAATATTTTTCCGGCGCCGTACAAATCGGAAGAACTGTGTAAGAACAATATCTTCATGCGTTGTTCTTTCTTTTTTTAATGATTTTAGCGGGAACTCCTGCAACGATGCTGTAAGGAGGAACATCATGTGTAACAACGCTGCCTGCAGCAACAACGGATCCTTTACCGATCGTAACGCCGGCCAGAATGATGCTATTAGAAGCAATCCAGCAATCATCTTCTATGACCACTTTTTTTCTAGACACACCCTGGTCCTTCATCAATATTTCCGGGTCGTCAAAAACATGGTTTTCTGCATAAATACTTACCCGGGGTGATATCATTACGTTATTGCCGATACTGATAAACCCGGAGCAACCTATGTATGAATAAGGGCCGATATTGGAATAATCACCTACTTTGAGACCTTCTCCTATTTCCCCGCCATATATATTGGAAGGTCTTATGATCGCATATTTTCCAATGGTTACCCTGTTGCCAAAATGTATTCCTTCGTGTGAAAGGCAATTTATTTCAGCTCCATCTTCAATGATTAGGTCAGCGCCGGCATGTAAGTATTTAGCATATCTCACCGAGACCCTACTTCCGGCCAACACAAGTCCTTTTGAACCTCCAAAGAATAAACGTTGATAACACCCCCTGATGAAAAACATTCCTAAACGAATCAATGTGATCCATTTATCAGGGTTTTTCCAATGACCTTTGAAACGATCCTGTATATGACGATTGATTCCGATGGGTATGATTTTTAATTGGTTAAACACTAAAATAACTGAATAACTTAGCTTGTTTCTACTAATATTTGCAAATATTCCAATTTGAGCGAAGATTGCATGAAAAATTTCATAAAAAAACCCGTTTTCAGAATAGTTGATCTTCTGGTTGTGCCATTTACTTATCTCTTGATGCCTGTTTTTCGTAAGATGAAGTATTATGGTGTGGAAGAATTTCCTTTGAACAGGTCTGCTTTCAAGCGTACCGGTGTATATCCAATACGTGATCATTATTATGATCCACAGTTTGTGTATTCTCCTGACTTTGATTTTAATAAAATTCGTTCTCTTCCATTTGATTTTCGACTCAATGAACAATTAACCAGAATCGGTCAATTGAAATATGCTCAGGAGCTCAAGAACTTCCCGGAAAAAGGTGTATACGGTTCGGGTTCTTATTATTTACAGAATCCATCCTTTAGCTACGGAGATGCAGATCTTTATTATTTAATGATCCGGAATCATAAGCCTAAGCGTATCATTGAAATTGGTTCTGGCTATTCTACATTGGTTGCTATAGAAGCAATACGTAAGAATAAGGAAGAAGGTTATACCACATTGTTAACATGCATTGAACCTTATGAAATGCCGTGGCTATCTAAGTTAAATGAAGTAGAGCTGATCAGGAATAAAGTTGAAATGCTTGATGTGGATTTTTTTCAATGTCTGGAAGAGGGCGATTTTTTGTTTATTGACTCTTCGCATGTGATTCGTCCTGAAAATGATGTGTTGTTTGAATATCTTCAGTTATTACCTTCTCTAAAAAAAGGGGTATACATACATATTCATGATATTTTTTCTCCCAGACATTATCTAAAGCTTTGGTTAAATGATTTCATGCGATTATGGAATGAGCAATATTTGCTGGAAGCATTTCTCTCGTATAACGATTCCTTTGAAGTGTATTTATCACTTAATTATTTGGCAAACGATCATTATGACGATGCCAGTAAAGTATTGTTGAATCTTAATAAAGAAGCCACACCCGCATCATTCTGGCTTAAAAAGACCGGAAACTAATCAACAAAATACAAGTGATATATAGTATTTAGGTTTCACGGAAATCCGTATTCCCGATTATTGTCTTAATAGAGGATACTACGTTTTATGCTGTAAAAAAATCTCTTTGATTGTATCAGCAGTTTTTTGCCATGAAAACAGCGTAAGACGTTTATTACTCTTTTCTATAAGTGTTGAACGAAGATCTTCATCGTTCAATAACTTGTCTAAGGCGTCTGCTAACTGGTCGTGTTGAAAGGGTGCGAAGCTTAATGCAGCATCACCAGCCACTTCCGGTAAACAAGTATTGTTGGCAATCACAACCGGTACTTTATAAAGAAACGATTCTAGTACAGGTATACCAAATCCTTCATTGAGCGAAGGAAATGCATACGCAGTTGCATGTTGATAGAAAAAACCAAGGCTTTCATCCGCGATATAACCAGTGCAATGAATGTAAGGAGATAAGGTTGGTTTTTGCATCAATTGTTGTAATTCATCCATTCCATCCAATGTTTTTTTTGGACTCATTTGTCCCACCAATACAAGTGCTACATCTTTGTTTTGTGGAAGATCTCGGAGCTTTTCAAAGGCTTTCAATAAAGTAGTAAGATTCTTTCTCTTTTCAAAAGTACCTACATGCAGAATGTATCTTTTTTGGGATAAAAAATGCCATTTCTCAGGAGGTATGGGGCTGAATGTGAAACTTTTCGGGGCTTCATAAACCGGTATGATCTTTTCTTCTTTGATTCCTGAAAAATGCGCTATTCTTTTTTGTGTGTAAATGGTGGGTGTTATAACACAGGCAGAACGTTTGGCTGCTGCAACGCCAAATTTTATAAAAAGCCATCTCCAATATTTATTATAGTGCTCAGGATATTCCCAAAAGAAAGCATCATGAAAAACCGGAATGGTTGTATAACCCAATTGAATGAGTGGCACAAAGAAATCGGTACAGAAAACGATATCAGCTCTATGAAAAAAGGCTTTTATTGGTAGTTCAATTTGTTTCCAGAAGAAAAAACGTCCTTGTTCTATTAGTTTTAATAATGGATTTTTTCCTGTATAGACGTAGGGGAAAAAGCTATCCAGAAAAACAAACCTGAATCTTTGATCGCTATCTGACCTAAATACATCAGAGATTTCAGCAAGGTATGTGCGTGCGCCTGTTTTTGCAATTCTTAAATCCCGAATGTCAACACATATGGTTAGCTGTTTTGCCATTTACGTAGCTGCAGAAATTTATGGATTCAAAAGTAGGGTATTAAAGGTTCGCATTCATCTTTTATCATGACCCTTATTCGGCTTGTTGAGATGTATTCAAGACCTTCACATCTGAGTTGTGATAGCAAAACATTAATAATGAGATCCTATATCAAATTTTTATGATCGTATAAGATTTGGGTAATCCAAAAAGTCGCTCAACATACAATTCGCCTTCTGGAAATAGTTTCCTGAATCGGCTTTTGGTAAACATTAAAGTGGATTTAGAAACATTCAATGCTTCTCTGTATGTTTTTGCTTTTGGAAAATAGTTGATGTTGAATAACATAATTAATATAGCCCTGATACTATGTGGAATGAACTGAAATAATGGAATCAGGCTATGTGGTTCGAGGGGAAACCAGAATGAGGGAGTTTGTATGATGTATTTGTCAGATACTCTACGAATTTCATCTGCAAAAATTTGCTGATTTTTATAACTGCCAACATGTTCTATAACCGAATTGGAAAACAGTAGATCAAAATCGCCTTTTTGATAGGGAAGTTTTAACGCATTACCCTTCACAGCTGTAAATTTCGATTTATCGTCTTGATTCAGTTTCACTTGCTCAAGATTCAGTAGTGTGATAATTGCATTCGGTTTGCTCCATCCTACATGTTTCCAATAACCTATATCTCCCCCTACGTCTAAAATTTTAAAGTTGGGATTGTTTCCGGCAAGATTATTCAAATTTTGCTCAATTACCTGAAACCGCTTTCTTCTTAATTGGTTTACGTAGGAATCAGGCTTGTCGTGATCGATCCAGATTTTTAGAAAAGACATGTGGGAAAATTAAGGAATTATTTGATCTTAAGCATGGGTTAGTCTCTTATGAATCGACTTATATTAATCGGGAATGATGTTATACATCGTTGGTTTTCTCCTGCTGCTTCAACTGCATTCTTAAGTTAATAAAATAACCTGATAAAAACCAGGTAAGATAAGTTATATAGATATAGGAGTCAATATTTGCAGTAAATGCAGGTATGAACAACCCTACTTTTAGCAGTACAATTAGTAAGGCCATTTTCCAAATCTTTCCCTCTGTTTGTTTCATTATTTTCCAAGCAGTTCTGATCAAGTCCATATATATGAACAGGTATAATAGCATGCCAATAACGCCTATCTGTACGCCAATAATGATGAATTGATTTTCTCCTCCTGTATTAAAGCCACCACCCATAGAAACCCTGCCTGACTCACCAAGACCCATTCCTAATGGATTTGTGATCATGGCATCGATACCTGCTATCCACTCAATCACATGCCCTAAACTCGATGCATTTTCAAAGGTTATCGTATTAATGACAAAATCATATAGGTCTCCTTCAAGGAGAAAGAGTATGTAAGAAAATATGGCTATAAAGAAAAAATGAAACCCATTGACGATCGATTTATTACCCACACTCCAGCCATAGATATAAATGAGTAGAAAGTAACTAAGAAACGATGCTCTGCTGGCTGCGAGTATAATACAAATCAAAGAAGCACCGAGTACTATCCATTCAAAGCGGTCGGGTTGTAGACGTACCTTTTTTTCCTTTTTATATGTCACCGAAGTTAGAAATACAGCCAACAATACTACTATTGCAGCTGCATGTTCAAGAGGATTGGCAAAAATGGTAGCAAACCTTTTCATCTGACTTTCTGTTTCAAAAGTCCAGGCCAGTCCATAATTCCCGGAAGGTTCTGTATCAAAAAAATAAAAAAGAAAATCACTATATCCTGTTAAGCTTTGTAGATGTGTATCGATCAGTTTTTCTAGCAAAACGATCAATACTGCTATAATGGCTACAATACCGATATATGTAGCGGTTTTCCTTAAATGAAAGTCAATAGTATTACAAAAGCGGCCAATTCCATATAAAATAGGAAAAAAACAAAGATTCTTAAAAGCAATTAGTTTGGTTCCTATTCCATAAGAACCTAAAGGGATAAAAACATATGCCAAAGCAAGAAGGAAAAAAATAATGATCAACTTATCGATACGGTGTAGCCGTGGTCTCTTTTTGATTTGTTTTAGTATAATGATACATGAGATCAGGGTTATTACCTCTTTGAATGACTGCATCAAAGGCACCAACCCTCCAAAACCATACATGAATGTAACCGATAAGGCATTGATATAAATAGGAAGACCTATCACGGTGAATAGAAGAAAGCCTTCTATTTTTCTTGATAATAACTGAATGACACTCCAGATAAATGATAGAATATATATAATAGGAAACAGGAGTATCATCATGAATTTCGTTTGTCAACCCATTGATTGGTTGACAAACGAAATTCAGTAAATTTTATTGGATTAGCAAAGGGTAGGTATTCTTTGACCTTATTTCGTCAATGATTTATCCAGTTCAATAGGTCAAAAAGGAATATTAAGACTGTTGCTGAATTTTCTCTAAAAGATCTTTGGCTGCCGATACACAGGTGGTGAGTTTGCCGCTAAACAAACTATAAACATGATCACCATGAACAATGGTTAAGGTGGGTCTGGCATCATCTATCTCTTGTTTCGGTAATACAATTCTTGTTGTAGTCCAAGAGTCATAGATATACATGCTATCCAGAATTGGAAAATAGTATTTTGATTTTTCGATGATGTTAAGATCGGGAAAACCTGTTATGGAAGACCAGGGTATATTTTCTGTTCCTACATGGGTTTCCAATACCGAATGTTTAACATGATACAATATAAATTGGTCACTAGATAATCCCTTCGGCATTAAAGAGCAAAAAGGGCCATCCATGATCGTAACACCAAAAGCTCCCAACGGTTTCTTTGCTTGCAATATGGGTAACAGGCAAAGCTGGTATTTTGCTTGGATAGGTGATAATCCAAGCATTTGAGCCGTTTCAGAAATACTTGCATAGGTGGCGTTTACAACTGCATTACAGATGAGTTTTGTACCATCGGATAACTCTACTTCTTTTTCCGTTCCTTTCTGCGCCATGCTGATTGGCTGGATGTTCCTTAATAAGGTTATATTTTTATTCTTAGCTATTCTGTAAATGATCAATTGTTTAAGGATATTATAGTCGAAGATGGGTTCGTCTGTAAGCCAACAATTTTCAACCAAATCTTTATTCATGATATCCACAGGCGGATAGGCTTCTTCAAGGCTCAAGCCAAGATCTTTGCAAAATGAATAAAATTGAGTTGCATTGAGGTGTGAACCTTCCTTAGCAATTGCATAATACTTTTTAAAACCGCTATGAATTGCATCTTGATAGAAGTTTTTAAATGTTTGTAAACCTTCCAATGATTCAAGACAAGTTTCTTTACTTCGTGGGTAATGATATCCAAAGTGAATTCTATTTTGGTTAACCTTTGAGGCCCCCAGCATGATGTCCTCTTCTTTTTCCGTCACGGTAACTTTTATCCCTGATTCAGCCAATACAATAGCAGCTGTTAATCCGAAAACACCTCCGCCTATGATCAAAACATGTTGTTTAGTTTCCAAAATACTGTCCTCCATTTATATGCAGCACTTGTCCGGTTATCTGCTTCTGGGTATAAAGAAAATAAATTGCTTCAGCACAGTCTTTCGTTGTGCAAAATTCTTTTGTTAGAATGTCTCTTAAATGACGCTCCTTAAAATCGGGAGTCATTTTTTTATGTACAGGTGTGCCGCTAACGAGTCCTGGTGCAATGGCATTGATTCTTATCGATGCATCTGATAATTCACGGGCAAGCGTTTTGGTCATTCCACTAACTGCTGCTTTTGCGATGGAATAAGATGGATCATAGCTTCCTTTGTATGCAGACACTGATGAAATGAAAATTATTGAACTTTCTTTTTTCATTTTCTTCAGTAGACATTGAATGGTGAATAGAGGACCGTTCACATGAATATTCATCATTTTTAAATGATGAGGAACTGTGGTCTCTTTTAATGAGTGATGAGGTGCTAAGCCGGCACAGAAAACAATTCCATTAAGCATGGGTACATGTTTTTGTACAGCGAGGATCGAATCATGATCTTCCAGATTGAGATAGATCATATTCGTTGTATCTTTTTTTATATGACGAGAGGAAGTTCCGATACACCGCATGCCATTCTTTGAAAAAACAGCATTTACTGCTTTTCCAATCGCTCCGTTCATTCCAACTATTAAAATTGTATCCATGTGTGTTGTTTAGCTAAGTATTGGCTTAGACAAATAAAGCGTTTACCAACCTACGCAACGAAATTCAGTAAAAATCACCGGATTAGCAAAGGGCATAAGAAATATACATATTGCGTTACTATTTATGAACTGATTCGTCCACGAAGTCCATCTCGAAGACCTTTCAGAACGGCTTTTATTTTCTGAGGCCTATTTCTTATAACCAGATATGCTAACAAAGCAAAGGTATATGCTATGTTGTATACAACTGTAGATGGTACAAATTGTGCTTTGGTATATTTTTTAAGGAACCATATTCTGTTTCTAGTATTCAGGTAGTGTACAAATGGGCTCACTATCCCTTCTTTACCTTTTTTCTTTTGTCGGTAAGCCATGCCGGCAATGTGATAAACAATTGAATCAGGATGATACATTAGTTCGTATCCTGCATTTTTAATTCTGAATGAAAGATCTGTGTCTTCATAGTAAATGAAAAATGGTTCTGCTAATAGGCCTACTTGCTTTAATATGGAAGTTCTGGTAAAAAAAGCACAGCCTGTTATCCAGTCTACTTTTTTTAATGTACCGGTAATAGTTGAATTAGGTTTGTTGTAGCCTTTAGTATAAGCATATCCCCAAAAGGAATTAAAATAAGAGCCGCCGTTCCAGATCAAAGAACGATCATGATTGAAAAAGATTCGTGATTGTATAATCCCCGCTTCCGGATGCTGATCCATGTAAGTGATCAATGGTTCTAGGAAATCAGGTTCTACAAATGTATCATTATTCAAAAGCATTTGGTAAGTATACCCCTTTTCAATAGCATATCGCATACCCATATTGTTACCACCTGTAAATCCTGAATTTACAGGAGAGTATAATAAGATAATAGTATCACCAAAAGTATTTTTCAATTGTGCAACAGAATCGTCAGATGATCCATTATCAACAACAATGATGTCAAATAAATGTGTTTGTGCTTTTCGTAATGACAATATACAATCAGATGTAATAGATGCGCTATTCCAGTTAACAAGTATTACAGCAACTTTCTTCATTGATAAACTATTTGGTAATAATCTGGTTACGCAGCAGGTACTCTATTGTTTTTAAGATAAATGGCATATAAAATCAAACAAAATGCTTCAACTACAACGGGATAGAGTCCTGCAAATAAATCTTTACCGGTATACACGAAAATGAGTCCAGTAAGAATACTTATGAAAAGTATTGTGATTGATATGTAAAACACAGATCTATACATATTTCTGATCAATAGCTCCAATAGATTCATGGCATTGAGTGCAATCAGTAAAGGAATGATTGACATGATTCTTAGCAGATATACACTTAATTCATTTTTTTCACCGGTAAATAACAAAATGATCCATGAGGGCATCAATAAAAAACATAGCCCACAGATTGTAAATACGATTAATAAGAGCTTATTGATTGTCTTCTTTCTATCTTGCCATAGCAAAGGGGAGTCCTTGTGTTGGATTGCAGCCCCGGGATAAATTGCGCTGGAAAAGGAAATGATGAGTAATCTACAAGCCCAGATCAGTTTATCGCACAATGCATAGGCTCCTAGTAATATTGTATTTCCTGTATAAGATAAAATAAACAAGAAAGAGGATTGTTGTAAGTGTACAGAAATGCTATTGCAGGCTAAAAAAAAGTTATCGATCAGTTTATCTTTTAAAGTCTTTAATCTAGGACTAATAAATGTTAGCCTGTATTTATAAAAAGTAAAAAGAGTAAGAATCGCATACGCTATCAATGATGGAACACCAATGTAAAAGTTAATTAGATAACCATCTTTACTCTCTTTGATAAAAAAGAATATGAGCATTAACGAAGTGATCTTTGCGATAAGATTGCTGATGTTATACAGAAAAAGACGTTCTATGCCGATAAAGAAGAAAAGCGGATTTAGTATTTCGGATAATGCTATGACCATTGCAAATAGGAAATAAATACTCCCGCTTTTATTCATGAGCGACAATACTGTCAAGACCAGTAATGACGCAAGGAATAAAAGTATACGGATACATAGAATCAATGAGACACCTTCAGATAAGGTTTGTCTATCGTTTTTGATGATAGCTACGTCTTTGATGCCTGACTGATTGGTGCCATAGTTAATCATGATTCCCATTAATCCGGCAAAGGCATTTGCAACCATTACTTTCCCAAACTCCTCCAGCCCAACCAGACGGATCATAACCGGAAAAATCAATATCTGCAGCGCTGCATTAGATATTTGAATAAAACTCAGATGGAAGAAATTGAAAACAGTAGTAATGGGTATTTTAAGTGGTCTCATGAAAACAGGCTTTTCTAATATTTAATGGCCGTTACTTTCATATTGTCAATAGACCAACTTTTAAAACATACATTATTGAATGGTTTTAATGCATCGCTACATTCGAAGTTAAAAGTAGATGCTGAGTGCACAAATGTCTTTGTATACCGATACTTTGAAGTTCCATTGCTGGAGCCTTGAAATCCACAGATGCCGGGAAGCGCGGGATTGATGGCGTTTGTTCTTGCCGGGAATGCCTGTGTTTGATAATATTCAGGCCAGAATTGTACTGAACTTGTATTAGAGAAGCTGGTAATAAAAGTAACCTCGCCATCTACTTTATTTACCCAGATGTCATCAGCACTTGAACTACTATTTCCCCATTGATCATGAATGTAAAGATCAAACTGAACTTCTACTGCATTGTGTTTCGGAACAAAAAGACGGATGATTCTAAGTGTGTTATTATTGAACCTACCTAAAACTCTAGAGCCATCAAACTCAAAAAATTTGTTAGTTATGTGACCTGCTTGATCATACATTTCTAAGCCCCTTAAATTATCCTTTTCAAAATCATTCTCATAAAGGACATACTTCATCGTAAGGTTCTTAAAACAACTTGGGGCTGACAAAATCATCAATGCCGTACAAATTGCTAACAATACTTTTTGTTGATGTATAGATGTTTTTATCATACTTATTCCGGTCATTCTGACCTTTAACCGGTCAATCAAAATTAGGTAACCTACATCACTTTACAGAAATGATTTAACACATTCGGTGTTTTATTGGCCTCCCTTTTTAGTCACAATCCCTACCTTTGCGGGCATGTCAGATTTCCCCGTTCAAGTTAAAATCATTAACCAGTCCAACAATCCGGAACCTGAATATGCCACTAAGGGGTCTTCGGGTATGGACATCAGAGCAAATCTTGAGCAACCCTTGCAAATACAGCCAATGGAGCGTGTTATGGTGCCAACAGGACTTTTTGTTGAGATACCACAGGGCTATGAAATACAGATTCGACCAAGAAGTGGGTTGGCTATCAAACAAGGTATCACCTGTTTGAACACACCCGGCACTATTGACGCAGATTATCGGGGAGAAATCAAAGTGATTTTGATCAATCTATCTCATGAGCCACAAGTGATACAAACTGGAGACCGAATCGCTCAGATGGTATTACAAAAGGTAGAAATAATAGAATGGCAAAAGACAGATCAATTGAATGCTACTGATAGAGGTAGTGGGGGATTTGGTAGTACAGGGAAGATGTAAGTGGGTATCGGGTAATTAGTAATCGGGGTTGGGATTTTTTACAGTATAAAAAGGATGATTTTGGGAAATGTATATTTAAATATTTCGCTGATTCTTAAAAAGCTCACAGCTCGCAGCTCGCAGCTCATAGCTCCAAGTAAAATACTTGCCGCTTGTAGCTTGCCGCTTGTAGCCTTCCTCTTCTCTTGTAAAACAGTGAAGAAGGTTGAAGCCATTCAAGAGGCGATCACAAAAAAAGATACTGCACAAGTTGTAGTAATCAAAGAAACACCTGTAGTAGATTCTGCTGCAATTGTTGCCGATATTATGGGAAAAGTGATCCAGAACAAAATTGATTTCCAAACTTTCAATGCTAAGATCAAAGTTGATTATGAAGGCGCAGAGAATAAGGATAACTATACCGTTTATCTCAGCATGCGCAAAGACAGTGTGATCATTATTCGGGTGAAAGGTTCATTTTTAGGGATATCTGCAGAAGGCCTTCAGGTGAAAATCAATAAGGATAGTGTTACCCTGGTTCGTAAAGTTGGGGAGAAGTACATCATGAATCGCTCCATCAATTATTTACAGGAAGTAACAGAAATACCATTTGACTTTGAAACGGTTCAGGATCTGCTTATTGGTAACCCGATATTCATGAGTAAGAATTTGGTATCCTATAAAAACAGCAATGCTCAATTACTGGTGGTGATGGTAGGCGAACTGTTCAAGCACCTGATCAATCTCGATAAAAACGATAATAGGGTGCTGTACAGTAAACTAGATGATATTGATGTACAGCGCAATCGTACCTGCGATATTACATTCGGAGGATACCAGCCACTAGGAGGATATATGTTTGCCACCAACCGTAAAATATCCATGGCAGAGAAGGCAAAACTGGATATTTACCTTGATTTCAAAGAATTTACGTTAAATGATCCGTTAAAATACAACTTCGAATTGCCAAAAAATTATAAGCGTAAGTAATTTACCCTTCGTTTTTTCGTTATCCAACAAACTTTCCGCCTCAGCGGATAAAACCCATTGATCATGTTGAAATCTTTTTTCACTCTTTTCCTGATTTGTTTCATCGGACTGGCGGTTCATGCCCAAACCCGTGAAGAACTTCAAAAACAGGAACAAGACTTGAAAAAAGAACTGGCAGAATTGAATAACCTGCTTTCTCAAACCCAAAAGAATAAAAAGCTTTCATTAAGTCAATTGGCCATTATTAAACGGAAGGTTGCGATGCGTGAACAGCTCGTTAATTCAATCAACCGTCAGATCCGTGAATTGGATAATACGATCTTTTTAAATGAACGTGATATTTATCGTTTGAGAAAAGAGTTGGATACTTTGCGCGTGAAATATGCCAAAAGCATAGTTTTTGCATATAAAAACAGAAGCAGTTACGAATACCTGAATTTTATTTTCTCCTCCAGAAGTTTCAATGATGCTATCAAAAGGATCACTTACCTTAAAAGTTATCGCAGAAACCGTGAAACACAGGCTGAAGCCATTATGCAGTCTGAACAATTACTGAAAGAAAAAATCGATTTACTGAGCAGTAACAAAAAGGAACGTATTACTACACTTACCAAACAAAGTGAGCAGTTAAAAGTCTTACAAGAAGATAAAAAAGCGCAGGATCAGGTGGTGGCTCAATTGAAAGGAAAAGAAAAGGAATTGTCTACACAGATACAGAATAAAGAAAGGCAACGCCAGAAAATGCAGCAGGCTGTAACAGCCCTTATCAGAAGAGAAGCTGAAGAAGCTGCCAGACGCGCTAAGCAAAAAGCAGCAGAAGATGCTAAAAAAGCAGCTGCAAATAATTCCAAACCAGCTGATGCTAATAACAAAAGCAATCCTTCATCTAATACCAATGTAGTGAAGAGTCCTGCTATCAATGAGCCGCTGGAAAACAAACCTTTGACAGACAGACCCTATTCTGTTTTTGAGTCAACTCCAGAAGGCAGGGAAACATCCATTCAGTTTGAACAAAACAGAGGCCGATTACCTTGGCCGGTAGATCGTGGAAATGTTTATGTACCATTTGGTATTTCTACAGTACCCGGTACCAAACTCACCCAGAAAAGTGATGGTATACAAATCGCATTACCGGAAGGCTCTTCTGTAAAGAGTGTAGCTGATGGAGAAGTAATGTATGCAAGTGAGATCAGTGGGGATCTGGTAGTGATTGTTAGACATGGAAAATATTTTACCTCTTATAATCAACTCTCCAGCATTTCTGTGTCGGTAGGACAACAGGTAAAAGCCGGTTCCGTATTAGGAAAATCAGGCAGAAGTATCGATGGTGAAGGTGCCATTATTTTCGTGATCAGCAACGAAAAAGCCGCTCCTATGAATCCGGAACTTTGGTTGAAACCGAGACGATAACGAAACAGAGAAATAAGGAATAAGAAATAAGAAACAGAGAAAGTGAATCATATTTTCTCTCTTTTCTTATCTTACGGTATGCAACAATACATCCTCTCCTTCGACCAAGGAACTACTAGTAGTAGAGCTATTGTATTCGATCAATCAGGAGCTATCATTTCGTTAGCACAGAAAGAATTCAAACAACTATTTCCTCAGCCCGGTTGGGTAGAACATGATGCCAATGAAATATGGAGTACACAGTTAGGTGTTGCTGCTGAAGCCGTAACAAAAGCTGGTCTCAGCATTCAACAGATTGCTGCTATCGGTATCACCAATCAACGTGAAACAACAGTAGTATGGGATAAAGAAACCGGGATGCCCATTTTCAATGCCATCGTTTGGCAAGATAGAAGAACGGCTGCTTATTGTGATGAACTGAAAGCGGCTGGATATGCTTCAATGATTCAAGCAAAGACCGGATTAATTATTGACGCTTATTTCTCCGCTACCAAATTAAAATGGATCCTCGATCATGTGGAAGGAGCAAGAGCTAAGGCCGAAAAAGGAGAATTGTGTTTTGGCACTATCGATAGTTGGCTGTTATGGAAACTCACCAATGGAAAAGTACATGTAACAGATGAATCTAACGCATCTAGGACTATGCTATTCAATATTCATTCCTTAACATGGGATGAAGAATTATTACAATTGTTTCACATACCCAGATCTGTTTTACCGGAAGTAAAAAGCAGTAGTGAAGTATACGGACATACACAAAATATTCTAACTGCCCATAATATTCCGATCGCAGGAATTGCAGGAGATCAGCAAGCGGCTTTGTTCGGGCAATTATGTACACAACCGGGCATGGTAAAGAATACCTATGGTACCGGTTGCTTTATGCTGATGAATACCGGTGAAAAAGCAGTGGCATCAAAAAATCATTTATTAACAACCATCGCTTGGAAGATCAATGGTGTTACACAATATGCTTTGGAAGGCAGTGTATTCATTGCCGGAGCAGTGGTGCAATGGTTGCGTGATGGATTAAAGATCATTCGTTCATCCAAAGAAGTAGAAACATTGTCCGCTACCGTAAAAGATAGTGAAGGTGTGTATGTAGTGCCTGCTTTTGCTGGTCTGGGTGCTCCTTATTGGAACCAACATGCCCGAGGAACGATCACAGGTATTACAAGAGGAACCACTGCTGCGCATATAGCACGTGCGTCGTTGGATAGCATCGCCTATCAAACCATGGACGTATTAAAAGCGATGGAAGCAGATGCCGGTATTACCATCAAAGAATTAAGAGTAGATGGGGGCGCCACTGCTAATAATCTGTTGATGCAATTTCAAAGCGATGTATTGAATGCCAAAGTGGTTCGTCCGATCGTGACAGAAACAACAGCGCTTGGTGCGGCATATCTGGCCGGATTGGCAGTTGGATATTGGAAAAGTGTAGAAGATATCCAACAACAATGGCAAATGGATCGAACATTCACACCTGCCATTTCCGATGAGCAAAGAAAAGGATTATCAAAAGGCTGGAAAAGAGCAGTGGGAGCTGCGGAGTTTGATACTTAGGGTACTGGGTACTGGGTACTGGGTACTGGGTACTGGGTACTGGGTACTGGGTACTGAATAATTTTTGGCTTATAAAATTACTACAATATTCGATAATATTAGCTGACAACACTTAACATCTAACACCTAAAACCTAGTACCTAGCACCCAGTACCCAGCACCATGAATCGATCCATACAACTGCAACAAATAAGAGAAGATGTCACCTGGGATATCGTGATCATCGGTGGGGGAGCTACGGGATTGGGTACGGCTGTAGATGCGGCATCTAGGGGCTATAAAACTTTATTGATAGAGCAATATGATTTCGGTAAAGGAACTTCTAGTCGATCTACTAAATTGGTACATGGTGGCGTTCGTTATCTGGAACATGGGAATATTAAACTTGTTAAAGAAGCCTTACGTGAAAGAGGATGGTTGTTGAAGAATGCACCACACCTCACATCTGTACAACCATTTGTGATTCCTGTGAGAAGGGGGTGGCAGAAATGGTATTATGGTATGGGACTTCGATTGTATGATCTGCTCTCCGGAAAATTATCATTAGGGCAAACTAAGTTATTGTCAGCCAGAGAAACATTAGAGTTACTACCGGCACTAGCCCCTGAAAAAGTAAAGGGTGGGATATTATATTATGATGGTCAGTTTGATGATAGTAGGTTATGTATTGATCTTGCTTCAACAGCCGTATTACATGGCGCAACTGTTGTGAATTATTGTAAGGTGATTGGATTGATCAAAGAGAAGAAAAAGATAACCGGTGTTTCTGTTCAATTGAATCATTCAGATGAGATATTAACTATTCGATCAAAAGCCATTGTGAATGCAACCGGTGTTTTTACAGATGCCATTTTGAAAATGGATGACCCTCTGGCGGAGAATATGGTGGATCCTTCACAAGGTGTTCACCTGGTGGTAGATGCTACACATTTTCCCGGAACACATGCACTCATGATCCCAAAAACAGATGATAAACGTGTTTTATTTGCTGTGCCGTGGCATAATAAAGTGGTCATAGGAACTACAGATACACCGGTAGATGAAGTGTCAGCAGAACCCATGGTACTTGAAGAAGAAGTGGATTACATTCTTGAACATATCAATCGATACGTTCGTCCTGCTATTGATAGAAATGATATCAAAAGTGTGTTTGCCGGATTAAGGCCGCTGGTTCGAGCGAAAGAGGGAACCAGTACGGCCTTGCTATCACGCGATCATACCATCGTAGTGTCGCCCAGTGGATTGGTAACGATTACCGGAGGTAAATGGACCACCTACAGAAAAATGGCACAAGATGCTGTGGACAACGCCGTGTTCATTTCTAAGTTAGACAAGCGATTGTGCATCACTAAAAATTTACCGATTGGAGATCCTTTGTCTATACAACAGAAAAAGGAAAAAATGATTGAGGAAGATCCTGCATTGGCAGTGCTACTGCATCCTGATTTCCCGTATCGTTGGGTGGATGTTGCTTATGGGGTGAGAAATGAAATGGCCATCACTGTAGAAGACATATTGGCGAGAAGGACAAGGATGTTATTTCTAGATGCAAAGGCTGCATTGGAATGTTTGGAAGCTGTTGTGACTTTTATGCAGCATGAATTGAATGAAACAGAAGAATGGGCAATGTGGCAAAAAAAAGAATTTATTGAACTTGCTGAGGGATATCTTTAGAATAAAATAAGAAATACGAAATAAGAAATAAGAAACAAGGAAGTATCAAGGAACAAGAGATCAAGTTTAAATAGCACTGGAGTTTACTCCGGCGAGAAAAGAGAAAAACGAAATTATATTCAATTATATGACCAACTTTTTATCTGAATTTTTAGGAATGGCATTACTGATCGTTTTAGGTGATGGAGTAGTGGCCAATGTGATTCTTCCCAAAACAAAAGGTAATGGAGGCGGATTACTCTCTATCTGCTTTGGGTGGGGACTTGCTGTTTTTGTAGCAGTGTATGCAACAGCACCTTATAGTGGTGGACACCTGAATCCTGCCGTGACTGTTGCTTTGGCTTGGTTGGGTAAATTTCCTTGGCAGGATGTTCCAACCTATTTGCTAGCGCAATTATTTGGTGCTATGACAGGTGCTTTTCTAGTTTGGGTCATTTACAGACAACATCTGGATGAAGCTGAGGACAAAGCCATTCAATTAGCGGTCTTCAGTACCGGACCATCTATACGTAGTCCGTTTCAGAACTTACTTACGGAAACATTGGCAACATTCGTATTTATACTCGGTGTACTATTTATCGTAAAACCCGCCACTTCATTAGGCGCATTGGATGCTTTGCCTGTAGCTTTTCTGGTATTGTGTGTGGGATTAGGGTTGGGTGGTCCAACAGGCTGGGCTATTAATCCGGCAAGAGATTTAGGACCAAGAATCATGCATGCGCTACTTCCGATCAAAAATAAAGGGGGTAGTGATTGGGCTTACAGCTGGATCCCCGTTGCCGGACCCATTATTGGGGGAGTGCTAGCGGCAGTGGTTTGGGAAGCAATATTTTGATCTTTGATTTCTTGATCTGTGATTTTTTGATTTAGTAGTAGAGAGGAATATATCACACTTAAAAAATCAAGAAATCAAAGATCAAAAAATCACACTTTTTTTTTCCCCAGAAACGGCAAATTAAAACGCTGCGTACTGGTTACTTTTTTGGGTCTTTTTTGTGGCTGATACTCCTGATAATAAATACGTAGGAGGATGATAAAATATGAGATGAGTAAAGGACCGAAAATAAGTCCGGTGATACCGAAATAATGTAAACCAATAATGACACCCAGTACAGTAACGATAGGGTGTACATCAGCCATTTTCTTGGCTAATAGAAATCGTA
Organism: Brevundimonas vancanneytii; assembly: GCA_943368425.1. Lineage (GTDB taxonomy): Bacteria > Bacteroidota > Bacteroidia > Chitinophagales > Chitinophagaceae > Sediminibacterium > Sediminibacterium vancanneytii_A. The sequence continues at coordinate 36,550 of CALRLC020000017.1, forward strand.
CCACATTATCCATGGTACTTAAAATAATACTACCCCATCCCAATAAAAAAATGCCTTGCCAGGTTTGTCCAATGATCAGCATATAGATACCTAGTGGTAACCATACAATTCCGGTACCAACGATGGGTATTACTGAAGCAAAACCTGTAACAATGGCCCAGAAAACAGGCTCATCAGCACTTGTGATCAAAAAAGAGATATAAGCAACAAAGCCCTGCACAACTGCAATCAAGGGCACACCAACGGCATTACTAATGGTTTGTGCATGAAGTTCTTTTCCGAATAATGCGATCTGACTTCTCCTAAAAGGAAGATAGAAAACAACGGCGGCTTCCATTCTACCTGTGTTCATGATCATAAAATAGAGAAAGAAATACATCATGATAATAGAACTGAACAGGTTCATTCCCTGATTCAAAGCAGTGGAAACAAAATCTGTTGCAAAAGTTTGCAGCTGGGCAATATTTTTTTCCGATAATAAAGTGAAATCAAATTTTTCGCGTAACACTTCATCTATATGTGTCAGCGGCTCGATGATCGTAGAAAAATTGGTGGCTACCAGTGCCACTTTTTGATACATCATGCCCCCCAGTAATGAAACAGGCAAGAGGATAATAAAAAAGGAGGTAACAATGACCAATAAGGCTGCCCAAGATCTCCGCCAGTTGCGCCTATTGACGAGCCACTCTACAGAAGACTTACTCAACACATAAAACATAATAGCTCCTAGGAAAGCGGTAAAAAAAGCCATCAGACTATATATTAGGAAGATGGCGAATACCAAAATGACTCCTAAAAAGAGATATCTGTTGATTTTATGATCTTGGAGGTGTTCCATGGGATAAATTTAGGGTATTAGGGGTTAGGTTTTAGGTGTTGGGTGACGGGTGCTGGGTATCAGGTACTAGGTTTTAGGGTTAGGTAAGATGATTTGGGTAAGTAGTTACGTCAATCCAAGGTTTAAAGTACTTGTATTTTACAAGTTCACAACTCATTACCTAGTACCCAGTACCTAATACCCAGCACCCGGCATCCTCGTGGGTAAAATTTACTTGCGGGAATTGCCATTTTTTAACCTCCATCCCCTTACCTTTGCCGCCAAATCGGAAAGGCTGTTTTCCGAACCCTGAAAAGGGCATTTTTAAACCTAATTATATCTCCTGATATGGCTACAAAAGGTAAGATCAAACAGATCATCGGTGCGGTGGTTGACGTTCATTTTCCTGATAAAACATTGCCTGAAATCTACAATGCGCTTGAGATTTCTAAAGAAAACGGTGAAAAACTGGTTCTGGAAGTTCAACAGCACCTCGGTGAAGACAGCGTACGTACCATTGCGATGGACGGTACTGAAGGTCTGGTACGTGGTATGGATGTAATTGATACCGGAAAAGCGATCGCTATGCCAACCGGCGATGCAATCAATGGACGTCTGTTCAATGTAACCGGTGATGCCATTGATGGTTTGCCTCAGCCTAGCAAAGCAAACGGTCGTCCTATTCACAATAAACCACCCTTGTTTGAAAACCTGAGTACTGCTACAGAAGTACTGTTCACAGGTATTAAAGTAATTGACCTGATCGAGCCTTACGCAAAGGGTGGTAAGATCGGTTTGTTTGGTGGTGCGGGTGTAGGTAAAACCGTATTGATCCAGGAATTGATCAACAATATCGCGAAAGGATATGGTGGTTTGTCTGTATTCGCAGGTGTGGGTGAGCGTACTCGTGAGGGAAACGATCTGCTGCGTGAAATGATCGAAGCTGGTATCATGAAATATGGTGATGGATTCAAACACAGCATGGAAGAAGGTGGCTGGGATCTGAGTAAAGTAGACATGGAAGGATTAAAAGATTCAAAAGCTACTTTCGTATTCGGACAAATGAACGAACCACCGGGAGCACGTGCACGTGTGGCTTTATCTGGTCTGACCATCGCTGAATATTTCCGTGATGGAGATGGTACCGGTAAAGGAAAAGACATCTTATTCTTCGTAGATAATATCTTCCGTTTCACCCAAGCAGGTTCTGAGGTATCAGCGTTGTTAGGTCGTATGCCTTCAGCGGTGGGTTACCAGCCTACATTGGCTACTGAAATGGGATTGATGCAAGAGCGTATCACTTCAACCAAAAATGGTTCTATTACCTCTGTACAGGCGGTATATGTACCTGCGGATGACTTGACTGACCCTGCTCCTGCAACTACTTTCGCTCACTTGGATGCTACTACAGTATTAAGCCGTAAGATCGCTGACTTGGGTATCTACCCTGCGGTGGATCCATTGGATTCTACTTCACGTATCCTGACTCCTGCTATTGTAGGGGAAGCGCATTATGAAACTGCTAACCGTGTAAAGTTGATCCTTCAGCGTTACAAGGAACTGCAGGATATCATCGCTATCTTGGGTATGGATGAATTGAGTGAAGAAGATAAGATGACTGTACAACGTGCTCGTAAGGTGCAGCGTTTCTTGAGTCAGCCTTTCCATGTAGCTGAACAGTTCACTGGTCTGAAAGGTGTATTCGTGAGCATTGAAGATACCATTCGTGGTTTTAACTCTATCATGGACGGTGAAGTAGATGAATACCCTGAAGCAGCTTTCAACTTGGTGGGTACACTGGAAGATGCGATTGAAAAAGGTAAGAAACTGTTAGAAGCAGCGAAAGGATAATCAATCAATTAGAATTTTCTATGACACTCGAGATATTAACACCGGAAAAGAAATTGTACAGCGGAGAAGTTTACGGTATTCAATTACCCGGTATTACCGGATTGTTTGAAGTACTGGATCAACACGCGCCATTGGTAAGTGCATTGGGTAAAGGGAATGTAAAGATTCTCAAAGACAAGAGTACGAATGAAGTGTACAGTATTCAGAGTGGCTTTGTGGAAGTATTGAATAACAAAGTAACTGTTCTGGTGGAAGGTGTGCAAAATTTATAAGTCTGCAACTTCTGTCGATAAACAAATTATGAATGTGTACTACAGTTGATGTAACACATGTAATTTAGTTTTGAGTTTAAAAAAGAGGCGATCTCCATCAGAAGAGATCGCCTCTTTTTTTGATCTTTTATCTTTTGATCAGGTACTTAATGCATTGTCCATAATGTAATCAAAATAAGTATTTTCTTATACAGCCCGAATATCAAGTAGTAAAATATACGTCCGCATAGGAATGCAAGTAATACATTCACCCACCATGGTTTATTGAATAGTCTTTTAAAAGCAATCGTCAGCCATGGTACCCAAAATAGTAGGTGAAAAAACTCAAACTCAATACCGAAAATAAAAGTGAATACTTGTGACAAAAAAGGGTGATTGTATATAAGATCAATCGGTTTAAACATTAGAAAAGCAGAATCTCCTCCCCATATTCTATAAGGAGCCCAATTGATAAGGCAATGAGCTACATAAACGCAAAGATTAAACGTAATAAAATGGGTGGATAAGATTAATGAAGCTCCAAAATAACGAAGCTGTTTGAAAAATATAATGAAGAATATAACTGCAATCAATGGGAGAGTAAGGAAAATGGCTGTCTTTGAGTACGAAAAAGAAGTAGCAGTAAATGAACTATAAAACAGGTTTTCGGTTTCATGATTGATAAGCATTGTGAGCTGCTTATCATTCAATAGTAAGCTATCTTGAGGTTGTGTAGTATAGATGCGGTATAACCCTGTAATGCTGTCTCTGGATTTCATGAAATCATTACGTACTTTATTGCGCTTTTTATCAAGATAGTGGCTTTTTAAGTCCTCTATTTTGGTAATCATTGCATCATCAAAAGGCTTCATCCAATTGAAAACCTTCAAATTAGAAAGTAAGAAAACTGTTCTGTCGCCGTAACTTGGTGCATAATCTGTTACTCTTACTTTAGTGACTGTAACGTAAAAAAGAATACTAACAATAATAAATAACTGTATAGGATTTGCATAAGGAACTCGTACTCCTTTCAAGTTCATTTTTGTAATAAACCCCGGTTTACGAATATTCAACCAAATAGATTTTAAAGCTTTATTCTCAAAGTGCGTAAAGAAGTCAACTATCTGGTGAAAAAAATGAGTTGTAGATAGTTGTTTTGGCGAAAATTTTTTTTCACCGCACTTGTTACAAACTTTACCTTGAAAAGAATTGCCACAGTTTTGACATGAATGAATAGTGTCAGATTGAATAAATGCGCTGCTCTTTGAGTCCATAAAATCAGTTTGCTAAATATACCAAACCTCAATAAGCTGTAAGAAGTGTCAAATGCAAGCGTTTGCGCAAGAAGCTAATTTTTGCTAATAATGACTAGTTACTAGCAATGAACTACACGAAAGAGTAAACATAAAACTAATTCAATTGAGGATCAATGGGGTAATTCACCATTTGTTGGTATTCTCCTCCTAAATCAGTGAGCGATTCTTTCCAAATAGACTGAATATTATGATGGAAAATCAGCTCTTTTTTTGCAGGTCTGGTGATCCAGCTTTTCTCATCAAGTTCTTGTTTTAGTTGCAATTCCCCCCAACCGCTATATCCTATAAAAAATCGGATGTCTGTGGATGATAATTCACCACTCTTTAATAAAGCTAATGTTTGCATGAAATCACCACTCCAACAAATATGATCGGTTACTTCAACACCTCCCTCTATCAAATCGGGGCGACGGTGTAAAAAATGTAATGTGTCTTTTTGAACAGGTCCGCCTTCGCAAAGAGGTATCGATAAGCCTTCTGCTTCTGTTACCACATCTTGTAATGTGAGTCCAATGGGCTTATTCAATACAAAGCCAAAGCTTCCTTCATCCTGGTGTTCGCATAAGAACACTACAGTTCTTAAAAAATTAGGGTCTTTCAGAAAGGGATCTGAAATAAGCAAAATGCCTGATTCTAATTGCACCATAGTGAAAAGTTAAGGGAATCTTGTTGATCTTACAAGTAGGGACTTTCAGGCGTTAAAATGGATATAAATCCTTGGTTGGGAATTATCAGAAGCACTTACAGACCACTATATTTGTGAGAATGAAGAGAACTTTCCCCGTCATTGTCATACTGATTACTTTATCGCTCCTTGGACTTTTTATCATACAAAGTTCATGGTTGAATAATTTATTTGAGATACGTAATGCGGAATTGTTAAACAAAGCGTACGAAGCAGCATCAAATGTGACTGCTAAACTTACAAACAATGCGCCAGCATCCCAAAGACTGAGATTGCCGAAACGTGGGGGACTCACTTTCAATCCTGATTTTCATTTACATATTCTGAAACCTCCAACCATCGATCAGCGATTTACTTTTCAGGATGTGTATGGAATGGTGAAACAAGAATTTGAATCAGTTGGATTAAGGGAAATCAAATTTGAATTTGCGGTGATTGGTCCTACTGAGGAAATTGAAATGTCTACCAAGAAATTCTCTTCTGAATATTGGGATACGATTTTGAATAAAAGGATCTATTTACCCATAGTTCCTGCCAGTGCATCAGACTTTGAAGGACTAAGTGCAACAGAATATCTGGTTGTAGTTGTACCTGATTTTCAAAAGCAGGCATGGGCATCACTCAAATGGGTATTTATTGGGGCCATTGTATTTATGGTCATCATCATCGCAGCATTTTATGTTACTATTCGATCCTTATTGAATCAGAAAAAATTGAGTGAGATCAAGAGTGATTTCATCAATAATATGACGCATGAATTCAAAACGCCCTTAGCAACAATATCGTTAGCAGTTGATGCGATACGAAATGAAAAAGTGCAATCTGATCCGGAGAAGATGAAATATTTCAGTGGTATCATCAAAGAAGAAAATATTCGCATGAATAAACATGTTGAAACCATTCTTCAGGCTGCATTGATGGAGAAACAAGAATTAAAACTCAATTTAGCGCAACTGAATGTGCATGATGTCGTCCAACATGCCTTGGACAATCATCAGTTACAGCTTAAGGATAAAGAAGGTGTCGTTGAATTACATCTGAATGCTGCCAATGATTTGATTGAAGCAGATGAAGTTCATTTTACCAATATGATCTCCAATCTTGTGGATAATGCGATCAAATATTCAAAGGATAAACCTGTTATTCGTATCACTACTCATAGTACAACAAAGCATATCTTAATAAGAGTAGAGGACAACGGTATAGGTATGAGTAAAGAATCGATCAAACGTATTTTTGAAAAATTCTATCGTGCACATACCGGTAACCTGCATAATGTGAAAGGATTTGGATTGGGAATGAGTTATGTGAAAACGGTGATTGATGCCCATAAAGGGAAAATCAAAGTAGACAGTACACTTGGTAAAGGAAGTACGTTTACAGTGGAGATGTCATTGATGAAAAATCAAAACTAAAGCTCAGTACGATTCCACAATAAAGAGCCATCTCCATAACTGAGGAATCGAAAATCGTGATTCAGAGCATATTCATAGATCTTCTTCCAGTCATCACCGGTAATTGCTGCTACCAATAATAACAAAGTTGATTGCGGTTGGTGAAAATTAGTGATCAGTCCATTCATGATCTTAAAAGAATAGCCTGGTGCAATAATGATTCTTGTTTTGGTAACCAGTCTATATAATTTTCTCTCACTAAGATAATGTTCCAGTGCTAACAAAGCTTTTTCAGCTGAAGGGAGAGAGTTGTCATTATGTTCATATGCATCCCACTGCTCTACTGTAAGATCTTTAAGATCAATCGTAGGTTGATCGATGATCTTTTTTCCTAACCAATACAAGCTCTCTACTGTTCTTAGAGAAGTGGTTCCAACTGTGATGATAGGATGTGACAATGCTTGTCTGATCTGTTGGATGGATTCAACACTTACATCAATATATTCCGCATGCATTTCGTGATCCTGCATCACAGCGGCTTTTACCGGTTTGAAGGTTCCGGCACCAACGTGTAGGGTAACAAATGCTGTATGAATGTTTTTTGCTGATAATTTCTCTAGCAAGGATTCAGTGAAGTGTAATCCTGCAGTTGGTGCAGCAACTGAGCCGTCGTGCTTGGCATAGACTGTTTGGTATCTCTCTTTGTCAGCATCTTCTGCATCGCGATCCATATAAGGGGGTAGTGGAAGATTCCCTGCATGATGTAGGATATCTGCGAAAGAAAGATCCGCTTCATTCCAGTGAAATACAATGATGAATGCATCTTGTACCGATCCGGATTTTTCAGCAAGAACCTCTACTTTTTTTCCATTCCAATCAAAGGATAAGTTTAAAAGACCTTCTTTCCATTTTTTTGCACCTCCAATCAGACATTTCCAGTACACTTTTTGCTTTTGCATCATGGCACTCGTTACATCTGCATAACGATCGTCGGGCTCTAAACAAAAAATTTCTATAGCTCCACCTGTTGGTTTGTGAAAATATAAACGAGCTTCAACAACTTTGGTATTGTTGAAGATTAATAAGGTTTCTGAAGGAAGTATATCCGGTAAAGATCGATAGACATCTGTAGTGATCGTTGCATCTTGATAGATCAGTAGTTTACTCAAATCTCTTTCTTTCACAGGATAACGAGCAATGCGTTCATCCGGAAGATCGTAGCTGAAATTTTGTATCGATAAGTCTTTAGGATGCATATCAAAAAGTCAAGTGAGCGGCAAAGTTAATGACGAAGAGTACTGATGACGGATCATTTCTTTCTTTTCATGATTTTCAATCCACTCCACTGTTCATTGATGGCGCATACTTTTACATCTACCCAGCCGGTAGGCAGTACAACTGATCGGATGGCGTCTTCTGTGACGTCGGTGGGAATGCCCGCAGATTTTTTATACCAAGAGATCCAAATACATCCACCTGGTGCTGTTTGGTGGGTTAAATTCAGGAAGGTGGAACTCAGTTCTCTGAGGTTTGTGACAAAACAATGGGTCAAATCAGCTTCCCCACTTTTTACCACCTGTTTACTGATAGACAAGCCGATCATTTGTTCATAATCTAGAGGAGCAGAAACAAGTCGGATACGGGTTTCAGGGGAAATGCCCAGTTTCTGCCAGATTGGTTTTCCGGAATAGCCAGAGGAACTCATGGGTTATATTCTTTAGTTCTTGATTTTCAATGAAATACAATCCTATTAGGGCTTTTGATTGGTTTTCCACTCTCTATTCACACGAATCCACATTTCATTCACATCCTCTTTTGCTTCAATCTGTTTTAAGCCAATGCTGTAGCGTATTACAGCGATTTTCTATTTGTGGATAAATAGAGTCTTCCCAAATTCGATTTAAAAGTGGGAAAAAGTGTTATTTTGTGTCAACAAGTGGTAATCTTAAAAATATTTATTCACCAATGACCGGATTTCACGGAGAATACGAAGCTACAGTTGACGCGAAAGGGCGTTTCCTGCTTCCAGGCGGACTGAAAAAACAGTTGCCTGAAGGAGAGGGCCGTTTCATACTCAGCCGTGGGTTCGAAAAATGTCTCACGTTGTATCCGTTGAAAAGTTGGGAAATAATCATTGCTAAGATCAGCCAGTTGAATGATTTCGACCCCAAAGTACGTCAATTCCGCCGTCAGTTTTTGGGTGGAGCCACAGAAATCGAACTGGATAATGCCGGTCGTATGCTGTTGCCTGCCTCACTGAAGGAGTTTGCCGGATTAGGCAAGGATATCATCCTCGCCGCCGCATTGGATCGTTTCGAAATCTGGGATGCCGGTAAGTACAAACAGCTCTTTGAGGATTTCTCACCAGAAGCTTTCAGTAGCCTGGCGCAGGAAGTGATGACTGATAAAATGTAAAAATGATGCCATTTGAAAATTTGAAAATGAAAAA
>CALRLC020000018.1:2500-33510 GCA_943368425.1 Brevundimonas vancanneytii
CACTCCTGCATCTGTTCTAGACGAGCCAGTTAAGGAAAAAGACAGTCTAAACAATGTTTCCAGGGCCTTGGTTACCTGAGATTGAATGGTTTCTTGCCCATCCTGAACCTGAAATCCACTATACTGAGTACCATCATATGATAATTCTAGGAAGTAACGCATCAAAATAGCTTGGGTCTGATAAATACCAATGGGTTGTCTCTTTTAACTTGAGACCTATAAGCATGTTTGACCATCTCTCTTCGTAATTCTTTGGCCTTTTGTGCCTCACCACGAGGTTTTAATGCAGGAACATACAAGATGACTGTATCGTTTTTAGGTGACCCGGATACTACGAATACCATGTCAATACCATCTTCAGAAACTCTATCATAGATTTTCTTGATCTCCGGTAAAATTTTAACCGACTTATGATTTTGCACAGACTCTTTTCCTGAAGTATTCGAAACTTGTTCTTTGGGAACTTCTTTGACTGGTTCTATTGTTGCAAACACTTCGGGTTGTTTCTTTTCCTCTTTCGGCTGAACATTCATTGATTGTCCTTTAATGAGACTAAAATCAACCAAATTGAAAAGTGTCCAATTATTGTCCAATTCTTGTTTAAGCGAAAACCCAAGATCTTTTCCTTCCACCTTGAGATTAAACTTATGCTCTTTATCACTTTGCGCAAAACCTATCATTATTTCGTAATCCCCATCAGTAAGTTTGGGAATCAATAAATAACCGGTTGCATTCGAACTAAGGTTACCCCCCATAATTCTCATATAGAAAGGCTGATTGTTTTCCGTTTGAACAAATAAATAGTGACCTGTTTGACCCGAAGAGGTCATTGAAAAAAACAGGAGCCCTGTAATTACGAATAGTATTTTGCAACCAATTATGGGTAAACATCGGTTCATGTTTCCAAAATTAAGACTTTCCCGGTCTTGACATCCCTTGGTGCATAACCTTTGAACCACTGGTCAAATTCTTAACTATTCACACAAATTCTGTCAACTATCTTTAAGGCTTCTAAAACATACATATGAAACGTCTATTATTGCTTATTGTTTTATTACCCGTTTTTGCACTAGCTCAAACTTCGGGAAATGATGATTGGAAAAAGATCTATAGGTCCTTTCCTACCAAGATCAATAACCTTGTGCATACCCGCTTGGATGCCAAATTTGACTATGAGAAATCCTACTTGAATGGAAAAGTATGGATCACTCTTGAACCTCATTTCTATGCTACAGATTCTCTTCAACTGGATGCGAAAGGAATGAACATCTATCAGGTGGCCATTGTAAAAGCAGGAAAAAACATCCCGTTGAAATACCAATATGATAGTCTTTTTCTAAACATTCAATTGGATAAGACTTATAAAAAAGGAGAGCGTTATACTGTATACATCGATTATACTGCTAAGCCAAATGAATTCAAAGCAAACGGTAGTGCTGCAATCACCGATGCAAAAGGTTTATACTTCATCAATCCTAAAGGAGAAGAAAAAGATAAACCCACACAAATTTGGACACAGGGTGAAACAGAAGCCACTTCTGTTTGGGTACCTACGATTGATCGTACCAATCAAAAGACAACACAATTATTCAACCTCACCGTTCCTGCCAAATATGTTTCCTTATCTAACGGAAAGCTGATTGCTCAGAAAACCAATGGCGATGGTACTCGTACCGATACCTGGTCAATGGATCAACCACATGCCCCCTATCTTTTCTTTATGGGTGTTGGGGATTATGCTGTTGTAAAAGATACCTACAAAGGAAAAGAAGTGAATTACTATGTTGAGAAGGCCTATGAAAAAGTAGCACGCAGAATTTTTGGTGATACGCCGGAAATGATGGCTTTCTTCTCAAAAAAATTGGGCGTTGAATATCCTTGGGTGAAGTATAGTCAAATGGTGGCGCGTGATTATGTGAGCGGCGCTATGGAAAACACCACTGCTACGCTACATCAGGAGAGTGCACAACAAGACGCCAGAGAACTGACTGATGGCAATGGATGGGAAACAACCATTGCACATGAATTATTTCACCAATGGTTTGGAGACCTGGTTACAGCTGAAAGCTGGAGCAATCTTACCGTGAATGAAAGCTTTGCTGATTATAGTCAGCTACTATGGCTAGAGTACAAATATGGTAAAGATGAAGCCATGTTTGAAAACTTCAACCAGATGCGTGGCTATATCGGTAGTGGTCAGCAAGGACGTGATCTGGTTCGCTTCTATTATAAAGACAAAGAAGACATGTTCGATGCGGTGAGCTACAATAAAGGCGGACGCATTCTGCACATGTTACGTCATCTCGTAGGCGATGATGCATTTTTTGCTTCTTTGAATAAATATCTAACCACCAATAAATTTGGTACCGGAAGCGGACATAAGCTACGTTTAGCTTTTGAGGAAGTGACAGGTAAAGATTGGAACTGGTTCTTCAACCAATGGTATTTCGGAAATGGACATCCAAGAATTGATATCAGCTATCAATACAATGCTGAAAAACAATTATCCTCTGTAATCATCAAACAAATTCAATCAGGTGATAAAGTATTCAAACTGCCTTTCACCATCGATATCTGGCATGGCAATGAAAAGAAAAGACATTTGGTATGGATGGAAAACAAAGCGGATACTTTCAACTTCAGTGTAAAATCTAAACCGGATCAGATCAATGTTGATGCCGATAAGATTTTATTGGTTGATAAAAAAGACAATAAAACACTGGCTGAATTCATTCATCAGTTCAAACATGCCGGCAATTATTTAGATCGTCGTGAAGCAGTTGCATTTGCGGGTAGCAATACAAAAGAGCCTGCTGCTGTTCAATTACTAACAGATGCATTAACTGATCCTTATTTCAGAATTCGTTCTTTGGCCATCACAAATCTGGGTAAAGTAAAACCTGAAGATGCGATCACTGCAAAAATTGAAGCGATTGCTAAAGGCGAAACCCGAAAAATGGTAAAAGCTGAAGCCATCACTTATTTGGCGAATCTCAAAAAGGACAGCTATAAAACACTCTTTAAAGAAGCTACTAAGGATTCTTCTTATACTGTTGCAGGTGCAGCATTAGAAGCATTAACTGCTATTGATAGTGTGAGTGCTTTACAATTAGCCAATGAATTGAGTAAGGAACCCTCTAAAGGTCGTTTGAGTGATGCTATTTCAAACGTACTGATTTCTTATGGAGATGAGAAAGCTTTCAAAGCTGTATCAGAAGGTTACGATAAAATGCCTTTGTCTTTTCCAAAAGTACAAATGAGTGCAACTTATGCAGCATTTGCAGCCAAGCTAACCAATATGGAAGAATTCAAAAAAGCAGTAGATGCCATCATTGAATTCCGTGATTTGATTCCGGCTTCTGCAAAAGCACAAACCGATCCAGTTATCAATGGAGCTTTGAAAGAATTGGTACAGAAAAAAGAAGCTGCAGGCGCTTCCGAAATGGCTGCATATGTAAAAAGTAAACTTCCAGCCGATAAAAAGTAAACACATACTTCTTAATAACAAGAAGGCCGCCCGGTAATACCGGTGCGGCCTTTTAGTTGAAGTTGGATCAACAAATTTATAACATCTTAACGCTTGTTTTCGTTTCAGTTTTACTGGTCAATGGCATCTGCTGCCCCATTACTTCCATGTTGCCCTTGATATCGCCAATAGAAACTTCTGAGATCATGAGTCCGGTAGCTCTGTCATAAATGCGGGTAGATTTTACTGCACCTTCAGTTTTTTGCTTGATCTCCATTCCATTTTGATTCATCGTAGATGAAATTTTAACAGTGGCATTTGCCTGCACCTGAATTTCTTTATCCGTTACTTTTTCAATGACATTATTTGTTTCAATGGCACCACTTTCTGAAGAACTATTGGATTTCCAAGTATATCCCTCTTTTATCTCTTCATCTTTTAGTAACAAAAAAACACGTCCGATGTCATTCCCTTCAGACGCAGCCCCGGGAATTGTTTTCAGTGCTTCCATCATCTCTCCTTGCATCGTAACTTTTCCACCATCAACTGTAACTTCTGCTTCTTTACCCAATGTTTTAAAAGCATCAGCTAAAGCGGGATTAGATCTTACAGCCTCATCATCAGAATCAAAACTTTGTTCTTGTCCCATCATTGAAACACTTGCTGTAATTCTTTTGATGGTAACACCCATTGAAAATTTATTTACGCCAACGGATTTTAATTCATGATCCAAGTATACTGTTGATGTATTCGACATTTCCATGTCTTGCCCCATCATAGAAGTAACATTATTTCCTTTTACTTCTGTAATCACCTGAAACTTTTTACCTACAGGTAATTTAATCTGTTGTGCTTTTACTCCGATGATGCAACCCAGCATCATCGACGTCATCCATAATTTTCTCATATTGTTTAGTTTATATTTTTACCATCCCCCACTTGCACCACCGCCGCCACTGCTTCCACCGCCGAATCCACCAAATCCACCACCGCCACTTCCACCACCCCAGCCGCCGCCGCTATTGCCTCTTCCACCACCTAGGAGTGAGGCCCAAAAAATCGTTTCAGCAACATCCCCAAAACCCCTTCTGCTAGCCATTCCACCGCCGCCTCTTCCACCACCACGAGCTACAATCATCAACACTACAAATAAAATGATGACAAAGGTGAGAATGGATTTTCCGGTAGTACCACCTGACCCTTTACGCTCACGTTTGACTTTATACTCTCCTGCCGCCGCTTTCGCTAATGCATCCGTTGCTTTATCAATACCGCGATAAAAATTTCCTTCTTTAAAGTTGGGACCAATTTCATTTCTGATAATACTAGACGCAACTATATCCGGTATCGCTCCTTCTAATCCATACCCAACTTCTATTCTAATCTTTCTGTCATCTATTGCCGCAATCAACAATACACCATTATTGGTTTTGGCATTGCCAATTCCCCACTCACGAAACAATTTATTTGCATATTCTTCAATCGGATAACCATCCAATGTAGAAATCAAAACCACGGCTATCTGGTTAGATGTACTATCATCCAATGCCACTAGTTTCTGTTCTAATATCTGACGTTGCTCGGGTGATAATACATTGGCAACATCATTCACCAGCTTTGGCGGATTGGGCTTTGGCAAAATGTTCTGTCCAATACCCACAGTCAACCAACAAAAGGTCAGGAATAAGAGTAATAATTTTTTCATGCTTTCAGTTTGCTGTCATTTGTCTGATCAGCCATTGATTTTATTTACCAAAAACAATATCGTCTGGTAATTCATTTTTATCACCCTTGTTATCATAAGGGAAATGAAATGCCAATGCCTCTCCAATATCTTCAATGATGGTTGCCAATCCCTCCGCGTAATGTTGCTGTTTGAATTCTGTCAGCATTTTTTTCACTTCGGCATTCCAAAAATCAGAGCCTACTTTCTGATGAATACCTTCATCACCAAAAACAGCCAGTTGCCTGTCTTTCATAGCGATATAGACCAGTACTGCATTTCGCTCTGCAGTCTCATACATTTTCAGGTTCACAAAGATCTCCTGCGCCCTGCGAAGTGGATCGATGTACTCACATCTATTCTCGATAAAGATCCTTACTTCGCCACTGGTTCTTTGTTCCGCATTTCGGATAGCCGTAACAATACGCTCTCTTTCAATGTCTGAAAAATAGCGATCTGGTTTTTTTCTGAAGAGTCCGAACATGACAATGATGCATTAAAAAACCACAGTGAGAATCGTTATCAGGATTTCCTGATCATTAACATCCGCACTGTGGTTTGTATGATTAAAATTTAACTTCCGGAGCTTTTTCAGCACCTGCATCAGCTTTAAAGCCTTCTTTTACTTTAAAGCCAAACATGCCGGCCAGAATATTCATCGGGAATGAACGTGCTTTGATGTTGTAATCAGCAACCGCTTTGTTAAAGTCGTTACGTGATACTTTGATGCGATTCTCTGTCCCTTCCAGTTGCGCCTGTAATCCGCGGAATGCTTCATTGGCTCTGAGGTTAGGATAATTTTCTGTCACCATTAACAAACGCCCCAGTGCCTGAGAAAGTTGTCCTTGTGCGGCCTGGTATTGTTGTAATTTTTCCGGAGAAAGATCATTTGCATCCACCTTGATTTGTGTTGCACTTGCACGTGCTTCGATTACATTCTGTAAAGTGGTTTGCTCAAAATTGGCTTCTCCTTTTACAGTGTTCACCAGATTAGGAATCAGATCCGCACGACGCTGATAATCACTTTCAACGTTTGCCCAAGCATTCTTTACCACTTCATCTTGTTTTACCAATCCATTATAACCTCTGCAACCACAACCGCCCAAAATCAGGATCAGCGCAGCAATTACAATAAGGGTTAAATTTTTAGTGCTCATTTTGTATTTGTTTGTTATGAAATTAGGTTTTTTATTCCTTAATAGAGTATAAGTAGTCGGGATAGGTGAAATATTACAGGGAAGTGAAAAGTCAAAATTCAAAAAACTTCTTCTTTTCACCTTTTACCTTTCACTTTTCACCTCCCTACGCCTTTACGGCAGCTATACCCGGCAGTTCTTTGCCCTCAAAGTATTCCAACATGGCACCGCCACCGGTTGAAACATAACTTACTTTATCTGCAAACCCGAACTGGTTGACTGCTGCTACACTGTCTCCACCACCTACCAGGGAGAAAGCTCCATTGGCAGTGGCTTCTGCAACAGCGATGGCAATGGTTTTGGTTCCATGTTGGAATTTCTCCATTTCAAATACGCCCATCGGACCATTCCATAAAATGGTCTTAGATCTTTTGATACAATTGGCAAACTGTTCACAAGCATTTGCGCCGATATCCAATCCCATCCATCCATCAGGAATATGGTTACTCGGAGCCGTAGAAGTATTCGCATCAGCTGAAAACTTATCTGCTATGACAGAATCTGAGGGTAAATGAATACAAACACCTTTGGCTTCTGCCTTTTTTAATAGTTCTACTGCTGTCTCTAATCGATCATCTTCGCACAAAGAATTCCCTATCATACCTCCTTGGGCTTTCATAAAAGTATATGCCATACCTCCACCGATAATGATATCAGTAGCTCTCTCCAACAAATTCTCAATGATCAATATTTTATCACTCACTTTAGCACCACCGATGATTGCGGTAAAAGGCTTTTCACTTTGATGCATTACTTTTTCTGCACTTGCAACTTCACCATCCATCACTGTTCCAAACATTTTTTTATCGCCCGGGAAGAACTGTGCAATCACAGCTGTAGATGCATGCGCACGATGTGCAGTTCCAAATGCATCATTCACATATACATCTCCCAGCTTACTCAATTTTTCTGCAAATGCTACATCCCCTTTTTCTTCTTCTTTATAGAAACGAAGATTCTCGAGCAATAATACCTGTCCGGATTGCAAAGCAGCCGACATACTCACAGCTGATGCGCCAATGCAATCATCCGCAAACAATACTTCCACGCCACCCAGTAATTGACGCAAATGTTTCACCAAATGTTTCAGTGAATATTTTTCGGTAGGGCCTTCTTTAGGTCTACCCAAATGACTCATGAGAATAACACTACCGCCATCAGCTAGAATTTTTTTGATGGTGGGAATGGTCGCACGCATACGATTATCATCCGTTATTTCATAGGCGGCATTCAGCGGCACATTAAAATCAACGCGGATCAATGCACGTTGGTTACTAAAATTGTGGTTCAAAAACTTGCTCATAAAATGATTTGACATTGAATGGTGAAAATAAGAAAGTGTGACCAACCTATAAAGAAAAAGAGGCTGTAATCGGAATGATACAGCCTCTTCAATATTTATCAATTATCAGGTATTATTTTGAGATCAAACCTGCAAAATACTTTACAGTTCTTACGAGCTGACTAACATAGCTCATCTCATTATCATACCAGCTTACAGTCTTTACCAATTGAGCATCGCCAACGGTCATTACTTTGGTTTGAGTTGCATCAAACAAAGAACCGTAGCTGATACCAATGATATCAGAACTTACGATTTCATCTTCTGTATAACCAAAGCTCTCATTGCTGGCTGCTTTCATCGCTGCATTGATCTCTTCAGCAGTTACTTTCTTATTCAGGATTACCGCCAATTCAGTCAATGAACCGGTAATGGTTGGAACACGCTGAGCACCACCATCCAATTTGCCTTTCAATTCAGGAAGTACCAAACCGATCGCTTTTGCTGCACCGGTGCTGTTGGGAACGATATTCGCTGCAGCAGCTCTTGCTCTGCGTAGATCTCCTTTTGGATGTGGAGCATCCAAAGTATTTTGGTCATTGGTATAAGCGTGAATGGTGGTCATGATACCTGTTGCAATACCAAATTGATCATTCAACACTTTCGCCATTGGCGCCAAACAGTTGGTAGTACATGATGCACAAGAGATGATGGTTTCACTACCATCGAGGATCTGATGGTTCACGTTAAACACTACTGTTTTCAGATCTCCGGTGGCAGGAGCAGAGATCACCACTCGTTTAGCACCTGCTTTAAGATGCGCTTCTGCTTTTTCTTTATCTGTAAAGAAACCGGTTGATTCGATCACCACATCAACGCCATGATTACCCCAAGGTATCTGAGAAGGATCTTTTTGTGCATAGATCTTTACAGTTTCACCATTTACCACAATTGCATCATCGGTAGATGTAACGGTGGCATCAAAACGACCTTGTGCACTATCATATTTCAATAAGTGGGCTAATACTTTAGGACTGGTCAGATCGTTGATCGCTACTACATCAATTCCTTCCATGTTGTAAATCTGACGGAACACCAAACGGCCGATACGTCCGAAACCGTTGATGGCAACTTTTACTGTACTCATTTGACTAAATTTTTAAGGTATGTGAGCTTTAAGAGTGGCAAATTTACATGGATTGATAGGAAATAGTCGGATATTTTTTACTCCTTACCCATAGGTTATCATACCTGACATTGTGATGACGAATGAAATAGCCGCAGATTCGCAGATTAGAGCGCGTAATCTGCGAATCTGCGGCTCATCATAACCATTCATAATGCGTTTCTAAATCATTGATTTCCATAAAAAGCATAAAAAATTTTGGCAGGAAGTTTTCAAAGCCTATTTTTGCGTCCCGATTGACAAAAAAATGCCCGGTTCGTCTATCGGCTAGGACATCTCCCTTTCACGGAGGAAAGACGGGTTCGATTCCCGTACCGGGTACAAAGGCACTCAGATTGAGTGCCTTTTTTCATACCTAACTTTATCCTTTATAACAAACAGAGGTAATGATCCTCAAAAACAATCTTGACCTTGACCGCCTCTCAATGCTATTAAAATGTGAAATAGCAAGATTTTTTTAGCCTCATGCAACAGTTTTCTTATTTGAAATATCAAGTACGAAAACAAACTAATATGAAAAGAAAAAGTGCTATTCTTCTTTCCAGTTTATTTCTACTCATATTTACAAGCTGTGAAAAGAATGAACAAAACAATGCCGAAGGTTGTGTTCAAGTGAAAGTATTGGATGCGCTTTGTAATACTGCCGTGTTACAGATATTGGATCCTGATTATTATCACCTCGGTGTTAATGGCTACCAGAAAAATGGAGTTACTTATGATCATGTTTTTGCTACGGTATTCCCCTGCAAATTAGCTGCCACCACTTTACCCGGCAGACCCGAGCAAGGTGTTGCAGACAAGCCACTGTATGTAAAGATCATCGATCAACCTGAACCAAGTGATCCTAACTGTGGTACTTGTGCAGCAGTAGTTAGCAATGCTCCTAATAAATGGTTACATGTTTCTGTTTCTCAACAATGTAGTTCAAATTAAAAATAATCGCATGAAACTTACGTCTATTGCACTTCTATTCTTATTATTTTCCATTTCGTCTTGCGATAAGTCTTCCAGTGAATTAAAAGACGGATGTCTTGAAGTGAAAATACTATATGAGATTTGTGGCAATGCGGTGGTACAAATACTTGATCCGAAGCTTTATGAATACGGAGAAAATGGTTACAAACTAGATGGCGTCACCTACGATCATGTTTTTGCGACCCGATTCAGTTGTGCAGATATGTCAAAACTATACACCAACTCATCTTCACTGAAAGGTGTACAAGTAAAAGTAAAAGTCACAGAAAGACATGAAGACGACCCCTATTGTACCAGGTGTGCTGCTGCAATAGCCAATGCACCACAAAAGTTTGTGTTGCTACAAGTGGTCAATGACTGCAAATAGATCAATCACTTTGTTCCATGTGCAGTTTCTGATGATGTGCGCCAGCAGCAATATGCAGCGCAAATCCGGCAATGGCGGTATCTTTTAAAAGATTCACTAACGCCATTGCCTTCATTTCTTTGTCACCTGCATTCAAATAGTTAGGAACATGCAGCGTGAGGATAAATACAAAGAGAATAAAAGCGAGCAAATACGCTGATGTCTTTACCATCCTGTTGGCAATAAATGAGATGGCTACCAAAATGAATGCGGCACCTGTAAGATAGACCCACCATATTCCTCCAGGCAAAGAAGAGGGAATATAAACGACTAAATCCCTTGCATTTTGGAAATGATAAATACCGAAACTGATCATCACTACCGATAAAAGGTAGATCGCGATTTTAGATACGATGTGATAGTTTTTCATGGCCGGTTGTTTTGTTGTTCTCAAAAACTACAAAACGAAATCGGCTCTTGCAAGTAAACGACCTTAAAATTGGTGTTGTACCAGAGATGTACCCTCTGAAATCGTCACAGGATAAGCTCCCGGCAATATGCCGAATGTTTCCAGATAGGTTTCTGAAGCCCTGTCAATAAAATCTGACACCCCTTCTTTTCTGATTAGATTAATAGTACAACCCCCAAACCCTCCTCCCATCATGCGCGCACCTAGAACATCTTTATGTTTTGAAGCAAACGTTACAAGAAAATCAAGCTCAGGGCAACTTACCTGATACATTTCACTCAACCCTTTATGCGTTTCAAACATCTTCTTTCCAAATGCAGCATAATCCTCACGCATGAGGTCACCACACGCTTCTTGCACCCTTTTAATCTCTTGAACTGCGTATAAACAATGATGGTAAACATCATTACTCACCCCTTTTAATTCTGATTCGATCATTGCTTCTGTTGCATCTCTTAAACTATTCACTTCTGGAAATATTCTATTGAGATGGGTTACTCCTGCTTCACAATCTAATCTACGCAGATTGTATTCAGAGTCTGCCAAAGAATGTTTCACTTTGGTATTGAGTAATAAGAGCTGATAATCTTCGGGCTGAAATTTAAAATAGGTGTATTCAAGTGATCGACAATCCAATTGAATTACTTGATCTTTCTTACCAAACATACTGGCAAACTGATCCATGATACCACAATTCACTCCAATGAATTCATTTTCGGCACGTTGCGCCAATTGTACCATTTGTAATCTATCAAAGCCCAATTCAAACAACTCATTCAATGCAAAAATGACGGCACATTCAACAGCTGCTGATGAAGACAACCCCGAACCAATAGGAATATCACCTTTAACAACAGCATTGAATCCGCCGAATGAATAACCTGCTTTTTGCAAGGTCACTGGAATAGATAATATATAATTGGCCCAATGAAGTTGATTTTTTTGAATATCTGCTTGATCAATTACGAAATGTTCCTGATAGTCTACTGAATACAAGGCAATCTTAGTATCAGCTCTTTTTCCAATGGACACATAAACAGCATTATCAATGGCTGCGGGTAATACAAAGCCTCCATTATAATCTGTGTGTTCGCCAATTAGATTGATTCTTCCCGGTGAGCGAACAATTAAATCAGGCTCTCCAAACTGTTCCCGGTAATAGCGACCGGCATCCTGTATCAATAGATTCATTATTGCAATTTTGTCTGGTAATGCATTTCAGGTATCACTACTTCCTGAAAGCCTTTTCTCAATAGCCTATGTGCAAAATCTTGTTGCACATCATACTCACCATGCACCAAAAATAAAGTACTTACTTGTTTGGGATCCTGACATGCCAAAAACTGACAAAGATCATCATAGTCACCATGCGCACTCATGCTACGCATCTGTCCTACTTCTGCTTTCACTTCATACATTTCACCAAATATTTTTACCTGCGCTGCACCATTCGCCAATCGGCCTCCTAAAGATCTGGGTTCACAATAACCAACTAGTAAAATGGTATTCTTCTCTTCTCCAATATTATTCATGATATGGTGTTTCACTCTACCGGCATCTGCCATGCCACTTGCAGATATGATAACACATGGTTGAGTCAATACATTCAGGTACTTACTTTCATCTACTGTTTTTATGAATTTCAATCCGGGAAAATCAAAAGGATCTTCATCTTTCTCCATTACTTTTCGAATACGCTTATTGAAATATTGAGGATATGCCTTGAGCATTTCTGTGGCCTCTCTACTTAGCGGACTATCCACATAAATTGGAACATTGGGTAATCTATTTTCAATATCCAATTGATTCAAAGCATAGAGAATCTCCTGTGTACGTCCTACACTGAACGCAGGTATAATAAGTTTTCCTTTTTTCTGAATACAAGTTTTATCAATCCATTCATACAAGGCATCGGGCGTACCATGGACTTCATCATGCAATTTATTGCCATAGGTACTTTCAAGAATGATGTAATCCGCTTGAGGAAAGACATCAGGTGAACGAAGAATCGCATCATTGTATCTTCCTACATCGCCACTGAAAGTCAACTGCTTTTTAATCCCATTTTCTACTATGCGCAAATGCACTGCAGCACTTCCGATGATATGTCCGGCATCTGTGAACAAAAGTTCAACACCATTAGTGATGGTTGTCCACTCATCGTAGTTCACTTCTACAAAAAGTTCTAAAGCTTTTGCAGCATCTTCCAGATCGTACAAAGGTTCATAAGGAGGTAAGCCTTGTTTTGCTCTTCGCTTGTTGATGAATTTAGTATCATCCCTTTGTATGACTGCTGAGTCTTCTAAAAGGATGGCACCTAATTCTTTTGTAGCAGGTGTTGCATAAATTTTTCCATCGAATCCTTCTTTTACCAGCTTCGGAATCAATCCTGAATGATCGATATGCGCATGCGATAATACAAGCATATCGATTGAACGGGCATCAAAACCAAAATCTGCATTGAGTTCATCTGTTTCCTTACCCATGCCCTGAAATAAACCGCAGTCTAACAGAATTTTTGTACCATCATCCAATGTAAGCAGGTGTTTAGAGCCTGTTACTGTTCTTGCCGCTCCGTGAAATGCTATTTTCATATGACTATTTTACGCTGGTAAATGTTTTGCTTTGAATGTCCATGTGACCCAAAAATTGGCCACTATTTCTTGTTCTTCATTAGTGCCTACTGAATGACAAACAACTGTTTGCCCTTCTCCTGTTTGTATGGCTTTTTCAACTGCATCTTCGATCATTTTCCCATCCTTGCAAGTAAAGCATATAAACCCTGTTGCTTTTTTAGTAAAACTCCCTTCAACTTTCAATACCAGCATACTAACAGAGGGTTTTCGTTGATAGATCTGTGCAAAACCTAAAATACCGGTGCTCATTTCCGCAGCCATTGCTTGTACAGCAAAATACATGGAGCGAAATGGATTTTGTGAAAACCAACTGAAACGAACGCCTATAATAGCTTGTTCGGCATCAAAAGAGCGGATCTTTAATCCGGAGAAAAATGCAGAAGGAAGTCTTTGTAACAAAAAGAACCGAAACTTCCACCGATTGGAGATTTGTTTGCTAAAAATGTCAAAAGATGGATTCATACGACTGCTACTTGTCCTATAAATGTAACAAGAGCTGACCTAATGACCTTAAAAAAATGATTACTTACAATAGAAGCGATGCCAATAAATAATCTGCACAAAGGATCAGGATACAACTTACCACAACGGCGCTGGTACTGGCTCGACCAATTTCCAAAGCTCCTCCTTTCACATTGTAGCCATAATAGGCAGAGATACTACTCACAATAAAGGCAAAAGTGTAAGATTTATACAAGGCGAAATTGATATTATAGAGATTAAGGTTTTGTCTCAGACCAATATCAAAAATATCAGGCGCCAGAATACCGGTTAGGTTACCTGCGGTTCTTCCTCCCCAAATACCCAATACTGCTGAAATGGTGATCAAACAAGGAATTACCAATAAAGAGCCGAGTATTTTAGGCATCACCAGATAACTTTTTGTATTGATACCCATGATCTCCAATGCATCAATCTGTTCACTGATACGCATATTACCCAATTCGCTTGCGATCTTGCTCCCCACCACACCTGCAAGGACAATACTTACAACCGTAGGAGACAATTCTAATATCATACTATCACGAACGATCTGTGCGATGGTTGCCTGTGGTACCAAGGGACTTACCAACTGATAGGCTGTTTGAACCGTAGTAACAGCACCGAGAAACAAAGAAATGATGACCACGATTGGTAAAGCCCCCAATCCGATCTCCACACACTGATGCATGAACTCTTTCCAATACATACGCCAGTTCTCAGGCTTGGTGAACATGCCTTTTAACATGAGAAGGTAAGAACCTAAGTGGGTGAAGAATGACATGGTATGATTTTTTGCTTGCTGTTATTGCGTCCATAGACTATGGTCTATCAACTATTTCTTCCTTTTCTTCAATCTCTTCCACCAACTACTGCGTTGAACAACATCATTGGTATCCATTCTGCATTTTAATTGCGCATCTACTACTGCTACAAGGGCCATGTTGATGATGCTTCTTACTGTACTTCCTAACTGAAGTACATGCACCGGCTTTTTCAATCCTAACAGAATAGGGCCGATAGCATCTGCACCGCCTACTTCTTTTAAAAGATTATAGGCAACGTTACCAGCAGTTAAATTTGGAAACATCAATACATTCACATCTTCATCAACGAGTTCACTAAACGGATAATTATCTCTCAGGATTTCTTTGTTGAAAGCCATGCTACCTTGCATTTCCCCATCAACGATCAAAGATGGATTTCTCTGTTTTAAAATTCGTGTGGCTTCTGCTACTAATTTAGCTTCACCTGAATCGCTGCTTCCGAAATTGCTGTAACTCAACATCGCAATACGTGGTGTTAAATTGAAGTTGCGTACTTCTTTAGCCACCATCATGGTAATATCTGCCAATTCTTCTGCAGTGGGATTAAAGTTAACCGTAGTATCTGCTAAGAACAAGGGGCCTTTTTTGGTCAACAATAGATACATACCTGCAATCTTCTTCACGCCTTCTTCTGTTCCGATGATCTGCAATGCCGGACGAATGGCTTCCGCATAATTTTTAGTAAGCCCTGATAACATAGCGTCTGCATCACCGGTCTCAACCATCATACAACCAAAATGATTTCGATCTTTCATGATCTTGATACTCTCATAGTGATTGAATCCTTTGCGTTGTCTTTTCTTAAAGAACAACTCACCATAAAATTCACGCTTAGATTCCATTTCATCACTGCGTGGATCAATGATCGGCAGATCGGTAATATCGATATTATGCTCCTCTGCTATGCGATTGATCTTAATCGGATCTCCTAATAATATCGGATACGCTACCCCTTCATCATAAATAATGCTCGCAGCTTTTAATATTTTCTGATTATCGGCTTCTGCAAATACCAGTCGTTTAGGATCACGACGTGCTTTGTTTCCGATCACACGAATCAATTGGTTATCCAAGCCTAATCGCTTGTTCAGTTCCAATACATATGCATCCCAATTCTGGATCTTCTTCTGCGCCACACCACTCTCAACTGCTGCTTTTGCAACAGCAGGCGCTACTGTAGACAACAATCTTGGATCTAAAGGTTTGGGAATAATGTATTCAGGACCAAACGACATATTGGTTTGGTTATAAGCCATGTTCACAATATCTGGCACAGCCGTCTTGGCCAATTCTGCCAAGGCCTTTACTGCAGCGAGTTTCATGGCTTCATTAATCTGTGTAGCCCGCACATCCAATGCCCCGCGAAAAATGTACGGGAACCCTAATACATTGTTGACCTGGTTGGGATAATCCGTTCTACCCGTTGCCATGATAATGTCTTTCCGCACTGCAATGGCATCTTCATAGCTGATCTCTGGATCAGGATTTGCCATGGCAAATACGATCGGATTCTTGGCCATGCTCTTCACCATCTCTTGTGTTACAACGTTACCGACACTTAGTCCTAAAAAAACATCCGCATCTTTCATGGCTTTCTCAAGGGTGAGATCAGAACGCTTAACTGCGAACCTTTTGCGTGTAACATCAAGATCTGTTCTTCCTTCATGTAGAACACCATCTTTATCAAACAATATAAAGTTTTCGTAACGTGCACCCAATGCAACATATAATTGTGTACATGCCATGGCTGCTGCACCTGCACCATTCACCACAAAACGAACTTTTTCAATTCTTTTTTTCTGTAACTCCAATGCATTCAACAATGCAGCACCGCTGATGATCGCTGTTCCATGTTGATCATCATGCATCACCGGAATATTCATTTGCTGCTTGAGCTGTTGTTCAATATAAAAACACTCCGGTGCCTTAATATCTTCTAAATTGATCCCGCCGAATGTTGGCTCAAGTGCTTTTACAATTTGAACGAATTTTTCGGGATCTTTTTCATTGATCTCAATATCAAACACATCAATGTCTGCGAATATTTTGAATAAGACACCTTTCCCTTCCATCACCGGCTTACTGGCTTCCGGACCAATATCGCCCAAACCCAACACCGCTGTTCCATTAGTGATCACTGCTACCAGATTTCCCTTTGCCGTGTATTTGTAAACTTCTTCTACGTTATTGTGTATCTCTTTGCAAGGCTCGGCTACACCCGGACTGTATGCCAATGATAGATCTCTCTGGGTCTTGGCTTCTTTGGTTGGGATGACTTCTATTTTTCCCGGTCTGCCACTTGAATGATACTCAAGTGCCTGTTCCTTCCTCAGATCTGTATTTTTAGCCATATTGTTCTTTTTCGTTACCGGCAACACATCGCTGTTCAACAGCTGTTGTGTCACTCACTTCAGGCTCCGGTTCTTTGACCAAGCCATTGGGGGATTGGAGTGCAAAATACAATATAAATAAAAAACAGGGGGTTATTTCATAAAGCCGATTCTATTGCGGTTTTGAAGTGCTTTGTATTCAGCTTGTTCGTCCAGAATATTTTCAATGGCCTCATAGATCAATCCGAGTTGTTCTCCGTGATTGGAAACTGATTTTCTGATCAGTTCTACCTCGGATGCCAGTTCACTATACTGCATCATCATTTTGCGTACAGCAATGAATGCGCGCATAATGGCTATATTCATTTGAATCGCATGCTCAGAACTTAAAACACCACTTAACATAGCTATTCCTTGTTCCGTGAAGGCAAATGGAGGATACTTGCTGTGTTTCCCTTTACCATTTTCTAAGGACGCAATTTGCGTCCTTAGAAAATGGTATTCTTGTTGCGTTAACTCAAACATGAAATCAGGTGGGAACCGTTCAATATTACGTCTTACAGATTCTTTCAAACGCTTTGTTTGGACTCCATATAACAATGCCAAATCAAAAACAAGAATGACTTTCTGCTCTCGTAGTGTGTGAATTTTATGCTGGATATGTATAGCGTCCAAAGCGAAAACTTTTTGCTAAACTATCTGTAGCTAGCTTACAAAACATCGCTGGTTCTGCAATTGCGTGTTAATTCCTGTAAAACCATTGTATTTACCGCAAAACTACCCAACAGTCGCTCCCAACCAAGCCATATTACCCATGCCGATTTCTATAGCACGTTCATCAATATCAAATAGTGGTGTATGTACATTATGAATTATTCCCTTTGCTTCATTACGAACACCCAATCTAAAAAAGCAACCTGGGATGACTTGTGTATAATAACCAAAATCCTCCGCTCCCATTCTCATTTCAGTTTCCAATACATTTTCTTTACCCATGAATGCATCGGCTTGCTTCCACGCTGTTTCGGTGAAAACAGGATCATTATCAACAGTAGGATATCCAATATCAATATGTAAATCAATCTCTCCTCCCATTGATTCTACCAAGCCTATTGCATTCTTGCGAATCAAATCATGTGCTTTAAAACGCCATTCTTCATCCATCGCTCTAAATGTTCCCATCAGTTTTACTTCACTAGGTATAACATTCGTTGTATGTCCGCCCTGAATTGAACAGATTGATAAAACAGAAGGTGATAAAGGATTTTTATTGCGTGAAATAATCTGTTGTAAACTCACGATCAAATGCGACGCAATCAACACAGTATCGGCTGTTAAATTAGGAGAAGCCGCATGTCCGCCTTTGCCTTTAATAGTGATGTATATTTCATCCGCACTGGCCATCACTCTTCCTTTTCTAAAACTTAATTTACCGGTCTCTAATCCCGGATGAACATGTAAGCCAATAATACCCTGTGGTTTAGGATCTTGTAATGCGCCATCACGAATCATATAACTAGCGCCTCCCGGATTTTTTTCCTCTCCCGGCTGGAACAATAATTTTACGGTACCCTCCCAGCTATCGCGCAGTTCATGTAATATTCTAGCAGCACCTAATAATATGGAAGTATGTACATCATGACCACAAGCATGCATGACCCCATCATTTTTTGAACGATAAGGACGATCATTTTCTTCTTGTATAGGCAAGGCATCCATATCTGCACGCAATGCAATGACACGACTATCCGGATTCTTTCCTTTAATCACACTAACAACTCCTGTAGTAGCCATTACCGTGAACTCAATACCCATTTCTTTCAGTTTATTCTGAACAAAAGCGGAAGTATTGAACTCCTGATAACTTAATTCAGGATGCGCGTGTAAATGGGAACGTACAGCAATGAATTCTGATGCGTATTGTTGTGCTAACTGTTTGATTTGTTCTTGAAGCATGTAATAGTAAATTATTATTGCTGGAGTTCTTCTTCCTCAGTTATAGTATATTCGATAACATCTTCTACTACATATACTCCTTTGGGGTAAAAGCGACTTAATGTTTTTCTAAATTGTTCTGCATCTTCCTTCTTCAAAAAATTACCAATCCGCACTTTAAACAAAGGTGACTGATAAGAAGTATAACTTTTCTGATCCGGGAAACGGCTCAATAATTCTGTTTTAATCGAAAAGGCCTGTTCTCTATTGGTCGTACTGATCACTTGAATACGATATCCTTTATATTGCCCACTACTAGTCATCATGGCAGAACGCTTATTGATCTGCGCTTGTTTAGCAGTAAGCAGATCCAAACGAGGATCTTTTTTTACAATGATAGAATCAGATGCTTGCAAGGAATAAACACATCCTATCCAAAACAAAAACAAAACAAAACGCATAGTGGATGTTTTTAGAAAGTTAGTAAAATTCTTTTGCAAAGATACAAAGCCCTGTCTCTCACGAAGAAATTGACTAACCGTTTAACAAATCAATAGCCACTCTCGGTCTTTGCCCCTTGTACTATGGCAACACTGGCACTACAACCCAATCTGGTAGCTCCTGCATCGATCAATTGCTGTGCAAACACATGGTCTCTGATGCCACCCGATGCTTTGATCTGCACTTGTTCTGGTAGATGTAGGCGGAATAATTTTACCGCTTCAATCGTGGCTCCTTTTTCTCCATACCCCGTGGAAGTTTTCAGGTAATCAATTCCCGCTACGCCATACAATTCACAACATTTAATGATCTCATCATCTGTTAATACCCCGCTTTCTATAATAATCTTTATGATCTTATTTTTACTCTTGATCACAGGCATGATATGATTGATCTCATTGGCGAGACAGACCCAATCACCATTCTTAATGGCAGAAATATTTACTACCACATCCAACTCATCCGCACCATCAACCATCGCTAAAACGGTTTCTGCAATCTTTGCTTCTACTGCCGAATAACCGAAAGGGAAACCAATGACAGTTGCTACTTTAACAGCAGTACCTTCCAACAGGGATTTGGCTTTTTTAACAAAGTTGGGCGGTACACAGACTGCTGCAAAATTGTATTGCCTTGCTTCAGCACAAAGCTTTTCAATATCTGCTATCAGTGTAGTGGGTTTAAGAATGGTGTGATCAATGTACTGATTCAGTGCCAACATATGCTTTTATCGTTTTATAATCTTTTCGTAACAATAATAGTAGCCATACAAAACCCAATCCCGATATAATAGTTACCCACATTGAGAATTTTCGTTTTGCTGCGAAATTCTTCAATTGCCAGTGCTCATTCTCTGCATTGATGACTTTTATAAACTGTCTTTCGCCATCCAGGATCACATCATCATATTGTAAACGCATGGCATGTTTGTGTTTGATCTCTTCTTCGAATTCCTTCCACTCAGATGCTCTTAGTTCATTCAGCCTCAGCAATCTGTTCGGCTGATCTTTTAACTGAAAGAAAAAGTCTCGGTGCGGAATCATTCTCCTCCTTTTGCCTCTCGGAAGTTTATATTCAGTAAAACGTGTCTCTGAAATAATACCTACCAAATAAGGTCTTTGTTCCTGTCGCTGTAGTTGTTTTGAATATACTCGGCTAAATACTACGATGAACAAGATGAAAATGAATAGTATCCAGAGGGTAAAATGTCTTTTCCAAAAACGTCTTGTCATGCTACAAAACTAAAGAAAAAGCCTCCCGAATAGGAGGCTTTTCTTTATAAGTCTTTGCCATGACAGGCTTTGTATTTTTTTCCACTTCCACACGGACAAGGATCATTTCGTCCGATTTTAGGTCCTGCAACAACAGGTTGTTGTTTAACAGGAGTGGGATCATAATAATCATTCTCAGTAGGTGGTGCATCAATATCTTCTTTGCTGGTACTCAACTTACTTAGATCTGTTTTTTGTTGACGACCCTCGCGTACTTCTTCTCCTTCATTCAAAGGAATACCTGCATGACAAAGGAATTGCACGATGCTTACATTCACTTCACTATCCATTTTCTTGAAGATATTGTATGCCTCCATTTTATAGATCACCAACGGATCTTTCTGCTCATATGTAGCTGTTTGAACACTCTGCTTCAAATCATCCATTGCACGCAGATGTTCTTTCCAAGCATCATCGATCAATGCGAGTGTGACTGTTCTTTCCAAAGCATTTACCAGTTCTGCACCATTACTGTTGAGTGTCTTTTCCATATTCGCCAACACCTGCATCCCCTTTCTTCCATCCGTAAACGGAACGATCACATTTTCAATATGATTACCTTGTTGCTGACGAATATTTTTGAATACAGGGATGGCTTGTACCATCATCTCCTGTTTTTTTCGATCGTAATTGGTCACCGCCTCGAGGTATAACTTCTCGGTGAGTTGCTGTTCGGAAAGTTTCGATAATTCTTCTGCTGAAATAGTTGGATCGATTCCGAAATTGACAATCACTGCTAGTCTGAATCCTTCATGATCATTCTGCTCTTTGAAAGAGTTGATCAGATCTTCTGCTACTGCATAAAAAGCATTATCCAGATCCAATGCCAATCGATCTCCAAACAACGCATGACTTCTCTTTGAATAAACAACAGTACGCTGTTTATTCATCACATCATCATACTCCAGTAATCGCTTACGAATACCAAAGTTGTTTTCTTCTACTTTTTTCTGAGCACGTTCAATCGATTTAGTGATCATGCTATGCTGAATCACTTCACCTTCTTTATAACCTGCGAAGTCCATGATCTTGGCAATACGATCGCTACCGAACATACGCATCAGATCATCCTCAAGTGATACAAAGAACTGAGAAGAACCTGGATCACCCTGACGACCCGCACGACCTCTTAACTGTCTGTCTACGCGACGAGATTCATGTCGCTCAGTACCCAAAATCGCCAATCCACCCGCTTCTTTCACACCTGGTCCGAGTTTGATATCTGTACCACGACCTGCCATGTTAGTAGCAATGGTGATAGCACCTGCTAAACCAGCTTCAGCTACTACTTGTGCTTCACGGGCGTGTTGTTTTGCATTCAGCACATTGTGTGGGATTTGTTTTTGACGCAACATCCTACTCAACAATTCACTCACTTCCACCGATGTTGTACCCACCAGTACCGGACGACCCGCATCACGAAGTTTTACAACCTCATCGATCACCGCTCCAAATTTTTCACGTTTGGTTTTATATACAAGGTCTTGTTCATCTTTTCTGATAGCAGTTACATTCGTTGGAATGGCTACCACATCTAGTTTATAGATGTCCCAAAATTCTGCTGCTTCAGTTTCCGCAGTACCTGTCATACCACCTAACTTATGGTACATCCTGAAATAATTCTGGAGAGTAACAGTTGCATAGGTTTGCGTAGCCGCTTCGATCTTTACATTTTCTTTTGCTTCAATGGCCTGATGTAATCCATCAGAATAACGACGACCATCGAGAATACGACCTGTTTGTTCATCTACAATTTTCACAGAGCCATCCATCACCACATACTCCACATCTTTATCAAATAAAGTATAGGCTTTTAGTAATTGATGTACTGTATGAATACGATCTGCCTTTACAGAATAATCATTGATCACCTGTTCTTTTTGGTGAAGTTTTTCTTCTGCTGCAATACTTTCATTCTTGTCGATCGAGGAAAGAGATACACTGATATCAGGGAGCACAAAGAATTGCGTGTCTTCACCCGCTTTGGTGATCAGTTGAATCCCTTTATCAGTTAACTCGACCGAATTATTTTTTTCGTCGATATAGAAATACAATTCTTCATCAGCTTTCGGCATTTCTCTTTGCTGATCAGCGAGATAGTGATTTTCTGCTTTTTGCAATTTCACGCGCATTCCGGGTTCACTCAAAAACTTAATGAGTGCACTATTCTTAGGCAACCCACGATGAGCACGGAACAAAGCCAATCCGCCATCTTTTGGATCATCATTACCTTCTGCAATTTTTTTCTTTGCCTCATTGAGGAACTGGTTCACTGCTTTTTTCTGTGCCTCTACCAGTTTTTCGATTCTTGGCTTAAGTTCAAAGAATTGCTGCTCACCTGTATTATGTCCGATCGGACCAGAAATAATCAATGGGGTACGTGCATCATCGATCAAAACTGAATCGACTTCATCCACCATGGCAAAATGGTGTTTGCGTTGTACCATCTCTTGTGGAGAATGCACCATGTTATCACGCAGATAATCAAACCCAAATTCATTATTGGTACCATAAGTGATATCCGCTAAATATGCGTTGCGTCTGGATTCAGTGCTAGGTTCGTGCTTATCAATACAATCTACTTTTAAACCCAGCCATTCAAAGATGGGGCCATTCCACTCACTATCACGACGAGCCAGATAATCGTTCACGGTTACAATGTGAACGCCTTCTCCGGCAAGTGCATTAAGGTATGCAGGCAAGGTAGACACTAATGTTTTACCCTCACCCGTAGCCATTTCAGCGATTTTCCCTTGATGTAACACACTACCACCGATCAACTGAACATCGTAATGTACCATGTTCCAGGTAACAGCTCCACCCGCTGCTATCCATGTATTTTTGAAGATACTTTTATCTCCTTCGATACGAATATGCTCCTTCTTTACACTCAATTCTCTGTCCAATGCAGTGGCGGTAGAAACCATCTCAGGGTTTTCTTTAAAACGTCTGGCGGTTTCTTTTACAACAGCAAAAGCTTCGGGCTGGATCTGAGCAAGAATCTCTTCGATCTTTTTATCTCTTTCTTTTTTCAGCTTATCAACTTGCTGATAAATGGTATCTCTATTATGGATTTCATTTTCAGGTAAGTTTTCTGCCTCTTGCTTTTTTGCAGCAATCTCCTGATCGATATCTGTAAGATAAGACTGGATACGTTGTTTGAACTCTTGTGTTTTGTTACGCAGTTCATCATTGGTCAACTGCTGGTATTGCTCGTAGAATTGATGTATCTTTTGAATGATGGGCATGATCTGCTGCACATCCTTCTCACTTTTACTACTTCCGAATAATTTTGAAAAAAGTTTCAACATATAGTATGCATCTGGTGTATTAGAAAAAAGTTAACAGTCAAAAACGGTGCGCAAAAAGTTTTTGAGTCAATTTGGCATTTTTAACTGAGGCCGCCAAAGGTAAAGAATTTGATCAGAGCATTTGCCCCGCTTATCAACCGGCGATCATTTATACAAATACTTAACGAATTGAAGATGACCTTACTACGTGTCGTATTGCTGATTCCGGCGTTTTTTTCCGCCTTTATGGCACTATCTCAAGTAAATGAACAGGATTCTATTGCACGTCAGCGTATCAAATTGGTACAAAATAATATGTATGTGCTGGGGGCCTGGGCAAGTGCCAATATCATTCAGGGTACCATCTCTGCCAGCAATACCCAAGGAAGTGAAAAGGCATTTCATCAAATGAATGCCTATTGGAATACCGTCAACTTTGCGATCGCCGGGGTGGGATTATTGGGAATCAGAAAACAGCTCAACAAGCCATACGGACTGGCTTACAACCTGAAAGAACAACAAAAACTGGAAAAAATACTCTTACTGAACAGTGGATTGGATTTGGCTTATATCACCGCG
This sequence comes from Brevundimonas vancanneytii, assembly GCA_943368425.1. Lineage (GTDB taxonomy): Bacteria > Bacteroidota > Bacteroidia > Chitinophagales > Chitinophagaceae > Sediminibacterium > Sediminibacterium vancanneytii_A. Next base: position 26,993 of record CALRLC020000018.1, read on the forward strand.
GGTTTATATCTGAAAGAAAGGGGTACTCGCTTGAATAATCCCCGGAATGAAGGATTTGGTAACAGCCTGATAATCCAAGGGGCATTTTTATTGGTTTTTGACCTTATTCAGTATAGTCAACATCGCAAAAACACCAAATGGCTGGAAAACAAGATGGAGCATCTACAGATGGGCGTTTCAGCAAATGGTTTAGGCCTCAGTTATCGTTTTTAAGGAGCAGACCAAAGTAATGGGTAAAAAAGCAAAGTTTTGATGGAATTTCAGGGTGATTCTGCTACTTTTGCAGCCAAATTGAAAAGGGGAGTTCAAGACATACTTGATCCCTTATTTCTCGAAAAATTGAAACTTTTTTACCCATGGCAGGTCAGTTAAAAGAAGTACGTAACAGGATCAAGAGTGTTCAAAGTACCCAGCAGATCACAAAAGCAATGAAAATGGTGAGTGCGGCTAAATTACGTCGTGCACAAGACGCCATTACTCAGATGCGTCCTTACGCTCAGAAATTGCAGGAAATGTTGAGTAATATCGTTAGCAACACTGAGGGTGATATGCACATCAAACTGGCTGAGGAAAGAGCAGTAGAGAAAGTTTTATTGATTGTAATTACCAGTGATCGCGGACTTTGTGGCGGTTATAATGCCAACCTAATCAAACTGGCCAAACTGACCATCGCTGAAAAATATGCAGCGCAACATCAGAAAGGAAACGTGAGTATCTGGAATATTGGTAAAAAAGGATACGAAAGCTTACTGAAAGCAGGTTATAAAGTAGACGCTACTTATAAAGATATCTTCCTAAACCTAAACTTCGAATCAGTTCAAGCTGCTGCGCAAGCTGCCATGAAAGCTTTTGAGAATAAAGAGTTTGATGCGGTTGAGATTATTTATAGCGAATTTAAAAATGCGGCTACGCAACAATACAAGGCTGAACAATTCCTGCCGATCCCTAAAGTAACCAATAACAATTCGAGCAAAAAGTCTGACTTTATTTTTGAACCGGCTAAGGAAGAACTGATCGCTGAATTGATGCCTAAGATCCTGAACACACAGCTATTCAAAGCAGTATTGGATTGTAACGCCAGTGAACACGGTGCTCGTATGACTGCTATGGATAAGGCTAGTGAAAACGCAAATGAGTTACTGAAGTCACTGAAGATTAGTTATAACAGAGCCCGTCAGGCTGCTATTACTACTGAATTGACAGAGATCGTGAGTGGTGCTGCCGCATTGCAGGGATAAGATCATTTGGAAATAAAGGAATGGAAAATGTTGCTTTGCACATTTTTATGTTCCATTTATGACAAATCGTTATTTTCAAATTTTCAAATCAGCCCTTTTTCAAATTAACCATGGAGATAAGCCAAATCATACCACACATTGAAGTGTTGATCTTTGCAAGTGAGAAGCCGCTCACTTCTTTGGATATCGTTGAACTCATCAACAATACATTTGGCTTTCTGGAAGAGCGTGTAACGCTTGATCAGGTTGAAGCCGCCATTCAAGGTATTTGTGAGAAATACAATTCTGAATTTTATCCCTTTGAAGTACGCGAAAGTGGTGGTGGATGGCAATTCCTGACCAAGAAAGATTATCATAAAACAATCGCCCAACTCAATGGCGATAAATTTCTCAAGCGCCTATCCAATGCTGCACTGGAAACACTCGCCATCATTGCTTATAAACAACCCATCACAAAAGGTGAGATTGAATCTATTCGTGGTGTGAACAGCGATTATAGTATCCAGAAATTGCTAGAAAAAGAATTGATCCTAATTAGTGGGCGTAACGAGCAAATGCCTGGAAAGCCACTGGTATATGCTACTTCGAAGAACTTCATGGATTATTTCGGTATCAATTCTCCGGAGGATCTTCCAAAGATCAAAGAAGTATTGGCAGAACAGATCGTTGAAGGAACGGTAATACGCCCTGAAGATTTTACCGACCAGCCTGTTGCTGACGCTATCGGAGAAGAGAAAGCAATCGAAGAGCCTATCATTGATGGCGATACTTCACTGCTGACTGTCAATGAAGATGGCGAACTCATTATTTATGGAGAAGAAACGGAGGAAAACACAGACGCTTCTGACCCGGATAATGAAACATCTACCGACGAAGAAAACCCTTCGGACGAAAATCAATAATAAGATGGAACAGCGGTGACATGAATATCTGCCAGACAAGTATCTTCGCAGTATGTCATCTTTTTTATCCAACGAGCAATTAAGAAATATTGCTGCTGAATACGGCACACCTCTTTACGTCTATAATGCAGACCGTATCACTGAACAATTTCAACAACTCAAGCAAGCTTTTAACAGCGATAAAGTGAGTTTCTTTTATGCATGCAAAGCACTCACTAACCTCAGTATACTAAAGCATATCAAGTCTATTGGATGTAAGATAGATTGTAGTTCCATCAACGAAGCCAAACTAGCGGTACATGCCGGTTTCCCTTCAACTGATATTTTATACACCAGCAATGGTATTGCTTTTGATGAGATTGAAGAAGCCGTTTCATTGGGTATTAACATTAATATTGATAGTCTTTCCAATTTGGAAAAATTTGGAAAGAAATATGGACACAGTTATCCGGTAGGCATTCGTCTTCGCCCAAACATTATGGCGGGAGGCAATCTAAAAATTTCTACCGGACACGATACGAGCAAGTTTGGTATCCCCATTGAACAGTTATCGGATATTGTTCGCATCATGCAACAATATCAAATTCATATTGCCGGATTACATGTGCATACCGGAAGTGAGATCAAAGATGTAGCGGTATTCATGAAAGTGACAGATGTATTTTTTGATCTGGTACCGCATTTTCCTGAATTAAGATTTCTTGATCTGGGTGGTGGATTCAAAGTGCCTTATAAGGATGGAGAAGATGGAACCGATATACAACTTTTGGCAAAAGAGATTCTTGCTTTCGAACAAAAAATCGAACAAACCTATCAACGAACTTTTCAAGTATGGTTCGAGCCCGGTAAATATTTAGTAAGCGAAGCTGGTTATATGCTTACATCAGTGAATGTTTTGAAAGAAACAAGTGCTACAACATTTGCAGGTGTAAACAGCGGCTTTAACCATTTAATCAGACCTATGTTTTATGAAGCATATCATCGCATTAGAAACATCAGTAATGAGGATGGTATTATTAAGAATTATACCATTACCGGTAATATCTGCGAAACAGACACATTTGCCTGGGAAAGACCCATGAATGAGATCAGAGAAGGTGATTTACTGGTATTTGATAATGCCGGAGCATATGGATTTGAAATGGCAAGCAATTTCAACTCCCGTTATCGTCCGGCAGAGGTAATGGTGAAAGATGGCAAACCGTATCTGATTCGAAAAAGAGAAGTTTTTGAGGATTTATTAAGGAATCTGGTAGAGCCATTCTAAAACAAAAGATTAGTTTGCAGTCACATGATCGAGATCAAAAACATAAAAAAGATTTTTGGCGAGCGTACCATTCTTGAAGACATCAGTGCAGTAATGGAAGCCGGCAAGTGTAATCTTATCATTGGCACCAGTGGTAGTGGCAAAACCGTTCTCACCAAGTGTATGGTCGGACTTTTTCGCCCGGAACAAGGTGAAATTCTTTATGACGGAACCGATATGCTCCAAATGAACAATGATGAAAGAAAGTTATTGCGTCAGCAGATTGGCATGTTGTTTCAGGGTACTGCTTTGTTTGATTCGATGACAGTGGAACAAAATGTATTGTTCCCATTGGATATGTTCACTAATTGGTCCATTGCAGAAAAGAAGAAAAGAGTCAATGAGGTTTTAGATCGTGTGAATTTGAAAGATGCACATAAAAAATATCCTTCCGAGATCAGTGGTGGGATGAAAAAAAGGGTTGGAATCGCTCGTGCGGTTGTACTGAACCCTAAATATTTATTTTGTGACGAACCCAATTCAGGATTAGATCCACAAACATCCATGGTGATCGACCGTTTGATCAAAGAGATCACGGTTGAATTTAACATCACTACAATTGTAGTAACCCACGATATGAATAGTGTGATGGAAATTGGAGACCACATTGTTTATCTGCATCAGGGTAGAAAACAGTGGGAAGGAACTAATAAAGACATCATTTTCAGCAAAGATGAATTACTCAATAAATTCATTTTCGCTTCTGAATTCTTGCAAGATGCCAAAGAAATGAGGATGATGGAAGCCAAAGCAGCCAAAGGGAACAATGTTCAATAATTTATTGTATGAAAAAAATTCTTTCTGTTCTTATAGTGGTATTGATGGGTATGACATCCTATGCACAGGATGCGAATTCAGATCTACCTCCATTTTTAAAGACGAAAAAGTTACCAGAGTTTACCATTCTACAAACGGACAGTACTTGGTTCACCAAACAACAGTTACCAGCATCTGATTTTACCATTATTGTGTATTTCAGTCCGGATTGCGGCCATTGTCAACATGAAGCCAAAGAAATGATGGCAGTCATGGACAGTTTGAAAAATAGCTTTATTCTTTGGGTCAGCTATCGTGATATGGCAGATATCAAAGGCTTTGCACAGGAATATGGTTTTTTCAATCATAAAAACTTGAAAGTGGGTAGAGACCCGAATTATGGCATTCCTTCTTTCTTTCAGGTAAAATATACTCCGTATGTAGCTGTGTATGATAAAAAAGGCAACTACATAAAAGCCTATGAAGGAGGTGTGGAAATGCCGGAGCTATTGACCCTTTTAAACGATTACAAGCAATAAATCTATTCAACAAGAAAAGTTTGTTAAACTGCTATCCACAGTGGTGTCAAAAAGCCTGAAACGTCGTGTTCAAACGACTGCCAACCCTTACCTTTGCAGCGGAAAAAATTCCTCACTTTAAATAATCATTGTTTATGAAAGTAACCGTAGTAGGTGCCGGAGCCGTAGGAGCTACTTGTGCCGACAATATTGCACGCGCCGCATTGGCTGAAGAATTGGTATTACTGGATATTAAAGAAGGTCTGGCCGAGGGTAAGGCACAAGACATGATGCAAACCGCCGCATTGCTGGGTTTTGACACCCGCATTACTGGAAGCACCAATGATTATTCAAAGACTGCAGGTTCGGATGTAGTAGTGATCACTTCAGGTTTACCTCGTAAACCGGGTATGACACGTGAAGAATTGATCGGCACCAATGCAGGTATTGTAAAAGGTGTATGCGAAAACATCCTGAAATATTCGCCGAATGCGATCATCATCGTGATCAGCAATCCGATGGATACAATGACTTATCTGGCTTTACAGTCTACCGGATTACCTAAAAACAGAATCATCGGTATGGGTGGTACTTTGGATAGTGCCCGTTTCAAATATCAACTGAGCCAGCATTTGGGTTGCAGCCCTGCAGACCTAAATGCAGTGGTAGTGGGCGGACATGGTGATACTACGATGATTCCATTGATTCGTTTGGCCACCTGGAACAGTGCGCCTGTTTCTTATTTCCTGACCGAAGAACAACAAAAACAAATCGTAGCCGATACCATGGTAGGTGGTGCTACATTGACCAAACTAATCGGCACCTCTGCATGGTATGCACCGGGAGCTGCCGGAGCTGCATTGGTGGAAAGCATTCTGCGTGATGAAAAGAAATTATTCACTTGCTGTGTTAGCTTGGAAGGTGAATACGGACAGAAAGATATCTGTTTAGGTGTTCCTGTTGTAATTGGCAAGAATGGCTGGGAAAAGATCATCGACTTCAAATTGAATGAAGAAGAACAAGCGCTGTTTAATAAGAGTGCAGAAGCTGTGAGAAGTATGAATGATGTGTTGAAGACTTTATAATTTTATGAAAGTTCAATAAAAAGGCGCCTTTTTATACAGGCGCCTTTTTTATTGAAACATGAATTTCAAATCACTCATACTAGGATTTTTTTTAACAATTTTACCTCCAGGATCTATTAACAAACTAAATGGAATCGCTTTTACACCGTATTTGTCTGCCACATTACTACTAAAGCCTTCCGGAGCGATCAGCTGTTGCCAAGGTAAGCCATCACTTTTAATAGCTTTTAACCAAGCTGACTTGTCTTCATCAAGAGATATCCCTAAAAATTCAACACTCTTAGTGCTTAAAAATTGGAGAGCCTCTTTCATTTCCGGATGTTTTTTCCGACATGGCAAACACCAGCTTGCCCAAAAATCAATCAAGACGAACTTCCCTCTCAGTGATTGTAAAGAAAATATTTCCCCTTGATCATTACTTAAAGTAAAATCAGGGGCTATGAACCCTTCGCGTATATTACTATACGCCTGAACAAAGTTTTTTATTTTATTCCCAAAATAAGACCATTTAGAAAGGTCGCCTAACTTATTAAAGGTATAAATCAAACTATCTTCACTAATACCTAGCGAAAAATTGTCGTATAATAAATAGGCTGTTAAACTTGTATTTGGAAATCTTTTTATTTGATCTAATAATGCATTGAATCGTGCTTCTTTGGCAGCAATAAAGATTGTAGAAATACTATCTATGACTTTTTGATTTTTATTTTTTT
>CALRLC020000019.1:0-24163 GCA_943368425.1 Brevundimonas vancanneytii
TTGCCGCAATGGCTTGTACCCCGCCTATTTTAAAGATCTTATGAACACCTGTTAAACTAGCGGCATAGAGAATAGCAGGGTTTAGTTTTCCCTCTTTATCCGGTGGTGAACAAAGAATCACTTCTTTACATCCTGCGATTTGTGCCGGAATAGCCAACATCAATATCGTAGAGAATAAAGGTGCGGTACCACCCGGAATATATAGCCCAACTTTATCGATGCCTACTGACTTTCTCCAACATCTGACACCTTTCATCGTTTCCACCACTTCAATACCGGCATTTTGCTTTTCATGAAAGACACGAATATTGTTGGCTGCTTGTTTGATAGCTCTTTTTAAATCGTCAGGTACTTGTTGTATTGCCGATTCAATTTCATCGTCTGTTACTACCAATGATGATAATTGAACGCCATCAAATTGGCGGGTAAATTGAAGTACCGCTGTATCTCTATCTTGTTTCACTACATTCAAAACACCTTTCACTTGTTGCTCCAAGGTAACGGTATCAATTACAGGACGCTGAAGAACACTACTCCATGTACTTTTTTCAGGCAATTCGATTTTTTTCATACTTCTCTTTTATCTATACGATCATTTTTTCAATCGGCACCACTAATATTCCTTGTGCACCGGCGGCTTTTAATTGTTCAATGATATCCCAGAATTCATTTTCATTGAGTACACTGTGAACACTACTCCAACCGGGATCAGCCAAAGGCAATACGGTTGGACTTTTCATCCCGGGTAACAGAGCAATGATCTCATTGAGTTTATCATTCGGTGCATTCAGCAGAATATACTTGTTGTTTTTTGCTTTTTTTACTGACTGAATACGAAACAACAAACGATTTAGTAATTGTGTTTTAGCTTCTTCCAAACCATTGTTACGGATCAATACGGCCTGAGATTGTAAGATGGTTTCCGCTTCTTTCAATCCATTCATAAACAGGGTTGATCCACTGCTAACCAGATCACAGATAGCATCCGCCAATCCGATGCCCGGTGCGATTTCCACGCTACCGCTGATCTCATGGATTTCGGCAGTTACATTTTTCTCCTTGAGGAAATTTTCAACGATGACCGGATAGCTGGTAGCAATCTTTTTACCATTTAAAAAAGATGCATCCGTATAGTCTTCTCCACGACGAACCGCCATACTCAACCGACATTTACCAAAACCCAATTTTTCAACAACGGTTACCTTCTTTTTCTTCTCATACACTACATTTTCACCCACAAATCCGATATCTGCAACTGCATCTTCTACATATTGCGGGATATCATCATCTCGTAAAAAATAGACTTCCAAGGGGAAGTTGGTGGCTTCCGCTTTTAATTTGTTTACGCCATTGCTGATATCGATACCACATTCCTTCAACAAACGAATGGAGTCATCATGTAAACGGCCACTTTTTTGGATCGCGAGCTTTAGTTTCATAGTATTCAGTTAAAATAAAAAGGGCTTACCTCTTGGTAAGCCCTTCAATGTTTTATGTTTGGCACAAAACACCAACAGCCTACCCTATGGGTAAGTAATGATGGTGGTGGATATGTGCGAATTGTTTCATGAGTTGCAAAAGTACAGGCATCTGTATTCCCACGCAAATTTTTTTCACCCAACCATCCAGAAGACCTTTATTCCTGCCCCATAATACCTAACTTACATGTCCCAAATTGCGGCCTATGTTAAAAACAATGGTATTTGCTATGCTGTCAATGATTTGTCTGACAGCCAGTTCCCAAAAAAGAAAATTGATCTGGAGTGATGAATTCAATAAGAAGGGATTACCCGATTCTACGAAATGGAACTATGATGTTGGTGGACATGGATGGGGTAACAATGAACTTCAATATTATACTTCCAAGCAGTTAAAGAATGCAAGGGTTGAAAAAGGTATGTTGGTGATTGAAGCCCATAAAGAGAAAATGGGTGAGAATGAGTATACTTCTGCCAGATTAGTGACCAAAGGAAAAGGCGATTGGAAATATGTACGCATTGAAGTTCGTGCGAAATTACCCAAGGGTGTAGGAACTTGGCCTGCCATTTGGATGCTGGGCACAACCCCGAAAATTACATGGCCCGATGATGGCGAAATTGATATCATGGAACATGTAGGCTATAATCAGGGGACTATCCATGCATCTACTCATACAAAAAAATACTTTCACAGCATTGGTACACAAAAAACCGCGACTATCCCCGTACCTGACTGTAGTGAAAAATTTCATGTCTACGCCTTGGAATGGAATGAAGAAACCGTCACCGTGTTGGTAGATGATAAGCCCTACTTTACTTTTAAGAATGAACATACCGGCAATGATGCCTGGCCTTTTGATAAGCCCTTTCACTTATTGCTAAATATTGCAGTGGGTGGATCATGGGGCGGACAAAAAGGTGTAGATGAAAAAGTGTTTCCACAAAAAATGTGGATCGATTATGTACGTGTTTACCAATAATGATCAATTTCCAAAACCAACACCGATAAAACCAACGATTATGAAAAAATGGTTCTTTAGTGTACTTATCGCCGGTGCTACTTTTACAAATTTGTATGCACAGGATGATAACAGCTATCGTACACCTGCCAAAGAAGTCATGGAATTGTTACTGGCAAAACCAACTCCTTCTGTAAGTATTGACGGCAAAGCAGAATGGATGCTATTAAGTGAAAGAAATAGTTATCCAACCGTAGAAGAACTCGGTCAACCGGAACTTCGAGTTGCAGGTTTGAGGATTAATCCCAACAACTTTGCGCCTAGTAGACAAAACTTCATCAACAATTTTTCGCTACAAAATATTAAAACAGGGGTGAGTACTCAGGTAACAGGCTTACCTGCAAACATGCTAGCGGGTAATGTAAGTTGGAGTCCTTCAGAAACGAAGATTGCATTTACGCACACTACTGGGTCCAGGGTTGATTTATATATCATTGATGTAGCAAGTAAAAAAGCTACCAAAATCAACAAGCAACCACTGAATACAGTATTGGGTACTTCTTATACTTGGGTAGATGATAACACCATTATTTATAAAGCTGCTACACAATTAGCATCTAATGCACCCAAGCGCCCAATTACCCCTAAAGGACCTACGATTCAACAGAATTTAGGTAAAGCAGCACCCAGCCCTACTTATCAGGATCTGATTAAATCACCTTTTGATGAGCAACTGTTTGAATTTTATGCTACCGGACAACTAATCCAAAACAAAAATGGTATAGAAACTAATCTGGGTAAGTCAGGTATTGTTTCCACTTTTAGTCTGTCTCCTGATAAAAAATACATGATGGTTAGAACCATTCGTAAGCCCTTCTCTTATTTGGTGACTGCAAATGGATTTCCTTCTACCATCACGATCCAAGATCTAACAGGTAAAGTAGTAAAAGTATTAGCTGAGTTGCCTTCAACTGAAGGAACCCCTTCCGGTTATGACAATACACAAAATGTACCACGCGGTTTTGATTGGAGAGATGATGAAGCTGCCACTATTACATGGGCTATGCCTTTGGATAGTGGATTAATTAAAAAACAGGTAGAATACCACGATGCTGTGTATGCACTGAGTGCTCCTTTTACCGGAGAAGCTAAAGAATTATTTAAAACTAAAACACGTTACGCAGGTACTACCTGGGGTGATGCTACACTAGCTTTGGTTCAGGAAGTATTGAGATCAAAACAAACTTTTCGTATCAGTAGATACAACAGTACAACAGGTTCATTAGAGTTATTGATTGAAAGAAATCAGACCGATGCGTATAATAATCCGGGATCACCTGTATTGACAAGAAATAAATTTGGCAGACCGGTGATTCAAACAACTGATAATGGTTCTAAAATTTTGATGAATAATACCACCGGATCTTCTCCCAAGGGTGATCTTCCGTTCTTAGCGAAGTTTGATTTGGCTACAAAAAAGAATGAGATCATCTGGCGTTGTGCTGAAGGGGTATATGAAACAGTGAACGAAGTAATTGATGCAGATAAATTGGTTTTATTAACCCGTCGTGAATCACAAACAGAAGTTCCTAACTATTACATCAAGAATCTGGTTCTACGTATTGCAGACAGAGCCATCACGAAGTTTAGTAATCCATATCCTCAATTAGAAGGTGTAACAAAAGAAAAAGTAAAATACAAAAGAGCAGATGGTGTTGATCTTACAGGAGAACTCTATTTGCCAAAAGGCTATAACAAAGACAAAGACGGTCCATTGCCATTAATTATTTGGGCTTATCCGCGTGAATTCAATAGCGCAGCAGATGCTGCTCAGATAAGAGGTAGTCAATATCGCTTTACTACTTTAAGCTGGGGATCTCCTATCTACTATGTAACACAAGGATATGCAGTGCTTGACAATGCTGAGATGCCAATTGTAGCTTCATCTGCTGACAAAAAGCCGAACGACAATTTTGTTGCTCAGCTAAAGATGAATGCCGAAGCAGCAATCAATCATTTATCAGGATTAGGTGTGGCTGATAAAAATCGTGTAGGTGTTGGCGGACATAGCTATGGCGCTTTTATGACCGCTAATTTATTGGCACATACCAATCTGTTCAAAGCAGGTGTTGCTAGAAGTGGTGCTTATAACAGAACACTGACCCCATTTGGTTTCCAGAATGAAGAGCGTACTTATTGGCAGGCTCCTCAGTTATATTATGAAATGAGTCCATTCAGCTATGCGGATAAAATCAAAACACCGATCTTATTGATACATGGAGATAGCGATGACAATACAGGTACCTATCCTATCAATAGTGAACGTTTGTATGCGGCCATCAAAGGTCATGGTGGTACTGTTCGTTTTGTGTTTCTACCCTATGAAGCGCATGGCTATCGTGGAAAAGAAAACGTTTTACATACCTTATGGGAACAACAGCAATGGTTAGATAAATATGTGAAAGGAGCGAAATAAAATAAAAAAGCACGGGAATCAAACCCGTGCTTTTTTTATTGCAATAATTTCTCAATTGTTGCTTCAAACTCTTTCTTTAATACCTCATGCCTAGAACCGGTTCCCGGTCCTTCAAAGCCAGCATGTATTTTGGCTACTTTGCCCTGCTTATCAATAAAAATGGTAGAAGGGAATGATTTGATCTTCGTAAGTTGAGGTAATGTTTTTTCGGTTCTTAAAGTATCAGCTACTGTAACTCCGGTAAGTAACATCGGATATTGCACATTGAATCTTTTTTGAAACTTTCTTACACTATTTGCAGCCAAAGTGCGGTCTTCGTAATACTCGTATGCCAGTGCTACCACTTCTACCCCTCTATCTTTGTTGTTCCGATAATACTCACTTAGAAAAGCGGTTTCATCCATACAATTTGGGCACCAAGACCCCATGATCTGAACGATGACTACTTTATTTTTAAAACGTTCATCATTGATCGAAACTTGTTTGCCATCTAGATCGGGAAAACTAAAATTCAATCTTTCTTCTCCTTCCTTTAAAAACATAGCAGCCACATCGGGCAATGTTACGTTTTCATTTTTTACTGCTTTCCAAGGTTCAATACTGGTGGCTCCTGAATAATAATTACCATTACTGATAGAAGTATCGCTATTGATCGTAGCATTGAAATAATAAGCATGACTTCCATCAAACGTCGATAACTTAATTTGATCACCATCTACCACACCCACTAAATATCTGTAATCACCGGAGGGAGTAATAAAAGTTCCTGACAATGTCTCATCTTGTTGTATAAATTCAGCAATAGCAGGTCTTGGAGATCCATCAGCTCTAAAAAATGTCACTTCCCATTTTCCTGAGATATTGGCTACAGGTTTTGCATTTGTTTCAAATCTTTTGACATTACTAGGTGTTGCTTCAAAAGGCATATCAATAAAACCTGCCGTAGCAGCTTTTGTCCAAATACCTATAAGCTTATCGTTTCCTTTCCTGACTAACTTAAAATAAGATTCGAATACAGGCATGGCTACCAATATGGAATCTCCCTTGATAGTAATATCATCCACTTTGATCTTCTCTTCTCCATTCTTGATGATCCATTCAAGGCTATCCCCTGCATTTATGACTTCAAAATTGAAAACAATATGGTTACCGTCTTCTCTAAATAATTTTGCTTGCCACTCACCGGCTTGTAAAGCCTTCTCCTGTTTTGTACTACAATTCATGATTAAAAAAATTAAGGCCAAATATAGATATTTCATAGTGCTGATTTGCGGGGCGAAAATACAAATAGTCTACTAAAACACTATGTTAATAACAACAGACTTCTAAAATCGTAAACAGAGGGTTTGTCTGGGTATAATTTTTTTCTGACTAAAAAGAATGCTTTTCAATGTTTATCTTACAGAAAATCCAAACCGTCATGAGAGCTATATGTTTGTTCTTCATGTCTTTTTATTGTTTGCTTCTGTCTGCACAGGATCATTATTTACTTGTCGGGACTTATACTACAGGTAAGAGTAAAGGCGTGTATGTATTTAGATTCAACTCACAAAATGGAGAAATTCAATGGGTAAGCAGTACTGATAGTGCCACCAATCCTTCATTTTTAGCAGTATCCCCAGATCAACAGAAAATATATACTGTTAATGAAACAGGGGGTGATCAACCTGGTTATGTAAGTGCTTATGAGTTTGATGCTGCTACCGGACAACTATACTACATCAATAGCCAACCTACCGGCGGTGATCATCCATGTTATGTGACGGTTGATAAAACGGGTAAATGGGTCATTACAGGGAACTATACCGGAGGAAATATTAGTGTCTTCCCCGTCGCCAATGATGGGAGCCTGAAACATTATGTTCAAAAGATCCAGCATTCCGGTAGTAGTATCAACAAAGACAGACAAGAAAAACCACATGTTCATGGCACTTTTTTTTCTCCTGATCAGAAATATCTTTTAGTTCCTGACTTAGGCACTGATAAACTGATGATGTATCTTTTTAATCCAACTGCCAAACAGCCTTTAAAACCTGCCGCCATGCCTTTTGCTACTTCATCGCCCGGCAGTGGTCCTCGTCATCTTGATTTCCATCCCAATCAAAAATTTGTATACTTATTAGAAGAATTAACCGGTACCATTAAAACGTATCGTTACACCAATGGTTATTTAACAGGTATTCAGCAAATAGCAACACATCCAAAAGATTTTTCCGGACAATCGGGCAGTGCTGATATCCATGTTTCTCCAGATGGTAAATTCTTGTATGCTTCCAACCGAGGTGAAGAAAACAATCTAGCTATTTTTTCAATCGATCAAAATACCGGAAAGCTTACGGGCATTGGCTATCAACCTGTTCCTGGAGCAGGTCCTAGGAATTTTATTATTGACCCAAGCGGCAATTTCATATTAGTGGCCAATCAACGAACGAATAATATTGTAACATACCGTATCAATAGACAAACAGGTTTATTGCAACAGCTACTTCGACAGACAGAAGTACCTGCTCCTGTTTGTTTAAAACTGATCCCAATTCAACTATAATTCTAATCCTTCTTTATGCAAAACTGGAAAATAAAACTCTCTTTATTTCTCAACTACTTTGTTTTTGCCATACTCTTGAATAGTGTGGGTACCGTTATATTACAAGTGCAACAGAATTTTGGTGTTTCAGAAAGTGCTGCCTCTACATTGGAAGCTTTTAAAGACCTAAGTATTGCGGCAGTATCATTCCTTATCTCTTCCTATATCGTACGGATTGGTTATAAAAACGCTATGTTGATCGCTTTATGCTTCATCAGTATCGTATGTTTCATCATGCCTTTTACGGCTAGCTTTCTTACAACGAAATTATTATTCGCTGCCGTTGGCTCCTCTTTTGCATTGATCAAAATGTCTGTTTATAGTACGATCGGATTGGTCACTAAAAATGAGAAAGAGCATATTAGCTTGATGAATTTTATCGAATCTTTTTTCATGATCGGTATCCTTACCGGTTATTTCATCTTCAGTTATTTTGTGGATGATACCAATCCCCAATCTACTGCATGGCTAAATGTATATTATCTCCTTGGCGGAATTTCATTGATGGCTTTTCTACTCTTATTATCCGCTTCATTGGATGAATCATCTATACAAACAACGGAACAAAAGTCAATGCTCAGCGAGTTCAAAGAAATGTTCAAACTGATGGTGAAGCCAATTGTATTGGTATTCGTACTCTGTGCCTTTTTTTATGTGTTGATAGAACAAAGTATCATGAGTTGGTTACCAACATTTAACAACAAGGTATTGTTATTACCTGCTGCATTGAGTATTCAAATGGCGAGTATTCTTGCCGGATCTACTGCATTAGGCCGTTTCTTTGCCGGATTGGTATTGAAAAGATTGAATTGGCTGATAGTATTGATCTCATGCGTATTACTGGCAGCAGCATTGGTTCTTGTAGCTATTCCATTGGCTGAAAAATCAACCGGTCAACCTATCACAGGATGGAGCACTGCTCCGATTGCAGCATTTGTTTTCCCTATGATCGGATTGTTACTCGCTCCTATTTATCCGGCTGTAAACTCTGTCATCTTGAGTACGCTGCCTGTAAAACAACACGGACTAATGTCTGGATTGATCATTATTTTCTCTGCATTAGGCGGCACCACAGGTTCTATCATTACAGGAAATATCTTTGAACACTATGATGGAAAACAGGCATTCTATTTTTCACTGATACCAATGACTATATTAATCGTATGCTTGTTCCTATTTAGCAGATTACAACAAAAAGAAAAGAAAAGTATATAGACTAATACACTATGAGCGACCAATATTTTCATATCGAATCCTTATCGCCTTTGTATGAAGACGTACAAAGTGCAGGTATCTTTTCGGATTCTAAATATTTTGTTGACGCTTTACCAAAATATAGTTCTTCAGTTATTCTAGAACATTATTCAACTCAAAAAAAAGAAGCAGCATTTGATTTACTGAATTTCATCGAAGCTCATTTCATTTTACCTGAATCACATCAAGAAGCCTATTCCTCCGGTGATAAATCGATTCAACACCATCTTACTGAACTATGGGATGTTCTACAAAGAAACCCTGACACACAAAAAGGCACATTAATTCCTCTACCCTATCCATATATAGTTCCGGGTGGGAGGTTCAGAGAAATCTATTATTGGGATAGTTATTTCACCATGCTAGGCTTACAGGTTTCCGGAAGAATAGATTTGATCGAAAACATGATCAAGAATTTTGCACACTTGATCCATACAATTGACCATATTCCAAATGGCAATAGAACTTACTATATCAGCAGATCACAGCCGCCATTTTTTGCTTTGATGATCTCATTATTGGCATCCATAAAAGGAGAACAAGTGTACTTGGAATATTTATCGGCATTGGAAAAGGAATATACATTTTGGATGAAAGGAAGCGAACAACTTTCTGAAAGCAACCAATCTGCTTATCGTGTTGCAAGAATGCCTAATGGATCTATCTTAAACCGATATTGGGATGACAATCCTTCCCCAAGACCAGAGGCTTATATAGAAGATATTCATATTGCTGCAAAATCAAAGCTGGAACCTTCCATTGTATACAGACATATCAGAGCTGCAGCTGAATCAGGATGGGATTTTAGTAGCCGCTGGTTCGAGATTCCGGACCAAATGCATACCATACAAACAACCGATATTATTCCGGTTGATCTTAACTGTTTGATACTTCACTTGGAATCTGTTCTCCACATAGGTTATCAATTAAAAGGTGATCATAACGCTTCTCAGAGATTATCAAAAGCCATGAACATAAGAATAGATTCCATTCAACATTATTGCTGGAATGATCATGAGAAATACTATTTCGATTATCATTTCATTCAACAAAAAAATACTGAAAGAATAACATTGGCTAGCTGCTTCCCATTATTGATGGGTATTGCAAATCAACAACAGGCGATGGGGGTGTCTGATAAAATACAACGTCATTTATTAAGTGATGGAGGCTTACTCACGACTAATTTAGAAACCGGTCAGCAATGGGATGCACCCAATGGTTGGGCACCATTACAATGGGTAGCTTACAAAGGATTGATGAACTACCAGCACAATACGCTTGCCGATGAAATTAGACAACGATGGTTAAGCCTAAACGAGAAAACATATAATGAAACAGGCAAAATGATGGAGAAATACAATGTTTCCAATATTCATTTAAAAGCAGGAGGAGGTGAATATCCAAATCAGGATGGATTTGGCTGGACAAATGGTGTTTATCTGGCTCTGACGGAACAGAGAAATAAAAATTAAGAAGTAAGAAACAAGAAGCAAGTAAAAGTTTTATACCAATTAATGATTTTCTACTTCTTGTTCCTCATTTCTTATTTTCTGCTTTCTTATCTACCTGACTTAACAATCCACCTACAATTGCGATGGCCATTCCAAGCATCAGAAAAATATATTGAAGAATATATTCCTCCCCGATAATGATCATTTGCGAAATGACAAGGGCACAAATAATAGCACCTTGAATGACTACAACTGTATGAAAATGCCTGATTCTTTTCACTACCGTGATGATAGTAATGATACCTAATATGCCGATTGATAACAAAATGATCCAACCGGGTGTAGAAAAATCATTGAACATGGATCCATTGAGGAAATACACAGGTATACTGAGTGAACTTCCGGTTGGATCAGTAATCAAATGATATCCAAGAAACAAAGCTGCACCTGCAGCCAATACCAACATAGCAATGGTTAATTGACGAGCCGCTTTCATACGCAGAGTTTATCGTTATAAAAAGTAGATGCCCATTAAGTTAGACAGAAAAAAAGCCTCTTGCAAGCATCATTTCGAAAACCTGCATAAAATGTCAATTTCATAGGTCTTCTATAACTATCTGTTTAGGTCAGATACTTTTAATGGTATCACTGCTGCTTTTTAGTGCCTACGACTTCAATATCAAAAACTAACACACTATTAGGCGGAATATCTTTACTGCGGGTTCTAATACCATAAGCCTGTGCAGATGGAATGATCACTCGAACTTTACCCCCCACCTTACATTTTGGAAGTGCCAACTGCCAGCCGCGAATCAATCTTCTCAAAGGAAAAGTAGCCGGGTTGTCTCTGGTTTGATCAAAAACAGTACCATCTGTAAGTATTGATCCTTTATAATGAACAGTAACAGTGTCAGTTACTGCCACATAATCTCCCGTACCCTGTTGAAGAATATGATAATAAACAGATTCGATACTTCCTGTTGTATCAAGCTTACCGGTTTTAACAGCTATTGCAATTTCTTCCAGATCTTTTTTGGCTTGAACAAGACTATCTGCGTCTTTGGTATAATCGATCAAGGGTGCCTTAGTGGTATGATTTCTTTTGAATTGATCGCCCGGTCTTGCTTCCTGAGGTGTAAAGCCTCCATTCCATAAATAGAATTGTTCATTGCTGACACCTGCGCCAATGTCAAATCGATCTCCGGCTTTGCCTGTAGCATCCGTACTAAACAATGCATCTGTCAAAGCAACCCATCTTCCATTTTGTTGTTGCACCCATTGATTGCCAAATAAAGCCCTTCTTTGGAGGTGTCCATTACTCCCCACAAAATTTTCATTAAAGGAATACAAATTGCTCAATCGTTTTCCATCTTTTGGTGCACGAAAAGCTGCGATCAGTTTCCATCTTTGCAATTCAGGCACAAAGAAATAGCCGGTATAAATAGTAGTTTGTGAAGCACTGTCAGGTAAAGCTGTCAACATGAATCGGTAGGTCTCCCCTGCTTTCCAATCATACACCCAATGACTATGCCCACCTGTTCCTTCATTTCCAAAATCATTGGTGATAACGCCAACTCCCTTGGCCAATAGTTTTACTTTATCTGATTCTGCTACTTTATTTCTATCGATTGCCTCATTACCAGCATCCCATACAGAGAAGATCACTCTTCTTTCTTTTTCACTATTCACTTGTATACCAAAATAGCCTCTGGAAAAACCATTGGCCATATAAAAACTGTGTAAATGATCATAGCCTTTAGGAATTGTTACTTCATTATAAAATCCAATGGCACGAATACTATCAGCCAAGGGATACCGGAGGTGTACAGAAGCTGCATTTCGTCTTGGCTTTGCGTTAAAACGAATACCATCTGTAGCATTACCTGAAATAATCAATGATTCGATCTGTATTCCATCACTTACTAATTTTTTGGCTGATAGCACCACTTCCATAAAACCACTATCAACTACAGGTATAGTTCCTACTCTAACTTCCTTTGCATTTGTCCCAACAGGTATTGTTACAATGAACTGTTTATCTCCCGCCAAAACCTTGATTTGTTGTGGCAATTTTGATGCTATACTTTTTAAAGAAAGGGTTAGAACACCCGGTTTTGCATGGTGAAAATAGAAATGAATTTTTTTGGCAGTGTCTGTCCATTTATAGGACATTTTATTGTTCTCAATAACTACTTCATCTTCATCCGAAGCAGGCAAAACATACGCAGAATGAACAGGAATTGTATGTTTTAACTGAGCATTAATACTTGAAATGCTCAGTGATAAAAAAGGAAGTAGTACTAATAAATGGCGCATATCGTTTGTTTGATACCTTCAAACTTACGAAACCACTTGATCATTTGAGGAATAAATAGAAATTGCTCAGCTCTTTGCTGTTAGAAAATCCCTGAACCAGTATCCCGATTGTTTGATTGTTCGTAATTGGGTTTCAAAATCAACATGTACCAATCCAAATCGGGCTTTATACCCTTCTGCCCATTCGAAATTATCCGTCAATGTCCAAGCAAGATAGCCACCAATATTTACCCCTTCTTTTTTAGCACGCAGAGCTGCTGTAAGGTATTGCTGGAAGTATTGTATTCGATCGGTATCATTAACTACTCCATTGATCAACACATCTTTGAATGCAGCGCCACTCTCTGAAATCAGGATTTGTTTTACGCCTCCATACAACCAGAATCTTTTGATCATTCTGTAAAAACTATCCGAATTGATCTCCCAGCCCATGGCCGTATGAGGTACTTTACGGGTGACAGCTTTTACTTCTGATGCCTGTACATATGGAATCAATGGATTGTATTTTACAGTAGTGCTAAAATAATTTTGTACCCCTATAAAATCAAAATTGAATTGCATTCTTTCGGTGTACTTCCATGCTTTGTTATGAAGATGTAATTTATCCAAGAGTGTAAATCCCGGCTCCTGAGGATACCCTCTTCCTAGTAAGGGTTCAATGAATAATCGATTCAATAAAATATCTGCTCTACGAGCTGCTTTCACATCTTCATCCTTCTGTGTATAGGGAATTACTTCACTACAAGAAAAACTAGTGCCAATGTTTGAACGGGAGATATTGGCTCTAATAATTCTACCTCCTTCAGCCTGACATAAAACAGCATTGTGAACGGCCGGTAAAAAATTGCTGAGACCTGTTTTTCCAGGAGCATGTTTACCCAGCATATAACCCAATGAAGTGAAGCCCATCGGTTCATTCAAAACGATCCAATCTTTCACCTTATCGCCAAATGCATCTGTACATACTTGTACAAATCTGGTAAACCATTTCAACATCTGATGACTACTCCAGCCACCTTCTTTTTGCAGTGCTGCAGGAAGATCCCAATGGTATAATGTAACAAAAGGAATCAATCCAAGTTGTAGACATTCATCAATAACACGGTGATAAAAAGCGATCCCTTCTTTATTGATCTTACCTGTTCCTTCCGGAAGAATTCTGCTCCATGAAATTGAGAATCGAAAGCAATTAAAGCCCATGGCTTTCACCAACATTAGATCATCTTTATACCTGTAATAGAAATCACAGGCTGTATACGGTTTAGCGTTATCCTTGACCTTACCTTGTCTTCTCGAGAATTGATCCCAAATTGACAGCCCTCTGCCATCGATATTCCAAGCTCCCTCATTTTGTGCAGCTGAGATGGCTACTCCCCAAAGAAAATCTTTACCAAATGATTGTCTTAATAAGGCATGTTGTTGATGCAAGCGAATGATTTTATGCGAAATTGACTGATTGAAGCTAGGATTCCACATTAAGGATTTGTTACCTACTGTAAAATGACTGTCAAGAGAGCTTGTTAGATTCTTCTAATTAATTACATGGTATTTGTACATTTATCATATGATCAGCTATAACCCAAAACACTGGCTACGGTTTCTATTTACTTTTCACAGAACCGATACCATACGTAAACTTTTCCCATTAATTGTTTTTATTGGGTTATACTCTTGGGGAATCGTATACTTAGAAGCCAACTATTTGAAGTTAGCAGAAAACAGTTATGCAAAGAATATCACCATTATGCATAGCTTATTGGGTTTTGCTATTTCCATGCTACTTGTTTTTCGTACCAACACTGCTTATGACAGATGGTGGGAAGGAAGAAAATTATGGGGTTCATTGGTGAATAACAGTAGAAATCTTGCAGTAAAACTCAACAGCATTCTTTCAAGAGAAGATGAAAAAAACAGGGCCTTTTTCAAAAAAATTATCCCGCTTTTTGCAAGCGAATTGAGTATCCATCTGCAAAATGAGAAAACCAGACTAGCATTGGATGCTGATCCGCATCCTGAGATCGCAGGTTTTGACAGTAGTAAGCATATCCCGAACCAAATCGTTGCATTGATGATGAACAAGGTTCATTTACTGCACCGAGACAAATACATTTCTGATTACCAGCTGTTGTTTTTAAATAATGAGTTACAATCCTTCCTGGATATCTGTGGTGCTTGTGAACGAATTAAGAATACACCCATTCCTTATTCGTATAGTGCATTCATTAAGAAATTCATTTTCTTTTATGTGATCACTTTACCATTGGGATTCGCCCTGAGTTTGGGTTTTATTACAATCCCTGTTGTAATCTTTATCTTTTACGTATTAGCGAGTCTGGAGATCATTGCTGAAGAAATCGAGGACCCTTTTGGCAAGGATGACAATGATCTACCCATGCAGAAAATTGCAGAGAATATTGGTAAAAATGTTCAGGATATTCTAGCCTAGTATTTTATTTACTCGCTGGTAAAGTCAAAATTTTGCTTACCGTATTTCCCATTGCGTTTCCCCTCGATACTTGCATATAGACTCTGTTTAATTCTTCGATAAGTAATTCGTTGTGGAAAATCATGCGCAGGATTTTCTGCTATGAACTCACTACCACGCATGAATATGACTTTAAATGGTACTGTATTTCCTCCATTTTGATTCATAACAGTAGGTGAATAATGCCAATCACCATTTCTAAAAGCCATTTCAATGGTTTCTTGAGGGATACTATCTCCGGTTGTTTTCACAAATAGACTACGACCTTCTAAGGTGCTATCATCTTTTGTCTGCCAGATCTCTACAATGGTTCCCTGAGGTGTACTAATTTTCCACGTTCCTACCATCCATTGAACAGTTGTTACACGTTGGCTATATGTTAAGCAGCTTATGAGTAAGCAAATAATAAGTAATACATAATTTCTCATGATAGAATGATTTTGTGTAACAGAATATAACTCTTATTTTGATGCATACAGTATTTTAAATTATCACTTTACTTTTTCCACTGAAATGCTTGTATAATATTTACTAAACTATTGATGCTATGATATTTTAATTGCTTAATAAATCATCGTTCGAATTTCCTTTTCTCTTTGAAACATCTGACTTTAGTTGTCCAAAACGATACACAAACCCGAATCCGAAATTTCTCCATGGATTTACTATTACTTGTTCAATCTCGAAATTAGAAGATCGAGTTCTTGTTGGATATCTAAAATCCGCACCCATCCAATTTTGTATGTTCATAGTCAAAATCAGCTTTTCCTTATACGCCTTGAAGGAACCAACAAGACCGAAATAAAAGTTATGAAAATTTTCAACCTGAATTGTTGACAATGGCTTAGAGTAACCAATATAACCATTAATAGACAACTTTTTTGTTGCAGAATAAGTCGCATTAAAATTATAGATACCAGTTAAAGATGAATTACGCTCTAAAGAATTAAATAAATTTCTTATTCGATTGTATCTGGGATTAACTGTAATTGAAAAATTCAATTTATCATTCATTCGTCCATTTAGGCTTAAGTTAACACTCCACTGATGCTCCTCCCCGATATTTCTTTCTGTATTTCTTGCCACCCCTGTAGCATCATCAAAAACAGAATAAAGTAAAATTCTATTCCCTGAGTATTGATAAAAAAATGATGCCCCCAAAAAGAACTTGCCCAAATTAAAGCGATTTTGCAGAGATAATATGTGCAATATTTGTGGCTCGAGATCAGGATTTCCACTAGTTAAATTTAGAGTGTCTGTTCGATTCACAAAAGGATTCAGACTTCTAATAAAAGGTCGTTCTATCCTTTTATTATATGCGATTACGTAGGAATAACTTTTCGAAATCATTTGGCTGAACTGAATATTGGGCAAAAATATATTGTACAACTGATTGACCTCTTTTGCTGATGTTACAAAGTCTCCATAAATATTTGTTCGCTCAAAGCGAGCTCCGGCTTGTAATTGAACCCTGCTCATTTTATATGCTGCTGTAGCAAAAAAACCCGACACTCGTTGTTTGTAATTAAAATAATCATTATTACTTGGTTCTATAGTATAATTATCATTTGCATTAAACTTAACTGCACTCACAAAATCAGAGAATGCATTTCTGTAAATATACTTTGCCCCAGCCTCCATTTTCAAAGCAGAAGTCAACTCAAAGCTATAATCTGCTTGCAATGTGTACTGTCTACTTCTTGCTTTACTTGTATTATTAATAAAACGATTAAAGTTTGCGAAATTTTGTTCGCTGGAAATAAAATTGTCATTAGTATTGAAATCTCCTAAAGTTCTAATCACAAATTCATTTTTTTTATTTTTTGACTTTTTTACAAAGTCAACTTCAAAGTTATTCGAAGGGTATAATACTTTACTACTGGTAGCAAAAAAAGCCTGCTCATCCGGTTGTGATATAAAGTCTGTGGAGAGGTAATGTTTACGACTTATGCGAGAATTACCACCACCCAAATTACCATAAACCGAAATATAATGTAAACTATCAAGATCAATAATCAGTTCTGCGTTACCATAATGATTAAGGTTGTATACATTACCATAACCATTATTGATCCTACTAGCGTAGAGAGATTTTGTTTTTGGGAGTATTTGTTGCAATACATTGGCTTTTTGCCCAAATGAATTAAAGCCTCCATAATTTAACGAAAACCCCATTTTTTTCTCCTTAAGAGAAAAATCAATATTAAAAACTGCCGTTTTGTTTGTATTCACCCGGTAAGATGCAGCACCATTGTAACCTTCCACTTTTTTTGTAGTAATGATATTAATTAATCCTCCAACACCTTCAGCGTCATATTTTGCTGAAGGTGTTGTAATAACCTCAATTTTACTAATACTTGTGGAAGGAAATGCACGTAAAGCTTCTTTGAGATTATTCACAAACATAGAGGTCTCACGTCCATTTAGTAATACTCGAAAATTTGATTGCCCGTTAAGTTGTATGTTATCTTCCCCATCAACACTAACAAATGGCACTTTTCGCAAAATTTCAAGTGTAGTTTGAGCCTTTGCAACCGGATCATTCTCAACATTATATATAATCTTCTCTGCATTTTGTTCAATCAATCTTCTTCTTCCTGCAACAGTTACATTTGACAATAATTTATCGATCGGTATTAAAATGATTTGTAAAGATTCGTTCTCAGCCTTCACATTTAATAATATTTCTTTAGGCTTATACCCAACATGTAAGATTCGTAAAATACTTTCTCCAATTGGGATATTGCGAAAATCAAAGAAGCCATTATCATCTGATACTGTCTTCAAAGTTTTTCCAGCCTTAGTAGCTTTTTTTTCTAAGACTAAGCTTGCATTTGAGATTGCAAAACTAGAAGTACTATCTAAAAGATATCCTTTAATTTGTACTTGAGAAAAGCAATTAAATGAATACACTATACAACAAACTATAAAAAAAAATCGCATAGTATAACTATTGTTTATTTAATAAATAACTGTCTTAATAACTTATATTACTGATAAAAGTAGTTTGAACTTATTTAGCTAGTAGCACTATCGTTGTATTTACAATACACAACAATTTATTAAGTACGAAAAACAAAAATCATTGCCTCAAAAAAAATCGAAATACCAACATCTTCAAATAGTCAACATTTCAATTACAGCAAGCATTTATCTTTGTTTAATTATGAGTATTGAGCTAATACTATAAAGAGCTTCCTAGCTATTATAGATACTTCATACCTCTGCTACGCATGAACAACAACATCCCAATTGTTGTGATTACACGGAGAAAGTTGATTGATTGAATAACAACCTTGAGCATGAAGCATTTTTCCCAACCCGGTGTTCCTAAAAACATCAGGATTAAAATTATTATTGCTGATGACCATGATATATTTCGACATGGTTTAATTGATATACTACATTCTGTTCCATATTATCATGTTGTAGCCAGTTGCAAAAATGGCAAAGAGTTAATTGAAGCTTCTAAAAAGCATAAACCTGACCTCATTATTACAGATATCAGAATGCCAGGCATGTCTGGTATTGATGCGATCCGAATCATTGTTTCATCCTTACCTCAAATTCGATGCTTAGTGTTATCACATTTTGATGATGAATATATGATTGCATCTGCATTAGATGCAGGTGTAACCGGCTATGTAACAAAAGGAGTTAAGAAAGAAGACCTTTTTGAAGCTATCGATACAGTAAATAAAAATCTTACCTTCTATTGCAAAAATGCTTCTTACAAACTTGCACTCATGGTGAAAAAAGGAGCTTTTAACCCCTTCTCTAAAAAGCAAAAACATATTTTCTCAGATACAGAAAAAAGAATGATTGCATTACTATGTGAAGATAAAAGCAGCAAGGAAGTAGCTGAAACACTTTCCTTAAGTATTCGGACTGTTGAGAATTACAGATCAACAATTTTGCGGAAAATGAATGTTAATAGCCTGGCTGGTATGACAGTCTATGCAATAAAAAATGGTTTGTATCATTATGATGATGTATAACCTCAGGTTGCTTCAAACCAAATTGGTTTGGCATCATCAGGATCTGCATTATAATTAATAAAAAGTTCTTCCCCTCCTTTCACCGGTTTAACTGTTCTGATCTGTATCAATTCATGTTCAAAATCCATTTCATAAATGCAATTGGCTGCATACGAATGATTGTATACTGAAACATACCCTAATGCAACGCAAGCACCTTTCATTTCCTCTCCCCATTCAAAAATATAGTCGAACAACATTGTTTGTTCTACTGACTTTCTTTCCTCCTGACTTAGCACCAAAACAGGAGATATTTCAATAATAGTATCTACAGCAATATCTTCTGTTGTAAATACACCTCTGCCTCTATTTTCAGATGGAGCAATCGTTAAGAAAGGGAGAATCATGGCTTATCCTATTTTACTAACCCCATAAAGATACCGTTGAATTACAAAAGACCAACAGCTCATAATAAAGGCTAAAAGGAGCTTTCAGGATTACTTATTAAATTGCACCCATGTCATTGGAATTGGAACAACCGGGTTTGAAAGAGCAGTTTGAAGAACTGATCGAAAAAGAAGATAAACTGGAGATCAGAGAATTCCTCGATCACCAGAATATCAGTGATGTGGCAGGACTCATCAATGATTTCCCGGAGTATGAGGCACAGATTATTGCTAATATGGCCATTCACAGGGCAGCCAGTGTTTTTAAAATCTTGGATATCGCCCAACAAAAAGACATTGTAAAAGAATTGCCTTCATCCAAAACTGCAGAACTACTCAATGAATTACCTGCGGATGACCGTACCGATTTTTTGGAGGAACTTCCTAAAGCTGCAATACGTGATCTGATCAAACTATTGGACCCTGAGGAAAGAAAGATCACATTATCAATGTTAGGGTATCCTGAAGATAGCGTAGGCAGATTAATGACTCCTGATTATGTATATGTTTATGCACATAATACTGTTACAGAAGTTTTTACAACCATCAGGAAATTTGGTAAAAACAGTGAAACCATTGACGTAATCTATGTTATTGATGAAAATGGTGCATTGATAGATGATATAAGGATCAGGGATGTAATTTTAGCAGCTCCGGATAAACGCATGGATGAAGTCATTGATGGACGTGTGGTTTCATTGAATGTTCATGATGACCAGGAACACGCCAATCAGATCTTTAAAATGAATAATCGCGTTGCACTGCCGGTAGTAGATGATCACAATATTCTGCTGGGAATTGTAACCATTGATGATATGTTATGGGTGGCCAATGAAGAATTCAGTGAAGACATGCAAAAGATCGGTGGTACGGAAGCACTGAATGAACCTTATCTTGACATTCCATTATTTAAATTATTTCGAAAAAGAGTTGGCTGGTTGATCGTTTTATTTTTAGGAGAGATGCTTACCGCTACTGCAATGGGGTATTTTGAAGATGAAATTGCCAAAGCTGTAGTATTGGCATTATTCGTTCCATTGATCATCTCAAGCGGTGGTAATAGTGGTTCACAAGCTTCCACACTGATCATTCAGGCAATGGCTGTTGGAGAAATTGGTATTGGAGATTGGTGGCGTGTATTGCGTAGAGAAATTTTAAGTGGACTATTATTAGGTACAGTATTAGGCATCATTGGTTTTATTCGTGTGGCTGTTTGGCATTCTTTCTTCCCTGATATCTATGGAACACATTGGATGATGATTGCATTTACTGTAGGATTCTCGCTGATTGGTGTTGTATTATGGGGAACACTTTCCGGATCAATGCTTCCGATCTTCTTGAAAAAACTAGGAGCTGACCCTGCAGTATCTTCAGCCCCCTTTGTAGCGACATTGGTAGACGTTACAGGGCTCATCATTTATTTTAGCTTTGCTTATTTCTTTTTGCAAGGACTTTTATTGTGATTCTTACCTTTTAGATTGATATAAAATATTACAGAATATATATACATTGCTATGTATGAGGAATAAAATCGGGTATTAAACCAAGAATAATTTTTCACTAGATATTCTTCATTTTTTTCTCCCCCTCCAGATCAAAAAACCTGTAATGGGTAAACTGGCGGCGATTAAAGCTGCAAGAAAAGCAGCTATTCTACCAGGTAGTCCCATTACTGCACCTATATGGATATCATAATTCATTCTTCTCATGCGATCCGATAAAGTAGTTACATCATTATATTTTCCCCAACCATAGGAACCTTCAAATTCTTTAGCGGAGTATTGATCAAAATAGCGATAATCTGTTTTATAAAAAGTTTTTCCTGATGGGTTAGCTCTTACCAATAGAGCAGCGCTATCATTCTGAGGTAAAATGAATTCGACTGTTTTATATGTATCAATCATTTCTTTTTCAATCTTATTCCACACTTTATCAATGGCTTTTTCAGTCAACAATGCCCCTTGCTGATTGGTATTAGAAATAGGCAATTGCTGCTTTATTATAGATTTTTTTTCACCTGTGATATCGTACACGGTTTTTGCAAAGCCATCAAATGCCCAGATCAGCCCAGTAAGAATTATAAATATGAGTACCCAGCTAGCATAAAAACCAAAAACATTATGAATATCATAATTCAACCTCTTTGCAGATGTACCCCACTTGATCTGAAATCTTGCTTTTTTTGCTGCTTTGTTTCGTGGCCACCATAAAATGATTCCGCTTATAATCATGATAAAAAAGATCAGCGTACTCCAGCCTACAATTTCCTGACCGTAAGGAATCAACAATGTGAAATGTAAATACAGAATGATGTTGTAAAAATCTTTCCGCATATTTTTTGTTTTCAGTACTGTACCATCATAAGGATTCATAAATACGGCATGATGGTATCCTCCTTTCTCAAAAAATAATACATACGCAGCCTTGTTTGGCTGACCATAATACAATCGTTTGGCTTTTTTATCAGGCACCTGCTTTTCAGCGATCTTAACTAGTGTTGAAGCAGGTAGAAACCGTTCGTTCTTAGCTTCTACAGATCTGTATGGCTGTGTCAGTTGTTGCAATTCAGGGGCAAAACAATACATCGCTCCTGTAATAGAGACAACAAACACCACCAGCCCGGTACTTAGTCCGAGCCAGAGGTGTATTTTTAAGATGATCTTACGAATCGCAGGTGGTAGTTTTAGAAACACAACATCTGTTTATTCAATGATGAATTAAAAACGAAAACTAATATTTGCAGATACCCTACGGGGTAATTGAGGTTCTACGGTTGTCCATCCTTTGAAATAGCGTTCATTGAATACATTATCTACTTTTAAGGCAATTCTAAATGAAGAAGCATTATAAAATAAAGTTGAATTAATAACAGTATAAGCAGGGATGGTAAACAACCCATTCAAACTATTATTGGTAATGATATTTTCACTCGCATGATTACCACCAAGTCCAATTCCCCAGCCTTTCAATTGCCCATGAACTAATTGATAACTTGCCCACAAGTTCACGAGTTGCTCTGGACCTGCAGTTACTGGTCGTCTGCCATTACTTGCAGCATCTGTTTTATCATTCAAACTTTTGTTGAAACTATAACCTGCGATCACATTTAATCCGGGCAATGGATTGGCAGAAATATCCGCCTCAAATCCTTTACTCGACATGTTGCCATCCTGAATAGTAAACCCTGCTCGCGATGGGTCGGGGCGGGTAATATTGGTTACGTAAATATTGTAGTACGATAAAGAAGCCGTGATCTTTCTATTCAGTAATTCTGCTTTCACACCTCCTTCCCATTGATTGGCCTGTTGTGGTTTGAAATTACTAACACTACCATCAGGTTGTGTAACAGCATTTACATTTCTAAACCCGTTCATGTAATTACCGAATAGAGATACCTTATCCTTAATGATCTGGTATACCAATCCCAATTTTGGAGATACTGCTGTTTGTGCAAATGCACCTGCTGTAGTATTGGTTCTATGAGTTAAAGTACCTTTATTATCAAAACGATCAACTCGAATACTAAGCATGGCCATTAACTGATCAGTAATGTTCAGCACATTTGAAACATAGGCACTATAGGCATAACTATTTGTTGTGTTTCTTGTTGGATTATTATTTTGTACAAATCTGTTATCCAAGGCCGCTTTGGTCAATTGTGCATACTTATTATCAGGTCTGATAGCATTTACAGTATCAAATAATACATAGGCAGAGCTATTATTTTGAGCTGAGAGTTGTAATACATCAATACCCGCAACCATTCTATTCCTCATCTTACCAATATAGAAATCACCAATAAAGTTTTGTTGGAAACTGGTAGAATAACCTGTAGCATTTTGATTGCTTACATAACGGTTCAACAAAGAATCTCCTGGAAGTATATACATCACATATGAGTAATAGCCATCCGATTTACGTGTACTTCTGGAAACATTGGTTTGAGATGTCCATGCACCTGATAATTTGTAGGTCATTTGCCCAAATAAATTCACCGTTGGCGTTTTGATAGTGATATCATTACTCGTGAAAGACCGATTGAAATCCACTTTCAACTCATTTACATTTGTAGCATTTAATTTTCGAGTTCTGTTAAGGAACAACATCAAAGGATTGGTAGCTTCTGACTGGTAAAATTCTGTATTCAATAAGAAGGATAATCTTTCATTTGCTTTAAAGGAAAAAGATGGCGCAAAGAATAAAGATTTTCTAAATCCTGCATCCTGAAAACTGCCTTCTGAATGATAGGCTGTATTGACTCTTAGCAATGCCGTCTTTGATTTGTTCAGTGGTGAGTTAATATCAGCAGTTAATCTATTCAATCCAAAACCTCCACCAGTATAACTTATCTCACCACCAATAGTATCGTATGGACGTTTTGTTTGAAGATTGATGAGTCCGCCAAAAGATACCAAGCTACTTCCGAATAAAGTGCCAGAAGGCCCTTTAATGACTTCAATTCTTTCAATATTAGCGGGATCCAGACCACCATTACTCAATCCAGGAACGCCATTTATCATGGAGGGTTGTACACTAAACCCTCTCAATGAAAAATAAGCAGCCCCATCACCTCCCCTTCCGGTTGATGTCCATAGTTTATCGATACCGGGAGCACTTTTCAAAGCATCATCAAACTGTGTAATAACTTGTTCTTGCAGTAAAGAATTTGTTATAGTATTATATACCTGAGGATTTTCCAGATTTTTCAGTGGTAGACGAGCCACAGTTTCACTT
>CALRLC020000020.1:0-20526 GCA_943368425.1 Brevundimonas vancanneytii
ATTTTCAACTTCTTTCATGATCCATCAGGTTTATGAACTTCTTCTTGTAAAAGAACAAGATACCCCAAATACAACTATTTTAAATTATTACAATCACCTTGACTTTCAAAGATTCGATAAAGCATTCAATCTCTTTGAATCAAAACCAACCTATCCTTTAGATCAGTATTTATTGGAAAAGTCTGTAACAGATGGTGGTTTATTACCATCTTTTGCAAAATTGGATAGCATACATATAAAGCAGACCTCCATTAAAAAAGATTCAGCTAAAGCCACTGTATATACGCGCTGGAGAACATCTGTGGGTTATAGAGAAAAAAATGAACGCATTGATCTTGTTTTCAGAAATCAAAAATGGTGTATAGTACCACCAACATATGTACCTGAAATACCTCAAGAACAAGTAAGAAGTTATACATATACCGTTTTCAAGAAACAAGGCAAAAGAGTCATCAGTAGTTTCCCCACTGTAAAAGATGATAGGGTTAAAAAGCCTTTTGCTGTTTTTAAACAGGTAAACCTCATAAAAGCCAATGATATTTACTATATAACTGGCGAGTTATTGAATGCAGATGATATTCCGGTAAACATGTCTTTAGTTGCCAATGTGCAATTCCAAAACAACACTACTAAAACCTTTTATCCAGGCACTAATTTTCAATACAACCTTTCGCCGAAAGCTAGTACATTCTTCCAAATCAATTTAGACAATCGAACGATCATAGATTCTCTTAAAATAAAGTCAATAGAGTTGTATTGCGATACCGACATAAGTGAAAGAGGATATATCCACGGAGGAACTCCTGGCTACAGTGTTACTAAAATTTCGGATCAAACCCTTCGGATCAATACGACTTATTATAATGAGCTACCAAGTGAAATCAATATCCCAGGAATTTTCCTCGCAGAAAAAGATGATAACGGAACCATTTGGCAAACCCAGCTTTATTTACACGATAAATCTGTCAGGAGTGGCTTACACATGGATTTTAAGTATGAACTGAAAAAACAACAAGGTAAGGCTACTTTATTAAGCAATATACCTATTGCTGTATTTATCAATGGACAAGTTAGAAAGATCATGCCCTTGCAAAGGGATGAAATTGCAAATAAAAATCAGGGAATTGTATTGATCCCCCACTGTTTTATCAGCCAGGAAATTTATCTGCAATGATCCAAAAGAAATTATACTTGAATATCCTCATTCTGTTCTTTTTTGCATGTACTCAAAAGAAAGTAACAGCGCCTGAATGGTTAAATCAGGCTAACATGATTACTATTCCAAGCGATACATTATTTTTCTCTTCTGCTGTAAAAAATCAATGGAAAGCAAGTTTATTAAGCTTTGTACAACCTATTCAATTAGAAGTAGTGCCCAGTTCTGAAGGGTTTATGATTTATCTAAAAGAAAAAACAGGCATCACTGAAGGCCCGGCACAACTTTTACTACAGCATGAGGATGTCTCCTTTTTTTATCCGATACAATTTCAGAATGCTTCTCCTGGTTTGGTGACTGAAAAAGATTATCGTTCACCTAAAACTGTAAATCCAGATTCGAGCTTGCACCAACATCGTATGTTATATACGACTACTCAATGGAGAAATCTTCAACAACTGAGTAAATCAACCCAATATTTTGCAGAAAATATACTGGATCTCACTACAAAAACAGGCTCGTATCCTGCACAAGAAAATAATCCCGTTAGTACTTTTTATGTACAGCCAGGGTCTGTAAAAAATATATACTTATTTGCAAGCTATCAGTCGTGGAACAACTGTTATACAGTAGAAACCGGGCAGCTAAAAGATGCATATAATAATATCATTGCCAACGGCACCAATGTGGTATTTTCTTACTGGAATAAGAAT
Source organism: Brevundimonas vancanneytii (assembly GCA_943368425.1). GTDB lineage: Bacteria > Bacteroidota > Bacteroidia > Chitinophagales > Chitinophagaceae > Sediminibacterium > Sediminibacterium vancanneytii_A. The sequence goes on from CALRLC020000020.1 coordinate 1,870, forward strand.
ATTGTTTATAAAATGGAAGCTTTGACCGTTGATGGAAAAGCATCGATAAGAATACCTGCTTCAGAAGAAAGCTATTCTATCGCTGCTACTATCGGGCAATATTCATCACCTACTATTTTAATAAGCAAACGATTATGAAAATTCTTTTTGGACTGATCATTGTCATTATTGTTACTCTGTTTGTATTAAAAGGAAGTAGGAGCGAACGTAATGGAGAGTTACCTGTTTTTATGCGCGCTGATTTGATTGCAGAAAATCATCAAACAAAAATTGATGTTCAAGTACACGCTATATATCAGCCCGATTCCTTTCAATTGGAGATGCTGAAAAAAGATTATAGCAATATTTGGGCTCATCTCAATCACCTATATCATACCAATGATGTCGAAGCAGGAAAAGAATATTATACAGAGGACTGGTTCAAACAGATAGCTGGTCATTATACACGTAAAACTAGCTCCCCTGTTAGCAGAGAAGACCTCAAACATGAACTACATATTCAAAATTGGGCTGAAGATGGATTGGTTTGTTCGCTTATAGATAGTAATGTAGTTATTCAATATCGCTTGACTGATGGCAAGCAATTGAGAACTGAAAAAATACATCTAGCTATGGCACTTTTATTACAAGGTGATCATTGGCGAGTGGATGCAATTAAAGTCTTACCATAAAGTCCAAAAAATGGAAAAAAGATTATTTATTCCATTTTTAAGAATAAAGTAAATTTATTAATATATTTTTTATAATGATAATCAATTAATTAAAGTTTGGCAAGGGGATTGAACCCATGATTATCTAAATGATAACCATGAGTTCAAATTCACTATTTAATGGCACTACGCTAAAATTCGTTTTATCATGTTTCTTTTTTTTGGTGTTCATTTCATTATCAGCTCAAAAAGTTGAAAACAGATCATGCCCTGCAAGCTATTTTCGGAATAATGGAAATGGTCAGTCGGTAACCATATTTGCCGCAAATATTAATCCCACCAGTGTATATGCGCAAACAGCATTAACAAGTGGCAATCAGGGGAATTTTACTTTTAAATGGGATGTAAACATTGTCAACCCTCCGGTTATCAAAAAAACCTGGGTAACATCTACAAGTGGGGTAACCACCCAGAATTGGGTTTTCGGCAATAACAATGTAGGATCTCCTTTCAACCCACCGGGGGTTCCTGAGAACGGAGATGTAAAATATACTTTTTACAACTCTAATTTACCAACTGCAGGTGTTGTTACACTTGAATTAATGGATCCAATCGATGGTTCATATGTAAACACTTGTTCGTACCCATTAACAAGTGGATCTTCATCAGGTGGAAGTATTGTAAGTCTAGCAGTAGAAGCCCCATCAAATTTCAACTACTTTGTTTCATCTGCAACTGGCTTAAAAGGCGTACCGGGCAGTTCTGTAAATCCTAGTATTAATGCAGCCGGCGGCGCCATCACTTATAGTTTGGTGACACCTATGAATGGTGTTTCAGTAAACGCCACTAAGGGTACAATCTCATGGACAGAAAATACTGATACAGGCACACATACGCTTACCATTAAAGCTAGCAATGGTATATTACCTGATGTTACTACAAACTATACATTGATCATTGCTGAAACAGGTGTGGCTTCAGGAACTGATGGTGGATTAGAAAGTAAAAGTCTAGGAAATGCAGTTGCAGAAAGATTATTTAATAATACGATACAAAATGTCCCATCTACCATAGATTATGGTGCTATTCCCAAAAAAACCAACGAGAGTAATGCTCAGCAACAATTAGGGCTATATAAATTCATGCCAGATCAACAACTATTGGGTAATGGCGTAGCAAGTTTTATTACCTCTCCTTTAGATATCCTAACATTTACGAATGCTAAGGATGTTATTTCGATTGATTATGTTGAAGGAGGTCTAAATAAAGCAGTAGCTTTTTGTACCAAAACTTATAATGGCATATACACACATACCAAGCCGGTTTGCGATAGATTAAAGGGCTCAGAACTCTTAGAAGTTGAAAAGGTAGAGCTGATGAACTTTTCCTTTTTACGTTATCATCTCCAACCCGCTTCAGGTCTTAAAGAATATGCTGTTAGTTTCTCTGCCGGTATTGACCCTACTAGAAAAAAAATAGTACTTCAGTCGGAATGGACTACCGATCGTTATTCTTCTCAAGATACGATGTACAACTTCCAGTTGTGGAGTGCAGATTCTACTGCACTAAAGCTCATGATACAAAATGTATTAGAGAAACTTAAAAAAGTGCAAATCCTAGAACAAGAGGGATCGATCGCACAACCAGTCATTTACATTTCAAAAGCAAATAGAGATACAAAAGACCAATACAATCTTGAGCTTATTATCAAAAACACAACCGCTGCAACAGCAGGTACAATTGAGATTACTGGAAAACAAAATGAACAATCGAATAGCTCTATTTTTAGAAGCTACCCTATCAATTTCCAGCCAAATGCTACATCTTCTATACATATACCTCTTACAGATATGGCGGAAGCTGAATTGAAATTACTGATCAATGGGAAACAAGAAGATTTTGTATACAACAATGACGGAATTTGGAATATCTATAAGACCAGTAATACGCAAGTATCTGAATTTAGGATTATCAATGATACCATAAGACCTAAGCCAAACGAATACCGTCTGTTTAGAAATATTCAGCTCAAAGCAACAACACCTGATTACATCACTGTATATCGTATGATTAAAGGAGGTGGAGTAGCTACTGATCTAACAAAATTCAACACACTAAGATTCACAGCTTCTGGCAGTGGTAATATCCGTATTAGAATGGTAAAAAAATCGATTTCGAATTACGCTCACCAGTATGAGTATACGTTGTCGCTTAGTGAAAAAGAGAAGGAATATATCATTCCATTATCAAGCTTCACTTCATCGGGAAACACAAATCCATTAAAGCTTAACGACTTAACAATTCTTTCATTTACCTATGAAACGAATAACATGCCAATCGCAATAAACTCACTGATACAAAATGTCAAGTTTACAAATGAAGTAAGAAATATTTTATCAGTCAAAGAAACCATTAAACTCTTTCCAAACCCCGTTGGTTCAGAAACAAATATTCAATTTACTTCACCAGTTGACGAAGTCATGAACTTACAGATTATGAATATTGGAAATGGCAGACCCCTTCTTCAAAAAACAATCCGTGCAACCTTGGGGTTAAACAACTACCGTTTATTCATACCTCAACAAACACCTCCGGGAATCTATATCGTCAGACTTTCCTCTTCAAGACAAGAATTACAAACAAAATTGCTAAAACAATAATTTCAGAGAATAGAAAACTTTTCCATAATCGGGACTGTGACTATGAAAAAATCAATACAACTAATTGACTTATTTACACTTATGTTTTGGCAACAGAATTGAGTAGCATATAAAAACTTCTTTATCATGAAAATTGCATTTGTTTCGCCCTACCCACCTAGCCAGGTCACTTTGAATGAGTATGGGTACCACCTCATCAAAAGTTTTGTAGACAAAAAAGAGGTAGATGAAATATTTGTTTTAACAAACCATCTAGCTGATAACAAAGAATATAAAAGATACCATGTAGAGGGATTAACCATTATCCCATGCTGGACATTTAATAGTCTTTTTGCTTTTGGGCAAATTGCTAAAGAATTATATAGCCTAAAACCGGATGTTGTTATCATGAATTTACAATTCATGACCTTTGGCGAAGGAAAAATTCCTGCAGCGCTAGGGTTATTGACGCCTTTCATGTGCAAACTTCTGGGTATACCGAATATTATTATTCTTCACAACATCACAGAAACTGTTAAACTGGATACAATAGGTATGGCAGGAAGTAAATGGAAAGAAAAGGCATTTTTATGGATTGGTAAGCAGTTAACGAAATTCATCTTAAAAGCTGATTTGGTTGGATTGACAATTACACAATATGTTGACATCATCAAATCAAAGTATAAAGCTAATAATGTAGTTCTCCTACCTCATGGAAATTTCGAACTACCTGAACGTAGTTTTTTACCAGACCACCCCAATGAGATCAATTTGATGGCTTTTGGAAAATTTGGAACCTATAAAAAGGTAGAAGTGCTTTTAGATGCACTACAAATCTTAGAAAGAAAATACCCTGCTCAAAAATTCAAAGTAACGATAGCCGGAACAGATAATCCAAATGTGAAAGGTTATCTTAAAAGTGTGCAGGAGACCTATAGTAATTTAACCAATGTTGAGTTTACTGGTTATGTTCCGGAAGAAGATGTGGAAGGTATTTTCAAATCATCAACATTTGTCATTTTCCCGTATACAACTACAACCGGCAGCTCCGGCATTCTACACCAAGCAGGTAGCTATGCTCGCGCTTGTATATTACCAAAAATTGATGACTTAAAAAGAGTTGTGGAAGAGGAAGGCTATGGCGGAGCATTTTTTGAGAGAGAGAATGCACAAAGTATGGCTGAGGCTATCAGTTATTTAATGGAAAATCCGGAAGAAAGAAAGAAAATCGAGTCGATGAACTACGCAGCAGCTAAAGGTTTACCCATGAACGAATTAGCAGAATGGTACCTTGGTCATGCAAAACAACTTATTAAAGAAAAAAGGACTTCAACTTTAACACATGCTAAGAAGCTTCATCCTGCAATTGCTTAAATGGGGTTATCCTTTTTTTCGACGGATACTGCCTTATCAAGTGTACACCTACCTATCAGTAGGTGCATTAAATACCGTTTTGAATGTTGTATTATTTATGCTCTGCTATCATCGTTTCATGGCTTATAGCATGGCGGTAGAAATTTCAACAACAATATCTCTAGTTATAACCATTTTCACGGGATACTGGTTACAAAAAAATTTTGTATTTGGGAACTCTCACAATGAAAAAAAACAAAATAGTAAACAGTTATTAAAATATACACTAGTAGCCCTTCAAGGACAGATTAGTGCCTATATTTTGACAAAGACAATGATCATGCTATTATTTTTAAGCCCATCACTTGCTTATATTCTTACCACAATTTTGATGCTCACTCTGAATTATTTTTTACAGAAATACTTTACATTCAGAAAAGGAAAGCAATTTAGTTAATCTTATTTCGAAGCTTGCCATATACCCCCTACCATACCCGCATCTTAGTATGCGGGTATATTGCTTGTAAAGCTCGTTACCGGTGCCTGCGAGGGACTTATGAATATGGAAGAAGATGCTTCTAGATATTACTTAGCTATCACTAAAATATTTTACTTATAACCCATCAATATATACGATAAAAGTAAACTTTCAATCATGTTGTATAATCACATCGGAAAGAGAAACAGTTTGTTGTATATAACTGACATAAGATCTTTACTGAATAACCCATTATAGAATGCAAACCCATTTGAAAAGACTAGATTAAATCACTTATGAGATTTTAATATGCTGCTTGAAACTTCCATTAAAACGTCCTTATTCCTTATGTTATTCGGAGATCAAGTTCAACAAAAAGTGATGAAGCAATCACAATTATAAACAGAGGGCAACTAAATAAAAAATCTTTGAGGAGGTGTAAAATTGTATTTACGTTAGAAAGAAAATAAGTTAGATACTACTTATTAGCGTAAAAATTCACAGTTGTTAGAATAGCTATTATTAATACTTCTGAAAAAATGATGACTGAATTGCCAAAATGCATTACTAATCACACCTTATAAGTGTCATGAAAGTCTTCTTCACACAAGCTAATCGATCACTACATCAAGAATTAAGACATAAGCTAGGACATAACGCCTAACTGAGTTTCATTAAGATGAGTTTTAATACAAAAAAGCCCCTTATTCACTTAACAGAATATCACTACCATCTAAACAATACCCTAGCTGTATACCAGTTGAATTGGTATCCAGTGCCATTGGCGGCTGCCACTGTGCTAGTCTGATACTTAAGCATGGCTTCTAACCGGTGTAATCTAATACCGATTTCCGTTTGAAATCTTAAAGCTGGATCCCAGTTCCCTGATTCAATTCTTTGTACACCAGCTGCTGCTTGCAATTGACAATAAAATTTACTAAGGCCCGGAAGAGGAGTACTATAATCAGCAAAAACTTCCGAGTTCATATATCGATTCGGGGAGAAATATGTTTTGATACTGCTATCAGCATAATGCAATGCTGAAAAGTTGATCCCCATCTTCAATGTGGGTTCTGTTCTTAATAAACGATATACAGATCCAAAAAATTGATACCTTTTATTACCATCGGTTAATGCACCTGCACTTCCCTGGCTATAAAAGCCTGTCTTACCATCTAGCATAATATGTGTGATATACCCCATACTATGATTTCGAATATTCTTTCCTAATAAGGATGGTGTAAAATTCAATATATCAGAGCCAATAGAAAATCCAAACATTCTTCTATCATTGGGTTGGTACCGGAAAACTTGTTGCCCGGTAATTCCTGAGAATTGTTCTCCTGTATGTGTTTGAATTGATTGAACATGAATATCGGTTTCACCACTCCAAGCCCTATTCCATCTTTCATCAACACGAATATGCGCGTATTGAGAAACGGTTTTCTCTGCAGCTGAAGATGTAAGTGTGGCGTATCCGGCACTTGCTCTGAAACGGTATTTTTTATTTTCTTGTTGTTGCCACCATACACTGTTTTCGATACGGATATTACCTGCAATATCCTTGAAATAGACCATTTCAGTACCCGCATTTTGTTTTTCGGTAGCTTTCAGCTTATCTATATAAGATCTATACTCATTATCAGAAAAAAGAATTTTTGCCTTTTGCATGGTTGTAGACGATTGGCGTATCTCTTTTTTACCTAATAATACTTCTGCATACTCCTGTACATAATATTTATCGGGGTAGGTCTTCACGAGGCTATCATAATATTTTAATCCAGCTTGATATTGCCCGCTCGTAGTAAACAAACGCGCTTTCAAAACAAGTTTTTGAGCACTTGTAAGCATTGAATCCTGTTGCTTCAAAAAAATACCAGCCTCTTTGGTTTTAATATTCCACAACATCGCATTGAAATAATTTACAATCGCCGATCTGTTTTGTGGATCATTCATCCATGCATTTTTTGCATAGGCAAGTGCTTTTACTGGCTGATGACTCATGAACAAAGCATAAGATAAATTGATACGTGCAATAGTCTCCTCAAATTGCAAGGGCAGCAATTTTTTATAGATAACCGCAGCATTGGCAAAACGTCTGGCTTGTAGTAACAGGTCCCCCTTAAACAATAAAATGGGTGCGTCCAAGGGTTGACGAGCAAGAATAGAATCAAGTTGTTGAACCGCATCCATAAATTGGTCTTTACTTCGAAATATAAGTGCTTTTTGTACATACATTTCCCTCACCTCTGGATTTAAAGGTTGAGCACTACTAACTTGTGTCATTCCGCTTTTGATAAGCATCAACCCACTTAAAATTACTAAAACTGTTACTTTTTTCATATGCTTAATTGTTATGCAATACTTGCAGGAATAATAGCTACCTCTACAAAACGATCGAGGCCTGTAGTTTGTACCCAACGTTGAACTATCGAATTTTCGCGATAAGCGAGCACTATTTTTTTGCCTACAGCATCAAGTAGTGAATGTGCATATATAATTTCATTGATGCCTGAGAGATCAACTTCTTGTACATGCAAAGCATCCAGATAAAGTTTTCGGAACCCTGTTTTAGCGAACTCTTTTACCTCTTCACGTATTATTACAGCTTCTTTCCCTGTCAGTTTATTTAGATTACTGATACGAAGATTACCTTGCTTGTTATTGCTGGTTTTAAAGTAATAAACACTAATACTCATATGATTGATTTTTTAAGTTGAAAAGAAATAAAAGTGAAGTCAGCACCCACCCATAAAAAGCAGACCCCATAACTGCAATCATTAGTCCTCCAAATGAATTGTACTGTGGCCAACCAATAATACGTATCACTAAAAAAGAAATAATTGTTAGGGTTAATAACAACCAGAAGTTTTGTTTATGAAGACCATACTCTCTATAGGTCACTTTTGGCATCATATAGATCCCTACCAAAACGACTATTAAGCCAATAACACTAAAGACTAATTGCAGCAAAAAATAGAAATGTACATTCAGGAAGTTCCATCCTGTTTTTTGTAATAGAAAAGGTATTTCTAGTACAAAAAATCCATCATGGTGTGTAAAGCTATCCCATAGCAAATGTGAAGCAATGCCTACTATTAAAGATACAAACACGCGTACTGGATGTTTCATCACATAGGCATGCCAGTTAAACTTGCTCGCCGTAATAAATCTACTCTTAAGGAATGATGGAAGATGAGCTATCCATAGATCTCTCAACAATCCATGAAAAAGATAGGCCAATAAAAAAGCAACCGGTAAATCGAAGAAAAATACCCCATACCAATGGTGACCTATATTTTCGACTTCACGCAACTGAAAGAAAAATTCAAAATCAGGCACCATACTGCCTACAAAAAGAGCAGTAGCTGAAAATCTTTTGTTTTTGCAAAGTGGTAATATGATAGCGGGATGGGCTATTGTAAATGGCATCTTAATCGATTTAATAAATTCTGTCTGCAAAAACTTGCGCTTCCTTCATTTGACTGATGATGGTTTCCACCTCCCTTCTATTACTATTAGCTTTCAACAGGTACTCAAATGAGCCATAACGAATAGCTTCAACCGCAACACTTAAGTTTTCATGAGCTGTACAAAAAACTACACCAATCCCTGGATAATATTCTTTGATTTGCCTTAATACCTCTATACCATCCATATCTTCCATCTGATGATCCAGAAAAACTAAATGTGGATTTAAATGAAGATGCTTGATACACTCTTCCCCGTTTTTAAATGTGCTGATATTGGTGTATCCAAGGCTTTGAAGGATTTCCGATAAGATAGCTGTCCAAAATGGATCATCATCTACAATAAATGTCTTTTTTGTGATTTGCTGTTTCATAATGCTTGTATTTGGCATAGTCATTACTAATGAAATGCCAAGCTATAATAAATTGAATATCAATTATTTATAAAACAACGATTACCGATAAATTTCTAATATTGAGATACAATTCCTGAATTTGGAAAATTTAAACCCCCGATTTTTAGGAAATATCGCTCCACGCTAGCGAGTCGAGCATCAACAGTAAAATTTAAGCTTAACGAAATCCTCAACTAAGAATATTTCAAATTAAAAGCTAGTCCTACAACGAAGTATTTGTTCATTTACTTTTATGATCCGAATCTGTATGTAAAGCATCAGCTTGACCCCATAAAAATTAATTATAAACCTATTACAATGCCGAAAAATAAATTAACCCCCAGTCAGCACAAAGAAATGATTGAGATCTTGGAAATACGGTTTGCAAGTAATATCCATAGACATAAAAATATGGACTGGCAAAAAATTGCAGCAAAACTGGAGATCCAAAATGAAAAACTTTGGTCTCTCTATGAAATGGAGAACACGGGAGGAGAACCGGATGTAATTGACTATGACAAAGAGACCGATAGCTATTTATTTGTAGACTGTGCTACAGAAAGCCCAACAGGTAGAAGAAGTATTTGCTACGACCGAGAGGGTCTCGAATCCCGAAAAGAGCATGCTCCTAAAAATTCAGCCATGGATATGGCACAAGCGATGGGTATTGATCTACTAACGGAAGAACAATACCGTCATCTTCAGTCTCTTCAGCCGGTAGATCGTAAAACATCAAGTTGGCTATTAACACCCGCAGCCATCAGAAAAGAAGGGGGTGCCATATTTGGAGACTACAGGTATGGGCAGGTATTCATTTACCACAACGGAGCTCAGTCCTATTATGCAGCGAGAGGATTTAGAGGTGCAATAAAAGTGTAATCAACTTAAACTGCTTTTAGTAACTTACATACATGAGGCTGCTTAACATACTATTCTTTTGTGCCTTTGCTTGTTCCTTAGCTGCTCAACAACCATTTATTATTGTACTAGGCAATATTCAGGATGGGGGCTCACCACATATTGGATGTACAAAAAAATGTTGCCTTCCTCTTTTCAAAAAATTGGATCCGGATAGAAAAGTAACAGCACTGGGTCTTATTGACCCTAGTAGAAAAAGCAGCTATCTATTTGAGGCTACTCCCGATATCACCTCACAACTTCGCCTGCTAAAAGAATACAGCCAAACTCCTACAGATATTCCCAATGGAGTTTTTCTTACACATGCACATATAGGTCATTATAGTGGCTTAATGTTCTTTGGAAAAGAAGCCCTCAATGCTTTAGAGGTTCCGGTATACACCATGCCTCGTATGGAGAATTACCTGAAACAAAATGGACCTTGGAATCAATTGATATCCCTTAAGAATATCAGCGTAAAACAAGTACAACCCGGTGTATCTATTTCTCTGAGCAATGATCTTCAAATCATTCCATTCATAGTGCCACACCGCGATGAATACAGCGAAACAGTTGGCTACAAAATCATCGGACCGAATAAAAAAGCATTGTTCATTCCTGATATAGACAAATGGGAAAAGTGGAATAAAGACATTCGACAAGAAATCGCTCAAGTAGACTATGCATTTATTGATGCCACATTTTTTGATGCTGCTGAGATCAATAACAGAGATATCAAAGAAATACCACATCCATTTATCATTGAAACCATGCGCTTATTCGAAGCAATGCCTATTTCTGAAAAGAAAAAGATTTATTTCATACACTTAAATCATACGAATCCGGGTTTATTGAAAGAGAGTAAACAAACTAAATTGATTTTACAAAAAGGGTTCAATATTGCTCGCTTAAAAGATGAATTCAAATTATAATCGAATGAGAATAATATTCTGTCTGCTCACAATGCTTGTTTCAATACAATTAAATGGACAAAAAAAACATCCGGAAGAAAAACAAATTCTTCAAAAAATAAATCAATTCTTTGAAGCATTAGAGAAGCAGGATACTGTTCTTTTGAAAAGTATTGTATTGTTAGATGGGCAAACAACATCCATTCGTCCACAAAACGACAGCTTACTCATTAAAATATCCGCATTTAAAGATCGACTCAAAAGTTTTGTAAACCCACAGTCTGTGATCTACGAAAAAATGTTATCTGCAGAAACGAAAATACATGGGAGAATTGCCGTGGCGTGGGTACCGTACACTTTAAGCATCAATCAAAATTTCAACCACTGTGGTATAGATATTTTTACTTTCTTCAAAACAAACGATGGTTGGAAGATTGTTTCGCTAGATTATTCTATAGAGCCGTCCGTTTGTCCGGAAAAGAAATAACACCGGTGATTGACTTACACTTTCAGCTCAAACAAACTCACTTTATCTAGTTGATAATGATCCGGTAATCCACGAGTATCCTTCAACTGAACCATTCCTAAAAAAGTGAATCCACTTTCCTCATAATGTTGAATTAGTTTTTGGTTCTCACCAACAGTGTCAAGTCTAACATATGCTTTCCCATGTTCTTTAGCATACTGTTTTGCCCATTGTACGATTTCTTTTACGAGATGTCTACCACGAAAAGCGGGAACAGTAGTAATCCTGTGGATATAAATAGAAGGATCTGCATCTTTTTCCTCCCATATTTGGGGATCACTCCAAGTAATTGCCCATATACAAGCCAGTTCCCCATCTATTAGCATTTTCCATTGCCTACCCCCCTCAATTTCTTTGATCACCATATTTCGGTTAAACTCAGGGAAATGAACAGGAAACCGCTCTTTCATATATTGAGCCGCCATTCGATACAGATCAAAGATCTTATCAATATCCGCTATTGTACTATTAAGTATTTCCATTGAATAAAATTAATAAGCCTTTATATCGCAAAACATGTCAAATGATAGACGGCAAGGGGACGAAAACTGTGGAATAGCTAATAATCAATGTAGATGTATGACAATACCCTTATTCCTTATTTCTTATTTCTTATTTCGCTGCTTCCCTGATTTTAGCTAAACAATTTTTCAGACTTTCTTGCCACGGAACAGATTGAATGTGGTATTTCTTTTGAATCTCTGAAATATCCATTACGGAATATCCGGGTCTTTTTGCGGGAGTAGGATAATCAGCTGTAGTTATTGCTTGTACTTCACAATGTATTCCAGATAGGTCCCGAATAGCTTTTGCGAATTCATACCAACTTGTTTCGCCCGTATTACTGTAATGTAAAATACCGGCATGTAACTCGTTATGATAAGAAGCTATAACTATCTGCATAATTGCTGAAGCAAGATCGCAAGCATAAGTTGGACAACCTCTCTGATCAGATACGACTTTTACTAAATCACGTTCACTCAGCAAACGCAACATGGTCTTTACGAAGTTGTGTCCGAAAGAACTGTATAACCATGAAGTACGAATGATTACTGTAGCAGGATTATTTTGCAAAGCCAGTTCTTCCCCTACTCTTTTTGTATATCCATAATAGTTTACAGGATCTGTAGGGGTATCTATCTTGTAAGGAACAACGCCCTTTCCATCAAATACATAATCTGTTGAAATATGTATCAGTACAGTATTAGATGCTTTACAATGAAAGGCAATTTGCGCTACGGCTGCAGCATTAATTTTGTATGCGACATCTTGTTCAGTCTCTGCTTTATCAACAGCAGTATAGGCAGCACAATTAATAAAATAAGCAGGTTGGTATTGCTGGAAAAAATGAGTGATCGCATTTTCATCTGATAAATCCAAAAGAACGCTGTCAGTAAAAAGAAAATCAAAAAGATTTGAATGATGTTCAGCCAATTGCATCAGTTCCCAACCTAACTGACCATTTTTTCCTGTTACAACTACTAGTGGCTTTGGCATGTTTACTTATTATCAAACTCTTTGGGCTGTTTCGTCCACTCTTCTTTAGGCAGGCTTTTAAAATAATCATAGGTTCTTTTCAAACCGTCTGCCCTATCTATTGTTGGCCCCCAACCTAATATCTCTTTAGCCTTTGTAATATCAGGTCTACGTTGTTTAGGGTCATCAATTGGCAAAGGCTTATGAACTATTTTTACACTTGCTCCTGTGAGTTTCAAAACTTCTTTGGCAAAATCGAGTAAACTGATCTCATTAGGATTACCAATGTTAACAGGCATCGCATAATCACTCATCAATAAACGATAGATACCTTCCACCAAATCATCTACATAACAGAAGGAACGTGTTTGACTACCATCTCCGAACACTGTAATATCTTCTCCACGCAAAGCTTGACCGATAAATGCTGGCAACGCTCTCCCATCATTCAATCGCATACGCGGACCATAGGTATTGAATATGCGTACAATTCTGGTTTCTACTCCATGATACGTATGGTATGCCATAGTAATAGATTCCATAAAACGTTTGGCCTCATCATATACACCTCTTGGACCAACCGGGTTCACATTACCCCAATACTCTTCTGTTTGTGGATGCACTAAAGGATCACCGTATACTTCACTGGTTGATGCAACCAGAATTCTTGCATTTTTTGCCTTTGCCAAACCCAAGCAATTGTGCGTACCTAATGCGCCAACTTTTAAGGTTTGGATAGGTATTTTTAAATAGTCAATAGGACTTGCAGGAGAAGCAAAATGAAGTATATAATCTAAATGGCCTGATATGTGAATAAATTTTGTAACATCATGATGATGAAAATCAAAATCAGGAAGTTTAAGTAAATGTTCGATATTATTCATATCGCCAGTGATCAAATTATCCATACCTATGACATGGTATCCTTCACGAATAAATCGATCGCAAAGGTGCGATCCTAGAAATCCGGCGGCCCCGGTAATGAGTATGCGTTTCTTTTCCATCCTATTGTTTTGAGCTTACAGTTGGTAGTAGACAGTAGGAACATGAAGCATTTTTCCGTCAACTATCAACTGTCAGCTAGATTTATGATCTACCAACACTTTCATAATGGTATCCCAATTCATTCATTTGCTTCACATCAAATAAATTTCGCCCATCAAAAATTATTTTTTGCTTGAGTTTACTTTCGATCACCTCAAAATCAGGAGTGCGGAATTCACTCCATTCAGTAGCGATAATTAAAGCGTCTGCATTGCTCAATGTTTCATATTGACTTTGAGCATACTCAATTGCATCACCTAATATCTTTCGTACATTATTCATCGCTTCAGGATCAAATGCTGTAATGCTAGCTCCTTCCTGCAACAATGCATTGATCATTTCCAATGCCGGAGCTTCTCTGATGTCATCGGTATTAGGTTTGAAAGACAAACCCCACAATGCAAAATGTTTGCCTCTCAAATCATTTTTGAAGTAGGCTTTCAGTTTATTAAATAGATGCAATTTCTGTGTAGCATTGACTTTCTCCACTGCTTCAAGGATATTAAACTGATAACCTACTTCTGCAGAAGAGTGAATCAGCGCCTGTACATCTTTCGGAAAACAACTACCTCCATAACCAATACCCGGAAAAAGAAAGCGTTTACCAATTCTTTCATCACTACCAATGCCTCTTCGAACCATATCAACATCGGCGCCCATTCTTTCACACAATTGCGCAATCTCATTCATAAAAGATATCTTCATCGCAAGAAAAGAGTTAGCAGCATATTTCGTTAATTCTGCAGAACGCTCGTCCATGTAAATGATCGGATTACCTTGTCTTACAAAAGGTGCAAACAGATCACCCATGATCTTTCTTGCTCTTTCTGAGCTTGTGCCTACTACTACCCTGTCTGGTTTCATGAAATCATCAACCGCAACACCTTCTCGCAAAAATTCAGGATTACTTACCACATCAAACTCACCTTGATAATGTGCAGCAATAGCTTGTTTGACTTTGTCTGCGGTTCCTACGGGAACAGTACTTTTATCTACAATAACTTTATAGCCATTAAGAATTCTGCCAAGTTGATCTGCAACCGAAAGGATAAATTTAAGATCTGCCGCACCATCTGCCCCCGGCGGTGTTGGTAAGGCAAGAAAAATAATATCGGCTTCCTGAATACCTTCTTCAAGAACAGTTGTAAATTTCAATCTACCTTCTTTAAGGTTACGTAGAAATATTTTTTCAAGCCCCGGCTCGTAAATGGTAATCTCTCCTTTAGAGAGTTTATCCACTTTTGACTGATCAATATCTACACAGGTTACTTTATTTCCTGTTTCAGCGAAACATGTACCTGTAACCAATCCTACATAACCAGTTCCTACAACAGCTATTTTCATTCCTTATCTGTTTACAAAATTTAAAACATGTTTGGTAATATATTCCAATTGCTCCTGATCCATTTCTGTATGAACAGGCAATGATATTACCCGTTCAGTGAGCCAATCAGTAGTGGCCAATTCATAATTTGGCAAATCAAAAGTGCTGAACATATCCTGTTTATGTCCGGGAACCGGATAATAAATCATTGAAGGTATATTTTGTGAAGCTAGATATGTCACCATTTCATCCCTATTCACCCCATTAAGTACTAAAGTATATTGATGATATACATGATTACTGTAAGATGCCACAAACGGCGTAACTATTTTTTCACTATCGATAAATGCCTTATTATAAAAATCAGCTACTGATTGTCTGGCTGCATTATACGCATTCAGTTTTGAAAGTTTGATATTCAGAATAGCTGCTTGTATGGTATCTAAACGTGAATTACATCCAACTACTTCATGATAATATCTTTTTTGTTGCCCATGATTAGCAACCATTTTCAACTGATGCGCCAATGTATCATCATTTGTGAAAATGGCTCCACCATCGCCATAAGCACCTAAGTTTTTACTTGGATAAAAAGAGGTAGCCCCAATGGTACCCATGGTACCCGCTTTTTTAACCCTCCCGTCAGAAAATGTATAATCACAGCCAATTGCTTGTGCATTGTCTTCAATAACATACAAATTGAATTCTTTTGCAATTGCTAATATTTCTTCCATAGGAGCTGCTTGACCATACAGATGAACAGGCACAATAGCTTTTGTTTTAGGTGTAATGGCTTTTCGAATCGATTCGGGATCGATACAAAAAGTTTTAGGATCCACCTCCACAAATACTGGAGTAAGCTTCAATAAAGCTACTACCTCAGTTGTTGCGATATAAGTAAATGAAGGCGTGATCACTTCATCACCGGGTTGCAGCCCCAAAGCCATCATAGCTATTTGCAAAGCATCAGTACCATTTGCGCATGGGATCACATGTTTCACCCCCAAATATTGGCTTAGTGATGCCGCAAAGTCTTGCACGGCTTTTCCATTGATATATGCTGCGCTATTCAATACTTCTTGAATAGCTGCATCAACTTCTGTTTTAATGTTTTCGTACTGGGTACGGGTATCCACCATTTGTATTGGCCTCATAGACAAATTCCTTTCGCAGCAAAACTACTGCAAAATTGCCTGAAATGGGTTTCACATTCAACATCAACCAAATCGGTTTAAGTTCTTAATTTGTGGCCATAAATCATTGCATTTGCGCCTATTGTATCGTCTGTTTGTTTGGCTTTATCCCAAAGCTGCCTGGTTGCTGTCATTTTACAACCCGAAGGCTTCTCTTTGGGTAACCGGCAGAAAAGACCAGTTCAGAAAATTACATGACAGATTCCATAAAAATAACCAACCCGTTGTTTGGATGCATTGCTCGTCATTGGGTGAATTCGAACAAGGCAAACCACTATTAGCAGCCATTCGGCAGTATCATCCTCACTACTTTATACTACTCACTTTTTTCTCTCCCTCAGGATATGAGGTCAGAAAGAATGATCCGATCGCTGATCATATTTGTTATCTTCCGATGGACAGGCCTTATACAGCAAACCAATTCTTAAATATTGTTCAGCCATCGTTGGTTTTATTTGTTAAATACGAATTCTGGTTTTATTACCTGAATGAGATAAAAGATAGAAACATTCCGCTTTTATTGGTCTCTGGGATTTTTAGAGAGGAGCAACCTTTTTTTAAATGGTATGGACGATTTTATAGAAGAATGCTTGATTGCTTTAAGCATCTTTTTGTACAGAATGAAGCATCATTGTTGCTTTTAAAGAATATTGGCGTGACGAATAATGTAACCATCAGTGGTGATACTCGCTTTGATCGTGTGATTGAAATTGCTTCTCATTTTGAATCCGTGGAATGGATCAAAGATTTTTGTGCCGACTACCCCGTAATCGTTGCAGGTAGTACCTGGACAGAGGATGATGAAGCATTGGATCATTTTGCCAATCATCACCCCAATCTTCGTTTTATCATCGCACCACATGATATTGATGAAGAGCGATTGAAAGAGTGTGAGAAATTATATACCAATAGTATTCGTTATTCCATCTTAAAAGCAACAAAAGAATTACCCGATCGAACCAATGTATTGATCTTGGATAATATGGGAATGTTGAGCAAAATGTACCACTATGCAACCATCGCTTACATTGGTGGGGGGTTTGGAGATGATGGCATTCACAATGCTTTAGAAGCTGCCGTATTTTATAAACCTATAGTATTTGGTCCGGTCTATGATAAATACTTCGAAGCAGTTGAGCTGATAGACCGCAAAGGTGCTTTTAGTGTTGAGGATGCGTTAGAATTGGAGGATCAGTTAAATATGCTTTTGAATGACCGGGAATTACTACAACAAACCGGTCGCAATGCAGGTGAATATGTACAAGAGAAAGCCGGAGCCTGTGATAAAATCATGGACTATATTCAGGCAAATCGTCTCCTAACCAATTGATCAAATAGTTTTACGGCTTCACATTGGTCATCCCAACCCATTTTAACTTTCAACTCTCTTTCGATCCAATATTGGGCTTCTGGATAGATAGAAAAACCATTAATGGTCTTCATACTACGTTCATACATACTTTCATCACCACGAAAGAGCTCATTTACAAAAAGATAACGATCATTGATGCCGACTGCTTTTTTTAAATCTCTTACTGGTGCCGTTTGTAATACAGTAGCCACCTCTGTTTTCTCTTCTCTAAGTCGTTCATTGATTTCAGGTTGCTCAAATTTAGCTACCAACATTTGATTCAATTCATACACCTCTTTTTTACCCGTTGTGGCCTGATGCACCAATGTAGGAATCTCAACGGGTATATCGATAGGCCAATTAGTATCTGCTATCTGAGCTTCTTTATGTTCACTGATTTGTTCCTCTTCTGAACCAATTTCTGGTGACGTAACTGATGGGGTATCGTTTTTTTCTGCTTCACCTATGATCACCGATTTTGTTTCAAATGAACCAGGCATCACTACTGAAACCTTTCCTTTTAAGGGCACAGGATTTTGTTGCAACTGGGTTTGTAACTCAGCGAGTAATAAGCGGGTATTTATTAGCAAAGTAGCTGCATCCGCTTCTTGCTCAAATTGATCTTTGAGCCTATTGATTAATGTGCCTACTCTTTCCATAGCAATTATGGGGGTTTGATGGCGTTAAGGCTTGCTCAAGTTACAAAACGTATTTTAATCAACCTTATTATAAAATCGGCAATTTTATTGCCAACCACCCCCCAAAGCTCTGTATAAGTCTACTTGCGATAATAATAAATTTCGATAAGTAGACACAGACTCAAGTTGGGTTTCCAGAGCCCCTTTTTGAGCAGTAATGACCTCCAAATAAGACGCATAACCCGTCACATATAATTCCCTAGCGGTCTTTACGGCAGACTCGAGTACTGTTACCTGTTTCTTTTTTAGCTC
>CALRLC020000021.1:0-18428 GCA_943368425.1 Brevundimonas vancanneytii
ACTTGATGCTCGATAAAATTTTCTTCTTCCACTATTTACGGTAACTTCTGCTAACGCTGTAAAGCCTGTTTCAATGGTGATTGTAACTGATACATTTTCTTTGTCTTGAATATCTACCACTTTGGTAACAGTCCCGAAACCTGTAGAACTTACGATCAAAGAATAATGACCTGCATGGATGTTTCGGAAAGTAAAAAAACCTTCTTCATCAGTTAGTATGGAACGATTATTTTCTTTGATTATAATGGTGGCATAAATAACCGGAATACCATTCTTGGTAACGACTTTCCCTTTAATCATTCCTGATCCTGGATCATTATCAGATGCAAAAATCGATTTACTTGAAAAACAAACTAGCAGAATGATAATAAACGAGATAAAACGAGCTATTCTATTTCCTATTTTTTTCATGAACGCTTTTATTTTGAGAGACAAAACTCAGCGTTCATGAAAAGGCAACAAGTAGATAAGCGGAAATCATTTTACGCAATCAGGAAACTGACGATGGAATGACAAATCAAGATAACTTTTGCAGAAGATTTTTTTTTACGCTAGTAAACCACTCATCTTTAAGTATACTCAACACAATTGAATCTCTTCTACCGCCTTCAACTTTATTGGCATGACTTCTTAATACACCTTCTACAACACATCCAATACTTTTCATAGCGGCAATACTTCGTAGATTGTTATTATCTGCTCTAAATTCAACTCGTTCCATTCCTATTTGCTCAAAAGCAAACTCTAGAAGTAAAAATTTACAATGTTTATTCAATCCTGTTCCCTGAAATTCTTTTCCATACCATGTAAAACCCAATTGCAGGGTTTGATGCTGTAACTGAATATCATAAAAACGTGTGCTGCCAGCATAACTGTTTTGTTTTTTGTCAAACACAATAAAAGGATACTCAGTACCTCTTTGTCTGGCTGAAATCGCAAATTCTATATACTTTTTAAGATTTTCCTCCCCTGCTGCTTTTTGCAAGGAATAAGTCCAAATTTCTGGCTGATTAAGGGAGAAATACCGCAAATTATCGCAATCGCCAAGATGTAAAGGGCGCAATAAAACGCAGTTGTTTTCTAAAACATAGTCTTTCGAAAGATCAAATATGTAATGCATTGAATTTATTTAAGTTTATATTGAATATTTGTAACTTTTTAAACAAATACGGTAGTAAGTTACCGTTGATTATTGACCTATTAAAGTGAAAATTTATGTGCGGTATCGTTGGATATGTAGGCCATAGAGAAGCCTATCCCATCGTATTAAAGGGACTCAAAAGATTGGAATATCGTGGGTATGACAGTTCGGGGGTTGCCTTATTAAACAATGGCAAGCTGAATGTATATAAGAAAAAAGGGAAAGTGGCGGAAATGGAAGAAGACACTGTGGGGAAAGATGTACATGCCCATATTGGCATTGGTCATACCCGTTGGGCTACACATGGGGAACCGAGCGACCGTAATGCGCACCCACATGTATCGCAAAGTGGTGATTTGGCAATGATCCACAATGGCATCATTGAAAACTATGCCCCTATTAAACAAGAACTCATTACCAAAGGATACACTTTCAAGAGTGATACAGATACAGAGGTACTCTTAAACTTTATTGAAGACATCAAAATCAATAATAACTGTACGCTTGAAGAAGCATTACGCATTGCATTAAAGCGCATTGTAGGCGCCTACTGTATCTTACTTATTTCAAAAGATGATCCTGAAACAATCCTGGCTGCAAGAAAGGGAAGTCCATTAGTAATTGGTATTGGGAAAGGTGAACATTTTCTCGCGAGTGATGCATCTCCTATCATTGAGTACACCAAAGAAGTAGTATATGTCAATGATTATGAGATCGCAATCGTTCGTCCGGATGAACTGATCCTAAAAAATCTTGGTAATGAAAAGCAAACACCTTTTATTACCAAACTAGATATGGAGTTGGCGGCCATTGAAAAAGGGGGGTATGATCATTTCATGTTGAAAGAAATTCATGAACAACCCGATACCATTTTTGATTGCTTGCGTGGAAGATTGTTACCGCAAACAGGGCAAATCATTATGAGCGGTGTAGACAATCATATTGAAGCGTTAAAAAATGCGCAGCGTATCCTTATTGTTGCTTGTGGAACGAGTTGGCATGCGGGTCTGATTGCTGAGTATCAGATCGAAGAATTGTGTCGTATCCCCGTTGAGGTTGAATATGCATCTGAATTCAGGTATAGAAATCCGGTAGTGAACAAAGGAGATGTGATCATTGCAATTTCGCAAAGCGGTGAAACAGCAGATACTTTAGTGGCGTTGGAAAGTGCAAAAGAAAAAGGTGCTTTCATTTTCGGTGTCGTGAATGCAGTGGGAAGCAGTATTGCCAGATTAAGCCATGCAGGTGCTTATACCCATGCCGGTCCTGAGATTGGCGTAGCTAGTACTAAAGCTTTTACCGGACAGTTAGCGGTTCTTACGATGATGGCATTAAAGATCGGTTATGCTAAGGGTACGATTGATGAAAAACGCTACCTAAGCCTCATGAAAGAATTGGAAGCCATTCCTGAAAAAGTAAAAGAAATACTGGCCGACACTTCGAACATTCAACGTATTGCGAAAAAATACAAAGATGCAAGTGATTTCCTTTTCCTTGGAAGAGGCTATAACTTTCCTGTGGCATTGGAAGGAGCTTTGAAATTGAAAGAGATTTCATATATCCATGCTGAAGGCTATCCTGCAGCAGAGATGAAGCATGGTCCTATTGCATTGGTAGATGAAAAATTACCTGTGGTATTTGTTGCAACAAAAGATTCTTATTATGAGAAGATCGTATCCAATGTGCAAGAAATTAAAGCCAGAAAAGGGATGGTAATAGCCGTTGCTACACAAAACGATGATATCATTCCAGGTATGGCAGACGATGTAATGTTTGTACCTGATACAGATGAAGTCATCGCTCCTTTATTGAGTTGTATTCCACTGCAATTACTAAGTTATTATGTGGGTGTGGCAAAAGGATTGGATGTTGATAAACCTAGAAACCTAGCTAAAAGCGTTACAGTGGAATAATGGATCATTACTGCTGTATGGATCTATTAAATTGATACAGCAAAACCACAAATCATTTGCAATATGCCACAGAATAACATATTGAAAACTCCATTATCATCATTGGGCTATCAGTTCATCTCCACTCCCTTTTTACCGAAAGGGAAAGATGAATATTATCTGCGTAATATGCAAAACCGAAATGGCATTGCATATCGCACATTGAATGCTTATGAAATCGAGGTTCTTGTAAGAAACAGAAATACAAGTGATGACTGGAATAAAATTCTAGTATCAGATGCTTTCAATCCGGAACTCGTAAAGAACTGTAAATTTTTTGGGCTTGTTCGTATTGGTAAACTCGAGCCTTTCTGTTTGGGCTTCAGCGATTTGAAAGTGCCTGTTGGTCTCTACAATTCTACCATCATCAGTTGCGATTTTGGAGATAATGTATGCATTGACAATGTAAACTATCTATCACATTATATCATAGGAAGCGAAGTTATTATCACCAATGTGAATGAATTGGTGGCTACCAACCATGCAAAATTTGGTAACGGTATCATAAAAGAAGGTGAGTCTGAAGATGTAAGAATATGGATGGAGATCTGTAATGAAAATACAGGAAGAAGAGTTCTGCCTTTCAATGGTATGCTTGCAGGAGATGCCTTGTTGTGGAGTAGAGATAAACACGATAAAATATTACAGGACAAGTTCAGACAATTTACGGAAGCACGTTTTGATAATAAGAGAGGATATTATGGCAAGATAGGAGACAGAACAGTAATCAAAAATTGTAGTATCATCAAAGACGTATGGATAGGAACCGATGCTTATATTAAAGGTGCAAATAAATTAAAGAACCTTACCATTAATTCAGGAGAAGAAGGTAAAACACAAATTGGTGAAGGTTGTGAAGCTGTTAACGGTATCATTGGATTTGGCTGCAAAATGTTTTATGGTGTTAAAGCAGTTCGCTTTATCATGGCATCTCATTCACAGTTAAAGTACGGCGCTAGACTTATTAACTCTTATTTAGGACACAATGCAACTATTTCTTGTTGCGAGGTTCTGAACTCATTGATCTTTCCTGCCCACGAGCAACACCACAATAACTCATTTCTTTGTGCCGCATTGGTAATGGGACAAAGCAATATTGCGGCAGGTGCTACCATTGGATCCAATCATAATAGCCGAGGTGCTGATGGAGAGATCATCATGGGACGTGGGTTCTGGCCGGGATTGTGCGTTAGCCTTAAGCACAATTCTGTATTCGCAGGATTTACCATCCTTACAAAAGGAGACTACCCTTCTGAATTACACATCAAAATACCATTCTCACTAGTAAGCAATGACGTTAGTAATGATCAGTTACTTGTCATGCCAGGTTACTGGTTCTTGTACAACATGTATGCATTGGCCAGAAATGCTTGGAAATATATAGACAGAGACAAAAGAACAGAACGTATTCAATTGATTGAATACGATTATCTCGCACCAGATACAATCAATGAAATGTTTACGTCTCTGAGCATTATTGAAGAAGCAACGGGACATGCTTACCATAAGGCTCAAAACAATAGTCGAAAGTCTTTAACCAAAGAAGAAGCAATCTTAACAGGCAAACAATTATTGTTAAGTACAGACAAAGTAGTGGATCAATTAGAAGTATTGGTTGATGGCTTTGAAAATAGTAAACGAAAAGTAGTATTACTTAAAGTTAGAACTGCATATCATTTGTTCAGAGATTTGATCCGATATTATGGTGCTATACATCTCATTAATATGCTGGAGGAATTAAAATCTGGCAATATAGAAGTATTGCAAAAATCATTGCCTGCCAAAAGTAGTAGGAATGAGTGGGTCAATTTGGGTGGACAGTTGATTCCTCAAACAGAATTACAACAGTTAAAGGATAAGATCAAAAACGGGAAACTCCTCTCGTGGGATGATGTACATAAACACTACACACAACTTGGAAATAAATACTACCAACAAAAAACATCTCATGCATTGGCTGCTCTTGAAGAGATTGAAGAAACCAAGTTGAAAAAGATATCGATTCAGCAACTGAATCAACTGCTTGACCATGCAATTTCTGTTAAAGAATGGATGACAAAGGGCATTCATGAGTCAAGAGCAAAAGACTATCAGAATCCTTTCAGAAAAATGGTCTATGAAAGTTTCTCAGAAATGAATACCGTTCTTGGTAAACTGGAAGAGAATAGCTTCATCAACCAGCAAATGCAAGACTTACAAGACTTTAAACAAAAGATTCAAGCACTGAAAAAATCTTTTAAAATAAAAGCATAAAAAAAGGGTAACCATCTTTCGTACGAAAAATTGGTTACCCCGTTTTAAAATCCTGATGGATATTGGATTTTAAAACCGCAAACCCAACCCTAGCTGAATCTGTTGGTTGGTCCACTTATCTTTATTATCTATATCGTTGATGTTTTGTAATCCGATGTTATATCTTCCATAAACACGTAAAAACTTAAAGTTGAGTTGCCCGCCGGCTACCATTGAAAAATCTCCTGACTTAAACGCACTTTCCCCATTTTGTAAAAGCGTTTTATCCTGATTCAATAATATTCCAAACTGAGGTCCAACATTTAAAGTAAGAATTCCTGCTACAGAATAACGTAACAAAACCGGGATAGCCAAGTAATCCAATTTAATTTTCTCACTATTGTTCAATGGATTGATCTGATTTGAATAAAGTGTATTGAAGCTAGTTCTTTTCGTACTGGTCTGACTCCACAGTAACTCCGGCTGGATACCCCATTTTCTGTTCAGGTCCACTTCCAGAAACCCGCCAAAATGGTAAGAAAGGTCGAACCCATCTTTAAACGACTGTCCGGATATTTTATTAAGATTGGTTCCAAGTTTCACACCAACTCTTGCTCCCTGAGCATTTACAAGGGTAATTGTACCCATACAAACGATTACTGCTAATAATAATTTCTTCATAAGGTTTATTTTATTCTACTATCTATTCAAGCACCGTGCCAAAAATTATATACAAGATGCAAATCAAGGCCGTAACGCTGCACAACCATTTATTATTGTAATTGTTTATCATTCTATGGGAATTTTAACAGAAAAAGAGATTGACCGCATCATAGAAATGGCCTGGGAGGATCGTACCCCATTTGAAGCCATTTTGTTTCAATTTGGCCTGAAAGAGAAGGAAGTGATTGAACTCATGCGCGCCAACAGTAAAAAAACCAGTTTTAAAATGTGGCGTAAAAGAATGGCCGGTAGATTTACCAAACATGCAAAGTTGAGAAGTGAAGATGTAAGCAGATTCAAATGCTCACGACAAAGGGCTATTAGCTTGAATAAAATCAGTAAACGGTGATCTATTATCCATTTACTTTGCATCAAATTCACATCATGCGTTTCATCTTTTCGTTTTTAATAATATTGACTGGTCTATCGCTGAGTGCTCAGCATCATCATGTTTCAGGTGATGGTTACGCAGACAGTGTCAATAAAGGTTTAATCGTTAGAGATACCATGAAAGGGAGTCCGAAAAGAGTAGCTATGAAAAACATTGGCAATACACATATTCATATCGAATATGGATCTCCGGGTGTAAAGGGAAGAATGATATGGGGAGGATTGGTGGCTTATGACCAGGTATGGGCTACCGGTGCACACAACGCCACTTCTGTCGACTTTTCTACGGATGTTACAATTGGTGGAAAGCAGATCCGAAAAGGGAAATATGCAATTTTCACCATTCCGGGGAAAACAGAATGGACCATCATTGTCAATAAAAAATACCAGCAACACCTTGCCGATGACTACAATGCTGCGGAAGATGTGGTACGCGTAAAAGTTAAACCCCTAAAAAAACAAGGGATCACACAAAGACTTACTTATTCGGTAGTACCCTTTGGTAAAGATGCAGCTATTGCCATTGAATGGGAGTATATACGAGTGTCTCTCCCAATTAAACTTAGCTAAGATCATCGATCAATAACAGGAGATTTGCCATCTCCCCTTTTGTCAGTACCAATATCATAACCAATGATCTTTCCATTACTATTACGCAGTATTCTGATCCCATGAGCATTGCCAATACTGCCTTTAATGATCTGATGTCCCTTTTGTTTTAATACACCAATCACCTCTTCAGGCATATCCGGATCAACACGAATAAAATTAGGTTCTACGAATGCGATCTTAGGTGCATCAATGGCAGATTGCATATTCATCTGATGATCGATCAAATTAAAAATGATCTGCGGTACGTTTTGCGTAATGGTATGCCCACCCGGTGTTCCCAAAGCAGCCCAAGGCAGTCCATCTTTTAAGATGATCACCGGACAATCCCCAGAAAGTTTATGTCTGCCCGGAAATGCATCCATTGGATTACCCTTGGGCTCAAATGTGGAATAGGCCATTGAATTGTTCATGCAAATACCGGTTCCCTCTATAAAAACTCGGCTTCCAAAAGAATTACCAAGTGTCTGCGTGGCACTCACCATATTACCCCACTGATCAATGACAACAAAATGTGTGGTGTTTTTACTTTCTGTACTAAATGGCGGCTTAAACAATGAGGCGGTATCCTTATTGATTTTAGCGACTGTACTTCTTAATACTTGAGTTGATAAAATGCTATCAATAGGTGCACGACGAATATCCGGATCAAAAGAATATGCCAATCTTGCTTTGTAAGATTCTTTGGTCATTTCAGCGAACAAATGAAGGTATTCACCGCTATTATGTGATGGTTTTTTATCCCCAGCTTCTCTCATCAGTCCTAGGTTTACAAATGCAGCAAAAGAATTAGCAGGTAAAGAAGCCGTATAAACAGAGTAACCTTTATAGTCGATCTGCAAGGGATTCCACCATTCTGCCTGATGTTGTTGCAAATCGTTCAATCGCAGAAAGCTTCCTGCAATTTTCATTTGTGTGTCGATCTGTTTTGCAAGAGTTCCCCGATAAAAAATATCAACACCATCAGAAGCGATCATCTTAAAAGTGCTTGCCAGATCTTTTTGTACCAAACGATCACCTGCTTGCAATGGTTTTGATTGAAGACTGAATATTTGTTGTGCATAGGATGAAAAATGGGGATAAGCTTCCTGAATAAAGCCGGCCGTATTTTTTGAAATGATAAACCCATTTTCGGCATAGTCAATCGCCGAATTAAAAAGATTAGACCATTGGATAGTACCGTAAGATTGGTGCATCAAGGCCCATGCATTTAGGTTACCCGGTGTAGAGATTGACTTAGGTCCGATCCTGTTTTTTTGATAATCTGGAGTTGGAGCACGCATGAGATCTGTATTCGTAGCACCAGGAAATCTTCCACTGGCATTCAGAAAACGAATCTGTTTTGTCTTTGCGTCATAGATCAATATTGTACCATAACCTCCAATGCCCGACATCATAGGTTCAACCACGTTCAAAGATGCTGCAATCGCTACTGCTGCATCAAAAGCATTCCCCCCTTTTTTTAGGATATCATACCCTGCTTTCGTTGCCAAAGGATGTGCAGAACTAACACTCCCAGTAGTTGACTGAGCCTGTACTTGAAAAAAGGCCATTAAGAAAACACATAGTATACTGAATCTGCGCATGGGTCATGATTTATGAGAAAGGTACGACATGAAAAAATCTGTCTTATGAATAAACCATGAACTGCTAAACAACATCCACCAATGACAAGCAGATACCTCTTACACAAACTCAAACACCGTAATCTCGGGTAATATTCCAACGCGACCAGGATAACCGATAAAACCAAATCCTCTGTTGACATACAACTTTTGTTTTCCTTCCTCATACAATCCTGCCCACTGTTTATACATCCATTGAACGGGACTCCATTTGAAATAAGGATTTTCTAACCCGAATTGCATTCCGTGTGTATGACCAGATAACATCAGATCAATATCTGTATACTCGGTTCTGATTTGAGCATCCCAATGACTAGGATCATGGCTTAACAATATTTTGAAAGGTATTTTTTCAGTACCTGCATAGGCCTGATCCATTTTACCATATTTTGGGAATCGTCCTTTCGCTCCCCAGTTCTCAATACCAAGTAGCGCTATTTCCTGCCCCTCTCTTTCAAATTTAACATGTTCATTCATCAGTAATCTCCAGCCAATGTCTGCGTGAGTTTTTTTCAATGCCTCTAGATTGGCTACTTTTTCTTCACGAGTAGGCCAAGAAACATAATCACCATAATCATGATTTCCTAAAGTGCTGAATACGCCCATTGGAGCCTTTAAGCGGGCAAAAACGGATTTATACTCCTCCATTTCAGAAGCTCGATCATTTACTAGATCGCCGGTAAATACAATGAGATCAGGCTTTTCTTGAAGAATCATGTCAATACCATGCTCAACTGCTTTTTTGTTTTGAAAACTACCGCTATGTATGTCACTGATATGAACCATTTTCAATCCCCTAAAAGCTTCTGGCAAGTTGGGGAATGAAAGCTTAAGCCTTTTGATTTGATAATTGTATTTATTACTAAACCCATACAACAAAGTGCCAAACAAAGAACCTCCGATTCCCAATCCAAGCCAACTCAAAAAAGTAGATCGAGGAATACCGCCGGTGGTGTTCATATATTGCGCACCTGTACCCGGAAATATCTTACTCATTAACCAAAGCGCTACTCGTCTTAGGTCATCTGTTAGAAAGAAAAGTGCAGCGATAAGTTTAGCAAAAAAAAATCCGACCAGTATCGCAAAAATATAATTACGGTAAAATTTCGAGTTTTGTAATAATTGTATGTATGGAAAAGACAAAAGAGCTACCAAAGTAGATATGGAAACCACCCAATATGTCACATGTATGATTGTTCTTGTTCTTTCGGAAAGGTTTTGACTTACGGTTCTAACAGCCTGAAATACATAAAAGTCAAGTAGAAGCATGATGAGGGCTATCACCCACAAAGTACCGGCATTACGCATGTGAAAATTTTAATGTGTATGTAGACGTACAATTTGTAAAAATATTGCATTTTAAAAGAAGACCTTGAATACCAATAACAAACTACTCTTTCTTAACAAATAAGCCCCCAAACGGTTGAACCATTAGTTAAACTAAATAGCCCCGCAGAAGCATCATCTATAGGCTACAGACAATAGACGAATCCTATGGATAAGATTCTTTCAAAAGATGTTACTGAAACCGTATTTTTGGCGTCCTTCAAAGAATTGTGGCTATGAAACTGACTTATTACGGACATTCTTGTTTTCAAGTTGAAATCAAAGGAAAAAAGATCCTTTTTGACCCTTTCATCACCTATAATGAATTGGCAAAGGATATTGATGTGAACGGTATTGAAACCGATTATATCTTCTTATCCCATGGTCATGCCGATCATATTGCAGATGCGGTTGGAATAGCCAGGAGAACAGGATGTACAGTTGTAAGTGCTTGGGAAGTACATGAATGGATTACAAAACAGGGGGTCGAAAAATCGCACCCCATGAATACAGGTGGAAAATGGAATTTCGATTTTGGAACGGTTAAATGTGTGGTTGCACAACACAGTAGTGGTTTACCTGACGGAACTTATGGAGGTAATCCTATGGGATTTCTTTTCGTGACGAGCGAAGGTAATTTCTACTATAGTGGAGATACGGCTCTGACTCTTGACATGCAATTGATTCCGTCATGGGCTCAACTTGATTTTGCTGTGCTACCCCTTGGTGATAATTTTACAATGGACGTGAGTGATGCTGTACGTTGTGCTGATTTTGTACAATGCAATCGCGTAGTTGGTGTACATTACAATACATTCGGATTTATCAAGATTGATACTGAAGAGGCTGTGAAAACATTTGAGGCTGCCGGAAAAAAATTGTTATTACCGGCCATTGGAACAACTATTGACCTTTAAAATAAAAATATTCCGTTCAACGGAACTTAAGAATCATTATGGCGAGAATCATCGGAGTTGCCAACCAGAAAGGGGGCGTAGGTAAAACCACTACTGCTATCAATGTTGCTGCCAGTTTGGCTGTGCTTGAATTCAAAACATTATTAGTGGATGCTGATCCACAGGCCAACAGTACAACTGGTGTTGGATTTGATCTGCACAATATCACCAATAGTTTGTATGACTGTATGGTGAACAATGCAATGGCCACTGACGTGATCCTGAAAAGCGAGATCCCTAATTTGGATATCATTCCTTCACATATTGACCTGGTAGGTGCAGAGATCGAAATGATCAATTACCCTAATCGAGAGAATGTGATGAAAGGCATTCTGGATGCCGTAAAAGACAGATACGATTTTGTAATCATTGACTGCTCTCCATCTTTAGGACTCATTACAGTAAATTCCCTAGTAGCTTCAGATAGTGTGATTGTACCTGTTCAATGTGAGTTCTTTGCATTAGAAGGGTTAGGGAAATTATTAAATACGATCAAAATAGTTCAAAGCCGTCTGAATCCGGAGTTGCAAATAGAAGGAATTTTAATGACCATGTATGACGGCCGTTTGCGTTTGTGCAATCAGGTAGTTAGTGAAGTGAGAAGACATTTTGATGAGATGGTCTTTTCTACCATCATCCACAGAAATACAAGATTAAGTGAGTCGCCAAGTGTAGGTAAACCGGTCATACTTTATGATGCAGAAAGTAAAGGGGCGATTAACTACTTGAACCTTGCCAAAGAGATCTTGCAAAACAATGGTTTGACCAAAATGTCGAATGAAGAACGAATAATTGAATAGTTCATAGACCATGGTCCATGAACTATGGTCTAAAACACAATACCATGACCAACCCAAAACAAAATAAAGAGCTAATCGGAAAAGGGCTTCGCTCTTTACTGCAAAATATTGATGCGGATTTGAAAACCACTAGTGGTGCATTGAAAAGTGATGTGGTTGAACAAGTGACTACCATTAACAGAATTCCGTTAAGTGATATCCAAATTAATCCCAAACAACCAAGACGAGACTTTGATGAGCAAGCATTGAATGAACTTGCAGAATCTTTGAAGCTACATGATATTATTCAACCATTGACCGTTTCAAAGCTTGCTAATAATAAATATCAGTTGATTGCAGGGGAACGTCGTTTTCGTGCTGCAAAGATTGCAGGACTTAAAGATGTTCCAGTATACATCCGTCAGGCGAATGATCAACAGTTATTGGAATTAGCTTTACTCGAAAACTTACAACGCGAAAATCTCAACGCTGTAGAAATTGCTTTGAGTTATAAGCGTATGATGGACGAGTTAAGCTATACACAGGAACAGGTTGCTGAAAGAATGGGTAAGGAAAGAAGTACGGTAACCAATTATATTCGGTTATTGAAACTACCACCAGATATTCAATTGGCTGTTAGAAGTGGACAATTAAGCATGGGGCATGCCAGGGCATTGATCAATATTGACACCATTGATAAGCAACTTTTTGTTTATAAAGAGATCCAGCAAAAAGGACTTAGCGTAAGACAAACAGAAGAATTGGTTCGAAAAATGTATCAGGCGGAAAAATCAGGTACTGTTAAAAGTTCTGCAAAAACGGAACTTCCTCCTGCTTACAAAAAGATTGAAGATAACTTAGCATCACATTTCGCTACAAAAGTGAAAATGGTTCACAATAAAAAAGGTTATGGCAGTATCACCATCGAGTATTTTTCATTGGAAGAACTAAATAAAATTCTCGAAGCCATGAATGTAACGGTGAGCTGATAAGTACATGTTTGTATTTCGTTTATTCATATCATTATTACTGATTTCTTTTACGACTACTCTTTCAGCACAATCTGATAAAGAGCAATTGGCTTCTGCTAATCTATTAAACAGAGATACAAGTACCTTATCTAAAGACAGCAATAAAAAAGCTACCGATTCAAAAAAACATATTCCCCGAATAGCCACTAGACGTTCTGCTTTAATACCTGGATGGGGACAAGCTTATAACAAGCAATACTGGAAAATTCCTGTTGTATATGGTGTATTGGCCATACCCGCAGTTGCTTATGCATATAATAACAATATGTATAAGAAAACTAAATTTGCTTATGAAGCTTTATTCAAAGCCCAACAGCCCACTTTTGACAGCTCTGATTTAAGAAATATTGACCCTCAATTAAGAGGCTTAAGCATTTCTTCCTTACAGAGTTATCGAAACACATTTCGCCGCGACAGAGATTATTCTATTCTTTGGTTTGTATTAGCATGGGGACTTCAAGTGGCTGATGCAACAGTATTTGCACACCTAAAGCAATTTGATGTAAGCGATGACCTTACCATGCAAATCAGCCCAACTTTTAATCCTCAAACAAGAACGCCAGGGTTCGGATTGGTAATGAGTATCAAAAATCCTGATAAAAAACCAAGACAGGTTCGCTAATTGTGAATTCCATAAAAATTTGTTTCTTGCCGATTTACAGATAAGTTTGCTGCAAAAGCACAGATCATGAACATTATTCTGGTAGGGTATGGTAAAATGGGGAAAGCGATAGAAGAAATTGCTGTGAAGAAAGGCCATTCCATTTCTTTAAAAGTGGATATCCATAACGCTGATGAACTCAATGCATCGACTGCTTCAAAGGCTGATGTTGCCATTGAATTCACTGGTCCACATAGCGCATTTGATAACGTTATGAAATGTCTTGAATTGGGAATACCTGTTGTTTGTGGTTCTACCGGATGGCTTGACCGATACGAAGAAGCCAAACAATACTGTGAAAAAAAGAATGGCACACTTGTATACGCAAGTAATTATAGTATTGGTGTAAATCTATTTTTTGAAGTTAATAAGTACTTGTCAAAACTGATGAGTCAGCATCCTGATTACAATGTTTTCATGGAAGAGATACATCATACACAAAAAAAAGATGCCCCCAGTGGGACTGCAATAACACTTGCAGAACAGATTTTAGCATCTATCCCTCAAAAGAAAGGTTGGGTCAATGAATATTCTTCAGATCCAGCTGTATTATCTATTCTTTCGGAACGTATCGACCCAGCTCCGGGTACGCACAAAGTAAAATACCATTCGGCTATCGACGATATAGAAATCATCCATACAGCGCATAATCGTCAAGGATTCGCAGGGGGAGCTGTATTGGCTGCCGAATTTGCTTCAAAACACAAAGGAATATGGAGTATGAAAGATGTATTGGGATTATAATTTTATCAATTCCCAATATCAAATAACAAAAGATGCATTCTTTTCCTTTTTTTTTATATTTTGGCTAAGCATTGAAACTAATTTTTGCATAGGATAGATTCAATTGAAGGTATGTAATGAAGCAAGCAGTGCCTGAAAAAGGACATAAATATGTTATCAAAAAAAACACAATATGCGTTTAAAGCCCTTACCTTTATGGCTGAACGTAAAAAAGATGGTCCGATTTTGATTGCTGAGATTTCAGCAAAAAAGAAAATACCTCTGAAGTTTTTGGAAAATATCCTCCTTGAATTGAAAAAAGCAGGATTGCTAGATAGCAAGAAAGGAAAAGGTGGCGGATATTTTTTTAATGTAGAGCCCAATAAAATCCCCCTCGCAACTGTAATGCGACTGATAGAAGGTCCAATCGCTTTACTGCCTTGCGTAAGTCTCAATTTCTATGAAAAGTGCCACGACTGCAATGAAAAAAAATGCGGTCTGAATAAGGTCATGATTGAAGTTCGTGACAACACCCTTAAAGTATTAGAAACCAAAACTGTTGCCGATTTGGCAGTATATTAACCATTCACCCAAAACTAAAACTGTAATGAAAAAGTTACTCTTCCTCTTCCTGTGTATTCCCTTCCTCGCAGACGCACAAGTACCTATTCCGGGACTTAGTGGTAAAAACATTTTCAAATTAAATGTAAGTTCATTGGTCGCTAAGAATTTTCATATCACTTATGAAAGAAAACTAACCGGTCGTGTATCTGCATCACTTGGTTTCAGAACCATGGGTAAATCAACTATACCTTTCCAGGGTACTGTTGAAAACCTACTGGAGGGAACCGATTTCAATTTCAATACTTTCAAAATGGGTAATACTGCTTTTACCCCTGAAGTACGTATATACTTAGGTAAAGGAAATCTGAAAGGATTTTATGTTGCACCTTATATGCGTTTTGCTTCTTTTGACCTAACTGCACCACTCAAATACTCTTATACTGCAGGTGGTACAACTACAACAACTGAAGCCCCACTTTCAGGTAAGATCACATCAACCAGTGGTGGTATCATGTTTGGTACTCAACATACTCTGTTTAAAGTATTAACATTAGACATCTGGATTATTGGTGGCCACTATGGAAGCAGCAAAGGAAATCTTTCTGTGACCAAATCTTTCCCAACTGCTGAAGAAAGAAATGCACTAAAGGCTGAATTAGATGGCATTGATGCCAGCCCTTTTAAATTCAAGAATGCTACTGTAACATCTACAGGTGCTAGTATTCAGTCTGATGGTCCTTGGGCAGGTTTCCGTGGATTGGGTATCAATCTGGGTTTCCGATTCTAAAAAACTAAACACATTCAATATAAAAGAAGCCGCAATTGAAATAATTGCGGCTCTTTTTATTTACCCCCCGGTAAAGTGATGCATAGCGATCATCGCTAATCTCACAAATATGATACGACCTGATGTCGGAGCGTTGCTTGACAGGTCATTTATTTTTTTAAGTTCTTCAACATATCCTCCGTCATCTTAGCCAGATCAAATTCAGGTTTCCAGCCCCAATCTTTGGTAGCAACACTATCATCAATACTTTGTGGCCAACTATCTGCAATTTGTTGCCTATAATCCGGTGCATAGCTGATTTTAAAGTCAGGTATATGTTTCACAATTTCTGCACCGATTTCTTTAGGCGAAAAACTCATCCCAGACAAATTATAAGAAGTTCTTACCGATATTTTTTCAGCAGGAGCCTCCATCAATTCTAAAGTGGCTCTGATTGCATCAGGCATGTACATCATTGGTAAATAAGTATCCTCTTTCAAAAAACACTGGTATTTTTTTTGTTCCAATGCTTCATGATAAATCTCTACAGCATAATCAGTGGTACCACCTCCTGGTGCAGATTTATAACTGATCAGACCTGGGTAACGTAAACTGCGGACATCTACTCCATATCGCTGAAAATAATAGTTACACCAGAATTCACCAGCATATTTACTGATACCATATACAGTAGTAGGCTCAATAATGGTTTGCTGCGGACAATTTTGTTTGGGAGATGTCGGACCAAATACGGCAATACTACTTGGCCAATAAACTTTGGTGAGTTTTTCTTCACGGGCAATATCCAAAACATTCAGCAAACCTTGCATATTCAAATGCCATGCTAGATTTGGATTTTTCTCTCCTGTTGCGGAAAGTATGGCAGCCAAAAGATAGATCTGAGTAATATTCTGACGTATCACCTGCACATGTAACATTTCTTTATTCATCACATCCATGCTTACATATGGACCTGTTCCTTCTAGTAAAGGATTTTGCTCTCTTAGATCTGAAGCAATAACATTGTTGTTTCCATAAAGCTTTCTAAGGGCTAATGTCAACTCCACGCCAATTTGTCCTGAAGCCCCAATGACCAGAATTTTTTCTTTTTGCTGCGTCATGCAATCGTTTTTTAGTGGAACAAAGAAAGAGAAAAAAGGTCAATAGTCCATAGTAGATAGCCCATAGCTTATAGATGATAGTTCATAGCTAATGGATTCTTTACAAGCTATGGACGATTAGCTATAAACCATAAGCTATCACCCATAACCCAACAAATCCCTAATTTCGCCATTCAAACATTATTGTCATGATTCCTGCCTACCTCACTGATCTTTTTAAGCACCAACAATACGATACCAATAACTTTTTTCTGATTGCTGGTCCATGCGTAGTGGAAAGCGAAGAATTGGTGATGGAAGTAGGCGAAAAAGTCTCTGTGATTTGTAAGAACCTCGGTATACCCTATGTTTTCAAAGCCAGTTATCGAAAGGCCAATCGTACCAGTGCAAGTTCATTTACAGGTATCGGAGATGACAATGGTTTATCCCTGATCAAAAAAGTAGGCGATACATTTCATTTACCAACGACCTCTGATATTCATGCTCATGATGAAGCAGCAATGGCTGCCCCATTCATTGATATTTTACAAATACCTGCTTTTCTATGTCGTCAAACAGATCTTTTAATTGCTGCCGCTGAAACGGGTAAAGTCGTAAACGTAAAAAAGGGGCAATTCTTAAGCGGTCCTTCTATGAAATTTGCAGTAGACAAAATCAAACTCGCTGGTAATGATAAGATCATGCTTACTGAACGAGGTACTACTTTTGGCTATCAGGACCTTGTAGTGGATTACAGAAATATTCCTTGGATGAAAGAACATGGCTGCCCTGTGATCATGGATTGTACCCATTCATTACAACAACCCAACCAAACAACAGGTATCACAGGCGGTAATCCTCAATTGATCGGAACCATTGCAAAAGCAGCGATCGCAGCTGGTGCAGATGGACTCTTCATTGAAACACATCCGAATCCATCTGTAGCTAAAAGTGACGGAGCCAATATGTTGAAACTTGATCTATTAGAACCTTTATTACAAGAATTGGTGCGTTTAAAAAAAGCAATGTAGTAGAAGGAGTCAAGAAGGATGGATTAGCATACAAGTAATCGTATAAGAAACAAAAACGAAGAATCAAGAAACAAATAAATAGCAAGATCAAAGAAAATCATCAAGCGCTTTTCGCCTTGACTCCTGTAAATGATAGCTTCCTTGTGTCCTGTTTCTTTATTCTTGTCCCATGCCCCAATTACCAGTTACGCAAAGGGTTTCTTCTTCCTGCGAGTATGTAGTTTTTGATGTTGATCCAAAAAGCAAGGATCATGTAGATGATAACAGGAGATCCCATGGTTAAAAAAGAGATATAAATAAACCACATCCTGATACGGGAACTGGCGATGCCTAATTTTTCACCAATAGCGGTACAGACACCAAAAGCCCTTACTTCAAGAAATTCTCTGATTTTTTGCATATATCTATGGATTGAAACGGGGAGCTTTATAAAGCAAATTAGACAAATTTTTGCGAAAAAAGTTGA
This sequence comes from Brevundimonas vancanneytii, assembly GCA_943368425.1. GTDB lineage: Bacteria > Bacteroidota > Bacteroidia > Chitinophagales > Chitinophagaceae > Sediminibacterium > Sediminibacterium vancanneytii_A. Next base: position 18,076 of record CALRLC020000021.1, read on the forward strand.
AGAAAACGACCCAACCTTAGGAATACTTTGAATAACCGCAATGCCACCCTAATTTCCGTCTTTGCCCCCACTCTATTTTTCCGTAAATTCGCGCAGATTTTAGTTAATAATACGTCTGTTTGAATAGACTATTCTCTGGAAACTTTCCATAGCTAAGTTTTCAAATCAGATATCAGAAATCATACATCTTTAAATTTAAGACCCATGGCATTTGACATTGAAATGATCAAGAAAGTGTATGCTGAAATGCCTGCCAAGGTAGATGCTGCACGTAAGGCGCTCGGGCGCCCTTTGACACTGTCTGAAAAGATCCTTTTTGCACACTTGCATCAGGATCAACAACTGACCAATTT
>CALRLC020000022.1:0-5092 GCA_943368425.1 Brevundimonas vancanneytii
ACATTGCAAGTATTACAGCAACGAATGCGAACATTACCAATGCTAGCATTACGAATTTGACTGGTTTGAGTAATTTGACAGTGAGTGGTACTGTATCAGCAAATACATTGAGTGCAACGACAGCGAACCTGACGAATATCAATGGTCTGAGTAACTTGAGTGTAACGAATACGATCAGTGCAGCAACGGTGAGTGCGACGACTGGCAACTTTACAGACATCAATGTGAGTGGCATGATCAATGGTGGCACATTTAGTGGCACATTGAATACGACGGCTCAGAACTCAATTACGAATCTTGCAAACATTGCAACGATCACCGCGACGAATGCGAACATCACAAACCTGAATGGTCTGAGCAATCTGAGTGTAACGAATACAATCAGTGCAGCAACGGTAAGTGGAACGACCGGTAAGTTTGATAACTTAAGTGTGAGCGGAACGATCACTGGTGGCACATTCAGTGGCACATTGAATGCTACAGCCCAGAACTCGATCACGAATCTCGCGAACATTGCAAGTATCACTGCAACGAATGCGAACATTACCAATGCTAGCATTACGAATTTGACTGGTTTGAGTAATTTGACAGTGAGTGGTACTGTATCAGCAAACACATTGAGTGCAACGACAGCGAACCTGACGAATATCAATGGTCTGAGTAACCTGAGTGTAACGAATACGATCAGTGCAGCAACGGTGAGTGCGACGACTGGCAACTTTACAGACATCAATGTAAGTGGCATGATCAATGGAGGCACATTCAGTGGCACATTGAATGCTACAGCCCAGAATTCGATCACGAATCTTGCGAATATTGCAAGTATCACTGCAACGAATGCGAACATTACCAATGCTAGCATTACCAATGCTAGCATTACGAATTTGACTGGTTTGAGTAATTTGACAGTGAGTGGTACTGTATCAGCAAATACATTGAGTGCAACGACAGCGAACCTGACGAATGTCAATGGTCTGAGTAACCTGAGTGTAACGAATACGATAAGTGCAGCAACGGTAAGTGGAACGACCGGTAAGTTTGATAACTTAAGTGTGAGCGGAACGATCACTGGTGGCACATTCAGTGGTATATTGTCTGGTAGTACATTGAATAGTATTACCAATTTGTCTAACCTATCAAATATCTCTGTTACGACAGCCACTATTGGTACTGCCACCATTAGTAATCTATCAGGCTTAAGTAATTTAACGGTAACAAATAATATTCAATCTAATTCAATAAGTACAACCACTGCAAATGCTACGACAGGTAACTTTACTACAGTTAATGTTACTGGTACGCTTACTGCAACTACTTTAAATGGAGCATTAGCGAATTCATTATCAGTATCAACTGGTATTTTAGCAAATAACCTAACAACTACAACCTATAACGGCAGTCAAGCTGTAGCATTAAGAGCAGACACTTTGATTTTGGCTACTAGAGCTTTACTTCAGAGCGTATCAGAAACCAAACTCAATATTCTAGATACTGCAGCCTTTACATCCAGAATCAAGGTGTCAGATACAGCGATGATGCTCGGTGGTTCTATCTACTATCCTGAATTCGCAGGACCTAGCCCGGCCAGAACAGGGTATGCTCGCTATGATCATGTAGTGAAAATTGCAGATACTGCAACGATGCTTACCAACTATAGAGTAAGAATTAATCGAATTGAGAGAGATTCTACGCTTACTTTAAGAAACCTGATTGCGCAACGTCCAAGAGAGGGTAACACAGATCTGGTGACAGTGGGAACCATCACAACAGGTACATGGAATGGTACAATTATTAGTCCGACATATGGTGGTACGGGTGTGAATAATGGAAGTAATACGATAACGTTAGGAGGTAATATATCTACAGGAGGTGTGATTACTACAGCGGCAGACTTTGTAACGGCAGGTAACAATATTACATTGACAGCTACAGGACCAACGAATGTGACCCTGCCAACAACAGGTACATTAGCAACGAGGGCTGGGGCAGAAACACTCACTAATAAAACCATTAGCGGTGCTTCGAATACCATAACCAATATTGCCGGAACATCCCTCTTGTCCAATACCATATCATTCTCAAATATTCAACAGATTAGTACTGCTAGATTACTGGGACGAAGTACAGCCGGTACGGGAGATGTCGAACAAATTACCATTGGCTCAGGATTACAGTTGGTAGGAGGTGAGTTAAGTACAACCGGAGGCGGTGGTGGTGGTACTGTTACATCCATTTCAGTGAATGGATCAAACGGAATTGGAGTTACAGGCTCTCCGATTACTACGAGTGGTACGATTACACTTTCATTAGGTGCTATTACACCTACCTCCGTAAATGCAAGTGGTACAATTGCCGGATCTAATCTTACTGGTACCAACACAGGTGATGTAACGCTTGCTGGTGAAAACTATTTGTCAAGATCTGGTCAGGTAATTACGGCCAATGCAGTAAACCTGAGTGGAACAAACGTAACTGGAACATTAGCGGCAGCTAGATTCCCTGCATTAACAGGTGATGTTACTACATCTGCGGGTTCGTTATCAACAACCCTTGCTAATGATGCTGTAACGACAACCAAAATTCTGAACTCTAATGTTACATTGGCTAAAATTCAAAATATTGCAACCGCCACTATCTTGGGTAGAAATACAGCAGGTACGGGGGTTGTGGAAGAATTAAGTCCATCTGTTGTAAAAACAATGTTGGCTCTTACCAAATCTGATGTTGGATTAGCCAACGTTGAGAATACAGCATTGTCTACATGGGCAGGTAGTACCAATATTACTACTCTGGGTACTATCACAACAGGTACATGGAATGCCGGTGTCATTAGTCCAACCTATGGCGGTACAGGTGTAAACAATGGTTCAAGAACCATTACATTGGGTGGAAACTTAACCACAAGTGGCGCCTTCAACACAACACTCACGGTTACCGGCGCAACCAACGTAACTCTTCCTACTACGGGAACATTGGCAACGTTAGCTGGCAGTGAAACCTTAACCAATAAAACGATTAGTGGTTCTTCAAATACACTGACTAATATTGCTACATCATCATTAACTGGAACACTTGCTGCAGGTCAATTCCCTGCTTTAACTGGAGATATTACTACTTCTGCAGGAAACTTGGCAACAACACTTGCAACTGTCAATAGTAATGTAGGTACTTTTGGATCTTCAACAGCGATTCCAACCTTCACTGTTAATGCGAAAGGTTTAATTACTGCAGCATCTACCAATGCCGTAATTGCTCCGGCAGGTACTTTGTCGGGTACCACATTAGCAGCAGGAGTTGTAAACTCTTCATTAACATCGGTTGGTACATTAACAGCTGGTACTTGGAATGCAACTGTAATTAATCCAACTTATGGTGGTACAGGTGTGAATAATGGATCGAATACAATTACCATTGGTGGCAATATCAATACGGCAGGTGCCTTCACTACTTCTGGAGCTAATCCTTTGACATTGACCACTACAGGAAGCACCAATGTTACGTTACCAACAACCGGAACTTTGTCTACACTTGCAGGAACAGAGACTCTGACCAATAAGCGTATTACTAAACGTTCAGTAACTGGCGGAACTACTGGTTCATTAACCATTGCTAGTGATGACACAGATATTTATATTGTTGAAGGTGCAACTGGTGCAATCACTTTTGCTGTGCCTAGTGGAACACCCACACAAGGACAGACTTTGATTATTCGAATTCAGGATAACGGTACTGCAAGAGCGCTATCATTTACACAGCTTGTTGCCGGAGGATTCCGAGCTAGTACAGACATTCCGTTCCCAACAACGACCGTAGTGAATGCTACTATGTACCTTGGATTCATTTATAATACAAATGATAGTCGCTGGGATTTGGTTTCTAGAACTGATAATGTGAATTAATTAAATTAGCCTAGTTGTTTAAGGAGAATGCCCTTTGTACAAATTGTGCAAAGGGCATTATTTTTTATCAAGTGACAATTTTGTGAAGCAGTGGGCTATTAAATCCATCTTAAATTCTAATCTTATTATAATCTTATTCTAATTTTATTCTAATTTTATTTTAATGTGAATTAATTTTCTCGGAAATGAATGTTTTCTTTTTTATAGGTTCTGCGGTTCATGAATAATGTTATAAGAGGTATAAGCATATGAAATCTTTCGAGGATGAGTAAATGATTTATGCTTTTAAAAATTAGACATATGAAATGGATGGCTTTATTGATCAGTTTTTCTTTAATGATCACAAAACAAGCCCATACACAAGTAACGGTCTCCAGACCCGTAGCAGGCGTAAATAGTAATACTAATGCCAATACTTATAGTTTTACTTCTTTCACACCAACCGCTGCCTCTATATTAGTAGTGTTTGTTGTTGCAGCAGGTACTACACAGCTCGATCCTACCATTACCAATACGGGTACAACATTAACTTGGACCTTATCGAGCGCATCAATTGTATCAGGAGCAGGTTATTATATCTTTTGGACTAGAGTACCTGCAACTGTATCAGCTTCTGTAATCACATTTAATTGTGCAACTGTTCAACCAACAGGAGCTAATATGTCTATTCATTCATTCACAAACACCAATCGTTTTAGTAGTAATCCACTTGTTCAAACAAAAGTATCAACCGCTGCAACAACTTCAACTAATGCAAATATTACTTTTGATAAAGCCCTGAAACCTCGAAGCGGATATGTTATTGGTTGGGCTGGACTGTTTACTGGCAATAATAATTCAACAGCTCCAGGTGGTTTTACTGAATCAGATGATTTGGGCAGAAGCGAGGGACGAAATTTTACTACTGCTAGACGAAATGGAGGATTATCATCCGCTGGTCCCTTTACTTTTACAAATACAAGTACAACCTGGGTTGTTATGGGCGTGGAGGTAGATTGGGTAAAAAGAGACATGCCTCCATCATTACTAGAGAATTAAAAGTTAATCTTTTGAATTACTGATCTCTCTTTTTGTCTTGATCTTGTAGTAATGTAAATTTGAGTAAACTCAGGTCAGTGTATATACTCAAGTGTATTAGATGAAATATTTATTCATATTTGGTTTATTGTTGCTCCCTTTTGTAAGTATTTGTC